>CAWJDE010000007.1:0-297638 GCA_963841545.1 uncultured Chloroflexia bacterium | reverse complement strand
TGTGAGCCTCATGGGCAGCCTCCCGGTGACTCTCTATCAGGGGGACAGGTTCGACAGCAACGTCACTCCGGTCGTTCCTCGTGATCTGAACGCAGCGGCCGCTCTCTGGGCCTATGCGGCGTCGAGCGAGTTCGCTGTGGCGGCTAGGCAGCTCGAGCCCGGCATGAAGATCAACACCGGGACGCTCTCCCTGATCCCATTCGACGAAGAGCGCTGGGCCCGCGTGGCAGCGGAGCAGTATCCGGACGGCCTCCCGGAGCCGCGGACCGACGATCCAACGCAGTGGCTGTTCAAGGGCAACGTTGTGGGGTCCCAGGCCCCGCTTTCAAGTCGCAGTCGCCCGCCTTGCTCGGGTATCGCTGGCCGGATCAGGAGCCCGACGACCTCGATCCCGCTCGCGGACCCGGACGGCATCGTCTGCTTGCCTGCTGTGGGGGGAGGCTCCCGCGGCTGAGCGCCTCGATCGCCTACTTGCCGCGGCGTATGGCGCCGAGTGGTCCGCGAGGAAGCGAGAGGAGCTGCTCCGGCTCGCCGGCGGCAAGGCCACGACCCTGGGGTCTTGGCTGCGGGACGAGTTCTTCGAGCAGCACGCTCGCCTCTTCGGCAACCGTCCGTTCGTCTGGCAGATCTGGGACGGGCGGCGAGACGGCTTCAAGCGCCATCCTTCACTACCACCGCCTCGACCGCGAGGCGCTTGCCGAAGCGTCCCCGTACGCCCAGCTCGGTGAGTGGCTCGAGCGGCAGCGCGCCGGTGTCCGAGCGGGGGAGCCTGGAGCCGACTCCCGCCTGAAGGCTGCGCGCGACCTCCAGGCCAAGCTCGCTGCGATCCTCGAGGGCGAGCCGCCTTACGACATCTACGTCCGCTGGAAGCCGCTCGCGGATCAGCCCATCGGCTGGGAGCCTGACCTCGACGACGGCGTCCGGGCTCAACGTCCGCCCGTTCGTCGCCGCAGGCATCCTGCGCGCGAAGTTCACCGTCAACTGGAACAAGGATCGCGGCACCGACCCTGGATGGCGCGCGAGCGGATCAACGACCGCCACTTCACGCCGCGGCGAAGCGGGCTGCCATCGGGGCCTCATCGTGCGCGAGACCGCCACCTTCGCTCAGCCGCCTGATCGCGGCGCTTGACCCGAACGTCGCGTTCGCCAGGACAGCGAGACCCCGCCCGCGGCGATCCTCTGGCCCGACAAGGGCCGCCAGTGGGCGCCGCTTGCCCGGCTCGTGGAGCGCAGCGCCCGCTCTTGACCCTCGGCGATTACGACCCGCCGTCGTGCGACCGGTCCCGCGATGCGGATCGCTGCGTCGTGGACGCATCCGTCCCAGGCCCGGCTCCCGACGGCGTCGCCGATCATCTACCTCCCCGGCTACGAAAGAGCCCAAGTGCGGACCGTCGAGGAGCGCGGCTCGAGTTCCGGCCGCTCGCTCGAGCTCCAGTTTCGAGGCACGATCTTCGCGCAGCTGGGCAACCGCGATTGGACCCTGGCGGCGTTCCTCGGCGCCGCGCCTGCGCGCGGCGGTCTGGGCATCGAGGTAGCCACGGACGAGGCCACGAAGGCCGCCCTGCGGAACGCCGCGGGTGTCCTTGCCGCCTGGCGGTCGACGATCTGCGACGCAAGGCGCCGCTGAAGGCGGACTTCTTCAACGAGCCTCCTTTCCCGGACCTCGACCGCGCCGTCCTCGAGTGCTCAACGACCCGGCAGCGTTCGCCGCATCGCGCTCCGCCGCCATGCGCACGCATTCCGTGAAACGTTCCGGTCGCTCGCTTTGGCCTCGACCTGATCGACGCCGGTGAGTTGAGCGTCGCACTCAGCACCTCGGCCAGCGCCATACGGACGCCTGGATCCTGGCCTGGCGGCGTTCGCCGACGCGCCTGACCGCTACCCGAACGTCGAGGACCGCCTTCGAGCGGCTCGCCAAAGAGGCGCCTCGAACGGGCGAAGCCCGGGACGCCCGTCGGCCTGTTCGACGCGCGTGACGGATGGCCGCAGGAGAACGAGGCCGAAGAGTCGAACCTTCGGGCGGCCCTTCTCACGCTCGCGACCGAAGGACGGACCCCGCGCGGGCGCGGCTCATTGACCCTCGAATAGGAGCACCGCGAGCGCCGCCGCTGGGTCTGGGCGCGCCTTGGGTACTCGCCGCTGGCCTTCGCCCTTGCGTCCCTCGCGATCCTCGCAGCGAGCGTACGTAGCAGACGCTGCCGGACGGGCACGATCAGCGACATCATGGATGCCTACACGGCCGACGGCTGGCTTGCCGACGACGCCGTCATGCGGGCCCTCGCGGCTGTCGAGGCAGCCGACCGACGTGGACGCGGTCGGCACGGCGATCCTGCGGTCTATCGTGCCGTGGCTCGAGATCGGCGCCGAGCGACTCCAGAAGGCGATCGCCCCGGGGCGGCACCGACTACCCGGTGCGCGCCGATCGACGAGTGGCCCGTCGGGACTGCGTCGTGTTCTTCAGACGGCCTCCGGTTCGATATCGCGCGACGCCTGCGAGGCCCTGCTGCAGGCGGTGATGGCGGTCTCTGTCGATGCTCGGCTGACCGCCCTGCCGACGATCACCTCCACCGCGAAGCCTGCCGTTTCGCCCGTGGTCGATGCCCTGGGCCCCGGCACGGCCCTCGCCCCGGCGCCGCGCGGGGGTGGCGCGGACCTGGGCGTGGCCGGGCTTCGGAAGCTCCTCACCGAGAAGGGCTATCAGGTGCTCGGACGGCGAGACCGGCGACCCCGCCGGGCGGGCGTGGACCGAGCACGGCGATATCGACGAGCTCGGCCACCACGAGACGCGAACCTGCCGACGCTCCTCGACTCGCGAGGTCCGAGAAGCGTCGAGCGGCGCGTCGGCCTGCTCCTCACGGCGCGGCTGGCAGCAGGTCGTCATCGTCACCGACCATGGCTGGCTCTACCTGCCCGGCGGCCTCCCGAAGGTCGGAGCTGCCGTCCGCAAGAGACGGACGACCGCGGAAGGGGCGGGCCGCGCGGCTGGCGGACGGCGCCGCGGCTCGCGGGCCCGACGGTGCCTTGGTACTGGGACGCCGATGTGCGCATCGCCGTCGCGCCGGGGATCTCGCCGCTTCGTCGCCGGCGCGGTCTACGAGCACGGCGGGCGTCAGCCCGCAGGAGTGCGTGACGCCCGTCATCATCGGTCCGCGCGGGCGCCGCCCGCGGACCGATCGAGTTGGCGGTCTCGCTGGCGCGGTCTGCGGGCGCGCGTCACCGCGTGACCGGCGCGCCCGACGGAGCGCCAGGTCGACCTCCGTCGCAAGGCCGGGGATCCGGCGTCCAGCCTCGTCGCCGGGCGCCGGGCCGTCGATGGCGACGGCGCGGCAGCTTCCTCGTGGAGGACGACGACCGCGAGGGCACGTCGCGCCTTCCTCGTCGTCCTCGACGCGGCGGGCACGTCCTCGCGCAGGCGCAAGGTCGACGATCGGAGGAGACGACTGATGGAGCTCGACGCGCTCGACCGGCTGGCCGCCGAGGCCTTCCCGGGCAGCGTCGTCCGCAAGGACCTCGCGCGCAGTTCAAGGGCCAGTACCCGGTGCCGACCTACGTCGGCGAGTTCCTGCTCGGCCGCTACTGCGCCAGCACCGACGAGGCCGAGATCGCCGAGGGCCTCGCCGATCGTCCAGCGCCAGCTGCAGGACCGCACCGTGCGCGCCGGCGAGGAGGAGCTGTTCAAGTCCCGGGCGCGCGAGCGCGGCACCGTCAAGCTCATCGACCTCGTCACCGCGCGCCTCGACGCCGGCACCGACTGCTACCTCGCGACGCTGCCGAGCCTGCAGCTCAAGGACGTGCGCATCGGCGACGACCTGGTCCGCGAGCAACGAGCGGATGCTCACCGGCGGCTTCTACGCCGAGATCGACGCTCGAGTACGACGCCACGATCGCCGAGGAGGCGAAGGGCCGGCCGTTCGGGATCGTGGGCCTGCGCCCGATCCAGCTCTCGCAAGCGGGACGTGCTCGAGGTCCTGGCGCAGGGCCGCGCGGCGTTCACGCCGCAGCAGTGGCAGGACCTCCTGCTGCGCAGCGTCGGCTTCGAGCCGGCGGCGCCTCGACCGAGCGCGCGCAGGACGTGCTGCTGCTGCGGATGGTCCCGTTCGTCGAGCGCAACTACAACATGGTCGAGCTCGGGCCGCGCGGCACCGGCAAGTCCCACCTGTTCCAGCAGGTCTCGCCGTACGCCCACCTCGTCTCGGGCGGCAAGGCGACCGTCGCCCGGATGTTCGTCAACAACGCCACCGGCCAGCGCGGCCTCGTGGCCAGTACGACGTCGTCTGCTTCGATGAGGTCTGCGGCGTCTCCTTCGACCAGAAGGACGGCGTCAACATCATGAAGGGCTACATGGAGTCCGGCGAGTTCAGCCGCGGCAAGGAGACGCATCCGGGCCGTCGGCAGCATCGTGCTGGTCGGCAACTTCGACGTCGACGTCGCGCACCAGCAGCGCGTCGAGCCACCTGTTCGGCCCGCTCCCGCAAGCAGATGCGCAACGACACGGCCTTCATGGACCGCATCCACGCCTACCTGCCCGGCTGGGACGTGCCGAAGCTCAACCAGGACCTCTTCACCGAGCACTTCGGGCTGGTCAGCGACTTCCTCTCCGAGTCGCTGGAGCCGGCTGCGCGACGCAGTCGCGGCTGCCGGCGATCCAGGGGCGGGTCCTCTACGGCGGCGCGCTGAGCGGCCGCGACACGACGGCCGTCAACAAGACCGTGAGCGGCCTGCTCAAGCTCCTCTATCCCGATCCGCCGATGCCGATCTCCGACGAGGACCTCGAGTGGGCCGTGCGGCTGGCGCTGGAGTGCCGCCGGCGGGTCAAGGAGCAGCAGAAGCGCATCGGCGCGCTGGAGTTCCGCAACACCCACTTCAGCTACACGATGGGCGAGGACGGCGTCGAGCAGTTCGTCACCACGCCCGAGCTCCAGAGCCCCGACGCGATCGGCACCGACCCGCTGCCGCCCGGCCAGGTCTGGGCGATCAGCCCCGGCGGCGAAGGCGAGAACCCGGGCCTGTACCGCATCGAGGTCACCGTCGGCCCGGGCTCCGGCGTGAAGATCTCAACCAGCCTGCGCCGGCGCCGTTCCGCGAGAGCGTCCGGTCGCGCGAGCAGAACCTGCTCGCCCGCGCGCCGGAGCTGGTCGGCGACCGCGACCCGCGCCAGCACGAGTTCAACGTCCAGCTGCGCGCGTTCGACTGCCGCGCGGAGCGGCGACTGCCCTCGGGCTGCCGGTGCTCCTGGCGCTCGCGAGCGGTCTGCTCGAGAAGAGCCTGAGAGGCGGGCTGATCGCCGTCGGCGGCCTGAACCTGGGCGGCGGCATCGAGCCCGTCCACAACGCCGTCGCCGTCGCCGAGCTGGCGGTCGAGAAGGGCGCCGCGACGCTGCTCATCCCGATCTCGGCGCGCCGGCAGCTCAACGACCTCTCGGACGACATGGCCACGAAGATCTCGATCCTCTACTACGCCGACGCCCGTGAGGCGCTGGTGAAGGCCTTGGGGGACTAGGTCTTGTCCGCGGACCGCGGCCGGAACACGCGCTCCCACTGAGACAGATGCCCGAAGAGGGCCGCTCCGGGAGTCGCCGTCCAAAGCAGCGAATTGAGGATGCGGACAAGGGACCGATCTCCGATGCCATTCCGTTCGAGATGCGTCCTGATGTCGGCCAGACCGTCAAGGTTCGTCTGCCCGATCGAGCGCACGTGCTTCATCGCCGCGACCCAGGTCCGAACGTCCTCCGAGTACCGCGCGCCGATCTGGCTCAGCACCAGGCTGTCGAGCACCGGGATCAGCCGCGGGCGCTTGATGTGGAGGACCTTGGTCACGACGGCGATCTGGAGTCCGGGCCGCTGCACCGACGTGAAGGCGACCTCCAGCAGCCGCTCGACATCGGAGGCCGTCCAGGCGTCGTCGCTCATCTCGATGAGGTCCCATGCCGGGTCCAGGGCGGTGAGCCAAGCCCAGTTTGCGCCCTGGATCACGCCATCCCACGTGCTGTGAGAGGTCCGGGCGGCCATCGTGGTGTTCACGGCCGTGACGTTGTCGTGCGTGACCCTGTCGCGAAGCGTGGGATCGAGCTGGGACTGGTGGATGTAGGCGTCGAAGGAGTTGGGCCCGACGGCGCTTGGATCCCGCCGGAAGAAGGTCTCGGACAACCACTGCGCGCCTTCGATGACGAGCGGCGGAGCATCGGGAGCCATGCCTGGCATCGGCTCGATCCGAACAGCGATGCCCTGCCCCGTCATGTCCAGAGGCTGGAGTAGCAGTTGCGGCGCCCGCGGACCGTGCGGAGCAGCCGGCGCCGGCAGCTTCGAGGACACCGCCTTCGGGGATCCGCCGGGTCGGCAGATTCCGCACGGTTGTGCAAGGCGACTGCCGTTCGTCAGCGCCCATGACTCGAGTTCCTCTCGGCTGGCGGCGCAGGTCTTGCCGTAGGCGTACGTCCAGCTTCGGTCCGCCGCGAGCGGGCGGTTCACGGTGCGGCACCGTGCCCGGTGGAGGATCAGGTAGTCGGAGGTCACGTGCATGTACGTGTTCAGCACGAAGCCGTCCGGGTTCGCCTGTAGCCAGGCCACGTAACCCTCGTCGTCGCGCTCGAACCTGCGGCTGATGTCCCCTCCCTGTGCGTGCTCAGGCGCTTGCGAGCGCGATGTGGCCGAGGATGCGGCGGACCTCGAGCACCTCCGGCAGTGTCCAGATCGTGCGATTCTCGATGGCCCGCAGCGCCGATGGGATGTCGACCCCGATCGCCCGGATCCTGGCCGTAGTGGCTCCGTCCTCGCGCCGCACGCGGAGCGCGACGCGGGTGCCTGCCTCGGACGATGGGTACACGAGCAGGGCTGACGGTGACGTCAGGTCGCCCGCCGTCGGCCTGTGGTACGCGTAGGCGTAGAAGAAGGCCTGGTACACGTCGGCGGGGTCCAGACGCCTGACGTCGTAGAGCTTGTACTTGGCATCGACCGGCATCCGGACGCGCGATCCAGACGAACGGCCATCCGAGCAGGATGTCGGGGATGACCGCTGCGTAAGGCCGGTCGCGTCAGCTCGTTCTCGACGATCGAGCGGTCGCGGCGCTGCGCGACGACCTGCGTCCCTGCCGGCTCGAGCGCGTCGCGGAGCAGACGCGTCACGAAGTCCTCGAAGAGCTGGTTCATGTCGAGCAGGAACGCGAAGCCTCGGTCCTCCCGGCCGCGAACACGTCATCGACGGCCGATCGGGTGAGGAACAGCCACGCGATTTCGTGGGCCGGGCGGTAGTGCTCGTTGCGCCGGTGGTCGTCGAGCACGGCTCGAGCCGACACCGGGTCGAGCGACGAGGCGTCGCACACCTCGTCGAGGACCGGTTGCAGGAGCCCGATCCGTCGCACACACCTCGGATACGAGCAGACTCGACGTGCGATCGCCGAGCGCCGCCGCCAGGATCTGGTTCTCGGCGATGTCGGTCTCGAGCTCGTCGAACGCGCACTCGAGCGGTCGATCGCCCGTAGCGCGTCGCGCACCTGATCGAGCACCCGCAGGCGACCGCGCAGCACGGGCAGCGTCATCGTCGCGGCTGCACGTAGTCCGCGAGCAGGCCGGCCGGACGATGCGCGATCGGCAGCATCCGCGAGCAGCCAGCCAGATCAGGTCGACGAGACTGCGCGCCCTCAGTCTGGAGCTGTGCGGACCGCGTCGTGCGTCTGGAGCGCGTCGAGCCCGCTCGCGTAGTCGAGCATGCGCAGCCACGCCGAGGTCGCCACCGGCGAGCTTCGGCACGACCCGGACCTCGACGTCGCGGAGACGGACGACGCCGACCCACGAGCATCGCGGACACCCAGACGCCGTCGTCGAGGACCTCGACGACGAGCCGGTCGTCCTCGCGCCAGCCGGCCGCCACGGCCGCCTCGTCAGCTTCGAGCGCCACGTCCGGACGATGCGGCCGCGCTGCCACTCCGTCGAGCGTCGACCGGCTGGCGCCCGTCCACGGTCAGCCGACCTCATCCGCTCGGCCTCCTTCAGCTCGCGTATTCGCTCGGCGAGCGCAGCGACGAGCTCCTCGGGCGTCCTGTCGTCCGCGACGACGCGCTGCCGCTCCGCGTCGACGAGATCGGGGCCCAGGTATCCTCGAGCTCCCGGTAGTCCTCGTAGGCGTACTCCTGGAGGAGCGGCAGGATCTCGTGGCGGAAGCGCGCCGCGAACAGCGCTCGGCGACGGCGACGGGCTGGCCGTCCGTCGAGGAAGAACGAGTGGCCGATCTGCTTCTCGCGGCCGTGCGCGCTTCGACGATCCGGAGGTTGAGCCCGTCGAGGAACCGGGCGAGCGCGAGGTCGCTCGACCGCCGTCGCCCGAGCAGGGCGGGGTCGGGCATCAGCTCGATGAACGCGAAGCGACGCCGGAGCGCGGCGTCGAGCAGCCTGATCGACCGGTCGGCCGTGTTCATCGTGCCGATCACGAAGACGTTCGGCGGCACGGAGAAGGTCTCGCCGCTCTGCGGCAGCACGACCGTGAGCCCCGCTTGTCCCTCTCGAGCAGCGTGATCAGCTCGCCGAAGATCTTCGGCGATGTTGCCGCGGTTGATCTCGTCGATCAGCAGCAGGTACGGCCGCTCCGGGTCGGCGCGCGCGGCCTGGCAGACGCGCTTGAAGATGCCGTCGCTCGAGCGCGAGGTTGAGCTGGCCGGTCGTCGTCGGCGACCGGCCGGTAGCCCTCGACGAAGTCCTCGTACCCGTACGAGGGTGGAAGGTCACGCGGGTCAGCGTGCCCGATGCCCTCGGCCGGGTCGATCGCCTCGAGGTTTGGGAGGCTCGGGTTTCGTTCGGCAGAGGGCCGGCGAGCAGTTGTCGGCCTCGGCACCGGCGAGGCGGAAGAGCGTTCCCTGGTTCCGGAAGCGCATCGGCTCGCTGGTCGCGAGGACGGGGATCCTCGAGCAACTCCTCGTACGTGATGCCGTCGCGACCCTTGGCGACGGGCTCCATCGTGATTTGCGGGCCCTCAGCGGTCGGGTGGAGGCCCTGCGCGATCCTGGCCAGGGCCACGATCCTCTTGTCGGGGTTCGCCTGGTATCCGACGACGAGGTCGCCCGGCTGGAGCAGCTCGTAGTTGGACTTATACGGCCGTAGCGGTATTCGACGTTCCCGTCGCTGAACAGCTGGTCCCAGGACCACTCGGCGGGGTTGGCGACGACCCACCATACCCGTCGCTCGCGCTGCGCCTGGGTGAACCTCGCGTCCGCGGCGCGAATTGAGCTGGGTTCGACAGCACGGCATCGGCGTCACCGCCCCCGCTTCGTGAGCCACCACACCGCGAACCGGCGCGCGATCTAGGTCTTGCCGGTGCCGGGCGGCCCGTAGAGGATCGCCTGGCCGCGGTCCTCCAGGGCCTAGGCGAGGTCGACGAACATCGGGTCCACGGCAGTGTCCTTTCTCGGTGCAGGAGTCGGGCCGCCTCGGCAGCCATCGCCTCGTAGATCGGGAGGAGGAGATTGAACTCGGCGGCGAGCTCATCGGTCCCAAGGCCCGGCCACGCGATGACCGTCTCGCGAGGGATCCGACGGCGGACCATGTAGCGCTCGTCGTTCGAGGCGGGCGTCTCGGAGTAGCCGGCATCGAGCGCGGGCCCGAGCAGCGCCGGGTCGCCGCGGCGCTCGCGCACGCGGGCGCGGACGGGCGCCGCCGGCCCACCCGCCGAACTCAGGTCGAGCGAGTAGAAGACGTCGATCCCGTGTTGTCCGATCTCCACGTTCAGCTGCGGGCGAGCTGTGGGCTGGCTGCCGTACCTCTGCTCGCCGAGCTACATGTTGATCCACGACCACGAGCGCCGAGACGGCGGGTACCTCCCGAGGATGGACGCCCGGAAGTCCCGGCCCGTGGCTGCCCGGAGCTCGGCCCGAAGCCCGTCGCCGATCCGCCGCAGCTTGCCGTCGATGATGTTGATGACGGTCGGGTCCTGCGGACGCTCCGTCCGCATGGCCTCGAAGTCGCCCTCGGCCCAGCGGTCGTCGCCGAGGCCACTCCACTCGGGGATCTTCGCGCGGATCCAGAGGAGGTTGTGAACCTCAAGCAGATCCTCAACTGGGCAGCCCGAGGACCTCAAGGCGTCGCGGAGGTCGACGAGCATCGCGTTGAGCGCCGCGTACTGGGCCCCGACCGAGCCGACGAGCGACAACGGATACTCGAAGGACCTCGCCGACAACTCGTACATCGACGGCCTGTACAGGCCGTACCGGTCCGGCGTTGTCAGGCAGAGCAGGATGGCCGCCAGTTGCGGCGCCACCCGGGGCACCTCCCGCGCCTTGAGCTGGCCATCCGCGAACAACCGCCTGTACGCCTCCTGGGCTCGTCCCAGGAAGGCATCGACCCGGTCTGCTTCGGAGGTGCCGCCGCGTAGCAGGTCCTCCACCGCGGATGCGACGTCTGCCGAACCCACCGACGCCCACCGGCGGAGGGTGCTGGCCTGAATCACGGCCGCCTGGCCGCCGCCGAGCAGGTTCAGCAGCGACTGGAACGCAGGCCACTTGCCGAGCAGCTCGCGCTCCGCATCGGTCAGCTCGAGCACGTCCAGGTCTGGATGCCCAGAGGCCAGGGCCGCGATCCCGCCCGCCCCTGCCGCGAGAGCGTCCTTCGACGCGATCTCCCGCAGCACGGCCGCCAGGGCGGCCTTGTATTCGACCTCGTCTACGCGGTAGCGCTCCGTCGCGCGGTACTCGGCGAACTTCGTCGCCTCAGCGCGGAACCGATCGTTCGGTATCCAGATCCCTGTGAGGTCGGGCTCCGTCATCAGTCCCCCTACAGCCTTCGTTTCGCGCCGTGCCGCTCGATGATCGTGCCGTGCGACCCAACTCAGCCACATCCTCGACTGTCGGTGCCAGGTTTGTCACGTCGTCTGGCGCTCGTGTTGTTGACGCCGGTCCAAAACTGAGCACATTCCGCCGGTCGAAAACGGAGCACCTCTCGGCCATCGGATCCGGTTTCGGATGGCACCCTCGGATCCGGTCAAGGCAATCGCCGGTTCCAAGGGAGCGACTGTTCCATCGCGAGCGCCTCAGCAAGCGCCGGATCGCGCAGCCGGTGGCTCGTACGCGGTGCGCCTGGGCATCAGCCGCTCCCACGGGAAGCCCATACTCCCGTCATGACCCGAGGGGAGGACGCCGAGCGCCTGGTCACCGAGCGGCTGCGGGCCGCGCTGCCGCCCGAGTACCGCCTCTACCCCAACGTCGAGTGGACCGGGCCGATGCGCGACGGCGGACCGGCCGAGGACGGCGAGGCGGACCTCGTCATCGCCCACCCCGAGCACGGCCTCCTCGTCCTCGAGGTGAAGTCGGGCGAGCCATCCCGCGACCACGAGGGCCGCTGGTGGCTCGGCAACCTGCCCCTCGATCGCTCGCCGTTCGAGCAGGCGATGCGGAGCCAGCACCAGCTCGTGCGCAAGCTCGAGTCGCTGCCCGCCTGGCCCGAGCGCCCGGGTGGCGGCGGTCCGCGCACGCCGCACGCCGGCCACGCCGTCGCCTTCCCGTCGGTCGACCTCGGCAGCCTGCCACCGGGCCACGTCCTGCTCGGGCCCGACGCGCCGCGCGAGATCGTGCTCGACGCCGAGGCGCTCGAGACGCCCGAGACCACCCGCGCCTGGGTCGAGCGCGCGTTCGGCTACGTCGTCGGTGACGGCGGCCGGGGCTGGTCGCTCGAGGAGGCGGGGATGCGCACGCTCGACGAGCTCCTGGCCCCGACGGTCGCGCTCCACCGCCTGGTCCGCGGCCGGATCGTGGACGACGCGCCGCTGCTGCTCGAGGCCTCGCGCGAGCAGCTGTACCTGCTGCGCCGCATCCGCGAGCGACGCGTCGAGGTCATCGGACCCGCAGGCTCCGGGAAGTCGATGCTCGCGGCCGAGAAGGCCCGCCGGCTCGCCCGCGAGGGCTACCGGACGCTGCTGGTGTGCTTCAACCAGCGCCTGGCGACGACGATGCTGGTCGACCTTGCCGACGCCACCGCCGCGGGCTACCTCGAGATCACCACCTTCCACCGCCTGTGCGAGCGGCTGGGCCAGCAGGCCGGCATCCTGCCTGTTCGCCCGAACCCCATCCCGCAGGCCTGGTGGGACGAGACGCTGCCCGAGCGCCCTTGACGCTGCCGCCGATGCGCTGCCCGACGAGCGCTTCCACGCGATCGTCGTCGACGAGGGCCAGGACTTCGAGCGCGGCTGGCTCGACACGCTCGACTTCCTGCTTTTCGAGCCCGGCGAGGGCACCCTGTGGGTGTTCCACGACCCCGGCCAGGCGCTGTTCCGGGCCGATGTCGTGGGCGAGCTCGGCCTGCTGCGGGTCGACCTCCACGAGAACTGGCGCAACCCGGGCTCGGTGGCCGATCTCGCGGCGCGCTTCTACCGCGGCGGCGAGGCGATCCTCGCGATCCGCGAGGGCGGCAAGAAGCGGCACCGGGTGGTCGGGGCCGCGCCCGGACGGCCCACGATCGAGACGCTCCGGCGCGTCCTGCACCAGCTGGTCGAGGTCGAGCGGGTGAAGCCGTGGGACCTGGTCGTGCTCTCCGGCGGGTCGGCGCCCGCGAGCGAGGTCTGGAGGACGCGGCAATTCGGCAACGTGGTGCTGTGGAACGAGGCGATCGCCGACGACGGGTCCTCGAAGGGGCTGCCGCCCGAGGCCGTCCCGGCCGAGCCAAACGACGTCGTCCTGTTCGAGACCGTGCGCCGGTTCAAGGGGCTCGAGCGCCCGGTCGTGGTGCTGGTCGAGCTGCCGGCGTCGGCCACCCGCCTCGACGAGCTCCTCTACGTGGGCCTGACCCGCGCCACCACCGAGCTCATCGTCATCGCGCCCTCGGAGCTGGCTGCTCGCCTGGCGTGATCGGTCCGGATCCGTGCACCGCGAGGAACGCGAAGCCGCCCCGGTTTGCGGCCCGGCTCTCGTCGCGCTCGAGATCGGTCGACCTCGTTCCGGGGAATGCCGTCATCACCGCCTCCCTCCGCGTCCCTGCGCCTCGCCCGTCGACGGCGCGATCTCGGACGATCGTGGCCGCCTGTGCCGCGGTGCGTCAAATCGTCCTCCGTGCGTTTCCGCCGGCCCGGATATCGCTGCTCGTGCGACTGCACGGCGGGCCGCGCAGGAGACGCGGCCGGATGTAACCCGCAGTCATGGACCTTCGACACTGGCCCGACGCCGGCGCGCGCCGCACGCTGCGCCGGATATCAGGCCGGACCTCGCGCGGAATGTCGCGTCCCGGCGTCGTACGGCAGGCCGGCAGGCGGAGAAGGAGCGATCGATGGGTGGGCGGCGCATCGTGGTGGCGGCCATCGGGTCGCTGCTGCTGGCCCTCGCCGGGTACGTCCGGATCGTCCGTCCGTGGACCATGCGCTGGGGCGCGACCGATGAGGAGGCCACCCGGCCGATGCCCGGCGACGGCGTGGTCGGGCGCGCGGACTACAACGCGACCCGCGCGATCACGATCAACGCGGCGCCCGAGGACGTCTGGCCGTGGCTGGTCCAGATCGGCAGCGGGCGGGGCGGCTGGTACAGCTACGATCGCCTCGATAACGGCGGTGCGGCGAGCACGACCGAGATCCTGCCCCAGTTCCAGGCGCTCGCCGTGGGCCAGCTGGTGCCGATGATCCCGGGCGATGAGGTCGGGGTTTGGGTCAAGGAGCTCGAGCCCGGCCGGCGCGTGCTGTGGTGGGACCGCAAGGGCGAGTACTCGTGGGAGTGGACCCTGGACGAGATCGCGCCCGGCAGGACCCGCCTCGTGAGCCGGCTGCGAGCGACCTATCCGCCGCTGCTGTCGACCCGGACCCTCTACGTCGTCGTCGCCACCACCGGCGACATCGTCATGATGCGGCGCTGCCTGCTGGGCATCCGCGATCGCGCCGAGGCCCTTGCGCGCACTCGCGCCGAGGCCCCAGCGCGCACTCGAGCCGAGGCCCCAGCGCGCGCCGGCGCGAGCGGGGCGAGCGGGCCAGGCGCCACCCTCGAAGGAGCAGCATGAACGCGTTGTCCGGTATCCGGGTTGCGGCCGCCGGGGCCGCTGCCTTCACCGCCGGCTGGGCCGGCGTCGGAACCCTGACCTGGCTGCGCTACGGTCGCCGTCGGGGCGACCTGGGCCATGCGGGGCTGATCGACACCGTCATGCCCGAGCCCGAGGTCGACGAGTGCCACCACGTGCACGTCGATGCCCCGGCCGCCGTGACGTTCGCCGCCGCGGCCGCGCTCGATCTGCAGGCGTCGCCCGTGAACGCGGCGGTGATCGCGCTACGGACGTTGCCCGCCCGGCTGCGCGGCGACGAGGTCCGGGAGCCCGAGGCGTCCCAGGGTCTCCTGGCCGAGACCCGGGCGCTGGGTTGGGGCCAGCTCGCCGAGAACCCTGGTCGCGAGCTCGTCATGGGCGCCGTGTGCCAGCCCTGGGAGGGCGAGGTCGTGTTCCGCCCGCTGCCGCCCGACGAGTTCGTCGCGTTCGACGAACCGGGCTACGCGAAGATCGTGTGGACGATCGAGGTCGAGCCCGACGGCGAGGCGGCCTGCACGTTCCGCACCCGCACCCGGGTCGCGACCACCGATCCGGAGTCCCGCCGCCGGTTCCGCCGCTACTGGTCGATCTTCTCGCCCGGCATCCTGCTCATCCGGCTCGAGATCCTGCGGATGCTGCGTGCGTCCGCTCGCCGGAACGCCCTGGCGGAGGTCCCCGCGACCGCCGCCTGACGCCGGGCGAGTGCGAGCCTTTCGTGGGGCCTGACCCCACGTCCTCGGGGTCGCCGCCGCTGCGACAGCCGAGCTGTCACGAGGACACGCTACGGTTCGCGCCAGGTGGTACCCATGTTCGACGATGACGACGAGTACGACGTCGACAGCCCGGAGGGGCTGACCCTGGCCTATGCCGACGGCCTGCTCGACGGCGACGAGCAGTGCGCCTGCTGGTGCGCCTGCGACCGCTCGGTCGAGACCGGCGGCGATACCTGCGACCCCTGTCTCCAGGGCCGCCATTTCGACCCGTCGGACCCGCAGGATCGCCGATAGGTTGACAGCTGCCGCCGACTGCCCGGAGCGGAGCCATCGCCCGTCACGCATGCTTGCGCCATGAACCGCCCTGACCTTGCCCACGCCATCCGGCTCGCGCTGAAGCGGCTCGCCTACGGTGGTGGTGCGAGCAGCGCCGAACGGGAGCGGCTCGTCGGCTGGCTTGGGCTCGAGCCCGGGATGCGAATCGCGGACGTCGGTGCCGGGTTCGGGGCGTTCGCATTCGACTTCGCGCGGGGAGTCGGACCGACGGGGGTCGTCTACGCGGTCGATACGGACGCTGACCTGCGTGGCGCGGTGGAGCACGAGGCCGCACGCCTCGGCCTCGGCAATGTCCATTCGGTCGAGGCGCAGCGCCGACTCCCCGGGCGTGCCCGAGCCCGTCGACCTCGTGTTCTTCTCGGCGAGCTACCACCACCTGCCCGACCGCGAGGGCTACGTCGAGCGGCTGCGCGCCGACCTTCGACCCGGCGCCAGGGTCGCCATCCTCGAGGCGCGTCCCGGCCTCTACCTCCGGGTGCCCGGCCACTCGACTCGACCGGAGGCGGTTCAGGCCACGATGGAGGCGGCCGGATATCGCCTCATCACCACCAGCGACCTGGTCGCGGGCGCCACGGTCCAGGTGTTCACCCCGGCGAGCTGACGCGGACGCCGCGCCACCCGCCCGATACCTCAGCCGAATGACGGTGTGCGCGCGTTCGACCATCCCCGGAGGCCATCGTCGACGGCGCCGTCGTGCGCGCGCAGCAGCGACGCCGTAGATGACCGCGTAGCGCCGCTCGCGATCGGTCATCGGCGCCACCGTCGATCGCTGGTGCTCGTCGTCGACGACGGCTTCGGTCGCTGGTCGGCTTCGACGCGCTCTCACGCCGATTGGCGCCAGCACCAGCGCCGGGCGCTCACGAGGCCCGCCTCGTCGACGAAGATCACCTCGGCCCGGCTCCGGCGCCTGGCGCTCGCCCGAGCCGAGGTCGGCATGAATGACCCGCTCGTTCGTGGCCCGGTCGCGAAGCTCGACGGTCGCTACCGCGACCGCTGGCCGCCCCGGAGATCCGAACATGGCGCTGATCGGCAACGCGTAGCGGATGCTCACGAGGTTGCCGATCGTCGACCAGGGTCGTTGATGCCCGGCGTTGTGCTTCCCTGCTTGTCAGCCTGCGCAGGCAGGCCTCGGCACGCCGTTCGATCACGCCGATCGTGTCCACGCCATCACGTGCGGAGCGCTCGTCCTCCTGGCCGCGATCGTCGGCCTGCTCGTCGAGCTGCGTCTCCCCGATCCGCACCTGCACCGCCGCCTGCTCGTCGGCGAGCCGCCGCCGCTGAGCGCTACCGACGACCGAGCCCGCTGAGCGTCCGGCCGAGCCCACCGCCGGCCTGACGGCGTGGCGGCCGTGGCCTGCTCGCGGACTACGCGCGAGCGACGGAGACGGCTCCGCGTCGCCACGGACCGAGCCAGCCCGGCGGCTCCGACACCGTCCCGTCCACCCGGCGAGTTCGCCAGCGAGCCACAAGTGATCGCCTCGAACCCCGTATCTAGCCAGTGGAGCGCGTCTTCGGCCGGTCCGGTGCATCGCTCTCTTCAGGCCAGTGACATCACGCGCGTGGCCGCGGACGCGATCGCTCAACGCAGCCGAATACGCCGTTCGCGTTCCGGCGGCGGCGTCGATGGGGCGATCTCGTCGTCACAGCCGGCCCGGAGCTGCCTCGAGCGCGATGCGCCGCCGGTATCCGTCTCGTGCACGCCCACCGGGACTGTCCGTCTAGCGATCGAGGATCTCCTGCATGCCCTCGGCATCTGGGTGATCCACGCGCGTGGACCCGTCGGCGCATGGCGGTTCCAGCGACAAGTCTGCGACCTGCCGCCGTTGTCTCCGCTGGTCGGCCCCTTCGGGTTCGCGGACGATGCTGGGTCGTCGAAGTCCGTCACTGCGCCCGGCGCGGGTAGCCGCGACTTCGATTCTCGCTCGAGCATCGCGTCGACGTCGCCCTCCGTGCGGTCCGCGACCACTCTGCTCGGCGCACGACGGGCATCGAGCTGTCGACGTTCATGCTTGACGCGCCTTGAGCGCGCTCGCGGCCTTCAGCCGCACGCCTGTCGACCCATCTGCGGTCGTCGAGCAGGCGGTGTCATCGAGCGCACCACTCTTCCGGGCCTCGCGCGTCTCGGCATCGGCGAGCTGAACCTGCTACCGCTTCGTTCCTATCGATCGCCATCTACTCATCCAGATGCACGTCCGGCTTGGGACGGCGTTCCTGACGTCGATCGAGGCTCGTCACGGCGGACGCTGCCCACCCGGTCGATCGAGCGATCGAACGAGGCAACCACGCCGACGCCGGTCCGCTCCGCGCTGGCCACGAGGTAGGCGTCGGCGAAGTCGAGACGATGCACCTCGTAGACCTCGACCGCCCGCTGCAGCAGCTCGAGATCGACGACCCTGACGGCCCGGAACGCGAGGATGCGCGGAGGGCATCGGCGACCTGCGCCCGCGCGACCTCGTAGTACGACTCGAGCACATACGCGACCTCGGCGAAGATCAGGTCCGGAAGCAGGAGATCCTCAGCCCGCTCGAGGTAGCGGGTCGCGCGCGTCGCCTGGCCCGGCGGATCGCCGGTCAGGTGTCGGATCAGGATGTTGGTATCGAGGAAGGCGGTCACCGCCGGGCGGCCGACCGCGCGCGCCGCGTCTGCCGGAGCACGTCGTTCCACGGCGTTCCGCGCTTGGCGGCGGCGACGCTCACGGAGCCGGCCAGGGCCAGCAGATCCGGGCTGCGGGCGAGCACGGCGCGGTCGCCATCGACCCGGAAGACGACCGTGTCGCCCTCCTCGAGCGCCAGCGCCTCACGACCGAGCGTGGGATGGTGACCTGACCCTTCGAGCTGAGCCGGGCGGAGACATCCATGGTCCACGTTCCTTACTTCATCGACTGCGTAAGGAAAGCCTACCATCGGGATGCATGCGTCAGGCAACGGCCTCGTCGGACCGGGCCTCGTCTACCAGCCCCGCGCCCAGGCGGTCGTCCTTCGGCCGTGCCTGCTCGTAGTTGGGCAGCACGTGCTCCGCGCAGTCTGCCGCCCACAGCGCGAGCAGACGATGATCGTCATCCTGTAGACTCCCACCACTACCACCGTGATGAACCGCGGATCTCGGATCTTAGGATCACCAGCTTGCCTCTGCGCTATCGATCCAGCCAGCTAACCCTCGATCCATGCCCGCATCCTGCGCGCGCAACCCCGCCGCCCTCCCACCCCACCGCTACCGCCTTCACGCCCTTCGGTCCCCGATAAGCCTCCTCAGCCGAATGACGGTGTGCGCGCGTTGACCACCCCGGAGGCCATCGTCGACGGCGCCGCGTGCGCGCGCAGCAGCGACGCCAGATCCGCGAGCGCCGCCGCGACGTCATCGGCGCCACCGTCGTGCTGGGCCTCGACGGTGACGAGGACCTCGGTCGTGGTCGGCTTCGACGCGCTCTCCGCCGATTGGCGCCAGCACCAGCGCCGGGCGCTCACGAGGCCCGCCTCGTCGACGAAGATCACCTCGCCCGGCTCCGGTGCCTGGCGCTCGCCCGAGCCGAGGTCGGTGAAGACCTCGTCGCCGGTCGCGAAGCGGACGGTCGTGCCGCCGCTGGCCGCCCCGAGATCGAACATCGCGACCGGCAACGCGTAGCGGATGCTGACGAGGTTGCCGATGTCGACCAGGGTGTTGATGCCCGGGATGGACCCCTGCTTGGTCAGCCGGCGCAGCAGGGCCTCGGCCGCGGATCGATAGCCGGTCGGGTCCACGCCGAACGTGCGGAACGCCCGCCGCCAGGCCGCGATCGACGGCAGCTCGGAGAGCGGCGTCTCCCCGATCCGCGCCCGCACCGCCGCCTGCTCGTCGGCGAAGGCGGCCGCGAGCGCCGGCGACGAGGGCCCGTTCGAGACCCCGGTGAGGTGGATGGCCCCGCCCTGGACGGCCGGGAACGCCTCCAGGATCGGCGGGTCGTAGCGGAACCGGAAGCTCGACACAGGTCCGGATCCTACCCGGGAATTCGCCGCAGCCCGGTGATCGCCTCGAACCCCGTATCGAACGTGAGCACGTCGTCAATGCCGCTCCGGCGCATGATCGCGACATGGAGCGCGTCGCGCGCGGACAGGCCGGGCGTTCGCTCGAGCATCCGAGACGCCGCGAGCACCGTGTCGGCATCGACGGGGAAGATCTCGTCGACCACACCGAGGAGTGCCTCGAGCGCGGGACCGATCGCCTCGTGTCGCCCGATGGCCGTGTAGCGATGGAGGATCTCCTGCATCACCTCGGCGTCGGTGACCAGGCGCGTACCGTCGGCGATCAGCCGTTCGAGCGCGATTCGCGACCGCCCCTTGTTCGGGTGGTCGGCCCCGACGAGGTACATCGGGATGTTGGAGTCGACGAAGACCGTCACTCGCCCAGGGTCGGGTAGCCGCGTTCGATCTCGCCCAGCATCGTGTCGATGTCGGCCGTGGGGTACGCGTGCCCCGCAGCCCGGCGCACGGCGGCCAGCTTGTCGGCCACGCTTGACGCGCCCTGGGCCCGTCCGGCCGACCGCAACGCCTGGCGGACCCATTCGGCCGTCGTGAGGTGGTGCCGTCGGGCGATCCGCTGGACCTCGCGAAGCTCGGCATCGTCGAGCAGAACCTGCAACCGCTTTGTCATATCGATGACGCTATCTGACTCATCCAGATGAGTCAAGCTTGGCGGGCGGCGGTCCTCGTCCATCGCTGCCACCGTCGGCGACAGCCTGATCGACCAGCCGTCCTCGGTCGCGTCGCGGGCCTCGCGGGCGACCCTGTCGCGCGCGCGATGCGCGCGCCGGCCGTCGTCTCAGGGCAGCAGCGCCAGGGCCGCCTCCGCCCACTCGACGGGGATGGCGCTCACGATGAAGACGACGTCGCCGACGGGATAGAAGATCTGGCCGGCGTTGGGCGGCGCGACGTTCAGCCCGAGCGCCAGGACGGTCTTGCCGCCGACCTGGGTGGTGGACGGGGATTCCCCCGGCATGTAGGGCGCATACCGCTCGGCCATCCCCTGGGCGAGGGCGGTGCCGTCGGCACCGGCGACCCGGTAGGTGTCGATCCGGAGGACCTTCGGATAGGCGTTCTCGGCATAGGCGTACGCGATGCTCCGTCGCTCTCGGCCTGCCAAGCTCGTCCAGCAGGTCCCTGCCCTCCCGCTCGTCGAGCCACCGGACGAGGAACCCGTCGCCGGTCCCGGCCTCGATCGTCATCGGCTGGCCCGCGACCTCGGTCGGCGTACGGCGGTCAAGTCGTCACCGATGACCACCGGCGTCGGTCGGAACTCGCCGTCTCGCCGGGGTCGCAGCACGGCCGATGCGCCATCGTCGCCCTGCCGGCCGGGAACGGCCGACGACCCGGCCGTCGATGCCGGGACCGCGCTGCCAACCGCCTGGAGCGCTCGTCGCGGTCTCGCTGGAGGACGCTGCGCCACCACCCGAGGAGCAGGCGGCGAGCAGGATCGCGATGGCCAGCGCAGCGGCGCGTCGTCCGGCGCGACAGGCGGTGAGGCGCCCGCGGGTCGCCCGTACGCAGGATGTCGGCATGGTGGCTCCTCCGGCTCAGAACGAGGACAGGCGGTCGGGCCGTCGTGGCTCAGATCCCAGGTGATGACCGTGTAGCTGTTCTCGTCCCAGACCGTGGTCTGGGATCCGGCGAGTCGTTGGCCGGGTTCTGTGGATCGAGCTGGCCCGTGATCTGGTCGCCGCGCGCCGTGGTCTCCCGGAGCACCATCGGGAGCTGTCCGTCGCTCGGGACGGGGATGCAGTCGGAGTCGCCGCCCAGGACGCCACCTCGGCGGTCAGGTGGGCCGGAAGCTGCACCTCGTCCGCCGCGCTGGCACCGTTGAGCGAGATCTCGTAGTGGCCGTCCGGGTGAGCAGCAGCGCGCCATTGGCGTCGGCATCGACGACCACGCCCCGCCACCCTCGTCGATAGACTCGGTCTGATAGTGGCTGAGCGCACTGTACTGGTCGTTGAACTCGCAGGAAGTGGCTCGCGCATCCGCGCGTCGCGGAGCCACCTACGACGGCCACGACCCGGGCATCTGAGGCTCCTCCTCACCGCCGACGTAGAGGTTTCCGCGATCTGGCTGGTTCGCTTCTCCGACGCACGCCACGCGCGGCGTCCCCGTGGCGCCCCGTCCCCCAGCCGGTGCGGGTGATCCGGGTGTCCACGGTTGTCGATCGTGAGATGTACTCGACCGTGATCCGGCCGTGCCACGTGGTGGGCTTCGCGACGTGGTAGGAGACGTGGATCGCATCGCACACCCTGGGCAGCCCAAGCTCGCGGTACCAGCCGGTAAGCAGCTCGCCGATCAGCCCCGCCAGCGAGGACAGGCCGCTGAGCGCGCCGCCAGCCAGCGACTTGCCGACGAGCCCGGCACTGAGAAACGTCTTGAACCCCTTCGGCGGCTGGCGGGCGACGATCCGGGCGCACACCCTGGCCGGATCGGTGTACTCGGTGCCGGGATGGTCCGATGCCTTCTCGGGCAGCACGTCGATGGCCAACACGTCGCCGCCGGAGTGGTCGTCGACAGGCTGCAGCGGCCGCTCGATCCGGTTGGCCACCGCCCCTGGCCCCGAGAGCTCACCCTCGTGGAGCCGGACGAGCGTGTTCAGGCCCTTCGTGATCTCCCACTGGACGACCCAGCCCTTCTCGGCCTCGCCAACGTCGATCAGGTCGCTGACCCCGGGCAGACCGAGGAACCGGGCGCAGGTCCGCAGCGCCGTGGTCCAGAGTCGTCCTCACGCTGCTGCCTGGCTCGCTCCCATTCCGCGTCCGGGATGCCCGCCCGCACGTTGGCCGAGGCCAATGAGGCAACGTCGATCGGCTTGTGGACGTACAGCGGATCAACCTCCAGGTCGACCTGGGCGTGCTCGTAGAGCATCACCAGCGCCGCGACCCTGAACAGGATGGCGAGCGCGGTCATGGCGACCCACCAGCTGGCGATCTCGGTCCCCGTGCCGAACAACCCCACGATGCCGGGATCATCGACTTGAGGATCGCCTGCTCCGATCGATCGGGGTCGACGGGGGCCTGGGCGTCGATCAGGTGCTTCAGCTGGTCGCAGTCGGAGAAGCCCTCGGCGGGCGCGGTCGCGGCGCTCGACGGTGGCCGGCGCAGGACGCGAGCGCCTGCCGGGCCTCGGCCTCGCCGAGGTCGCTGGGCGTGCGAGGGTGGCACGCATGCCGGCCACGAGCAGGGTGATCTGAAGCATGCCCAGGCCCAGGTCGTCGGGGACGAACGGCGAACGGAGTCGACCGGGGCCGGCTGCCGTGCGGCGACGCCTGGGGTAGAGCGGCGGGTTGGTCAGGGACGCCAGCTCGGGCTCGGCGCCACGTCTGCCCGAGGCGAGATCGACCCGCCCGACGGAGGCTGCCATGCGATCCGGCGCTGATCGAGAGGTCGACGCTGATGGCGTCGAGCGGACCCGCCGCCTCGCTCCCGGGCGCCGGACTCGGATCCGGCGGCTGGTATGCCATGCCCAGGTCCAGCGTGGCGAGCTCCGTGATCAGCGCGTCGTTGGGCGGCAGCAGCGCCGTGCCACTGAACGCGGTGGCAAAGTCGGCGAACGACACCGCCGCGATCGAGGCCGTCTGGCGCGAATTGCCGGCCAGCAGCTCCAGCTGATACGTCGACAGGTAGAGGCCCGCCGGGGAGGGTGGGGCGTTCGATGCATCCTCGGCGATCACGACGCCCGAGCCCTCGAGCACCGACCTAGTCGCGGCGATCCTACCTCGGGCGTGGCGGCGTCCCGCAGGGCATCGATGTCCGCTGCGATGTCGGCCGGCACGCCATCGTCAACCGCTGCCTCCGGCGTCTCGGCCGGATCGCCGACCCCGCTCGGCCCGGGCTCGGTCGTCTCGTCGTCGCCAGCCGTTGCCTTGGCCGGCGACGGGAGCGCGACCACCGCCGTGGGCTGCGGGTCGGGGTTGTCCGACCCGCAACCGGTGACGATGAGCACCGTTCCCAGGAGCAGGACGAGCGCTCGTCTCATGTCGCCACCTCGACGATGCGGCTCGCCTGGATGCCTGTCGCCATGATTGCGACCGACAGTGCGTCGATCGACTCGGCTTCGAACAGGTGGAAGCACGTCTCGTCGTCGGGCACCAGGATCGAGCGCAGGTGCCGGATCACCGTCCCGTGCCGGCCGCCCGCGGCCCGCCGAGCCTGATCCAGGATCGGGCCGAGCTGGGACCGCTCGGGCGCGTAGGCTTCGACCAGGAACGTGCGCGATGCCGCCATGGCTGGCACCGTACGAAGCTGCCCCCTGCGTTCGGTATCCGGGAGATCCCCAGGGTTTGCCCTTCGGCTACCCTGGGCGGCCGGTGCTGAGGCGGCGAACGAGCTCGGTCCGCGAGCCCACCTCGAGCTTCGCGTAGACGTGCGAGAGGTGGAGCTCGACGGTCTTGGCGAGATGCCCAGGGCGACCCCGACCTCCTTGTTGGCAAGGCCTTCGGTCACCAGGTCGGCCACCCGCCGCTCGGTGGGCGTCAGGCTGCCGGCGCTCGCCGTTCGGCCGCCGAGCCGCTCCACCTCGCCTCGTGCCCGTGCTGCCCATGCGGCCGCCCCCAGGCCATCGAACGTCGCGATGGCTCCGGCCAGCGTCTCGCGCGCTGCCCGCAGCCGGCGCGAGCGGCGTTGGAGCCCGCCCAGGACGAGCCGCGCCCGCGCGGCCTCGAGCGGCAGCTCGCCGGCCTCGAGCAGAGCGACCGACGTGCCGGCCGATGCGAGCGCGGCCTCGAGATCGCCGACGCGACCCTCGACCAGCCGGCAGCGGGCGGCGATGCCGATGGCTGTCGGTCGCTCCGCGGCGCCGGCCAGGTCCTCCATCCGGGCCACCTGCGCGGCCGCCTCGGGCGTCGAGACCGATAGCCCCCCCGGTCCGCCAGGAAGCGCAGCTCGCCGGGCTCACGCAGGCCGGCATCGAGCAGGATTCCGGCCATCGGTCGGAGGTAGCCGACCGCACGCGCGTGGTCGCCGCCGCTCAGTGCCGCGACACCGAGGGCCCACGCGGCAAGCTCACCGCCCAGCACCGGCGCCCGGGCCAGCTGTGCCTCGAGCCCATCATCCGCCCCGGCCAGCGACAGGGCCTCGATCCCCAGTGACTCGGCCTCGGCCAGCTGGTCACGGTAGGCCGCCAGCAGGGCCAGCCGCCCCAGCAGCGCGGTGCGGGACTGCCGCTGGCCGGACTGGAGGGCGAGGGTGTCGCCTTGCCGGGCATGGCGCACGGCGCGGCCCTGTCGCTCTAGGATCTCGGCCCAGATGGACGAGGCTCGGAGGGACCGCCTCCATCGCCTTGCCTCGTACGAGCAGCTGTTCGAACACCGCGGTGGCCTCGGCCAGCCGGTCGCGGCAGGCAAGGACGTAGCCCAGGGTGTAGCTCGGGTGCCGCAGGACGCGCAGCCGGAGGAGGGCTGGTTCGAGCCGCATCGCCTGGCGCAGCGCCGCGTCGTCCGGCCGGCCCGCCGCGAACGAGGTGATGGCCAGCGCAGCGAGGCTCTCGGCCAGTGCGACGTCGTCCCCGGCCCGCCGCGCGGCCTGCACCGCCAGGCGGGCGTGGCGCGCCGCATCCGCCACGTCGACCCGGGCGAGGAACTCGCCCCAGGCCAGCCACTCGTGGATCCCCGCCCGCAGGCTGTCGTCGTCATGGGCCTCGGCGAGGGCCGCTTGCGCGGCGCCAATCCCGCGCCCGGCTTCTCGGTCGGGCGCTGGGCCGGTGGCGAGCCGCGACGCGCGAAGGACCCGGCGTGATCCAGGTGCTCCGTCTACGAGCTCGGCGACGAGATCACCCACTTCGACAGGTAGCCAGCCCGGGACATGGCCGCCCTCGGCTGGGTTCGCCCGTTCGACTGGATGAGCTGGTGCGCCAACCCCGCGAGCTCCGCCGCCGCGCCCGGAGCGCCACGCCGAAACGTCATCTCGGCCGCGCGCTCGACCCTGAGCGCGACCCGCTCGTCGGCCGCTACCGCGGCGAAGGCCGCGTGGCGCGCCCGCTCCTCGCGATCGGCGACCGTGCGGGCGAGCGTGGCATGGATGCGCTGGCGTTCCTCGGCACTGGCGCCGCCGTACGCCGCGGAGGCGAGCAGCGGATGGGCGAACCGGATCACGGTCTCGTCCAGGGTCACCACGCCGGCCGAGATGGCCGGGTCCAGCAGCGCAGCGGCGTCGCGGCCGGTCACCCTCCCGATCAGCGACTGCGTGGGATGCGACGCCGCCGCAGCGGCCACGAGCGCCGTTCTGGTCGTCGCCGGCAGGGCCTCGAGGCGAGCGCCCAGCAGCCTCGCGAGATCGACGGTGGGGGGCTCCGCGGTGTCGAGTTGGAGGGTGCCGGCTTGGGTCGCCCGGATCAGCTCGAGAGCGAGGTACGGGTTGCCGGCCGACAGCTCGTGGAGTCGCCGCAAGCGCGGTCGCGACAGGACGGTCCCGAGCCGCTCGACCACGATCGCGTGGAGCGCGCCGATCGAGACCGGCCCAAGCGGGAGCCGGTCGGCGGCCAGCCGCACATCGAGGCTCTCGACCGTGCTGCCTGGCCGGCAACCGCCCGGCGGGCCACCGGCGGCGACCGGTCCGCGCGCAGCCGGCGCAGGGAAGGCCAGCACGCCGTCGAGCCGGATCGAGCCACTCCGTCGTCCACGGCGAGCAGCAGGGGCCGGCCTTCGGCGAGCAGGCGCATGGTCGACAGCACGGCGACCCCCACCGGTCGCGGGTCGTCGGCCGGCTCCGGCGGCAGGTCGAGCAGCAACGCCGCGCCCAGCGCGCGCCGTTGCGGTTCGGGCAAGCTGTTGCTCACGGCCGGGTAGCTGTCGGCGAGCAGGTCACCGAGACCGGCGAACACGAGCTCGGCCTCCGCCTCGGCCGGTTGCGCTCGCAGCACCCGGAAGCCCCGCGCCTCCGCCGCCCGCACGCCCTCCAGCCACAGCGTCGTCTTGCCGATGCCCGGCTCGCCTTCGATGACGAGCGATCGGGGGAGCGTGGCCGGGTCGTGAACGAGCCCCTCGACGGCGGCCAGCTCGCGGGCGCGCCCTTACACGCCCCGGCCGAGGGGCGGGACCGCCGCATCTTCAGAACCAACCGTCGGTCTCGTCGACACCCCGCGCCATCATGAAAGTCGAGGGCATCCCACGTCCAGCCTTCACAGTCGCCGCAGACCAGCGATCGCGTCGAGCCCCCGTCGGCCCATGGCCGAGCGGGTGGCTGCGGGCCGAGGATCGGATTCGCCGTCGAGTGCGAGGGCCCGACGGTTCGCCCGCTCGAACGGCGAGCGACCCGGCACTGGAGGTCGGTCGCGGGGGGCTGATGGTTGCGACCGCCGGGCGCGAGGTCCGCCTGCCCCCTACCCCCGGGCCTGGACCTTGGCCCAGGTGTCCTTGAGCGTGAGGGTCCGGTTGAACACGAGCGCGCCCGGTCGCGAATCGACATCGGGCGTGAAGTAGCCCAGGCGCTCGAACTGCACCGTCTCGCCGACCACGGCCTCCGCCAGCGACGGCTCCAGCATCGCGCCCGCGACGATCGTCTCGGACGCGGGGTTGAGCTCGGCGAACAGGTCGTCCGAAGCGCCCGGGTCGGGCCGGCTGAACAGCTGGTCGTACAGCCGCACCTCGGCCGGGACGGCGTGCGCCGCCGACACCCAGTGCAGGGTCGCCTTGACCTTGCGCCCGTCGGGCGCGGAGCCGCCGCGCGTCGCCGGGTCGTACCTGCAGCGCAGCTCGACGACGCGGCCGGCGTCGTCCTTGACGACCTCCTGGCACGTGACGAAGAACGCGTTTCGCAACCGGACCTCGCGCCCCGGCGCGAGGCGGAAGAACCTGGGAACGGGCTCCTCCATGAAGTCGTCGCGCTCGATCCACAGCTCGCGCCCGAACTGCACCAGCCGGCTGCCGGCCGACGGGTCCTCGGGGTTGTTGACGACCTCCATCGGCTCGAACGTCCCGTCGGGCCAGTTGGTGATCACCACCTTGAGTGGGTCGAGCACCCCGAACCGCCGAACGGCCGTCCGGTTGAGCACCTGGCGCACGGCGTACTCGAGCAGCCCGTACTCGATCACCGAGTCCGCCTTCGACACCCCGACCATGGTCGCGAACTCGCGGATGCCCTCGGCCGGGAAGCCGCGCCGGCGCAGGCCGCTGATCGTGGGCATCCGGGGATCGTCCCAGCCGCGCACGTGCCCCTCGTTGACCAGGCGCAGCAGCACCCGCTTGGACAGCACGGTGTGGGTGAGGCTGAGGCGCGCGAACTCGTACTGGTGGGGGATCGCGGGCACCGGCAGATGCTCGATCAGCCAGTCGTACAGCGGCCGGTGGACCTCGAACTCGAGAGTGCAGATCGAATGGGTCACGCCCTCGATGGCGTCGGATTGGCCGTGGGCGAAGTCGTAGGTGGGGTAGATGCACCAGGCGTCGCCGGTGCGCGGATGGGCGGCGTGGACGATCCGGTACAGGACGGGGTCGCGCAGGTTGACGTTGGGGCTGGCCATGTCGATCCGCGCGCGGAGCACGCGCGACCCATTGGGGAACTCGCCCGCGCGCATGCGCGCGAACAGGTCGAGGTTCTCCCCGATGGGGCGGTCTCGGAACGGGGACTCGGCACCGGGCGCGGTCAGCGTGCCGCGCGTCTCGCGGATCTCGTCCGCGGACTGATCGTCGACATAGGCGAGCCCGTGCTCGATGAGGTGGACGGCCCAGGCGTAGAGCTGCTCGAAGTAGTCGGACGCGTGGTACAGGTGCTCGCCCCAGTCGTAGCCCAGCCACCGAATGTCGGCCTGGATCGCGTCGAGGTACTCCTGCTCCTCCTTGACCGGGTTGGTGTCGTCGAACCGAAGGTTGCAGTGACCGCCGAACTCGGCCGCGATCCCGAAGTTGAGCGCGATCGACTTGGCATGGCCGATGTGGAGGTAGCCGTTGGGCTCGGGCGGGAACCGCGTCACGACCGACGTGTGCCGGCCCGTGCGCAGGTCCGCGGCCACGATCTCGCGGATGAAGTCGCTCCGCTCCGGGAGGTCACCCGGGCCTGCGCCTGCGCCTGAGCCTGAGCCTGCACCGGCGTCGGGCGGGGTGGGGGACCGGGTGGGCATCGGCGGCTCCTGCGGCTTCGAAGGGGGAGGAGTCGCGACTCATGCGAGGGCGCACCACACTCCCGGTGGGAGTTGGCTGACACGCCGGGAATCGAACCGCGGTCCTCCCGGCTCAGCGCCGGACGCTCACCATGAGCCACGCGTCAGCGACCGGACTGAATACTACTGCACCCCGACTGACGTCCCGTCTCCGTCGAGCTCCCGACTACCCACCGGGCGCCAACGAGGGGGATGCGCCGGGGGATGCGCCCGGGGAGGTGCCAGGCGAGGCCGCCCCGGGCGAGGGCGACGCTTCCGTGCTGCTCGGGGCCGAGAAGGAGGCACCGGCGAGCAACAGCACGCCGAGCAGCAGCACCGCGACCGCGAGACCGGCCGCCCGCGTGACCAGCTTGGGCAGCAGCTCGTTGAGGTCGACCACGACCCCCGGGATGGTCGTGAGACTGGTGGCGACGGACCGCATCGCGGTGCTCGGCGTGGCCGTGCCCTGCGCCTCCTTGTCGTGCGCCTCCTTGTCGTACAGCAGCTTGAAGGCGTCCTTGGCCAGGGCGAGCCCCACGGCGACCGTCGACAGGCCCGCGATCGCGGTCGCGACGGTGACGATCTCCTTGGCCTGGGCATCCAGCACGAAGGCGACCACGGCCATCGTCGCCGCCAGGAGGACGATCCCGGCGGCCACCTGGAAGTTGGCGTTCCTGGCAACCGCCTTCAACCAGGCGAGCCCTTCCTCTTGACCCATGGCCGTTCCCCTCCTGGTCTCGGACGCCCAGCGCGAAGCCCTGCCGGGGCGCCGTGTGAAGGGTACATGGCAAGACATGGTGGCCCCGGGACCGGGGCACACGCCACCCGCGAGGAACGTCCCGGTGGCGCGTGACGTGAGCGCGAGCGACGGCGTACCCGTCGGGCACCGGATCCGGGGGAATTGGCTGGCGCGCCTGGATTCGAACCTGGAACCCCCTGATCCAGAGTCAGGTGCTCTACCGTTGAGCCACGCGCCAGCGTCTGAACGGGGACCCGGGCGTCGCCCGGCCATCGTTCGGGATGGGTCAGACGCCCATCCCATTCTCAGTCAGACGCCCATCCGAAGGACCGGATGCGTCTGTTGCCCAAACTGGCTCCCTGAGCCTACAGGCAACGATGTCCGCCCTCAACCCATCCGGGACCGTGGCCAAGGTCATCGCCCGCAGCGCGACGGCGACGACCCTTCAGGACAGCGAGCGCGTGTCCCGAGGCTCACCCAGCCTGGACCCGGCTACGAAGGCGCGAGCTCATCGGCCTCCGCCTCGGCCATCGCCTCGGTCGACTCCTCGAACGGAAGCGGCGCGCTCGAGCCGCTGTCGCCCGGTGCCGTGAACCGCCGGGGATGGATCGGCCAGGTGACCAGGTGTCGACCGTCCGCCGAGAATGCCGCTCCGCCGGCGGGGATGGTCGCCGCCATCGTTCCCAGCGACGACCCGCCGGTGAGGTCCCAGCGCTCGATCCGGCCGGCCCAGCTGAGGCTCCGCAGCTCGGTGTCGATGATCGTAAGCGCGACGATGACCGAATTGCCGGTGCGCTCGCCCGGGATCGAGGTCACGACCTTCCCCGTCGCCGCCTCCCACACGAGGATCGCCCCATCGGAGGACCCCGTGGCGATGAGCGCGCCGTCCGCGCTCGCCGCCGCTGCCGAGACCGGCTGCAGGGTGCCCGCGCCGGCCAGCCGCTGCGTGGGCGATGCCGCATCGAGCGTGAACAGCTCGCCGTACGCCTCCTGCACGACGAGCACGTTCGCTGCCGGCCAGGCGACGAACGGCAGGAGGCCGGCCGAGGCGGCCGAGAGGGCGACGATCTCGCCCGAGCGAGCATCGACCACGCTGACCGCGTCCGGCGTGACGGCCGCGATCCGATCTCCGGCGGGCGACCAGGCGATCGCGACCTCGGGCAGGGGCCGCGTCGCGACGGCGGCCGGGCGCTCAACCCCGGGCGTCCAGATCGTGAGCGATCCGTCCTCGGTCGCCACGGCGACGCGGGCGCCGTCGGGCGAGAGCGCGATGGCGGTAACCGGCGCGGAGGAGCGGGCGACCAGCCCGCCAAAGCGGCACGACGCGGCCCACCAGCGAACCGTCCCGTCGCGGGAGCCGGTCACCAGGCGCGAGCCGTCGGGCGCCCACGCAACGGCCGTCACCTCGTCCTCGTGACCGACCAGCCGGCCGACCACCGCTCCCGCCTCACCGTCCCACACGGTCGCGGAAGGCCGCCGCCGGAGCCGCGTTCCCGGGTGCCCGAAGTAGCGGTAGCTGAGCGCGGCGATGATCGTCCCGCCGATGCCATCGATGTTCGCCTCACGGAACGACCGGAGCGCCTCGGCGGGCGGCACGTGCTCGGCCAGCACCGACGGGTAGAACCCGCGCATCACCGCCGATGTCCACCTCGGGCCCGTCGGGACGGCCGGCGCAAGGACGCCGGCGGCACCGGCGGTGACCAGCCCCGCGGCGATCCGCGACAGGTCGTCGAGGGATCCGGACGCCCACTTCGAGTCGTCACCCTCGATCACGATCATCGAGCCGTCGAGACGGGCGATATCCGCGCCCCTGGCGCTGACGCCGAATCCTTCGCCCGGCCACAGGACCGTGCCCTGGGCGCCGCCAGCGTCGAGCGCCGCACCGCGGACGTGGATCATGCCCGGACGGTAGCGCGGTGATAGCCACGATCGGATCTCCGCCGGGGTCGGCTCGATGTCCATGGCGCCGTACTCGTCGCGCAGCAGCCCGGCGCCGTCCCGGGGGAGCGCGACCTTGGATGGTCGTCTCGAGGTCTGCGGCGCGAGGACCCCGATGACGTCGACGTCGACGGCCACCGGGTCCGGCAGGATCGGTGGCGCATCGGGACCACCGCTCACCCACGAACCCAGTGCCACGTGGATGCCGAGGAATGGTGGCAGGTCGCCGCGTCGCGGGTTGGGCATCGTGGCCAGCTCCCACGGAAGATCGACGTCGCTGACGACCAGGACCGTCGGCACCCGCGAGGGGTCGGACGACAGCTCGTCAAGCGCCTTCCACAGCTCGCCGGGCAGGAGCCGCGCGAGCTGCTCGCCGACGCCCAGCAGGTCGGATGGCGCGGCGGCCCGGGCGATCTTGCCCAGGAGGTCGAGCCGGAAGCCCTGGGACTGTTCTCCCGCGATCGGGAGTGGCGCCACGATCACCCGGCTGGCGGCGCTGTCAGCCGGGACCCCGGCCGTGGGCGGCCCGGACTCGTACAGCACCAGGGTCACGTCGGGCGCCGGCGCCTCGATCGACCACGACGCTCCATCGGTCGCCTCGACGTCCGTCCGGGGCGAGTGGACGTCGATCGTCCGGGTCTCGCCCGGGCGGAGGCTCAGCTGACGGGGCGCCACCCCGTCGGGGCCCGCGACCGACACCAGCAGCGGGTTGGTGCGCCGCACGGAGACGCGCTCGCTTCGCGGGTCGGGTGGCTCGCTCACCTCGAGCCGATCGCGCAGCAGGCGCAGCCCGATCTCGGTGGCGTCGCCGGTGTCGGGGAGCAGGCCGCGGATGTCCTCGATCGCCCCGTCCGGGGCGTCGCCCGGCAGGACCGGCCGCCCGTCGAGCCGCGCCCCCGCGCCGAGCGCCAGCGTCCACGCCGCAACCGAGTCACGGACCGACGGCGGCAGCCGCGGCAGCATCCGCACGGCCCAGCGAGCAACGTCCTTCGCGCGGCCCGATTCGACCACCATGGCCTTAACGGCCGACCGGAGGGCGGCATCGATCTCGGGCCCCTGGACGGCGGTGTCCGGCCGCAGGGCGCGCCACACGATCTCCTCCTCGATCTGGACCGACCGCGGCGCGTCGGCATGCGCCCGCTCGACGGCCGCGCGGGCGGCGGCGAGGCGCTCGGGACGCTGCGCGAGCCGCGCCCGCAGGATCGGGACGACATCCGCGCGCAGGGTGAACCCGAGCGCGCTTCGCGACTCCACCAGCGGGCCGAGCCACAGGTCCCCTTCGGCCGCGGAGGTCAGCTGCGACTCCACGTCGAACCGCAGCCGCCGGAGCAGGGCGGGCTCGACGGTGCCGGCGACCGACGCGAGCTCGGCAAGCGCGACCGCACCCGGTGAGCGCCGCTCGGCGAGCGCGACCAGCCCCTCGGGCGTCACGACCCGGCTCCGCCGCTCATCCGGCGAGCCCCGGCAGGCCCCGGCCGACCAGCCGATGGACGTCGCCGCTCGACGTCGGGCGGTCCCACGGGATGATCGTCATCGCCTGGCGCAACGGCGCCGGCACGCGCTCCGCAGGGTAGGGCACGAACGCCACCATGGGCGTCCTGGCGCGGCGCGCGGCGCCGGCGACGGCCAGCCAGTCCGAGGTCGTCGCGCGGATCGCGCCGGCCATCGGGCGGCCGATGCCGAGATCCGTGATCGCCACGACCACGGTTGGTGCGGTCGGCGGCTCCCAGCCGACCCATCCGTCCCGGCCGGGGACCTCGACCCGCGATGGCGAGCCCTCGAAATACCGGATGGCGCACCGGTCGCGACCGACGACCGACTCGACCGCCTCGCGCAGCACGCGCACGTCCTCGCTCCAGGGCATCATCGCGTCGCCCATGTCGACGAGCAGCTGGACGCCGAACCGCAGGGTCGGGATGGACGTCCGTGGCAGGATCGCCATCGGCTGCAGCTCGGCCATCCGCTCGACGATGCGGTCGATGTCGAGCGCTCCCTCCGGGCTGCGCACGGACAGCGCGCCGGACAGGATCGCCCGGGTCCAGCGCGGCAGGAACAGCGGGTCGACCGCGGGCGGGGGACCGTACGGGACCGGCGCGGCCATCGGGATCGTGCCCGCGAACCACGCCGGCTGCGGGCGATCGGTGCTCGGCTCGGAGAGCGGGGTGACGGTCGTCACCAGCCCGGGCGACAGCCACGATGCGCCGGCCTCGTCCGCCTCGAATGCCCGCGAGGTCACGGTCGGTGCCGCGCCGGGAGCACGCCGCGCGTCACCGATGTCCTCGACCGGGGCGGTCGCCGGCCCGGCCTGTCCCAGCCCGAGGATCGCGGCGATCGCGCCCAGGGTGTCATCGTCCCGCGGCCGCAGGGCCGCGACGGCCCACGCGAGATCGGCCGCGAAGACGAGCGGTGGGAGGTCGCCCTCCGGAACCGGGCGAGAGCCGGCTAGTCGGTGGTGGTGGGTGACGACCCATCGGCCTGCCGGCCGACGCGCTTCGTGAGCAGGATCCGTCGGATGTCCTCCCAGTCCTTCGAGGTGGGGGTGAGCTTGAGCTTGAGGCAGGCCCGCACGGCGTCGATGAACTCCGCCGTGCTGGGGGGCTGGACCCCGGCGCTGGTCTTCGCGGCTCCGATCACCACATCGGCCACCGCCCCGTAGAGGTCCGGGTTCTCGGCGGTGAACTGGGCCGTCGCGATCTCGATCAGGCGCTCCCGGGCGGGCGCACCGAGGGTGAGGCTCGCGCATCGCCGCACGAACGCCTTGGGCAGCTCCCGCTCGTCGTTGGTCGTGATGACCACGAACGGCGCCGACTCCCGGTTGGCCGACACGGGATAGCCCGTCTCCTCGACGATGAACTGCATCGAGCCCAACGCCACGAGCAGACTGTTTGGCACATCGGGGTCGGCCTTGTCGATCTCGTCGATCAGGACCACCGCACGCGGGTCGTCGAACCGCTGCGGCTGCTCGGTGGGCGCGGTGACGCCGCCCCTGCCCCTGGTACGGGCGCTGACCTGGTCGATCGCCCACCACAGGACGCCCGGCTCCACGTACTCGGCGTCGGGGTGCATCGCGCCCTTCGCCTGGGCGTCGCTCAGGCGGCGCACGGCGTCGAACCCCCACAGCAGGTCGCGTGCCTGGGTCCGGGCCGTCACCACGTCCTCGTAGTAGCGCCACCGCTTCCAGCGGGCGACGTTGGCGGCGAGCGACGACTTTCCGGACCCGGGCGGGCCGCTGATGAGCAGCGGGCGGTTGACGGCCAGCGCGACGTTCACCGCGAGCACGATCTCGGGCGAGTACACGTAGACCGAGCCGTCCCGCCGGTCGCCGACGCCTTCCCCGGCCTGCGAGTCGTCGAGCCTCGACTCGGTCGGGTTGAAGAACGTTGGTTCGTACGCCATCGTGCCCTCCGGTTCAGCCTGGCTCACAGAAGATGAAATCCCGGATCTCTTCGAGGCTCGCGGTCGCGAGCGCGTCCTCGCCGGGCTGCAGGGCGGGCTCCAGGTAGTCCACGTAGTCGAGATGGAGCTCGGCGAACTCGGCCGGATCGCGGGTGCCGGCCAGGATCACGAACGTGATCATGGGGAACGCCTCGCGGAGGTCCTCGAGCAGATCCGCGTCGACGGGCTCACCGGGCAGGACGACGAAGATCGGTCGGGTGGTCGCGGCGAGCTTCGCCGGGCACTGCTCCACCGTGCATCGCAGCGGGACCGCCAGGACCGAGTAGATCTCGCCCACGAGGGCGGCGAGCGGTCCGTCGGTGTTGCGGCCGCTGAGCCCCGCCCGCACCGGTCCGAAACGGGGCATCGGCGCGCAGGCGAGGTAGTGGAGGGCAGCCTGGGACAGGCTGGAGTTGATGCTGAAACCCCGCTGCCGCGGCGGCCTCGCGGCGATGGTCGGGATGAGGGCCGCGGCCTCGGGCTTGACCCAGCAGAACGGCCCGGCGACATCGCTGACCTGCAGGGCGTTGGGGCAGTCGAGGTTCGCCATCAGGCGGACGAACTCGGTCAGGGCGGGGATGGTGGCCGTCATCAGCGCCCGGGCGATGACGTGGCTGGGGTCGATGCCGGGCGGGACCTCGACGTGCAAGGTCCGCCTGGCGATGTCGATCAGCGACGCGATGTGATCCGACGGCAGCCGTCCCACCAGCCACAGCTCGACGTCGTAGCTCGGGGACGCCTCCCCGATGTCGAGCGGCGGTCCCAGGTTGACGACGACCCTGGTCAGGTTCCCACCGGCGACGTCGCCCACCGTGATGCTGCCGGCGACCGCGCTGCTGAAGTCGAGCAGCTTGCCACCCGCCTCGACCTTCTTGCCATCGAGCTCGCGCAGGGCCGGTCCGGCGGTCGCGAGCTGCGCGGTCGCCGCCTCGGCGCTGATCTCGCCCGTGATCAGTCGGGCGAGCGTGGAGGCCATCGCCTCCAGCAGGGCGTCGGACGCCGGGTCACGGCGGGTCGCGCCGCGCATCGCCGCTGCGAGGACCTCCGGTGTGATCATCGGGCTACCCGGCCACGTCGCGAGCCCGCTGCATCAGCACGGCGAGGGTCTCGCTCAGGGGCACGGCCGCCGGAGCCAGCGGCCCGAGCGCCTGCAGCTGGGCCCGGGCCCGGTCCAGCTTGACGCGCACGCGCTCCACCTTCCCGTCCGTTGCGGCGGCCGCGGCGTCGTCCAGGTCGCGCACGACGTCGGATCGCTCATCGTCGACCCCCTGGAGCAGGGCGACGCTCGACCGCACGCTCTCGATCGTCGCTCGCAGGTCCCCGGCGCTGGATGCTGCGGCGGCCGCGGCCGGCGTGGCGCCGAGCTGGATCTTGATCATGTCGCCCCCCGCGACGTCCCCGATCGTCAGGTTGCCGATGACCGCTCCGGTGAGGTCGAGCAGCTTGCGATTGTCGACGACCTGGGGCCCCGCCCCGAACGACGCTCCGGCCACGTCGCTGCCCGGCGTGAACGACCGGGCGGCGTCGATGACATCCGGTGCGACGAGGTTGGCGGCCGTCCCCGCGGGAGCGTCGCCGAGGATCGGTGCCACGGCGCCGAGCGCGGCCGCCGGCGGTGGTCCGGCCAGGGCGATGGGGAACGCGCCGACCACCGAGCCGAGGTTCATGACCGGCTCCTGGACCTCCGGGATCTTGCCGGCCTGTGCCCGCGTCGTGTCGAACACGTACTGGTAGAAGTCCCAGATCCCGATGTACGCGGCGTTGGGCACCCGGCCCTGGCCGCGAAGGCCCTGCTCGACCGCGCCGCCGAAGACCGTGAGCGTGCTGCCGGGCAGGTACCACGACTCCTGCGTCGCGCGGCAGGCGGTCAGGATGGCGCGCCCCTCGCCGGTCGCGAGGACCCGCGTGGCGAGGTTCTCCGACGGTGGCGCACCCAGCGATCGCATCGTCGTCGATCCGGTCGGGCCCAGCGCCTTCACGTTGCCCGAGAAGCAGGCGTTCACGATCAGCAGGACCTTCTCCGCGGGGATGGCGCGAAGCTTGGCGAGCAGGACCGATTCGGGAATGCCGGTGCCGGTGACGACGTGCAGCCCGTCGGGCGCGAGCTGCGAATCATGGGCGGTGAGGTTGTACTCGCCGGCCAGGTCGAGCAACCCGTGGCCCGCGTAGAACACGACCACGGTGTCGGTCGCCGCCGCGGCCTGCAGCCGGTCGAGGGCGTCGCCGATCCCGACACGGGTGGCCGCCTGATCGTGGATGACCACGACACGATCCTCGGGATAGCCCGCCACGGCGGGGTCGACCAGCGCCGCGGCGATCGCGTCGGCATCGGCAGCCGTCACCGCCGCCGTCAGCCGCGGCTCCTGGTACGTCCCGACACCGATGACGAGCGCACGGCCTGCATCGAAGCTCATTGCCAGCCATCCCCAACCTGCCGTCTCGCCGCCCACGTCACGGGCAGGATCGATGGAGGATGGCCGCTCACCGCACGCCAGTCAAGATCGGCCGCCCGTGACCGGGCCGCACGGCCCGCCGTCGAGGCCGATGGCGAGGCGGCACATGTGGGCGCCGCGCACGGTTCCCCTTGTCCCATGGCGCCCGACTGGCGCATCATGCGGCCGGGCGCGGGGGTGCCGGCCGGCCGGGACGTCCAGGCGAGGGAGGCAGCGACATGGCCGACACTCGAATCCCGCGTTCGCGCACGCTGACCGCGGCAGCGGTGGCGACGGCCGCACTGGCCGCCGGCGCGCCCCCGGTCCTCGGCGCCGACGACACGGCCACGACCTCGGCGGCGGTGTTCACGGACCCCGTCCAGCTGCTCAATGCGTTCGCGCTGCTGTTCCTGTTCGGCGCGTTCGTCGTGCTCGCGGTCGTGGTCTACCTGATCGTGACTGACCGGGCCTTCTACCAGGCGGTCGGTGCCGCGCGTGGGCGAGGCCAGCCGGTGACGGTCAGCGAGGTGTCAGCCACCGCCGGTCCGGCCGCGCAATCGCTCGGGCAGGGCGGCACCCCGCCGGATCTCACCGTGAGCGGACCCGCGTCCGTCACGGTGGGGACACCCGTCGGCTATGCCGCGAAGCTCGGGGATGCCGCCGCCGACGCCGCCACCTGGACCGCGGAGCCCGCCGATGCCGCAGCGATCGGTCCATCGACCGGCGGCGCCGTTCGCGTCGTCGCCATCAAGGCGGGCCCGATCAAGCTGACGGCCGCGAACGGGCTGCAGCGGGCGACGCTGTCGATCACCGCCGAGGCGCCCCCGTCGCGCGGGATCGCGCTCCCGTTCGTCGGCGGCGGCTGGGGCACGATCGTGGTCTCGACGGTCATCGTGGTGGTGGCCGCCGCGCTGGGCGTGGGCGGCGTGCTCGGCGGCCAGGCGATCGCCGGTTTGTACGGGGCGCTGGTGGGCTACCTGTTCGGGATGCGTCCCGGCTCCGGCGGCAGCGGCTCCGGCGGTACCGGCGGCAGCGGCTCCGGCGGCAATGCCGGCGGTACCGGGGGTGCGCGTGGCGCCGGGACGGGCGCCCAGGCGCCGTAGCCTCGGCCCGCGTCGCGCGGGATACCGTTCACGCCGAGGGCTCGTCACGCTCGGGAGCGGCAGACGAGGGCCGCTTGGGGACACGGCGCAGCGATGACGCGCCCGACGGCATGAGCTCAGGCCTCGAGATCCGCGACCAGCCGCCCGTCGACGTCGCGTACCCGGGCCCGCAGCGGGCGCCGGCCCGGCCGCAGGCAGGAGCGCACCGCCGACCCCACCCGGGTCTCGATCGCCCGCTCGCGCTCGCGCGCCGTCGCCCCCGCCAGCTCTGCGGCCAGGATGCCCTCCACGGTCGCGTCCCAGGCGAGCTCGACGCCCGCGGTGCGGTAGCTCGTGGCCATGCACCAGAAAGGCCTCCTCGATCGCGGGTTCGACAGGATGACCGCCGGACGCCGCGGGACGCATCGCCCCCGCCCGACCTCCCCGGGCTGCCGCTGTCGCCGAGCGCTTGAACGGTCACTTGCGCATCGTCCGAGTGTACGTATACTCCTACGTATAACGACGACACCACCTGGAGGCTACGATGTGGCCGTGCCGAACAAGACGATCTACGTGTCCGACGGAGACCTGCCGCTCTTCCAGCGTGCCCAGGAGCTTGCCGGCGGCAACCTGTCGTCGGCGATCTCGACCGCCCTCCGCCGGTACATCGACACGGCCGATGCCCTCCACGAGGGATTCGACGAGATCACCGTCCGGGTGGGCGTGGGCAGCGGGCGCAAGGTCCGCTTCACCGGCGTCCTGGTGGGCGAGTGGGTCGACACCACCCCCAACCGGGTGGCGGCCTACCACGTCTACCGCGGCCGCAGCGGCAAGTACGTGCTCCACGTGGAGCGCAGTCCCGAATGGTGGGCGGTCGACGCCGAGGGCAAGCCGGCCGGCTGGCGTGGCTGGATCGGGATCGGGAACCTCAAGTACGGGAGCTCGCCCCGGGAGTCGACGCTCGAGGTGGTCGAGTCCCTCGAGGAGCTCCGCGACAAGGTGCCACCGGAGCTGTTCGAGATGGTCGAGCGGTCCAGCCGCCAGATCACGGTCGAAGATCTGGACATCTGAGCGCCGGCGCGCCACCGCGCCGCTGACCGGAGCCGCCCGATGAGCGCGCCGGGGAACGCGCCGATCACCGCGATCCGGAACGCGCCGGCAGCCATGGCCGCAGTCGTCGAGGTCCGCGGCCTGCGCAAGGCCTTCGGCGCCCAGGTCGTGCTCGACGGCATCGACCTCGTCGTCCCGCAGGGCACGGTGTTCGCGCTGCTCGGTCCCAACGGGGCGGGCAAGACGACGGCGATCCACATCCTGACCACGCTGATCGCGGCCGACGCGGGCGAGGTCCGGGTGGCCGGGTTCGACGTCGCCCGGCAAGCGGACGCGGTCCGGCGCGTCATCGGGCTCACCGGCCAGGTGTCGGCCGTCGACCCCCAGTTCACCGGGGAGGAGAACCTGTGGCTCATGGCCGACCTCCATCACCTGGGTCGCGAGGCCGGACGGCGCCGCGTGGCCGCGCTGCTGGAGCGGTTCGAGCTCACCGATGCGGCCGCGAAGCCCGCCATGACCTGGTCGGGCGGCATGCGCCGGCGGCTCGACCTGGCCATGACCCTGGTCGGCCGGCCGCGGATCATCTTCCTCGACGAGCCGACGACCGGGCTCGACCCCCGCAGCCGGCGCGTGATGTGGGACATCGTGCGCGAGCTCGTGGCCGAGGGGGTGACGGTGTTCCTGACCACGCAGTACCTGGAGGAGGCCGACCGGCTGGCGAGCCGGATCGCGCTCCTCGACGGCGGCCGGGTGGTCGCCCAGGGTTCGCCGGCCGAGCTCAAGCGCCGGGTCCCGGGCGGCCACGTCCGGCTCGAGTTCGGCAGCGCCGAGGCGCTCGATCGCGCGGCGCGGGCGCTGGGTGACGGCTCGCGCGACGAGCAGGGGCTGGCGCTCCAGATGCCCAACGACGGCGGCGTGCACGCGCTGCGCGCGCTGCTCGACCGCCTGGATTCGGCGTCGATCGAGGTCGATGGGCTCTCGGTCCGCTCCGCGGACCTCGACGACGTGTTCCTCTCCTTGACCGGCCATGGCGCTGACCGCGCGGGCCGCTCCGACGCCCAGGAGGTGCCGGCACCATGACCGCCTACCTGATCCCCGACGCCGCGACCATGTTCCGGCGAAGCCTGCGCCGGATGCGCCGCTACCCCTCGCTGACGGTGTTCATCGCCGGCATCCCGGTGGTGCTGCTGCTGCTGTTCGTGTACGTGTTCGGCGGCACGCTGGGCGCTGGGATCGGCGGCTCGGTCGTCGCGCCGGCCGCCGTCGGGTCCGCCGCCGATCGCACCGCCTACGTCGCCTATGTCGTGCCCGGGATCCTGCTGATGACCGTGGCCGGAGTGGGGCAGGGGACGGCGATCGTGGTGGCCATGGACATGACCCAGGGGATCATCGCCCGCTTCCGCACCATGGCCATCGCGCGCGCTTCGGTGCTGGTCGGCCACGTGCTGGGTTCCGTGGTCCAGGCCATGCTCGCCACCGTCATCGTGGTGGTGGTCGCCCTGGTCATCGGGTTCCGGCCCACCACCGACCCGCTCGACTGGGTGGCCGCGTGCGGGCTGCTGGTGCTGACCGCGTTCGCCGTGTCGTGGCTGTCCGTCGCGCTCGGCCTGGTCAGCAACAGCGTCGAGACCGCCTCCAACCTGCCCATGATCCTGACCTTCCTGCCGTTCCTGAGCTCGGGCTTCGTGCCCACGGCGTCGATGCCGGGGCCGCTCGCGTGGTTCTCGGAGCAACAGCCGTTCACGCCGATCATCGAGACGCTGCGTGGGCTGCTGCTGGGCACCCCGATCGGCGGCAGCGGCCTCGTGGCCGTGGCCTGGTGCCTCGTGATCTCGCTCGTCGGCTATCTATGGGCGCGCCGTCTGTACGAGCGGGTGCCGGTGCGCGTGGCGGGATAGGCGTCGGGCCCGGCCGCCGCGCCACTCCGGTCGGCCGCCGTGGAGGTGACGCCGGCCGGCCCACGTGGCAGGGTTGGCCGGGACGACGTGCCGTTCACGTCCGCCGGTCAGCTGGTCGCGTCACGTGGAGGTGTTCGATCTCGGGGTCAGCGCAGGCCATCGCGTCAGCCGTGCCACCGCGAGGCGCGTGCGTCGGCCCATCCGGCGGCTGCGCTATCGTCCAATGTCCATGAACAGTTCCCCTGTTGCGGAATGAACCCGCCGCCGGCATCGCGTGCTTGCCTCCGCGAGCCAGCATCGGAGAGAGGGAGGAGGGCGTGCGATGAGCGAGCGATCGCTCGAGGGATCTGTCGTGCTGATCACGGGGGGCGGCAGCGGGATCGGCGCCGCGGTGGCCCGGGACCTGGCGGCCGCGGGCGCGGCCGTGGTGGTCGCTGGCAGGCGCCGCGAGCCGCTCGACGAGCAGGTCACGAGGATCGTGGCCGCCGGGGGCCGCGCATCAGCCTGCACGACCGACGTGCGTGACTTCGAGTCGATGCGGGCGGCGGTCGACCACGCTGTCGCGACGTTCGGCGGGATCGACATCGTGGTGGCGAACGCCGCCATCGCCGACTTCGGACCGGTCGAGACCGCCGATCCGGCGCTGTGGAAGGACGTGGTCACGACCAACGTCCTCGGGGTGCTGTATGCGGTGCGGGCGGCACTGCCGCGCCTGTCCGCCCAGGGGTCCGGCCACGTGGTGATCGTGTCGTCGGCCTCCGGCCGCGAGACCTATGTCGGCGAGCCTGCCTACATCGCCACCAAGCATGCGACCGTGGCGTTCGCGGAGAGCCTGCGCAAGGAGCTCGCGGGGAGCGGGATCCGGGTCACGGTCGTCGAGCCCGGCCTGGTCGAGACGCCGCTCATCCACGTCTATCCCGAGGCCGACGAGCTGGTGCCCGGGGTGACCCCGCTCGAGCCCGACGACGTGGCCAGGGTCATCCGGTTCGCGCTCGAGCAACCGCCCAACGTCGACCTGTTCGAGGTCGTGGTCTGGCCGACGACGCAGGTGCTGTGACCGGGCCGCGTCCTACCCGGCACCCTCCGCTGCCGCCGAGACGCGTTTGGCGAACGCGTCCAGCTCCTCCGGCCCCGCCAGCGCGCCGAGCTCGAGGTCGTAGCCGCGCGACTCGCCCGGTTCGAGCTCGATCAGCTTGCCCAGCCGGCGCGCCTCGGCCCTCGAAATGGCCGGGTTCGTGCCCGGCTCGAGGCCCACGGCATACGTTCCCTCGCCCGGCATGCGCCAGACCATGAAGTGGGGGAGCTGGGCGGCGCGGAACACCTGGTACACCCCGAGGTCCAGGCGCCGGTTGACGATCGCCACGGGCACGGTGCCGTCGGCCGCAGCCACGGGCTCGTAGTAGAAGCAGGCCTCCTGGGCGTCGGCCACCGGGCCGGGCAGCACCGCGTGGCCGGCGACCTCGACCCACGGGTCGGCGGTCACCCGCCGGTTCGGCACGAGCAGCTCCGAGCCCTCGTCCACGACCGGGAAGCCGGCGTTGCAGTGGTAGAGCAGCATGTGGCTGGTGCGGCTGAAGCCGACGTTCTCGACCTGGTCGTGGATCCGGAGCGACGACTCGCCGATGGTCGCCTCGATGCGCCGTCGGAGGGTGAGCTGCTCGCCGAACACGGCTGCCTGGACCACGATCCCTTCGGCCCACAGGGTGCAGGCATCGCCGTCCCAGCGCTCCCCGTACCCGACGAGCCGGGCCGGGAGCCCGCCGACGCGTCCGTGGAGCCCGTAGCGCACCGTGGTGAACATGTGCGGCTGGTGGAACGGCTCGGCGGTGTCCTCCTCGGCGACCATCGTGTGGTCGAGGCCGCAGGTCACGACCATCCCGCCACCCCACGACCGGAACCAGCCCCAGTCGTCCGGCTCGTAGTACCAGGGACCGACCGTGCCGGGCGGCGCCAGCCAGCTCAGCGGCCGCCCGCCCATCTCGCACCGGCCGACGTCGAACGAGCGGTCGACGAGCACCTCGAACGCGAACCCGCTGCCGGTCCGGAACTCGAGCACCCGGATCCCCCGTCCCGATCCGTCCCCCAGCGTCACCAGCCGGACGCCGGCCACCTGCTCCAGGCGACCGACGTGGCGCAGGAGCTCCGTCCGGGGATAGGCCACGTCCCACAGTCGAGGCATGCCGCTCACCTCCCTTCGGGTCAGGCGCCCGCCAGACCGTGGTGGCCGGGTCCGCGCGGGATCACGGGCCAGATGTCGACCACCATGCCGTCCCCGTCGATGACGTGGTAGGCGTCGAACCAGTTCACGGTCGACGGCGCGTACCCGGGCACCACGGCCACCACCTCGCCCAGCCGTGGCGGCGCGGCCCCGGCCGCGAACACGCCGTGCTCCTCGTCGAACCGGACCACCGGCTCGTCGTGGCCGATGATCCGGGACAGCTCGCCGTCGCCGATCGACTTGCTGCCCGCGTCGATGATCACCCGACCGCGGGGCCGGCTGATCACCGTGGCGGCGACCGTGAGGGCGTGCTCGAACCCGCCCACCATCCGGGCGTGGAACTGGTCCATGACGACGTAGCTCCCGGCCTGGATCTCGGTCACGCCGGGATACGCCGCCGTCCAGTCCCAGGTCGCGGTGCCACCGGCCGACCGGATGGGCACCGGGATCCCGTCGGCCTCGAGCCGGTCGGCGACCCCGACGAACAGGGCCATCGCCTCCCGCTGGAGCGCGTGCCGCCGCTCCCGGTCCTCGGTGAGCGAGCAGTGGCCCTCGTACCCGGTGATCCCCACCAGCCGCAGACCCGGCATCCCGACGATCCGGCGGGCGAGGGCGAGGGCAGCTGCGGCATCGTCGACGCCGCAGCGATCCATGCCCGTGTCGATCTCGATGCACACGCCGAGCTCGCTGCCGGCGACCCCCGCGGCGGCCGCCAGCTGGGCCGCGTTGGCCGGGTCGTCGACCGCGACGATGACGTCCCGCTCGCGCGCGAGCTCCGCCAGCACCCGGACCTTCTCGGCACCCACCACCGTGTTCACGACGAACAGGTGGTCGAGCCCGAAGCGCGCCAGGACCGAGGCCTCCCACACGGTCGCCGTCGACAGCCCGATCGCGCCGGCCTCGACCTGGAGCCGGGCGAGCTCCGGGCTCTTGTGGACCTTGATGTGCGGCCGGATCGCCGCCGGGAGCGGGCGCAGCGCGTCGGCCATGCGCTCGATGTTCCGCCGGGCGGCCGGCAGGTCGAGCACCAGCGCCGGGGTGACGAGCTCGGACCGGTGGCGACCCACGGCGCCCCCGTACTCGTGACGCAGTCGCTCGTACTGCGCGCGGAGCTCGGGTGGCGGCGTCGACCGCGGAACGCCGGGCCGCGCGTCGTCGCTCACGCCGGATCCGTGACGGTCCGCGCGGCGCCCGCGATCACGCCCGCCTGCATCAGCGCCACGTTCGCGGCGACGTCGCCGCCGTCGAACACCGCGCTGCCGGTCACCACGATGTCGGCGCCGAGCGACCCGACCTGCTCGATGTTCGCCCTGGTCACGCCGCCGTCCAGCTCGACCAGGATCGGCCGCCGCGCCGCGGCGACGAGCTCCTGAACACGCGCCAGGCGCTCGGCGGTCGCGGGCAGGAACGACTGGCCGCTCCAGCCGGGGTCGATCGCCAGGACCAGCACGAGCTCCAGCTCGTCGAGCAGCGGCTCGATGGCCTCGACCGGCGTGCTGGGATCGAGCCCGACGCCCCGGACGATCCCGCGGGCGGGATCGTTGACGTTGCCCGCGGCGCCCAGCACGCGCAGCACGCGGTGGGGGTGGGGGACGCCCGCGAGGTGGAAGGTGACGATGTCCGCCCCGGCGGCGACGAACGCCTCCACCTTGGACAGCGGGTCCGCGACCATCAGGTGGACGTCCTTGAGCATCGGCGTTCGGATCGCCTTGACGAGCGGCGGCCCGAACGTCAGCTGCGGGCAGTAGACGCCGTCCATGACGTCGATGTGGACGAGCTCGGTGCCGGTCGCCGCCAGGCGCTCCAGCTCCCGCCCGAGCTCCAGCAGGTCGGCCGTGAGCATCCCCACGCTGAGTCGCGGTCCACCGCGGCGCAGCCGCTCGAGCGACGAGCCCGGGCGCGTGGCGGTCCCGGTCATGGCTCAGGCGGTGACCGCGGTGGTCGGGCGCTCGCGCTCGAGCGCCCGGAAGACCTCGTACGCCTCGGCCGGCCGGTACCCCTCGTGGACCACCTTGCGCACGGCCTGGATCATCGCCGCCGGCGCCGAGCTCTGGAAGATGTTGCGGCCCATGTCGACGCCCGCGGCACCGCTGTCGATCGCCTGCCAGGCCATCGTCAGCGCCTCGAGCTCGGGCAGCTTCTTGCCGCCCGCCATCACGATCGGCACGGGGCAGCCGGCGGTGACCTTCTCGAAGCCCTCGGGGCAGTAGTAGGTCTTGACCACCTGGGCGCCGAGCTCGGCGCAGATCCGCGTCGCGAGGCCCAGGTAGCGGGCGTCGCGGACGAGCTCCTTGCCGACCGCGGTGACGCCGAGCACGGGGACGCCGCGCCGGTAGCCCTCGTCGACGAGCCGCGTCATGTTGGTGACCGTCTCGGTCTCGAACTCGCCGCCCACGAACACCTGGACCGCGATCGCCGACGCGCCGAGGCGGACGGCGTCGTCGACGTCCATCGCGATCCGCTCGTTCGAGAGCTCCTTGAGGATGCTCGGGCCGCCGCTCGCTCGGAGCACGAAGCCCTGCTGGATCGTGGGCGGCACGACGCTGCGCAGGATGCCGCGGGTCAGCATCAGCGCGTCGGCATGGGGGGCGAGCGGCACGATGTCGAGATCGACGCGCTCGAGGCCGGTGGTCGGACCCTGGAAGTAGCCGTGATCGATGGCCAGCATCACGGTGTGGCCGCTCTCGGGTCGGAAGATCCGGGCCAGCCGGTGCTGCATCCCCCAGTCGTAGGCGCCGGCGCCCTTGAGGAAGAACGCCGTGTTGCGCTGCGGGACGTCCTCGTGGAACTGCTTGGTCTCGGTGCTGTCAGCCTCGGGCATCGTCGTGCATCCTTTCGTCAGGTCCCGGATGGCTCGCGGGCGTCGGCCCCGGCCGGCCACCACATCGGCGGCAGCAGCCCCGACTCGGACAGCTGCAGGATCCGCGGGTAGATCGCTCGCCAGGTCGCGTAGCGCTCGTCGTACACGGCCTGCGCATCCGGCTGCGGCTCGAACGTGCGCTCGAACCGCACGAGCTCGCCCACCACCTCGCCCAGGTCGGCGTACAGCCCCGCCCCGACGCCGCCGCAGAAGGCCGCACCCAGGGCCGTGGACTCCTTGACGACGGGGACCCGGACCGGGAGGCCGACGACGTCGGCGACGATCTGCGGCCACAGCTTGCCCTTGGCCGCCCCGCCCGTGAACACGAGCTCGTCGTAGGGCCGGCCGGTCAGCTCGCGGATGATCTCGAGGTGGCCGCGCGCGGTGTACGCCGCCTGCTCCTCGAGCGCCCGGATGCACGCCTTTCGGCCGGTGGCGTCCGGCCGCCCGACGTCGAACCCGAGGAAGGATGGGGCCGCCTGCACCCACCGCTTCGCGTCCATCACGTTCGCGAAGATGGCGGTCACGCCCTCCGACCCGGGCGGAACGGATGCCGCCGCCTCCTCCATCACGACGTAGGCGTCGACGGCGCGCCTGGCCGCCTCGGCGACCTCGGGCTCGCAGAACGCGTCCCGGTACCAGCGCATCGCGATCCCGCACCAGAAGCCGATCCCTTCGGTCATCCACTGGCCGGGCACGGCGTGGCACAGCGTGCGCAGCCGCGCCTGGGGATCGATGAGCGGCGCGTCGGTCACCACCGTCAGCTGCCAGAAGCTGCCGCCCACCAGCGTCAGCCGGTCCGGATGGACGACGCCGATGCCGACCAGGCCCAGCTGCGTGTCGGCGCCCCCGACCACGACCGGCGTCCCGGTGACGAGGCCGGTCTCCTCGGCCGCGCGGGCGTTGAGCGGCCCGACCACCGAGCCCGGCTCCAGGACCTCCGGGACGATGGCCGGCGACAGGTCGATGAGGCCCAGCGACGAGGCCGACCACGACCGCGTCCGCAGATCGAACAGGTCGGAGCTGGAGCCCGACGAGGGATCGGTCACGAAGCGGCCCGTGAGCCGGTACAGCACCCAGTCGCTGAGCATGCCGACGTGGGCGATGGCGCGGAACACGTCGGGCTCGTGGGCCTTGATCCACAGGAAGCGGGCCGGCGAGGTGATCGAGACCCAGTCGCCGCCCTGTTCGAAGATCTGGCGCGCACGGCCGCTCTCCACGAGCTCGGTCGCCTCGGCAGCGGCCCGCGAGTCCACGTTGGGGCAGGCCCAGATCTCGTGACCCGCCCGGTCGTACAGGACCATGCCCTCGCGCATGCTGGTGCTGCTGACCGCGGCCACGTCCGCCGCCGCGACCCCGGCGGTCGCGAGCGCCTCGCGGATGCACTCGCAGATGAGCGTCCAGTTGCGCGCCGTGTCGAACACCTGCGACCCGGGCGCGCCCGGCAGCGACGCGTGGGTCCACTCGCGCTGGCCGATCGCCACCTGGGCCCCGTCCTCGGCGAACAGGACGGCGCGGCAGCTCCCGGTGCCGAGGTCGATGGCGAGCAGGTGGCTCATCGCGCCGCGGTCCCGGTGGATCGGACGGCGAGCGCCTGCCGGTCGGCGACGTTGACCAACGGCTCGCCGGCCGCGAAGCGCTCGATCTCCTCGACGGCCATCTCGCCGCCGTGGCCGAGGGTCTCGAACGTGGCGCCCCCGATGTGGGCCGTCACGATCGCGTTGGGGTGCTCGAGGAACGGGTGGCGGCCGTCCGCCGGTGAGGGGCTCAGCACGTCGAGCGCGACGCCCGCCAGCCGGCCGGAGCGCAGGCCGGCGAGGACGGCCGCCTCGTCGATCAGCGTGTCACGGGCGGTGTTGACGAGGTAGGCGCCGGGCTTCATCGCCGCCACCGCGCGGGCATCGATCAGCCCGCGATTGTCGGCGGTCGCCCGCGCGTGCAGCGACACGAAGTCGGCGGCGTGCAGCAGCGCATCCAGCTCCGCCGGCTCGGCCCCCGCGGCGCGCACCGCGTCGGGCTCGACGAACGGGTCGTACACGATCACCCGCATCCCGAACGCCAGGGCCCGCCTCGCGACGCGACGACCCACCTGGCCGAACCCGACCAGGCCGAGCGTCTGCCCGGCGAGGTCGTGACCGAACCACCGGGCGCCCTCGTAGTTGTCGTGGCCGAACACGCCACCCCCGTCGACGTGCTGCAGGACCTCGCGGATCCGCCGGGCGAGCATGACCAGGAACGCGACGGTGAGCTCGGCGACGGCGTCGGCATTCTTGCCGGGCGTGGTGGCCACCGGGATCCCGCGCTCGGTGGCCGCCGGGACGTCGATGTTGACCGGACCGCCACGGGCAACGCATACGAGCTTCAGGTTGGGATCCGCGTCCAGCACCGCGTCGGTGACGGGCGCCGCCTGGACGACCAGCACGTCGTGGCCGTCGAGCGCGGCGATCACCTGCGCCGGCGTGCCCATGTACTCGCGCATCCGCCGCTCCGAGGCGCTCGCCGGCGTCCAGCCCGGATCGTCGGTCACGTCCACGAACGACACCCGGTGCGGCGGATCGATCCGGGTGAACGCATCCCGCATCGCCGACGCGGGGCAGTACGGATCGCCGACGACGAGGATCCGGAGCGACGCTGCAGGGCCCGACATGATCCCGTGGACCTCCATCATGCTCGACCGGGCCGATGGGTGACCAACCCGCTCGCCGGGGCGGCGCGCGGGCACGGTCAAGAAAGATTGTGCATCGCCAGTCAAGACTGTGCGTCGTACGATACGGGTGCCGCCCAGCACGTGGATGGAGGAGCCGTGAGCCGTCGTCAACGCGTCGCCACGGTCGTCGAGGCCAAGCCCGGGGACTTCCTGACGGACATCGCGACCCGCTACTACCTGCACGCCGACTCGCAGGTGGAGATCGCGCGCGACCTGGGGCTCGACCCCTCGACGGTCTCACGCTACCTGAAGCGCGCCCGGGATGAAGGCGTCGTCCACGTCCAGATCCGTCCGCCGCGGCGAGCGGAGCTCGAGCTCGGCCGCGAGCTGGCGGTGGCCGACGGCCTGGCCCGGGTGGTGGTCGCGCCGGGCGTGGACGGGGACCCGGCCCGGGAGCCGGCCGGCGAGGGTGCCCTTCCGTGGGCTGCCGCGCGGTTCCTCGAGGGCCTGCTGCGCAACGGGGTCCGGCTCGGGGTGTCCTGGGGCCGGACCCTGGCCGCCACCGTCGGCGAGCTGCACGCGGGGACGGTATCGGGGCTCCAGCTCGCCCAGCTCGCGGGCGGCGTGGCGGACCCGACGCCCGGCATCCAGGGCCACGACCTCGTCCGGCGGATCGCCGAGCTGTATCCCGAATCGAGCGTCCACTACCTGCATGCCCCGGCGATCGTGGGGTCCGACGAGACCGCCGCGGCGCTGGTGGCCGATCGGAACATCGAGGCCGCGCTGGATGCCGCCCGGCGCAGCGAGCTCGCCCTCGTGGGCATCGGCCAGATGGACGAGGCATCCACCCTGTTCCGTGGTGGGCACGTCGATCCCGACGACTGGGCGCTGCTGCGGGCCGAGGGTGCCGCCGGCAACATCAACACCTGCTTCTTCGATCGTGACGGGCGGGCGCTCGACGCGCTGCGGGCGCGGACCATCGCCGTCTCGCTCGAGGAGCTGCGGGCCATCCCGACCGTGATCGCCGTTGCCGGCGGGCGCGCCAAGGTGGCCGCGATCGAGGGCGCGATCGCCACCGGCGTGATCGACATCCTGGTGACCGACGAGGCGACGGCCATCGCGCTCCTGGCCAGGCCCGGCCGGGAGCGAAGCCGGCGGCGATCCGCCTGAGGCCGACCCGCCGCGCGCGCGACCCTGGGGTACCCTTGTTCAGAGAGACTGAACATGGGGTCACACGAATCTCGGCGCCGTGTCCAGTCACGACGAGGAGGAAGCGGCGATGCGATTCGACCTCGTGATCAGGGGTGGCACGCTGATCGATCCGGCGGCGGGCATCAACGGCCCCCGGGACGTGGGCATCGTCGGCGACCGCGTGGCGGCCGTCGAGGCCGACCTGTCCACGGCCGACGCCGCCGACGTCATCGATGCGACCGGACGGCTGGTCACGCCCGGGCTGATCGACATCCACACCCACGTCGACCGTGGCGCCGACTACCTCGGGATCGACGCCGACAGCCTCGCCTGGCGCTCGGGCGTCACGACCTGGGTCGACGCCGGGTCGGCGGGCGCGTTCCGGATGCCCAGCCTGCAGGAGCACGTGGTCGAGCGCTCGACCGCGCGGATCCGTGCCCTGATCAACATCTCGTACCTCGGCCTGCCGGGCCTGAACTACGACGAGTACTGCAACCCGGCCGCCTGCGACGTCGACGTCCTGGCCCGGGTCGCCGCCGCGTACCCCGAGCTCGTGGTGGGCATCAAGACCCGGATGGGCAAGGAGGGCGTGTGCTACCCGGGCCTCCGCCCGCTGCACAAGGCGGTCGAGGCCGGCGCGGCCACCGGCCTCCCCGTCATGTGCCACCTGAGCGGGACGCCGCCCACCGTCGAGCGCGTGCTCGCGCTGATGCGTCGCGGCGACATCGTCACCCACGCGTTCACGGGCGCCGGCGAGCGGCTGGTGGACGATCGGGGCCGACTGCGCCCGGCCGTCGCCCGCGCGCGCGACCGGGGCGTCAGGTTCGATATCGGCCACGGTGCCGGCTCGTTCTCGTTCGCCTCCGCCGAGGCGCTCGCCTCGCAGGGCTTCTGGCCCGACACCCTGTCCACCGACCTCCACTGGCTCAGCGTCGCCGGCCACAACCTCGTGGAGGATCAGGCGCTGCTGGCCGAGATCCGCGGCGATGGCTCGCCGGAGCTGACCCTGCTCACCGTCATGACCAAGTTCCTGTACCTCGGCTGGTCCGTGGTCGACATCGTCCGCGCGACGACCGCGGCGCCGGCGGCGACGTTCGGCTGGACCGACGTGGGGACGCTGCGGGTCGGCTCGCCGGCCGACGTCGCGATCCTCGAGATCGCGCCCGGACAGCGAGACCTGTACGACATCGAGGGCAACATCCGGCCGTTCGACCGTGGCTTCGTGTGCCACGCCACGCTCGTGGCCGGTCGCCGGATGGAGCGCAGGCCGATGCCTGCGCCGCCGCCGTGGATCCGGCTGGTCGACGTCGAGGCGGGCCGCGTGGCCCGGGCGACGGCATGAACGGCATGACCGACGGGGCCGGCGGGGCCGGCGGCCGAGCGACGGCGCGGCGTGATCGGCCGAGTCGCTACCGGCTGTGGTACGGGCGGGACGAGCCGCCCGTGGAGGAACGCCCGATCATGGCCGGCCCGGTCTCGGCCGCGCTCGCGGGCGCCGATCTGACGCGCATCCGGCTGGGCGACCTCGCGCTCATCGACCGCGTCTACCTGTCGGTGCGGGACCGTGACTGGAACACGGTCGAGCCGGTCCTGGGGGACCTCACGATCCGGGACGACGGCACGACGGTCACGGCATCGTTCGACGCTCGCAACCGGGCGGACGACATCGACGTCCGCTGGCGAGGGACGGTGACCGCGGCCGCGGACGGGACGCTGACGTACGTCATGGACGGCGAGGCCGCCACCGAGTTCGACTACTGCCGGATCGGGTTCTGCGTCCATCATCCCGCCGCCACGACGGCCGGCCGGCCGTTCCACGCCGACACCGTCGAGGGTCGGGTCGACGGTGTGCTGCCCGAGCTCATCGCGCCCCAGTCCATCGTCGACGGCGCCGAGGTCCCGCTGTTCCCGGCCTGCCGCCGGCTGGCGATCGACCTCGGCGAGGTGACGGTCGCGGCCGAGTTCGAGGGCGACCTGTTCGAGATGGAGGACCAGCGCAACTGGACCGATGCCTCGTTCAAGACGTACTGCACGCCGATCGCGCTCGGCTATCCGCACCATGCCCGGCGGGGCCAGCGGTTCCACCAGGTCGTGCGCGTGGTCGTCCAGCCGGCACCAGCCGGGGAACGGCGCGGCGGGTCCGCTCCGCCACGGCGGCGTGCCGCCGCGCCGACCGAGCTGCCGTTCCCGGCCGACGCCGGGCGGCCCGGCCCGAGGCTGGGCGTTGGGGCTGCCTCCTGGCTCGGTCGGAGCCTGACGACCCGGGAGGCCGGCCGTCTGCGCACGCTCGGGCTCGACCACCTCCGCGTGGACGTGCGCCTCTCGGCGGCCGACTGGGCGGCCCGGCTGGAACGGGCGGCGGGCGACGCGCGCGCCATCGGCGCCGAGCTCGAGGTCGCGCTGTTCGTCCGCGACGACACGCTGGGGCGCCTGCCCGAGCTGGCGCGGCGCCTCGCCGCGCAGACCGTCGCCCGCGTGCTCGTGTTCTACGAGCCGACGGCCGGGACCCGCTCGACGCCCGCCGGCTGGCTGCCGCGAGCGCGCGCCGCGCTCGCCGGTTCCGTGCCCGGCGCCGCGTTCGCCACCGGCACCGACGGCGATTTCGCCGAGCTCAACCGCGATCGTCCGGACCTCCACGACGCGGACGCCGTGACCTATGCGCTGAACCCCCAGATCCACGCCTTCGATGAGGCGTCGATGGTCGGGACGCTCGAGTCCCAGGCAACCACGGTGGCCACCGCGCGGACGTTCGCGGCCGGGCTGGACGTCTGCGTGAGCCCGGTGACCCTTCGTCAGCGCTTCAATCCGGCGGCCACCAGCGCGGATGCCGGGATGTCCGATCAGGTGGCGCCGGGTCGCCTTCCCGAGGGGATCGACCCGCGGCAGGTCACGCTGTTCGCCGCCGCGTGGATCGTCGGCAGCTACGCCGCCCTGACCCGCGCCGGCGTCGCCTCGGTGACCTGCTTCGAGACGATCGGACCGCGCGGCGTGATGTCCGCGGCCGGGCGGCAACGCCCGGCCGACCTCGTCCCGGCCGGGGGCGTGTTTCCCGTGTTCCACGCGCTGGCCGACCTGTCCGGCGGGGCCGGCTGGGCATGCGCGAGCCTGTCGCCGGTTGGTGGCCCGGGCACCATCGCCGGGCTGGTCATGCGCCACGACGACCAGGTCAGGCTGGTGATCGCGAACCTGACGCCGGAGGCGCGGACCGTCGCCCTGCCCGTGCCCGGCACCTGGCGCGTGCGACGACGGATGCTCGACGAGCGGAACGTGCTGGCCGCCCTGGCGGCGCCGGCGCGCCACCGGGCGACCGCCTGGGAGGCCGTATCCGCCCGCGAGGCCGCCACCCTCCGCCTGCTCCCGTACGCGATCGCTCGGATCGACGCCCGAACGGTCAGTACTCGGGGGCGCGCAGCCCGGCGATGACGTCCTCCTGGACGCGGACCAGGACGGTCGCATCGATGCACGCGCGGAGCACCTCGCCGACCGCTCGGTCGCCGGCCCGGCCGACGAACGCCGCGCTCGTGTTGGAGCCGGCCAGCACCCGCTGGGTGGCGGCGGACAGCGGCCGGCTGGGCATGTCCGGCGGGTAGCGCATGAGCGCGTCCTCGACGTCGAGGATCGCCGCGTCGATCCGACCGGCCTCGATCTCGCGCACCGCCAGCAGGTAGTTGAGGGGCACGTACTCCACCCCGTCGCCGAACTCGAGCGTCGTCATCCGCTCGAAGTCGTACGAGGAGCGATCGATCGCCACGCGCCGGATCGGCCCGGTCGCGGCGGCGGCCGAGAGGAACACGCGGTGCTCGCGGACGAAGGTGCCGGGTGGCAGGGTGAGCAGCAGCTCGAAGCGGTCCCCGGCCATGGCCTCCGCGGCGAGTCGCGACATCACGGCGATCTGGCAGCGCCCCTGGGCGAGGGCGGCGATCCGCGGCCGCGACCCCCGGATGAAGGACAGGAACGCTTCGATGCCACCGGCCACCAGGCTGGCCCGGATCGCCGTCGCGAGCCCGTTGATCCGCTCGGTCGACGGCAGCGACATGGCGATCAGCAGCGGTCCCTGGTCGGTGGCCTCGTACAGCCGCCCGATGTCGCGCCCCAGCAGCACCGCACCCCGGCCCGGCCGGCTGTCCAGGTCGATGGCGCCCTCGGCGGCGAGTGCCGCGAGCTCGATCTGGGTCGCCCCCACGCTCGCATGGAACCGCTCGGCGAGCGTTCGGACCGGCGCCACGTTGTCGCCCGGAGCGACGGTCAGGAGATGGCCCGCCAGCGCCCGGCGCAGCGCGTCGGCCTTGCGGACCCCGCGCCGGGTCATCGGCGGTCGGCGCGCGTCGGCGCGAGGTCGGCGGCCGGCACGCTGCGGCGCATCCCGGCGTCGTCGGTCAATCCACGGTAGACAGCCAGCGCTCCATCCCTCGACGTCTCGCCCGGCGTGGTCCGGGCCTTCCTCCGGCAGGCGGTGACGTGGTGACCGGCGGAGCCCCCAGGCGGTGGGCACTCTACCATTCGTGTCGCCGTCGCTGAGAACTCCGCCATCGCTGTCACCGCAAGCCGTTGACGTCAAGTCGCGTCGGTGGCTAGTATGAAGCGTTCACGTTTTCCGAACAACTTCGTCCGCCACTTGGGTGTGCTGAGGAGGGTCACGTGGGAGCTTCAGGTTCCGTCCCGTACCGAAGCGCGTTGCGCGTGCTCGCCTTTGGTGCCTCCCTCCTGCTCGTTGTGGGCGCCTGCGCGTCGTCGAGCCCAACCAATAGCGTCGCGCCACCGACCACGCAGGCAACGAGCGGAGCCACCAGCACGCCGGCAAGTTCCGCAGGCGCGCCGTCGCTCGCGCCGGCGACGATTCAGGTCTGGCTCGGCGGCGTATTGACGAGAGCCACAACGGGAAGCCCGGCTGGGACCTGGGTTGAGAACGTCGCAACGGCGTTCAAGACAGCGAATCCCGGATCCGACGTACAGATCACATTGCTCCCGTACGATAACGACCAACTCGCAGCGCAAGTTCAGGCAGCCTTCGCTTCGAAGAAGGTGCCAGATGTGATCTACCTCTATTCCGGTGCGTATACGACTGTCTATGAAGCCGGTCTCACGCAACTGAATAGTTACATCGATGCCACACCAGGCTTCTTCGACTCGATCTCGGGCTGGGACGGCTCGTGTGTCAACTTTGACTGTCAGGGTGGCTCGGGAAAGATCCTCGGTGTCCCGACCGACAATTTCGCGTTCTACCTGTTCTATAACAAGGCTGTCTTGGCAAAGGCCGGGATCACAGCGCCGCCCAAGACCTGGGACGAGATGATCAGCCAATGCGACTCCTTGGTCAGCGCGGGGATTACTCCATGGTCGATTGGAGATCGCGACGGTTACACGACGTCGAACCTGATGACGACGGAGATCACCTCGTTCTTTGACCCTGGTGACGTCCAGAAGGTGCTTGCTGGCGAGCTGAAGTACACTGATCCAAAGTTCATCAACGCGTTCAACGCAATCTACGAACTCCAAGATCACCACTGCACTCAGCCCGGTGCTTCTACTTTGGTGCAGGACGATCAGGACAATGCCATCCTGAATGGCACCGCGGCGTACACCGAGGGCTCGCCCGGTTCGGTTCCGAAGCTGGCACCCCTCGGAGATGATCTCGGAATCGGAGTGATTCCCCCTGCGGGAACCGGTCCGCTCGCATCCATGCTGTCGACCTTCTCGAATGGCAACTGGGCCATTCCCAAGGACTCTGCTCATCCAGATCTTGCCTGGAGCTACATTGAGACAGCGATGAGCCCAGAGTTGCAGGGTAACGACCAATGGGTCAGTTTGGTTGGGTTCCCACCGGCGAACAAAGAAGCGGCCGCGACGATCACCAATCCGTACGTGAAGTACATCGCCGAACAGGATCAGAACAGCGGGATGGCGGTGCTCGATTCGGTCATGCCCAACGCAGTGGCTTTGGATTGGTATCGCGAGCTTCAGCAGGCATTTGCGGGCAAGCTCTCGATCCAGGACGCGATGGCTGCGGTGCAACAGGTGCAGGATCAGACGGCTCCGTAATGCTTCTCATCAAGGGATTGCGATAGGTGGACGCCGGCGCACCGTGTCGGCGGCAGGGCGGCTCGTATGGGAGATCGGCCGTAGGAGCCGGTACCCACGAACGATCAGCGACACGCGTGTCCGAGGGAGGTCACGTTGGACACGACACTCGCCGGCCGAGTGGCGATCATCACGGGAGCCGGAACTGGGATTGGCGCTGCGACGGCTGAGGAGTTCGGTCGCCAAGGGATGCGCCTCGTGCTCGTCGGCAGACGGGAGCAGATGATCGCCAAGGTTGCCAAACGCTTGAGATCGAGCGGCGTCGAGGCCGTTGCCATCCCCGGCGACGTCCGCGACTTTGGCGACCAGGCGAAGGTCGTCGCCGCAGCCATCGAGCACTACGGACAGATCGACGTATTCGTCGCAAATGCGGCCATCGCCGACTACGGCCCGATCGACACAGCCGACCCCAATCTATGGCGCGACGTCATTGCAACGAACGTGCTAGGCGTACTGTACGGCGTACGCGCAGTGCTGCCCACGATGTACAAGCAGAGTTCCGGCCACGTCGTCATCGTGGCGTCAGGGTCGGGGCGCCACACGTACGTCGGCGAACCTGCATACATCGCCAGCAAGCATGCAACGGTCGCCTTCGCCGAATGTCTGAGGTTGGAGGTCGCGCCGCGTGGCCTGCGGGTAACCGTCATTGAACCGGGGCTCGTCGAAACGCCGCTGATTCATGTTTGGGAGGGCTCAGACGACCTTGTCGTCGGCGTGACCCCTTTGGCGCCGGCGGACTGTGCTCGAGCCATCCTCTACGCTATCTCGCAGCCGCCTTCATGCACGGTCTTCGAGATCGCTTTGCGGCCAACGAGCCAAGTCTAGCCCGTTGTTTGCCGACGTCTCATCCGTACACTGCGCCGCCAGCTTGGCAACTTCGCATGCCACTAACGGACAGTGTCACCCGACGATGTTGAGCGAAGTTGCGCGATTGCGTGACCCAGGCAGCATCGGCGGCCATGACATGACCTGGTAGTTGCGGTGTCTGCGCCCGCTGTAGTCGCGCGGTCGCCGCGAAGCCGCCGAGGATCTCGCAGCCCGCTCCGCGCGGAGCGAAAGTGGGGGTACATCTACACACTCCCCGCACTCATCATCCTGGCCGTCTTCCTTATCTATCCATTCCTATCCATCATCACCCACGCATTCACCCGATGGGACGGCTATTCAGACCCGACCTTTATTGGCGTTCGTAACTTCGAGTATCTTGCCCAGGATCAGACCTTCGTCAGTGCTCTTCGGAACAACATCTTCTTTGCACTATCGGTTCCAATTCAACTTACAGTTCCAATGGCGCTTGCGTTTCTCATCCACCAGCGGATCCCTGGGTGGCGCTTCTACAGATGGACCTATTTCCTCCCGGCTGTCTACTCGACTGTTGTGCTTGGCATTATCGCGCGCCTTCTTCTCCAAACACAGGGTCCGCTCAATTCAGTTCTGGGTGGCTTGGGTCTAGAGGGCATGGCCAGGGATTGGCTCGGTGACGCCTCGACGGCATTGCCTGCCATTCTCGTCGTATTCGTATGGGCGCAGTTCGGGTACAACGTCGTCTTGTACCTCGCAGGGATGAGCGGCATCGATCCACAACTGCCCGAGGCGGCGCGACTCGATGGTGCAAGTCAACTTCAGGTTCTGCGACACGTCTTCGTTCCTGGCCTGCGACGTGTCATGGAGATCGTCCTAGTCACCAGCACCCTCAACTCATTTGCCTATATGTTCACTTACGTGTTCACGATCACCAATGGCGGGCCAGGGTATTCGACGTTTGTCGTCGAGTTCGATATCTACAACAACGCATTTGCATTCCAGAACATGGGCTATGCATGCGCGATGGGTCTGGTGCTTACTGTACTGATCGCAGGCTTGGGGTTCTTCCAAATCCGCGCATTGACGGGGGGCAGGGAGTGAGGGACGCGGTGGTTAGGCCTGCCCCTTTGCGCTGGGCCTTCATCGTGGGTATGACGCTGCTCGGCCTGTCCGCCGTGTTTCCATTGCTCTTCATGCTCCAAGCCGCGCTGCGGACACAGGTTGAATGGGCAAGCTCACAGATCGGACTTCCATCGAGCCTCTATCTGGATGCGTTCGGCCGGGCATGGGTGCAGGCGAGCATTGCTCGGTACTTCCTCAATTCGGTCATCGTCACGCTCGGCGCGGTCGGCCTGTCAACCGCACTGGCTGCGACTTCGGGATTCGCGATGTCGAAGATCGAATGGCGTGGTCGGACGTTCTCATATTTCTTCATTCTCTCTTGGATAGCGCTCCCGCCGATCTTGCTGATGGTTCCCATTTACGTTGAGATGGTAGATCTTGGACTCGTGGATACGTATTCGTCCGTGATTCTCCTCTACAGCGCGCTAAATCTTCCCTTCAACGTGTTCCTGATGTCGGCATTCTTTCGAGCCGTACCTGATGAGTTGCTCGAGGTAGCCAGAGTTGACGGTGCAAGCGTACACAGTATGTTCGTGCGTATCATGCTACCGCTGTCCGTCCCGGCGCTTGCCACCCTTGCGATCTTCAACGCGCTGTACGTATGGAATGAGTTCGTGTTCGCGCTGCTGCTGCTACATGACGACAGCGTGAGAACATTGACGGTTGGGGTCAATCAACTGCTAGGCAAGTTCTTCTATGACTATCCGGCCCTCCTCGCGGGCATGCTAATTGCCTCGTTGCCTATGGTTGGCGTCTATCTTGTGTTCCAGAAGTACCTCGTTCGTGCTGTGTCGGCTGGTGCACTCAAGGGCTGAGGGTCTCAACTTCGTCACTCGCTCGGCTTTGTATCGTATGGAGTCTTTGACGGCCAGCGCAATCGTCGGCACGTTCAGGCGGCGTCAATCTAGTTCGAGACGGCGAGCGCATAAGAACCCGGCATCTACGGGTGGATCGAGGTGAGGTGGCTGCGATGAGGTTCGACCTGGTAGTCAAGGGCGGCCATGTCGTCGATCCAGCTAGTGGGTTGGACGGGAAGCGGGACGTGGGTGTATCCGGCGATCGGATCGCAGCTGTCGAGCCGTCTGTTGCGGTCGATGCCGACACGCGAGTGGTCGATGCAACTGGTTGCCTGGTAACCCCGGGACTCATCGATATGCACACACACGTCTACTGGGGGGGCACGCACGGAGGTATCGATGCTGATAGCGTCGCTTGGCAGTCGGGTGTGACGACCTGGATTGACGCCGGCTCGGCCGGCGCATTCAGCGTTCCGGCCCTCCGTGAATACATCGTCAAGCCCGCGGTAGTCCGCATCTTGTCCTACATCAACATCTCATACCTTGGGTTGATCGGCCTCAACTACGACGACTACTGCAATCCCGCTGCCTGCGACACGGCGCTCCTGGAGAGGGTGGTGGAGCAGAGCCGTGACCTTGTCGTGGGGATCAAGGCCCGCATGGGCGAGGAGGGTTTCTGCTTCCCGGGGCTCCGACCGCTCCGGCTTGCCGTCAAAGCCGGGGAGCGGACGGGTCTGCGCGTGATGTGCCACCTGAGTGGGACGCCCCCCGAGCTCCGCGAAGTCCTTGCGATACTGCGGGGTGGCGACATCGTGACGCATGCGTTTACGGGCGCGGGGGAGCGGCTGGTCGACGGCCGCGGTCGTGTGCTGCCCGCCGTTCGGCGAGCGCGGGATGCCGGGATCCTGTTCGATATCGGTCACGGCGCCGGCTCGTTTTCGTTCCGGTCAGCGGAAGCGTTGTGCGGTCATGGCTTCTGGCCGGACACCATCTCCACGGACCTCCACCAGGGCAGCCTGCCGGGTCCGAACCTGATCGCCGACCAAGAGCTAATTCAGCGTGTTCGCGGCGACGGCTCGCCGCAACTGACACTCCTGACCGTGATGACGAAGCTGCTGCACCTTGGCATGCCGCTGTACGAGGTCATCCGCGCCACGACCGCTACCCCTGCCGACTTGATCGGCTTGGCCGGGGAGGTTGGGACACTGCGGCCCGGGGCAGTAGCCGACATCGCCGTACTTGAGGTTGAGAGTGGCTCCTTCGAGCTTTTCGACATCTACGGCGAGACGCGTACGACGAACCAGCGGCTGCGAGCCAGCCATGCAATTCGTGCCGGACGAGAGATGGCGCACAAGCCGGTCCCGACACCACCGCCGTGGATCCGGCTCGTCGATCTGGAGTCCCCGTCACCAGTCGGTCGATGACTCGCAGGTGAGCTGGCCGCCCACATCCCGCGAGCTCGAGCACGGCGCGGACCGGCGATCGCCGCGTGGGCGGCTTCTGGCTGCGGGTCCGTTCCGGTACAAGCTCGTCGGAGGCGATGTGCACGAGGTCCAGTGGGGATCTCGCGAGCTGGCGAATCGCGTGTACGTGTCCATTCGCGATCGAAACTGGGACACGGTTCTCCCGGTCATCTCGGGTCTGCGCATCCTCCGTGACGATGTCGATCCCCTGGTTGTGCGGTTTGACGGTCGCAACCGCTCAGATGCGCTGGACGTGAAATGGCAGGGGACGGTTCGCGTCTCGACAGATGGCCGGCTCGTGTACGACATGGAGGGCCTGGCGCAGTCCGACTTTAGTTACTGCCGGATAGGTTTCTGCGTTCTGCACTCCGATGCCCTCGTGGCTGGACGTCCATACACCGCAGACACGCCGCGCGGCAGAGTCGATGGCGTCCTGCCTGAGTTGGTGGCGCCGCAGTGGATCATCGATGGCCGTGAGGCGCCCCTGTTTCCCGCCTGCTCCGCCTATTCGATCGACCTAGGCGGCGTAGTCGCACGCGTCACCTTCGAAGGCAGCCTCTTCGCGATGGAGGATCAGCGGAACTGGACGGACGCGTCCTTCAAGACCTGCTGTACGGTCGAGACGAAGTACCCGTATCAGGCGCGGCGAGGTCAACGCTTCGCACAGCGCGTGACGATCTCGGCCTCGGGTTCACCGTCGATCCATGCCACCCGGTCCCAGCGCATGCGACGCGTCTGGCTTGATCACCGTGAGGCACGTGATTGGCCGATGCTTGGCTTGGGTACCTCGACGCAGCTCGACCGACCCCTCGTCCGGCGCGAGCTCGATCGGTTGCGGACGCTTGACCTCGATCACGTGCGTATTGACGTCCGGCTGGCTTCACAAGACTGGCAGGCCGTGCTGGAGCGCGGCGTTCGGGACGCGAGGGCGATCGGCGCCCAGCTCGAGCTCGCACTCTTTGCGGACGAATCGACCGCGGACCGGGCAGCTGATCTCAGATCGCTCATCCGGCCGTCCGACATCGCGCGGCTCCTCGTTTTCGACGAGGCGACCGCAGCCAATCGGACGACCCCCGTGGGTCTGTACGACAAGGTTCGGCGCCGGGCAGCTCCAGCCCTAGGGTCTTGCCCGGCGTTCGGTGGGACCGATGGTGACTTCGCCGAGCTTAACCGGGACCGGCCACCATTCGGCGCCTTTGACGGTCTTACCTATGCGTTGAACCCGCAGGTGCACGCGTTCGATGACGCCTCGCTGATGGAGACGCTGCGGACCCAGGCAACGACGGTGGCAACGACTTGCTCGTTCGCTGGGAGCCGACCGGTGATCGTCAGTCCGGTGACGCTGCGTCAGCGGTTCAACCCAGCTGCAACGACTCCAATCCAGACGCCCGCAGGGGGGGCACTCCCGACACCGGTGGACCCGCGCCAGATGTCCCTTCTTGCCGCCGGCTGGACGCTGGGAAGTATCGCCGCGCTTGCGAGCGCTGGGGCAGCTTCGATGACCTACTTCGAAACGGTCGGCTGGCGGGGGATCATTGAAGCGGCGCGCGGTCCGCTACCTTCGCGCTCATTTCCGTCCAGTGTTGGGGTGGTCTTTCCCGTCTACCACTTGTTCGCGGACTTGCGCGAGTGCCGCCGTGGCTTCCGTCTCCAAGTGGAGCCGGCGACTGGGCATGAGGTCGCAGCGGTCGCATCCACCGCTGACGGGATCACGCGGGTGCTGCTCGCGAATCTTACGCCAAGAGCCGTCGAGATCACCGTCGGTCCCTTGCCCGGCCGCACGGCTTGGGCACGAGTGCTGGCGGCCCCGTCGGCACTCGATGCAATGCTCGCACCCGCGCGGTTCCGGCGCCGGCGCGAACCCATAACGATGCAACGAGAGGCCGTGCGAGTTCGTCTGCCGCCCTTCGCCTACGTGCGCCTCGACGCGGCGTCTGGCCGGTCGGCGTGACAGGCACGTCGTGGCTCGGGATCTCCAGGCTGGGCCGATGCCTTGACACCGCGGCAAGGCAGTGCTTCGATTGTTCATGAATTATGGACGATACGCGGCGAGGGCCGCACGCCGGCCCCGCCAGGGACCGTCAGGCGAGCTCGGGAGGACGTCATGAGCGCTCCGTCGGCTGATCTGCCGGTCGGGATGGCCGGTCTCCGCTACGGCATCACCCAGGTCTCGCTCGCGGTGCGCGACCTCGACGCCACCATGGCGCGCTATCACCGGGCGTTCGGCTGGGCGCCGTGGCAGGTGTTCGATCACGTGCCGCCGGTCCACCACAACACGATGCTGCGCGGCAAGCCGGTCCACTACGCGCTGCGCGGCGCCGAGGTCTACGTCGGGTCGCTCAACTTCGAGCTGCTCCAGCCGCTCGAGGGCCCGAACCTGTGGTCCGAGTTCATGGACCGGCGGGGCGAGGGCGTGGCCTCGATCGCGACCATGTTCCTCGAGCGCGAGGACGGCGACGCGGCCAAGGTCGCGTTCAAGGAGCAGTTCGGCATCGACGTCAACATGAAGGCCGACATCGGCGATCACATCGAGTACTACTACCTCGACACCGAGGACCAGTTCGGCTGCCTGATCGAATCGGGCAGCGGCCACGCCATCGACTTCGTCAAGCCGGCCCAGATCTATCCCGAGCCGGGGGCGAAGCCCGGGCCGTCACCGGTCAGCGGCATCACGTACCCGATCACGCAGGTCTCGACCACCGTTCGTGACCTCGATACGAAGATGCGCAACTATCACGAGGCGTTCGGCTGGGGCCCGTGGAAGGTCTACGAGTCCGATGGCACGCGCGTCATGCATCACTCGCAGTGGCATGGCAAGCCCGCCGAGTTCAAGGTCCGCTGGGCCGAGACGATGGTCGGCGATCTCAACTTCGAGCTGATCGAGCCCCTGGGGCCGGGCAACCCGTTCCACGAGTTCCTCGAGACGAAGGGGGAGGGGATCTCGTCGATCGCCGTGATGTTCGAGACCGCCGAGGAGTCGGAGCGCGTCAAGGCGCAGTTCGCGGCGGACGGCATCGGGATCACGGCACTCAGCCACATCGGCGACCACATCGAGTGGTACTTCCTGGACACCGAGCCCGCCTTCAAGTGCATCATCGAATCCGGCAGCGGCCACGCGCACGACTTCGAGATGCCCTACACGACGTACCCGTAGTCACCGGCTCGGGTTGCGGGGACGGACGAGCGGCCCAGGGCGTGGCCGGTTCCTTCAGCAATGGCTTGGCGGCTGGGGCGATGGGCGAATCCGCTCTCATCCGGGCTGTAGTCGCTCCCGCGCAACAGCAATAGTGCCGGGGGCGCGGCGGGTGATTGGCACAGCACCGCATTCAGGCTGGGGGAACGAGGAGGACTGGCATGGAAGGCGAGTTCACCACGCGACCGGTGATCATGGGTAGCCACGGAATGGTGTCGTCCGGCCACTATCTAGCCTCGTCGCTCGCCTTCGGCATCCTCGAGCGTGGGGGAAATGCAATCGATGCGGGCGTGACGGCCGTGTTCGCCCTTACGCTCTTGAAACCCTACGAGTGCGGCATCGCGGGTGAGTGCCCGATCCTCATCTATCGGTCAGACACGCCGGAACGCGCCCCTAACCCAGCTGCAATCAGTGGCCAGGGCACCGCTCCTCGACAGGCGACGCTGTCGTGGTTTCGCGAGCGCGGCTTCGACGCGATCCCGGGCCGCGGCCTGCTCGCGGCGACAGTACCCGCCACGTTCGGGGCCCTCGTCGAGGCGCTGAAACGGTTCGGGTCCTTACGCCTTGCGGACACTTTGGGGCCGGTCGTCGACCTGGCTCGGTCCGGATATCCCCTCTACCCGGCCTTTCGAACCTGGCTTGTCGACTACGAGGCGACCTTCCGCGATGAGTGGCCGACGACCGGAGCGGTCTACCTTCCTGACGGAACGGTGCCAGCCATCGGCACGTTCATGAAGAACGAAGCCTGGGCCCGGACGTTCGAGCGAGTGCTGTCCGCCGAAGCCGCCCATCGCCTGCAGGGGCGCGAGGCATGCCTCGACGCCGCACTCGATGAGTTCTACCGCGGCCGGATTGCGCGAGAGGTTGCTGCATTCGCCAGCACGACCCCTTGTGCGGACGAAGAGGGCCGGAGCTATCCGGGGCTGCTCGATGCGGACGATATGGCGAGCTATGCGTCGCGTACGGAGACCCCTGTCAACGCCGCCTATCGCGGGCTGGACGTGTTCAAGTGCCCACCATGGTCGCAGGGTCCCGTCTTCCTTCAACAGCTTCGGCTGCTCGAGGGCTACGACCTGGCCGGGATGGGCCACAACTCGGTGGAGTATCTGCACACACTGGTCGAGGCCGCCAAGATCGCGTTCGCTGACCGGGAGGCCTTCTACGGTGACCCGCTTTTCTCGTCAGTCCCTCTCGAACGGCTGCTGTCTCCGGCGTATGCGGCGCGGAGGCGAGCGGAGATCAACCCGGAGGCGGCCTCCACGGCATTGCCTGCGAGCGGACATATGCCGCCGGAGGTGTCTGGATCGTCCGCAGGACCTGGCGGGGATACGACGCACATCGATGCAGCTGATGCCGCGGGTAACCTGTTCTCTGCCACTCCCAGCGGTGCATGGATCGAGTCCTCGCCGGTCATCCCGGAGCTGGGCTTTCCCTTGGGGACGCGCGCGCAGTTGTTCAATCTGGTCACTGGGCACCCGAACGCGCTCGCTCCAGGCAAGCGCCCGAGAACGACCCTCACCCCGACGCTCGTCCTTCGCAACGGAGCGCCGTACCTAGCTTTCGGAACGGAGGGGGGCGACAACCAGGACCAGTGGTCGCTCCAGTTCTTCTTGAACGTGGTTGACTTCGGCATGGATCTCCAGGCGGCGATCGACGCCCCGTTAGTGCACTCGACGCACTTCCCGGGTTCCTTCTTCCCGCACGAGATGGATCCGATGGGCGTCGTCGTCGAGGGCAGGCTCCCGGCCTCGGTTCGACACGGCATGAGCGCCCTTGGCCATAAGGTCACGGTCGCGGGCGATTGGTCGAGCGGGCACGTGACCGCGGTCCGCTACGGGCAGCAGCCGGGGCTCATCGAGGCGGCGGCGTCACCCCGGACGATGACGGCCTACGCGATCGGCCGCTAGGAGGAAGGCATGACCTGGCGGCGGATCTCGATGGGTGCTCTCGCGGCTGCATGATGTTGTATCTGGAGGCACGATATTGACCATTTGACGAGCGTCGGGCGTGCCGCGCCCTTGGTCGCGGCATGGAGGACGGGGGCTAGCACCTGCGTACCAGTGGAGGGTTGCGCCATGGTGGCATCAAACATCACTCGCCGCGAGGCTCTGGTGCTGATGGGCCGCGTGGGACTCCTCGTGGCGGCGGCTGGGCCCGCCACGGCGATCGTCGCGTCCTGCTCCAGCAGCAGCTCAACCGCGTCTACGGGCTCCGGTTCGACAATGGACCGATGGAAGAGTGACGGCTTTGTTCGCCTCGGCTACGAGGAGGCCGCGCCGTATTCGTTCGTCGACCCGGCTAGCGGTGACCTTACGGGCTTGGACGTCGAAATCCATCGGACAATCTTCAAGAACCTTGGATTGCCGGACTTCGACCCGGTCCTGACGTCCTCTCCAGGCAGGATCCCCGGCCTCCTCGCGAAGCGGTGGGACATGACCGGCAACTCGATCTACATCCTGCCAGATCGATGTGCTCAAGTGGCTTTCACGAACCCGCTGCATGACTCGATCGAGACAGCCCTGGTCGCAAAGAACAATCCGAAGAACATCACGAGTTGGGACGGCATTCTCAAGGATACGAGTCTAAAGATCGCGATCTCCGAAGGTGCAAACGACCAGCAACTTTACAAGCAGGATGGAGTCGCGGACAATCGGATCTCGATCTTTCCAGATGATCAGACCGCCGCACAGTCTGTCGCCGACGGGCGCGTCGACGTTTGGCTTAATGACATCATTTCGTTGAACTGGATGGTCAAGACGGCAACGATCAGTGGAGATGCGGAGGTGGTCACCGACTTCACGCCGAGATTGACCAATGGAGAGCCGCAGAGGCGATACCTCGGAGTCGCCGTTCGATACGATGAGATCGACTTCCTGAACGAGTACGACGCTCAGCTCAAGACGCTAATCACAAGTGGCAAGCTGTTGGAGATTGGCCAACCCTTCGGCCTGACTCAGGCAATCGTCCCGGATCCCGACTTCGGTGCCAAGCAGATCTGTCCGGACGCGCCGTGGCCTGCCTCGTACGTCGGTTAGGAGGACGGTCCTCACGCTGGATTGATGGCAGGGGTGAACGAGGGATGTCCGTCTTGAGCAACACCTGGCGTGACCGCGGCTAGGCGGCACCATGGAGTTCGGCATCCGCGTGTTCTTCGACGCAACCGTCTCGACGGTGACGGTGACGGCGGCGAGCGCGCTGCTGGGTATCGCCATTTCGCTTCTGGCAGGAGCTGCTCGGATCTCGCCCTTGCGATCTGTGCGACTCGTGACTGCGGCTTACGTTGAAGTCTTTCGTGGCACGTCAGTCCTTGTCCAACTCTATTGGCTGTACTTCGTGCTTCCAACGCTGGGCCTTACGCTTCCGCCACTGGTCGCTGGAGTCATGGCCCTAGGCTTGAACTTCGGCTCCTACGGAGCGGAGATCGTCCGATCAGGGTTGGAGGCAGTACCCCGCGGTCAATGGGATGCTGCCTCCGCCCTGAACCTGTCGAGTTGGCAACGGTTCCGGCTTGTAATCATGCCGCAGGCGCTACCGATCATCATCCCCTCGATGATCAACAACCTGGTTGACCTGCTGAAGGCGTCGTCATTGCTTTCCCTCATCACAGCGACTGATCTAACGCACGCCGCGCGGCAGTTGACGGGCATTGGCTACTTCAATGTTACGGTTGGCTATGGGTTAGTCCTCATCGGCTATTTCCTACTCGCTTTGCCCATCGTGGCATTAGGGCGGAGGTCCGAGCGCTGGGCAAGCCGACATGTTGCGACATCCGAGACACGCTGATGGATCTTGTCGCACTTGCAGGCTTCCTTCCAGACTTGTTCAAGGGACTCGAACTCACGTTGTTCGCCAGCATCGTCGGGATGTCACTAGCTGCAGTACTTGGCATCATTGTCGCTAGCGTGAGGCTACTGCGCGTGCCGGTGGCGGGTCGGATAGGTGACGGATACGTATTCTTCATCCGTAATACGCCACTACTGGTGCAGCTCTACTTCCTCTTCTATGTTCTCCCGTCGTATCACGTCCTCCTGGACCCGATGTTCATCGGCATTGGAACGCTCGCGGTCTACTACGGTGCCTACGCGGCCGAAGCGTATCGAGGAGGATTCCTATCTGTACCGCGCCAGCAATGGGAGGCCGCCACGAGTCTTCGCTTCTCCGCCTGGCAGACGATGCGGCTCGTCATCCTTCCACAAGCTGTTCGACCGACGGTGCCCGTGCTTGGTAACTACTTGATCAGTATGTTCAAGGAGTCGGCGCTGCTGTCGACAATCACACTCTACGAGCTCTTCGGAACGGCCCGATTGCTCTCGGATCTCACGTTCCAGTACACAACGATCTTTACTGCGGTGGGTCTGATCTACTTGTCAATCTCATATCCATCCGCACTGGCGGTCAGGGCGCTCGAGCGTCGACTTCGATGGGGCTAAGGCGATCAGGATGACCCCTTCTCACGATGGGCCACTCATCAGTTTCACCAACGTGGTCAAGAGCTACGGGAAGGTGCCGGTCCTCAACGATGTCACCTTCGAGATCCCTCGCGGTCAGCGGCTCGCGATCATCGGGCCGAGCGGGTCTGGCAAGACGACGATCCTGCGATGCCTAATGACACTCGAGCCGTTTAACTCCGGCGTGATCTCGGTCGACGGCACGGTCCTGACACCCGCATCTTTCCAACACCGGCTAGGTCGGCGGGACGACGCGCTCGCCAAGGTTCGCAGCAAGGTGGGTATCGTCTTCCAACAGTTCAATCTCTTTCCGCACATGAAGACGGTGGACAATATTGCCGTTGCGCCGCACTACGTGCTCGGGGTGCCGATGGCGACGGCCAGGCGAGAGGCGTTGGACTATCTACGATTGGTCGGCCTCGACGACAAGGCTGACGTGTATCCGCATCAACTTTCCGGTGGCCAACAGCAACGCGCAGCGATTGCACGGACCCTCGCAATGAAGCCGGAGATCATCTTGCTCGACGAGATCACCTCGGCGCTCGATCCTGAGCTGGTCGGTGAAGTGCTCCAAGTCGTGAGGCGATTGGCCGATGAGTCAGGCGTGACGTTGCTAATCGTCACGCACGAGATGCATTTTGCGGAAGAGGTCGCTGATCGAGTCATGTTCATTGATGCAGGACAGATTGTTGAGGATGGATCACCAGGGACGCTCTTCCATTCACCAGCAAACGACCGGACCCGACAATTCCTCCGCTCGTTGAGTGACTATCGGTAGATAGCGGCGCTCAACCCACCCGTATGTTCGGCCATCCCATTCGAGAAGGAAGTGCGGTTTGATCATAGGAACCTCCGCCGAGCATGACATCAACCATGCCGGCCTTGGGCGGCCTCTCTTGATCGGTATCACGGCCGGGCTGGCATCGGGCCTGTTTGGCATCGGCGGAGGTCTCGTTATCGTGCCGGCACTGGTGCTTTTCTTGGGAACCAGCCAGCACCAAGCCCACGCCAACAGCTTGGGGGCGGTTATTCCAATTGCGTCAGCAGCGGCCGTACCGTACATCCTGAGTGGCAACGTTATCCCACTGCTCGCTCTTTCGATGGCGGTCACAGCCGTGGTCGGGGCTCGGATCGGGGCTCGCCTGATGCACGCGCTCAGCGAGGGACAACTTAAGGTCCTTTTCGGTGCGCTCATGCTGGTGGTAGCAATTCGAATGTTCTTCGGTATCGAGCCGCAGCCCGGAAGCGAGGCCCTGGACCCGTTCTCGCTCGTCGCGTGGGGGCTGATCATCGGCGCAGCGGCCGGACTTGGTTCCGCCCTCCTGGGAATCGGGGGAGGACTGATCATGGTTCCGGCCATGGCACTCGCCCTCGGCATCCCACAGCACCTGGCTGAAGGCACGAGCCTGGTGGCAATCGTTCCAACCGCGATTTCCGGAACAATCGCCAACCGACGATCGGGCCTTGTCGGGCCTCGGCTGATCGCTGTGCTCGGCGGAGGCGGGGTTGCTGCGGGCGTGACAGGCTCGCTTCTCGCGCTTCGACTCAGCGCGTTGGTCCTGCAACGCGGGCTCGCGCTCCTCTTGGTGCTGGCACTCGCCCGGATGATCGCGCCCGTCCTACGAGCGCGAAGGCTGGGCTCGCCCACGACCTGACAGCCGTGAGGGCTTCTCGCGTCGCGGGCACCATGCTGATGGTAGGGCTCGGGGCCCGGCCGTCACGCACGGGCCAGCAACAAACAACATTGCACGCCAGATCGGGGGTAATCGTCAGATCGACGACTGCCCGCCGTCCACGACGATCGCCGTCCCGATGCAGTAGGACGCCTCATCGGACAGCAGCCACAGGATGGCCGCGGCGATCTCGTCGGCGTGCCCGGCACGCCCGAGGGGGATCTGGTCGCTCCAGTACTTGAGCTGGGCCGGATCGTTCAGGACGAAGTCGTTGATGGGCGTGTCGATGAACCCCGGGATGACCATGTTCACCCGGATGTTGTGGCGGGCGAAGTCGATCGCCATGACCTTCATCATCGCGAAGATGCCGCCCTTGCTCGCGCTGTAGGCGGGCTCGTTGGTCGCCATCCCGAGGGAGCCGCAGTTCGAGCCCAGGTTGACGATCGCACCACCGCCGGCGGCCTCGAGATGCGGCAGCGCGTGCTTGCAGGTCAGGAACTGGCCGTTGAGGTTGGTGACGATCAGGCGGTTCCACGCCTCGAGCGAGATCCGGTCCAGCCGATCGTCCTCGTCGGGCAGCTCCACCGCGGCATTGGCCACCACGAGATCGAGCCCGCCGAGCGCCGCCGCGGCGGCATCGATCGCGGTGCTGATCTCGCCCTCCACCGAGCAGTCGGCCGGCAGCACGAGGCAGGTGCCGCCATCGGCCTGGATCCGCGCCGCGACGTCGTCGAGCCCCGGTCGCCCGCGGGCGATCAGCGCGACGCTCGCTCCCTCCGCGGCCAGGCGAAGCGCCGTCGCCTCGCCGATCCCCTTGCTGGCACCCGTCACCAGCGCGCGCTTGGCCGCGAAGCGGCCCGGAATAGCCTGGATCGTCATGTCACGTCCCTGCCGGCGATCGTGACCGGTGGTCAACGCCGGGCGTTCCGGCGGATCCCGGTCGGCTGCATGGAGCGGACCCTCGCGGACCCGCGCCGGGCAAGCCTATCCATGCGGTCGAGAACGCGTCAAGATATTGCGCACGCCTGCACGTTGTCGCGTGGAGCGACGATCGAACGGAGGACCGGACGTGGCCGGGACCGGTGACGGCGGGGCCCGCGTTCGCCCTGACCGGGATCCATTCGAGGTCATCCTTCGCGGCGGCTCCGTCGTCGACGGCACCGGGGCCCCGGCGCGCGTCGCCGATGTGGGGGTCGCGGATGGCCGCATTCACGCGATCGGAGCGCTGACGGGAGCGTCGGCCGCCGACGAGGTCGACGCGGCGGGGCTGACGGTGACCCCCGGGCTCATCGACGTCCACAGCCATTCGGACTTCACGCTCCTCATGGATGGCCGGGCGCAGAGCGCGCTCGCACAGGGGGTGACCACGGAGCTGGTCGGGAACTGCGGCCATGGCTGCGCACCGATGCGCGCCTCGCCCGCGTTCGCCGCCAACATCTTCGGCTACGACGGGGTGACGCCCCTTGACTGGCGGACGACCGAGGACTACCTGGAGCGGGTGGAGGGCGGCGCACCGGCGATCAACGTGGCCGCCCTGGTCCCGCTCGGCAACCTGCGCATGTCCGTGATGGACGATCCCGAGCGAATCGCGACACCCGAGGACCTGCGGGCGATGGGCCGGCTGCTCGAGGGGGGCCTCGCCGCCGGGGCGTTCGGGCTGTCGTCGGGGCTGTCGTACCCGGACTCCATCGCCGCCCGGCCGGAGGAGCTGGAGCAGCTCAACGGAATCGTCCAGGGCGTGGGTGGCCTGTACGCGATCTGCATGCGGGACACCGGCGAGGGCGCCATCGCGAGCCTCGAGGAGGGTCTCGAAACCGCCCGCTCGACGGGCGTCCGGTTGCAGCTGTCCCACGCGATGCCCGAGGCGGGCAGCCCCACCGACATGACGGAGCAGACCTTCGAGCGGGTCGAGCGGGCTCGGAGCGACGGGTTCGACGTCGGGTTCGACATGCACACCCGGCCGTTCGGCGAGGTCAACCTCAGCATCGCGCTCCCCGTGTGGGCGGTGTCCGGCGGCCCGGCGGCGCTCGCGGCACGGCTCCGCGACCCGGCCGAGCGGGCGCGGATCAAGGCGTACCCGAGCACCCTCCGGCACTATCTCGCCGATCCCGGCCCCGACGGGCTGACCATGGCCTTCGTCCGCGACCCCGCGATCCTGGGCCGCAGCCTCGCGCAGCTCACCCCGCCCGGCGGCGACGTGCTGGACACGGTCCTCGACATCCTGCTCGCCGAGGTCGAGGAGGTCCACCGGCCCCTGGTGCTGATCTGGATGTACCCGGAGGACGAGGTCGCCCGGTTCTTCCGCCACCCACTGTGCTCGATCGCATCGGATGCCACGACGCTCAGCCCCGGCGGGCCGCTCGGGGATGCGATCTTCCACGGCGCCTACACCTGGGCGGCGTGGTACCTGCGGCGGATGGTCCGCGAGCGAGGCGAGCTGTCGCTGGAGGAGGGCATCCGACGGGTGACCTCGCTGCCCGCCAGCCGGATCGGGCTCCGCGACCGGGGCGTGGTCCGCGAGGGCGCCCGGGCGGACCTGGTGCTGTTCGACGTCGCGCACACCACCGAGCGGGGCACGGTCGAGGCGCCCAACCAGCTCGCCGCGGGTGCCCGGCACGTGCTGGTCAACGGCCGCTTCGCCATTCGTAACGGAGCCTTCACCGGCGTCCGATCGGGATCCGTCCTGCGGCGAGGGTAGGGGATGGCGGACCCTGTCCCGATCCACGAGGGATGAGGCTTTCCTCGTGGTACCCGATCAGTTTCGAGCCGGGCTGACCGCACGTCCTCGTCAACGGCCCAAGATCTTGACCTAGAGCGCAGAATCGTTCACGATATGTGAACAACGTGTCATGCCAGGGCTGGGAGGCCGTGCTCCGATGCCGAGCCGGCAATCTCAGCAGGAGGAGGAACGATGACGCGCGACCAGGAACGGCAGGTCGAGGAGCTCGCGAGCGGGTACGTCGCTGGCCAGATGTCTCGACGCGTTTTCATCTTCAGATTACTCGCGCTGGGACTCACGACGAGCGCAGCGGGTGCGATTCTTGCCGCTTGTTCTTCCCAAGCTACACCAGCGCCTGCGACCAGCCCGGCCGGTGCGTCACTGCCAGCTGGATCCGGTGCCCCGACCGGGCTGAAGGGCGAGATCAAATTCCTCATCGGGCCGTGGACGGATCAGGAGGTCCAGCACCATCAGGTCATCCAGGCTGCTTTCAACAAGCTGAACCCGGATGTCAACTTCACCTACAAGCTCTTCGACTGGGCGACCAGCCCGACGGAAATCAGCAACTCGTTGGCCTCCGGGTCGCACGACATCTTCTACATCGAAGATCACAACTGGATCGCCTTCGCAGATCGGCTGGAGGATCTGACTCCGCGTATCAATGACCCGAGCTTCGCCGCCGAGAAGGCCAACTACCTGTACTGGGATCGGCTGGCGACATACGGCGGCAAGCTCGTCGGCATGCCGAACAACTGGGCGGTCGTCGACATGCTCTACACGAATATGGACAAGGTCAGGGAGGCGGGGTACGACGAGCACTTCGTGGACAGCTGGGACTCGCTGGTCGCGTGCTGCACGAAGATGACGAAGGGTACCGACACGTATGGCCTTGGGGTGGGCATCCAGCTGGGCCCGACATTTGGCGAGTGGTACGAGTGGCTGAGGGGTGCCGGTGGCAGTTACCTGACGGAGGATCAGAGCGCAACCAACATCAACTTGCCGGCTGTCATCGACATCACGAAACGGATTGCGGACCTCTACAAGCAAGGGGTGGCGCCGCCCATCGGCGCCTACGACTACGATACCGGCCCGGACGCCTTCGTGGCTGGCAAGATCGCCACCTACTCATCGGACATGGCTCCGGCGCCCGGCATCCAGGCCAAAGATCCGCAGTTCGAGTGGAAGCTGTTGCCCTACCCACCGGGCAGTGCCACGCGCCAGAACATGTTCTCGATCGTCGGTACCTACACGATGAGTCCGAAAACGCCAGATAAGGATCTCGCCTGGGAAGTCCTCAAGTTCTGGACCAACGCCGAGAACAACGCCTACTGGTGCGACGTGTCGGGACCTTATCCGGCTCGATCTGACGCCCTCCAGAACGGCTACCCGAAGGAGGCGGCGCCGCAGCTCGCCGATGTCTTCAATGTCATGCACGACGATGCGATGGGTGCTGAGCCCTTCGCGAAATGGGATGACTGCGAGACGGCTGCGGAGCAGCAGATCGGGAACGCGTGGACGGGTCAGGCCACGCCTGAAGAGGCAGTCGCGAACGCCGATGCGGCGGTGAAGAAGATCGTCTTCGGCTGAAACGCCGGACCGATCGAGATGCCAAGGGCTCGCGTTGCGGGCCCTTGGCGCGATTGGTGGCACCAGGAATAACTCGATGAGGAACCCTTCGGGCGCCGCACCGGATGTGATCGGGGCCGCACCGGTTGTGATCGGGTCCGACGTAGGTCGACATCGCCAGCGCCGCGAGCGCTTGAGTCAGTCCGAGCATCGCAGGCTTGCACGCGCAATTCGCCTACGCCGCGAGACGACGGGATGGCTGTTCGTCCTCCCGATGTACGCATTCTTCGTCGTGTTCCTGGTTGTTCCAGCCCTCGGCACGATCTGGTGGAGTACACAATCGGGTGGGCTGGTCGCTGGGTCCGAATTCGTTGGCCTGGACAACTTCATCGGGTTGCCGAGGGAGCCACTGGCGCTCACGGCCATCCGAAATACACTGACGTTCGCCCTCATGTCCGTGCCACTAATCCTGGTCATTGCGCTCGGCATCGGGATGCTTCTCTCCCGCGTCCAGCGAGGTGGCGCGGCATACCGCTTCTTCGTCTACTTCCCGGTCCTGGTCCCACCTGTCGTCGCAGCCCTTATCTGGATCTTCCTGACGAATGTCGACTTTGGTCTCTTCAACACGGTGCTGAAGGCGCTCGGCCAGAAACCGGTGACCTGGCTGGGCGCCTCAACCGCGCTGCCGGTGCTGGCGGCCCTGGATGTCTGGCGCAACGTCGGTTACTGGGCCATCTTCTTCCTGGCAGCGATCATCGGCCTTCCCCAGGAGTTGTACCAGGCGGCCGAGCTTGATGGCGCCGGAACCTGGCAACGCTTCCGGTTCCTGACCATCCCCATGCTCAGACGAATTCTGCTGTTTGCGCTGGTCGTCTCGACGATCTGGGGACTCCAGGTGTTCGACACGCCACTGGTTCTGACTGACGGTGGGCCCGGTACGTCGACCGTCACCGTTGTCTACCAAGTCTGGAGGTATGCGCTCAATAGCACATTCCAGGCCGGGCTCGCGGCCGCAATCTCGCTCGTGCTCATGGTTGTCATCCTGATCCTGACCGTGGTCCAGCTCCGCGCCCTTCGTGGGCGCGATCCGATGTCCTGAGATGACGACCGAGATGACCCGCGGCCGCACCAGGAGGCCAATCGGCCAGCCGAGGACACGTATCCCAGCTCGCCTGTGGTCGGAACGTGCCTTCACCCACCTCATCCTCATGCTGATTGCTGTAACGCTCGCAATGCCGTTCTTCTACGTCGTCAGCGCATCGCTCAAGGACAGCATCTCGATCTTCGAGTATCCGCCCAAGCTGATCCCCATCCCGCCCTACTTCGGCAACTACGAGCGGCTCATCTCGGACACGGGCTTTCCTCGCTGGATGTTCAACACCTTGTTCGTCGCCAGCACGGTCACGGCCTGCAAGGTCTTCCTTGACTCGATGGCTGGCTATGCGCTGGCTAAGCTCCCATTCCGTGGCAGGCGGCTCGTGTTTGCCTCGCTGCTGATCCTGTTGATGGTTCCGCTGGGAGTGTTGCTGGTTCCCCTGTGGTCGGTCGCGCACGCGTTGCACATCGATGACACCTACCTTGCGCTGATCCTGCCGCCGTTGGCCAACCCGCTGGGGGTGTTCCTGATGCGCCAGTTCATCCTGGGGCTGCCCCGGGACCTCGAGAACGCCGCCCGCCTCGACGGCGTGAGCGAGTTCGGCATCTACTGGCGGATCATCCTGCCGCTGATCAAGCCGGGGCTGGTGGTGCTGGCGGTGATCATCTTCACCGACCAGTTCATGAGCTTCGTGTGGCCGCTGATCTCGACAAGCAGCAATGATCTCCAGGTGCTCACGGTGGGGCTCGCATCGTTTCGCGCCAAGGGCGGTGTGAACTTTGGGATCTGGTCGGCCTCCGCGGTCATGTCCCTGGTCCCGATCGGGATCGTGTTCTTCGTCCTCCAGCGCCAGTTCCTGGCCCGTTCACTTGCCGGAGCCCTCAAGCAATGACGACCACCCAGCCCGCCGCTCCCGACCCAGGCCCGGCCGGGCCCGCCATCGAGCTCGTCGAGATCAGCAAGCGCTACGACCGCACGCGTGCCCTGACCGGCGTCGACCTGGACATCGAGCCCGGCGAGTTCCTGGTGCTGCTGGGGCCGTCGGGCTGCGGCAAGAGCACCCTGCTCAAGATCATCGCCGGGCTCGAGGACCCGACCGACGGCGAGGTCTACATCGGGGGCCGGCTGGCCAACTACCTGCGGCCCAAGGATCGCGACGTCGCGATGGTGTTCCAGAACTACGCCCTGTACCCGCACATGACGGTGGGCACCAACATCGGCTTCCCGCTCAAGATGCGCAAGCGGCCCAAGGACGAGATCGCCAGCCGGGTGCGCGAGGTGGCCGCGCTGCTCGAGCTCACCGACCAGCTGGAGCGCTACCCCGACCAGCTCTCGGGCGGCCAGCGCCAGCGGGTGGCCCTGGGCCGGGCGATCATCCGCGAGCCGGTCGCATTCCTGATGGACGAGCCGCTGTCGAACCTCGATGCCCTGCTCCGGGTCCAGATGCGGACCGAGCTGCTGCAGCTCCACCGGCGGGTGGGCCGGACGACGGTGTACGTGACCCACGACCAGGTCGAGGCGATGACCATGGCCGACCGGATCGTCGTCCTGCGCGACGGGGTCATCCAGCAGGTGGGCACCACCGACGACGTCTATGGCCGGCCGGCCAACCGGTTCGTGGCGACGTTCGTGGGCAGCCCCCCGATGCACCTGTTCCCCGGGCGCATCGTGCAGGTCGACGGCGGCCCGAGCCGGTTCGAGGGTGGGCTCACGGTCGATCTGCCGGCACGGCTGCCGGCCGCGGACGAGGTCACCCTGGGCGTGCGGCCCGAGGGGTTCCACCTGGTCGGGCCGGGCGATCCCGGCGCCGTCGAGGCCACCGTGGACCTGGTCGAATCGGTCGGCGCCGACGCCTACCTGTCGGTGACGGTAGGCGCCGGGACGAGAGCGACGGTACGGGTCGAGAGCGGCTCCGGGATCCGCGACGGCCAGCGGATCCACGTGCGGGTGGATCCCACGGCCGTCCACCTGTTCGATGCCGAGGGCAACCGCGCCCGGACCGCGGTCGGGCCGTGACGACCCATCCGCGATTGCGCGGCATCGTGCGCTGATATTGAGCGAGCGGATAGGAGATATCGCGATGGACCCGTTTGTGCAGACAGTCACCGGACCCATTCCGGCCGCCGGTCTGGGGTTCATCCTCCCCCATGAGCACACCGGGCTCGACTCGTCCGGCCACGAGCCCGAGCACAGCCCCCACGATCACCCTTGGGAATGGTGGGATGTTTTCAACGACGAGGAGGTGATCGTCAGCGAGCTCCATCAGTTCCAGGAGCTGGGCGGAACCTGTCTGGTCGACCTCACGAACACGGGTCTTGGTCGAGACCCAGAGCGACTCCGGCGCCTCTCAGAGCGGACGGGACTCCCCATCGTCATGGGCTGCGGTTGGTATCGCGGACCCGTGAACACCCCGGAATCGTTCATCGATCGGCGGACCGTGAACAACCTCGCAGACGAATTGATCAGCGAGTGGCGGGATGGTGTCGGGACAACCGGCATTCGCCCGGGCGTCATCGGTGAGATCGGGACCGACGCGGGATGGCTCAACGCCCAGGAAGAGCAAATCTTCCGGGCGGTAGCCCGCGCCGCCCGTGAGACCGGTCTCCCGATCATGACCCACGCGGCCCAGTCGCGCGTGGGACTCGCCCAGATTGACATACTCATCGAGGAGGGAGCCGATCCGGCCCGGGTTGTGATCGGCCATGTGGACTCCTGCCCGTATCTCGACTATCACCTTGCCCTGCTGGAGCGTGGGACGAACATCGAGTTCGATCTCCTGGGGCTGCGGTTCGGGCCGGTCGACGAGGCCATGGAACCGAGGGTGATCAATCTCCTAGTCGAGCTCGTCAAGCGTGGACACACCGAGCACCTGTTGCTGTCCCAGTCCGTCGGGATGGCAATGCAGCTCAAGACCTTCGGCGGTACGGGGTACGTGTACCTCCAGGAGGTGTTCCTGCCGCGTCTCCGCGAGCGTGGGGTTGGCGATGAGGCAATTCACCAGATGACGGTGCTGAACCCGCGTCGGGTCCTGTCCCTGCAATGAGTCAAGGAGGATCTGACGTGGAGCCGTACGTGCAGACCGTAACAGGGCCAATTCCCTCGGCCAGTCTCGGATTTATCCTTCCGCACGAGCATGTCGGCATCGGCAGCTACTCGCGGCATGCCCGGGATCCCTGGGAGATGTGGGCGGTCATCAACGACGAGGACCTCCTTGCCGATGAGATCCGTCAATTCCAGGCCGGCGGCGGCACCTGTATCGTCGATCTCACCAACATCGGGTTGGGTCGCAACCCGCAACGGATCTACGAGCTCTCCAGGCAAACCGGGATGCCGATCATCATGGGCTGCGGCTGGTATCGGGGCTCATGGGGAGCACCCGAAGCCTTCATCGACCGACGCACGACACAGGCGCTGGCGGACGAGCTCATCGACGAGTTTGAGAACGGGATCGGGCCAGACCAGATCAAGCCCGGCGTCATCGGTGAGATCGGGACCGACAGGGCCTGGGTGAATGCGGAGGAAGAGCGCGTGTTCCGAGCCGTTGCCCGCGCCGCACGCGCGACGGGCATGGCGATCCTGACCCACGCGATGCGGCCTCGCGTTGGAGTTGCGGAAGTCGACGTTCTCCTCGAAGAGCAAGCCGATCCGTCTCGCGTTGTGGTTGGTCATGTCGATCTCTGCCCACACCTTGATTACTACCTCGCGATGCTGGAACGCGGAGCGAACATCGAGTTCGATTTCCTCGGCCAGCACTCAGGTCGAATGCAGGACGCGGTCGAGCCGAGGATCATCGATCTGCTGATCGAGCTGCTCAGCCGGGGCTATGCCGAACGGATCCTCCTTTCGCATGACTTCGGGATCCCGTTCAACTTGCACACGACCGGGGGCAATGGGTACGTGTACGTGTCCGGAACGTTCTTGCCCAGGATTCGTGCGCGGGGGGTGGACGAGGCGACGATCAGTCAAATGACCGTGCTGAACCCGCGTCGGGTCCTGTCGCTTTCATGATCGACCCGCTGGCCGGCCTAGTGCCGGCCCCAGTCGTTCTGCGGCGCGTGCGCCCATGACATCATTTCCATTTCCCCCTATCGGCGGGGCGCGATATCCCAGCTTGGCGGGCAGGCACGTCCTGGTGACGGGCGGGGCGACCGGGATCGGGGCAGCGATCACGATGCGATTGGTCGCCGAAGGCGCCAGGGTCGTGGCCGCGGCTCGCGATGCCGAGCGGGGTAGCGCCTTTGTCGCTCGGCTTGGTGGCGGATCCCTGTGGCGCACGCTCGATATCCGCGACGCCGAGGCCTGGCGTCACCTTGTTGACCAGTTCGCCGATGATCCATTCACAATTCTTGTCAACAACGCTGGTGGCCTCCTGTTCGCGAAGCGGTTGCACGAGATGACGCTAACCGAGTGGGAGACCGAGATCGCCACCAACCTGACGGGCCACTTCCTTGGGATGCGGGCGGTGATTCCCGCGATGATCGCCACTGGCGGCGGTGCCATCGTCAATGTTGGATCGATCTCCGGAATGCGGGGACAGGACGATGCAGCCGGGTACCAGGCGGCGAAGGGCGGCCTTCGGCTGCTGACCAGACACGCCGCTGTGGCGTACGCGCGTGACGGCATTCGAGTCAACAGCGTCCACCCGGGAGCGATCTTCACCGAGGCGGTGGCCATGGAACCGCCCGAGCGGGTCGAGCCCTTCATCGAGCGAACTCCGGTTCGGCGGCAGGGTGACGCGGCAGAGGTTGCCGCTGTCGTGGCATTCCTGGCCAGCGACGACGCATCGTTTGTCACTGGGGCCGACTACACCGTGGATGGCGGATACCTGGCATGAAGTCCCGGCGCGTCGGGCGCGTGCCCGGTCGGTCGGAGGACGTCAACGTTACGATCAGGAGGATGAGATGACGACGGCCTATGTTCCAGCCTCGGATCCAGAGGTTCGCGCACGTTTGCGTCCGGGCGTCCGCGCCAGCCTGCCCGAGGTCGACATGATCCAGGACGCGGAGTTGCGTGATCGGACGATCGAGGCGTGGGCCTACGCGCTCTCGCAGACCGAGTTCGAGCGGATCGAGGATATGCCTCGAGGTGATCCTGGCGAGGCGCGCATGCTCGAGCTGAGCATGGCTGACCATCTCCGTACAACCGCGATGATCGCGATCGGGATGGCCGATGGCTTCGAGCGAGTTGCCGGAGCCCGTCAGATCGATCGCGACCTCCTGCTATCCGCGGCGCTCTGCCATGACGTCGGCAAACCTTGGGAGATGAGCCCTCGCAACGAGGCGCGCTGGAAGGCAAACCCAGCGGTGACTGGCAACCCCTCGTTCCGGCACTCGGGCTTCGGTCTCCACATCTGCCTCACGGTGGGTCTTCCGGAGACCGTTGCGCACACCGCCGGATATCACTCGGGCGGCGGGGAAGGCGAGTGGATTCAGCGCAGCATTGAGAACACCATCGTCTACCTTGCAGACCTTGCGTTCTGGAAGATGGTGGAACGGCTCGGGATGACCGAGGGCGAGATCTTCGACCCGGCAACGACGGTCATGAAGGTGGGCATCTACCACCCTCGCCGCTAGCCTGCTCCCAACCGTTCGTTCAAAGGAGTCCTAGCGGCGCAGGTCGAGCACCCAGTCCTCGTCGTCCGGTGCGTCGAACGCCAGCGCGTCGGTGGTCGCGCCGTGGCGGCCGGCCGCGGCCTGCCAGCGGCCGGTTCGGGGGTCGAACCAGCGCGCGCTGCGGCCCTCGGCGGCCGCGCGGGCGACCTCGACCGTGCCGCCCAGCGGCAGGTAGATCGCCGTCCAGCGGCCATCGTCCGTGCGACCGGCGGTCACGAAGCGGAGCACGTCATCGGCACCCGGCTGGCCGAGCAGGATCTCCTGGGCGGGCCGCAGCCGCCACCACTCGCCTGACTCGAGATACCGGCGCACGATCGTCATCGAGCGTGCACCCGGCGTGTCGAGGACGGTCCACCACGGCTGGAGCACCTCGGCGGCCTGGGAGCGGATCCCCTGGCCCACGGGCTCGGGCTCCGTGGCCCAGGCCCACAGGCTGTAGTGGCCGTAGCTCACGCCGGCCGTGGGGGTCACCAGCAGGCTCCAGTAGGCGGCTCGCCGGACCTCGTGGGCGGTGAACCGGATCCCGCTGTCGTACGAGGGGTGGTCCTCGTAGTTGGGCTCGAGGTTGATGATCGGCTTGGCAGGCGCGGTCCGCCAGTCGTGCGCGGCGTCGCCGTCGGGCAGCCAGCGCACCTTGTCGGGAAGGTCCGAGTGGCACGACTGATAGCTCAGGAAGGTGACCCACGGCTCGCCCCGGAACTCCGGGCCGACCCACGTCCAGCCACGTGGATGCATGGTGACCAGCGGCTCGGGCGGGTCCGCGTACACGGCGCGGCCGATCGGCCAGAACCGCTCCTCCGCACGCCGTCCGGCGAAGCCGCCGTCGCCGGCCAGGGTCCACGAGACGTGGTAGGCAGCCCACCGGGCGCGAAGCCAGCGTGCGAACCGCACCAGCCGCTCCGCGGGCCACGCCCACCCTGGCTCCTCGTCGTAGAGCGACAGGACGACGATCGCGTACCCCAGCAGGCCGTGGCGGGCGATGGCCTCGACCTTGGGATCCAGCCGCTGGTAGAAGGCCGGGTTGGGCGCGAACCCGTCCGTCTCGACGAACGATGGCTCGCCGGCCGGATCGGTGGCCAGGCCGCGCCACTGGCTCGAGAAGAACTGGACCGCGGAGAAGCCCTGGGCCCGGCGGGTCTCGAGGTACCGCTCCCAGTCCGCCGGATCGGACCGGATGAGCCCGTTCCAGACCGTGTCGCCGATCCACAGGAACGGCGTGCCGTCCGCATGCGCGAGCGACGTCGCACCGTCCGCCACCCGGACCGGGCCATGGATGTAGACCGGGTTCGCACCCTCGTAGGCAACGCACTCGAGCTCACCGCCCTGCCCGTGCAACCCCGCATCGCCGGCATCGGTCGCCGTCGATCGCCATCGCCACCGGCCGGTCTCATCGAGGCGCAGCCGGGCGCGCCAGATCGAGCCACCGTCCCAGAACGCGTCGACCGACGTCGACCGCCCGGACGGCGCGACGAGCTCGAGGCGCACGTCGACGTCCTGGAACGGCGCCGCCCGTGCGCGATCCGCGTGGAGGACGATCTCGTGCGCCAGCCAGCGGGTCGTCCGCTCCGGGGCCGGCGCCTCCTCGTGGCTCGGGGGCACGGTGCTCAGCGAACCGTCCGGAGGACGAGCGCCGAATCCTCGGCGAACGGCGGCGTGAGCCAGGCGGGTCCATCGGCCACCAGCACCCCACCCGACTGTCGGCGGCCCGTCGCCGGCTCGAACCACTCGACGCCGATCCGCCCTCCGCCGAGCGTCCCGAGCTGCACCTCCAGCGGTCGCTGTGCCGGTGTGTAGACCACGGCCAGCGATCGATCGGGCGTCACCGCGGCGGTCGCCCGGTCGAGGCCGCGGGATTCGCCCAGCCCGCCGGTCAGGATGTGCAGCTCCATGTCGGGCTCGAGATCCGCCCATGGCAGGCCGCGGAAGAAGGCACCCCAGCGGCTCATGGCCACGGAGCCGGGCAGGTCCAGCGTGTCCTGCCACCCGGTCCAGAACGCCCACCGTGGGTGGTTGCCCATGACGTGTCCGTTGCCGCCGCACAGGACGGACCACCAGGCCTGGCGCCGGATCTGCAGGGCGGACGCGTTGTGCTCGCTCTCGTAGGTGGATTCGATGAGGAAGAACGGCCACACGGGGTCCCGCTTCCAGTCCCGGATCAGCTCCTGGTGGACGATGCCGTAGGTGTAGGTGACGTTGACGTCGAGCCAGTCCGAGCCTGCGAACTCATCGACCGGCGACGTCTCGGGGTGCGGGTGCGCGGTGAACAGGTTGCTGACACCGGCGCTGCGGATGCCGGCCGCGGCGGCGTCGAGCCCGGCGCGGGCCTCATCGGGGTACCAGTCGCCACCGATCGACCACATGACGTTGGCGAATTGCCCGAACCGTCGCCCGAGATACTCACCGTAGCGGCGACAGCCGGCCGGCCCGGTGGCCACGATCTCGTCGTACCAGCCCTCGAGATGCCGCGAGAAGCCCGGCCGATCCTTGCGGTAGCCGATGTAGGTGGGAGCGAGGATGACCAGGAATCCCCGCTCGGCACAGGCGTCGAGCACCCGCTCGGCTGCCCCGAAGTAGGCGTCGTTGGGGGTAGCCAGGTCGCCGGCTGTCGTGAACGGCTCGCGGCCGGCGCGGTCGCGCGGCGGATCCTGCGAGAACAGGTGCTCGATGAGGTTGACGAGGACGGTGTTGAAGCCCCTGGCGCGCAGGTCGTCGAGGTAGCTGACGGCATCCTCATAGCTGAGATTGGCGATGATCGACCAGGCGGCGTCGCCCTGGACGAGGAACGGCCGCCCGTCCGCGTCGAGCAGCCGCCGGCGGTCGGCGGAGATCGACAGGGGGAACCGCTGGGCAGGTGGCGGCGCCGGGAGCGGCGCGGCCCCGGTGTCGGGCTCTGGAGGATGGACGGAGAACTGCGGATGGTGGTCCACGGTTCGCGGATGTGTCATCGGTTGGCTACCTCAAGCGCGAGCCGACCGCCCTCGGCATCGAACAGGTGGACGGCCGTGGGATCCACCCGCACGTGGATCCGCTGGCCGTCGCGGATCCCGGAGCCGCTCTCGACCCGTACCGTCGCTCTCGTCCCGGCGCCCACCGTCACCGACAGGTAGGCGTCGGCGCCGACCGATTCGACCAGGTCCACGGTGGCCTCGACGGCGCCGGGATCGCCCGGCCCGACCAGGTGGAACCCCTCGGGCCGCACGCCCAGGGTGACCTCGTTCGCGGCCGGCAGCCGTGCCGGCAGATCGACCGTGAGCCCACCCTCGAACCGGCTCGGGCCGCCGTCGACCTGCACGATGCGCCCGGGGAACAGGTGCATCGGGGGGCTGCCCACGAACGTCGCCACGAACCGGTTGGCCGGCCGGCCATAGACGTCGTCGGTGGTGCCCACCTGCTGGATGACCCCGTCGCGCAGGACGACGATCCGGTCGGCCATGGTCATCGCCTCGACCTGGTCGTGGGTCACGTACACCGTCGTCCGGCCCACCCGCCGGTGGAGCTGCAGCAGCTCGGTCCGCATCTGGACCCGGAGCAGGGCATCGAGGTTCGACAGCGGCTCGTCCATCAGGAATGCGACCGGCTCGCGGATGATCGCCCGGCCCAGGGCCACCCGCTGGCGCTGGCCGCCCGAGAGCTGGTCGGGGTAGCGCTCCAGCTGGTCGGTGAGCTCGAGCAGCGCGGCCACCTCGCGCACCCGGCTGGCGATCTCGTCCTTGGGCCGCTTGCGCATCTTGAGCGGGAAGCCGATGTTGGTGCCCACCGTCATGTGCGGGTACAGGGCGTAGTTCTGGAACACCATCGCGACGTCGCGATCCTTGGGCCGCAGGTAGTTGGCCAGCCGGCCCCCGATGTAGACCTCGCCGTCGGTCGGGTCCTCGAGCCCGGCGATGATCTTGAGCAGGGTGCTCTTGCCGCAGCCCGACGGCCCCAGCAGCACCAGGAACTCGCCGGGCTCGATGTCCAGGTCGACGCCGGTCAGGGCACGCGTGCGGTCGTAGCGCTTGCTGATCTCGACGAGCTCGATGGCGGGCCCGGCCGGGCCTGGGTCGGGAGCGGCGGGCTGGGTGGTCGTCATTGCTTGAGGGCTCCGGCAAGTGAACGGGCCAGGAACTGGCGCTGGAGGACGAAGAACACGATCCCGATCGGGACCAGGGACATGACCGCGGAGGCCGACCACAGGCCGTAGTCGACCCCGCCATGCGATCGGAGCCCGGCCACCCCGACCGTCACGAGCTCGACGTCGTCGCTGCTGGTCGAGATCAGCGGCCACACGAAGCTCATGAACTGGTCGGTGAAGATGATCACCGCCAGCACCACCAGCCCCGGCTTGATCAGCGGCAGGATGATCCGCCAGTAGATGCCGAACTCGCTCACGCCGTCGAGGCGGGCGGCGTTCTCGAGGTCCCGGGGCAGCCCCAGGATGAACTGGCGCATCAGGAACACCCCCAGCGGGTTGGCCAGGGCCGGCAGGATCAGCGCCCAGTACGTGTTCAGCAGGCCCAGCGTCGACACCAGCGTCCAGAGCGGGATGAGGAGCGCGCCGAAGGGCACCATCAGGAGCAGCAGGAGCAGCAGGAAGATGAACCGCTTGCCCGTGATGTCGAGCTTCGCCAGGGCGTACCCCGCCATGGAGTCGAGAAACAGCTTGCACACGGTGACCGTGGTGGCGACGAACAGGGTGTTCAGCATCCAGCGCGGGAACGCGGTGTTGGTCAGCAGCCGCTCGTAGTTGCCGAAGTAGGGCGGGATGGGGATCAGCTTGGGCGGGTACTGGAAGATGCCGGTGCTGTCCTTGAGCGATGCGAGGACGACGTAGTAGAAGGGCGCGACCAGGATGAAGCTGACCAGCACCAGGACGAGATGTCGCCCGATGCCGACGATCCGGCTGCGGCGTCGCGCCCGACGCTGATGCTCGGCGACGACCGTCGCGTCCTGCGCCGAGCGCCGGCGGCCGACGACCTGGACTGCCATCGTCAGTCCTCACCGCGCCGCGAGCGCAGCGCGTACAGCTGGATCACGGTCAGGATCAGGATGGCCACCAGGAACACGAGCGAGATCGCGGCTGCGTAGCCCACCTTGTTGTTGCTCCCGAACACGTACTGCCAGACCCGAAGGACGATCGTGGTCGTCGATGTGCCGGGACCGCCGTTGGTGAGGACGAGCGCCGTATCGAAGACCTGGAGCCCCCAGATCGTCGAGACCACGATCGCGAACAGCAGGATTCGGCGCAGCAGCGGGATGGTGATGTAGCGCAGCTTCGCCGACCCTTCAGCGCCGTCCAGCGACGCTGCCTGGTACAGCTCCTCTGGCAGCCCGATGATGGCCGCCACGAAGAAGATCGCCCAGTAGCCCACGTTGCGCCAGACGTCCAGGGCCGCCAGCACCGGCAGCGCGGTCGAGGCGCCCAGCCAGGTCACGGGCTCCACGCCGAAGACGCGCAGCACCTCGTTGAACAGCCCGAAGTCCACGTTCGTGAGGAACAGCCAGATCAGGGCCGCGACGACGGGCGGCACGAGGACCGGGAAGTAGACGAGGAAGCGGTAGGCCGCCCCGCCCCGTTTGATGCGCGCGAGGAGAAGCCCGACGAGCAGCGCGCCGATCAGGATCGGCGGCACCGACAGGAGCGCGAACACGAGCGTGTTCTGGACGGCCGTCGTCGCGCCCACGACATCGGGCAGCCGGGTGAAGTTGTCGAGGCCGACGAAGTGGGTGCCGGTGGTCAGGCCGCCGAACTGGGTGCTCCACCAGATCGTGCCCAGCACCGGGACCAGCAGGAACACCACGAAGAAGAAGAACATCGGGCCCAGGAACGCCCAGCCGATGAGCTCCCGCCGGAGGCGTGCCCGGAGGCGCAGTCGCCGGTGCTCGGCGGCGGCCAGACGCATCCTCGTCAACGAACGGGCTCCACCTTCGAGCCGAACCTCATGCGGCGGTTGAGCGGCGGCCCATTGGCCGGGCCGTCGCCATGGACAGCCTAGAGGCCGACCTCCTGCTTGACGATCTTCTCGACGTTCGCGACGGCCTGGTCCGCGGTCTCCTTCCCCGCGTAGCAGTTCTGGATCTCCGCCTCGGCCAGGCTCTCGACGTCGGCCCAGGCAGGAAAGTCCTCGAGCCCGACGGCGTATTTCTGGAAGTCGGGCAGGGCCGCCGCGAGCTGCGGCGCGGCGTTGGTCCCGTAGCCACTGCCGGCAGCATCGGTGCGTGCGGGATAGGTGCCGGAGTTGTCCGCCCAGTAGGCGTCATTCTCCCCGTTCGTCCACCACTTGACGACCTCCCACATGAGGTCCTGGTCGGCCGACTTCGCGTTGACCATGTAGATGCTCAGGTCGTTGAAGTTGACGCGAGAGACGGGGCCGGGCGGGTATGGGACCAGGGACCAGTTGAACGGGACCGGGCTGGGCAGGACGGTGGTCGAGGCCAGGTCCGAGGAGTAGATGGCCATCTTGCCCGCCGCGAACGCGGCCGGGGCATTGTCATAGGTGTAGGTCCCGAGCGGCGGTGCGATCCCCTGCTTGAACAGATCGGCGAACTGCTGGGTCGCCTCGATCACGGCGGGCAGGTTGACGTTGGGTGCCGACTGGTCCTCGTTCAGGTACGAACCGCCGGCAGCCCGCAGCCGCTGATACCACTCCCCGTAGCCGCCCAGCTGGATGCCGATGCCGAACCCGTAGGTGTCCCCAGGCTTCGTCATCTTCTTGACGCAGGCCAGGAACGTGTCCCAGTCGTCGGCGAAATGCTCGTCGTAGCCGGCCGCCTGGACCATGTCCATGTTCACGAACATGGCGTCTTCGACGTGCCAGCTGATCGGCAGACCCAGGATCTTGTCCCCGTAGCCCTTGATCCGATCCATGTACAGGTACTTCGCCAGCTCCGATGCGAACGCCGGATCGCTGATCCGGTCCGTCATGTCCGTGAACACGCCCGACGCCTCGTAGTCGGGATAGGAGCTCTCCGTCGTCATGTAGATGTCGTGGGCGCCCGACTGGACCGAGGTGTTGATCTCCTGGGCTGCCGTATCCCACTGATACAGGCGGAAATCGAAGGTCACGTTCGGGTAGATGGCCTGGAAGCCCTGGGCGATGTGCTGGTGGTGCTCGACCTCCTGGTCGGACCAGGGACCGATCAGGAAGCGGACGTTGCCGCTGAGATCCATCGCGGTCGGTGCCGCGCTGCTGGGCGCGGTGGTCGGGGGTGCTGCCGTCGCGCCGCCTCCGGACGTGGCCGGTGCGGTCGTGGGCGTCGAGGATCCGCACGCCGCGACGATCGCCCCGACGGCGCTGGGGGCCAGGCCCAGGGCCAGCAGGCGCATGACGAATGCCCGACGGGACATCCGGCCCGCTACGTACTCATCGGCGAGTTTGGTTGTCCTGCGGTCGAGATCCGCGTTCATGTCGGATCGAACCTCCTCCTCCGGCGATGCCCAGCGGTGACCGGCGATGCCCATCGGTCGCGTCGTGCGAAATGACCCGCTCGGCCAACCGGTGCTCTCCGGTACTTGTTCAGAATCCACGAACATGCTGGATTGGTCAAGACCGGCGTGCCCGCCAGGGACCGGGCCACGCAGGCCGCACGCGCGAGTGCCGGCGCAGCCTGCAAGCCAACGCGGGCGCCGAGGCCTGCGACTCGTGCAAGGTCCTCGCTCCGGGACGAGGAGCCGGGCCGGCCCGCATTGATCCCCGCGCCGGGGAGCCGTCGCTCATCGGCCCACCGAGTCGCTCATCGGCCCACCGAGTCGCTCATCGGCCCACCGAGTCGCTCATCGGCCCACCGAGTCGCTCATCGGCCCACCGATGAGATTCCGGGACGCCCCTCGTTGCATGGGCAGAGCGGCGGCACACTGGGGACCGACGCCGACACCGGAGAACGAACCATGGACTGGACCCTCGAGCTCATCGTCGTGCCCGTTTCCGACACCGACCGCGCCAAGGCCTTCTACACCCATCAGGTGGGCTTCGTCGAGCTGGTCGACGTCACGGTCGGCGAGGACACGCGGGTGGTGCAGCTGACCCCGCCGGGCTCCGGCTGCGCGATCGCGCTGATGAACAACACGCCGATGAAGGCCGGCTCGATCTACGGCCTGCACGTGATCGTGCCCGACATCGAGGCTGCACGGGCGGAGCTCACCGGGCGCGGGGTCGAGGTCAGCGACTTCTTCCACTTCGGCCCGAAGGGCCAGGAGCCGGGGCTGGCGCCCGACCGCAGCAACTACAACTCGTTCGCGTCGTTCGAGGATCCGGACGGCAACACCTGGCTGGTCCAGGAGGTCGACCGCACGAAGGCACAGCCCTCGCACGACACCGCTTCGTGACGGGACACTGGCGTCGATGACCGCGCCCGGCTCCGAGCCCGCACCGCCAGCGACGGCCGGCGACGAGCCGGCCTTCGCGGCGCTCGCCGAGCGCCATCGGCGCGAGCTCCACGTCCACTGCTACCGGATGCTCGGCTCGTTCGACGATGCCGAGGACGCGGTCCAGGAGACGCTCCTCCGCGCCTGGCGCGGCCGGGCGAGCTTCGACACCGCCACGAACCTCCGCGCCTGGCTGTACCGGATCGCGACCAACGCGTGCCTGGACCTGCTGCGGCGCCGCGGGCGGCGGGCGGCCTCGGCCGAGTCGCTCCGCGACCTGCCCTGGATCCAGCCGTACCCGGACGTCCTGCTCGACGAGCTTGCCCCTCCGGCCCCCCGGGAGCAGCAGCCCGATGCCGTGGCGGTCGAGCGCGAGACGATCTCGCTCGTCTTCCTGGCCGCGCTCCAGTCGCTGCCGCCGCGGCAGCGCGCGGCCCTGATCGCGCGCGACGTCCTGGGTTGGCGCGCGGCCGAGACGGCGGACCTGCTCGAGACCAGCGTGCCGGCCGCCAACAGCGCGCTCCAGCGTGCTCGCGCGACGATGCAGGCGCACCTGCCGTCGCGACGGTCCGAGTGGGCGACGCGCGACGCGAGCGACGAGGAGCGAGCACTGCTCGACCAGTTCATCGCCGCGCACGAGGCCGGCGATGCCGCCCTGGCGGTCTCGATCGCCGCCCGTGACCTGCGGATCACGATGCCGCCCAACCCGTACCTGTACGAGGGCCGGGACACGATCGCGCCGCTGCTGGGCCGGGCGATGGGCATGGGCGAATGGCACCTCGTGGCAACGTCCGCCAACCGCATGCCGACGGCGGCGAGCTACTTCCGGGCGCCTGGCGACAGGCTGTTCCGCGCGTTCAAGCTCGACGTCCTCCGCATCCGCGATGGCGCCATCGCCGAGATCACGACCTTCGGCCCCGGGCTGTTCGCGGCATTCGGGCTGCCCGCGACGCTCCCGGATCCCGGTGGTGGCTGAGCCGGGGCTGCCCGAGCGATCGGCAGCGGCGGTCGCCCGGCGGTCGGTATGCGACGCTTGACGGGTGATCGAGCTGCGCGGCCTCACCAAGCGCTATGGGTCGACGCTCGCCGTGGACGACCTGTCGTTCACGATCCGTCCCGGTGCCGTGACCGGCTTTCTCGGGCCCAACGGCGCCGGCAAGTCGACGACCATGCGCCTCGCGCTCGGGCTCGACCGGCCGACCGCCGGCGAAGCTCTGGTGGCTGGACGTCCGTACGCGCAGCTGCCGCAGCCGCTCCGGCACGTCGGGGCGCTCCTCGACGCCACGGCGATCGACGGCGGGCGATCGGCGGTCGAGCACCTCGGGTGGCTGGCGCGGTCGCACCGGATCGGCGATGGACGGGTCGGCTCGCTGCTCGAGCAGGCTGGCCTGGGTGGCGTCGCCCGCCGGCCGATCTCGACCTACTCGCTGGGGATGAAGCAGCGGCTGGGCATCGCCGCCGCGCTGCTGGGCGACCCGCCGATCCTGCTGTTCGACGAGCCGGTGAACGGGCTCGATCCCGACGGGGTGCGCTGGGTCCGCGAGCTGTTCCGCTCGCTGGCGTCCGAGGGCCGGACGGTGTTCGTGTCCAGCCACCTGATGAGCGAGATGGCGATCACCGCCCGGCGCCTGGTGATCATCGCCAGGGGGCGCCTGGTCGCCGACACGACGGTCGAGGACCTCGCCGCACAGCACGCGCAAGGGGTCGTCGTTCAGTCGGCGCGCGACGCGGAGCTCGCCGCCGCGCTGGCGACGGCCGGCGGCCGGACGGCGCCCCAGCCCGGCGGCGGGCTGCTCGTGACCGACCTCGAGGCGGCCGCGGTCGGTGTGATCGCCGCCGAGCGGGGGATCCCGCTGATCGAGCTCCGCTCGCGGCATGCCTCGCTCGAGGAGGCGTACCTGGGCCTGACCGCGGATGGCGCCGAGTTCCGCGCCCGATCCGAGGGCGTGCGTGACGATGGCTGATGGTCGGGCGACCAACGGAGCCTCCGATGCGTCCCTCGGCTTCGCCGACATCGTCGCGGCCGAGTGGCGCAAGACGCGCACCGCCCGGCCGACCGCGTACATCGTCGGCGTCACGGTGCTGTTCGCCGTCCTGATGCTCCTGGTCGCCGTGTACTTCGTCGCGACCTGGGACGGGTTGTCGCCCGAGGGCCGGGGACGAGCGGCCCTCGGATCGCTGCCGGACCTGATGGGCTGGATCACGTCGCTGACCATGGCCGTGTTCGGCGCGCTCGCGATCACCACCGAGTACTCGAGCGGGATGATCCGCACCACGTTCCTCGCCGTGCCGCAGCGCGGGCGGGTGCTCGCCGCGAAGTCGCTGGTGACCGCCGCGATCGCGCTCGTCGTGAGCGAGGCCGCCCTCGCGGCGACGCTGGTGGGGAGCGTGGTCATCATCGGCGACCGGCCGATCGCCGGCCAGGCGGCGCTCGACGGCAGCGGGCTCATCCTCGTCGTGGCGCTCGGGCTGTCGTCGACCACGTTCGCGATGATCGGCCTCGGGCTGGGTGCCATCACGCGGTCCGCCCTGGCCACCGTCGTCGTGCTCGCCATGCTGTGGTACATCGTCCCGCTGATCTCGTTCCACCTGCCCGACCCCTGGAACGCATGGATCGGCTCGCTCCTGCCGGGCGCGCTCGCGGGCGAGCTCGCCGGAACGGGCAACACGGGCTCGGTGTTCTCGGGATCGCTGCCACCGTGGGCGGCACTGACCGCGATGGCGGTCGATGCCCTCGCGCCGCTGGCGGCGGCCGTGCTCGTCGTGCGCCGGCGCGACGCCTGAGCGCGAGGGCACCCTGTCCGGCCAGGTCGACCCTGCGCCCGGGCGCCGTCTCAGGTGGGCATGACGATCGGGAACCCCTCGCGCCGTGCCGCCAGCGCCAGCCGGTCGTCGAGGGTGACGAACGGCAGCGTCCCCGGATCCCCGGCCGCCGCCACGACGGCGGCCGCGGGCTGGCGGGCGTCGGCGGCCCGAAGCGGATGCACCCGGAGGATTCGGATGGCCGTCTGGCGAACCTGCACGGTCGGCTCGACCTGACGCCAGGGCACGGCCAGCGCACTTGTCAGAGCGATCAGGCAACCCCGGCGGCGATCGTGGCGGTGGCTGAGCGCGAGGCGTGCCGCGCGACGCCGTCGGCAAGCGCCTCGGCCAGCAGGCGCGTCAGCTGGTCCCACTCGGTCAGGAACGCGTCGTGGCCCTTGATCGAAGCGAGCTCGCGGTAGGTGGCGTCGACCCCGGCGGCGGCGGCGGTGTCGACGAGCGACCGGACCTGGTCCGGCCCATACAGGATGTCGCCCTCGATGCCGATCCCGGTGAGCCCGACGCCCGCGGCGGCCATGCCGCCCAGCGCGCCCGTCGATCCCGCCCCGGTCGCGGCCGATGTCGTGACGGTCCATCACGCCGACGAGCACCCGATAGGTGTCGGGATCGAAGCGGTCGAGGAGCTTGTCGCCCTGGTGGTCGAGGTAGGACGCGACGGAGAACCGGCCGTCCGCCTCGCGCGCGCGCCCGAAGCGGGAATCGAAGTCGGCCTCGGAGCGGTAGGTCGTCATCGCCAGCTGGCGGGCAAGCGCGAGACCTTCGTCGCCCAGCCGCTCGATCAGCTCGAGCTGGATGTGGTTCCAGGCGATCGCCAGGCCACCGATGGCGGCCGGCGCGGCGATCGGGACGGCGCGGTCGACGAGGCGCGGGCGCTCGAGCGCGACCTCGAGCGCGATCATCCCGCCCAGCGAGCCCCCGGTGGCGAGCGCGAACCGCTCGATCCCGAGCGCATCGGCGAGCACCCACAGTGCGCGGGCCTCGTCGCGGGCGGAGACGGCCGGGAAGGTCCGGCCCCACGCCCGGCCGGTCGAGGGGTCGACGGACGTCGGTCCGGTGGACCCGTAGCGGCCGCCGAGCAGGTTGGCGCACAGGACGCCGACGCGGGTCGTGTCGAAGGCGCGACCCGGACCGATGAGGGGCGACCACCAGTCGCCGGCGGCATCGGCCGATCCGGTGAGCGCGTGGATCACCAGCACCTGCGGCGCGTCCGGACCGGGCCCGTCGTGGCGGTAGGCGAGCGTGAGCGGCAGGGGAGCGCCGCCGGCCTCGAGCGCGAACGGCCCGAGGTCGGCGGCGACCACCTCCCCGGTCCCCAGCGGATACCGCCGGGGCCGGGGAGTGCCGGGACGCCGTTCCAGGGATGGCGCCATGACCGTGCCCTCAGGCCGTCACGAGCTCGCGCTCGGGAGACGGTCCGGTCGCGGCGGCCAGGGCCTGGTCGAGGTCGGCGAGGATGTCGTCGATGTGCTCGACCCCGACGGACAGGCGGATCAGGTCGGGCGTCACCCCGGTCGATGCCTGCTCCTCGGGCTCGAGCTGCTGGTGGGTGGTCGAGGCGGGGTGGATGATCAGGCTCTTGGCGTCACCCACGTTGGCCAGCAGGCTGAACAGCTTGACGCTGTCGATCAGCCGCCTGCCGGCGTCGACGCCGCCCTTGATCCCGAACGTGACCAGGCCGCCGAAGCCACCCTTGAGCGTGCGCGACGCGACCTCGTGGCTCGGGTGTGACGGGAGCCCCGGATAGCTGACCCATTCGACCTCGGGGCGATCCTGGAGCCATTGCGCCACCCGGAGCGCGTTCTGGCTGTGGCGCTCGATCCGCAGCGGCAGCGTCTCGAGGCCCTGGAGCAGCTGGAACGCGTTGAACGGGCTGAGCGCGGGGCCGAGGTCCCGCAGCCCCTGGACGCGGAGCTTGAGGATGAACGCGAGGGGCCCGAACGCCTCGGTGTAGGACACGCCGTGGTACGAGGGATCGGGTGCCACGAAGTCGTCGTGGAAGCGAGGCGAGGCCGCCCAGTCGAACCTGCCCGAGTCGACGACCACGCCCCCGATCACCGTCCCGTGCCCGCCGATCCACTTGGTCGCCGAGTGCACCACGATGTCCGCGCCCTGCTCGATCGGCTTGGCGATCAGCGGTGCGCACGTGTTGTCCACGATGAGCGGGATGCCGGCCGCGTGCGCGATGTCGGCGATGCCCCGGATGTCGGCGACGTCGAGGCGCGGGTTGCCGATGGTCTCGAGGTACAGGGCGCGCGTGTCGCCGTCGATCGCGGCAGCCCAGGCGGCGAGGTCGGACCCGTCCACGAAGTTGACCGTGATGCCCAGCCTGGGCAGCGTGTAGTGGAACAGGTTGTAGGTCCCGCCGTAGAGGCTCGTGCTGCTGACGATGTTCTGACCGGCCCGGGCAAGGTTGAGGATGGTCAGCGTCTCGGCCGCCTGGCCCGACGCCGTGCCGAGCGCCCCGACGCCGCCCTCGAGGGCGGCCACGCGCTCCTCGAACACCCCGGTCGTGGGGTTCATGATCCGGGTGTAGATGTTCCCGAACTCCTGGAGCCCGAACAGGCGGGCGGCATGCGCCGCGTCGTCGAACACGTATGACGTGGTGGCGTAGATCGGGACCGCCCGGGCATGGGTGGTGGGGTCAGGGACCTGACCCGCGTGAAGGGCCTGGGTCTCGTCGCGCAGGGTGGGGAGGGCGCTGGGATCGAAGCTCATGTCGCTCGGTTCTCCGGTTGTCGGCGGGTGGGTTGTCGAACGTCGAGGGCCCCTGTGGGGTCGAGCTCGGCGGCTACCCGTCGTGGTGGCCGGAGAACAGAAGAGCCGCGAACCCTCGTGGTTCGCGGCCCCGGGACCTCGGCTCCGAGATCCCCGCTGTCACTCGCTGCTGGTCAGCGCGGGGAACCTCGGCGCCCGTCCTCCGAACGACGGGGCCGCCCACGCATACACATCGACCAGCTAACGGTGGTGTGACTCATCAGGTCGCGAAGGATGGGGGACGGGCCGCTCGTCCGTCAAGCCCCCGACCGCCCTCGCTACCGAAACGCAACGGTCGACCCTCCGCGCCGGGCTCGCCGCCCGTCCCCGCCCGCCGCCCGTCGCCCAATCGCCGGGCTCGCCGCCCGTCGCCCCGCCCGCCGCCAATCGCCGGGCTCGCCGCCCACCGCCGGCTCGCCGCCCTCGCCCGGCTCGCCGCCTATCGCCCCACGGGCCCGGCGGCGCTCGCTGGGCGAGCGACCCTTCGCACGACGAGGCCGCCGACTCGCTGGGCGTGCGATCCATGGCAGGGACGGTCGGTCTGGTGCAATGGATCGCTCGCTGGGCGATTGTTTCCGGCTCCCATGCCACCAGTCCCTCGCTGAGCGAGCGTCGCGCTCAAGGCCGCGCGCACGTTGAACGCCGGAGAGCGCAGAACGATGGGGCCTGCCCGGTCCCGTCGAGTCAGCTCAGCTCCCACCATTCAGATCCGACGCGCGCAGGTTCAGCGCGGCGGAGCCCAAATTCGTTGCCACGGATGACCCAGGAGGCAAGTTGCGGGCCTGGAAGGGGTCGCCCTCCCGTCGTCAGAACCCATGGGGTCATCTGCGTGGTGGCCGCGATCGCGCGGATGGTGTGGACGAGGACGGGCCGCTGAGAAGTCCTCGGCCGGGAACGGCGACGCGCCGGAGACGAAGCCCTGGGCCGGTGACGAGGGACACGCCGGTGAGAAGCCCTCGGCCGGTGACGCGGACGCGCCGGTGACGAAGCCCTCGGCCGGTGGACGCGGTGACGACGACGCCGCGTGACGAAGCCCTCGGCCGGGAACGGCGACGCGCCGGAGACGAAGCCCTCGGCCGGGAACGGGGACACGCCGGTGACGAAGCCCTCGGCCGGGAACGGCGACGCGCCGGAGACGAAGCCCTCGGCCGGGGACGAGGGACACGCCGGTGACGAAGCCCTCGGCCGGGGAACGCGGGAGCGGCTGCAGCTCCGGCGTCAAGCGGCCGAGGGACGAGCAACCCGGCTCGAGGTCCAGCGGCCGGGGACGAGCAAACGGCCCGCCGGCATTGCCGGCGGGCCGTTGAAGGTTCGTGAGACCCGAGCGCGGCCCGGGCGCCGATCAGCCGCTGGTGCCCGAGCTGGGCGATGGTGACGGCGAGGCGTTCGGCCAGCCGAATTGACCACCGCCGAACATCCGGGGCCGCATGCCGTGGCCGCCGAATCCCAGGCCGAAGTCCTTGAGCAACCCGCCGCCGAGCGCGCGCAGCTCGTCGGTCGTGATCTTGCCGTCGGCCATGAGGTTGGTCAGCGTCCGGAGCGGGCTGTCGGCCGGCAGCTGGTCGAGCTCGTCCTGGGTGATCTGGCCATCGGACAGGAAGTCCTTGACCTGTTGCCGCTCGGCGCGCAGGGCGTCCGCGGCGGCCTTCCGGTCGGCCGCGATCTGGTCGCGCTGGGCCTGAAGGGCGTTGAGGATGGCGGTCTTCTGCGCCGCCGTGATCGTCCCCTTGGACACCAGGCCATCCAGGACGTCGCTCAACACCGTGTCCTGGGCCCGTGGCTTCGCGCTCGGCGTCGGGGTCGGCGACGGGGTGGCGGCGGCGGGCGCGACAGTGCCGATGGTGTCGGTGCCTGGCGTAGAGGTCGAGGCCAGCACGGCCCCGGCGCCGATGACCACGAGCAGCCCGGCGACCGGGAGCACGAGGGTCTTGCTCAGCTTCACGTGTTGCCTCCGGTGGCGATGAAGGTCGGGATGCGGTTGAGCCGGGCCGAACGTTGGCTCCGGCAGTTCAGATCGTGGTGGTCGTGGCTGAATCGGGGCCGAGAGACTGCTGTGAGAATACTGAGATCGGGAGCCGAATCACGAAGGTTGCGCCCCCGCCGGGCGTTTCGTGGTGCCAGATGGCACCCTCGTGCGCCGCGACGATGGAGGCCGCGATCGACAGGCCGAGCCCGACGCCGCCGTTGTCGCGCGACCGGCCCGGGTCCGCGCGGTAGAAGCGATCGAACACGCTCGAACCGTGGGCGTCGGGGATCCCGGGTCCGTGGTCGACGACGCGCAGCTCGGCCAGCGGGCTCCGCCCGTCGTCGGAGGTCGTCCGGGTCACGGCCACCTCGAACGGGGTTCCCGGTGGCGTGTGCACCCGCACGTTCGCGACCAGGTTGCCGACCACCTGTCGCAGCCGGTCCTCGTCGCCGGTGACCTCGACACCCGGCTCGATCACACCGCCGATCGCCCGCGCCGGCTCCACGGCGCGGGCGTCGGCGACGGCGTCGGCGACGATCCGCGAGAGGTCCACCGGGTCGCGCCGGATCGGCCGGCCCTGGTCGAGCCGCGCCAGCGTCAGCAGATCGTCAACCAGCGCGCCCATGCGCCGGCTCTCCGTCCCGATCCGGTCCATCGCCGTGGCCAGCTCGGCCGGATCCGAGAGCCCGCCCGCCCGATACAGGTCGGCGTAGCCGCGGACCGCGGTCAGGGGCGTCCGGAGCTCGTGCGAGGCATCGCCGACGAACCGCCGGAGCCGCTGCTCGCTCTCCTCCTTCGCGACGAGGGCGGCCCGCTGCTCTCCGAAGCTCGCCTCGATCTGGTCCAGCATCGCGTCGAACGCGGCGCCCAGGCGGCCGACCTCCGTCCGATCGTGCGCGACGCCGGCACGGTGGGACAGGTCGCCGCGGCTGATGGCTTCGGCGGTCCCCGCGATCCGTTCGAGCGGCAACAGGTCGCGGCGCACCACCACCCACGCGATCGCCAGCAGGGCGGCCAGCACCGCAAGACCGACGAGGAGCAGCGTGCGCACCAGCGCCGCGGTGACGTCCTCGACACCGGACAGCGGCGCCGCGAGGGCGACGATCAGGTTCGGCCGCGCCTGCTCCACCAGCACGCGGTAGTGGAGGGACCCGTCGACCGAGGGCTGATCGGTGATCGTCCCGTAGACGCCGGCCGGGATGCCGCCTGGATAGGCGGGCAGCGACGGGAGCGGATCGGGGTCGCTGCTGAAGCCCGACGGGAACGCGCGCAGGACGTTGCCCCGGCGATCGAGCTGCATCACCGCCAGTCGCCGGCCGGCATCGCTGTCGGACGCCGTCAGGTCGGCCAGGCGGACGAGGCGGCCACTCGTCGCAGCCACGGAGTTGAGCTCGGCGTCGACCCGGGCGACCAGGCTGACGCGGGTGAGCCCGACCAGGAGCACGCCGGCGAACGCGAGCGCGATCACCAGCATCGCGGCGAGCGAGATCAGCAGCCGGGCACGCAGGCTCATCCCGGGTGGCCGTCGGCCCGCAGCACGTATCCGAAGCCACGGACCGTGCGCAGCAGCCGGGGCTCGACGTCGTCGATCTTTCGGCGCAGGTAGCTCACGTACGTCTCGACGACGTTGTCCTCACCGTTGAAGTCGTACTGCCACACGTGGTCGAGGATCTGCTGCTTCGAGAGCACCCGCTCGGGGTTCAGCAGGAAGTAACGGAGCAGCCGGAACTCGGTGGGTGACAGCTGGATCTCGCTGCCGGCCCGCCAGACCTGATGCCGGTCCTCGTCCATCTCGAGGTCTCGGTAGCGCAGCCGCGCGCTGCCGTCCGCCCCCTCGCCCCGCACCCGGCGCAGCAGCGCGCCGATCCGGAGCGTGAGCTCCTCCAGCGAGAACGGCTTGGTGACGTAGTCGTCGCCGCCGCGGACGAAGCCCGTGATCCGGTCGTCCTCGGAGTCGCGCGCGGAGAGGAAGATGACGGGCACGAAGTCGCGCGCGTCGCGCAGCCGGCGGCAGACCTCGAAGCCGTCGATGTCGGGGAGCAGGACGTCGAGCACCACCAGGTCCGGGGCGACGGTCGCGGCGACGTCGAGCGCGGCGTGGCCCGTGGCGGCCGTCGTCACCTGGTAGCCCATGTACCGCAGCGCGGTCGAGAGCAGGTCCGTGATGGCGGGCTCGTCGTCGACGACGAGGATGTGCGCGGACGGGCCGGGCGACGCTTGCATGGCGCCATCACACGACTGGCGGCTGAGAGTTTCCTGTGAGTTCGCCGTGAAGTCGCGAAGGGCCGGTGCCCGGCTGCGCCGCCGGACGCGCCCGCGTCGCCCGCCGCGCTCGCTCGCGCTCGCGGCGCTCGTACCCACGTCGCTCGCCCCGGCGCAACGGCGTCCGTGTCGCTGGCGCCCGCGTCGCTCGCCGCGCTCGCCGCGTGCGCGCTCGTCGCCGCGCTCGCCCCGGCGCGACGCCGTCCCTGTCGCTCGTACCCACGTCGCTCGCCCCTGGCGCGTCGCGGTCCCTGTCGCTCGCCCAGCGGCCGACCGGTGGCACGGCGTGCCGATCGGCTCTCCGAACGAGCAGCCCGTGGCACGAGCGGCGCCTTCGGTGCGACAGGTCACCCGTTGGGCGAGCAGATCGCGGTCCCATGCGACCGGTCGCTCGCTCGGCGAGCGTCGCGAGACGCCTGGGCGCCGGGCAGGGCGCGGAATCGACAGCCGGGAGTCTCGCGGGGCGGGCGAGTTCCACGCCGGCCGTCCGGTCCCGCTCGAGCCGCCATACCATGCCGCCATGGCCGAGACCCCGGACCCGTTCCGCGCCTACGTCGTCGACCGCCCGGAGGGCGGGAGCTTCACCCGCGGGCTGCGCACGATCACGACGGCGGACCTGCCGCCGGGCGAGGTGACGGTCCGCGTCGGCTGGTCGAGCGTCAACTTCAAGGACGGGCTCGCCGCGCGCGAGGACGGCAGGGTGGCGCGGGTCTACCCGCTCGTGCCCGGCATCGACCTCGCCGGGGTCGTGGCGGCGTCCGACGATGCCGGCATCGCGGTCGGGACGCCCGTGCTCGCCAACGGCTACGAGATCGGGACGGCGAGGCACGGCGGCTACGCGGAGCTGGCCCGGCTGCCGGCCGGCTGGGTCGTGCCGCTGCCCGACGGGCTCGATGCGCGCGCGGCGATGGCGATCGGGACGGCCGGGTTCACGGCAGGGCTGAGCGTCGATGCCCTCGAGCGCCACGGGCTGCGCCCGGGCGACGGTCCGGTCCTGGTCACCGGTGCCTCTGGCGGCGTGGGGTCGATGGCGGTGGCCATCCTGGCGGCCCGCGGCCACGAGGTCTGGGCGGCGACCGGCAAGCCGGGCGAGCACGATCGGCTCCGGAGCCTGGGGGCGGCGGGCTTCGTGGCACGGGACGAGGTGGTCGCGCCGGGCCGGCCGCTCGACAAGGCCCGCTGGGCAGGGGCGGTGGACACGGTGGGCGAGGCGACGCTGCCCTATGTGCTCCGGACGCTGCGGACGGGGGCGGCGGTCGCCTCGTCGGGCAATGCCAGCGGCGCGGAGCTGCACACGACGGTGTTCCCGTTCATCCTGCGCGGTGTCTCGCTGCTCGGGATGGACAGCGTGAGCATGCCCATCGACGTCCGCCGCGGGCTGTGGAGCCGGCTCGCGACCGACCTCCGTCCGCCCGGCATCGAGGGCGGGATCAGCGAGGTGGACCTGGACTCGCTCGAGGGCGCGCTCGACGCGATCGTCGCGGGCGAGGCGCGCGGCCGCTGGGTGGTTCGGATCGCCGGCTGATCCGGTCCCGGGGCCGGTCAGCCCGCCGGTCCGGTCGCGGGCGCGACCAGGGCAGGGTCGATCTCCCGCCCGCTGATCCCCAGGTCCTGGCGGATGCCGATCAACCCGCGGCGCATCACGAAGTCGTGGTTGAGCACGAAGATGGCGCGCACGAACGGCAGCGGCGCGAGCGCGTTCATCCACGGGCGCGTGGTCCGGATCCGCCAGTCATAGCGGACCAGGGTCGCCTCGCCGTCGGGCTCCAGGCGCCAGTCGCCGCGACCCTCGAGCTCCCCCTCGGCGACGCCACCCAGCCGCGTCGGGCGGTCCACCACGTCGGTGGTGAGGTCGAACCGGAGCAGGTACGGCAGGCGGCCCCTGAACGTGTAGCGGCGCACGTTGCCGGTCCCGTCGTGATCCGCCACCCGGATCTCCTCGACCGCCAGCACCGCGTCCCACCATTGGGGCCAGCGGAGCGAATCCGCGATCGCGTCGTACACGCGCTCGATCGGAGCCTCGAGGCGCCAAGCCGTCACGAACGCGTAGTCGGCCATGGACCCACCTCCTCGGTGCCTCGGTTCGCGCTCACACCGCGACGACGTCGAGCTCGCCCCGCAGCTGGGCCACCGCTCGCTCCAGCGGCTCGCGGGCGGCCCGCTCAGGGTACGGGGCGATCGGGATCGCATCGTCGATCGAGAGCTCGCCATCCGCGACCCGGCGCGCGAGCGCGGCGACGGCCTGCAGGTCGGCGAGCGATGCCTCGACGAACGGGCGGCCGGCCGGGTCGCCGTGACCGGGCACGACGATCGTCTGCTCGCCGACCTGCCCGAGGACGGCCTCGACGGTCGACGGCCAGTCGATCGGGAACCCGTCGCCAAAGTAGGGCGGCGCCCCGTTCTCGAGCAGATCCCCGGCGCACAGCACGTCGGCATCCGGGATGCGCACCACGATGTCGTTGTCGGTGTGCCCACGGCCGAGGTGCGCGAGCTCGATCCGGCGTCCCCCGAGGTCGAGCGTGGCCCGGTCCGTGAACGTCCGCTCGGGCGGGTCGAGGACGACCCTGGCGACGTCGGCCGCGATTGCCGGGAAGTCGCCCGCGACCTCGGCCCGCTGTCGCTCGCCGGTGTCGCGGATCATCGCTGCGCACCGCTCGTGGCCCCAGATCACCGCCGGCCGGAAGACCGCGTTGCCGAACGCGTGGTCGTAGTGCCCGTGCGTGTTCACGACGATCCCAACCCTGGGCGAGCCCAGCGCCCGCAGGTCGTCCAGCACCTCGCGCGCCTGGCGCGGGGTGGAGCGGGTGTCCACGACCAGGGCACGGTCGCCGCCGAGGACCGCCACGATGTCCTGGTCGAAGAAGCGGTACCGGCGGACGAACACGCGATCGCCGATCTCGGTCCAGGGCGCAGGCATGCGCCGATGGTAGCCGCGCCGCGCCCGAACGGCTACGCTGCGGCGACAGGAGGTCGTGATGGTCGAGCAAGAGCGGCCCGCCGGCACCGAGGCGACCGCGGTCACGCCATCGGTGGCGACCGCGCGGGTCGCCGATGGCACGATTCTCCGCACGCTGCACTGGCCGGCGACCGGCGACGCGTGGGCGGTGGCCCTGATCGTCCACGGCCTGGGCGAGCATGCCGGGCGCTACGCCACCGTCGCCCGGGCGCTGACGGAGGACGGCATCGACGTCGAGGGGTACGACCACCGGGGCTTTGGCGGCTCCGCGGGGCCGCGCGCCTACGTCGAGCGCTGGAGCCAGTTCCACGACGACCTGGAAGAGCGCGTGACGGCGCTCCGTGCCGAGCACCCGGGGCTGCCGTTGATCCTGTGGGGCCACTCGATGGGCGGCCTGATCGCGTGCGGCTACGTGCTCTCGCCGGTGCCCCGACCCCTGCCGGATCTCCTGGTCCTCTCGTCGCCCGCGATCGACGCGGACGTGCCGCGCTGGAAGCGGGCGATGGCGGGCGTGCTGGCCGGCGTGCTGCCGCGGATGCGCGTGTCCAACGGTCCGCTGGGTGACGGCCTGTCGCACGATCCGGCCGTGCGGGACGCGTACGCGCACGACCCGCTGCGGGTGGGCTCGTCGACCACGCGCTTCGGGCACGAGGCGTTCGAGGAGCAGGCGCGGCTCCAGGCTGCGATCGCCGCGCTCGATGCGATGCCGGTGCCGACCTACGTGTTCCATGGCTCGGCCGATCCGATCGTGCCGGTCGACACGTCGGCGGCGCTCGGCTCGAAGGGCAACGTGACGCGCCGCGTGCATGAGGGCCTGCGGCACGAGACGCACCATGAGCCCGAGCACGAGGCGGTGCTGGGCGAGGTCGTCGCCTGGCTCGAGGCGGAGCGCCGTGGCCGTTCGATGGGGGCCTCCCCGGCGGCCGCTCCGTCCGCCGGCCGGCCGGCGACCGACCCGTCGTCCGGGGACCCGCTCGCGGCTGGGGTGTAGACTCCCCGCACAATCGAAGAGTCGCCTCCGGGGAGCGCGCGCAGCGCTGAGAGTGTGGTTTCGACCACAGACCCGCGGAACCTGATCCGGTTCGTACCGGTGTAGGAAGCAGGCCCGCACGTCGACGCCGTCCCCGGCCAACGGGGGCGGCGCTGTTGCGATGTGGAGGTGCTCGGTTCGATGACGACGATGGTGACCAGCCAGGGCGGATCCGCGCCCACGATGACGGCCTGGCGAACGCGCGACATCGTGGTGACCGCGATCATCGGCGTGGCGTTCGGGGTCGTGTTCGTGGCGTGGAACTCGCTGTGGGGCGGCCTCGATTGGGTGGTGCTCCCCGTCCGCAGCCTGATGTACGGGCTGTGGCTGATGCCGGCGGTCCTTGCCTCCTACCTCGTGCGCAAGCCCGGCGCGGCGCTGTTCGCCGAGCTGGTCGCGGCCGGCCTGTCGGCGATCATCGGGAACCAGTGGGGGCTCGACACGCTGCTGTCGGGCTTCGTGCAGGGCGCTGCCGCCGAGCTCGTGTTCGCGTTCACCCTCTACCGTGGCTGGTCGCTGCCGGTGCTCGTGGTGGCGGCGATCGCGTCGGCGGCCGGCGCCTGGATCCACGACTGGGCGGTCTGGTACGCCGACGTCGACACGGCAACCATGCTCGGCGTCGGCGTCGCCATGGCTGTCTCGGCGATCGTGCTCACGGGCCTGGGCTCGTACTGGCTGACCCGCGCCCTGCGCCAGGCGGGCGTGCTCGAGGGGTTCCCGGCTGGTCGCTGAGCCGTCGCCCGGACGGCCGGGAGCGATCCGTGCCGACGGGCTGACGTTCCGCTACGAGACGCGGCCTCGACCGGCCTTCTCGGACGTCTCGTTCGAGGTGGAGCCCGGCGAGTGCCTGCTGGTGGTGGGACCCTCGGGCTCGGGCAAGAGCACGCTCGCGCTCGCGCTCGCCGGTCTCGTCCCGCGCGAGCTCCCCGGGGAGTGGCGCGGCTCGCTGCTGGTCGACGGTCTTGACCCCGCGACGGCGCCGGGCGCCGCGGTGGCGGCGCGGGTCGGGCTCGTGTTCCAGGATCCCGCGAGCCAGCTGGTGATGGAGCGGGTCGAGGACGACGTGGCGTTCGGGCTCGAAAGCCGCGGCTGGGCGCGCGCGTCGATGCGGGAGCGGGTGCCGGTCGCGCTCGCCGAGGTCGGCCTGGCGGGTCTCGAGCGACGGCGAACCACCCGGCTGTCGGGTGGCCAGCAGCAGCGCCTCGCGCTCGCCGGCGCGCTCGCGCCGCGGCCCGGCATCCTGGTCCTCGACGAGCCGACCGCCAACCTCGACCCGCCTGCGGCCCGTTCGTTCGCGGCGCGGCTGGCCGCCCTGCGCGCGACCCGGGCGGTCACGATCGTGCTGGTCGAGCACCGGGTGGACATCGCCTGGCCGCTGGCCGACCGGGTGCTGGCGCTCGGTCCCGACGGACGGCCGATCGATGTCGGGTCCCCGGCCGACGTTCTGGCCCGCTCGCGCGACCGGCTGATCGCAGCCGGCGCCTGGCTGCCCGACGAGGTTGCCGGGGCGGCGGAGCCCGACCCGTCCACGCCGCCCCGGCCCGGATGGCCGCCGGCGGTCCACGACCCGGCCGACGCGCAGCCGCTCGTCGTGGCGCACGGCCTCTCGTTCGCGTACCAAGGTGCGCCCGCGGGCGAGCCCGCGGTTCACGACGTCGAGCTCGCCCTGATGCCGGGGGAGCGCGTGGCGCTGGTCGGCACCAACGGCGCCGGCAAGTCGACGCTGGGCCGGCTGCTGGTCGGGCTGCACCGGCCGACCGCCGGGCAGGTGCGACTGGGCGGGCTCGATCCGTCACGGCTGGCCCCGGCCGTCCTGGCCCGGCACGCGGCCTACCTGTTCCAGGATCCGGAGGCCCAGTTCGTCACCCTGCGGGTTGGGGACGAGGTGACGCTGGGGCTCGATCCCGACGGCCGGCGAGCCGCCGCGGCGCTCATGGACCGCATCGACCTGCCGCTCGATCTGTTTGGCGCCCGCAGCCCGTACACGCTCTCGGGCGGTGAGCAACGGCGGCTCTCGCTGGCGACGGCGCTGGTGCGCCACCCCGAGCTCCTGGTGCTCGACGAGCCGACGTTCGGCCAGGACCGGCGCGGTCACGAGGCGCTGCTCGAGATCCTCGCGGAGCGCGTGGACGCTGGGGCGGCCGTGCTGGCCGCGACCCACGACGAGCGGTTCATCGCGGCGTTCGCGTCGCGGATCGTGCGGCTCGAGGCCGGTCGGATCGTCGCGGTCGCGAGCCCGATCGGGGCACCGGAGCCCGTGGTGGCGGTGGTATGAGCGGCAGTGGTCCCATGGGCAGGGCTCGTCCGATGAGCAGGGCTCGTCCGATGAGCGGGCTCGTCCGATGCGCGGCGCTGGTCCCTTGGGCCGGGCTCGCCCGATGAGCAGGGCCCGTCCGACGAGCGGGCCCGTCCGATGCGCGGTCGTGGTCCGATGAGCGGGCTCGTCCGATGCGCGGCAGTGGTCCGATGGGCAGGGCTCGTCCGATGAGCGGGCTCGTGGCCCGGCTCGAGCCCTCGGAGCGTCAGCTCGCGAGCGTTCTCGGCCGGGTGAGCCCGCTGACCAAGCTCGCGATCGCGCTCGCCTGGCTGGTCGGGCTCGTGTTCGCGGTCGACGTCCGGCCACCGCTCCTGGTCACGGCCGTGGCGCTGGTGGCCGGCATGACGCTGGGTGGGATTCCCCCGCGGCGGATGCTGGCCGGGGTCGCCATCCTGTGGCTGGCGGCGATCGGGATCGGGCTGTCCAACGTCCTGTTCTCGGGCTCGAACGGTGACCCGGCACTCCCCACGGCGGCGACGCTCGGGCCGCTGCGCATCACCTGGGCGGCGCTGGCCGCGGGCGCGGCGCTGGCCACGCGCGTGATCGCCATCGCGGCGGTGGGCGTGGTCTTCGCCCAGACCACCGATTCCACCCGGCTGGTGGACGCGCTGGTCCAGCAGGGGCGCGTGCCCGCGCGGTTCGCCTACGGGGCGCTGGCGGCCTACCAGGCGATCCCGCGCCTGGCCGAGCAGCTCACGACCCTGCGCCAGGCGCGCCGGATCCGGGGGCTGCGCGGGTCATGGCACCCGCGGATGCTCGTCTCGCTGCTGGTCCTCGCGATCCGCCACGGAGACCGGCTCGCGCTCGCGATGGACGCGCGCGGGTTCGGCTCGGGTCCGCGCACCCGGTATCGCGAGGTGGGCTGGACGTGGCTCGACGGCGCCGTCGGCGCCGGCGCTGCCGTCGTCCTGCTCGGCGTGCTCGCGATCGCGCTGGGCTAGCTGTGCCGTGGGCGGCCGGCCTGCCCTACATGCCCTCGCGGAGCAGCCGCCAGACGGTCCGGGCATTCGGCCGCTGCCCGTACAGGAGCACGCCCGCGGCATAGATCCGGGCCGCGATCCAGACCGCGACCACGATGGCCCCGACCAGCAGCGCCACCGACAGGACGATCTCCCACGGCATGGCCGCGTCGACGGCCACCCGGCCGAGCATCATGAACGGGCTGAAGAAGGGCACCAGCGACAGCGCGGTGATCCAGCCCGATCCGAGGTCGAGCAGCCCGATCGAGGCGTACACGCCGACGAAGTAGCCGCCCATCGAGAGGAAGGTCATCGGCATCACGGCCGCGTTGACGTCCTCGATCCGGCTGACGAGCGAGCCCGCGGCCGCATAGAGCGAGGCGTAGAGCAGGAACCCGAGCACCCCGTACACGCCGAACGCCAGCAGCAGCCCGGGCGTCAGGCCGCTGGGCAGCGCAAGCGTCGAGACGTCCTCGCCCAGCACCAGGGAGCCGACGGGGTCGAGCAGCGCCAGGGACGCGAGGCCGGCAACGACGACCGCCCCGTACTGGGTGAAGGCCACGCCGCCGACGCCGAGGACCTTGCCGGCGAGCAGCTGGAACGGGCTGGCGGCGTTGAGCACGACCTCCATGACCCGTGACGACTTCTCCTCGACCACGCTCATCGCGATCCAGTTGCCGTACATCACGATGATCATGAAGATCAGGATCGTCATCCCGAACCCGAGCATGTCCTGACCCACGGCGGCCAGCGAGTCCTGCGCCGGGTCGGTGCGCGCCGGGTCGGGCCAGCTCACCGTGAACTCGGCCGGGCCGAACAGGGTGGCCTGGTCGGCCGGCTTGACGCCCGCTCGCTGCAGGCGATCCGAGATCGCGAGCGCGTTGGCGCCCTGCCGGATGAGGGTGGCGGTCCGGCCGCTCGCGCTGTCGTTGGTGTAGAGGACGAAGTCGAGCTCACCCGCCGCCGTCCGGCCGATGGCCAGCGCTGCCCCGGCATCGCCGTCCATCACGGCCCGGCGCGCAGCCGCCGCATCCGCGACGACCGTGACCACGTAGGACGGGTGCCCGTCGTCGGTCGCATCCGCGGTCGCGTCCCCCGTGGGCGGGTTCAGGATCTGGTCCAGGGTCTGCGCTGCGCCGGTGGCGAGGTCACCGGGCTCGGCCGCCACGACGATCCGCGTCTCGTCCATCCGATCGAGGACCCGGATGATCACCGGCAGCAGGGCGATGACGATCACGCCCAGCACCAGCAGCGCGCTGCCGAACATGAAGCTGCGGGTCCGGACGCGGACCAGGTACTCCCGCCGCGCGATCGTCCCGATGTTCCCGATGACGCTCACGACCGCACCTCCCCGGCCGCCGCCAGGGTCCGTTCGGTGGTGTCCACCTCGCCCACCCGCTCGACGAACACCTCCTCGAGCGACGAATCGGCGACCTCGAACCGGAGGACGTCACCGCCGTGGGCGATCGCCGCCCGGAGCACCGCCTGTGGGTCGGCGCCGTCGCCGACGAGGAGCTCCGTGTAGTCCCGTCCGTGCCGGGTCACCGTCACGTCCGGCAGCCCTGCCAGCCACTCGCCGTTCCCGTCGCCCACGGTTGCCACGCGGACCACCTGGTGGCCGGTCGAGCGCTTCACCTCGCGGGTCGTGCCGGCGGTGATGACGCGCCCGTGGTCGATGATCGCGACCGAGTCGCACAGCTCCTCGGCCTGCTCCAGCTGGTGGGTGCTGAACAGGAGCGCCTTGCCCCGGTCCCGAAGCTCGAGGAAGGCCGCCTTGAGCAGCGCGACGTTGACGGGGTCGAGGCCCGAGAACGGCTCGTCCATCAGGAGCACGTCGGGGTCGTGGAGGATCGTGGCGATGAACTGGACCTTCTGCTGATTGCCCTTTGACAGCGTCTCGGCCCGCCGGTCGGCGTATTCGGCGATCCGGAACCGGTTGAGCCAGCCGAGCGCGTCGGCGCGGGCCTTCGCCCGGCTCATCCCGTACAGCGAGGCGAAGTAGACGAGCTGGTCCATGACCGGCATCCGCAGGTACAACCCGCGTTCCTCGGGCAGGTAGCCCCACGTCCGACGCGGGCAGTCCCGCGCGGGTCGTCCGTCGAGGGTGACCGTGCCTTCGTCCGCCCGCAGCAGGCCGAGCGCGATGCGCATGGTCGTGGTCTTGCCGGCCCCGTTCGCGCCGAGGAACCCGAACACCTCGCCCGACCGGACCTCGAACGACACGCCGTCGAGCGCCTGGACCTCGCCGAACCGCTTGCGCAGGCCGGTGATCGTCAACGCCATGGTTCCGTGCCTCTCCCGATGCGTGCCGCGCGGGCGCCGCGGCCGGCACGAGTTTCCGGGCCGCGCGTGCGTCGCGCACGTGCCATCCGGACAATCCGGGCGGGCCGGGAGTTGCGACCGCGGGGACCGCCCGTCACGGGCGACACGCCTCGCCGGCGGGCGGGCGCATGCGATCATCGCGCCCAGGATCGAGCGAAGCGCGCGACGACGATCGAGTGTCGCGCGCCATCGCCCTCATGCCTGGCGAGGGGTGCAGCGGTGGCCGACGGCCGGACGATCGTGTTCTTTCCCGAGGGCGCCTACGGACCGACCAACAACTGCGTCGGGATCGGCGACGTGCTGCGCCGGCGGGGGCACCGGGTGGTGTTCATCGTCGAAGCGTCGTTCGCCGGCAGCCTCGAGGCCAGGGGGTTCGAGGAGCGGCTGATGCGCCTGGGACCGCCCCCCGCCGAGCCTGAGGTCCCGGGCCAGTTCTGGATCGACTTCATCCGCGACACGGCGCCCGTGTTCCGCAAGTCGACCCTGGAGCAGATCGGCGAGTTCATCCAGCCCACGTGGCAGGCGCTGATCGACGGCGCGAGGTACGTCGATCCGCGGCTCACCCAGATCATCGGCGAGCTGGAGCCCGACGCGATCGTCGAGGACAACGTGGTGTCGTTCCCGGCGGTCATGGCCAGCGGCCGGCCGTGGGTCCGGATCATGTCCTGCAACCCGGCCGAGATGCCGGACCAGGTGGTGGCGCCGTTCTCGTCAGGCTACCCGGCCGCCGATCCGTCGCGCTGGACGGCGTTCCGGGCCGAATACCAGCGGATCCACGCGGACGTGTGGGCCGACTTCGACGCCTTCTGCCGCGACCACGGCGCGGGCGGCCTGCGCAGCACGGACCTCGGCCCCGAGTTCATGCACGAGTCGCCGTACCTCAACCTCTACGCCTACCCGGCCGAGGTCGACTACCGGCGCGCTGAGCCGCTTGGCCCGACCTGGCACCGGCTCGACTCCACCGTCCGGGCCGCCGACGCCGACTGGGAGCTGCCGCCCTCGCTGGCCGGGCGGCCCGGTGCCCTCATCTATCTCTCGCTGGGGTCGCTGGGCTCGGCCGACGTCGAGCTGATGCAGCGGCTGGTCGACCTCCTCGGCCGGACGACGCACCGGGTGATCGTGTCCAAGGGCCCGCTTGCCGACCAGATCGCCCTCCACGACAACATGACCGGCGAGTCGTTCCTGCCACAGCCGGCGATCCTGCCGCAGGTCGATGTCGTGATCACCCACGGCGGCAACAACACGGTCGTCGAGAGCCTCCACCACGGGAAGCCGATGGTGGTGCTGCCGCTGTTCTGGGACCAGGTGGACAACGCGCAGCGGGTGCACGAGACGGGGTTCGGGCGGCGGCTCCCGACCTACGCGTTTCGGGACGAGGAGCTGCTGACGGCCATCGATTCGCTGCTCGCGGATGCGGCGCTGCGGGCACGGATGGCGACCCTCGCCGCGCGGATGCAGGCCGCGGCGGGCACGGTGCGGGCGGCCGACCTGATCGAGCGCGTGGCCACCACGCACGAGCCGGTGGCCCGTCCATCTGGTTGACGGGTCACCGGTCGTGCTCGGGGCAGGCGGGGCGAGCGCCCCGACGGTGCGCGATCGTTTCAGCGGGTCTGGAGGCAGTACGTCCGCCTCAGGCCGAACGACATCGGCACGTCGACCGTGGTGTCGGTCTCGTCGGGGCAGCTGAAGGCGCCCGCATCGCGCACGGCGACCACGAGGTAGTTGGCCGTGGCGTCGTCGCACGGAACCTTGTGCATCGAGTCGACGAGCACCACGCCGTCGAGGTGGACGCAGTCGCCGGCTTCGGCCGAGAGGTCGAGCGCGGGGGTCTCGAGCCCGGTCAGGTCGGTGGACAGGCAATAGGTCTGGGCAAGCCGGGTGACCTCGTACTCGGCGGTCTGGGGGCAGTCCAGGCCCGTGAACACGATCCCGACCACCCGGTAGCTCGCGTCGGGGTCGCTGCAGTCCACGCCCCACAGGTCCTTCACCACGCCGACCGGCGTCCCGTCCGTGTGGACGCACCCGCCGTTGACGATCGGGTCCGATGGCTGCGGCGTGGGCGTGGCGGGCTGGATCGTCGCGCACCCCGCGAGCGCGCCCGCGAGGACGAGCAGCGCCGACGCGAGCATCGTCGGGGAGAGGAGCGACCGTCGCGGCCGGGCCGGGGTGTGCCGGAGGGAAGGTCTCGAATCGGGGCCGCGGCCCGGCAGCGGTGCCTGGCCCGGCGGCTGTGCATGTCGGTTCATCGATCTCCACCTTTCAGGCTGTGAGACATCCCGTTTGCCGCGATGTCGTCGCTGGGACCGAACCTACGGGCGCGAGGACGGGCCGGCATCGGGCGGGCTCCCCAATCCGGGCGGGCATCGATACCCAGTCGCGAAGCGGGGCCGGCGCTCGATCGCCACGGGCACGCCTCACGCGGGCGACACGTCGCCCGTGATCGTCGCGCGAGACGGGCTCGACTGGAAGCCGCGTCCGCGCCGGAGCACAATCTGGGGCACCACATCCGAAGCAGCGGCAGGCGCGCCGATCTCGCGCGCCATGGGAGGCCCCAGGTGACCGAGACCCTCAACCCCGTCAAGGCGTATCGGCAGTTCATCGGCGGCGCGTGGGTCGACGCCGCGTCGGGGGCGACCCTGGAGGTCCAGAACCCCGCGGTGGGCGAGGTCATCGCCACGGTCCCGGCGTCGGGCCAGGAGGACGTCGACCGGGCGGTCGACGCGGCGGCCGATGCGTTCGAGACGTGGTCGCTCACCACGCCCCAGGACCGAAGCCTCCGGCTGCTCAGGATCGCCGACATCCTCGACGCCAACGGCGACGAGCTCGGCCGCATCGAGTCGCTCCAGACCGGCAAGCCGACGCAGCTCGCGATCGACGAGATGGCCGTCTGCTCGGACCTGTTCCGCTTCTTCGCCGGCGCCTGCCGGGTCCCCGAGGGCCTCGCGGTGACGGAGTACCTCGAGGGCCACACGTCGATGGTCCGCCGCGACCCGGTGGGCGTGGTCGCGAGCATCGCCCCCTGGAACTACCCGCTGTACATGGCCGCCTGGAAGCTGGGGCCCGCGCTCGCGACCGGCAACACCGTCGTCCTCAAGCCGTCGGCGAGAACGCCGCTGTCGGCGCTCCGGTTCGCGGAGCTCATCGCCGACCAGCTGCCGGCCGGGGTGCTGAACGTCCTGGCCGGCTCGGGCGGCGCGATGGGCGACCTGCTGGTCGGCCATCCCAAGGTCCGGATGGTGTCGATCACGGGCGACACGGTCACCGGCAAGCACGTGGCGGAGATCGCGGCCGGGACGGTCAAGCGCCTCCACCTCGAGCTCGGGGGCAAGGCCCCCGTCATCGTGTTCGATGACGCCGATGTCGACCTCGCGGCCGAGATCCTCAAGTCGTCGGGCTACTGGAACAGCGGCCAGGACTGCACGGCGGCATGCCGGGTCATCGCCGGCCCCAGGGTCTACGAGCCGCTGCTGGCCGCGCTCGAGGGCCAGGTGAAGACGATCAAGTGGGGCAACCCGGCCGACGCCGACGACCTCGACATGGGCTCGCTGATCGCGCAGGCGCAGGCCGACAAGGTCGAGGGCATGGTCAACCGGGCGATCGAGGCCAAGGCCGAGCTCGTCCTCGGCGGCCACCGGCCCGACCGGCCCGGGGCCTACTTCGAGCCGACGATCATCGCCAACCCCGACCAGCACAGCGAGATCGTCCAGGACGAGGTGTTCGGACCGGTGGTGACCGTGCAGCGCTTCGCCGACGAGGAGCAGGCGGTCCGGTGGGCGAACGACGTCAAGTTCGGCCTGGCGTCCTCGCTGTTCACGGGCTCGATCGGCCGCGCGATGCGCGTGGCCCGGCGGCTCCAGTTCGGCACGGTCTGGATCAACGAGCACTTCACGCTCGCATCCGAGACGCCGCATGGCGGCGTCAAGGAGTCGGGCTACGGCAAGGACGGCTCGAAGTACGCGCTCGAGGACTACACGACGATCAAGCACATCACCATCAACACCGGGGTCTGAGCGGACCGTTCCCCGCCTCTGCCCCCGCCGTCACCCACAACTGCCGCCCGAGCGCGCGCCGGTGATCGCCGCAGCGGCGCACCACCGGCGCACGGGTCCGCCGCGCGAGGTCGTCACGATGCGCGTCTCCCGAATCGCCGTCCCCGCGCTGCTGATGCTGTTCGTCGTCGCCGGCTGCGGTGACGTGAACCCGGGCCCGACCGCCTCGGCCGCGGCGGTCGCGACCGCTTCGCCGTCATCGAGCCCACCCCCGTCGACAGAGCCCAGCGCCGCCCCGCCGACCACGGGCCCCGCGATCAGCCCCACTCCCTCCGCGGCGCCGTCACCCTCGTCGACCCCGGTCCCATCGCCCCCGCCGACCTCCAGCCCGGAGCCGCCGAGCCCGGGACCGTCGCTCGCCGTCGCCGCCTGGCGGACGATCACCTGGCAGCGGGTCCCGGCCGACAGCCCGCTCGCCGAGGCGCGGATCGTGATGCCCTGGCGTGGCGGCGACGTGGCGGTCGGGCGGGCGCTGGGCGGCACGGATCTGCCCGACAGTCGCGTCTGGGTGTCACCGGACGGCACCGGCTGGACGGAGCTGCCGGCCGACACCTTCGGACCGGGCCGGCTCGTCATCTCCGTCGTCGCCATGGAGGACGGGGTTGCCGCCCTCACCCTGGCCAGCGGCGGGCCGATCTGCGACGACCCACCGGACATGGTGCTCTCGTGCTTCGCGCTCAAGGGTCCGGCGACCGTGTGGACCTCGACGGACGGGACCTCGTGGACAGCGCACGAGGTGTCCGGGGTGGTCCTGCCCAGATCGATGACCGGCGAGGACGACAACCATGTGGTCCTCGACCCGGGGGCGGCGCCGGCGCTGTTCCTCCGATCGTCGTCGGCGCTCCTGGCGGTGTCGACCGACGGCGTCGACTGGACCGCCGTGCGCCAATCGACCGTCCCGCGGCGTTTCTTCTGGCCCCGGGTGGTTGCCTACGGAGGCGAGTTCGTGGCGGTCGGGTCGAACACCACGCGCGGCCAGGCGCTGTCGTCCGTTGGAGGACGGCGGTGGACGGCGACGCCCATGCCGGTGACCTGCGGTGGACCGACGGATCTCCGATCCGGCGGCGCCATCGAGGCAGCCAGCGACGGCCTGATCGCCCAGGGCACGCTCGGGACCGGCGCCGTGGTCTTCTGCCGATCGAGCGACGGGCGGACCTGGAAGGTGCTGCCCCACTACGGGCCGCTGGGGGCGTCGACCAAGCGCGACGAGTGCCGGGGCGTGTGCGCAAACGGGATCGTGGTCTCGGATGGGACCGCGTTCCTCGCCTACCGCGGATACCGTTCGCAGGCGGGCTGGGTGTCCTCGGACGGCCTGCACTGGCATCGCCTGGGATTCGCCGGCTCCCGGCCCACGGGCTGGAACGACGCCACGTACCCGTACACGCTCACGTTGCTGCCCGACGGCGTGCTCGCCCAGGACCCGAACAGCGGCGCGGCGTGGTTCGGCGCCGCGTCGAGATAGGCCGGCGGGAGGTTCCACCCCGGCCGGCCGGAGGGGTCAGGCGATGCCGAGCAGCCGGGCGAGGACGGCGCCGACCCCGAGCGCGAGCGCGAGCGTGGCCGCGCTGATCCCGGCGGCTGCCCGCGCCCCGAGCTCGCCGCGGAGGGCGGCCAGGGTGGCGATGCACGGGATCGACACGCTGGAGACCACCGCATAGACGAACAGCTGGGCCGGCGACATGAGCTCGCCCAGCGACGCCTGGTGGCCGAGCTCGACGGCCGCGAACACGAGCAGCAGCTGGAGCGCGAGCTCCTTGCGCAGGAAGGCGAACGCGAGGGCCACCCCGGCGATGGCGGGCAGGCCGAGCAGGGCCTCGACCGACGGCCCGATCGCCGTCGCGATGCCCTGCCACGCCCCGGCCTCGTAGACGACGCCCAGGACCAGCGATCCGACCAGCATGATCGGGGTGGCGGTGACCACGAACGAGCGGAACCGGAACCAGGCCTTGGCGGCGACGTGGCGGGCAACCGGCCGGCGGAGAGGTGCCAGCTCCAGCACCAGCGACGGCTGCCGGCCGGGGATCAGGGCGTTCGCGCCGAGGCCCGCGGCCACGGTGGTCGCTCCCACCACGGCAAAGGCGGCGACGGCCGCACCGAGGCCCGCGAACGGGGCGAGCGCCGCGATGACGACGGCCGAGCGTGCGGAGCATGGCGTGAGGGTGACCAGGAACGAGCCCAGGACGCGCTCGCGGCGCGTCCGCAGGGCGCGGGTGCCGTAGATCGCCGGCACGTTGCAGCCGGCCGCCGCGAGCAGCGGGATCGCCATCCGGCCCGGCAGCCCCAGGGCACCGAACGCGCGGTCCATCAGGACGGCGGCGCTGGTGAGGTACCCGGAGTCCTCGAGCACCGCGAGCAGGAGGTAGAAGGTCAGCACGTACGGGATGCCGACCGACAGCATGGACAGCAGGCCGCCGTCGAGCGCCCACAGCATGGCATTCGCCACCACGGGGACCGGGACGACGGCGGGCACCGCCATCGCCAGGAACGGGGAGACGGTCGCTCCCCAGGCGGCGCCGAGCAGCGCCGCGAGCCAGCCGCCGGCGAGGATCACGACGAGGAACGCGGCCACGCTGACCCCGAGGAACAGCGGGATGCCGGGCAGCGGCGAGGTGGACCAGCGGGCGAGGCGGTCGGCGAGCGGCTCCGGCACGTCGGCGTGCCGCTCGACCTGATCGGCGAGCGCGGCCGCGGCGGCCCATCGGAGCGGCTCCAGCTCGGCGGCCAGCAGGATGGACGCCCCGCCGCGCCCGGAGATCGCGCCACCGAGCACGCCTGCATGCAGCGGCCCGAGCGCTGCCGCGGCGCCGAGCGATCGTGGCACGGTGGTCAGCGTCGTGGCGGCCTCGGACAGCCGGCGATCGATCGGATACGGATACGCGAGCGCCGGGGCCGTGCCGCGCGGCGACCGATCGCCCGCCCGGACGGCCACCCGCTGCGCGGCGAGCCCGACCGCTGCCGCGAGGGCCGCATCGACGCCGGCTCCGGTCCGGCCGCAGGTCGCGTGCACCGGCATCGTCACCAGCTGGCCCAGGCGTCCGGTGTCGACGCCGATGCCCCGCCGGGTCGCCTCGTCGGTGAGGTTGGCCGCGATCACGACCGGGAGCCCGAGGTCGCGACAGGCAAGGGCAAGCGGCAGGTGACGGGCGAGGTTGCCCGCATCGGCGACCACGAGCATGGCATCGGGCGCGGCTTCGAGCAGGAGCTCCCAGAACGGCCGCCCGTTCGCCGGCTCGTCGTCCAGCGATCGCGTGCCCGGGAGATCGACGAGGCAGGCGGCCCGTCCACCGGCAACGATCGATTGACGCTCGAGCGCCATCGTCGTGCCCGGCGCGTTGGCCGTCTCCACGAACCGGCGGCTGGCGCGGGCGAGGAAGGTCGACTTGCCGACGTTGGGCCGCCCGACCAGGGCGACGACGGGCAGGCGCCCCGCATCCCGCGACGCGTCGGCGAGCCGGACCTCGTCGCCGGACGGCGCGAGCGCGGCGGTCATCGTCGCGTGACCCGGATCCTGGCCGCGACATCGGCCGAGATCGCCAGCCGCGCGCGGCCCGCCTCGACCACGAGCGGCCCGCCGAGCGGGGTGCGCGAGATCACGGCGAGGATGGTGCCGGGCAGGATGCCCTCGCGGGCGAGCTCCGCGGCGAGCGGCGCGTCCGCCGACAGGACCTGCCGGGACTCGCCGGGCGCTGCGCTCGCGAGCGATGCCGCCGCGCCGGCGGACAGGGGCTGGGACGCTGGCGAGGTCATACGGCCAGTGGACGCGGCGGGGCGGAGCACGTGGAAGGGACCAATTGCCCGAGGTGCACGGGCCCCTCGGCCCGCTGCCGTGCCGGCCCGCGGGCGTCCGCGCGCCCAGGATCGACGTACAACACCCAGAAATACCCAAATTCCAGGCGAGCATCGACGGACCGTCGCTCCCGCGCGGCCCGGGCCGTTTCGACTCGAGCCGAGGCCGGATGGCCCTGTCACGCCCATCCCGATCCGGCGCTAAGATCATGCGATCTTCCGATAGTTTTGGCAGGTTTGGGAGGTTTTGGACCGCCGATGCGTCCTCCGGCGAGCACGAAGGATCCCGAGTGGGTGACGCTGACCGAGGCCTGCCGGCTGCTCGGCGTGTCACCGTCGACGATCCGCCGCTGGGGCGACACCGGGATGGTGCGAACCTTCGTCACCCCGGGTGGGCACCGCCGATTCTCCCGCGTCGGCCTTGACGCCCTGCTGCCCGATCGACCGGCCGCGACCCGTCCGTCGCTTCACGAGCTGGGCGAGACGCCGGGCCGCATGACCCGTGGCTACCGGCGTGCCGTCGACGGCGCTCCCGGACGGATCCCGTGGGTGATCGAGCTCGACGACGTCCGGCGTGAGCGGTTTCGCGCCTACGGGCGGGCGATCGTCACCGCGCTGATCGGCGCCCTCGACGCGGACGACCTGCGCCAGCGAGACGCGCGGCTGCGCGAGGCCGAGGACGTGTGCACCGAGTACGGCCGGCTGGCCGGCCGCGAGGGCCTGGCCTCGGTCACGACCATCGACCTGTTCCTGCGCTTCCGGCGCCCGTTCATCGCGGAGCTGGCCGCCCTGGCTCGCCGGCGCGAGCTCGATGCCGCTTCGACCACCTCGCTGATCACCGACGCCACCGAGGCCCTCGACGACCTCCTGCTCGCCACGCTTCGCGGCTGGGAGGCCTCGACCCGTGCGGGCGACCGGGCGCTCGAGCCATCCACCCCGATCATCCCGCGGAGCTGACCGTGACCGTCCCCGGCGCCGTCCCCGAACCCGTCCTCGCCACCGTCCCCGAGCCGACAGCCGGTGCGACCTCCGATACGCAGCCGCGTGTCGTCGCCCTGCTGACCCACGCGCGCAGCGTCGCGAGCGAGGCCCGCGAGGCCTTCGCCGCCGCCGCGGGTCCCGTCGCCCACGACCCGCGCACGATCCTCGTCCGAACCTGCCACCGGGTCGAGCTGTACGCGGTCACCGATCCGGCCGATGACCGGCCGCTGCACCTGCCCGCGCTGCCGACCGGCGGCCGGCGCATCGAAGGCCCGGCGGCCGCCCGCCACCTGTTCAGCGTCGCCGCCGGTCTCGACAGCGTCGTGGTGGGGGAGGACCAGATCCTCCACCAGCTGCGGGAGAGCCTCGCCGACCGGCACCTGCCCGCCGCCGACCAGTGTCCGGTCGACGTCGGCTCGCACGCGGCGCAGGCGCGCGCGCTCGACCCCGTCCTCGAGCGGCTGTTCCAGATCGCGCTCCACCTCGGCCGCGAGACGCGCTCGTGGCGCGAGGGGCCGCCGCGATCGCTGGCGGACGTCGTGGTCGACCGGATCGCGCCGCTCATCGGCCCGCTCGCCGGCCGGCGGGTGCTGGTCGTGGGTGCCGGCAGGATGGCCCGGCTGGTGGCCCTGTCGGCCGGCCGTCACGGCGCCCAGGTGCTGGTCTCGAACCGGAGCCACGAGCGCGCGACCGCGCTGGCCCACGACGCCGGCGGGACGGTGGTCGCCTTCGGATCCCATGCGCCGCTGCCGCCGGCCGACGCCGTCGTGCTCGCGATCGGCGCTCCGTGGCCACTGTCCGCGCGCGCCCGGGCCGAGCTGCTCGCCCGCGACATCCCGGTCGTCGACCTGTCGTCGCCGCCCGCGGTGGGCGCCGGGCTGCGGGACGCGCTGGGGACCCGGTACACCTCGATCGACGACCTCGCTCGAAGCCCCCAGGACGCCGTGCGGGCGAGGCTGCGGCGGCGGTTCGAGCGCCTCCTCGACGATGCCGAGGCGTCGTTCACCAGCTGGGTCCGGGCCCGTTCGAGCGTCGGCGCGATCCAGGCGCTCAGCGACCTCGCCGAGCAGCGCCGCACGGAGGAGCTGGACCGGCTGTTCCGCCGGGTCGAGCTGGACCAGCACGAGCGCGAGCTGGTCGTCCAGATGAGCCATCGCCTGGTCGCGGGCCTCCTGCATGCGCCGATGGTGACCCTGCGCGAGGACGACTCCGGCGATCTGGAACGGGCTGCGCGGGCCCTGTTCTCGCTGTAGGGCGGGAGGGCTTCCCGTGACGCGAACGCTGCGCATCGGCACCCGCGGCAGCGCGCTGGCGCTGGTCCAGGCAACCTGGGTCGGCGCCCGGCTGGCCGAGCTCGGCGTGGCGAGCGAGCTCACGATCATCCGGACCGAGGGCGACGAGCGCCCGATCGACACGTCCTGGGGCGAGGGTGCCTTCGTCGGCCGGATCGTCGCCGCGCTGCTCGACGGCCGGGTCGACGTGGCCGTCCACTCGGCCAAGGACGTCCCCACCGACGAGCACCCCGACCTCGTCATCGCCGCCTACCCGCCGCGCGAGGACCCGCGTGACGCGCTGGTCGGGCGGGTGCGCGGGGTCACGCTGGCGAGCCTGCCCCGGCGGGCCCGCGTCGGGACCGACAGCCCGCGACGCGCCGCCTTCCTGCGGGCCGTCCGGCCGGACCTCCGGCTCCACCCGCTCCACGGGAACGTCGACACCCGGCTCGCGAAGCTCGACCGGGGCGACAGCGACGCGCTGGTGCTCGCGGTCGCCGGTCTCACGCGGCTCGGGCACGCGGATCGCATCGACGAGATCCTGTCCTCCCAGACGGTGCCCTCGGCACCCGGCCAGGGCTCGCTCGCGCTCCAGGTCCGCGCCGGTGATGACGAGGCGATCGCCGCGGTCGGGCGGCTCGACGACCCGGCGACGCGGACCGCCGTCGAGGCGGAGCGGACCCTGCTCAACGCCACCGGGGGTGGCTGCCGCTCGCCGATCGGCGCGATCGGGACCGTCCGCGGCGGGGTGCTCGAGCTCCTCGCCGGTGCGGAGCGGACGTTCACGCCGTCGAGCGGCGCACCCCTCGCCCCGGCCAGCGTGGTTCGCGTTCGGGGTCGGACAGCGACGCGCGGGCATCGCGCGCTGGCCGAACGGCTGGCCGCCCGGATCGTCGATCTGCGGCTTCGGCCGCGCGTTCTGGTGGCGCGGCCGGCCGGGCGCGCGGGCACGCTCGTCGACGCGCTCCACGCCCTGGGCGTCGCGGCCGTCCACGTACCGGCGATCGAGACGGTGCCGGTCCCGCCCGCCGCGGTCGATGCGGCGTTCCGGGCGACGGGACCCGGCGACTGGATCGTGCTCACGAGCGCGACCGCCGCCGACGTCGCGATCGCCGCGGTGCGGCGGACGGGCATCGACGCGGCCGCCAGGCGGTGGGCCGCGGTCGGCGACGCCACGGCCGAGACCGCGACCGGCGGCGGCCTGCCTCACCCCTTCGTGCCCGGCGTTGCCGACGGCGCGACGCTCGCCCGCGAGCTGCCCATCGGGACGGGAGACCGGGTGCTGCTGCCCCGCGCCGGCGCGGCGGATCCCGCCCTGCCCGCAGCCCTGCGTGGCCGGGGTGCCGACGTGAGCGAGGTGCTGGCCTACGAGACCCGCGAGGGCCCCGAGGCATCGAGGGCGCTGCTCGCCGCCGCGTTCGACGACGGCCCGGTCGACGCGCTCGTCCTGACCAGCGGCTCGACCGCCCGCGGCCTGCTCGCGCTGGCCCTGGACGCCGAGGTCCGTGCGCGGCTGCTGGCCACCCCGGTCGTCGCCATCGGTGACCCGTCCGCAGCCGTCGCCGCATCGCTCGGCTTCGCGCGGGTGCTCCGCTCACCCGAGCCTGCCGTCGGGGCCCTCGCCGCCTTCGTCGCCGCGTCGCTCGGCGTCGCCCCGGCCGCGTCACTCCACCCCGACCAGCAACCATCCGCCCTTCCCGCTGCTCCCGGAGGAACCCGATGAGCCTCGTCGCCGACCAGCCCCGCGCCCCCGAGCTGGCACCCGACCTCCCGCCGCCCGCCCATCGCCTGCGGCGCACCCGACGCACGGAGGCGCTGCGGGCGCTCGTGCGCGAGACGCGGATCCACCCGCGGCAGCTGGTCGCGCCCCTGTTCGTGTTTCCGGGTCACGGCCGCCGGGAGCCGGTGGGCTCGATGCCGGGCGTGGAGCGGGTGACCCCCGACGAGGCGCTGCGCGACGCGCGGGCGCTCGCGGCGCTGGGCGTCGGTGGGCTGATCCTGTTCGGCCTGCCGGCCGACAAGGACGCCATCGGGACCGGCGGCTGGATCGCCGACGGCATCGTCCAGGAGACCCTGCGCCGGCTGCGCGACGCGGACCTCGATCTCGCGCTCATCGCCGACACGTGCCTGTGCGAGTACACCGACCACGGGCACTGCGGCCCGCTCCTCCCCGACGGCCGGGTGGACAACGACGCCACCATCGCGCTCTACGCACGGACGGCGGCCTCGCAGGCCGAGGCCGGGGCCGACATCGTCGCGCCGTCCGGGATGCAGGACGGCCAGGTCGCCGCGATCCGCGCGGGGCTCGATGCAGCCGGCGCCCGGGACACGGCGATCCTCGCCTATGCCGCCAAGACCGCGTCCGCCTTCTACGGTCCGTTCCGCGACGCGGCGGGCTCCGCGCCCGCCTTCGGCGACCGGCGCGGCTACCAGATGGATCCCGCCAACGCACGCGAGTCGATGCTCGAGATGCAGGTCGACGTCGACGAGGGCGCGGACATGCTGCTGGTCAAGCCGGCGCTGCCCTCGCTCGACATCCTGGCCGCGGCCAGGGCCCGGTTCGACGTCCCGATCGGCGCCTACCAGGTGAGCGGCGAGTTCGCGTCCATCGAGGCCGCCGCCGCACGCGGCTGGCTGGACCGGCGACGCGCGCTGACCGAGAGCGTGACCGCCATCCTGCGCGCGGGCGCGGGGTTCGTGATCACCTACGCCGCGGCCGATCTCGCGACCTGGGCGCGGGAGGCCTGAGATGGGCGCTCCGACGAGCCCGGTCACGGGCACCCGCCAGGCAGACCTGCGGGAGCGCGCCGCGGGTCTGTTCCCCGGCGGCGTCAACAGCCCCGTCCGAGCCTTCCGATCGGTCGGGCGGCCGCCGCTCATCCTCGACCGCGGCGAAGGGCCGCGCGTTCGCGACGTCGACGGCCGCTGGTACCTCGACTACATCGGCAGCTGGGGTCCGGCGATCCTCGGTCACGGCCGGCCCGAGGTGGTGGAGGCCGTGCGCGCCGCGGCGCTCGACGGCTTCGCGCTGGGCGCCACCGGTCCCCTCGAGATCGAGCTCGGCGAACGCGTCCGGACGGCGATGCCCTCGATGGAGCGGATGCGCTTCGTGTCCTCGGGCACCGAGGCCGTGATGAGCGCGATCCGGCTGGCCCGCGGCGCGACCGGTCGCGACCTGATCGTGAAGTTCGCCGGGGGCTACCACGGGCACGGCGACAGCCTGCTGGTCGACGCGGGATCGGGCCTGGCCACGCTGGCCATGCCGGGCTCCGCGGGCGTGACGCCGGCCACGGCCGCCGACACCGTCGTGCTCCCGTACAACGACATCGACGCCGTCGAGGCGGCGTTCCGGGCCCACCCGGGGCGGATCGCGGCGATCATCGTGGAGCCGGTCGCGGCCAACGTGGGCGTCATCGCCCCGGCGCCGGGCTTCCTCGCGGCCCTGCGCGAGCAGACGGCCGCCAACGGCGCGCTGCTCATCTTCGACGAGGTCATCACGGGTTTCCGGGTGGCCAGGGGCGGCGCGCAGGAGCGGTTCGGGATCACGCCCGATCTCACGACCCTGGGCAAGATCATCGGTGGCGGCATGCCCGTGGGCGCGTACGGTGGCCGGGCCGACCTGATGGCGCTGGTCGCCCCCGAGGGCGGCGTCTACCAGGCGGGGACGCTGTCGGGGCACCCGCTGGCGATGGCGGCCGGCGTGGCGACGCTCGACCTGCTCACGCCCGAGGTCTACGCGGGCCTCGAGCGCGCCGCGGCGGCTCTCGAGGCGGGCCTGCGCCAGGCCGTGGCCGACAGCGGGCGCGAGGCGGCGATCGCCCGCGTGGGGGCGCTGCTGACCCTGTTCTTCCGCCCCGGCGTGCCGGTCGACGCGGCCGAGGCGCTGGCCGCCGACCGCGACGCCTACGCGCGGTTCTTCGGCGCGATGCTCGACGCGGGGATCCTGCTCGCCCCATCCCAGTTCGAGGCGTGGTTCGTCTCGGCAGCGCATGGACCAGCCGAGGTCGACGAGACGCTGGCCGCGGTTCGGGGGGCGCTGGCCGCATGAGCACGACGACGGCAGCGGCGATGACGCGCACGCTCGGGGACCGGCCCGCCCCGGAGCCCGAGGCTCGCTTCCTGCGGGCGACCCTGGGCCTGCCCGTGGACACGACCCCGGTGTGGTTCATGCGCCAGGCCGGGCGCGCGCTGCCGGAGTACCGCGAGGTCCGGCGCCGGGCGACCCTGCTCGAGATCACGCGCGATCCGGCGCTGTGCGCCGAGGTCACCCTCCAACCCGTCCGCCGCCTCGGGGTGGACGCCGCGATCCTGTTCGCCGACATCACGACGCCGCTGTCCGCGCTCGGGGTCGCGTTCGACATCCGCGAGGGCGTGGGCCCCGTGATCGAGCACCCGGTCCGCACCATGGGCGACGTCAACGCCCTGCGGGCGGTCGAGCCCGAGTACGCCGGGACCCCGATCATGGACGCCATCCGGCTGATCCGTGCCGAATCTCCCGTCCCGCTGATCGGCTTCGCCGGCGCCCCGTTCACCCTTGCCTGCTACCTCGTCGAGGGCGGCCCGTCGCGCGACTTCATCCACACCAAGCGGTTCATGCACGCGCAGCCCGAGGCCTGGGCGGCGCTCCTCCACGTCCTCACCGAGAGCACGATCCGCTACCTCGACGCCCAGGTCGAGGCGGGGGCGCAGGCGGTCCAGCTGTTCGACTCCTGGGTCGGTGGCCTGAGCCCGCTCGACTACGGTCGCCGGCTGCTGCCGTGGATGCGCCGGCTGTTCCACGCGGTCTCGAAGCTCGGCGTGCCCTCGATCCACTTCGGCGTGGGCACCGCCGGGATCCTCGGGATGCAGGCATCGGCCGGTGGGGATGTGATCGGGCTCGACTGGCGGATCACGCTCGCCGACGGGCGCCGGATCGTGGGGGACCGCGCCGTCCAGGGCAATCTCGATCCGGCCCTGCTGCTCGGCCCCTGGGAGGGCGTCGAGGAGGCGACCCGCTGGATCCTGGGCCAGAACGCCGGCCGGCCGGGGCACGTGTTCAACCTGGGCCACGGCGTGCTGCCGGCGACCAACCCCGACCACCTCGCCCGCCTCGTCGACCTCGTCCACGCCCAGGGAGCGTCCCGATGACCCGCAACGCCGTCCTGCTCATGGCCTATGGCAGCCCCGACCGCCTCGACCAGGTGGAGGCCTACTACACCGACATCCGCCGGGGCAGCCCGCCCCCGCCGCACCTGCTCGAGGAGCTGCTCGGGCGGTATCGCGCGATCGGCGGCGGGTCGCCGCTGTCGGCGATCGTGGAGCAGCAGCGGGCGGCGGTCGCCGCCGAGCTGGCGACCCGCGGCACCCCCGTCCCGGTGTACGCGGGCATGCGCCACATCGAGCCCCGGATCGGCGACATCGTCCGCGGCATGGCCGCCGACGGCGTCGAGCGGTTCGCGGCGATCGCGCTGGCACCGCAGGCATCGTCCAACGCGGTTGGCTACCGGCGCGCCGTCGACGAGGCGCTGACGTCGCTCGGGAGCCACGCGCCGGCCGTGGAGCACGTGGTCTCGTGGCACGACCAGCCGCGGTTCATCGAGGCGCTCGCGACGACCACGCGAGAGGCGCTGGCCCGGTTCCCCGACCCCGCCCCGGTGCGCGTCATGTTCACCGCGCACAGCCTGCCGGCACGCGTCCTCGCGCAGGGCGACCCGTACCCCGACGAGCTCGCCGCGACCGCGCGGCTGGTGGCGGCGGCGGTCGGGCTCGAGCAGTACGAGTTCGCGTTCCAGAGCGCCGGGCGGACCGGGGAGCCCTGGCTCGGCCCCGATCTCCTCGACGAGATCCGGCGGCTCGCCGCCGAGGGCGTGACGGAGCTTGCGATCCGGCCCGTGGGCTTCGTGGCCGACCATCTCGAGGTCCTCTACGACATCGACATCGAGGCGCAGGCGGTGGCCCGGGAGGTGGGCATCCACCTCGAGCGCGCTCGCTCGATGAACACCGATCCGACCTTCATCGCGGGGCTCGCCGACGTCGCGTCTGCGGCGCTCGGCCGCACACCGGTCGCCGCCGCGACCCGAGGAGACTGACATGACGACGCTCACCAACCCCGGCCCGGGCCATCCCGGCGCGCATCCCGGCTCCGGCCATCCGGCGGCGGTCATCCCGGCGGCGGTCATCCGGGTGGGATCACCGGGGTCGGCGCCGTCCGCGCCGAGGGCTATGTCTACGCCCGCGCCCCGATGCTCGTGTACTGGGAGACCACGCTCGCGTGCGGGCTTGCCTGCCGCCATTGCCGCGCGTCGGCCATCTCGGAGCGCAACCCGCTCGAGCTGACCACCGACGAGGGCTACCGGCTGCTCGACGAGATCACCCGCTTCGGGCGTCCCTACCCGCACGTCGTGTTCACCGGTGGCGACCCGCTCAACCGCCCCGATCTCCACGACCTCGTGCGCGGCGCCACCCAGCGCGGCATCGGCTGCTCGCTGGCCCCCGCCGCCACCAGCCTGCTGACCCGGGAGGCCCTCGTCTCGCTGCGCGAGGCGGGCATCCAGAACATCTCGCTCAGCCTCGACGGCTCGAACGCGGAGCGCCACGACGGCTTCCGCGGCGTGCCGGGCACGTTCGAGACGACGCTGCGGGCGGCCCGCTGGGCCCGTGCCGCCGGCCTCCCGATCCAGGTCAACACCCTGGTCACCGACGAGACGCTCGAAGACCTGCCGGCGGTGTACGAGCTGCTCAAGGGCATGGACATCCTGCGCTGGGCGCTGTTCATGCTGATCTCGGTTGGGCGGGGAACGGACCTGCGCGAGATCAGCGCGGGCGAGTCCGAGAAGCTCAACGCGTGGCTGCTCGAGCTCTCGAGGACGGCGCCGTTCCAGGTCAAGACGACCGAGGCCACCCACTACCGGCGCCTCGCCATCCGCCACATGGAGGCGGCCGGGATGGATGCCGACGCGATCGCCGCGACGCCGGTCGGGCGCGGGTTCGGGATCCGCGACGGCAACGGGATCGTGTTCGTGAGCCACGAGGGCACCGTCCATCCGTCGGGCTTCCTGCCGATCCCGCTGGGCAACGTGCGGACCGAGAGCATCATCGACCTCTACCGCGACCATCCCGTCATGCGCGGCCTGCGCAACCCCGAGGGGTTCAAGGGTCGCTGCGGCATCTGCGAGTTCGCGCGGGTGTGCGGCGGCTCGCGGGCGCGCGCCTACGCGTGGACCGGCGACCCGCTCGAATCCGACCCGCTGTGCCCCTACGTCCCGACGGGGAATGCGCCCGCCTACGGGATGCCGGTCGAGGTGGGCGACTCCGCCTCGCGCGCCGCGGCGACCGCCTCGGCCTGAGGTCGACGGGTGGGCGTCCTGGTCATCGGCGGCGGCATCAGCGGGCTGGTCGCCGCGCGCGCCCTGGCACGGGACGGGGTCCCGGTGATGATCGTCGAGGCGGCGGACCGCCTCGGTGGCAAGGTGTCGACCGAACGCGTCGATGACCTGGTCATCGAGCGTGGGCCCGACTCGTTCCTGGCCACCCGGCCCGCGGCCGTCACGCTGGCGCGGGAGCTCGGGCTGGGCGAGGACCTGGTCGGGACGCAGGACCCGCGGAAGGTGTACATCCGCCACCGCGGGCAGCTGATCCCGATGCCCGAGGGCCTGGGTCTCGTGCTGCCGACCCGGGCGCTGCCGTTCGCGCGGACGCGGCTGTTCTCCTGGCCCGAGAAGCTGCGGATGGCGAAGGACGTGGTGTGGCCGAGGCTGCTGGCCGCCGACGACGTCGCGGTCGGAACGTTCCTCCGTCGCCGCCTGGGCAACGCGCTGGTCGACCGGCTGGCGGGGCCGCTGGTGGGCGGCGTCTACGGCACCCCGATCGACGAGCTGTCGCTCGACGCGGTGGTGCCCCAGCTGCGGACCGCCGAGCGGGAGCACCGCAGCCTGCTGTTCGCGGGGCTCGCCGACGGACGGGCGATGCGGGGGGCGGCCAGGGCCCGCGCGGCCGCAGCCGCGTCGACGAGCACGACCGGCCCGACGGCGCAGCCCGCGCGCAAGCCGCTGGGGGTGTTCGTCTCGCTGCGCGGCGGCATGGACCGGCTGACCGACGCGCTCGCGGCATCGCTGGCCGCGACCGGGGTCGAGGTCCGGACCGGCCTGGGGGTTCGGTCCCTGACCCGTGCCGGCTCCGGGGTGCAGGCGCGCTTCGACGACGGCACCGCCGGCCGGTTCGACGCGGTCGTCCTCGCCGTGCCCGCGCCGGCGGCAGCGGCGCTGCTGGACGGTGAGCTGCCGGCAGCGTCCCGGGCGCTCGGGCGGATCCCGCACGGCACCAGCATCCTGGTGACCCTCGCGTACCGGCGCCAGGATGTCGGCCGCGAGCTCGTCGGGCACGGCTACCTCGTCCCACCCTCCGAGGGCGGGGCGATCGCCGCCTGCACCTGGTCGTCGGAGAAGTGGCCGGAGCGCGCACCCGCCGACGCGCTGCTGGTCCGGATGTTCGTCCGCGACGAGGGCGCCTGGACCGCGCTGCCCGGCGACGACCTGGTCGCCGCGGCGCGCGCCGACGCCGAGCGGACCCTGCACATCGCGCGCGGCCCGCACCTGGTCCGCGTCGCGCGCCACGACGCCGCGATGCCGCGCTACACGGTGGGCCACCTGGAGCGTGTCGCCGCTGTCGAGGCCGCCGTCGGCGCCTGGCCGGCCGTCGTCACGACCGGCGCCTCGTATCGCGGGGTCGGGCTGCCCGACTGCGTCACCCAGGGTCTGGCCGCCGCCGCGCACGTCGGCCGGCGCCTCGGCTCCGTCGACCCGGCCACCACGCCCGAGCCCGCCGCCGTCGCCTGAGCCCGCCGCGTCGCGGAGTCCGCGGTGCCGCCCTGAGCCCGCGCCGTCACCCGCCCAGCACGCGACGGAGCTCGGGCAGGCGATCCATCGTCTCGACGTCGAACGGCGTCCGGAAGATCAGCACCGGGTGCTCGAAGCCGACGTCGCGATAGGCAGCGAGCGTCGCCGCGACCTCGGTCAGCGTCCCGCCGGCCTCCAGCCTACGCTCGTCCTCCTGGGGCAGGTGCGAATCGCGCCAGCCCGCCCACGCCCGCTCGGCCGCCGCGCGATCGGCGCGAATGACGACGTTGAGGTTGACCGTCCGCTCGATCGTCGCCGGGTCCCGGCCCGCCGTCTCGCAGGCGGCCCGGAGGATGGCGTCGGCGTCCGCGACCTCGCGCGGCGTCCCGTACGCGTTCCACAGGTCGGCGTGCCGCGCCACCAGCGGCAGCGTCTTCCTCGGCCCCGAGCCGCCGATGAGGATCGGGAGATGCGGCTGGACCGGCCGTGGAGCGCACACCGCGTCCCGGAATTGATAGAAGCGGCCGTCATGCGTGACTTGCTCGCCGTCGAGCAGCCGCCGGATCAGCGGGACCGCCTCGCCCAGCCGGTCGAGCCGCTCGCCGAAGCCCGACCCGAACTCGAACCCGAAGGCCTCGTGCTCGCGCTCGAACCAGCCGCCGCCGATGCCCAGGATCGCCCGTCCGCCCGAGACGTGATCGAGCGTGGTCGCGAGCTTGGCCGTCAGACCCGGGTTGCGCAGCGTGTTCGCCGCCACCATCAGGCCGAGCCCCGGGCGCGACGTGACCGCGGCGACGGCCGTCAGCGTCGACCAGCCCTCGAGCTTGGGGTCCTGCCAGTCGCCCTCGTCGGACAGCAGGTGATCGTCGATCCACAGATCGTCGAAGCCCGCCGCCTCGGCCCGCAGCACGCCCTCGCGCAGGTCCGGCCAGCTCGTCCGCTGAACCCAGAACGCCGCCCCGAACCGCATGGCCATCGAGCGCCTCCTCGCCCGTATCGTACGGAGGTGACCGCAGAGCCCGCCGCCCCCGATGCCGTTCCGCTCGCGCTGCGCGACGCGATCCTCGCCTGGTACGGGGCCGCGGGCCGTCCGCTCGCCTTCCGGGCCACGCGCGACCCGTACGCGGTGCTCGTCTCGGAGCTGATGGCGCAACAGACGCAGGCGGCTCGCGCGGCCGCGGCGTGGACGAGCTGGATGCGCCGGTTTCCGACCGTCGAGGCGCTGGCGTCGGCGCCCACGGCGGATGCCCTTCGCGCCTGGGCGGGCCTCGGCTACAACCGCCGCGCGATCAGCCTCCACCGGGCGGCGCGCGAGATCGTCGATGCGTACGGTGGCCGGGTGCCGGACACGGTCGAGCGGCTCCTGTCGCTGCCCGGGGTCGGGCCGTACACGGCACGCGCCGTGGCCGCGATCGCATTCGGGGTCCCGGTCGGGGCCGTCGACACCAACGTCCGACGGGTGCTGGGGCGGATCACGGCCGGGACGCCCGAAACCGTCCCTCCCTCCGCGATCCAGGCGCTGGCCGACGCCGCCGTCCCGCCCGAGCGGGCAGGGGATTGGACGCATGCCCTGATGGACATCGGGGCGGGTCCCTGCCGGCCGCGCCGTCCCGATTGCCGTGCCTGCCCGGCGCGCTCGTGGTGCCGGTTCCACCGGGAGGCCGGGAACGGCGCCGTGGGCGGCCGCGAGGGCCGACATCACGTCAAGGCAGCTCGCTCGTCGGCTGCTCGTCCACCAGCGGCTCGTTCCCGAGCGGGCCGCGCGCCGCGACCGTCCAAGCCGTTTCCCTCGACCACCCGCTGGCTGCGGGGGCGCATCCTCGCCCGGGCCCGCGACGCCGCCGATGGGACGTGGGTCGTGTTCCATGAGCCGATCGGCGGGCACGACGAACAGGCGGTCGCCGAGGCTGTCGCGGCAATGGCGTCGGAAGGGCTGCTCGAGATGCGCCTGGTCGAGGCCGGTCCCGAAGCGCGCCTGCCGTCCGGCGGCGGTGACGCGCCCTGAGCCCGAGCGGCCAGCGCGTTCCCCAACGTCCCGCCCCGCTGTCGCCGCGTGCCAACGCTGCCGCCCGACACGCCGCCCGCTGATCTGCGACAGGTCCAGCCGGCGGTATCCCGGGCCGTCGCGGCGCCTTCGGGCCCCGTCGATACGGGTCACGCATCGATCGCCCGCCAAGGCGGGCGCAGGGCCGCCAGGACGCGCCCGGATGCCGCCGATCACGCCCAACGAAACGTGTCACGCATCGACGCGGGCCCCGGCCGCTCGGCGCGCCAAACGAGCCGCCCTCTTGACCGGAGCCCTCTTGACCGGAGCCGCCCCTCTTGACATCGATGGCGGCACGCGCCATCATCCGGCCCTGGCTCGGTCGGTCGACCGACCGACCCGAGCGAGCAACCGACCCGCGGGCCGACAGGCTCGCGCCGCGCGAACGCCGGCGTCCCGACCGAGGTCCGCGCACCAGCTGCGGAGGCGTCCCATGGCCTACGAGATCGAGGGCAGGCTGCTCGAGGTCTGCACCTGCGAAGTCATCTGCCCCTGCTGGGTCGGGCGTGATCCCGACGGCGGCAAATGCGACTCGGCCCTCGCCTGGGGGATCGACAAGGGCACGATCGAGGGGATCGACGTGTCGGGCCTCACGCTCGCGCTGTCGGTCCACATTCCCGGCAACGTGCTTACGCCGGGCTCGTGGAAGGCCGCGGTGATCGTGGACGATCGCGCAAGCGACGAGCAGCAGGCCGCCTTGCTCAAGGTGTTCACGGGTCAGGCGGGTGGCGCGATCGCCGATCTCGCGGGGCTGATCGGCGAGGTGGTCGCCGTCGAGCGGGCACCGATCACGTTTACCGTCCAGGGCGGCAAGGGCACGTTCCGGGTCGGCGACATCGCGGATGCCGAGCTGGAGCCGCTCCAGGGCGCGACCGGCAAGCCGACGGTGCTCCAGGAGACCGTTTTCAGCACGATCCCCGGATCGCCGGCCTTCGTCTCGCGGGGGAACCACTTCACCCGGAACGGGTCACGTCACGGGCTGCCGGACGTCAAGGACCTGCGCGACCACAACGCGATCCAGGGCCACTTCCACTTCGCGGCCTGACGGCTGGCAAGACCAATGACATCGTCCCTGCGTCTCCCGGCGCTGGCGCGAACCGGGATGCGGCTGCGGTCGCGTCCCGGCCGCGGGGGCGGGCTGCTGCTCGTGCTGCTGGTCGCGCTGGTGGGCTTCGGCTGGGCCGCCCTGTGGGCGTGGAGCACCTCGCCGGCCGCGCGCTATCTCGACCACCGCGATCTCGATGCGGACGGGCTGACCGCGACCACCGTCGCCCTGTTCACCGCGGGCTGGCTGCTGATGACGATCGCGATGATGCTGCCGACCAGCCTGCCGCTGCTGGCCACCTTCCGCGCGGTCGTCGGCCGCAGGCCGCACCCTGACCGGCTGGCGACCCTCGTGGTCGCCGGCTACCTCGCCGGCTGGACGGCCGTCGGCTTCGGCATGTTCGTGGCGGACTCGGGCATCCACGCGCTGGTTGGCGCGATCCCATACCTCGCCGCACATCCCAACATGATCGTGGCCCTGACCCTGCTGGCGGCGGGCGCCTACCAGTTCTCACCGCTCAAGTACCGTTGCCTGGAGGCCTGCCGGTCGCCACTGCTGTTCGTGATGAGCCACTGGCGCGCCGCCCGTCCGGCACGCGAGGCCCTCGAGATCGGGCTCCGCCACGCGGCCTACTGCGTCGGTTGCTGCTGGTCCGTGATGCTGGTCCTGTTCGCGCTGGGCATGGGCAACCTCGCCTGGATGCTGGGGGCCGGCATCGTGATGGCCATCGAGAAGAACCTCCCCGGCGGCCGGCGGCTGGGAAAGCCGCTTGGTGTCGTGCTGCTGCTCGCCGGCGGCACGGTCCTGTCGAGCTAGCCGGACGGCCGGCCGATGGGCGCGGGTATCCTCAGCGGGTGAGTCGGGCATGGCGCGCAGCGCAGGGATCCGATGGCGCCGTGCCGGGAGCCCCGACCGCGACGCCCGAATTGGGCGTGGCCGGAGAGCGGTCGAAGGATGCGCCGGCGGCCATCCTGGAGGCGGCGCGCGCCTGTCTGCTCGAGGACGGCTACGCGCGCCTCTCGACCCGCCGGGTTGCCGAGGCGGCCGGCGTGCCGCTCAGCCAGATCCACTACCACTTCGGATCCAGGCAGCAGCTGGTGCTGCGGATCCTCGCGGCCGAGAACGAGCGGCTGCTCGAGCGGCAGGCGCAGATGTACGCGGGGCCCCAGCCGCTGTGGCAGCAGTGGGAGATGGCCTGCGACTTCCTCGACGACGACCTTCGCTCGGGCTACGTCCGGGTGCTCCAGGAGATGGTCGCCGCCGGCTGGTCGGACCCGGCCGTGTCGAGCGCGGTGCGCGAGCTCGTGGGCGGCTGGTTCCGGCTGCTCACGGACGTCGCGCGGCGGGTCGAGGATCGCGGTGGGAGCCTGGGCCCGTTCACGGCCTCCGAGGTCGGGGCGCTGATGGGGCTCCCGTTCGTGGGGGCGGAGCCCATGCTGCTGCTGGGGATTGGCGAGGACGTGCTGCCGGCGCGGACCGCCCTGCGCAAGGTTGGCGCCCTGCTTCGCGCGATCGAGGATCACGGGATGCCCGACGATGGTGACGTTGCCGTACCGACCGAAGGCGGTGGATCCCTTCGGGACGGCGACGGTCCGGCGAGCTGACAGCCGGAGGACAATCTGGCGACGATGGTGATCGCGTCCCCTGCCATCGAGCGCGACGGATCGCGCGCCCGCCTGCCCGACGAGAGCGGGTTCGTCGAGCGCGACGGGGTCCGCGTCGCCTGGGACCGGTACGAGCCCTCGCGGCCGGTTGCCGGCGATCCACCCACGATCGTGCTGCTCCCCAGCTGGTCGATCGTCCACGCCCGGCTGTGGAAGGCGCAGATCCCGTATCTGGCCCGGCGGTTCCGGGTGATCGCCATCGACGGGCGCGGCAACGGCCGTTCCGACCGGCCACCGGGCGTCGAGTCCTACGGGGTCGAGGAGTTCGCGACCGATGCGCTGGCGGTCATGGATGCCGCGGGTGCCGGGCGCGCCGTGCTGGTGTCGCTGTCGATGGGGGCGCAATGGTGCCTGCTGCTCGCATCGCGTCACCCGGAGCGGGTCGCCGGTGCGGTGTTCATCGGGCCTGCCTTGGCCCTCGCGCCACCGGATCCTTCCAGCGCGCGCTCAGGGTCGGGCGCCTCGTTCGACGACGAGCTCGAGACCTATGAGGGCTGGGACAGGTACAACCGCCACTACTGGCGGCGCGACTACCGCGGCTTCCTCGAGTTCTTCTTCGCCGAATGCGTGTCCGAGCCGCATTCGACCAAGCCGATCGAGGACTGCGTCGGGTGGGGCCTCGACACCGATGCCGAGACCCTGCTCCTGACCGAGGACGCCCCGACCCTGGGCGGCCCCGAGCCGATGCTGGCGCTCGCGCGCGAGGTCCGCTGCCCCGTCCTCGTCCTGCACGGCTCGGACGACCACATCGTCCGCCACGCCCACGGCGAGGCGCTGGCGGCGGCGACCCGCGGCGAGCTCGTCACGTTCGAGGGGTCGGGCCACATCCTGCCCGCGCGCGAGCCCGTCCGGACCAACCTCCTGATCCGGGGGTTCGTCGAGCGGGTGTCGGGAGGTCCCCGATGACGCGGGCGCCGGCTGCCCCGGCCCGCCGCTGGTCGCGCGCGCTGTCGCGGCGCCGGCGGGCCTTGTACCTCTCGTCGCCCATCGGGCTCGGCCACGCGCAGCGCGACCTCGCCATCGCCGACGAGCTCCGCACCCTTCATCCGGACCTCGAGATCGAGTGGCTGGCCCAGCATCCGGTGACGGCCGTGCTCGAGGAGCGCGGCGAGCGGATCCATCCGCTGAGCGCCGAGCTCGCCAGCGAGTCCGCTCATGTGACCGCCGAGTCGGGTGAGCACGACCTCAACGCGTTCCAGGCGATCCGCCGGATGGACGAGATCCTGGTCGCGAACTTCATGGTCTTCCACGATGCGGTGGAGGACGGGGAGTACGACCTGGTCGTCGGTGACGAATCGTGGGACGTCGACCACTTCCTCCACGAGAACCCGGAGCTCAAGCGGACCGCGTTCGCCTGGATGACCGACTTCGTGGGCTGGCTGCCGATGCCCGACGGTGGGGATCGGGAGGCGTTCCTGACGGCCGACTACAACGCCGAGATGATCGAGCACGTGGAGCGCTTCCCGCGGATCCGCGACCGCGCGATCTTCGTGGGCGATCCGGACGACATCGTGCCCGACACGTTCGGGCCCGGGCTGCCGGCGATCCGCGACTGGACCGAGCGGCACTACGCGTTCAGCGGCTACGTGACGGGCTTCGACCCGGCACCCCTGCTCGAGCGGCGCGAGGAGATCCGGCGCGAGCTCGGCTATCACCCCGACGAGCAGGTGGTCGTCGTCACCGTCGGCGGGTCCGGGGTGGGGGAAGCGCTGCTCCGGCGCGTCGTGGCGGCCTACCCGGAGGCAAGCCGCCGGATCCCGGGCCTGCGGATGGTGGCGGTCACGGGTCCGCGGATCGATCCGGCGTCGCTCGGGGCGCCGGCCGGCGTCGACGTCCGCGGCTACGTCCCGGCCCTGTACCGGCATCTCGCGGTGTGTGACCTCGCGGTCGTGCAGGGCGGCCTCACGACGACGATGGAGCTCGTGGCCGCCCGCCGGCCGTTCCTGTACTTCCCGCTGCGCAACCACTTCGAGCAGAGCCGTCACGTCCGCCACCGCCTGGAGCGGTACGGCGCGGGGCGGGCGATGGACTACGCGGCGAGCACGCCCGAGGTCATCGCGGCGGCGATGGCGGAGGAGATCGACCGGCAGATCGCCAGCCGTCCCGTCGCCGTCGACGGTGCCCGGCGCGCCGCGACGCTGATCGCCGGGCTGGTCTGAGCCCCGCGCCGATCGCGGAGACGCGCCGCGAGCCCGCGCCCCTCCCCGGCGGCGGACCCGCGACCGGCACCCGCACCCACAACGCGAGCCGGAACCACTCGCGAACCGGAACGAGGGTGCAGACAGCCGCCGCGAGATGCGGCACCATCCGGCCATGACGCAGATCCCGACCCATCCCAATCCCGCCGCTCGGCCGCCGGCCGCGCATTCGGGCGAGCCCACCGACGGCCCGCTCACCTTCGACGAGCTCGAGCTTGCCTTCCGCAACCGGGGCATGCCGCTCGAGGCGATGGCCCACGACACGACGCCGGTCGGGCTCCACTACCTGGTGATCCACTGGGACATCCCCGTCGCCGACGCAGGTGCGTGGCAGGTCGCGGTCGAAGGTGCGGTCGGCCGCCGACTGACCCTGTCGATGGACGACATCCGGTCACGGCCGCGCACGACCATCCCGGTCACGATGGAGTGCGCCGGCAACGGCCGGGCACGCCTCGACCCACGCCCCATCTCGGTGCCCTGGCTCAACGAGGCGATCGGGACGGCGGAGTGGACCGGCACGTCCGTGTGGCCGCTGCTGGAGGCGGCCGGCCTGCGCGACGACGCCGTCGAGGTCGTGTTTCACGGCGCCGATCGCGGCATCCAGGGCGAGGTGGAGCAGGCGTACGGCCGGTCGCTCACGATCGACGAGGTCCGCCGCCCCGAGGTGCTGCTCGCGTACGAGATGAACGGCCGGCCGCTGGAGCCCCAGCACGGGTTCCCGGTCCGGCTCCTCGTCCCGGGCTGGTACGGGATGACGAGCGTCAAGTGGCTGACCTCGATCGAGGCGGTGACCGAGCCGTTCCGGGGCTTCCAGCAGGCCGAGGCCTACCGCTACCAGCGCGACGCCGACGATCCGGGCGAGCCCGTGACCCGGCAGCGGGTCCGCGCCCTGATGATCCCGCCGGGCATCCCCGACTTCCTCACCCGGCACCGGTACGTGGAGGCGGGCGCGGTCGAGCTGGCGGGTCGTGCGTGGTCCGGGGTCGCGCCCGTCACGCGGGTCGAGGTGGGCGTCGACGGCGCCTGGTCCGATGCCGAGCTCGGGCCGTCGCGTGGCGACTACGCGTGGCGCGGCTGGCGGTTCGCGTGGCAGGCGGCGCCGGGCGAGCACGAGCTCGCGTGCCGGGCGACGGATGCGGCCGGTCGCGTGCAGCCGCTCGAGCAGCCCTGGAACCAGCAGGGGATGGGCGTCAACCACGTGCAGCGGGTGTCCGTCACGGTTCGCTGAGCCGGCGACGCTCCCGACGGGCGACGAACATGCGGCGCGGCCCGCCGGCGCTGGCGGTTCGGATCTGTCGCCGCATCGGTGGCGCCGGTACCCTTGACCGCGATGCCCACCGGAACGATCCCGCTGCCCGCGGACGACCCAACGCTTGCCGCATGCTCGCTCGACGAGCTCGCGGAGCGCTGGAGCGATGCGGCCGCGCGCACGCCGATCACCGCCCAGGCGATGACCGGCACCGACCGCAAGGCGCAGGCGCACGGCGTGCCGGGCGAGGTGCTCATGGAGCATGCGGGGACGGCCGTTGCCGCCGCGGCACGCGCCGTCGCCGTGCACAACGACCGCACGGAGCAACCCGTCCTCGTCCTGGCCGGGCCCGGCAACAACGGGGGCGACGGCTTCGTCGCGGCGCGCCGGCTTGCCGGCTGGGGGATGAGCGTGATCGTGGTCCTGGTGGCGACCGACGAGCGGCCGCGGACGGGGGATGCCGCCCGCAACTGGGACCGCCTCGACGGCCTGGCGCGCGTCACCCGGGTCCACGCGCCGGTCCCCCGCGACATGGCGATCGTCGCGCAGGGGATCGATCGTGCGGCCGTGATCGTCGACGCGCTCCTGGGCACCGGCGTCCAGGGCCAGCTCCGCGAGCCGGTCCGCTCGGCGGTCGAGGTGATCCGTCGGGCCCGGGAGGCGGGCGTTCCGGTGGTCGCCGTCGACACCCCGACGGCCCTCGATCTCACCTCGGGCGACCCGTCGGATCCGGTCGTCCGCGCCGACCTGACCGTCACCTTCCACCGGCCGAAGACCGGGCTGCGGACGAGGATCGGGCGCGCGCTGGCGGGCCGCGTGCTGGTCGCGCCGATCGGGATCCCACCCGAGGCCGACCGTGGCTGAGGCCCGCCAGCCCGGCGTCCGCGAGGTGCTGCTCGTGGCTGCGTCGGTGGTCGTCATCGTGCTCGCCGCCGCGGGCGTGACGGCGCTGCTGCCGTCCGACGGCCAGGCTGTGGTGTTCCATACGCCGCTGCTGATCGTCGTCCTGATCGGTGGCACCGCCTTCGTCCTGTGGCGCATCCTGCGCGGCCCGCGGGCGTGAGACCGACGTGATCACGCAGCCGGGCGAGCCACCCGCCGCGATGCCTCCGCTTGCGCGGCGTGGTCACGACCTCGAGCGGCTCGCGAACGAGACCTGGGATCTGCTCATCGTCGGCGGCGGCATCGTCGGCGCCGGTGCCCTGCTCGATGCCGCCTCGCGCGGCCTCCGCGTCGTCCTGGTCGAGCAGGACGACCTCGCGGTGGGGACGTCGTCGCGCTCGAGCCGCCTGATCCATGGCGGGCTCCGCTACCTCGAGCAGTTCCGGGTGGGGCTCGTCCGGGAGGCGCTCGCGGAGCGTGCGCGGCTGCTGCGGCTGGCGCCGCACCTTGTCCGGCTCGAGGCGTTCCTGTTCCCGCTCTACGGGCTGCCCGGGGCGACGCGCGCGTTCTACGAGGCCGGCATGAGCATGTACGACGTGCTCGGGTCGGCGAGGACCGGCGGCCGCCACCGGCATCTGTCGCGCGCCGAGACGCTCGAGTACGCGCCGCACCTGCGGACGGTCGGGCTGCGTGGCGCCCTGCTCTACCACGACGCGATGGAGGACGACGCGCGATTCACGCTGGCGGTGGCGCGCACCGCCCTCGCCCATGCCCCGGACACGACCGTCGCGGTCACCCGGGCGCGTGCCGTCGCCCCGCTGCGGGACGGTGACCGGGTGATCGGCGCGAGGATCGAGGACCACCTCACGGGCAGCGCGATCGACGTGCGGGCACACGCGGTTCTCGATGCGACCGGCGTCTGGGGCGCGATGCCCGATCGCCCGTTCGGCGGTGGCTCGTTCAGCGTCCTCCCGTCACGCGGCAGCCATCTCATCGTCCCGCGCGACCGGATCCCCGCCCGGGGCGGCATGACCCTCAGGATCCCGGGGCGCGTCGCCTTCCTGGTGCCCTGGCCGCGGCACTGGGTGATCGGCACCACCGACAAGCCGTACCGTGGACCGGTGGACCGGCCGTCGGCGAGCGCGGCCGAGGTGGACGAGATCCTCGGGACGTTGAACGGGGCGCTCGACCTCGAGCTGTCCCGCAACGACGTGGTGGGCACCTACGCCGGCCTGCGCCCGCTGATCGCCCCCTCGGACGCGAGCTCCACGGTCCGGATCTCGCGCGAGCACAAGGTGAGCGTCGAGGCCCGGGGGCTCGTCCGCGTGAGCGGCGGCAAGTACACGACCTACCGGGTGATGGCCGGCGACGCCGTCGACGCGGTGCTGGGCGACGCTGCCGCCCGGCGACCCGGCTCGACCGCCGAGCTGCCGATCACCGGTGCGGCGGCGAGGAGCGAGCTCGACGCGCTCGCGGCGCGGCTCGGCGGGACGCACGGCCTCGACGACGCGACGGCCCGCGCGCTCGTCGATCGCCACGGGACCGAAGCCGAGGCCGTGCTCGAGCTCGGCCGCCGGCGGGGGCTCCGGGGCCCGCTCATCGAGGGTCTGCCCTTCCTCGAGGCGGAGGTTGCGTGGGCGGTCGAGCGCGAGCTGGCGATGAGCCTCGACGACGTCCTCGCCCGGCGGATGCGCCTCGCCCACGAGCGCCGCGACCGGGGCGAGGCGGTGGCGCCGCGCGTGGCCGAGCTCATGGCGGCGTGCCTCGGCTGGGACGCCGCGCAACAGGCGCGGGAGGTCGCCACCTACCTCGAGACCGCCCATCGCGAGTTCGACGTGCCCCGCGCCGCCTGACCGATGGGCCCACCACGGAGGGACGCGGCATGGCCGACGATCGTGTGATCCTGGCGCTCGACCAGGGCACCACCTCGTCCCGCGCCATCGCCTTCGACCGTTCGGGCACCCCGGTCGCCGCCGCCCAGCGCGAGTTTCCGCAGGGCTTCCCGTCGCCCGGGCACGTGACCCACGATCCCGAGGACATCTGGTCGAGCCAGCTGCGGGTGGCCCGCGAGGTGGTCGACGCCGTGGGCGGCGCGCGCCGGGTGGCCGCGATCGGCATCACGAACCAGCGCGAGACCACGATCGTCTGGGAGCGGGCGACGGGCCGTCCGGTGGCACCCGCCATCGTGTGGCAGAGCCGGATCACCGCCCCGTTCTGCGAGACGCTCCGCGCCGAAGGGCACGAGCCGTTGTTCCGCAGCCGCACCGGGTTGCCGCTCGACGCCTATTTCTCGGGTCCCAAGATCCGCCACATCCTCGAGGAGGGCGACCTGTGGGCGCCTGCCCGGCGCGGCGAGCTGGCGTTCGGGACGGTCGACACCTGGCTCACCTGGCGCCTCACCGGTGGCCGGCTGCACGCGACCGACGTGTCGAACGCGTCGCGCACCCTGCTGCTCGACATCGCCAGGCTCGACTGGGACGACGACCTGTTGCGCCTGGTGGACGTCCCGCGCTCGATCCTGCCCGAGATCCGGCCATCGTCGGCGATCTGGGCCGAGACGGATCGGTCCCTGTTCGGCCGCCCGATCCCGATCGCCGGCGTCGCCGGCGACCAGCAGGCGGCGACCTTCGGCCAGGCGTGCTTCGAGCCGGGCGAGGCCAAGAACACCTATGGCACCGGTGCCTTCCTGCTGGCCAACGTGGGCGACCGGCCGGCGGCCTCGGACCACGGCCTGCTGTCCACGGTCCTATGGCAGCTGGGCAGGGACGGTCCCGTCGCCTACGCGCTCGAGGGGTCGGTGTTCATCGCCGGGGCGGCCGTCCAGTGGCTCCGCGACGGGCTCCATGCGGTGACGACGGCGGCCGAGGTGGAGCAGCTCGCGGCCGGCGTCGAGGACACCGGCGGCGTCTACCTCGTGCCCGCGTTCGTGGGGCTTGGCGCGCCGCACTGGGATCCTCACGCGCGCGGCCTCCTCATCGGGCTCACCCGCGGCACCGGGCTGCCCGAGATCGCCCGGGCAACGATCGAATCGATCGCCTACCAGGTGCACGACATCGCGCAGGCGATGGCCGCCGACCGTGGGGCCCCGATCGAGACGCTGCGCGTGGACGGCGGTGCCGCCGGCAACGACGAGCTGCTGCGGTTCCAGGCGGACGTCCTGGGCATCCCGGTCGAGCGCCCGCGGGTCACCGAGACGACGGCCTGGGGAGCGGCGTCGCTGGCGGGGCTGGCCATCGGCGCCTGGGGCTCGCTCGCGGAGCTTGCCGCGGTTCGCGTGGTCGACCGGCGGTTCACCCCGGCAATGGGCGCGGAACGCCGGGCGACCCTGCTGCGCGGCTGGCACCGCGCTGTCGAGCGCTCGAAGGGCTGGGCCGCCCCGGACGCGTAGCCGGCCGAGGGCGTTGCGGGGATCGCCGCGGGCAGCACGCTTGCGCACCCCGTACCAATTCCCGTGAGCGGCGACGAAAAAGGTATCGCCATGGTTGCGGTTTGCCCGTACACTCCGCGCGTGCACGGAGTCGCCGTGCACGCACACCTGATCGCACGCGCGAAACTTGGTCTCCTCCGGCACCAACTCGAGGACCCGGGCAAGAGGCGGCGAGAACTGGAGGAGATCGGCACGTGGCCGACAAGACCCTGACCTGTTCGGATTGCTCGATGGAGTTCGCCTTCACGGAGCGCGAGCAGGCCTTCTACGCCGAGAAGGGATTCTCGGAGCCCCGCCGGTGCCCCTCGTGTCGCGCGAGCCGCAAGGCCGCACGCTCGGGTGGCGACAGCGGCTTTGGTGGCGGCTCGTACGCGGGCGGCTACGACTCCGGGTACGGCGGAGGCGGCGGCTATTCCGCCGGTGGATATGGCGGCGGCGGCGGTGGTGGCTTCGGCAACCGCGGCAGCGGGCCGCGCGAGATGTTCAGCGCGACCTGCTCCAGCTGCGGCAAGGAAGCCCGCGTCCCGTTCCGGCCCACCAATGGCAAGCCCGTGTACTGCTCGGACTGCTTCCGCACGATGCGGGGCGGCTGACCCTCAGCGCGTTCGACCGGGTCGCGGGTTCCGCGGCCCGGTCGCTGCTTTTCCGGCCGGGGCCGCGGGACGCCGGGATAGGGTTCTCCCCACTGGCGTCCACGCGAGGGATGCGCGAACCTCTCGACAGCGGCCTCGTCGCCCTCCCTGCGGGGGGAAGGCGCCGATGGCGATGGACGGGGGGCCTCGGCGGGGGGCGAGGGGTCATCGTCGCGGCGTATCGAGGCGACGAGCGACGCGGCCGCAGCTCCACCACCGGCGTACCCGACCGAGGTCGGGCGTTCGCGCGTCGGGCCCTCGGGCGCCGCGGCCCCGTCAGTCCCGGGCGAGCAGGTCGAGGTCGAACCGGCGCTCCGTGCCGTGGATCAGCCGGTTGATGTTGTCCGCGTGGGCCAGCCACACCAGCACCACGCCCAGGCTCGCGTAGACCGGGTAGGCGACGGGGACGGTGGCGTTCGCGGCCAGCCACCAGATGACCAGCAGCGCGGCCCCGGCGGCCGTGGACAGCAGCGAGCCGAGCGACACGTACCGGGTGACCAGGATCACGCCGACGAACACGGGCGCCCCGACCAGGATCGCCGCCGGGAAGATCACCAGCATCGTGCCCACGCTCGTGCCCACGCCGCGGCCGCCCCGGAAGCCCACGAACACCGATCGGGTCGAGCCCAGGATCGCTGCGATCGCGCACAGGACCTCGATCGCGGCGTTGCCGGTCAGGTAGCGCGCGACGAGCACGGGCACGACGCCCTTGAGGACGTCCCCGGTGACGACGAGCAGGGCGCGCCGCCGGCCCATCGCCCGCAGCGCGTTGGTGCCGCCCGTTCGGCCGCTGCCCAGGGTCCGTGGATCCGTGGCGCCGGTCACCCTGGCGACCACCACCCCGAACGGGATCGACCCGGCGAGATACGACAGCAGCGCGAGGCCAGCGGCGACGGCGATCTCGCCTGCGTTCATTCGGTCTCGGATCCTCCGGGGACGCCGGCTCGGACCGGCCACCGACGGAATCTAGCACCGCGGTGCACGCGCTTCGTCCGCCGAGCCTCCGGGCCGTGCGGCCCGTAGTACGATCGAGGGCGATGTCCCGACCCTCGCTCGCACGCCGCGCCGAGCCTGCCGTTCGGCCGATCACCGGCGCGTGACCCCAGCGGAGACCCCCTGACCGATGGCCGTCGGCTCCTCGAACGACTTCGACCTCGTCGTGCTCGGCGCGGGCACCGGCGGCTACGCCGCGGCGTTCCGCGCGTCGCAGCTGGGGCTCAAGGTGGCCCTCGTCGACGAGGACAAGCTGGGTGGCACCTGCCTCCATCGCGGCTGCATCCCGACCAAGGCGCTGCTCGAGTCGGCCGCCTTCAACGAGCGGCTCCGCCATGCGGCCGACTTCGGGCTTCGGCTGGGCGGCGAGACCACCCTCGACTACGCGCAGATGGCGAAGCGCCGCGACCAGGTCGTGACCCGGATGTGGAAGGGCGTGCAGTCGCTGGTCAGGAAGTACGACGTGACGTGGGTCCAGGGCCGCGGGCGGCTCGAGGGCGGCACGAAGGTCCGGGTCAGCCTCGCCGGCGAGGACGGGACGCCGGGCGCAGGTGGAGAGCGCGTGCTCAGCGGGACCGACGTCATCCTCGCCACCGGGTCACGCGTCAAGAGCCTGCCGGGCATCGAGCCCGATGGGACCCGGATCGTCACCTCGGACGACGTCCTGCGCATGGACACCCTGCCGGGAAGCGTGATCGTCGTCGGCGCGGGTGCGGTCGGGGTCGAGTTCGCCAGCATGTACCACGACCTGGGCGCCACGGTGACCCTGCTCGAGTACCTGCCTGCGATCGTGCCGCTCGAGGACCGCGACGTGAGCCGGGAGCTCGAGCGGACCTTCGGCCGGCGCGGGATCAAGGTCGTCACCAGCGCCCGCTTCGACACCGCCTCGGTGGTCGCCGGGGACGACGGCGTGCGGATCACCGTCGGCCCCGAGGGCAAGGACGCGTCGGAGCTCATCGCCGAGCTGCTGCTGGTCGCCACGGGCCGGGCAACCAACGTCGAGGACGTGGGCCTGGAGACGACGATGGCCGAGGTGGATCGCGGCATCGTCAAGGTCGACGGCCACCTGCGGACGGCCGAGCCACACCTGTATGCGATCGGGGACATCGTCGGCGGTCTCATGCTCGCCCACACGGCGGCTCACGAGGGGATCATCGCCGCCCACACGATCGCCGGCGAAGCCGATGTCCACCCCATGGACTACGTCAAGCAGCCGCGGGCCACCTACTGCCGGCCCGAGATCGCCTCGGTCGGCCTCACCGAGCAGCAGTGCGAGGAGCGCGGGCTCCCGATCAAGGTCGCCAAGGTCCCGTTCCAGGCCGTGGGCAAGGCGCTCATCGGTGGCGAGTACGAGGGCTTCGCCAAGGTCATCGGTCACGGGGAGACCGACGAGACGCTCGGCGTGCACATCATCGGCCCCCACGCGACCGACCTCATCGCCGAGGCCTCGCTCGCGCTCAGCCTCGAGGCGACGCCCTGGGAGATCGGCGCCGCCACCCACGCGCACCCGACCCTGTCCGAGGTCCTGGGCGAAGCGGCGATGGCGGTCGACGGGAGATCGATCAACTTCTAGCCGGCACCCGCCCGGCCGGCGCCGCCGGACCCGCGCGGAACGGCCCACGGAGGACGCGATGACGGTCACCGGCCGCAGCGACGACGCCGCCGCGAGCCCCCTCGCCGCCTCGGTCGGCCTCACCGATGCCGACCTGATCGCGATGTACCGGACGGTCGCGCTGGCGCGCGCGATCGACGAGCGGATGTGGATCCTCAATCGCGCCGGCCGGATCCCGTTCGTGATCAGCGGCCAGGGCCACGAGGGCGCCCAGGTCGGGCTCGCCTGGCCGCTGCGCCGCGGGCACGACTGGATCGCGCCCTTCTACCGCTCGATCGCGACCTGTCTCGCGTTCGGGATGACCGCGCGCGACCTGATGCTCGCCCAGTACGCCAAGGCCGTCGACCCCTCGTCGGGCGGGCGGCAGATGCCCGGGCACTACGGCCACGCGGAGCACCACATCGTGTCGGTCTCGTCACCCGTCGCGACCCAGATCCTGCACGCGGTGGGGATCGCGCTCGCGGCGCGGATCCGGGGCCTTGACCAGGTGGCGGTCGCGATCATGGGCGAGGGCAGCTCCAACCAGGGCGATGTCCACGAGGCGCTCAACTTCGCCGCCATCCACCGGCTGCCGTTCGTGTTCATCGTGGAGAACAACGGCTACGCCATCAGCGTGCCGGCCGAGAAGGAGCTCTCGGTGCGCGACGTCGCCGATCGGGCGTCCGGGTACGGCATGCCCGGGGTGGTGGTCGACGGCACCGACGTGCTGGCCTGCTTCACGGCCGGTCGCGAGGCCGTCGATCGCGCCCGTCGCGGCGACGGCCCGAGCCTCATCGAGGCCAAGGTGACGCGGCTCACGGCCCACTCCTCGGACGACCAGCAGACCAAGTACCGGTCGGCGTCGGACCTCGAGGAGGGCCGGGCGCTCGACCCGCTGCCGATCTTCCGCACCCAGCTGCGCGAGGCGGGGGTGCTGACCGACGAGATCGAGTCCGCGCTCGCGACCGAGATCACGGCGCTCGTCGAGGACGCGACCGACCACGCGGAGGCCGAGCCCGATCCCGATCCGGCCGACGCGCTCGACTGGGTGTACGGGGAGCACTGGCCGGGCGAGACGGCACCGCCCTGGCATCCGGCCGCCGGGCAGCGCCCCGGCGCCTCGGACGGGGATCCCGGCTGATGGCCGTCCGGACGTTCATCGAGGCGGTCCGGGAGGGGCTGGCCGACGAGATGCGGCGCGACGAGCGGGTCATCGTGCTGGGCGAGGACGTGGGCAAGAAGGGCGGCGTGTTCCTGGCCACCGACGGCCTGTGGACCGAGTTCGGCGACGCCCGGGTGATCGACACGCCGCTCACCGAGTCGATGATCGTCGGCGCCTCGATCGGCGCCGCCCTCAACGGCCTGCGCCCGGTGGCCGAGATCCAGTTCGCCGACTTCATCCACCCGGCCTTCAACCAGATCGTGTCCGAGGCCGCCCGGCTGCGCTACCGGACCAACAACGCGGTCTCGGTCCCGATGGTGATCCGGGCGCCATACGGCGGCGGGGTCCACGGGGCGCTGTACCACAGCCAGTCGGTGGAGGCGTTCTTCACCCACGTGCCGGGGCTCAAGGTGGTCATCCCGTCCACCCCGCACGATGCGAAGGGGCTGCTGCGCACCGCGATCCGGGACGACGACCCGGTCCTGTTCTTCGAGCACAAGAAGATGTACCGAAGCGTGCGCGGCGACGTGCCCGAGGGCGACTACACGGTCCCGCTCGGCCGGGCCGTCGTCCGCCGTCCCGGCGGCCAGGTGACCCTGATCGCGTACGGGCTGATGACCCACTACGCGCTCGAGGCGGCCCAGCGCGTCGAGGCCGAGGGGATCGACGTCGAGGTCCTCGACCTGCGAACCCTTCGCCCGCTCGACCGCGACGCCGTCCTGTCCTCGGTGCGCAAGACCGGCAAGTGCCTGATCGCGTACGAGGACAACCGGTTCGGGGGCTATGGAGCGGAGATCGCGGCGATCGTCGCCGACGAGGCGTTCGAGTACCTGGACGGGCCGGTGTCGCGGATCGCGGGACCCGACGTGCCCGGGGTGCCCTACAACCACGTCCTCGAGGACTGGTTCATGCTCAACCCGATCAAGATCGCGGACGCGATCCGCCGGCTTGCCGCGTACTGATGGCTTCGGCTCCGACGACGGGCCAGCTGGCCGCGCTCCGGGCGCGCCTCGAGAGGATCCTCGATCCGTACCGCGACCGGCTCGAGCTGGCCACGATCTACAACATCCCGACGCTCCGGCGGCGCGGCGCCAATGCCCACCAGTGGTTCGCGTTCGTCAAGCCGGCGACCCGCCACGTGGGCTTCTTCCTGCTCCCGGTCGCGACCTCGCCGGAGCTGCGCGACGGCCTGTCGCCGGCGCTCGCGAAGCACCTGACCGGCAAGGCGACCTTCACCTTCCGCGCGATCGACGAGGTGCCGCTCGCCGAGCTCGAGGGGCTGGTGGCCCGCGCCTTCGAGCGCTACATGGCGGCCAGCTAGCCCGCGGGCGGCATCAGCTCCCTTGGCCGGGTCGCCGATGCGACCGACGTCCAGTGGGCATGGACGCCCAGGATGCGCGACACTAGGGCCCGTGCGAACATGGGCGTCTGCCCGCAGCGCCCCACCCGGAGGAGCTCGACCACGTGGCCAAGGTGACGATGCCCCAGCTCGGCGAGAGCGTGGCGGAAGGCACGATCGGGCGCTGGCTCAAGCAGCCGGGCGACAGCGTCGAGAAGTACGAGCCCCTGGTCGAGGTCATCACCGACAAGGTGAATGCCGAGGTGCCGTCGCCGTTCGCTGGCGTCCTCACCGAGATCCTGGCCGAGGAGGGCGCGACGGTTCCCAACAACGCGGAGATCGCCGTCATCGCGACGGCGGACGACGCACCCTCCGCTGCCGGCCACGCGACGAGCGATGGCCCGGCAGCCACCCCCGCCCGGGCGGCCGGATCTGCCTCGGCGGCACAGCCGGCCCCACCGGTGTTCGAGCCGGCCAACGGGCCCGCGGGCTCGGACGAGCGCCCGGTTCCGCCGGCACCGGTGACGGCGTCGGGCGATGAGCCAGCCCCGATGTCCGGCGGAGCCGCCGCGACGTCGGCCGCGGTCGCGACCGCGCCCCAGATCGGCGACGCGAACGCGCGGATGACGCCGGCCGTCCGGCGGCTCCTTCGGGAGCATGGCCTCGAGGCGGCGCAGGTTCCCGGCACGGGCGGCGGTGGGCGGGTCACGCGCGAGGATGTGCTCGCGCTGGTCGAGGCCATGCGCACCGGATCGGCAGTGCCACCCGCGATGTCGAGCGCCGCGCCCGTCGCCGTGGGACCGGCGCCCGCTGCGTCGTCCCAGGCGCCTGCGGGCCGTCCGTCGGGGTCAACGGCGAAGGGGATCGCGTTCCCGCCGGGCGCGGACGAGGTCCTGCTGCCGATGACGCAGATGCGCAAGGGCATCGCGGCCCAGATGACCCGCGCGCTCCAGGTGCCCCACGCCTACGTCCAGATGGAGGTCGACGTCTCGCGCCTCGTCGCCCTGCGGGAGCGGCTCAAGCGTGCCTACCAGGACAAGGAGGGCGCATCGCTCAGCTACGTCCCGTTCGTGGTCAAGGCGTCGGCCGAGGCGCTCAAGCGGAACCCGACCTTCAACGCGCACTGGACCGAGCAGGGCCTCCTGGCCAAGCGCCGGATCAACATCGGCGTCGCGGTCGCGATCGACGAGGGCCTGATCGTGCCCGTCATCCGCGACGCGGACCAGCTCTCGGTCCACGGGCTCAACATGGCGATCAACGACGTTGCCCAGCGGGCCCGCGCCAACAAGCTGCGGCTCGACGACTTCGGGGGCGGGACGTTCACCGTCGACAACACCGGGTACCTCGGCACCAACCTCGTGATGCCGATCATCAACGTGCCCGAGGTCGGGATCGTGACCATGGAGGCGATCACCAAGCGGCCGGTGGTGCTGTCCACCGATCAGGGGGACGTGATCGCGATCCGGCCGGTCATGAACATGGTGCTCGCGGTGGACCATCGCGCCAACGACGGCGCGGGCGGGGCGGCGCTGCTGCGCGACATCAAGGCCTGGCTCGAGGGCGTCGGCCCCGAGACCGCGATCTACTGAGCCGATGACGCGCGACCTCCCGATCTTCGAGCCCAACCCCGGTCACGGCCATCACGCCTCGCCCGCCGAGATCTCGATCGCGATCGGCGGCGGCCCGGTCGAATCCAGCGCCACCGACGGTAGCCGGCCCACCCGCCGCCATCCCGACTGGATCCGCTCACGGCTCGCCTCGGGCGAGAACTATCACGACCTCAAGGGCCTGCTCCGGGGCCTCAACCTCAACACCGTGTGCGAGGAGGCCCGCTGCCCCAACATCGGGGAGTGCTGGGAGCAGCGCACGGCGACGGTCATGATCCTGGGCGACGTGTGCACCCGGGCGTGCGGCTTCTGCGCGATCAAGACCGGCCGGCCCACCTGGTTCGACGACGACGAGCCGCGCCGGGTGGCCGAGGCGGTGGCGGGCATGCGCCTCGATCACGTGGTGGTCACCAGCGTCGCGCGCGACGACCTGCCCGACGGCGGGGCGGGAGCGTTCGCGGCGACCATCCGCGAGATCCGGGCCCGCAGCCCGCTGATGGGCGTCGAGGTCCTGATCCCCGACTTCAACGGCGAAGAGGCGCCGCTGCGCACGGTGATGGACGCCGGGCCCGACATCCTCAACCACAACCTCGAGACCGTGCGCCGGCTTCAGCAGCCCGTGCGCAAGCGGGCCCGCTGGGATCGGACGCTGTCGGTGCTCGAGCGCGCCAAGGCGTACGCCGCCGAGGCCGGGCACGAGGTCCACACCAAGAGCTCGCTCATGGTCGGACTGGGCGAGACGCGCGACGAGCTCCGCGAGTGCTTCGCGGCCCTGCGCGAGGTCGAGGTCGACATCCTGACCATCGGCCAGTACCTGCGCCCCACGCCCGACCACCTGCCGATCGAGCGCTACTACCACCCCGACGAGTTCGCCGAGATGAAGGCCGAGGCCCTGGCCCTCGGCTTCCGCCACGTCGAGTCCGGCCCGCTGGTGCGATCCAGCTATCACGCCCGCGACCAGGTGCCGGGCGCCGAGCTGCGGGCCGCCCGGCGACGCGCGACGATCGACGCGCAGGGCCGCGTCGTCCCGGAGCCGATCGCCTCGTAACGCGAGGTTGCCGGCCTGCCCGCGAGCCGCGATGCGGGCTAGGGCGTGGGCAGCAGCGAGCCCCCGAACGTCTGCATCAGGGTGGTGATCAGGGGCACGACCGGCACGTCGGTGTAGTCGCTCGGGGCGTCGAACGAGGCCGAGTCCGGGACGCTGACCAGGATCGTGACATCGGTCTTGGAGCCGTCGGACGACCCGATGTGCAGGTCGGCCTCGTTGAGCCGGCCATCGGACCGGTCGAGCCACACGTCGGCCGACAGCGTGCCACCGCCCACCAGCCCCTCGATCTGGCCCAGCTGGCTGGACGGGAGCTGGCTGGCGAGCGGGCTCGTCTCGAGCTTCGACTGGTCGACCGTCAGCGTCAGATGGTCCGAATCGGCGCCGTTGCGGCTTTCGGTCCCGACGTAGGTGATGGTGACGCCGGCGTTCTCGAGCTCGGTCTTGAGCTGCTCGGGATCGAGGTCGGCGAGGCCCGAGGGCGCGGGCGAGGCTTCGGGGGCAGCGCTGGCGATCGCGCCCAGCGAGCCCACCAGGCCGGCGAAGTCGTCGGCGGTGCCCAGACGAAGCCAACCCGTGAGGTCGCCCGTGATCGGGGTGCCCGACTGGAGGCTGAGCATCGGGATCAGGGTCGCGGCGAGCGGGCTCTTCGCGTACAGGGCGCTGCCGTCGTAGATGACGTCGAGATCGAGCGTGTCGCCCGTGACGCCCAGCGCCTGGATCTGGGCCGCGTCCGAGCCCAGCGCCGATAGCGGCAGGGACAGGTGGAGGTTGGCCTTGCCGGCCTTGGTATCGAGCACGAGCTGGATCGAGCTCGGATCGATCGAGATGTCGTTGCTGCCGCCGGTCGACTGCACGCCGACCTGGATCTCGATCTGGTCCATCGGCGCCTGGATGGCGCGCGAGGCCGCCTGGTAGGCGTCGGCCGGTGATGGCGATGGCGTGGCCGATGCCCCACAGGCCGCGCTCGCCAGCATCGCCAGCAGGAGCAGGATGCCAAGGCGCGCCGAGCGCACGTGGAATGAGGTGGTTCGCCGAGTCACAGCTTGGTGTCTCCGATCATGAGCGTCAGGGCGGCAGCGAAACACACACCGCCGCGCACACGGTATCCGGTCCTCGCCAATCCGGCATCCCGCGCGACGCACGACGCGGACGGCCATGCCGTCCCGGACCAGCTCGCCGGCTGACCCCACTGCCGGGGTGATCCCCGACCCGCCCTGATCGCGGCACCCGGGCTGACCCCCCGATCGAGGGATGCCGTCCGCCCGACCGCGCGCGCAGAATCGCCACCCGCGGCGTGGCTCGGAGGTCCCTGGCAACACGCCCGGCGGAGCTCGCCCGTGGACGTCCGCACGACCCGCATCATCGGCTGGCTGGCGACCTACCTGGTGGCCGGCGTCATCACGGTCGCCCTCGAACCGGGTGGGGGACCATCAGCGTGGTCCATCTCGACCGCCGTCGGCGTCGGGCTGTTGCTGCGCAACGGATTCCGCTGGTGGCCCGCGATCCTCGTCCTGCAGCTGGGTGTCACGGCCTTCGAGTATGGGTCCGGTCCGGTCTCGACGCTGGCGCTGGCCGCGGCGACGACCGTCGAGGAGCTGGTCGGCGCCTGGCTCGTCCGGCGCACGGACCTTCGCCTGGACGCGGCCGAGGACGTGCTGGGTCTCGGCGTCGTCGCGACCGTCACCGCCGCCGTCGGTGCGTCGCTGGGCCTGGCCGTCCACCTCGCCGTCGGGCCGGTCGTCGATGCGCCGCAGCTCTGGCTGACATGGTGGGCTGCCGATGTCACCGCCTTTGCCACGATCCTTCCGCTGGTCCTGCTCGCGATCATGAAGGACCGCGACCTGCCACGGATGATCGACATCGAAGGCCGCTGGCTCGAGGCGTCCGCGATCCTGGCCGCCTCGGGCGTGCTGGTCGGGCTGGCCGTCGCCATGGCCCTCGCATCCCCCGACCACCGGGCGTCCTTCCGGTTCCTCGTCGTCCTGCCCGCGCTCTGGGCCGCCGTGCGGTTCGGCCGGCTGCCGACGGCGATCTCCGTGGTGGTCACGGCCCTGGCCGCGTTCGCGGCGCCGATGCTCGTGGACATCCACTTCGACGCGCTCGACCGGGTCAGCGTGCAGGGCACGATGATCGCCACCAGCCTCATCGGCCAGGCCGTGGCCGTGATCCTGATCGGGCGCCGCCACGCCATCGAGGACCTGGAGCAGACGCTCGCCGCCCTGGACGCCAGCGAGCGGCGATACACAGTGGTGTTCGAGGACAGTCCGGCGATCCAGCTGCTGGTCGACCCCGGGACGTCCGTGATCGTCGACGCCAACCACGCCGCGGCGCAGTTCTACGGCTGGTCCCGGTCCGACCTGCGAACCATGCGGGTCGCGGATCTCACGGTCGGCGCCACCGACGAGGCGCGGTCCCCGGCGATGGACGCGGGCGCCGAAGAGGTCACCGACGTCGCACCTGCCGTCACCGCGGTGGCCGCTGATCCGACCGGCGCCGAGCACGGCACCGTCGCCGTCCATCGCCTGGCGTCCGGGGAGCTGCGGGACGTCGCCCTGCATACCGGCGCCGTCGTGATCGACGGGCGCACGCTCATGCACTGGTCCGTCCACGACGTGTCGGCGCGGGTCGCGGCGCAGGCCGAGGTCGCCCGTCTCGCCTCGGTCGTCGAGTCGGCGGCCGACGCCATCGTGACCACCGACCTCGACGATCGGATCACCGGCTGGAACCCGGCCGCCGCCGCGCTCTACGGTTTCGAGCGACAGGAGGTCGTGGGGCAGCCCATCGCCGACCGGCTGGGGCCGATCCCGCTGTCGCACGCTGACCTGCTGGACGTCATTCGCCGCGGCAGCTCCGTGCGGCTGGGGCACGTCGTCCGGCACGCGGCGACCGGCGCCCAGATCCCCGTCGACCTCTCGATCGGGCCGATCTTCGACCGGGGCACGGTGGTGGGCATGAGCCGCATCGCCCATGACGTCCGCGACCGGATTCGCGAGGAGGAGCGCCTCCGCCGTGGACAGGCACTGCTCGCCGACGCCGCCGCGATCGGCCGGATCGGATCGTGGGAGCTCGATCCCTTGACGGGCAGCGTCACCTGGGCCGACGAGCTCTATCGAATCGCGGGCATGGAGCCCGGCATGTCGGTGGACGCCCGCACGCTCGCGGAGCTCGCGCACCCGGAGGACCGCGAGCTGGTCGACGCGGCGCTGGCACGCCGTGCCGAGGGCAACTCGGGGATCACGTTCCGCCTGCTGGGGCGAGACGGTGTGGAGCGCTCGGTCCTCATGGCCTGGCGGCACGTGCCCGGGGCCCATGGCGGCGGGCGCGAGGTCGGCGTCGTGCGCGACGCCACCGAGGAGCGCCAGCTCGAGGCGCGGCTGCGGCAGGTGCAGCGCCTGGAGTCGATCGGCATGCTCGCGGGCGGCGTCGCCCATGACTTCAACAACCTGCTGACCGCCATCGGCGGGTTCGCCGACCTCGCGATCGCGGCCGTCGCCGATGGCGAGTCCCCCGACGCCGAGCTGGCCCAGATCCAGTCCGCGGTGGACCGGGCGCGATCGCTGACCTCGCAGCTGCTCGCGTTCGGACGCCGGGCGATCGTCACGCCGCAGCCGGTCGACCTCGCGCGAGCCGTCGAGGCGCTGGTGCCGATCCTGCGCCGGGTCCTCGGGGAGCGGATCGTCATCCTGTCCGAGCTCAAGCCGGGGGCGGTGGCGCTCATCGATCCCGGCCAGCTGGACCAGGTTGTCGTGAACCTCGCCGTCAACGCCCGCGATGCGATGCCCGACGGTGGCACGCTCCGGATCGCCGTGGGCGCCGGGGATTGCCGGCGGGCACGGGCCGCAGACCAGCGGGAGCCACCCGAACCGGCCGGCCGCGACGTCGCCGCGGACGGGACGCCGGCGACCTGCGCCTGGATCGAGGTCGAGGATGACGGGACCGGGATCCCGGCCGACGTGCTCGACCAGATCTTCCTGCCGTTCTTCACCACCAAGCAGCGAGGTCATGGCACTGGCCTCGGGCTGGCCACGGTCCAGGGCATCGTCGCCCAGGCCGATGGCACGATCACCGTGCGGTCGCGCCCGGGCGAGGGGGCGGCCTTCCGCATCGAGCTGCCGGCCGTCCCGGCCGTGCCGGTCTCCGAGCCCGTTCCTGCCAGACGCGAGGCGCACGGCACCGCGAGCGGCCTGGTGCTGCTGGTCGAGGACGAAGATCTCGTGCGGCGGGTCGGCGAGCGGGTGCTCGCCCGGGCGGGCTTCACCGTCGTGACGGCGACCAACGTGCCCGACGCCCTCAAGCTGGCCGACCGCGAGCGCCCCGACATCCTGGTGACCGACGTCGTCCTGCCCGGTGTGGGCGACGGGATCGCGCTTGCCGAGACCTTGCGCGAGCGATGGCCGGATCTGCCGGTGGTGATCACGACCGGCTACACGGAGCAGGCCCCGCCCCGGTGGGCAACCCTGCTCACCAAGCCGTTCGACCTCGACGCCCTCGCCTCCGCGGTCCGCACCCTGGTCGAGGCGGCGCGAGGGGTCGACACGCGACCCTGACCCGCCCTCGGCCCATCCGCGCGACTGGCGACCGCGCCGGCCGGTATCCTTCGGGGCGATGGCGTCCACGCTGAGCCGCAAGATCCCGCTCGCCGAGCTCCACTGCCACCTCGGCGCGGCCGTCACCCCGTCGATCATGTGGTCGATCGCGCACGCCCAGGGGATCAAGCTCCCGACGCGCGACTACTGGGAGTTCCGGGACCTGATCACGGTCCACCCACGGCAGCCCAAGAGCTTCGACGGCTACCTCCAGCTGTTCCACTGGACCGAGCTCATCCAGTCGAGCCCGATCGCCGTCGAGCGCGCCGTGTACGAGGTCATCGGCGGCGCGTACCGCAAGAACAACATCACGACCATGGAGCTGCGCTTCAACCCGATGAAGCGCAACCGCGGCGGCGAGCAGGACCTCGACCACATCATCGCGGCCGCCGTCCGCGGCATGGACAAGGCGACGCTCGAGTACCCGGTCAAGCCCGGCCTGCTGTTCTGCCTCGATCGCGCGTTCCCGTTCGAGCTCAACCAGATCATCGCGGAGAAGGCGATCACGTGGCGCGACCGGGGCGTGGTGGGCATCGACATCGCGGGCCCGGAGTCGGCGACCTTCCGCGTGGCCGACTACCGGCGGCTGTTCCGTCGTGCCCGCCAGTACGGCCTCGGCATCACCGTCCACACCGGCGAGTCCGGTCCGGTCGAGGAGGTCGCCCGGGTGGTGGAGCTGCTCGAGCCCGACCGCATCGGCCACGGGGTCAAGGCGGCCTACGACCCGCGCACGATGGGGATGCTCCGCGAGCGCGGGATCGTGCTCGAGATCTGCCCCACGTCCAACCTCAACACGGGCGTCGTGTCCGGCTGGGACGAGTTCCGCTGGATCTTCGACCAGCTCCATCGCAACGGGGTCCGGTACACCATCAGCACCGACGGGCCCGAGATGCTCAAGACCTACATCCGCGACGAGCTCGCCACCCTCGGCCGGCTGGGCATCCTGGACCTCGACCAGCAGCGCCAGATCGCGGCGACCTCGCTGGCAGCGTCGTTCGTGCCCAACGTGTCGGACGTGCCGGCGCCGGCGCGCGAGCCGGCACCGCGCGAGGTGGTCGAGCGCGAGGAGGGCTGAGGTCGCCCATGGATCTCGACCTGTCGGCCGACCACGTCCTGCTGCGGGACACGATCCGGGAGTTCATGACCGACGAGGTCGCGCCGCTGGTCGACGATCACGAGCGCGAGCGCCGGTTCCCGGCCGAGGTGGTGCGCCGGATCGCGGACATGGGCTGGCTCGGGATCAACGTTCCCGAGCGCTGGGGCGGCGCCGGGATGGACACCCTCGCCTACGCGATCGCGATCGAGGAGATCGGCCGGGTCTGGGGCTCGCTCGGGCTCATCGTGGCCGCCCACACCAGCCTCGGCTGCGGCCCGCTGCTGATCGCGGGCAGCGACGATCAGCGGGACCGCTACCTGCCGCCGCTCGCGAGCGGGCAGATGCTGGGCGCGTTCGGGCTCACCGAGCCGACCGCGGGCTCCGATGCCGGCGGGACCAGGACGACCGCCCGCCGCGAGCCGGAGGATGCGGGCCGCGACGGCGACGTCTGGGTGATCGACGGCAGGAAGCGGTTCATCACCAATGCGGGGCAGGCCGGTGTGTACGTCGTCACCGCCCGCACGGGCACCCGTCCCGACGGCGCCGCACAGATCTCCGCGTTCATCGTCCCTGCCGACACGCCCGGCTTCTCGGTGGGTCGTCTCGAGGAGAAGCTGGGGCTCCACGCCTCGGCCACCGGGGAGCTGATCCTCGACGGCGTGCGGGTGCCGGCAGCCAGCCTGCTGGGCGAGGAGGGCGCCGGGTTCCGTGCCTTCCTCAAGGTCCTCGACGGCGGCCGGATCTCGATCGCCGCCCTGGCGCTCGGCATCGCGCAGGCCGCGCTCGACGCGTCGGTCCCCTACGCCAGGGAGCGCGAGCAGTTCGGGCGACCGATCGGGTCGTTCCAGGGCGTCGCCTTCATGATCGCGGACATGGCGACCGAGATCGAGGCCGCCCGAGCCCTCGTCTACCGGGCGGCCTGGCTCAAGGATCGCGACCGTGACTACGCGCTCGCCGCCGCGCAGGCCAAGCTGTTCGCGTCCGAGGTCTCGTCCCGCGTGACCAACGCCGCCATCCAGGTCCACGGCGGCTACGGCTACGTCGACGACTACCCGGTCGGCCGCTACCTGCGCGACGCGAAGCTGACCGAGATCGGCGAGGGGACGAGCCAGATCCAGCGCCTGGTCATCGCCCGGCGGATCCTCGGGCTGCGGATCGTCTAGGGCCAGGCCCTCGGCGCTAGCCGCTGACCTCGACCAGGCGCACCATCAGCCGGTACGCGCTGTTGCTGCCGATGCACGTCTGGAGCGTCATCGACGGCACCGGTTGCGACGCCCACGCCCAGCTGGCCGAGGTGGTCGGGGCGGTCAGCTTCCACCAGCGCACCTCGTAGGTGTGGACCCTGCCCGTCGCGTCGGCGTAGTAGGCCCGCATGCCCTTTCGCAGCCGCCCGCCGACGTAGGCGTCGTGGAGCGGCTTGAACACGCTGTAGGCATGACCCAGCAGGTAGAGGTTGTTGCTGCCCGCGCAGCCCCAGCGGTACACGAGGTTGTCCGGCGCCCGCGAGCGGTCGCACGGGAACCAGGCGACCGACCGATCGATCCCGAGGGCCGGGATCCACACGTGATTGCGGCCCTTGAGGACGCCGGACGCCCTGCCACCGGCGAGCGCCGGCGTCGCGCCCCGGGTTCCGGTCGTCTCCCGGCCGCCGGCACGCACCCGCTGGGTGGCGGTGGCTGCGGCGTCCGCGGAGCTCGGGGTGGTGATCGTGCCGGGCGACGATGACGGAACGATCGGGCCGAGGCCCGGGGTCGAGATCGGCCGGGTCGCCGGCGCAGTGGCTGGATGCACGGCCGGCACGGTGGCCGGTGCCTGGGCGGCGAGGAGGCCGGCCGGGGTCGGGCCATGATCGGGGGCCGCCACGGCGGCGGGTGTCGCGTCGGTTGCTTGCCCGCCCAGCGGCAGGGCACCGACCCGCAGGCCCGCCGCGGCGACCGCGGAGACCGATTCGGCGGCCAGGACGAGCGCAAGAACGGTGGACAGGGCGCGGCGGCGGCGGGGCGTGAGCTCCATGCCCCGAGCATCGACGCGGGACGGCCCGACCTCGACGGCTCGGTCGTCACCCGGTACCTGGGAGTGTGTTCCCGGTACCGGTGCGGTCCCGTGGGCTCAGGGGCGGTCGGGTGCAGTACCCGGATGGGACTCCGCCCGATCGGCCCGATCCGCCGGGTCGCGTTGCGCCGGGTCGCGTCGCGCCGGGTCGCGTCGCGCCGGGTCGCGTCGCGCCGGGTCGCGTTGCGCCGGGAGCCGCCCCGTTCCCTGGAGGACCATGCAGCGACTCTCCCGCCAGGGGCCGCGTCAGCCGCCGCGAGCCGTGTCAGCCGCCGCGAGCCGCGTCAGCTTCGGCGAGCCGCGTCAGCCCCCGGTGCCGGCCGCCAGCTCGAGCGTTGCCCGCAGCGCCGCCTCGAACGCCTGGCCCCATGGGCCCTGACCGGCCACGACGTACGGCGACTGCTCGATCTCCTCGTACGTCTGGGGATCGGTCACCCACGCCTGGGCGCACGGCCCGACCTGGTCCCGGTGGCGCTCGAACGCGGCCCGGTCGCGGAACACGTACAGGTAGAGCTTGACCGGGGTCGCCTGGTCGAGCCCGCTTGCCTGGAAGCTGATCGACGACGACACCAGGTCCGGGTCCTGGCAGCCGGCGTCGCCGGACACCCAGCTGCGGACCTTGATCTGGGCCGCGTTCAGCCGACCGGTGATGCCCGGGAAGTCGGTCGGCGTGGCCGGCGGCGGGGTCAGCGAGATCGTGCCGCAGGCGACGACGGCGAGCGCCATCGCCGCCAGGGCCGGGATCGTGCGTGTCCGGCGCGGGACAGCAGGCAGCATCGACCGGGGTCGCCGGCGAACAGCGGGGGAAGGTGCCACGCCTTGGAGGCTAGCACCGTGCCCCGTCGGCCGCCGGCGTTTCAGGGTCTGCCGGCCCCGATCCCGGGGAGGGTCCGGGGGCGGGACCTCCCGTCGGGGCGGTGGAAGCTTGGCGTGATCGCCGTCCCGACCAGCCGGGCGGCAACGCGCCGCTGCTGTTCGGTGTCGCGATGGGTCGCCGTCGTCGCGGGCAGCTCGTTTCGCATACGCGCCTTGGCAGCGGCAGCGAGGGGATTGATCTTGTCTGCCATCGCCACGACCTAGTTGATGACCACGAAGCCGACCCAGACCTTCTTGCTGGCCGACTTCGAGAGATAGATCTTGAACGACCCGGACGCGGGAACGACAGCCCGTACGTACAGGCCCGACACGTTCGTCTGGAGCGTCGCGACGACATACGAGGAGGTCGTGACGCCACTCATCGTGACGGTCCGGGTCGAATGGCGGGCGCTGACCGATGCCCGGCCGCTTCGGTTCAGCTTGACCTTCCCTACCACCTGGAGCGCGGTCTGGCTGGTCGAGCCGGCGCGAGCGTAGACACCGACGCCTGCGGGGGCGGTCGGCGCAGCGACGGAGCCGCTGAACCCGTACACGCCCGTACTGTCGATATACACGTCGCCGACGACGCCCATCCGGCCGGTGGCGTACACGCCCCAGTAGCCGATCCCGAACAGGCCGGTGTCACCCAGGGCCACCACGCCCGTGCCCTTTGACGACTCGCCGAACACGCCACGCGAGGAAGTCGACACATCCGCGAACCCGTAGACGCCGGTCTCGTCGGTGTTGCTGATCGCGTTGGTCGGGTCGCCGGCGACGCCGTACATCCCGGTCTTGTGAGACTCGACGGTCCAATCGACCGTTGGCGTCGCGTCCGTCGACGTACCAACCACGCCGGTGCCGGTGACGCTGGTGCCGCCCAGCGACGGCGCCGTCGGCGTCGTGTTCTCGAAGCTGGTCTCGGCGTCCGCCGTGTTCGCCTGGCCGAGGACCGCGTTGTCCCCCGTGTCGGCGAGCGCCGGAGACGCGGCGATCAGCCCGCTGGCCGCCGCCGCCGCGGCCCCTCCGAGCGCGGCGCCGAGCACTGCCCGGCGTGACCGGCGAACGGTCGTGTCGATCGCCATCAGGACGTCCCTCCGTGATCGGGGGCATCGCCACTGATCCCCCTCCGTACGTCGGGAATCGTTGCAGATCGCGGATCGCGACGCCCGGCGTTTTCGCAGGCGGCGGGCGTCAGCCACGCGTGCGGCGCTTCGCCTCGCGCAGCCGTGCCAGGGTCGTGTCGCCATCTCGCACCGGTGGGGTCGCATCGGCTGCCCCGGCGGGCGCAGGCGCAGGTTCGGATTCGGGCGATGCCGAGGGCGCCGTGGTGGCATCCGTGGAGCGGCCCGGCGGGATCTCCCGGTCGCCCGCCAGCGGGGCTGTCGCCGCCCTCGATGCCGGCTCCGACGTCTCGGTCAGTGGCCTCCTTCGCGCCGCGCAGGATCGCGGTCCGGGCGCCGGCCGCGCCGGCCCGATCTCGCGCGGCGAGCATCACCTCGACATCGCGCGGCCGTGCCGCCACGCGCCGCCCGTAGACCCGGTCGGCGACCCAGCGGCGACCGTCGGCGAGCTCGCGGCGTCCGATCGACACGCGCCGCAGCGCGACGTCCAGCGGCCACAGCAGCACCGCCAGCGCCAGCAGCCATGGCAGCAGGTCCGTGTACTCGCTGGTCGATCGCAGGTCGTGGACCCAGACGTCCGCCGGCGCCGCCACCGCCGAGCCACCGGTCGCGCCGCGGATCGCGGCCAGCAGCGGCTGGTTTGCGCCCAGCAGCCGGTACTCGGCCGCCGTCGGCGCGACGAGGCCAAGCGTCCGCCCGAGCGGCGACGCACCAGGCTTCGTCTGCGTCACCCGGACCGCGTAGGCGCCGCTCATCAGCGAGGTGACCGGGGCCTCGTAGACGCCCGGCGCCACCTGGCTCAGGGTGACCTCCACCGGCTCGAGATCGGGGCCGACCATCGCCACCGAGGTGGAGTAGAAGTCGCGCGCGGAGCCGTCGCTCTCCTGGCTCTGGACCTGGACGTAGGTCCGCCCGCCACGGTCCACGAACGCCGCCTCGATCCCGCCGCTCTCCTCACCCGGGAACGTCCAGCCGACCAGCTGGCTGAAGAACTTCGAGAACCCCTGCCAGCCGATCCAGCTCTTCGCCCAGCGTCCGGTGGAGTCCGAGGTCCACGCGACGGCTCGGCCGAGGCCGTACTGCCATTGCGCCAGCAGCGGGTCGTCGCGATCGGTGACCAGCACCGTCTGGGCCGCCGGCTTGGCGGTCGTGCCGTTGTAGCCGAGCAGCTGCGGGAAGCCCGAGCCGAGATCGCGCAGGATCGGCGAGCTCGAGGTCTGGATCGGGTAGAAGGGCTCCTCGACGATCTGCTGACCCGAGACCTGCTCCGTCTCCTTGAGGAAGATGTCGGGGATCGAGGCGGGGTTGGCCGCGGCGTAGAAGCGGCCGCCGCCGTTGCGCGCCAGCTGCTCCAGGAAGGGGTTGGCGCCGCCGCCCGCACCGACCGTCGAGAGCGTGATCCCGTCGGCCTTCATCCGGGCCAGGATGGCGTCGTACTGGCCGCTGGTCGACCAGCCGTCGGTGAGCAGGATGATGTGCCGGCGCGTCGCCGTCGCCGTCTCGAGCGACTGCACCGCCTGGTCGAGACCCGAGAAGATGTTGGTCTGGCCGTTGGGGGTGATGCTCGCGATCTGCCCCTGGAGGTCCTGGATGCCACCCAGGGGCGCGGTATGGACGACCCAGTGGGCGGTCTGGTCGAACGCCACCACGCCCAGCTCGTCCTGGGCGGTGAGGGCGGACGCCGCGCGCAGGATGGCCTCCTTGCCGATATCGACCTTTCGGACCCCCGACATCCCCGAGCTGCCGTTGTTGACGCCGTTGTTGAAGCTGTTGCAGTGGCACGCATCCATGGAGCCCGACTTGTCGATCACCACCACCAGCGCCACGTCGGGCTGCTTCTGGCGGTCGCGGACGCCCATCTCGACCGGCAGCGTGTCCTCGATCGGGGTGCCGGTGTAGCCGCCCGCCCCGTAGCTGTCCGGTCCGCCGACCACGACGAGCCCCCGGCCCAGGTCCCGGACGAAGACCTGGAGGGCGCCCATCGCCTGGTCGGAGAGCCGGATCCGCGGCACGTCCACGAGCACGATCGAGTCGTAGGCGGTGAGGTCCGCGAGGTCCGTGGGCAGGGCCTCGGGGATGACGGTCTCGACGGTCTGGCGCTCGGTCCCGAGCGCAGCGACAAGGTCGGTCGCCACGGTCGGGTCGCCCTGGACCACGAGCACCTTCGGCTCGCCCTTGACGATCGTGCTGGCATCGGCGCGGTCGTTCTGGTTGAACGTGTCGCGGGCTGCCTCGACCACCATCCGGAAGCGCAGGAACCCGGAGTCGCTGGGGGTGAACGTGAAGGTGACCTGCTGATCGCCGGCAACCAGGTCCACGGGCTTGGTTCCGGCCAGGTCCCCGTTGACGAACAGGCGCACCGTGGCGGGCTGGGCGACCGTTGAGGAGACGGTGCCGCTGACGTCGATCGATTCCCCGAGGTGGGCGGTCGAGGGTGCCGTCAGCCGGTCGACCAGCACCTCGTCGCTGCCGCCGAGCCCGATGACGACGGTCTCGACCTGGATCCCGCGCGCCGCGGCCAGGGCCGCCTCGGTCTGCCCGGAGCCCGTGGTGTCGTTCCCGTCGGAGAGGAGGACGATCCGCTTCTGCGCGTCGTCGGGGAACAGGGCCGAGGCGAGCCGCAGGGCGGCACCGATGTCGGTGGCATCGCGGACCGGGGTCGACGCGATCCGGTCGATCTCGGCGAGGTCGGACGGCAGGCGCTCCACGAGGGCGTCGCCGCCGAAGGCCACGATCCCGGCCACGTCCCCGTCCCGGCGCGCGGCCAGCGAGTCCCGGATCTCGGCCAGCGCGGCCTCGCGGCCGGCCGTGCCCACCGAGTCCGACAGGTCCACCACGTACACCACGGCGAGCCGGTCGACGGGCAGCACCAGCTGGAGCCCGGCCAGGGCCGAGACGAGGACCGCCAGCAGCAGCACTCTGACCGCCAGCGCCGCCCGCCGCCGCCAGGCGCCCATCCGCCGCCGGGAGCCGGCATGCAGGGCCACCACGACCGCCAGGAGCGGCACCAGCAGGGCGAGGGCGAGCGGGGAGTCGAACGCGACGCCCATCAGCCTCGCCGCTCCAGCCCCGGCCCCTGCCCGCGGCCGAGTCGCGCGGCCAGCGCGCGCCGCAGGCGGGCGAGCGTGTCGCGCTCGTAGACGAGCCACTCGAGGCTGAGCACGATCAACGCGATCAGCACGACCGGGACCCACAGCTCGTCGCGAGCGGGCGGTCGCGCGGCGGCAGGGCCGTTGGCGGTGCCTGCGGACGGGCCCGGACCTCCCGATGCGCCCGGACCCTCGGATGCACCCGCGCCGGCCGACGCGCCGGGTCCGCCCGTCGCCCGGCCGAGGGCCACCAGCGCGCTGCCGTCGCCCGGCGCGATGTTGGATTCGTCGACGTCGAGCAGATCCACGGCGAACCTCGCCGCTGCCGTGGCCGCGGGCGGCGTCGACGGATCGGGCGACGCCGCGGTCCCTGGCGAGGAGCTGGTGTCGGGTGCCGCGATCGCGGTCACCGTGTACACGCCCAGCAGGTCGGTCCGCGCGAACGTGACGGAGGTCGCCTCGGTCGTCGGAGCCACCAGCTCGTCAGCGCTGCCGTCGGGCCGCTCGACGCGCACGCCGGCCGCACCGGCGGGGATCGCCAGCGTGACCGGGGTCCCCGGGGCGATCGCGGCGGCGGGCGTCGACCCACCGCCCATCAGCTCGCCCGCGAGGTTGGCGATCAGCACGGGGAACGCCACCTGCAGGGGCAGGTCGGAGCGCCGCGGCTCGAACGCGAGCACGGCGGCCGGATGTCCCGCCATCTCCCCCGCGTAGAGGAGCGGCGCCGTCCCGGGTCCGGGGATCACCGGCCGCGCCCAGGACGGCAGCTCGAGCTGCTGCGCCTCGGCGATGTGCGTGGTCGAGAGGTCGACGTAGCGCAGGATCGGATCGGTCGGATCGAGGGTGCCGATCCAGGGGTCCGTCAGGGTCCCCGTCACCGTCCCCAGCTCCGATGACGCCGGCGGGGCGATGGCGAGGATCGGGTTGGCCGGCAGCCGGTCGGGCAGGAACCGGTTGAAGATCACGAGCTCGAACTGGTCGATCCCGGTGAGGGTCGGCCAGTCCTCCGCGGACCGGTAGTAGAGCTCGGTCCCGGGCAGGTAGCTGAGCGCGGTCTCGAGGTACGGGTCGGGCTCACCGGCCAGGAGGATCTGGCGCGGCGCCGAGGGCGGCACGACGGCCCAGGCGCGGTCGTCGACGGCCAGCGCGTCGGCGGGCCCGATCGACGCGGCGTCGGCGGCGGCAAGCCGGACCTCGATCACGGCAGCCGGGTGGGTGGGGTCGTCGACGTCGTCGATCGAGACATCGGTCCGGCGCTGCGGGTCGAGGGTCAGCGTGCGGGCTTCGCGGAGCTCGCCGTCGGCATACACCTCGACCCGGCGCTGGGCCATGTCCAGACCCAGGTTCGCCACGGAGATGAAGACGCTGTGCGACAGGCCGCTGGGCGCTGTGCTGACGGCAAGAGCCACGATCGCCGCGTTGGTCGCGTCGCGGCCGACCGTCAGGACCCGCACGGGCGCATCGAGCGTTCCCGACGGCGGCGTCGCCAGTGCGGCATCGGTGGCGACCAGGATCTCGGCATCGCCCGCCCGCGCCGCGAGCGCGGAGGCGAGGCGGAGCGCATCGCCCAGGTCCCCGATGTCGTTGCTCGCCTCGATGCCGGAGATCGCCTGGCGCACATGGCCGAGGTCGTCGGTGCCGTTGGCCACGACCTTCGCGGTCCGCCCGGCGGCGATCACGCTGACCCTGCCACCCGCGGGGAGGTCGCGCAGCGCATCGATCGCTGCCGCCTTGGCCGCCTCGAGCCGGCTGGGCACGACGTCGGTGGCCTGCATCGACGCCGAGGTGTCGATCACCAGCACGAGATCGCCCGCGAGGCCGGCCGGTCGCTCGACGAACGGGCGTGCGGCGAGGAACGCCAGCACGATCACCAGCAGCAGCTGGAGCAGCAGCAGCAGGCTTCGCCGCAGGCGTTGCCAGGGGGCGTTGGCCTCGACGTCGGCGACCAGCCGCTGCCACAGCAGGGTCGATGGGACGATCGCCTCGTCACGCCGCAGCTTGAGCAGGTACATGGCGACCACGGCGGGCAGGAACAGCAGCCCGGCGAGCGCCAGCGGCGCGAGGAAGCTCATCGGCCCGCCTGGCCGACCACGCGCCGGCGGCGCAGCTCCGCGAACACGAGATCCGCGAGGGGCACGTCCGTCGACAGCGGCACGTACGAGGCCCGCCGCTTCGCCGCGAGCTCCGCGAGGCCGTCCCGCCACGCGGCGACGCGCGCCCGGTAGCCGTCGATCGTGGCCAGATCGGCCGTCACGTCGATCCCCTCGCCGCTCTCGCTGTCGACCAGCCGAAGGTCACCCTCGAGCGCCGGATCCAGCTCGTCGGGCGACAGCAGGTGGAGGACGATCAGGTCCGACCCGGTCGCCGCCAGCTCGCGGATGACGCGGTCGGCCCCGGGGTCGAGCAGATCGCTCAGCAGCACCACCACGCCTCTGCCCCTGAGCATCGCGCCGGCGTGGCGGGCCGCCGCGACGAGATCCGTGGCGCCGTCGGACGGCTGGATCGTCGACAGGTTGGCCAGCAGTCGCAGGATCCGGCCGGAGCCCCGCAGCCCGCCCTGGCGGCGCGCGGCGCGACCGCTGAGCGTCGTGACCACGACCCGGTCCTCCGACGCCAGGGCGATGTAGCCGAGCGCGGCGGCGGCGCGCTTCGCGAACAGCAGCTTCTGCGGTCGGCCGAACGCCATCGAGGGGCTCGCGTCGAGGAGGAAGGTGACGGTGACGTCCTCCTCCTCGATGAACAGCTTGACGAACAGCCGCTCGAGGCGCGCGTACACGTTCCAGTCGAGCTGGCGCAGATCGTCGCCCAGGGCATAGTCGCGGTAGTCGGCGAACTCCACCGACTGGCCGCGCTTGACGCTCCGCCGGCCGCCCTTGAGCCCGCCCCGCACCGGCTGCTTCATCAGGACCCCGAGCCGTTCCAGCTGCCGGAGGAACGCCTCGTCGAACACGGTGGGATCGAGGGCGTTGGGCAGGAACGAGGTAACGCCGCTGGCACGTGCCGGGGACGCCGGCGCGACGCCGGATGCCGGTGCGACGCCGGAATTCGCGCCGGAATTCGCGCCGACGTTCGCGCCGGAATTCGCGCCGGTATTCGCGCCGGCGTTCGCGCCGGCACTCGCGCCGGCGTTCGCGCCGGCGTCCGTGGGCGGGGTGGGGGACTGCGCCATGGTTGCCCTCGCCGAGCCGCCTACTCGACGGTCGGCGGCACCACTTCGTCGAGGATCGAGCGGATGACGGCCTCCGGGGTGATCCCCTCGGCCTCACCTTCGAAGTTGAGGATCACGCGATGGCGGAGGGCCGGCATGGTCGCCGCCCGGATGTCGTCGAGCGCGACGTTGAACCGGCCGTCCATGAGGGCCAGGATCTTGCCCGCCGTGACCAGCGCCTGGGCGCCGCGCGGCGATCCCCCGTAGCGGACGTACTGCCGGACGAGACCCGGCGCGCGCCCGTTGTCCGGGTGGGTCGCCGCGAGCAGCGACACGGCGTACGCGGTCACGTGCGGCGCGATCGGCACCGCCCTGGCGAGGCGCTGCATGTCGACGATCTCGGCTGCGGTCGCCACCTTCCGGGCGCTCGGGGCATCGGCACCCGTGGTGCGGTCGAGGATCGAGATCAGGTCCTCCTCGGACGGGAACGGGACCATGACCTTGAACAGGAAGCGGTCCAGCTGGGCCTCCGGAAGCGGGTACGTGCCCTCCATCTCGAGCGGATTCTGCGTGGCGAGCACGAAGAACGGCGGCTCGAGCTGATAGCGGTTGCGCGCGACGGTGACCTGGTGCTCCTGCATCGCCTCCAGCAGCGACGACTGCGTCTTGGGCGTGGCCCGGTTGATCTCGTCGGCAAGCACGAGATTGGCGAACACGGGGCCCTGCTGGAAGCGGAACACCCGGGCGCCATGCTCCTCGATGAGGATGTTCGTCCCGGTGATGTCGGCGGGCATCAGGTCCGGCGTGAACTGGATCCGGTTGAAGGTGCAGTCGATCACGTCACCGATCGTCCGGATGAGCATGGTCTTGCCGAGGCCGGGAACGCCCTCGAGCAGCACGTGGCTGTTGGCCAGCAGGCCGACCAGCGTCTGGCGCACCAGCTCGCGCTGGCCGACGATGACCCGACCGACCTCGGCCTGGATCTGCTCCGCGCGCTGGGCGAACGCCTCGGGTGCGAGCCGGTCGGGAGGGGCGCCGGCGAGGGCGCCCGGGGCGTTTGCTTCCATGTCGTCCTCCGGGTTCGCGCTCGATGACCGCCGGTCGTCGCTCACTGGTTGGGATCGAGCGAGCTGAAATAGTCGCGGACGTAGTCCTTGACCGAGATCGGGACGTAGCTGCGGTCGAGCGTCGTCACCGCGTACTGGTAGAAGCTGCCGTAGACCTGCTCGTATGGGACGAAGGAGCCGTTGTCGGTCCCCTGGCCCTGCTGGCTGCCCTGCTGGGTCTGGCCGTCGCCACCGGTGCCGGCCACGTATGACGGGTCACCCGGCGTGCCCAGCCGGTCGAAGGGTGCGTACACGGAGCCGAGGTCGGTGCCGAGCTCGTACGGCCGGTTGGGATTGGACGGGCCGGCCGCCCGACCGCTCGAGGTGCCGCTGCCGAGGTACGCCGCATTCGAGCCGCCACCACCGAGCGAACCGCCACCGGCGCTCTGACCTTGACCCTGACCTTGCCCCTGCCCCTGGCCCTGGCCTTGACCTTGCCCCTGCCCCTGGCCCTGGCCTTGCCCCTGGCCCTGACCTTGCCCCTGGCCCTGACCCTGGCCCTGACCCTGCCCCTGGCCCTGGCCCTGCCCCTGGCCGGACCCGGGTGACTGGCCGGGCTGTCCCGAGCCCTGCGCGCCCCCGTTCGACGGGCTCGAGCTCGCTCCCGGGCTCGAGCCGGCCCCCTGGCCCGCACCGGGTGACGACCCCGCACCCTGTCCCTGGGCGCCGCTGCGGTCCGCGGTCTGCGATCCCTGCTGCCCGGCGGCGTTGGCCAGGCTGCGCCGCGCATCCTGGAGGCCGGACGCGGCGGCGGCGAGGTCCCGGTTGACCTGCGTGCGATCGTTCGCCGACGTCAGAGCGTCGCCGAGGCGATCGAGGGCGGCGCGGGCGCCGGCCGAGTCCCCCTGCGCGAGGCTCGCCGCGGCGTCCCGCATCGCCTGGCCGGCGGTGCTGTCAGCCTGGCTGCCCTGGCTCTGGAGGTCCATGAGGGACCGCGCGAGGGCGTCGCGCTGCGCCTGGGTCATGCCGTCGACCTGGTCGGCGAGGTCCTTGACGTCGCTGCTGGCCTCGCTCGGGTCGCCGCCGGCGTTCGCCTGCGGGTTGCCGGTCGCCGCGCGGGACAGCGATCGCGAGAGCGACGCAAGCGAGGCGGCCCGCTGCTCGTTCGCCGGGTCGAGCTGCGCCCGGACCTCGTCCTCCACCGCCCCGAGCTTGGCGAGGTTGAGATCGAGCGCTGTCGGGTCGGCTCGGAGCCGCTGCGCCAGCTGTCGCAGCTCCTCTGCCAGGCGGCGTCGCGGATCGTTGGCGTCGGCGCCCTTGGCCGCGAGATCGTCGGCGACCTTGTCGATCCGCTCGGCCTGCCGGTTCGCCTCGTCGCGGATCTGGCGTGTCTGGGCGATCACCGCGTCCTGGGCGTTGGGCAGCAGGATGGCCGGCACGAGGAGGGCGGCGGCCACGAGGGCCACCAGCGCCGGGCGGGCGGCCAGGCGAAGCCCGAGCAGGCCGGGCTCGACGGCTCGCAGCCGTGACACGGCGTCCAGTCGTTGACGCCGGACGAAGCGCGCCTCCGCGGCGGCCAGGTCGAATGCATCGTCGCCCGCCAGCGAGGCCCCGTCATCGGTCTCGTCCGCGACCGGTCCGGGCGCTGATGCGGCAAACGCGAGCGCCGACGCAACCGCATCGCCGGTGCCGGCCGCGGCGTCGACGGCAAGCGCCGTCTCGCCCATCGACGGTCGTGCGCCCGCCACCAGCGCCAGCAAGGCCAGCATCCCCGCCATCGGGACGGCGGCTGCCAGCTGCGGCCCCGATTCCAGCGGGACCAGCCGCATCGCAACGGCCAGCGCAACCTCGGCGACGAGCACCGCCGCCAGCACGTGGGTCGCGTGACGGACCGCGCGTCGCAGCCACAGGCGCCGCCGATGACCCGACAGCAGCTGCCGCAGCGAGGTGAGCGCCGGATCCAGCGCGACGCCGAGCTGCGCCGGATCGCCCGGCACCCACAGGTCCCCGCCCTGCCGGCGCAAGGCCCGGCGGCCCGGGACGCGGACCGCCATCCGGCCCATCAGCCCGCCGCCTCGGACGATGCGCTGCGCCGGCCGCGGATCCGCCACCGTCGCGTGGGCGCGACCAGCTGCACCGAGACGATCACGAGGAGCGCCGACAGTCCCACCATCATGGCGACCGCGCGCGGCCAGAACGTGTCGCGGCCCGGCACGACCTGGTTGGAGACCCCGTCACTGACAGCGAACGAGACGTCCGTGCCGGTGACCGCGCTGATGATCGAGCAGGTGCCGCCAAAGCCGGTTTCGGTGCCGCAGATGACGTCCACCTGGCTCACGAACGGGTTGAGGTACAGCAGCGCCTCCGGCGGCCGCCGCGTGAGCGCCGCGATGGGCGATGCGTCACGCGCCGCGCCGGCGTTCGGCAGCAGTCCGTTCTGGGTCATCACCGACCAGAATACGAACAGGATCGTGGCGCCGACGGTGACGGCGATGGTCATCACCAGGTTGATCACCGTGGCGGCCTGCGTCCGCTTGACGAGCGCCGACACGAACAGCCCGATCGAGCCGAACACGAGCGCCGTCGCCACCAGCACCACGTAGGCCCGGACGAGGTCCTCGGGACCCACGCCCCCGAACGTGAACACCAGGGCGGTCACCGGGATCGATGCCAGCAGCAGGAGCAGCACCCAGCTGAGCGCCGAGATGAGCTTGCCGAGGATGATCGCGAGCGACGAGATGGGCGTCGTGGTCAGCAGGTCGAGGGTCTGCTTCTCGCGTTCCATGCTGATCGCGCCCGCCGTCGACGCCGGGGCCAGCACCAGCACGGTCAGGGTCAGCAGCATCACGATGGCCGCGAACAGCTCGCGTCCGATGTCGGCCGACACCGACAGGCTGCCCGAGAACGAGTTCGCGTACACGCGCTCGGCGAAGGTCTCGATCATCCAGGCGAAGCCCGCGACCACCAGCAGGTGGAGCGTCAGGATCACGAACGCCCGCCGGCCACGCATGCGCCCGCGAAGCTCCTTGACCCCGACCGCCGCGATCCCGCTGCCCACCTCCCGCAGGGCGCGCAGCCGGCGGGCTCGGCCGGCGAGCGCCGTCATGAGGCCCCCTCCACGGCCGGTGCCTAGGTGCCGCAGGTGCCTCGGGTGCCGTGACCTGGAGGAACAGCTCCTCGAGGTCGCTCGCTGCGCGGGAGAAGGTGGCCACCCGCAGGCCGCCGGCGACCGCCGCGGCCAGGAGATCGGCCGCCGTCTCGTCATCGCCGTGGAACCCGATCTCGATCACGTCCTCGGCGAGCGGCTCCGCGGAGACCACGCCGGGCCGGCCGGCCAGCCAGTCGCGGGCCGCCAGCCGTGCCGCGTCGTCGCCCAGGATCCGCATCCGGAACACGGCGCCGACGCGCAGCCGCCGCTCGATGTCGGCGACGCGCCCGTGGGTCAGCACGCGGCCACGGTCGATGATGGCCACCGACGTGCACAGCTCTTCGAGCTCGGGGAGGATGTGCGACGAGACGAGGATCGTCTTGCCCAGCGATCGCAGCTCGCGGAGCAGCTCGCGAAGCTCGACCCGGGCGCGCGGATCGAGCCCCGAGGCGGGCTCGTCGAGCAGCAGCACCTGGGGGTCGTGGACGAGGGCATGGGCCAGGCACAGGCGCTGCTGCATGCCACGCGACAGGCCGTGCACGTACGTGTCGCGCTTCGCACCCAGGTCGACCAGGTCCAGGAGGTCGCCGATCATCCGCCGCCGCCGGTCCGCCGGGATCCCGTAGCAGCGGGCGAAGAAGTCGAGGTACTCCCAGACCTTCATGTCGTCGTAGACCCCGAACGAGTCCGGCATGAAGCCGAGGGCGCGCCGCACGTCGTTGGGGTTCCTGCGCAGGGACGCCCCCGCGACCTCGGCGTCGCCCGCGTCGGGGACCAGCAGCGTGGCGAGGATCCGCAGCGTGGTCGTCTTGCCGGCGCCGTTGGGACCCACCAGGCCGAAGATCTCGCCCTGGGCGACGTCGAGGTCGAGACCCGCCACCGCGAGCGTCCGGTCGTAGCGCTTGGTGAGCCCGGTGGCCCGGACGATGGCGCTCACCGGACGGTTCCCGTGAGGATCATGCCGAACTGGAACCCGATCCCGTCCTGCCGCTCGTTGACCCACTTGACCTGCACCTCGCCCGTGGCCGGGTCGACCCAGCGGGCCGGGTCGGGCAGCGAGTACGCCCGGTTTGCCTGCAGGTGGGCGAACTGGACCCAGTCGCCGGTCTGGACGTCGAGCACCTCGATGTCGGGCAGGCCGTCCTGCTGGACCGGGCAGGAGGCCACGGCGGGGTCGCACCGTGCCTGCTCCTCGAGCGCGACCGGATCGCCGGACGGCATCGTGATGTCGCCGCCCTGCGTCAGCGCCACCACCACCGACTCGGGGTCGATCGTGCCCTCGAAGGCCATCGGCCGGTAGGCCATGCGCACCTCGCCGACGCCCAGGCTGATGGACCATGGGTCCTGGTTGAACCAGCTCGCGTCGACCTCGATCGCGTTGCTGCGGAGCAGGTCGTTGCGGAACGTGGCCCGACCCTGGATCGTGACCGACAGCGGGATCTCGTACAGCACGTTCGACAGGCGGCGCGCGGCGGCCCCCTCGATCTCCGCGGGAACGACCGGATCCGTTCCCCAGGCCAGGAGCGTCAAGGAATCGCCCGGCATCGAGCCGCTGTAGCCCATGTTCGGGTCATAGGTGATCTGGTCGATGACGGCGCGACGGACGATCGTCCGCTGCGCGTCTGCATCGATCGGCCCGCCATCGAACGGGTAGGGGCCGACGACGCGGTCGGACAGGTTGGATTCGTTGACCAGGTTGGTGGAGATGGTCATCGAGACGTCCACCGACGCGCCGGGGGCGATGTCGGGGAACCGGGCCACCGATGACCCGAGCACGATCGCCGGCGCGACCAGCGGTCGGTCCGACTGGTTGGTGATCGTGCCCCTGATTCGGCCGTCCTCGAGTCGCAGATCGGCCGTCACCGTCGGCGCCCGGGTGCTCGCATCCGCGCGGAGCGTGCGCATCGACCCGTAGCCGACGTCGAGATTGCGGACGCGGGAGGGATCGCCCTCGAGGACGTCGAGCGAACCCGTGCCGGCGCCGAAGAAGTCGCCGTTCATGGGCGCGGCCAGCAGCGCGTCGCCCGGGACCCGGAGCTGGAACGTCCCGCGGGTCGGGCTGAACACCCCGAGGTACGACTGGGCGATCGCCTGGTCGGTGCCGGGCGCTCCGCGCACGATCGACACCTCGTTGAGGATGACGTCCGAGCCGCGCAGGAGCCCGCCGATCCCGAACGAGCCCACCGTGAACACGCCGATCAGCGCCGGGACGGTCACCCACGCCCACTCGCGCCGATCCAGCCAGCGCAGGAGGAGGTAGTTCACGGGTCCGATCAGCACGATGTAGCCCAGCAGCAGCACCAGCAGGCCGCCGATCGGCGGCAGGGCGAGGCTGGGCATGGTCGCCAGCGCACCCACGATCGTCTGGTCGTCGGCCAGCGCGACCGTGCCCGTGCCGCGGGGCGGCAGCAGGCGACGCCAGAGTGGGGCGTCCAGCGTGTCGCCGTCGGCGATCCACGAGGTCGTGGGGTCGAACCCGAGCAGGGTGACGAACCCCGCCCCGTAGGGCTGGTCCGCGGCGATCACGCGGTCGCCCGAGCGTGCGAGCGCCCGGCCGCGCGCCAGCTCACCCGCGTAGGCCGGGAGCGTCGCCGCCGCCGCCGGCAGGTCGCCCAGCATCGGGCGCAGGACGGCGGGATCGATGTCCAGCACGCTCGTCGGCCGGTAGGGCAGCAGGTCGTCCGGCAAGGCGGTGAGGATGTCGGCTCCGGCGCTGCCGCCGACGATGACCAGCCGCCCGCCACCCGCGACCCACGTGCGGAGGGCCGCGATCTGCGGCGCCGTCAGCGAGGCGGTGTCCACGTCCTGCCAGATCAGCCGGTCCAGGGGGGACCACGCCTGGACCCGGTCCGGCAGGTCGGCCGGATCGAGCGGGATGATGACCGGCTGGAGGCCGCTGTTCTGGCCCGGCAGCAGGTCGAGCCCGCTCACGATCCTGCCCGGGTTGTCCGACACGACCCCGACCACGAGCTGGGTCTGATCGTGGAGCGCCACCGCGACCTTGGCCGTGCTCACCACCCGGTCGCCGTCCACGAGGTCGACCGTCAGGTTGCCGCCGAACGAGGGTGCCAGCGCATACAGGACGTACTCCTTGCGCGACCCGGTCGCGAGCTCGACGGGGGTGCTGAACCGGGTCTGCGATCCGGTTCCGGCTTCGACGCGCAGCTCGCCCGTGACGGTCGGCCCCGCGTTCTCGAAGTCGACCGCGATCGCGAACCACGATCCCTGCCGGACGTGGCCCTGGAGCAGGGCGCGAGCCGCCATGGTCGGGCCGCCGGCGCCGGCGGCCGCGGCCGGCAGGAGCAGGAGGATCGCGAGCGCCATGCCGGGGGCGAGGGCGAGCGCCTGGCGCGGCCATCGCGCGGACCTCGGGAACCGCGACAACCGGGGCGGCCGGGGCGGACGCACGGACGGCACACGGTCTCCTCGAGCGCGGGCGCAAGCGTGGACGGTCCCCCGACGCCCGGCCGGTCCGAAAAGTTGCATCTCCGGACCCCCCTTCACGTCCCCGGCGCGGCGCGGTCGCAGTGGCCCGCGGCACCGCGCCTATCGTACGATGCTTTTGCCCCGGGTCCGCCGACGTGACCCGCATGCCCCGCGGTCCCGTGACGCCCAGAGGAATCCGTGCCGGACATCCGCCCGTTTCGCGCGCTTCGCTTCGATCCCGACGTCGTTGGCGACCTGGGCGTGGTCGTGGCGCCGCCGTACGACGTCGTCGATCCGGAGCTCGAGCGCCGGCTCCTGGCGCGTCACCCGCTCAACGCGATCCGGCTCGACCTTCCCCGGTCGCAGCCGGGCGAGGACCCCGATGAGCGGTACCGCCGCGTCGCGCGGACGTTCGCCGCCTGGCGCTCCGACGGCAGCCTGCGCAAGGACCCGCGGCCGGCCGTGTACGTGTACGAGCAGGCCTACCGGGTGCCGGGCACGCGGCACGAACGGACGCAGCGTGGGTTCTTCGCCCGGCTGCGGATCGAGCCATTCGGTCCCGGAGGGGGGGTCCTCCCACACGAGCGCACGCTGTCCGGGCCACGGGAGGATCGCTACCGGCTGCTTCGGGCGACCGGGGTCAACACGTCGCCCGTGGTCGGCCTGTTCGAGGATCCCGCCCACGAGGCGGCGCCGCTCCTGGCTTCCATCGCCGCCTCGTCGCCCGAGATCGACCTGACCGACGACGACGGTGTGCGCCACCGCCTGTGGACCCTGGTCGACCCTGCCGTCGAGCCCGACGCCGACCGGTCGCCGGCATCGGGCGATGCCGACCATCCGGCTGCCCGGCTCACGAGGGTCGCGGGGGCCGGCCCGGTCTACATCGCCGACGGACACCACCGGTACGAGACTGCGCTGCGCTACCGCGACGAGCGCCGGATGACGCGTTCGTGCGAGCCGGACCCGCCGTTCGACTTCCTGCTGGCGCTCCTCCTCGAGGCCGGCGACCAGCTGACCGTGCTGCCAACCCATCGCATCGTCCGAGGCCTCGGCGACGACGGCCTGGCCGGCCTGCAGGACGGCCTTGGCAGGCTGTTCGCGGTCGAACCCGTCGAGCCCGGCCCGCTGGTCGCGCGGTTCGAGGCGGCGGGCGATCTGGCGGGTGGCGGGGGACGGCTCGGCCTGGTGACGCGCGCGGGTGCCTGGACGCTCGTGGCGAGACGGTCCGCCTTCGCCGGCCTGCTGCCGCCGGGCGGCGACGCGGTTCGGTCGCTCGACGTGAGCCTGCTCGAGGCGGCGCTCGAGGCCCTGGCGGGGATCGACCACGCGGCGATCGCCGGCGGAACCCGGATCGGATACGCGAAATCGGCCGCCGAGGCCGCGTCGGCCGTGACCCGCGGCGTCGACGGCGCCGACGCGGCATTCCTGCTCGAGCCCACACCCGTCGCCGCGATCCTGGCGGTCGCGCGCGACGGTGACGTGATGCCCCAGAAGTCGACGTACTTCTACCCCAAGGCGCTCACCGGTCTCGTGCTCAATCCCCACGAGTGGTGACCTTGCCCGAATGAACGACCTGAGCGCCTCCGACCGCCTCCTCGCCCGCACGGCCCCGTCCAACGGCCGGCCCGTCCGCAAGGACGAGATCGAGCTGGTCGAGCGCGGCCTGTACGTCGAATCCTGGCTGCCCGAGCGGCGCTCGCGCCGCAAGCCGATCCTGTTCGTGCACGGGGAGCTGGGCGGGTCGTGGATCTGGGAGCGGTACCTGCACCACTTCGCCGGCCGCGGCTGGGAGGGCCACGCCCTCAACCTTCGCAACCATTACTGGAGTCAGACCGCGGATCCGACCTCGCTCGACGTCGACACCTACACCGAGGACGTGATCGCGGCCATGGACCGGTTGGGGCCGACGGTCGTCACCGTGGGCCACGGGCTCGGCGGCCTGCTCGTGCTCCGGGCGGCCGAGCGGGCGGCCGTGTCGGCCTATGTGCTGCTGGCACCGGAGCCACCGCTCGACGTGCGCGAACCGGCCCGCCCGTACGTCGTCCGTGACATCCCCGACGCCTACGGCCGCGCCGAGCTGGGCTGGGAGACCCTGCCCGAGAAGCTGCTTCGCGAGCACCGCGACCTGACACTCTCGGACGTCCTCCGGATCCAGCACATGCTGGGCCAGAAGCCATTCGAGTCGGGACGCATGAAGCGCCAGGTCCTGCAGGGCGTCCCGGTGGACCGCGCGGCCCTGCCCGATGTCCCGCGGCTGGTGATCGGAGCCGGTCTCGACACCCAGGTGCAGGAGCCCGACGTCGAGCGGCTCGCAGACTGGCTCGATGCCCCGTACGAGCCGTTCGGCGCGCACTCGCACTATGGCCTCGTCCTGGGCGAGCAGAGCTACCTGCAGGTGGCGGAGACGCTCCGCTCGTTCCTGGAGGCGAACCGGCTGTGAGCTGACGCCGGGGCCACCTCGCGCACCTCGCGTGGTTGCCGAAACCGACGGGCGCGAGGTATCCTCCGCCACCGGCGCCACCCGCTGGTCGCCCCGATGCCGCATTCGTCTAGAGGCCCAGGACACCGCCCTCTCAAGGCGGAGATCACCGGTTCGAATCCGGTATGCGGTACCACCTCTCCCCACGCACCGTCATGCGGCATGGAGCCGAATCGCTCGGGAGACTCCCAGGGCATCAGGTGCCCGACCCGACCGCGACTTCACTGGCGATGCCCGTCCATCGGTGAGATCGTTGTTTCCAGTCGTAGCCAGGGCCGACGCGCGACATCGAGCCAGCATACCGGCGCGATCGCCTGCGGTTGCTGTGTGCGCTCCGGCTGCTCGTACCCGTCGCGAAGGCGACGTCGAGCGGTTCAACCCACTGATGCCGTCCCTGGGCTGATCGACCGCGGTCCCATCGTCGGCGGGCTCGGCGGTCAGGCCGGTCGGATCACCCGCATCCCTCGGCCGGTGGCAGCGAGAGCAAGGCGCTCGTCATATGTCACGAACCCCCGCAGGTCCGAACCGAGCTGCTCGGCGCTCGCGAGGTGGATGGCGTCGAGCGATCGAAGATCGGCCGGGGCCAGCAGTCCGGCCGCGTCGAGGACGCGGTCGTTGATCCGCAGCAGATCCACCCGCGTGAGCACGTCCTTGCCGCGTCGAACCGTCTCGGGCCCGAGGGGGAGGAGCGCGCGGACGACCTCCGTTCGGGCGAGGGCGCTCGAGACGAGTGGCCGATGGCGAGCCAGGTAGCGGCGGAGCGCCGCCGACTCGGGTTCGTGGACTGCCAGCTTCACCAACGCCGACGAGTCGACATAGGTCGCTCGCTCAGCGCTCATCGCGACGCAGCCGATCGAGCACGCTCGACGGGGCTTCCTGTCCGGGCGCGAGACGCAGTGGCTCGGGCAGGCCTTTCAGGTCGGAACCGGCAGGCACAAGGTCGCCGGTCGCTCGCAGGCGATCGATCGGACGCTGATCCGGCAGGGGCGCGAGCACCGCAACCGGCCGGCCGCGGTCGGTGATCTCGATCGTCTCCCCGGCCTCCACCCGTCGCACCAGCTCGCTGGCGCGCTGACGTAGTTCCCGGATGCCCGTCGATGCCATGTGCTAACGGTAGCACATTCCAGAGGAGCCCTTATCGGCGCCCTTATGGTTCGCCCTTCATGTGTCTCATCCGTCTCTTCGTGGTACCCGGCGAACGCGGCTGAGAAACATGAAGCTGCCGTCTCGTTGCGGCACCGGCGCTACTGCAGGGCCTCGAGGACCCGCTTGGCCACGGCGATCGCGTCGTCCCCGTGGTCCTTCCCGTCGTGGCCCGCGACCTCGACGTACACGGCCCCGCCGTTCGGGTCGAGGACGACCTTGACGTACGCGTCGTCCGGCTGCTGCTCCTGGAGATAGGCGACCGTCCCAAGCCCCGGAACCTTCTCGTTCGGGATGAGCGCGTCGACGGCGTCGTACGCCGCGACCGTGATCTCCAGCACCGACGTGCCGTTGCTGACGGTGCACTTGTAGGGCGGGAACGTCTGGCTCTGCGGCGCGGACGCGTTAGGGACGATCGAGGCTGCGAGGTCCTCCGGCAGGAGCGTGCACGCATCGGTGACGGCGGCGGCCGCCTCCACAAGCGTCGCGCCACCGGCGCCGGCCGAACCATGGCCCGGCCCCGCCGAGTCGCCGGCCGGCGGAGGCGCTGCAGCCGTTACCGAGCCTCCGGGTTGGCCCGCGGGCGCGCCGCTGCAGGCCGAGACGAGCAGGACGCCGGCGGTCGACGCGACGAGGATCCGGATTCGCGATCGGGACATGGTGCTGCCCTCCGTTGCGCTCAGCGTCCAGGCTCGTCTCCGACGAGTGCGGCGCGCTCATTCCTGTCCGGCGGCGGGAAGACCTCGATCTCGACGATCCGATCGAGCGGGAACGCCGCCCGCTCGTTCGCCTCGTCGACCGCCCCGGCATCGGCCGCCTCGAAGACCGACAGGCAGGTCTCCTCGTCGGGCACGAGCACCGAGCAGAGGTGTCGGGCTCCGGACCCGGTCTGCTGCAGCCGAACGACGGCAGCGCCGACCGAGCTCGCGCCGATCGACGGGATGTACCGCTCGACGAGGAAGAACCGCCGGTTCGATGCCACCGTCCGGACGCTAAGTGGCCCGGGCGGCCATGACATCGGTGAAACCACGGAACTTTGCCGGCGCGCCCGAGTGACGGTCAGCTCGAGGCGCCGTCGCCGCTGGCTGCGAGCGCATCGCGCAGCAGGGCGCGCGACCGGATGTCCAGCTTCCGGTAGACGGCCGACAGCTGGCTCTCGACCGTTCGGACTGAAACGACCAGCTCGGCGGCGATCTCGAGGTTCGACCGGCCTGCGACGGCGAGCTCGGCCACGCGCCGCTCGGAGGCGGTTAGCGCACCGCCCGCGGAACGCCGGCCGCCGACCCGGGCCGCCTCGTCAGCGGCGCGCCTGCTCCAGGCGGCGGCGCCGAGCGTGCCGAACACGGCGCCCGCCCCCTCGAGATCGTCGCGAGCGGCCCGGCGCCGGTCCGCCCGGCGCTGCACCTGGCCCCGGGCAAGCATCGTTCGAGCGCGCTCGAACGGCATCGGCATCTCGACCTCGAAGATGTCGATGGCCAGGTCGAACCAGGCGACCGCCTCGTCGCGCCGTCCGTCGGCCGCCGCGAGGAACCCTCGGCCGCGTGCGGCCATGGCCCGGATCCACGGCAGCGGGATCCGCGTGGCGGGTGCCTCGAGACGATCCGCGACGATCCGCTCGGCGAGGTCGAGCTCGCCGGCCAGGACCGCGGCCTCCACGAGGTCGCCGAGGAACCGGAACTGGGTCGGCAGCACGACGGCCATCGCGTCGGCGTGGTCGAGGGCGGTTAGCAGGTGTTGGAGGGCAGCTCGCGGATCCGGGACCGAGAGCTCGATGAACCCGAGCAGCGCCCGGAAGATCGCCCCTTCCCAGCGGTCGCCGGAAGCCTCCTGCTTGATCGCGGCCTGGGTCGCGAGCGCCCGCGCGCCGGCCAGCTCGCCGTCGAACGCGAGGATCCGTGCCCGCGCCATGACCGCCCGATCGATCCACGACTGCTCACCTTGGTCGACGAGGTCCGCGCATTCGCTGGCCGAACGCCGCGCCGCCACCCATTCGCCGGCCATGAGCTGCAGGACCGACAGCGATGGCAGCAGCGCCGGCAGGAGGCCGACCTGACCCGAATCGGTCAGGCGGCGATACTCGGCTTCGTCGAGGGCGATCGACTCGCGCAGGCGGCCGAGGTGGAACAGGCAGCGCTCCGCGACCTCCTGCGACCGACGCGAGACGAACGAGTTCCCGGTGCTGCGCATGAGCGCGAGCCCGCGGTCGATGTCGTCGAGCGCGAGACGCTCGCCGGCGAGGAGCCAGTGGAAGGCGCGGTCGAGCAGCGCACAGGCGACCTGATCCGGCTCGGCACGGCCTTCGTGGCCGGCCAGCAGGTCGACCGCGGCCATCGCGCTGGTGTAGCCGCGAGCCGGGTCCATGTCGGCCATGCCCGCGATGTGAGCGTGGACGAGCGCCTCGAGGACCGGATCACCGTTGGTGTGGTCGAGCGCCTCCACGAGCAGTTCCAGGGCCTCGTGCGGGCGCTGGACGTAGACGATGTCCCCGAGCGCGAGCAGCGTTCGGGCGCGCGGAGCGCCACCCGGGACGACCTGGAGCGCGGCTCGGAGCGTGACCTCGGCGCGTTCTGCGTCGCCGGCCGCCATCGCCGACTCGGCCGCCTCGAGGAGGATCGCCGAGTGCCGCGGCGTGTCGGCGTCGAGGTTCGCCGCCCGTTCGAACAGACCGGCTGCCACACCGGGGGCGCCGCGACCCCGGGCGATCCGGGCCGCATCGGCCAGGGCCTCCGCGGCGCCGGTGCGGTTGCTGTCGGCCGATGCCGAGAGGTGGATGGCTCGCTCGACGGGGTCGTCCGCCGCGTCGGCCAGTCCCGCGTGCAGTGCCCGAAGCTCGCCGGGTGGCGCGTCGGCAAGCGCGATCGATGCGTAGAGCGGGTGTGCGGCCCGGAGGCGGCGCCCTTCCGCGACGAGGACGCCGGCCGCGACCGCCTCGTCCACGGCCGCCGCAGCGCCCGAGCCGAGGACCCGTTCGACGAGGTCGAGGCTGGGCTCGGCCGACATCGTGACGATGAGCAGGCTGCGCCGGGCGTCCCGGCTGACCGTCGAGAGGTGATCGCGGACCAGGGCGCCGGTCTCGGGCGGCACCGGGAACGGTTCGCCGGGCGACAGCGCCGCCGGCCGGCTTCGGATCGATCGCCCGATCTCGAGCGCCAGGAACGGGTTGCCCGACGATGCCTCGTGAAGGCGAACGACGATCGGCCGCGGAAACGCGCTCCCGAGTCGCTCGTGGAGCAGCCGTCCCAGCGCGCCGACCGACAGCGGACCCAGCTCGATGTGGTGTCGCCTCTCCGGCGCCGCCGCGAGGCCGGCCACCGCCGTCGGTCGATCTCCCCGGGCCCGCCCGATCCCGGGCTCCTCCGACGCTGCCGGGTTCCGGCGAGCCACCAGGAACGCGACAGGGGCGTCCGGGAGTCGACGTGCGGCGAAGGCGAGGGCGTCGTCGGTGGCGGGGTCCAGCCACTGGAGGTCGTCGATCGCGACGAGCACCGATCCGTCGCGAGCGAGGGCACGAAGGACGTCCGCGACGGCAAGGCCGATCAGCCCGGGCTCCGGTGGTTCGCGCCCGGCTTCGATCAGCCCGAATGCCGCCAGCAGCGCCCGCCGACGCGGCTCGGCGATGGGATCGAGGAGTCGCCGAGGATCCGATCCGTCGAGGAGCCCGGACAGGCCGGCGAACGCGATCTGGCGCTCGGCGATGCTCGCCCGCCACGACAGGATCCGATCGCCGTCGCCGGACGCGTCCGCGAGGGCGGTCGACCAGAGCGTGCTCTTCCCGATCCCCGCCTCGCCGTCCACGAGGATCAGGACAGGTCGATCGCCCTGGAGCCGGGACCTGATCGACTCCCGCTCTGCCTCGCGACCAACGATCGGCGCTGGCGCCCCGGTCCCGAAACCGCCGAACTCGCGGATGGTGATGGCCCCCGAACTGCTCGTTCGCCGACCGGATGGAGTTCCGCCGGCGACGCCCTGAGCCTATCGGATGCCGCAACGGATCTCCCACGCGACGGTCGCAGTTTTCCGTGGTTCCACGGATGCGAGCGTCGGCGCCGCCTGCGTAGAGTGCCCTCACGCACGGACGCCGGAGGGAGACGACATGGATCGACCGCGCCAGGCGCTCGGGGTCGCAACCCTCATCCTGGTCATCGCGGGATGCTCGAGCAGCGCATCCCCGACGACCGATGCCTCGACGCCGCAGCCGGCGCCGGGCGGAACCGCTGCGGGCGGCGGGTCGGCCGGTGGTGCGAATGGGTACGAAGGAAACGTCGTGACCTCCGGCGGGTACGCCGCGACGTGGACGGTGAGCCCGGACATGGAAGCCAATCCCTTCAATGGCCTGAACAACCCTACGCTCACGTCGGACAAGGGCACGTTCGGCAACATCAAGGTCATGCCGGACGGCAGCGTGTCGTTCGGAAGCGCCGCGGACGGCTTCCCGGGTCAGCTCACGGGCACCGGGGCGACGACGACGCTCGACGCCACGGGCGCCTTTGTCTGCTCGTTCACGGTCGATAGTGACCTCGCGACCGCCGATGGCACGAAGGTCCACCTGGCAGGGACGATGACCGTCCACTGGCACCCGGAGGGCCTGGGCGACCTCAACTGCCCCTGACGCCGTCGGCGGAACCTCCGCGTCCACGAGGCGGCGTTTCCGTAGAACTCCGCGGGTGATTCCGACGACCCCCGCGGCGAGACGCCGACAAGACCGAGCTCCTGTCGCGTGCGACGCCGCGCGAGGTCATCGCGGACGCCACGCTGGGGCTGGAGTTCGAGCCGGCAGCATGGGTCCGTGAGGTCGTGCTGGTGCCGTCGGTGGCGCTGCGTCCCTTTGTCGTCCCGTTCGACTTCGGCGCGGCGCAGGTCTTCCTCGTCTCCGTCTCGGACGGCGCGATCGATCCCGACGGCGTGGTCCCCGGCCGGATCGTGAAGGTCGCCGGGGCGCTCGGTGACGGGATCCGGGTGCGCGCGCTCCACGAGCTCGCGAGCGGCGGTGGGCTGCCTGCCGCGATCCTTGCCGAGCGGCTCGGGGTGGAGCGAACGACGCTCCACCACCATCTCGGGATCCTTCGCTCCGCCGGGCTCGTGTCGGTCGAGGATCGTGGTGACGGGATCTGGCGCTATGCCGTTCGCCGGGACCGGGTCGACGAGCTCGGCGCCATGCTCCGCTCCTACATCGGCGACGACGGCTGACCCCATGGCCGTCACCGTTCGGGCTACGGCGCGGACCCGTTGACGACCCGTCCGTCGCGGAGCTCGATGACCTGGTCCGCGAGCTCGATCAGGCTCGGGTCGTGGGTGGCGACGATGGCCGTGATGCCCTCACCGTGGACGAGCGCCCGGAGCAGGGTCATGATCGTGCGTCCGGTCTCGTAGTCCAGCTGGCCGGTCGGCTCGTCGGCCAGCAGCAGGTCCGGCCGGTTGGCCAGCGCCCGGGCGATCGCGACCCGCTGCTGCTCGCCACCCGACAGCTCGTGCGGACGGTGGTCGGTGCGCTCGCCCAGCCCCACCATCGCGAGCAGCTCCCGGACCCGCTTCGCCCGCTCGCGCGGCTCGGTGGCGACCAGGCGCAGCGGCACCTCGACGTTCTCGGCCGCCGACAGGATCGGCAGCAGCCCGACCGTCTGGAACACGAACCCGATCCGCCGGCGCCGGAGATCGACCAGCTCGTTCTCGCCGAGGTCCGAGATCGGAACGCCGCCGAGCAGGACCCGGCCCTCGGTGGGCCGGTCGAGCCCGCCGATCAGGGACAGCAAGGTCGTCTTGCCGGAGCCGGAGCGGCCGCGGACGGCGACCAGCTCCGCCTGCGGGATGCGGAGGTCGACGTGATCGACGGCACGCACGGGAACGGCGCCGGTCTCGAAGTCGCGGACGAGGCCCACGGTCTCGACCATCGGCGTGGCGGCCTGCCGGCGCTCGGGCGGCAGGTAGCGGACATCCGAGGCCATCAGCGGCCCCCGCCGGGCTCGGTGTCGCCACCGTCCTGGCGGTCCGGCCAGATCGTGATGTGGTCGTGCTCGAGGACGAGGCGCACCCGGCGCTCGAGCCCGAGCGCCTCCATGTGCGAGCGCGGGAGCTGGAGCCGCCCGACCCGGTCGAGCACCGCGTACTCCTCCACGATCATCTCGTGGTTCCCGTCCCGCGAGGCGGCCCGCCGGCGGAGCGTCTCGGTGCTCGTCCGACCGTCACGGATCGCGATCGTGCGTCGCACCTGCTCGCTGACCAGGGGATCGTGGGTCACGATCACGATGGTGACGCCCAGCTCCTCGTTGGCGACCCGCATGAGGTCGAACACCTCGTGCGCGGTCGTCGTGTCGAGCTCACCCGTCGGCTCGTCCGCGAGCAGCACGGCCGGGTGGTTGGCGAGCGCGACGGCGATGGCCACCCGTTGCTGCTGGCCACCCGACAGCCGTTGCGGCCGGTCCTCGGCGCGATCGGCGAGGCTCATCAGCCGCAGCAGCTCGATCGCGCGCGCCTCGCGCTCCGTGCGTCCGACCCCGTCGAGCGCCATCGGCAGCTCCACGTTCTGGCGGGCGGTGAGGTAGGGGAGCAGGTTGCGGCTCGTCTGCTGCCACACGAACCCGATCACCCGTCGCCGGTAGTCGGTCAGCTCACGCGCCCCCATCGCGCCGAGGACGTGGCCGGCGACCACCGCACGGCCCGCGGACGGGGCGTCGAGCCCGCCGAGGATGTGCATCAGGGTGCTCTTGCCGCTGCCGGAGGCGCCCACCAGCGCCACCAGCTCGCCGGCCTCCACGTGGAGATCGAGGCCCTGCAGGGCAACGACCTCGAGGTTCGCGACCTTGTAGATCTTGACCAGGCCGTCGCACGCGATCAGGGGACCGGTGCCGGTGGTGGCCACGGGCGCGCGCCGGCGAACGGCGCCGCGCCGGCCGGGCAGGATCACGACCTCGGGCGTGGGGTCGTTCATGGCTCCTGGCGCTCGTTCATCCATCAATCGTCGCCCATCCGAAGCGCGTTCATCACGATGGTCCTGCGTGACAGCCAGGTGCCGGCGACGATCGCCCCGACCGCGAGCGCGGCCAGGCCACCCGCGACCGCCGCGAGGGCCGGCCAGTCGACGATCAGCGTCACCGGCTCGCTCGAGCTCACGAACGCCCCGAGCCCGAGCGACGGCAGCAGCAGGTAGGCCACGGCGATCCCCAGCGCGAGGCCCGGCAGCAGCGACAGCAGGACGGGGGGCCCGTGCTCGACGACCGTCAGGCCGGCAGCCTGGCGACGGTCGACGCCGAGCGTGCCCAGCAGCACGAGGTCACGGGATCGGCGGGCGCCGGACAGCACCAGCGCGCCGACGATGGTCAGGCCGGTGTAGGCGGCCGACACCAGCAGCGCGAGCAGGAAGCCGATCGTCACGGCCGCGACGAGCGGCTGATCGTGGAGCGAATCGTAGGTCGCATAGCGAGACTCGATCCGCACGGTCGCCGCCGCCTTCTCGAGCGCGGCTGCGAGCGGCTGACCGGCCTCGGCCGGGGCACGAACCCAGATCACGTTGGGGCGCAGCGCCGGCCCACCGAGCGCTGCCTGCAGCGAAGCGAGCGGGACGACGATGAACCCGGTGCCCGCGGTCAAACCCGGCAGCGCCGCGCGCGTGTCGACGAGCCGCAGGGTGATGGTCCGCCCGCCATTGGTCACCTTGAAGCTCGATCCGACCGCAACCGACGCGGTGGCCGCCAGCCGCGTCGACATGATGGCCGGCACGGGCCCGCCCGCATCGGCCGCCAGCAGCGCCGGTGGCCAGCCGGGCTCGAGCGGCGAGCCCGCGGTGACCCGCGCGTAGGCATCGGGATCGATCGCCGTCACGTCGCCGAGCACCTGCTGCGAGGCGCCGACCCTGAGCGACACGTGGAGGCCGCGGACGGCGGGCGCGACCGCCTCCACGCCGGGCACCGATGCCGGATCCACGCCCGCCGGCAGCTCCTGCTGGGCGCCCACGGTCTCGATCTGGTAGTCCGCCCCGACCTCGTCCCAGGACGCGCCCACCTGCGCTCGGTCGAGGCTGGTCGAGATGACCGAGGCGAAGGCGCCGAACGCCGCGGCGAGCACGAGCACGACCAGCGGCAGGCTCGTGGCGGCGTACCGCGCCACCGTCCGCAGCCCGAGCACCGGGACGAGGTCGCGCCGGCGTGCCGCCAGCCTTCCGAGCGCCCACACCGGGACCGGGTACAGGCGGATCGTGACGATCCCCACCGCAAGCCCGATCAATGGCGGCACGGCCGCCAGGAATGGGTCGAACCTTGTCGGCAGGCCGTCTCCGCCGACCCCCAGCCCGCGCTGGCGGAGCAGCAACGCGCCGGCGACGGCGATCGCGACGAGCGTCAGCTCACCCACGAGGCGGCGCGGCGAGAGACGGCGCGCTGCCACATCGACCCGCTCGGCCTGGTCAAGGGAGCGCCTGGCGGTCGACCACGTCGCCCCCACGAGGGCACCGATGGCCGCGGCTCCCGCCGCCACGGCCGCGAGCAGCGAGGGCACGATGGGGGGGGCGGGCACGATCAGGACCGCGGCCGCCAGCCCGAGCAGGCTCGCGGCGCCCGCCATCAGGACGGCCTCCCACAGCTCGGCCAGGAGCAACAGCCGCGCGGAGGCGCCGCGGCTCCGGGCGAGGACCAGCGCGGCGCGGCGGCGCGCCGCCAGCAGCACGGCGGCGAGCACGACGGCACCCGCCGCGAGCGCGAGCGGTCCCATCGCGGCCACCGTGAGGATCGCCTCGGAGGCGGCGCGCTGCGCCCGGTAGCCGTCGACGAGCGGCAGCAGCGCGGTCTGCAGGGTCACCCCCTCGCCGCCCAGCGTGGCGGTGAACCGCGCGTCGAGGAGCCGCAGCCCCTGCACGAGCTCGTCGAGGCCCCCCTGGTCGAGGCGGTCCGGGAGCACGGGGTACCGCCAGGCATGGGTGAAGGGGAGGCCCGAGGTCTCGAGCCCCGGGATCGCATCCGCAGGCGCAAACGCGGTGAGCGAGGCGACCGGCTGATCCATGGTCTCGCCGAGGTCGTCGACACGGAGGCTCGATTCGCCGAACCACGCGTCGGCGTCTTGATCCCGGACGCGGTAGAGGCCGGTGATCTCGAGCTCGGTGGGGGGCAGGTCGGCCAGGAAGTTGCTGAACGGCTGCCGCCTGAACACGGCGGCGGACGTGTCGACGCCGACCGAGAGCCGGTCGCCCGGGGCCAGGCCGAGCGCCCGGGCGCTCGAATCGAGGATCGCGATCTGGAACACCCGCGGGGCCTCGCCGGTGTGATCGGTCGGATCGAGCTCGAAGGATGGCGGCAGGCTGGCTCCGGTGCCCTGGGGCCAGCGACCGGCCACGAGGTCGACCAGGTCCGGGAACGACTCCTGGTACCGGAGCGTGACGAACATCGGGTAGCTCGGCGGGTTGGTGACGTTCATCCGCGGCGCCGTGATCGCCAGGTCGCGAGACCCGAGCACCGAACGCACGGCAGCGGGGAACAGCGAGACCATCAGGTCGCCGTCCTGCTCGACATCGGGGACGGGGCGGCCCGGCTGCGAACCGGCCCCCGATTCCGAACCCGAGCCGAACGCGGACACGGTGGTCGTCAGCTCGATCGCGCGCTGGGTCACCGGGGCGCCGGCCACCGCGTGGCGGAGCGCATCGTCCGCGGTCTGCTCGAACAGGCGCGGGCCGGCGGTGACCACGAAGCTCGTCCAGGCGACCAGGCCCGCCACGAGCGCGACGGCCGCCAGCTGCGGCCGAACGCGCCGGAGCAGGAGACCCACCGCCGACACGAGGGTCATCGGGTCATTCCTCCCCGAGCCGCAGGATGCTGCCGACACCCATCCGGCGCAGCAGGGCCGCCATGACCGTGACGACCACGACCAGCGCCGCCGCGGTGGCGAGCTCGAGCACCGCGATCGTGTCGATGGGCAGCGTGACGAGCACGGGCGGCATCGGCGTCACGCCCTCCCGGCTGACGGTGACCGATGGGAGCACGGCCCACGAGATGAGCGCGCCGAGCGCCGTCCCGGCGATCAGGCTCACCACGATCAGGCTGCCGTTCTCGAGCCACAGCCAGGCGGCCAGCTGGCCACGCGACAGGCCGACCGCCCGGAGCAGGGCGAACTCGGTCTGCCGCTGGCGGGCCGAGACCGCGGCTCCGACCGCGAGACCGACGATCGCGAACACGCCGGCCGCGATCGCGCCCAGGCTGAGGGCGCCGATGATCCCGACCGCGACCGGGTCGCCCGCGAGGCTCCGCAGGCGCCCGCTCGCGGTGCTCACCTGGCTGCTGACGATCGGTGGCCCGAGCAGGGTGCTCGCGATCCGGTCGCTGCTCGCCTGGCTGGTGTCGAGCCACCACTCGTCGGGGTCCCGGGTGTCGACGGGGAACCCCGAGCCGACGCTCGGATCGTGTGCGGCCTGGAGGCGAACGAGGGCAACGGTGGGCAGGTCCACCAGCACGAACGGCGTCGCCGGGTCCAGGGTGGGAAACCCGTCCACCACGCCGCTGATTCGCAGCCGCCGGGTCGTGCCCGCAAGCGGCACGTTGAGGATGCCGCCGATCGAGAGGGCGGTGGCGTCGAGGGTCGAGCGGCTCACGACGGCGGGTAGCTCGGCCGGGACGAGCCCGCCGATCGACGCCGGCTGGAGGGACATCCTGAGCGGGTGCTCCGGCGTGGCTCCCGCGAGCTCGGCCGGCTGGCCGCCCGGACCGATCCGCACGCCGAGACCGTCGAGGGATGCCGCGGAGACGGCCAGGAGCGGTCGCGCCGGAACCTGCCAGGTCGCGCTCCAGGGGCCGGCCGCTGCCGGGTCGAGCGCGGCCAGACCGGCCGGCGAGCGCGCGCCGAGGGAGGTCACCGCGACAGTCCCGTCCGTGACCGTGAGGTTCTCGGGCAGGGCGAGCTCGACATCGACCGACACCAGGGACAGCGGCTGATCGAGCCCGATCGTGGGCTCCGCCGCCGACCCCAGCGGGATCGCCGCCCCGGATCGCGCGTCCGCCACCGTCACCCACGGCCCGGCGAACCGGTGGATGAGGCCGTGGGCGTCCCTGACCGCGACGCCGACGCTGACCCCCTGCGCACCCGCGAGCACCGCGGGATCCTGCGGCGCGTGGGTCACCTTGCCGGTCTGAGGATCGACGGACGGCAGGTCCAGCCCACGCACGTCCAGCGAAACTGCAGCGATGACGTCGGTCGTCCCGGCCGGCAGCTGGACCAGCGCGGGATCCGGGCGCGCCCCGGCAAGCGGCTCGAGCAGGGTGGCCAATGGCAGCGCGGCCTGGTCGGGGCGGAACTCGACCGTCCCCGCAGCCGTCGCGGCATCGAGCGCGAGGATGGTGCCGCGGAGCGACGCTGTGAGCCGGACGTCGCTCCGTTCGACCGGCATCGCACCGACCACGCCGTCGATCCCGGCATACGCGCCGGCGAGCCCCCAGCCGGGTATGGCCTGCGACGAACGCCCTGGCACCACGCGCACGTCGGCACCCACCTGGTAGGCGGCCTGATCGCGCTGCGAATCGGTCCAGGTCGTCGCGTACGAGACCGCGAACACACCCATCGACATCGCCAGCATCAGGAGCAGCGCCGAGCGGGTGTAGCGCAGGGGCCGCCGGGCAAGCTGGCGCGTCCCCATCGCCCCGACCAGCCCCCGTCCCCGGGTGAGCACCCGCTCGGCGCCCTGGGCCAGCCTCGGGAGCAGGCGCAGGGCGACGGCCGCGCCGGCCAGGAGGCCCAGCGCCGGGGCGGCAACGAGCAGCGGATCGGGTCCCAGGGTGCCCTGCACCGTCCTCGTGAACGGCGCCCCGTACAGCCGAAGCTGCCACAGGCCGATGGCGGCCGCAGTGAGCAGGGCAACGTCCAGGCCCAGGCGCTGGACGAGCGGGCGGGTCTCCTGGCGGGACACGGCGCGCTGCTCGGCGCTGAAGGCGCGCGCGGAGAACACCGCCGGCAGGGCCAGCAGCACCACGCAGGCCGCACCTCCGACAGCGGCCGCGACGTAGGCATCGGTGGTCACGCGGAGCTCGATGTCGATCCCGGTCGCGGCCAGCGGGCCGGCGCGATCGAACAGGTCGAGCACCGCCACGGCAAGCCACGGCCCGAGCACGGCCGCCGGGACGGCCAGGAACAGGCCCTCGACCGCGGCCAGCGCGCCGACCTGCCCCGGCCCCGCGCCGCGCGATCGCAGCAGCGCGGTCTCCACGCGGCGGTGGTCCGTCAGCAGCCCGGCGGTGAGCAGGATCGAATAGCCGCCGAGGGCAGCGAGCTGGATCATCAGCAGCAGGACGCTGGTCCGGCTGACCAGCAGCGCGCGGTCCGCGCCCGCGAGCGTCGCCGGCAGCACGGTGTCGACGATCGGCTGGCCGCCTGACGAGACCTGGGTCAGGCGTGACGGCAGCTCCTCCACGCGGGTCCGCAGCGGGCCCGTATCGTCGATGGTGAGCTGCCGGTAGTCGGGCAGGAGCCGCCACGAGAGCTGGGTGCTGTGGACCACCGCCCGGGTGAGGAACGACACCTGGCTCGTGATGAACGGACCGAACGTCCGGTACCGCGCGCTCTGGGTGATGCCCTGGACCGCCTGCGGATCGGCCCACCAGAACGCATCCTGCGGATCGTCGACCCGGTAGACGCCGACGATCGCGATCGGGACCTCGAAGCTCGCGTCGAGGCGGCTGACCAGGAGCAGCCGGTCGCCGACGGCGATCCCCAGCTCCTCCGCGACGGCGTCGGCCACCGCCACCTGCACCGGGGCCGAATTGCCGGCCGCCGCGTCCGAGGGCGCCGGCTGGACGGGCCACGACCCGGCCACCAGGCTGGCGTGGTCCTCGATCCCGTCCTCGAAGCCGAGGAGCGCGAGATCCCGGACCTCGTCGCCCTGTCCGGGGAGCGCGAAGGTGTCGGAGATCCCGAGCCGCACGATCTCGCCCCCGCTCGGCCCGGCCGCTCGCTCGAGCTCGGTGCTGATCGCGGCGTCGAGACCGCCGGCATGCGCCGGGTCGACGCGTTCCGACACCTGGACGTTGGCCGCATCGACGGGTGCGTCGGCGAGGGTCTGGCGCAGGCCGGCCAGCGACACGGCCGTGGAATAGATCGGCCCGGCGGCGAGGAGCGTTGCGGCGAGCAGCATCGTGAGCCAGGCCGCGGCGACGATCGGCCAGTCGGCCCGCGTCCTGAGCAGGCTGACCCGCCATCCGGCAAGGATCGACGGCATGGGGTCGTGGTGCCTCCGCGAGGCGCGAGGTGCCCTGCCGGACGGGCGAGCGAACCCCGCCGTCCGAGAGCCGCGACAGCCTACCATCCGCACCGGGCCCCGGGTGCCGGGCGCGGCGGGCGGTTGCGGCGTGCCGGTCGCGGCGGGCGGTTGCGGCGGGCCACCCACCGTCGGGCCCGGCCACCCACCGTCGTCGGGCCACCCACCGTCGTCGGGCCGGCCACCCACCGTCGTCGGGTCCGGTCCGGTGGCTCCCGCTAGACTCCCCTGGGGGTCTCGCTTCTCGCCCCGGAGGGTGCATGCCGACCGCGGAGCGCCGCCTCGTGATCCTGGCCGAGGGCAACTTCGGGTTTCACCACGGCAAGACCGCGATGGGGGTCATCCGGTTCGGCCGGGACAAGGTCGTCGCGGTGATCGACTCCACCCAGGCCGGCCGCAACGTCCGCGAGTGGCTGGGGGATTCGGGCCGCTACGACATCCCGATCGTGGCCAGCCTGAGCGACGCGATCGGGTTCCTGCCGCGGGCGGACGCCATGCTGATCGGGATCGCGCCGACGGGTGGCCGGCTTCCCGACGAGTGGCGCCAGATGATCCTGTCGGCGATCCGCGCCGGCCTCGATGTCCTGTCGGGCCTCCACACGTTCCTCGCCGACGACCCGGAGCTCGTGGACGCGGCGCGGGTGGCCGGTGTCCGGCTGGTCGACTACCGCCGCCCGCCCGACGACGCGCGAACGGCGGTGGGCCGCCGCCACCTGCCCGACAAGCGGGTGATCCTCACCGTGGGCTCCGACTGCGCGATCGGCAAGATGTCGGTCGGGCTCGAGCTGCGCCGCGCCGCGCTGGCGCTGGGGCGGTCCGCGGTGTTCGTCGCGACGGGCCAGACGGGGATGATGATCGAGGGTTGGGGGGTTGCCGTCGACCGGGTCGTCGCCGACTTCCTGCAGGGCGCGGTCGAGCAGCTGGTGGAGGAGGGCGAGCGTCGCGGCGACTGGGTGATCGTCGAGGGCCAGGGCTCGCTCGATCACCCGGCGTACAGCAGCGTGACGCTGGGGCTGATCCACGGGGCGACGCCACACGCGATGGTGATGGTCCACAAGCCGGGCCTCGCGGACCACGACTTCGACCACCTGCCCGAGGCCCGCTTTCCGATCGCCGAGCTGTCCGGCCTGATCGCCGCGCACGAGCTGGTCGCCGGCCTCGTGGCGCCGTCGAGGGTGGTGGCGGTGGCGCTCAACACCTCGCTCATCCACGACGAGTCGGAGGCGCGGCGCATCATCGCGGCCACCGAGGCCGAGACCGGTCTGCCGTCCGACGATCCGCTCCGCTTCGGCGCCGAGGCGCTGTGGAGCCGGATCGAGGCGAGCGTCGACGCGCTCCCGTGGGTCGAGCTCGCGGTTCCCGCGGATCCGGCGTGACCCTGACCCTGTCGCTGCGAACGCTGACCCTGCCCCTGCGCGACCCGTTCGTCATCGCCCGCGCGTCGGAGGGCGCCGGGCGCGTTGTCACGACGGTGCTCGCGGAGCTGCGCGACGAAGCCGACGGCCCCGACGGCCCGGTCGGGCTCGGCGAGGGCTACCCGTCCGCCTACTACGGCGAGACACCCGAGACGATGGCGGCCCTCGCCCCGCGGCTGCTGGCGGCGCTCGAACCGATCGTGCCCGACCTGCGTGGCGGGCTCGACGCCGCAAGGTCGGCGCTCGAGGACGCGGAGGGTCTGATGACGGCCTCGATCGGGCGGCACGGGGCGATCAAGTGTGCCATCGACATCGCCCTCCACGATCTGGCCGGCAAGCGCCTCGGGGTTCCGATCGGGAGCCTGCTGGGCGTCGATGGCGAGGTGCCGCCCACCGACTTCACGCTGGGCATCGATCGGCCCGAGGTGGTCGCCGAACGTGCCCGGCGGGCCGCGGCCTTCCCGGCGCTCAAGGTCAAGGTGGGCGGCCCCGCCGACGTCGCGACGCTGGAAGCCGTCCGGGCCGTGTACGACGGCCCGATCCGTGTCGACGCCAACACGGGCTGGTCGATGGACGATGCCGCCTCGCTGCTCGAGGATCTCGTCCGGCTGGGCGTGGAGCTGATCGAGCAGCCATTCCCGGCTCGCCGGCTGGACCTGCTGCGCCGCCTCCAGGAGCAGTCGCCGCTGCCGGTGGTGGCCGACGAGAGCGCGGTCACGATCGAGGACCTGGACGCTTTGGTCGGAGTGGTCGCCGGGGTCAACGTCAAGCTCGCCAAGTGCGGCGGCGTGGGTCCGGCGCGGCGGATGCTCGAGCGCGCCCGCGACCTCGGGTTCCGGACCTTCCTCGGCTGCATGGAGGAGACGTCGGTGGCGATCGCCGCCTCGGTGGCGGTTGCCCCGCTGGCCGAATGGGTGGACCTCGACGGTTGCCTGCTGCTCGCGCACGACCCGGTCACGGGGCTCGAGATGGACTCCGACAAGCGCTGGCTGCGCGGGTCCGCCCCGGGCCTTGGGCTGACCCTCACCGGCGCCGTCGAGGGCTGACCGGCACGCCTTTGAGGGACCGTCCGTCCGGCGGCTCCCGGGCCCGTCCACAACCGGCCCGGACGTCGTCGAGCCTGTCCACCTCCGCCCGCGGCGTGTGGACAAATCGGGTCGCCACATCGTGGAGAAGCCACTTCCGGTTGCCGCCCCGAGCCCCTACGATGGTCGGGTCGCCGGTGCCCGAGGGAGGATCCGAGGGTCGCGCCGATGACAACCGGAATCATCTGCGTCGGCGGTCCTGGCACCTATCGCCGCGCCGCTGCGTTGCCCATGCGTGCGTGGGCGAGGAGGACTCGCATCAATGCTGCCCGTCGGCGTCGCCCCATGCCCGACAACGCCCGAGACCAAGGCCGAGGCCGAGGCCTTCGTGCGCTTCTGCTACCAGCGCCGGCGCGTCGGGTGGCCGGAGCTGTATGACGAGATGTGCGCCGTCGCGACGCGCGGGCTGTTCCGCGGCATGGGCCCTGACGAGCTGGCCGAGATCGGCGTCGGGTTCAGCCTGTTCGAGACACCCCGCCTGGCCGCGCTCGTGACGCGGATCGCGGGCGAGGAGCAGGCGGCGCGCCGGGCCGCGCGGGCCGCGGCGATCGAGGCGGCCAGGAAGGCCGACGCATCCGAGCGGGCCGCGGCGATGGCGGTGAGCGCCGCCTGAGCACCCGGACCCCGCCCTGGCGGCCCGGCGTCCGCCTGGGCGTCGCCGGCGTCCGGCGGATGTCTTCGCCCGCCCGGCGGACTTCGCCCGCCCGGCGGGCGGGTCAGGCGCGGATCCGGCGCCTCGCCATCTCGCCCTCGATCTGGCGCTCGGCCTCCACGTAGCGGTCGATCTGCTCGCGGAGCTCGTTCGCCTCCGGCGTGTAGAGATGGACCTGCTGCTGCAGGATGTAGGACAGCCTGCGGCTGGTCATCCGCACGTGATCCAGGTTCTTCATGAGGACCAGCGGGTCCATCGCGGCGAGATCGGACGGGTGGTACATCTGGTTCATCGCGGCGTCATGCTAGCCCAACCGGACCCGCCCGCGGGCGCGTCGCGGATGCGGCGTGCGACGGCGTCCTCGGCGTCCGCCGACCGCGTGGCGGTCGCGTTCCGGCCGGCCGGACCCGCGGCGACCCGGTCTGGATCACCGCGGCCCACCGGCGGTGGAGACGGGGCTACGCCTTCGCCTTGAGCTCGGCGAGCCGGGCGTCGACCTCGAGCGCGTCTTCGTCCGACGAGAGCTCGGCGAACTGGTTGTCGAGCGACGAGGCCGCAACCTCCTCCATGCCCCGCGCCTTCGCCTCCTGGTGGCGGATCTGCTCCTCGAAGCGGCTGAGCTCCGAGGTCGGATCGAGGACCGAGACCGACTTGAGCGTCTGCTGGACCTGCATCTGGGCCCTGGCCATCTTGGCCCGGCTCACCAGCTCATCGCGCTTCTGGACGAGCTCCTCGCGCCGCACCCGGAGCTTGTTGAGGCCGTCCTTGAGCTTGTCGGTCAGCTCGGTCTGCTGGCTGATCTGCCCGTCGAAGGTGGTCACCTGCTGCTCGAGCGAGAGCTGCCGGCGGAGGGCGAGCTTGGCCAGGCCGTCGAACCGGTCGGCCTCCGCGGTGCTGCCGTCGGCACGCAGCGCATCGGCGCGATCCGATGCCGCCTTGGCCTTCGACAGCCATTCGGCCGACGCGTCGCGGGCCTCCCTGGCATCGTCCTCGAGGAGGCGAAGGTTGCCCACCGTCTGGGCGACCGCGTCCTCGGCCTCGGCGATGTTGTTGGTGAAGTCGCGGATCAGCTGATCCAGCATCTTCTCCGGGTCCTCGGCCTGGTCCAGCAGGGCGTTGATGTTCGCCCGCATCAGCTGGCCGATCCGTCCGAGGATCGTGGTCTGCGCCATCCCTGGTTCCTCCCGTTCGAGTGTGACCGCACCATTGTCGGGCCGATCCGGTTGCCGCCGTCGGCCCCGCATCGCTGTGCGGCAGGCTACCAGCGCCCGCCGCGCACGCGGCCCCCACCGCCGCCGCCGAAGCCCCCACCGAAGGTCCCGCCACCGACGCGCCCCCCGCCACCCCCGCCGAAGCCTCCGCCGCCGAAGCCACCGCCACCGAACGGTCCGGACGGCAGCCCGAACCCGCCACCACGCCGGCCGCCACCTCCGCCGCGGCCGCCCATCGGGCCACCCCACGGCGTGCCACCCCAGCCGCTCCCGCGACCGCCACCGGCCAGGACCCCGCCGATGATCCCACCCAGCACGGCTCCCACCACCTCCGACCCGACCGATGAGCCGCGGCTGTACGGGCCGGCCACCGGGCCGCTGCCGGCGTCCCAGGCGTCGAACTCGCTCGACGCGAGGCGGTATGCCTCGTCGGCAAGCTGGGTCGCGCGCTGCGCCGCGGTCAGCGCCGCGTCGGGATCGGAGGCCGCCAGCCGCTCGGCGTCGGCCAGCCGCGCCTCGGCCTCAGCGGCCCGTGTCCGAGCTGTCTGGCCCACGCCGTGGCGCCGCGTCGTGATGTAGTCGACGGCGCGGCTCACGTGGCCCCGGGCGGTGGCGACCGCGGTGGAGGCCATCTGGAGCCGGCGCTGCCGGCGTGCCACGCGCTCCTGGACTCCCGCCACGATCGCATCGGCCGCATGGTTCGCATCCGTGGCCCGCCGGAGGGCATCGAGCGGATCCAGCGGGGTCGCGGCCGCCGCCGCGCGAGCCTCGGCCAGCAGCCGCTCGGCCGCAGCCAGCGATGCGGCAGGGTCCGCCGCGAGGGAAGGGTCCGCCGGAGCGGCCGCCGTCGTCGGCGGCTGCGCGGGCGGCGTCGCGGCGCGGGGAGCGGAGGCGGCTCCCCGGGGAGCGACGGCGGTGCCGAGGGGCCGGCACACCTGCCCGGGGCGCCGGCGATGGCGGTCGCCGCGGAGGCCGGCACGCCTGGCGGCGAAGCCGCCGGGTCCGCGTCGGGGGGCAGGGCCCGCGCGCGCCCGACCGCCACGCGGGCCGCCTCGACGTCCGCCGCTGCGGCATCGATCTCGGCGGGCAGGTGGCTGGCCGCCTCGTCGAGCTGCTGGCCAAGTCGTTCCACGGCCTCGAGCAGCCGGGTCGCCTGGGCGACGCCGTCCTGCGCATGCCGCAGGGCCACCACCGCCTGGTGGCGCTGGCTCGCGACGAGCCCCGATCCGCGGGCCGCCTCGGCCGCCGCCGACGCCAGCGCCTTGTCCGCCTCGGGGAGGTTGCCGCCCACCGACGCGATCGCCGAAGGCGCGTAGGTCGTGGTCAGGCGGTCCATCAGCGAGCCCGCGGCCGCGCGCCGCGCGCGCAGGGCGTCGATCGCGGCCGGCATCGCCGCCAGCTGGTCGGGTGCCGCCTGCTCGAGGTCGCGCAGCTGGTCGAAGCGCTGCTCCTGCGCGTCGAGGACGCTCTTGACGGCGGTGGTTCCGGCCAGGATCTCGCGCAGCAGCCGTTCTCGTTCGGCGGGCGTCTCGGGATCGGCGTCATCGAGCCGTTGGCGGATGGTGAACGCGGCCTTGAGCTCGGCATCGGCGTGGGTGATCGCGGCGCGATAGTCACCGACCTCTTCGTCGCCCCACTGGGCGGCGGCGAAGTCGACGTCGTTGTGCGCGTCCTTGAGCGCTTCGTCGGCGGCCAGCAGCGCCCGGTTCGCGTCGCGGTTCAGGCTCTCGAGGGTCGCCGCCGCGGCGCGGGCGGTCTTCCGGCGGGCCCACAGGGTCCAGCCGACCAGGAGCAGGCCACCGCCCACGAGCAGGACCGCGACGACCGGCGTGAGGTCGAGGCCGGAACCCGCGCTCGCGCCGACATCCCCCGGCGACGTGGTGGCCGGTGCGGCCGTCACCTCGGCAGGCGGCGGCGTGCCCGGCGCCGCCGTCACGGGCACGCTCTCGACCGCGGCGCCGACGGCCTCGGCTCCGGCGACCGCGGCGCCCGCGAAGTCGCCGTCGGCGAGGCGGGGCGCGACCGCCGCATCCAGGATGTGGTCGACCTCGGCGTCCGTGATGTTGCCCAGGGAGTCGCCCACCCACAGGGCGTCGGAATGGTCCTCGACGGCGACCAGCAGCAGGGCGTCGTTGCCGCCGAGCGAGCTCATGCGTGCGGTCTCGGACGTGAAGTCGGTGACCGGGGCCGTTCCGGTGGTGGCCACGAAGGCGACGAACAGCTGGACGCCATGGTCGTCGAGCAGCTGCTGCAGCGCGCCGGCGACGGTCGTCTCCTCGGCAGGGGTCAGGACGCCCGCTGCGTCGGTGACCGAATTGCGGAGGCGGGGCTCGCCGTCGGCGACGGCGGCGCTCACTGCGGCGGTCAGCCACAGCACGGCGATCAGGAGGACCAGGCAAACGGGACCGGCGGGCCGGGCGCGCGGGGCACGCCGAACCAGGGGGACGGGGTCGGGGACTGACGGACGGCTCCGGCGCGGGACCGTCGGCGAACGGCTCATGTGCCGGCGAATCGTACCCCCGGTCGCCGTCACGGGACCCGGTGTCGCGGCTCCCGTCGGGGTCGGGCGCCCGAGGCGCCGGAGGCCCACGCCCGTGATCGGGCGGGCGGAGCCGAGGCTCCTAGACGGCGCGCAGCCTCGTCGGCGGCCACGTCCAGTCGATCGGCAGATCCGCCGCCGCCAGCGCCCGCCGGCGCCCGGCCTCGGCGGCGCCCAGGACGAGGATGCGGTCCGTCTTGGTGGCCCGACCGGCCTCCTCGCCCCACAGCCGGGTCATCTTGCGGTTCGCGGCGACCTCGTCGCGCACCAGCCCGGCCAGCCTGAACCCGGCCGGACGCGCCGCCTCCTCCCACACGTGATCGGCGAGGTCGAGACCGGCGGTCGACCGCTTGCCGCGATCGGTCTCCACGTCACCGACGACCAGGACCGCGATCCCGTCGTCGGTCATGGCCTGGCGCAGGTCGCCGAGCACGTCGCGCATGAACGCGAGGTAGGGCTCGCGCTGGTGAGCGTCGTCGAGCGTCGCGTCGATCGTCCGCGCGTCGAACCCGAGCAGCCAGGTGCGGAGCCAGTTGTAGTAGCCGTACTTGAGCACGCGCAGGTAGGGCGGGGAGGTGATCACGAGGCGCACCCGGTCGGGCAGGCCGCGCGACCGGAGGGCGGCGCGTGCCCGGCGGCCGGCGGTCCGCGCGTCGCCCTCGAGCGCGACGCCCGAGGTCGATGGCAGCGGCTGCCGGTACAGCCGGTCCAGCTTGGCGGTCAGGGCGTCGAACACGTCGCGTTCGGGCGGCTCGAACCCCGTCCGGACGACGAAGTCACGCACATAGCGCGGCGCCATGCTGAACGTGTTGGGCATGACGGTCGAGAGGTAGGCGGGCGTCTTCCCGTGCAGGATCCCGGCGAGGGCGGCGGCCAGGAACCGGTCCGTCCGGTCGCCCAGGCGCAGCTGCGATCGGACGAGGAGGAGCTGAGCGAGCGTCCGGGGATGGAAGGCGATGGCCACCTCGGCGGGAACGGGCTCGCATCCGGCGTCCGGGCCCTCGCCGCCGCCGGCGCCGGGGACGAGCGATCCCGGTCCGGGCTCGCCGACCGCACGAGCCGCGGCAACGGCCGGGGACCGCGGATCGGCTGCCGCCGCGATGACCCGCGCCGCGAGCGCGAGCCAGGCCTCGCTCTCGGCGTTCCAGGCCAGTCGCAGCGCGGTGAGCCGGGTGCGGGCCTCCGCCGGGCCGGCCGGCTCGAGCTTGGCTGCCGTCAGCACCTGCGCGAGCGGATTGAGGTCGTTGCCGACCCCGATCCGGCCCTCGGCCGCAGCCTGGACGGGGACGGTGCCGCGACCCGAGAACGGATCGAGGACCACGTCGCCGGGCCGGCTGTAGCGGGCGATGAACGCATGCACGAGGGCCGCCGGGAAGCTCGCGAGGTACGAGCACATCGGGTGCAGGCTGTGGCCCCACAGCCGCGCCTGGGACTTCCACTCGGGCTCGATGGCCAGCGTCGGCAGCGCAGCCGGCAGCTCGAGCGTGAGCTGGGCGGCGGCTGGGGACCCGGTCGTGCGGCTGTGGTCGGGCATCTTCCCGGACTCGGCGAAACAGGCGGGCTGGGCTGCCCGTGCGCGGGGCGCGGAGCATAGCACGCTCGATGAGCCGGACCTCCGGTCCGCAAACGGGACGCCGTGCCCGGCGCGGCACCGCCTAGGTCCGCGGTCGCGGTGCCTCGATCCGGACGCGGGCATCGACGACAACGGCACCCCGTGCCAGCACCATCACCGGATTGCAGTCCATCTCGACGATCTCGGGGTGCGCCTCGACCATCGCGCTCACCCGCAGCAGGGTCTCCTCGAGCGCCGCCACGTCTGCCGGCGGGGCGTTGTGATAGCCCTCGAGCAGCGGATACATGGTGAGCGATCGGACCATCTCGCTCGCGTCGCGGTCGGTCAGCGGCGTGATGCGCACGGCCACGTCCCTGAGCAGCTCGACCTCGGAGCCGCCCGCGCCACAGGCGATGACGGGTCCGAACAGGCGGTCGTGGACCACTCCCACGAGCATCTCGACGCCACCGGGCACCATCTGCTGGACGAAGAAGTGCTCGACCGGATGCCCGGCATGCGCCAGGTCGCGTGCCATCTCGACCGCCGCACGCTCGACCGCGGCCCCCCCGTCGAGCGAGACGACGACGGCACGCGCCTCCTTCTTGTGCACGACGCCCGGCGCGACGGCCTTGAGCGCCACCGGGCCGCCGATCTCGTCCGCCGCCCGGCCGGCGGCCGCGGGGTCATCGACCAGCCTCCAGCTCGCCGTCGGCACCCCGTAGCAGGTGAGCATGCACGCGACCTCGTCGGGCCGCAGCCAGCGCGACGCCTCCCCGGTCTGGGACTCGGCGAGCGACGAGCCGGCCAGCGTTCCCGCGGCGCCGCGGGCCTCCGGTCCGATCTGGGCAAGCGCGGTCGCGATGACCCCGGCCGCCTCGTCGCCACGCAGGTCGTCGAACCGGGGCACGTTGCCCGGGGGCGCCTGCCGCCACGCGGCGTACCCCGCGGCGTGGGCCAGGGCCCGCACCGCCTCCTCCGGATAGCCGTACGCCGGGACGCGCATGGTGGGGCCGCGCAGGGCCGCCGGCCCGCCCTCCGCCGACATGAACACGGCCAGCACCGGGATGGGGCGCGGCAGCTCCGTGACCGCCTCGCGGATGGCGCTCGCCACGTCCTCGGTCCGCGCCCCCAGCGGCGGCACGAACAGGACGATGATCGCGTCGATGCCGTCCCAGGACGCGAGCGTCCCGATCGCCCGGCGGAACGACTCGGGTGCCGCGTCGATGGTGTCGACGGGGTTGCTGAGGGCGGCCTCGGCGGGCAGGAACGCCGCGAGCTGCGCCCGGACCGCGTCCGGGAGGGGCGGCACGCTGAGGCCGTCACCCTCGCACGCATCGGCGGCCAGGATCCCGGGTCCGCCGCCGTTGGTCAGGATGGCCACGTTGCGGCCCGGCGGCAGCGGCTGGTTCGCCAGCAGCGAGGCGACGTCGAAGAATTCCGCCAGCGTGTCGGTCCGGACCACGCCGGCCTGGCGGAACAGGGCGTCGACGGTCACGTCGGAGGCACCGATCAGCGCGCCCGTGTGCGACGACGTCGCCCGGGCACCCGCCGCCGACCGACCGCTCTTGACCGCGATGATCGGCTTGGTCCGGCCCACGCGCCGTGCGATCCGGGAGAACTTGCGCGGATTGCCCACCGACTCGAGGTACAGGGCGATCACCGCGCAGGCGGGATCCGACTCCCAGTACTGGAGGAAGTCGTTGCCCGACATGTCCGCCTTGTTGCCGATCGAGATGAACGTCGACAGGCCGAGACCCAGCCGGTTGGCGTGCTCGATGATCGCGAGGCCCAGGGCTCCGCTCTGCGAGAGGAACCCCACCCGGCCCACGATCGGCAGGGTGGGCGAGAAGGTCGCGTTGAGCCGGCTGTCCCCGTCGAGGCTGATCACGCCCATGCAGTTGGGGCCCACCAGCCGCATCCCGGCGTCGCGGCAGATCGAGACCAGCTCGCGCTGGCGCTCGAGACCGTCGGGCCCCGTCTCGGCGAAGCCCGGCGAGACCACGATGACGCTCTTGACACCCTTTGCAGCGCAGGCGCGGGCGGCGTCGGCGACCGCGGCGGCGGGGACGACGATGACCGCCAGGTCCACGGGGCCGGGGATGTCGGTCACCGATCGATAGGCGGCCACCGACTGGACGACGTCGGCGGCCGGGTTCACCGGGTACACGGGACCCGCGAAACCGCTCGAGAGCAGGTTGTGGAACAGCTCACCGCCGGTCGTCCCGCGGCGTCGCGACGCGCCGACGACCGCCACCGCCGACGGGTGGAGGAGCGCCCGAACGGCCGCCGCCGCCGCCTCCTGCTCGCGGCGCTCGAATTGCTCGCGCGCGGGCCCGGTGAGCTCCGTCGGGAACTCGACCACGATCGAGCCTGGTTCGGCGTGGACGCGGAGCGGGAAGCCGCTCGTCCGGAACACGCTGAGCATCCGCGCGTTCTCGGGCAGGACCTCGGCGATGAACGTGGTGACGCCGGCCTCGTGCGCGCGTCGGGCGAGCTCCTCGAGCAGCAGCGTGGCGACGCCCCGGCCCTGGAACTCGTCGGCGACCACGAACGCGACCTCGGCCGATTCCGGACCGAGCCGGTCGTAGCTGCCGTTGCCGATGATCCGGCCGTCGATGCCCGCCTCGGCGACCAGCGAGCAGTCGCCGGGCCGCTCGGGGACGGCCCACAGGTGGGCTCGCGCGGCCAGGTCGGTCCCCTTGCTCGCGAACCGCAGCCAGCGGGACTCCGGATCGAGGCCCTTGAGGAACGACTCGAGCGCGGGCGCATCACCGGCGACGGCGTCCCGGATCCGGATCGACGCCCCATCCCGCAGGATCGTGTCCCGGGCGCGGTCCTGGGTGGTCGCGGGGTTGACCCGATGCATGTTCATGCCTGCGCCAGCGACCCTCCCGTTGCGTGCGTGCTACTGTCGCCGGACCGCCCCGGGCCCGGGGGCTGGCGCGATGGTAGCGCGATCGGCGTCCCGCCCAGCGACGGCTGGTCGCAAGCCGCCTCGCCGGCACGGGCCGCGCGCACCAGGTGGTCTCGTTGAAAGCGACACCCGACACGGATGGCAGCTCGGCGCAACCCCTCGTCGTCTACGGGCCGGCGTCGCTGGACTACGACTTCGGGCCGACCCATCCCTTCACCCCGCGGCGGTTCGGTCCCGGGATCGAGCTGCTTCGCCAGGTTGGCGCCGAGGCATTCGAGGCACCCCGACCGGCCACCGACGAGGAGCTGGCCACGGTCCACGAGGCCGGCTACCTGGCAACGGTGAAGCGGCTGTCCAACGATCCGGGTGCCGCCGCCGGGTCCGGCTTCGAGGGCCAGGACACGCCGCCGTTCAAGGGCATGCACGGGGCCGCGGCCGCGGTCGTGGGCGGGACGATCGCCGCCATGGATCACATCGTGGCGGGCGAGCGGGTGCACGCGTTCCACCCCGGCGGCGGGCTCCACCACGCGTTCCCGGCCGAGGCCAGCGGGTTCTGCGTCTACAACGACCTGGCGATCGCGATGCGGCGTGCCCGGGACGCCGGTCATCGCGTCCTGTATCTCGACTTCGACGTGCATCACGGCGACGGCGTCGAGGCGATCTTCTGGAACGATCGCGACGTCGTGACGGTGTCGTTTCACGAGACCGGCCTCGCGCTGTTCCCCGGGTCGGGGTTCGTCAACGAGCGGGGCGGCCACGAGGCATTCGGCAGCGCCGTCAACATCCCGCTCGAGCCGGGCACCTCGGACGTGTCCTGGCTGGCGGTGGTCGAGCTCGTCGTGCCGCTCGTCGCCGAGGCCTTCCGCCCGACGCTGGTGGTCAGCCAGCATGGGTGCGACAGCCACGCGCTCGACCCGCTCGCCCACCTCGAGATCACGACCACCGCCATGTCCCGGGCGGCGCGCCTGGTGGACCGGGTCGCGCACGAGCACGCGGATGGGCGATGGCTCGCCACCGGCGGCGGTGGCTACGACGTGTACCGGGTCGTGCCCCGGGTCTGGTCCCTGGTCTGGCTGGCACAGGCGCATCGCGAGGTCCCGGCTGCGACCCCCGCCGCCTGGCGGGCTCGCTGGGCTGACGAGGCGGCGCGCTACCGACAGGGCCCGCCCCCTGCAACGATGCTCGACGTCCCCGATGTCGCGGCGCCCGAGCCCCGTGGTGTGATGGAGACCAACCTCGAGATCGCCCATCGCGCCCTCGAGCACACGCTGGGCGTCCTGGCGGAGCGCAACGGCCTCTAGCGCACCGGACGCCCGCGGATGCGGCCATGCCCGCGCCGCCGGGCGAACGCGCCGCCGGCAAGCGGCTCGCCGCGTGCGCGATCGCCCGATCCCACGCTCCGCAGCGGTCAGCCGCCGCGCACCGGTTTTGGTTGCCAGGGGGCAACGACTTGACATTTTCATGGCGCGGACTACTGATCGCGACATGGCCCCGCGCGAGGGCGTGGAGTCGGTGGCCCCAGAGACGATGGTCGAGGCAGATCCGTGTATGGCCGCGCGCCCAGAGCGTGGCTCACGGAGAAAGGAGAGTCTCGCGTGGCTCAGGCGCGACCAGCATCACCCGCACCCAAGGAGGCGAACCCGGCCCCACTCGGGTTGGCGGGGATTCGCGCTCACGACGTTCGTCCTGTCGCTGACGAACGCCGGGGTGATCGGAGGGTCCAGCGTCCACGTCGTTGTCGCGCTCGCACTCGGCTATGGGGGGCTGGCCCAGTTCGCGGCCGGCATGTGGGAGTTCAAGAACGGCAACACGTTCGGGGCGACCGCCTTCAGCTCGTGCGGAGCCTTCTGGCTCAGCTACGCATTCTTCGTCTGGTTCTTTGCCGGGAACGTCGCCAGCGGCGACGCCGCGGGCGCGGTCGGGACATTCCTGCTCGCGTGGGGCATCTTCACGTTCTACATGTGGATCGCCACGCTCAAGCATCCCTGGCCGGTGATGATCGTGTTCCTGCTTCTGTGGATCACGTTCCTGCTGCTCGCGATCGCCGAGTACACCGGGAACGGGACGATCAAGCAGGCCGGCGGCGTCGTGGGCGTCCTGACCGCGATCGCGGCCCGGTATGCGTCCGCGCGCACCATCATCAATGAGGCGTTCGGACAGGAGCTCCTGCCCGCTGACCGACCGCAGCGGACGAGATCCCTCGATCCCGAGGACCGGCCGGCTCCCGGCCGGTCCTTCCGCGTCTCCCGACCTGACCGGACCGCGACCCGACGATGCGCCACGCCCCGGGCTGGCCGGGTGGCCCGCGTAGACTGGCAGCCGCGTGCCCCCGTAGCTCAGCGGATAGAGCAGCCGCCTTCTAAGCGGTAGGTCGCAGGTTCGATTCCTGCCGGGGGCGCCACTGTCAGGGGCGCCAAGCGCATCAAGGCGGCAGCTCGCGCCGCTCGAGGTGGCCCCCGGGATGACCCGCGCCCTGCAACGCAAATTCCTGAGCGTCGTACAATCCAGCCTCTGGCCCAGCCGCGACCAAGCCCCGACATCTGGTGGCCACCCAGTCTGATCAGGGGCCGGGACCAGAGAGGTTCACCGGTGCGGCGTGGGTCTCCCACTGCTCGCACGCGACCGACCAGCTTGGTCCGGCGCGCCCGACGCGCTCAAGCCACCGGCAGCCGTCGTGCGCTGCGACGGCTCCGCGAAATCGGATTGCTAGGAGGCTGAACCGTGGGAACACAGGGCGAGGCAAGCGGAGCCCAGGTATCGGAGGCGCAGATCGCCGTCCACTGGCGCGAGGAGGAGTACTTCGACCCGCCCGCTCGCATCAGGCAGGTGGCGAACGCCAACGACCCGGCGATTCGCGAGCGCTTCTCCGAGGACCACTTCCCCGAGTGCTTCGTCGAGTACGCGGAGATGCTCACCTGGGACCGCAAGTGGGACACGATCCTCGACACCTCGAAGGCGCCGTTCTTCAAGTGGTGGGTGGGCGGCAAGCTGAACGCGTCCGTCAACTGCATCGACCGGCACCTCGAGACGCGGGGTGACAAGAACGCGATCATCTGGGTGCCAGAGCGCGAAGAGGATGCGACGCAGGAGATCACCTACCGCGAGCTCCACCGGCGCGTGAACGAGTTCGCCGCCCTGCTGCAGGACTTTGCCGGTGTCAAGACCGGCGACCGGGTGACGTTCCACCTGCCCATGGTCCCGCAGCTGCCCGTCGCCATGCTCGCCTGCGCCCGCCTCGGCGCTCCGCACTCGGAGGTGTTCGGCGGCTTCAGCGGGACCGCCTGCGGGCAGCGGATGGCCGACGCGCAGAGCACGATCCTGGTCACCATCGACGCCTACTACCGCAATGGCCAGCTGATCGACCACAAGGTGAAGGCCGACGAGGCGATCGAGGCAGCGAAGAAGGAGGGGCTCGAGGTCGACAAGGTGCTCGTCTTCCGGCGCATCCCGGGCGAGTACCACTCCGAGAGCCCGATGGTCGAGGGCCGTGACTTCTTCATCGACGACGTGCTCGAGCGCTACAAGGGGCAGGCGGTGGACCCGGTCTCGATGCGGGCCGAGGACACGCTGTTCCTCATGTACACGAGCGGCACGACCGGCCGACCGAAGGGCGCCCAGCACTCGACCGGCGGCTACCTCTCGTACGTCACCGGCACCTCGAAGTACTACCAGGACATCCATCCGGACGACACGTACTGGTGCTTCGCCGACATCGGCTGGATCACCGGGCACTCCTACATCGTCTACGGTCCGCTCTCGCTGGGGACGACGAGCGTCATGTACGAGGGCGTCCCGACCTACCCGGACGCGGGGCGGCCGTGGCGGATCGCGGAGAAGCTGGGCGTGGACATCTTCCACACGGCACCCACCACGATCCGCATGCTCCGCAAGCTCGGCCCGGACGAGCCGGCGAAGTACAACTACCACTTCAAGACCATGACGACGGTCGGTGAGCCGATCGAGCCCGATGTCTGGCGCTGGTACTTCAACGTCGTCGGCAAGGGCGAGGCGTCGATCACCGACACCTGGTGGCTGACCGAGACCGGCGGCTTCCTCGGCTCGACGCTGCCGGGGCTCGAGAAGATGAAGCCGGGAAGCTGCGGGCCGACGGTGCTCGGCCTCTACGGCGTCCTCTACGACGAGAACGGCGAGGAGGTCCAGAAGGGCTCGGGCAAGGCCGGCAACATCTGCATGCGCAACCCGTGGCCCGGTCGGATGCTGACCATCTGGGGTCAGGACGAGCGCTACATCTCGACGTACCACGCGAAGTACAACCGCGACCCCAACAGCACCGACTGGCACGACTGGCCCTGGCTGGCCGGTGACGGGGCGGTGCAGGCCGCGGACGGCTACTACCGGATCCTGGGCCGCATCGACGACGTCATCAACGTCGCCGGCCATCGGCTCGGGACCAAGGAGCTGGAGTCGGCCGCGATCGAGGTCGAGGAGGTCGCGGAGGCGGCGGCGGTGCCGGTCATCGACGAGCTTCGCGGCCGGGCGGTCGAGATGTACGTGTCGCTCAAGCCGGGCTACGCGAGCGACGGCGTCGCCCAGAAGGTCATGGCCCAGATCGAGAAGGACATCGGCAAGATCGCGCGTCCCAAGAACGTGTGGATCGTCGCCGACATGCCCAAGACCCGCTCGGGCAAGATCATGCGCCGCGTGATCGCGAGCATCTCCAACTTCGCCGACGTCGGCGACGTGACGACGCTCGCCAACCCCGAGATCGTCGACCAGATCAACGAGCACGTCCGCGCCCAGAAGGTCGCGCGGGGCGAGGCCCCACGCGTGCTGTCGGAGCAGGAGCTCGCCGAGATCAAGGCCTTCGGTCAGGCCGAGTAACGAGGCACCAACCGCCACATGAGCCCCCGGCGCCGCCGGGGGCTCGTTGGTGTCGCCGCCGGCCCGACCGCGAGCCCCCGGTGCGCCGCCGGCTGGCGGCGTGACCGACGGCCGTTGGTCCCGTCGGGGCGGACCGGCCGGCCCGCCGGTGGCATCGATCCGACTCTCCCGGTCGGGACCTGCGGCACGCGTCGCCCGGGTCCGGGTTGCCTACCGTGTCCGATGACGGGTCGCGCCGCGCGGTCCGTGCCTGCCGGCAGACTCGGCGCCCGCGTCCCGGGGCGCCACCGGCCACGTACCGGAGACAGGGATGCCCGCGCTCTACGCCAAGCCCGCGCCGCCCAGCGATGACAAGCGCTGGAAGATCGTGGAGACGCGCATGCGGCGCATGGGCGACCGGCCGGCGGCCCTGATCGAGGCGCTCCACGCGACCCAGGAGGCCTTCGGCTACCTCGACACCGATGCCCTCACCTTCGTCGGCGACACGCTCGGCGTCCCGCACTCGCGCGTGTACGGGGTCGCCACCTTCTACTCCTTCTTCACCCTCAGGCCCGCCGGCGAGCACACGTGCGTCGTCTGCACCGGCACGGCCTGCTACATCAACGGCGCCAAGGACATCCTGGCCGGCCTCGACGCCCGGCTCGGGGTCAGGCCCAAGGAGACGACCGCCGACGGCAAGGTGTCGCTGCTGACCGCCAGGTGCCTGGGCGCGTGCAGCCTGGCGCCGGCCGTGATCGTGGACGGTGACGTGAGGGGCAAGATCGGCGCCGACGAGCTCGTCGCGCAGCTGGAGGCGATGTGAGCGAGCAGCCGGGCGCGGGACGGCCGATCCGTCGCCGCGTGATCAGCGAGGAGGTCCGCGAGGCGCCGGTTCGCGCGCATGCCTACGTGTGCGAGGCGGCCAGCTGCATGTCGGCCCAGTCGCACGACATCACCCTGCGGCTCGGTGAGCGAGCCGCGGAGGCCGGGCTGACCGACGTGATGGTCAAGCGCGTCGGGTGCCTCGGGCTGTGCGCGGCGGGCCCCCTGGTCGAGGTCGGCGAGACGGGCCGGCTGTTCGAGCGGGTCACGGCCGACGATGTCGAGCCGATCGTGGCGGCGCTCCGGGACGTGAAGGCGACCGATACTCGCCAGCCGCAGGGCCCGTTCTTCGAGAAGCAGGTCCGCGTCGCGACCGAGAACTTCGGCCGGGTGGACCCCGAGAGCCTCCAGGACTACCTCGACCGGGGGGGCTACGAGGCGCTCCAGCGGGTGCTCTCGGAGATGACCTCCACCGAGGTCCGCGAGGAGATCGGCCGCAGCGGCCTCCGGGGTCGCGGAGGGGCGGGCTATCCGACCGCCCTCAAGTGGACGACGGTCGCCAAGGCGCAGGGCACCCAGAAGTACGTGATCTGCAACGCGGACGAGGGCGACCCCGGCGCGTTCATGGATCGCAGCGTCCTCGAGAGCGACCCGTTCCGGGTGCTCGAGGGGATGGCGATCGCGGCGTTCGCGGTCCACGCCACCGAGGGTTACATCTACTGCCGAGCCGAGTACCCGCTCGCGGTCGCCCGGCTGCGGGCCGCGATCCGTGCCGCCCAGCGGGCGGGCTGGCTGGGCGCAGGGATCGCCGACACCTCGTTCAGCTTCGACGTCCAGGTGCGGCTCGGCGCCGGCGCCTTCGTGTGCGGCGAGGAGACGGCGCTGATCGCGTCGGTCGAGGGCAAGCGGGGAACGCCCCGCCCGCGCCCGCCGTACCCGGCGGTCCAGGGCCTGTTCGACTGCCCGACCCTGATCAACAACGTCGAGACCTTCGCCAGCGTTCCGACCATCCTGCGCAAGGGCGCCGACTGGTACACCGCGATCGCCGAGGGCAGGAGTCGCGGGACCAAGGTGTTCGCGCTGGCCGGCCGCGTCGTCAACACCGGCCTGGTCGAGGTGCCGATGGGCACGACCCTGCGCGAGATCATCTTCGACATCGGCGGTGGGATCATCGATGGGCGGCCGTTCAAGGCGGTCCAGACCGGTGGTCCGTCGGGCGGCTGCATCCCCGCCGAGCACCTGGACACCCCGGTCACGTACGAGGCGCTGATCGAGCTCGGCTCGTTCATGGGATCGGGCGGCATGATCGTCATGGACGACACCTCGTGCATGGTCGACGTCGCCAAGTACTTCATGGACTTCTGCCGCGAGGAGTCGTGCGGCAAGTGCGTGCCGTGCCGGGTGGGCACGACCCAGATGTGGATGCTCCTCGACCTGATCACCCGCGGCCGGGCGACGCTCGCGGACCTTGCCCAGCTCGAAGGCCTGGCGGGGGTCGTCCAGCGGATGTCGCTGTGCGGTCTCGGCCAGGGCGCGCCCAACCCGATCTTCAGCACGCTGCGCTACTTCCGTGACGAGTACCTGGCCCATATCGAGGACCGGGTGTGCCCCGCCGGCGTCTGCGTCATCGAGCCGGTGGAGGTGATGGCATGACCACCGTCCACACCCTGACGATCGACGGCAAGGACGTCGCCGGCTCCGAGGGGCAGACCATCATGGAGGTGGCCGAGGAGAACGGGATCGACATCCCCGGCCTGTGCCACCTGCCGGGGATCCACGACCGGGGCGCCTGCCGCCTGTGCGTGGTCGAGATCACGGGCTCGCCCAAGCTCGCGGCCGCCTGCGTCACGCAGATCGCCGAGGGCATGCAGGTGACCGCCCACTCCGACGCCCTCGCCGAGTACCGGCGCAGCGTGACCGAGATGATCTTCCTCGAGCGCAACCACGTGTGCGCCGTGTGCGTGGCCAACAACCATTGCGAGCTCCAGGACCTGGCGGCCGATCTGGGCATCACCCACTTCGACCTGCCGCGGATCAACCCCGCGGTGGGCATCGACGCCAGCCACAAGCTGTACGCGATCGACCACAACCGGTGCATCCTGTGCCTCCGCTGCGTGCGCGTCTGCGACGAGATCGAGGGCGCCCACACCTGGGACGTCATGCACCGCGGCCTCGAGACCCGTGTCCAGACCGACATGGGCATCCCCTGGGGCGAGTCGCCGACGTGCACCAGCTGCGGCAAGTGCGTCCAGGTGTGCCCGACCGGCGCGTTGTTCGAGAAGGGCCGCCCGGTGGCGGCCGGCAGCAAGGACCGGCGTCCGTTCCTGCCCTGGCTGCGGACGGTCCAGGAGGAGCGTGGGCTGTGAGCGATCCCGACGCCACGACCGACGACGGAGCCCGGGCAGCGGCCAGGCCGCGGGTCGCCACCGTCTGGCTGGACGGCTGCTCCGGCTGCCACATGTCGCTCCTCGACCTCGACGAGCGGCTGCTCGACATCTTCGAGCGCGCGGACCTCGTGTACAGCCCGCTGGTCGACGTCAAGGAGTACCCCGAGAACGTCGACGTGTGCCTGGTCGAGGGCGCCGTGTCCAGCGAGGACGACCTCCACAGGATCCGCCTGGTCCGCGAGCGGACGAAGACCATCGTGGCGTTCGGCGACTGCGCGGTGACCTCGAACGTGCCCGGGATGCGCAATCCGATCGGGGTCGCGCCGCTCCTCGACCGGGCCTACCGCGAGAACGTCACGCTCAACCCGGGGACGCCCGACCAGCTGGTGCCGGCGTTGCTTCCGACCGCGCGGCCCGTCCACAGGGTGGTGCCCGTGGACGTGTTCCTGCCCGGCTGTCCGCCGCACGCGGACCTCATCTACACCCTGCTCGACGACCTGCTGTCCGGCCGCGTCCCCCGGACGACCGGCGCCCGGTTCGGACGCTGACAGAAGGTGCCGCCATGAGCCAGACGATCGTCATCGACCCGATCACCCGGATCGAAGGCCATTCCAAGATCACGATCCAGCTCGACGACCGCGGCGAGGTCGTCGACGCGCGCTTCCACGTCACCCAGTTCCGCGGCTTCGAGCGGATCACCCAGGGCCGCCCCGTCCACGAGATGCCGGCCCTCATGGCCCGCATCTGCGGGATCTGCCCGGTCAGCCACCTGGTGGCCTCGGCCAAGGCCGTGGACGACATCATGGCCGTGGAGCCGACGCCCACGGGCGCCGACCTGCGCCGGATCATCAACCTCGGCCAGATCGTGCAGTCGAACGCGCTCTCGTTCTTCCACCTCTCCTCGCCCGACCTGCTGTTCGGGTTCGACGCCGATCCGGCGGTGCGCAACATCCTGGGCGTCGCCCGGCAGAACCCGCAGCTCGCCCGGGACGGCATCGAGCTCCGCAAGTGGGGCCAGCAGATCATCGAGTGGCTGGGCGGCAAGCGCATCCATCCCGAGGGGATCGTCCCCGGCGGCGTGGCGTTCCAGCTGACGGCCGAGATCCGCGACCGGATCCTGGCGGGCGTGCCCGGCGCGATCGCGGCGGTCGAGCGGGCGATCGCCTGGTACAAGACCGACATGCTGCGCTGGGAGGAGGAAGCCGCCACCTTCGGCAACTTCCGGTCCGCGTTCATGGGCCTCGTCGATCGCCAGGGGAACGTCGACCACTACGGCGGCTGGATCCGCGTCGTGGACGCCGATGGGCAGCACCTGGGGGACAAGATCGACCCCAAGCTGTTCAACGACTACATCGGCGAGGCCGTGGAGCCCTGGTCGTACCTCAAGTCGACCTACTGGAAGCCGATGGGCTACCCCGACGGCATCTACCGGGTGGGGCCGCTGGCCCGGCTCAACGTGGCCGAGCGGACCGGCACCCCGCGCGCGGACGAGGAGCTCGAGAAGTTCCGCTGGCGGGTGGGCCGCGTGGCCGGCTCGTCGTTCCACTACCACTACGCCCGGCTGATCGACACCCTGCACGCGATCGAGAAGGTGGACCAGCTGCTGCGCGGCCCGGACATCCTGTCCAGGCACGTCCGGTCCGAGGCCGGCATCAACCGCAACGAGGGGATCGGTGTGTCCGAGGCTCCGCGGGGCACGCTGATGCACCACTACCGGGTCGACGACGACGGGATCGTCCAGTGGGTCAACCTGGTGATCGCCACCGGGCACAACAACATGGCGATGAACCGCGCGGTGCTCCAGGTCGCGCGCCACAACGTCAAGGCCGACCGGCTCGAGGAGTCGATGCTCAACCGCGTCGAGGCCGTGATCCGGTGCTACGACCCGTGCCTGTCGTGCTCGACCCATGCGCTGGGCCAGATGGCGCTCCGGATCGAGCTGCTGGCACCCGGCGGCGCGGTCCTGGACACGCTCGTCCGATGATCGACCCGCCGGCCGGGGTGGAGGCGCGACCGGGCGGCGTCCTGGTCGTCGGGTACGGCAACTCGCTGTGCACCGACGACGGCGTCGGCTGGGCGGTCGCGCGGCGCCTCGCCCGGGACCCGCGGCTCGCGGGCGTCGACGTCCGCGCCGAGCACCAGCTGACGCCCGAGCTGGCGATCGATGCAAGCGGAGCGTCGCTCGTCGTCCTGGTCGATGCCGCCGTCGACGTCGAGCCGGGCGAGGTCCGCGTCCGGACGCTCGACGCGAGCCTGCGGTCCGCGTCGGCTTGGACCCATCACATCGGGCCTGAAGGCCTGATCGCGCTGACCCGCGAGCTGTGGGGTCGCTCGCCCCAGGTGGTGGTCGTGAGCATCGGGGCCGCATCGCTCGAGCTCGGGGACGGGCTGTCGCCGGTGGCGGAGGCCGTGGTGCCTCGGGCGGTCGATGTGGTGGCGGCGCTGGTCGAGGCGCACGGCCGCGTGCCGGCGGCCGGCGAGCGAGCTCCGGCCGTGGCCCGCCGGGCCGCGCCCGGCGACGAGGTGGCGCCCGATGCATGAGGTGTCGCTCGTGGAGCGGCTGGTCGAGGCGGCCGGGGAGCACGCTGCGGGGCGGCCGGTGGCCGCGATCCGGGTGCGCCACGCGACGACGATCCCCGAGCCCGTGCTGCGCCAGGCGTTCGAGATGCTGACGGTCACGGGCCCGCTCGCGGGATCCACCCTGGAAACCGAGCCGTTCGACATCCGGCTGCGCTGCGACTGCGGCTTCGACGGGGCGCTGGGCCACGACGACGTGGTCGGACCGACGATGGCGATCTGCCCGTCGTGCAGCACCCTCTCGGACCTCCCGCGGACCGCCGAGCTCGAGCTCGTCGAGGTGCGCGCGCGGGGCTGAGATCACCCACAGCCAGGACGCCCGTCGACCGGGCCCGGCGACCCGGTGGCCTGGCCCGCAGGCCCGTCCCGCAGGCCCGTCCCGCAGGCCTGGCCCGCAGGCCCGTCATCCTGCCCTCCGGGGTCCCCTCGATCCACCCCGCGAGCTCTGTACAGGGCGCGCACGGCGTCGCACAATGACCGCATCGAGGAGCCACCGGTTTCGGTGACGAGACGATGCCCGGGGGCCGGCGATCGCGGGAACGACGCTTGGCTGTGCCCCCACGCGTGGCTCCGCGACGCCGGCCCCCGATCAGGCCTGCCGGCACCCGATCCGTGCGGCCGGGGACCCGGTTCCGGCAGCTTGCGGACCGCCGTCGAGCCCATCGGCGCACTCCCGCGTGACGGCTGGTACCACCGGCCAACCGAGAGTACGGCTTGGCTAAACCGCCTCCGACCCGGATGCTCCTCCCAGCAACGAGCCGGACCGCACCGCAGTGCCCTCCACGGAATCCCGCCCGGCTCCAGGCACGAAGAGGCGATCTGCAGATGGCGTCGATGGCAATCACTGAGCTCGGACCCATGCTCACCGCGAGCGAGGTGGCCGAGATGCTGCACCTCCACGTGAACACCGTGAAGCGTCTCGGCGATCGCGGCGAGCTCCCGTACTACCGGGTGTGCAAGCGTGGGGACCGGCGCTTTCGGCTCGAGGACGTGATGCAGTTCCTGGCCCGCAACCGCTAGACCGGTCGCGAGCCCGGCCGGCACCTGCCGGCCGGATGGCGCTCAGCCCCTGAGGGCATTCTCGAACAGGCCGAGCGCCTCCTCCACCTCGGACACGGTCACGTCCAGGGGTGGGATCCAGCGGATCACCTGGTGGTCGATCCCGCACAGGAGCAGCAGCAGGCCCGCGTCCGCCGCTCGCGCGGCCACCGCTTCCGCCGTCGCCCCGTCGGGCTTGCGCGTCGAGCGGTCGGTGACGAACTCCACGCCGATCATGAGCCCCGGTCCACGGACGTCGCCGATGGCCGGGTGGTCGGCCATCAGCTCCCGCAGCCCACCGGACAGCTCGGCGCCACGTGCCCGCGCGTTCGTGACCAGGTGCTCGTCCCGGATCGTCTCCAGCACGGCGATCCCGGCCGCGCAGGCGACCGGATTGCCACCGTACGTCGTGCCGTGGGCGCCCCGGCCCCACCGTTCCTGGAGCTCGCGCCGGGTGACGACCGCCGACAGCGGCAGGCCGTTCGCGATCGCCTTGGCCACGCACACCACGTCGGGGACGATCCCGGCGTGCTCGAACGCCCACATCTCGCCGGTCCGCCCGTAGCCCGACTGGACCTCGTCGGCGACGAGCAGGATCCCGTGCTCGTCGCACAGCGCGCGGAGCTCGCGCAGGAAGCCGGCGGGCGCCGGGTAGTAGCCGCCCTCGCCCTGGACCGGCTCGATGAACACGGCCGCGACGTCGGACGGTGCCACGATGGTCGTCAGCAGGGACCTGAGGACGCCGAGCGCCGCGGCCGTGGCCCGCTCCTCATCGCCGTCGAACTCCGGGTAGGCCGCAGGGAAGGGCGCGAAGTACACCCCCGGCAGCAGCGGCTCGTACCCGACCCGGTAGTTGAGGCTGGAGCTGGTGAGGCTCGTGGCACCGACCGTCCGCCCGTGGAAGGCCCCCCGAAAGGCGACGATCCCCGGGCGCCCGGTGACGCGGCGCGCGAGCTTGATCGCGCCGTCGACGGCCTCCGAGCCCGAATTGAGGAACAGCACCGTGTCGAGGGGGTCCGGGAACGTCCCGGCGAGCATCCGCCCGAGCGTCACGGTCGACTCCGCGAAGCCCATGGCGTGGACGGGTCCGATCAGGCGGTCGACCTGCGCATGGATCGCCGCCGTGACGCGCGGGTGGGCATGACCGAGCGCCGTGACGGCGATGCCGTTGGCGAAGTCGAGGTACTCGCGGCCGGCGGTGTCGAACAGGCGGTGCCCGACGCCATGGGACCAGCTGCGGTCCATGTACCGGCCCAGCACGGGCGACAGGTTGGGCTCCGCCAGGGCGGCCAGGTCGAGCGGTGCGGAAGCGGCGTCGAAGGTGTCCACGTCGCCGAGTATAGGGAGCGCCGACGGTGCTCCGGAGGGTGGCGCGTCGAGCTTGGCGGCGGGCTCGACGCCGTGCCGGCGGTAGGATGGCCTCCGACCACGCCCCCAAGCCCGAGGCCACCGGAAGCGCCGTGATCGACTTCGCCCTGAACGACGAGCAGCGCCTCGTTCGCGACGCCGCGCGCGCGTTCGCCGAGGCAGAGATCCTGCCCAACATTCGCGAGTGGGACGAGCGCGGCGAGGTCCATCGCGAGCTGTTCGACCGGATGGGGGAGCAGGGCCTCCTCGGCGCGCCGATCCCGGAGGCCTACGGCGGGGGCGGGATGGACTACATCAGCTTCGCCCTGCTGTGCGAGGAGCTGGAACGTGCCGACACCTCGTTCCGCGTCGTCCAGAGCGTCCATGTCGGGCTCAACAGCCTGACCCTGCTGCAATGGGGGACCGAGGAGCAGCGGCGGCGATGGCTCGTCCCGCAGGCGAAGGGCGAGCGGCTGGCGACGTTCGCGCTGACCGAGCCCGGGGTGGGCACGGACGCGGGCAACCTCGCGACGACGGCACGCCGCGACGGCGACAGCTACGTCCTCAACGGCCACAAGATCTGGATCAGCCTGGCCGATCTCGCCGACCAGTTCCTGGTGTTCGCGACGGTGGACCGGGCGAAGCGGCACCGCGGCGTCACGGCCTTCGTGCTCGAGCGCGGGATGCCCGGCCTGACCACGGGCACCCTCCACGGCAAGATGGGCATCCGCGCGGGCAACACGGGTCTGATCGACCTCGAGGACGTGCGGGTCCCGGTCGAGCACCGGATCGGCGAGGAGGGCGAGGGCTTCCTGATCGCGATGAGCGCGATCGACCAGGGTCGCTACACGGTCGCCGCCGGCGCCGTCGGGCTCGCCCAGGCCTGCCTGGACGCCTCGGTCAGGTACGCGCACGAGCGCGAGACGTTCGGCGAGGAGATCGGCCGCCACCAGCTGGTCAAGCAGATGATCGCCAACATGGCGAAGGGCATCGAGATCGGGCGCCTGCTCGTGTTCCAGGCGGGGGCGCTCAAGAACCGCGGCCTGCGCAACACGCGCGAGACCTCGCTGGCCAAGTGGCACGCGACGGAGCACTCGGTGCAGGCGGCGCTGGACGCGATCCAGATCCACGGCGCGAACGGCTACTCCAACGAGTTCCCGGTCGAGCGCTACCTGCGCAATGCGAAGGCGGCCGTGATCTACGAGGGGACCAGCCAGCTGCACACCCTGATCCAGGCCGACTACGCGCTCGGCTACCGCGCGGACCGCCCGCTCCGCTGCGAGCCGTGGCCGGCGCAGGGGTTCGAGCGCCCGGCCTGACCGGAGCGGGCCGTATCATCCCGGGCGATGGCCGCCCGACGCCCCGCCGACACCATCAGGGGGTTGCCCGCGCCCGCCTCCCCACCGGCCCGCCCGCGGTGACCCACGACGACGCCATCGTCCTGCCGGCCGTGGACCCCGCCGCCCCGGCGGGCCCGCCCACGCCCGAGCCGGCGGGCTGGTCGCCCGGGGCCCTCGCCACGCTGGCTCGCCTGTCCGAGACCCTGATCGATGGCGACCATGAGCGCCGTGCGCGGCTGACCGCCGCTTCCCTCGACCTCGCGGCCGACCCGGCCCAGGTCGCCCAGCTCCGGCTGGTGCTCCGGGTGTTCGAGTCACGGCTCGCGAACCTGCTGCTCTGCGGCCGGCCGGTGCGCTTCTCGGACCTCGACCAGGCCGGCCGCGAGCGCTACCTGCGGCGATGGGCCAGGTCCGCGGTGCCGCTGCGCCGCACGGCCTACCAGGGCCTCAAGCGACTGCTCGCCTTCCTCGCCTACGCGGATCCGGGCGAGCGGGGCGAGAACCCGCAGCTCGCGGCGACGGGCTACCGTCATCGACCCGAGCCGGTCGCCACCGATCCGACCCCCATCCACGCGTTCGCCGTCGGCCAGCCGGCGACCCGGCCCGACGCCGGTGCCGCGACGGGCACGGCCGGCGCGACCGCCGGCGACACGATCGTGCTCGAGACGGACGTCGTCGTGGTCGGGTCGGGGGCCGGCGGGGGCGTGATCGCTGCCGAGCTCGCACGCGCCGGGCGCGACGTGGTGGTGCTCGAGGCCGGGCCCTTCGTGGCCGAGCCGGCGATGCCCACCGACGAGCTGGCCGCCTTCGACCGGCTGTACCTCAACCACGGCTTCAACGTGTCCTGGGACGCGTCGATCATGACCCTCGCGGGCGGCGCGGTCGGCGGCGGCACGACGGTGAACTGGATGACCTGCATCGCGCCGCCGGCGCCGGTGCGCCGGCGATGGGCGATCGATCACGGCGTCGAGGGGTTCGACGGGCCGCAGGTCGACACGGACCGGGCGGCGATCGAGGCCGAGCTGGCGGTCGGACCGGCACCCGACGTCCCGCCCAAGGACGAGCTGATCCGGCGGGGCGCAGCGTCGCTCGGGCTGGAGGCGGCGGAGACGCGCCGGAACGGGGTCGGCTGCGGAGACTGCGGACGATGCGGGTTCGGCTGCCGGCGGGGCGCCAAGCAGTCGGGGCTCCGGGTGCACCTCGCCGACGCCTGGCGCCATGGCGCGCGCATCGTCGCCGACGCGCCGGTGGACCGGGTTCGGATCGAGGGCGGCCGGGCGACCGGGGTGGACGCAACGGTGACGCTCGGCGGCGTGCCCCGCCGCCTGGTCGTTCACGCTCGCCAGGTGGTCGTCGCCGCCGGAGCCCTCCGGTCGCCGGTGGTGCTGCTTCGGTCGGGGCTCGACCACCGGGCCACCGGCCGCCACCTGCGGCTCCACCCGGTGACGGTGCTTGCCGCGTTCCTCGACGACGACGTCCTGATGTGGCACGGGACCGCCCAGGCGATGGGGGTGCTCACGGGTCTCGAGTCGCCGGCGACGCCCGCCGGCCGGGAGGGCGGGTTCATCGTCGAGTCCGCGCCCGGCACGCCCGGGCTGATCGCGCTCGTGTTCGACTGGGAGGGTCGCGAGGGGTTCGCGCGCCTCATGGGCGGCGTCCGGCGGGTGGCGCCCCTGATCGGGATCGTCGCCGATGAGGGATCCGGCCGGGTGCGGTTGTCGCGGGCCGGTCGCCCGCGGATCGACTACGCGGTCTCGGCGGCGGACCGGCGGACGCTGCAGCGCGCGCTCGCCGCGTGTGCCCGGATCGCCTGGGCCGGCGGATCGCGCGAGCTCCTGGCCGTCGGGACGCCGTCCGCGTGGCTGCGAGCGACGGGCGGGGACGGAGATGCCGCCGCGTTCGCGGCGTTCGAGGCCCGCCTCGGCCAGTTCGACTTCGCGCCCAACCGAGGCACCGTGGTGTCGGCCCACCAGATGGGCTCGGTCCGGGCCGGAGGGGATCCGACCGCGCATCCGTGCGATCCGTGGGGCAGGGTCCGGACGCCGCAGGCCCGGCGTGGCTCGGACCGGACCGTCCGCGACCTCTACGTCGGCGACGCCTCGCTGTTCCCGACGGCGTTGGGCGTGAACCCCATGATCACGACGATGATCTGGGCGCGCCGGGTCGCCCGAACGGTGCTGGCGGAGGCCGCCGCGGGCTGACCCCGAACCTCGGGTGACCTTCGTACTGCCCCCGGCGGTGTTCGCGTGCACCGGCACCGCGATTCCCACGGCGCTCGAATGCCGTCCGATGCGTTCTTGTCCGGTTGTGACCAGTACCCGCGGGGGGGACCCGTCAGTACGATCGGATGGCACTGATGGCAACCAGGCACTGCCGGTGCATCCCGCCCTACCTCGCTTGTAGGCCCACCAGGTATCGCTCACGGAGGCGCGAGAGACATGTCTCGGGGATTTGATCTCGGCCGCGGGGTCCGCCATCGGCCGGGGAAGTCGTTGGCCGCCGTCACGGCCGCACTCGTCACCTTGTTCCTGTTCGCGGGCACGGCGCTCGGGCACACGCCCCAGGCGACGCTCACCTGCGACACGGGACTCACCGTCCATCTGACCTACTACGACAGCTCGCACCACAACTCGGTCGCCGTCGCGATCGACGGCACGGCTGTGGCCGGCTCGCCGTTCTCCTTCGGCTCCACGTTCTCGAGGTCGTGGTCCGTCCTCCCGGACACGGCCGCGCACACGGCGACGGTGGTCGTGACGGCGTGGGACGACCCGACCGGCTCCCACGGATGGTCCAAGACGTTCAACCTGACGCTTGACGCCTGCGCGGCGCCCACGCCCACCCCGACCCCGGAGCCGACGCCCACGCCGACCCCTGAGGTCACGCCCACCCCGACCCCGGAGCCGACGCCCACGCCCACCCCTGAGGTCACGCCCACCCCGACCCCGGAGGTCACGCCCACCCCCACGCCCACGCCGAGCGGCAGCGTCGAGGCCGCGACCGGCACGCCCCGCCTGACCCCGCCGCCCACGGATGGCATCAGCGGCGGCAGCCAGGACAACCCCGGCAGCGGCTACGGCCTCGTGCTGCTCCTGATCGGCGGCGCATGCCTCGCGATCACGACGCCCGCACGCCGCCGGCGCCACCGGCGCGCCTAGCCAAGGCCGCGCCTAGCCAAGGCCGCGCCAGACTCGATCCAGGTTGACCGCTCCCGCCGGAGATCGGACCCCATCGGGGCCCGGACCGACGGGGGCGGTTCATGTTTCCCGGCGACCCGGCAGCTGACGCCGCGGCGTCAGCGCCGTCAGGCGCCGATGTCCGTCGCGCCGAGGGCTGCGGGGCGGCAGATCTTGCACGGTCGGTAGCCCGCCCGGCGGGCATCGCCCAGAGAGCGGAACGACACCCGGTAGCGATCCTGCACCCGGCGGGCGTGGCGGCAGGTCGGCCAGCAGACGATCCGGGTGGTTCGTGAGCCGGCCAGCCGCTCGCCGCGGTGGGCCGCCGCCTCGAGCCCCTCCGGATCGAGCCCCTCCGCGGCGAGGATCGCGCGCTTGTTGTGCGGGCCACCGAGGCTGTACTGCCCGAGCATGCCATCGCTGCGCACGACGCGGTGGCACGGGACGATGAGCGGGATCGGGTTGTGCCCGAGCGCGGTCCCGACGGCACGGACGGCCTTCGGGCGGCCGATCTCCGCGGCGACCCACCCGTACGGTCGGACCTCGCCATGGGGGATCTCGAGCGCCTTGGTCCAGACCGCGACCTCGAACTCGGTGCGGCCGCGCAGGTCGAGCGGGATGCGCACCCGCCGCTCCCCGGCGAGGCGCCGCGCGATGGCATCGGCCAGCGCATGGGGGAGTGCCTGCGCGGTCGTCGTCCGCCTGCCGGTTCGGGCCTGGTGCCGGGCAGCCGCCGCCGCGCCGTCGGCGGCCTGCTCGACCTCGGCGACGCCGCGGCCGTTCCACGCGACCCACAGGGTTCCCAGCGGGGACTCGATGGGCGCCATGCGGTCGGCCAGCCCGAGCTCCACGAGCACGTCCTCGGCCACGTGGGCCGGTGCGTGCGCCGCGAGCGAAGCGAGCCTGCCCGGCGCATCGTCGGCCGGGAGGGGGAGTGCGGTTCGGGTCATGCGATCAGCTCCTCGAGCTCGGTGCCGGCGGCGGCCGCCCGGAGCAGGGCGAGCCCACGGGACACCTGTGCCTTGACGGTCCCCTCGGGCCGGCCCAGCACCTCGGCCAGCTCGGCGTACGAGAGGTCATCGACGTGGCGGAGGATGACGGGGATCCGGTAGCGATCCGGGAGGCCGGTCAGGAGGGCGGCAAGCTGGTCCCGTCCGGCCGCGCGGACGGCGGCGCCCGCCGGGTCGGTGGCATCACCGGCGGCGGGCTCGCGGCCGCGCTCGACGAGGGGTTCCAGCGAGGTGGCCGCGGGCACCCGGCGCCGGGTGCGGTTGCGGCACAGGTTGACCACGATCGTGGCCAGCCAGGGCCGGAGTCGCAGGTCCCGGATCCGGGCGGGCGGATATCCGGCCATGGCGCGGTAGGCGCGGATCAGGGCGTCCTGGGCGACCTCCTCCGCGTCGTGCGAGTTGCCCAGGACCCGCAGCGCGATCGCGTAGCAACGATCGACGTGCGAGCGAACCAGGACCTCGAACGACCCGTCGAGATCGCGGGCGAGATCGTCGAGCAGCGGCGTGTCGTCCATCAATCCCTGAAACACGGCGTTGGCCCGACCGGTTGCATGGCCCGGTGCGGGACCGTCGTCGCGTCCCATCGTGCCGCACCCGGAGGACGCCGGCCATCGCCGATACGAGGCAACAGCGACACCCCGGTGCTCGTGGATCGCATGTCACAATCCGGCCATGCGGCTCGACGAGCGGTTCGACGACCTCGTGATCAGCCTCGGCGGCTTCTATCGCACCTGGTACGTCTATGCCGGGCTCGAGCTCGGCCTGCTGGCCCTGCTCCGCGACGCGGGAGACGCAGGGCTCACGATCGACGAGCTGGCCCAGCGCGCCGGAGCGAGGCCGGATCTCGTGGCCCGCTGGGCATGGGGCGCGGATGCCCACGACCTCGTGGAGCTGACCGGCGACCGCGTCGCGGCGCTCGACGAGGTCGCCGCGATCCTGCTCGACGCCGATCGGGCCGAGTACCTCGGTGGTCAATACCTGCATGCGGCCATCGGGAGCATGGACTTCGGCGATCTCCTGGAGGTCATGCGGACCGGGCACGCCCTCACCCGCCGGCCGGACCGCTACCGGGTCGCCATCGAGCGGCTCACGATCCAGGACATCGGGGTGTTCTTCCAGGAGGTCCTGGCGGCGCTGCCCCAGCTGGTCGTGGACCTCCGCCCGGGGACGCGGATCCTCGACGTCCACTGCGGCGGCGGCCGCTGGCTGATCGCGATGGCGCGCCGCTTCCCGGGGACGACGCTAATCGGCGTTGAGTTCGAGCCCGACTCCTTCGAACGCGCGCGCGCGAACGTCACGACCGCCGGGCTGTCGGATCGGATCGCCATCGAGCGCGGCGACGTCACGGCCGTCGGCCACGCGGGCGAGATGGACCTCGCCTACTTCCAGCACGCGCTCCACCTGCTGCCCGAGGCGGTCGCCGCGCTCCGCTCGGCCTGGGCCGCCGTGCGCCCCGGGGGCTGGCTGATCGTGCTCGACTGGTACGTGCCCAGCGACCCCGAGGACCTGCGCACCCGCCTCGCAGAGCTGGTTGCCGGCATCCAGCTCGACGAGATGCTCCAGGGAACGCGGCTGGTGACCCGTGGGGAGGCGCTCGGCTGGTTCGCGGCCGCCGGCCTGCCCCCGCCGGAGCTGGTGGAGCTGCCGTCCGGAGCGACGGCGATGGTGGCCCGCCGCCCCTGACCGCCGCCCCTGACCGCCGCCCCGCCGCCATCCCACCGCCATCCCGCCGCGCTCGTGTCCGTCCGGCGGCTCGCTCGCGGTCTCGCCAGCCGGGTCATGCTGGCCGGGCTCGATATCGTGGGCTCGTGATCCGCTCGATCCGTGTCGATGACACGACGATCCGCGCGCTGGAGCGGCACGAGACGTTCGCCCACGCCATCCCGCATCGCGACGTCCGTGACCTCGGCGACTCGCTCGTGCTGCTCGACGAACGCGATTCCGATCCGTTCTGGAACCGGATGGCGAGCATCCGCTGGCCGCTCGACGCGACGGCCTTCGACCATCGCCTGACCGAGGCGATCGCGCTGTTCACGATGCACGGCCGGCAGCCGCACCTGTGGCCGTCACCCGACCACTCCCGGCCCCCGGACCTCGTGGCGCGCCTGGTGCGCAACGGCTTCTGCGACATCGGCGGGGGCCACGTCATGGTGCTCGACCGGCCGGAGTCGTGTCCGCCCGTGCGGACCTCCGAGCTCGTCGGCGGCCTGACCCTGACAGCGATCCGGCGCGCCGCCGACGCCTGCCCGGGCGATACGGTCGAGGTGGCCCGGGTGCTGGCCGAATTGTTCGGTGCGGCGCCGGGTCGCGAGGCCGAGCTGGCCGGCGACCTCGACCGGACGCTCGACGACCCACGCGTGACCCTCGTGATCGCCCGCATCGACGACGAGCCGGCCGCCGTGGCCAAGGCAACCACCTTCGACGGGCTCACCTACCTCTCGTCGATCGGTACCCGGCCCGCGTTCCGCGGCCGCGGCCTCGGATCCCTGGTGACCCGGCACGCGGTCGCGGCCGACGCGGGTGATGACCGGCGGCTCACGTACCTCGGCGTGTTCAGCGGCAACGAGGGTGCGCAGCGGCTGTACGGCCGGCTGGGGTTCGCGTCGGTCGGCGAGTCGCCGGACATGCTGCTCGAGTGACACGCTGGGCCCGGCTGACCTGGCAGGCAGCCGATCCGGGGACGCTGGCCGCCGACCTCGGCCGGCGCCTGGACCTGACGCCGTCCCGGCTCGCGGGGCCGCCTGCCGGGTTCGCGATCCGGCTCGGCGACGCCGACCTGGAGCTCGTGCCGTGGCATCCGGAAGGGCCCGGTGACCGGCCGCAGGCGGGCGGCCGCCTGGTGCTCGAACCGATCCCCGGCGGGATCCCGGATCGCCGGGACCCGATCGCGAACGTGCCCGGACGGGAGCCCGACACCGGCGGACCGCTCGCGCTCGCGGGGATCGCGTGGGCCACGGTCGAGCTGGATCGGGCGGCCTCGGAGCTTGCCGCGTGGCTCATGCCGCCGCAGCCCCGGGCGGCCGGCGACGGGTCGGCGGAACCCGGGACCGATCAGGCCCCGCACGGGCTGCCGCCGACGGACCCGCACCTGGGCGCGCTGACCCGGGTCCTGGGGAGCAGCGGGCTGCCCGGTGAGGTCGTGGTGCTGGCCGAGCCCTCGACCGAGGGGGCGGTCGCGGCCTCGCTCGCCCGTCACGGGGAGGGTCCGTTCGCGATCTACCTGCGCGCGACGGCGGGCCTCGACGCCTGGGTCGCGGCGGCCAGGTCGCGCGGTGTGACGGTTAGCCCGCGCCGACGCGGCCCGCTGGGACCGTCGGTCCGCGTCTCCGGCCGGGAGGCCGGTCTGGACGCGATCACCGCCCCGCAGATCATCGTCGTCGATGCTCCGTCGCTTGGATCCGGGTCGACCCCTGGCGGTACCATCAACCCATGAACGACGTCGCTGCCGTCACGATCCGCCCGGCCGGCGCAGACGACGCCGAGCGGCTCGCCACCCTGCTGACCGACGAGGGGTATCCGGCCGGTGCGAGCGATCTCACCGCCCGGATCGCACGGTTCTCGTCGCCCGGGTCCCGCGTGCTGGTCGCGGAGGTGGCCGACGCGGTGGTCGGGTTCGTCGCCTTCCACGTCATCCCGCGCTTCGAGACCGACGAGCGGTTCATCCGCCTCATCGCGCTCGTCGTCGACCCGGGCGAGCGCGAGCGCGGGGTCGCCCGCCTCCTGCTCGCCGACGTGGAGCGCGTCGCGGTCGAGGAGGGGGTGGCCTTCCTCGAGGTCACCGCCGGCCACCATCGCCCCGAGGCGCGACAGCTGTTCGAGTCGCTGGGCTACGAGGCCGGGATCACCGCCTACCTGCGCAAGCGACCCTGACCCCGACGGCGTCCCTCCGCATGTCCCGGCGGCCGCGTTGATGTTCCCCCGGCTGGTGCTGCGCGACGAGGTCGCAGGGCTGCTCGACCTGCCCTGGGAGCAGCCGCTCGGGTCGTGGAATGCGGGCGGCCACCGGTTCCGCGAGCTGCCGGTCGGGCCGTCCCGGCACCTGGTCCGGTTCCTCGTCTCGGGCGGGCTCGTGTACGCGCTCAAGGAGCTCCCCGACGACACCGCCGAGCGCGAGTTCCGCGTGCTCCGCCACCTCGAGGATGCCGGTCTTCCGGCCGTGCGCGCCGTGGGCCTCGCGGCGCGGCCCGATCGCGGCGACGCGATCCTGATGACCGAGTACCTGCGCCACTCGATGCAGTACCGACGGCTGCTGATGCGGCTGCGCGTCGGGCCCGCCTACCGGGACCGCCTGCTCGACGCCATGGCGCTGCTCCTGGTCGATCTCCATCGAGCCGGCGTCTACTGGGGTGACTGCTCGCTCGCGAACACCCTGTTCCGGCGCGACGGCGACCGGATCCAGGCCTACCTCGTGGACGCCGAGACGAGCGAGGTGCACGAGGCGCTGTCGGACGGCCAGCGCGGGTACGACCTCGACATCCTGGTCGAGAACGTCGCGTTCGGCCTGGCCGACCTCGCCGCCTACCTCGGCCGGGACGATGAGACGGAGCTGGCGATCGACGCCGCCGAGTCCGTCCGGACCCGGTACGAGGCGGTCTGGACCGAGCTGTTCTGCCAGCCCGACATCATCCCCGGCGACCGGCTCGAGATCCGCGCCCGGCTGCGGCGCCTCAACGAGCTCGGCTTCTCGGTCGACCTCGAGGTCGACCCGGTCGCGCCCTTCGGGTCGGTCCGGCTCCACACCGCGGTGACCACCCGCCGCTACCACGCCAACGAGCTCGAGCGCCGGACCCGGTTGCGGACGCTCGAAGGGCAGGCCCGGATCCTGCTCAATGACCTGGGCGAGTACGCTGCCTGGCTCGAGTATGCCGAGGGTCGCCCGATCGGTCCCGAGGAGGCCGCGGACCGATGGCTGCGGGAGGTCTACCGCCCGACGCAGGCGCGGATCGCCCGCCAGGTGGGTCCCGACCGGGACCTCGTCCAGGCCTACTGCGACGTCCTCGAGCACAAGTGGCTGCTGTCCGAGCAGGCGGGTCATGACGTCGGCCTCGGCGCGGCGATCGACTCCTACGTCGCCGAAGGCGCGCCGGCGCCGGAGCTGCCCGACGCCGCGGTCACGGGTCACGATCCGCTGGCAACGCTCGACGTGGAGGCGGACGACCTCGATTACGAGGGCCCGTCGAGCTAGCGGCCCGTGGCAGCTGGGGCGCCGGGAGCGCCGCCGGCCCGCGGCCCGCCGAGCCGGCCACCCCTGCCGCCACGGCGGCGAGGGTCACGGTCCCGGTGGCCCGGCGCCGAGGGTCCCGTGGACACGGGTCGCTCGGCAGGGTTCGAGGGGCCATCGGCAGGCCGGATCACCGTCCGTCCTCCCTATGCCAGGATGACCCGACCGGGGACGATAGTCGGGGCGACCGCACGATCGCGACCAACGCCGCGCGCTGTTGACAGGCCCGTCACGCGGGCCGCCCCCTGCACCGGGTGCCATATGCACTGCATCGTTCTCGTCAAGCAGGTCCCGGACGTCTCGAACATCCCCGAGGATGCCTGGGACCGCGACAAGGGCACGCTCCGTCGCGCCATGCTCGAGAGCGTCCTCAACCCGCTCGATCTGCACGCGCTGAGCTTTGCTCGCCGGATCACCGCCGGTGATCCGGACGCGAAGACGATCTACCTGACCATGGGCCCCCCGCAGGCCCGCGATGTGCTGGTGGACTGCCTGTCGCGGGCGCCAGGTGAGGCGATCCTGCTGACCGACCGGACCATGGGCGGCGCGGATACGGTCGCGACGGCGTACTCGCTGGCCATGGCGATCCGGCGCATCGAGACCGAGCTGTTCGACGGCAGCCACGACTACCTGATCGTGACCGGCATGCAGTCGGTCGACGGCGACACCGCACAGGTGCCCCCGCAGATCGCCGAGGACCTGGGCATCGAGCAGATCGCGTACGCGCAGGGCGTGCGGACCGATCCCGAGCTGACCTTCCGCCGCATCGGCGCCCAGGGCACCGAGGACATCGTCCCGCGACGGTTCCCCGTCCTGGTGACGGTCACCTCGTGCACCGACACCCTGTACCGCGGGTTCCACGCGGCGCGCGCGGCGCGCGACGCGGAGATCCGGACGTGGTCGGCCGCCGACGTGGGCGCGGCGCCCGACCGGGTCGGCATCAAGGGCAGCCGGACGCAGGTCTACCGGATCTTCTCGCCGGCCGAGGACCGCGCGAAGACGTGCGAGATGATCCCCGACGTCGCCGACCTCCTGCGCCGCGTCCAGGCCAAGTACCGCCTCGCCGGCGGCGGGCCCGCGGCCCACGAGGAGGGCGCCTACGTGCTCGACGGCCGCGAGCCGACCTTTCGCGGCGAGCTCTGGGTGCTGGCCGAGCGCGAGGGCGACGGGCTGAAGTCGGTCTCGCTCGAGCTGCTGGGCAAGACGCGCGAGCTGGCCGCGTTCCTGGGTGAGCGGGTGGGTGTGGTCCTGACGGGCGCCGAGGGGGGCGAGCTGCCCGCCGAGCTGATCGCCCACGGGGCCGACGTCGTGTACTCGCTCGAGCACCCGATGCTGGCGGAGTTCTCGCCCATCCCGTGGAAGAAGGCGATCGCCGATCTCGTCCGCGAGCGACGGCCGCAGGTGATGCTGTTCGGGGCGACGCCGATGGGCCGCGAGCTCGCACCGCGCGTCGCCTACGCCTGCGATTCGGGGCTGACCGCCGACTGCACCAAGCTCGAGATCGGCGACCATGCCAAGGGCGGCCAGGAGCTGACCGGGATCCTCAAGCAGACCCGTCCGGCTCTCGGCGGCAACATCATGGCCACGATCATGACCAAGGATTTGCCGACCCAGATGGCGACCGTCCGGCCCGGCGTGTTCAAGGTTCCGCGACGCGACGACGCGCGCACGGGCGACGTCGTCCGGGTCGTGCCGGAGCTCGAGGCCCACGACCTGGGCGTCGAGATCACGCCGGTCGAGTCGTTCGTATCCAAGGTCAGCATCCGGGACGCCAAGATCATCGTCGCGGGCGGCCATGGCATCCGCTCCAGGGTGGAGTTCGAGCGGTTCCTGCAGCCGCTCGCCGACGGGCTCGAGCACGTGCTCGGCGACGAGGCCAAGGTCGCCGCGTCCCGGCACGCGGTCGAGGACGGCTACACGACCCACGACTACCAGGTGGGCCAGACCGGCCAGACGGTCGCGCCCAAGCTGTACATCGCGGTCGGCATCTCGGGTGCCGTCCAGCACGTGTCCGGGATGCAGATGTCGGACACGGTGGTGGCGATCAACAAGGACCCGCGGGCGCGGATCTTCAACTACGCGGACTTCGGCGTCGTGGGCGACCTCGAGACGGTCGTGCCCGAGCTCGTCCGCGCGACGCAGGAGGCATGACGTGGAGCGCATCGACGTCCTGATCGTCGGCGCGGGTCCCGCCGGCCTCGCCGCGGCCATCCGGGTCAGGCAGCAGGCGGCCCAGGCCGGCCGCGAGCTGTCCGTGGTGGTCATCGACAAGGCCCCGGCACCGGGCAACCACGCGCTCTCGGGGGCCGCCTTCGAGGCGGGCTGCCTCGACGAGCTGGTCCCGGACTGGAAGGGGATCCACCATCCGTTCACCCAGCACCTCGTGCCGGTCGAGCGCGACGACATGCTGTTCCTGCGCGCGACGTCCGCGCACCGGATCCCGGCTCGCATCGTGCCCGCCCGGATGCACCACACGGGCGACTACGTGATCGCCATCACGCGCCTGGTCGCGTTCCTGGCCGAGCAGGCGACCAAGGCCGGCGCCGAGATCTATCACGGGTTCTCGGCCCGCGACCTGATCGTCGAGGACGGCGTCGTGCGCGGCGTCCGGCTGGCCGAGGTGGGCCTCGCCGCCGGGGGGACGCCGAAGGGCAACCACATCCCGGCCGAGGAGATCCGGGCGCCGATCACGATCGTGGCCGACGGCTCGCACGGGGTCATCTCGACCCAGCTCGCCCAGCGCTTCGGGGGCGGCGCCAACCCACAGGTCCACTCGCTGGGCATCAAGGCCGTCGTCCAGTTCCCCGAGGCGAGCCCGTTCGGCAACAACCGGGTGATGCACACGCTTGGCTACCCGAACCGGCCCAGCGTCTTCGGCGGCGGCTTCCTGTACTCGCTGGGTGAGCAGACGGTCGCGGTCGGCCTGATCCTCGGGCTCGACTGGAAGTACGGCGACCTCGATCCGCAGCGAGAGTTCGAGACGTTCCGGGCGCATCCCTACATCAGCCGGCTCCTCAAGGGCGGCGTCACCGTCGCGACCGGTGCCAAGACGATCCCGGAAGGCGGCTGGTACGCGATGCCCGAGCTCACGGCGCCGGGCGCGATGCTGGTCGGTGACGGCGCCGGGCTCGTGAACATGGAGAAGATCAAGGGCATCCACTACGCGATCCTGTCCGGCATGGCGGCGGCCGACACGGCGGTCGAGTCGCTGGGCGCCGACGGGAGCGTGGGTTCGCTCACCGGCTACCGCGACCGGCTCGAGACCCGGGGCGTGCTGCCCGAGCTGCGCCATGCGCGCAACTACCGACAGGTGTTCCGGTACGGGCTGTTCGCCGGCACGCCACTGTCGCTGGTCCAGTCGTTCATCCCCGGCCGGCTGGGCATGCACCGTGACGGCCCGGCGACGAAGAAGGGAGCCAGGCTCAACCGGCCCGATCCGGGCCGGATGGACGGCGCGACGTTCGTGTCGCTCACGGGCGCGCTCCACCGCGAGGACGAGCCGCCGCACATCACGATCACCGACCCGGCGGCGTGCGCGACCTGCGAGGCCGATTACGACAACGCCTGCACGCACTTCTGCCCGGGCGACGTGTATCGCTGGAACGGTTCGCAGATCGTGCTCTCGCCCTCGAACTGCCTCCACTGCATGACGTGCACGGTCAAGTGCCCGACCGGGGTCATCAGCTGGGTGCCGCCCGAGGGCGGCGAAGGGCCGCGCTACAAGCTGATGTAGGCAGGCTGCCGGCGCACGTCGCCGGTCTGCGCGATCGCCCTGCCCGGCGCGGGCGATCGATCCGTCCGCGCCTCCCGGTCAGTCGCCCTGCCAGCGCTCCTGGCGCACGAGCTCCGCGAGTGGCCGGCGTCCACCGGGCTTGTTGGCTGCCGTGAGGTCGGCGGGGTCGGCGGGGTACCCGAACGAGAGCATGAACTCGCAATGGCGGTCGGCCGGGTAGCCCAGCAGCTCCCGCGCCCGCTCCGGCTCGTACACGGTGGCCGGGCAGCTGCCCACACCCAGCTCCCAGGCGACCAGCATCATCTGGGCTGCGGCACCGCCCAGGTCCCAGGTGATCGACAGCTTCGCGTCGGGCGCATGCGGGTCCGGGGTGACCAGCGCCACCGCGACGGCCGCACCGGCCAGGTGCCCGGCCCATGGGCCGAGCGTGGACAGCGCGCGCAGTCGCTCCCGGTCGCGGACCACGATGAACACCCAGCGCTGGCGGTTCTTGGCGCTGTGGGCGCGCCGTCCCGCATCCAGGATCGCCTCGAGCACGTCCTCGGGCAAGGGACGCGGATCGAAGGCTCGGATCGCGCGCTTGGCGTGGACGGCGTCGCGGACGTTCATCGCGGCACTCCCGGCATCTCGGGCACGCCCGGCATCTCGGGCACGCCCGGCATCTCGGGCACGCGCGGCAGATCCGGCACGCGCGACCTGCCCGGTACATCGGGCACGCGCGACATGCCCGGCAGATCCGGCACGTGCGACGCTCCGGACCTGCCCGAGGCATCACCGGGATCCGGCTCCGTGGGTTCGCGGCCTGGCGGCCCCGACCCGGGCCCGGGCTCGCTGGCCAGGCGACGGCGCAGCATCGACGCCAGCGATCGGATGCCGCCCGGCTCGCGGTCGATCGCCGAAAGCCGCTCGGGCTCGGGCAGGCGCGTGGCGTCGACCGGCGCCGCCAGGGCCGCCGCCTCCTCGGGGGTCCCGGGTCCGCCCAGCGAGGCCGCCAGGAAGCGGGCGATCGCCGCCCGATATTCGGGGTCCTCGTAGAGCCACGAGTGGTGACCGCCGCGCACGACCAGGGTCTCGGTCACGGCGTCGGGCCGGGCCTCGCGGCGAACCGCAGCCAGGCGGTCGAGATGCCCGACGGGCACCACGGCATCCTCGGTGCCGTGGGCGAGCATGACCGGGACATCGATCTCGCGCACCGCGCGGGTCGCGCTGACCGATGACACGGTGTGGTTGCGTGGCCTGAGGTAGACGCGGGTCGTGAGCCAGGCCAGCGGCCAGGCGATCGGGCCGGGGATCGGGAGCCGTGCGAGCCGGAAGGTCTGGCGCGTGAGGCGATAGGGGTCGGCCGGCGCGGCGACGGCCACCACGGCGGACACGTCCGGATCGCCCGCCGCCGCGACGAGCACGCCGGCGCCGCCCATCGAGTGCCCCAGCAGCCCGATCGTCGTGACCTCCGGCCGCCGGCGGAGCGCCCGAACGCCGGCCCGCGCGTCGGCCGCGTACTCGCCGACCGACAGCGGCAGCGACTCGGGCGGGTTCGCGCCGTGGCCCCTGACGTCGAGCGTCAGCACGTGGAACCCGGCGGCGTGCAGCACCATCGCGTGGGGGAGCGTCCGGTCCCGGGCCGACTCCCAGCCGTGGACGAGCACCACGCCCGGTGCGCGCGCCTGGCCCCAGATCGACCGGATGAACCAGCCCGGGAGGGTGATCCCGTCGTCGGTCGGCACCTCGATCTCCTCGAACGGCAGGCCGAGGTCGGCCGGCGTCCAGACGGGCGGATGGCGGTGCGGGTACCCGGCGCGCACCCGGTACACGATGGCGAACCGGTAGGCGAGGGCGAACGGGAGCGTCGTCAGGGCGGCCACCAGGCCGGCCCGGCGGGCTCGGTCGAGACGTGACATGCGTCAAGGGGAGCGCGCCTCGCCCGTGCTGTCAAGCGCGGCCGGTCCGGGTCATCCCCGTCCGGGGTCGCCGGTGCCGGGGCCGGTACACTCGAGGGATGCCCGCAAAGGACCCGTACGGCGTGCTCGGGATCGAGCAAGGCACCAGCCCCGACGACATCAAGGCCGCCTGGCGCGCCCTCGCTCGCCAGCACCACCCCGACCTGACCGGCGACGACCCGGAAGCGGTTCGCCGGGCGACGCGGCGGATGGCCGAGATCAACGCCGCGTACGCGGCGTTGACGCGGGCCGGCAAGACGATCGAGGGGCACCACAACGGGACCACCGGTCGGGCGACCCGCTCCGGCCGGGCCCGGACGGCCGGCGGCACGGGATCGGGGACGCACGAGACGCCACGCGGCTGGCCGCCCCCCGAGCGTCCCACTCGACCGGTCACCGGGCGTCTCGACCTGACCGGCACGGTGCGCCCGCGGAACCAGACCATCACGCCGCCGGGCCTGCGCCTCCCCCTGACGGGCCAGCCGCCACGACGGATGTCCCGGAGGGCACCCGAGCTGCGGGCCTCCCAGCCTTCGGGACCCCTGGAGCGCGACATCCTCGCCGGGCACGTTCCGCCCGTCGCCCCCGACCTCGATGATGCCCTCGACGTCGAGATGGAGTTCGGCAAGTTCCACGGTCACACGCTGGGCGAGATCGCTGCCTTCGAGCCGTCGTACATCGACTGGCTGGCCGGAACCATCACCCGCGACCCGGCGCTCGCGATGGCCGCGCGGGTGATCCGCGGAGAGCTCGACCGCCGCGGGATCCGCCGGCAGCACCGGCCGCCACGCCCGGGCTGGCAGTCGAACCCGTTCCACTGATCGCCGGCGCTCGCCTGGCCGGAAGACGCCAGGCCCCATGAACGCGACGCGGGTCACGCGGACGGCGAGCGCCCGGCGGGCATGAAAGCGCCCCCGGTGAAACCACCGGAGGCGCGATGAAGGTCCGATGAGTGCACCCGCCCCGCGACCGGGCCTGCCGGCTGCTTACGCTATCACTCGACTCGTGATCCCGGACCCGGAACCCCCGTGCCGCCGAGCGTCCTCGACGGCCGGGTCGTCCGGCCCGATGATCCGTGGCCGACGCCCCAGGTTTTCCCCCGGTGCGTCGCGGGGTCGGTGCGTTGCTAACGCGGTCTACAACGTACGAGGGCGGCGCGCAGATCTCAATGGCCTTCGGGTCCCGGTTCGGCCGTGGGCGATCGTCAGGCGCGCCGCTGCACCGCCGGGACCATCGGATCGCGCCCGGCTGCGACCATCGCCGGGATAGGGAATCCTCCGCAATCGTGCGTGGGGCGTGGCGGGATCGTGCGTCTCGGCAGGCTCGGCGGCTCGCGACCGGCCGGTCACCGGTACGCTCAACCACGTGATCCGCCGTTCCCCGCGCCTCGTCCGTACCGCGCTCATCGCCGTCGTCGTCGCGGCCTGCGGCTCGTCGATCCCCGTGGTCAGCTTCGACCCCACCTCGCCGTGCACCACCGATGGACGCCAGCCCGGCGCCTATCCGGATCTCGAAGCCCGGTTACCCACCCAGTACGAAGGGCAGCCCCCGGACAACGTCGACTCGGGCCGGAGCTGCACCGAGGGCGCGCTGGGTGCCCTGGCGGGCCTGGGGATCTCGAGCGTCCACTTCGCCGGCGCCACCTGGGAGCTGGCGGGGGGCACGGCGCTGACGGTCGCGGTGTTCGAGGCGGACGGGCTCACGCCGGGCGCGATGATCGACTTCTACCAGGCAGGTGCGTCGGGCAACAGCAAGGTGGAGAAGATCGCCACCTCGGAGCTCACCGTCGCCGGACGGCCCGGCTCGCGGCTGGACGTGCTCCAGAGCGACGGCACCGGGCAGACCATCGTCGCCTGGCCGGCGTCGGAGCCGGGGCGAGTGATGGTCCTGCTCGCGTCGGACCTGGGTGACGCGAACGTGCTCAAGGCGCTGGACACCTTCGGGTCGCTCTGAGCCCACGGTCCGGTTCGCCACCGGGCGCCTACGAGCCCCAGAACGGCCCGCGCAGCCCCGCCTGACGGAAGTAGCCGGCCGCCTCGTCCGGCTCCCGGCGCCGGTAGCCGCGCTCGAGCCGGCCGTCGTACCAGTGGCTCGCGAGCTGCCAGACCGTGACGAGGTCCGCGATCGAGCCACGCTGCAGGCGCTCACGGGCGAGCCACGCGTCGATGCAGATCACGCTGCAGAAGACGCGCTGGTTGCCACAGGTTCGGAGGATGTCGTCCCACATCGACCGGACCGGGACCAGGAAATGGGCGACCTGGTCGCCCGTCGGTGGCCCGTCGCGTCCGACGACCCAGGCGTGCGGGCGGTCGCACGCGGGGCAGGTCGTGGCAACCAGGACCTCGGGCTCGGACGGCACGAGATGCGGGATCGCGAACGAATCCCAGACGCAGCCGCCCCACCACAGGGTGTGCCGGCCCTTGACCGAGAACCCGAGATCGACGGTCGCGAACGGATGGGCCAGCACGATGTCGCCCCTGTCATCGAGCACCAGCTGATGCGCGTCGTGGAGCGCACGCAGGCCGGCGACCACCTCTGCGTCCGTCGCGTCCAGCTCCGCGAGGAGCTGGGCCCGCTCGGGCGCACGGGCGGTGGCCGCGAGCGAGCGATAGACCGCGACGCGGAGCGCCTCGAGGTCGAGCGCCATCCACCGACTGTAGCGGCGGTGGCAAGCGGGTCGTCGGCGGTGTCGTCGGCGCTGTTCCCGCCCGGAGTCCGTCGCCCGAGTCCGTCGCCCGAGTCCGTCGCCCGAAGTCCGTCGCCCGGTCCGGGGGCCGGCCCGGTGCTACAGTCCGGGGCCATGAGCGATCGTCCCGACGCCTGGTCCGAGCGCCGCCGGGCCTGGCGCGTCGAGCGCCTGACGCCGTCGCTCGATCGCCTGCCGGAGCGGAGAGACCGGTTCAGCACCCTGGGCGACCTCCCCATCGACGGTGTGTATGGCCCGTGGGATCTCGAAGCGCCCGTCGAGGGACCCGGCGGCGGGCCGTCCGGTCCGGGTGGGCCGACCGCGGTGGACCACCACGGCGAGCCGCTGCGCGATGGTGTCGGGCGGTACGCGGCGTTCGACGGCCCGCGCGACATCGGCCTGCCTGGTGAGCCGCCGTTCACCCGTGGGGTCCATCCCACGGGATACCGCTCGCGGCCGTGGACGATGCGCATGTTCGCGGGCTTCGGCAGCGCGGAGGACACGAACGCCCGCTTCCGCCAGCTGCTCGACGCGGGCCAGACCGGGCTCTCGGTCGCCTACGACATGCCCACCCTGTACGGCTACGACACCGACGATCCCGAGGCCGAGGGCGAGTTCGGAACGTGCGGGGTCGCGGTCAGCAGCCTGGCCGACATGGAGGTGCTGCTGGCGGGCCTGCCGCTCGACCGGGTGAGCACCTCGATGACGATCAACGCACCGGCCGCGCCGATCTGGGCGATGTACATCGCGGCGGCCGAGAAGGCGGGCGTGCCCCGCGCCGCGCTCGAGGGCACCACCCAGAACGACATCCTCAAGGAGTACGTCGCCCAGAAGGAGTTCCTGTTCCCGCCCGAGCCGTCGATGCGCCTGGTCGTCGACACGATCGAGTTCGGGACGCGCGAGCTGCCGAGGTGGAACACCGTCTCGATCAGCGGCTACCACATCCGGGAGGCGGGCTCGACTGCGGTCCAGGAGCTTGCGTTCACCATCGCCGACGGGATGGCGTACGTCGAGGCGACCATGGCGCGCGGCCTGCGGGTCGACGAGTTCGCGCCGCGGCTGTCGTTCTTCTTCAACAGCCATTCCGACTTCTTCGAGGAGATCGCCAAGTTCCGCGCCTCGCGACGGATCTGGTGGAAGCTCATGAGCGAGCGCTACCGGGCCGAGAACGAGCGCTCGGGCTGGATGCGGTTCCACTCGCAGACCGCCGGCGTGTCCCTCACCCCGCAGCAGCCGCTCAACAACCTCACCCGGGTCGCATCGCAGGCCCTGGCCGCGATCCTCGGCGGGACGCAGAGCCTGCACACCGATGCCTACGACGAGGCGCTGGCGGTGCCGACGGCCGAGGCCGCGCTGCTCGCGCTGCGCCAGCAGCAGGTGCTGTTCGAGGAGACGGGTGTTGCCTCGACCGTCGATCCGCTGGGCGGCTCATGGTTCGTGGAGTCGCTGACGAATTGGGTCGAGCGCGAGGTCTGGCGGTATCTCGACGAGATCGATCGACGGGGTGGGATGGTGGCGGCCATCGCCGACGGCTACCCGCAGCGCGAGATCGCCGACGCCGCGTACCGGTTCCAGCGCGAGTTCGAGGCCCAGGAGCGCGGCATCGTCGGGGTCAACCGGTACGTCCAGGGCGAGCCGATCCGGGTGCCCGTGCTCGAGGTGCCCGAAGGATCCCTGGAGCGGCACCTTGCCCGGCTGGAGCGCGTCCGGGCCGAGCGCGACGCGGAGGCCGTCAGTGCCGCGTTGGCCGGGCTGCGCGCGGCGGCGTCGCGCCCGGGGTCGAGCGAGGTCAACCTGATGCCCCACTTCCTGCGCTGCGCTGCCGCCTACGCGACCCTGGGCGAGCAGTGCCAGGTCCTGCGCGAGGTCTTCGGGGAGTACCGCGAGCCCGTCGCCGTCTGAGAGCCTGTGGACGAACCGCCTCGCGCCGCGCGAGGTCGGGCGGCCACGCGGCCCTTGACCGGACATCAGCGTCTGGCGACGATCGGCGGAGATCGGCGTGCGCCGATCTTGAGCTGGGGTGGCGACATGGCCGAGACCGGCATGGCAGCCGTGGCGGACCTGCTCGCGAGACTGCCGTTTCTCGACCGCGGCGAGCTGCTGGCGCTTGCCGGCGCACAGACCACGGACCGTTCCGATCGGCGTGCCGCGTGGCGGGCCATCGAAGATGCGGCGGCGGCGCAGGACGGCGGCCGCAGCCTGGATCGCCTCCGCCATGAGGTCGCGGCATGGGCAACGAGGCTCGGTGCGATCGTGGGCGATGAGGCTGGCAGCGGCCTTGCGGACCTCATGCTGGCCGACGTGCGCAAGGCCGCAGCGCCGACGGTCCTCGACGCCGCAGCCGCCCTGCTGGTGCGAGACGCCCTGTCCGAGTCCGACCGGGCGATCCTCCTCGACCCGTGGCTGGCGGTGATCGGCGTTCAGGCAGGCTCCACCCGGAGGCGCGCGAAAAGGACCCCGGCGACCATCAGGCGCCGGGGGTAGGTGGCCGGTCCGCATGCGCGGCCGGACGGGCGGACGCAGCGGCTGTTCTCCGATCTGGATCGCGGTTGGCGGTGAGGGCTGACCCGTGGCGAACGTGGATCGTGCGTGGCCGGGAGGGTGGCCTGAGGATGGCCGGCGGATGGGGGCGGCCTCCGAGCGAGCGGCCCTCGGAACCAACAGTCCGCGCACGAGTCCGTCCGGCACGGACGGTCTCGGCTACGATGCCGGCAGCATGTACCTCGATGCCCTCTCCTTCCTCGAAGACGAGCGCGATGCCTTCCGCGCCTACGAGGTCCTTGCCGACCTGACCGACGAGGAGCTCGAGCACCCGGTCGAGGGCGCGCACGGCTGGTCCGGTCGGGACCTCATGGGGCACATCCTCGTGTGCCAGGAGGATGCCCTGGCCGGCGCCAAGGAGCTGGCGATCAACGAGCAGAGTCCAACGATCGCGCGGATCGACGCCGAGTGGGAGGCGTCACCGGGCGCAGGCGATCGGATCAACGACGAGGCGGTCGCCCGCTTCCGCGAGGTCCCGATCGCGGAGCTCCGGCGGCGGTTCGTCGAGACCGCCGGGGAGCTCCGCGGCTATCTGACCGTGGTGCCCGAGACGCGATGGATCAAGCACGCGGGCCACCAGGAGTGGTTCCTCGGGGAGATGACTGCCCACTACGAAGAACACCTGCCCGACCTGCGGGCGGTCCTCGCGGCCGCGGGACGGTGACCCGGCACGTGCCGTCCGGCCCGGGCGATCTCGACGGCTTGACGGACGACGGCGCGCCGGACGGCTCGAAGGACGACGACGCGCTCGACGCGGAGCCGCTTGACGAGGCAGAGGCGGCGAGCGGGGCGGCGATCGCGGGGGAAGGGACGGGGGAGTCCCTCGAGGACCGCGTGCTGGCCGTGATCGGCGGTATCGGCGGGGTCGCCGTCGACCCTGACCCGGCGGGGGAGCGCCTCTCGCTCGCGGGCCGGGTGTTCGCCGTTCTGGGTCCGGGCCTGCTGGAGGTCGCGCTGGACGCGCGCGTGGCCCGGGCGGCGCTGGCCACGCCGGACACGCAACCCTCCGCGCGCGGTGCCGGCTGGCTGGCGTTCTCGCCGACCGTGACCGACCGCTTCGCCCTCGATCGCGCGGAGGCCTGGATCCGGCTCGCCCATCGCCGCGCTGCGGGCGGCTGACCGGCGGCCGGGCGACCCCGAGCGGCCGCCGAATCGAAACGACCCCGGCTCAGCCGGGGTCGTCCAGTGGGGCGTGCCGAGCGACGGTCAGGAGACCTTGGGCGCCGCGATCGTGTTGAGGCCGAAGGCCTGCTCGAGCTGGTCGAGCGGCCGGAAGCCGATCACACCCTGCGGCTGTGCGCCGGGCTTGAAGAACGCGATCGTCGGGATGCTCATGATCCCGAACGCCTGCGACAGGCGGGGGTTCGCATCGACGTCGACCTTGACCACGTCCACCACGCCGTCGTACTTGGCGGCGAGCTTCTCCATCTCAGGTGCGACCATCTTGCACGGCCCGCACCAGGTGGCCCAGAAGTCGACGACCACCGGCTTGTCGTTCTTGAGGACGAGCGTCTCGAACGTGTCGTCGGTCGCTGCCTTGATCTCCGCCACGTGGCGGCTCCTTTCTCCCGCCGAACCGCGGGACCGATACGGCCCGTTCAGCGGGCGATGGTTTGAAGAAGCTTGTAGGCCTCGATGACCTTGGGGTCCGCGAGGCGGTAGTACACCGTGTTCCCGTCACGACGTGTCGTGACGAGACCAGCCGAGCGCAGCACCGCGAGGTGCTGGCTCATGTTCGGCACCTGGCAGCTGACGCATGCCGCGAGCTCACCCACGGACGCTTCGCCGCCGGCCAGCGCCTCAAGGACGCACAGCCGCTTGGGGTCGCCGAGAGCACGCGCCACGACGGCGGAGCGCTGCCGTTCCGCATCGCGGCCGATCCCTGTGTCGATCACGTCGTCAAGTTTGTCAGTAGTTGCGCAATAACGCAAGTGGCAATCTGCGGTGGCTCCCGGCCAGGAATGGGGGTCATCCGCGCGGCATACTCGTCGGGTGAGCGACACGGCGATCACGCTGGCCGGCATCCGCGAGATGCGCGCGCGCCTGCGCGGCAAGGTCCACCACACGCCGATGCTGTCGTCGGCGTCCGCCGCGTCCATGGCGCAGGCAGCCACGGGAGCCCGGCTGGCCGATGGGCGGCTGTACCTCAAGGCCGAGCACCTCCAGAAGACCGGCTCGTTCAAGCCGAGGGCGGCGCTCGCCCGGATCGCGTCGCTCACGGCCGAGGAGCGCAAGCGCGGCGCGATCACCATCTCGGCCGGTAACGCCGGCCAGGCGTATGCCTGGGCGGGGCGCGAGGCAGGCGTGCCGGTGACCGTCGTCATGCCCCGCGACGCGGTGGAGTCCAAGGTGGCGGCGTGTCTCGCCTACGGCGCCGACGTCATGCTCCACGGGGCCCACGTGGGCGAGTCGCTCCTCAGGCTCGAAGAGGTGCGGGTCGAGCGGAACCTCGTGCTGGTCCACCCATACGACGACCCGGAGGTCCTGCTCGGCAACGGCTCGTGCGGGCTCGAGATCCTCGAGGACCTGGCTGACGTCGACGTGGTCGTGATCGGCGTCGGCGGCGGCGGCCTGATGGGTGGGGTGACGACCGCGCTCAAGGAGGCGCGGCCGAAGGTGCGCGTCTACGGCGTCGAGCCGGTCGGGTCGGACGCGCTGCACCGGGCCCTCGCCGCGGGTGCGCCGGTTCGCATCACACCGACGAGCGTCGCCGACGGGCTCGGGGCGCCGATCGCCGGGCGGCTGGCGTTCGAGGTGGCCCGCCGCTATCTCGATGGCGTGATCCTGCTCGAGGACGGGGCGATCCTGGCCGGCCTGCGGTTCGCCGCGGAGCGGCTCAAGCAGGTCGTCGAGCCGGCCGGCGCGGCCGCGCTGGCGGCGGTGCTGATGGGTACCATCCCGCTGCGGGAGGGGGACCGCGTGTGCGCCATCCTGTCCGGGGGCAACGTCTCGGTCGAGCGGATCGGCGACCTGATCGCCGGCGCGTCCACGCGTCCCCCGGGCGCCGCCTGAACCGGGGCGCCGCCTGAACCGGGGCGCCGCCTGAACCGGGGCGCCGCCTGAACCGGGGCGCCGCCTGAACCGGGGCGCCGCCTGAACCGGGCGCCGGCCCCGCCGATCGCAGGGTGGACCTCGGCCCGGCGCAGTGCGCCAGCCACGCCGTCCATGCCCCGGCCGGCCACGACGCTAGTCGATGCCCAGCTCGGTGAGGCGGTCCTCGTCCTCGATGCCCAGGTGATGGGCCAGCTCGTGGAGGATCGTGATCCGGACCTCGTCGGCGAGCTCGTCGGGATCGGGGAAGTCCTCCTCCAGCGGCAGCCGGAAGACGAGGATCCGGGTTGGCTCGGGCACCCAGTCCGCGCCCCATTCGCTGAGCGGCACTCCCTCGTACAGCCCATACAGGGTCTCGTCGGGACCAAGGCCGTTCTCGCGCAGCTGCTCGGGGCTGGGCTCGTCCGCGATCACGATGGCGACCTCGTCGAGGGCGGCGCGGAACCGGGGCGGGATTCCGCCGACTGCACGCTCGACGAGGCGGTCGAAGCTGCCGTGGCGAGCCGGACGCTGCCACCTCGGCGCGGTCCGGGATCCTCGACGGCGCTTGACCATGGTCTCCGTATGCTAGCCGCGATGGCGCAACCTCCCGACCGCCCCGCGCCCGTCGGCTTCGAGCCCACGGCGCTGCCCACCCACGGTCTCGAACCCTGGACGCCCGACCCGGGGTGGGCTCCTGCGCCGGATCTTCTGGCGCAGCCGGACGGCTTCGTGATCACCGCCGACGACGTCAAGCTCCACTTCCTCGACTGGGGCGGTCCGCCCGACGCGGCTGCGCCGGGGAATGGACGCCCGGCTACCGGATCACCGGGCATCCTGCTGGTGCCGGGCCTGATGCAGCCCGCATGGTCGTGGGCGCCGGTCGCCCGCCGGCTTCGCCGGCTTCGGAGGACGGTCGTCACCGATCTTCGCGGCCAGGGCCTGTCCAATTCGCCGCCTGCCGGCTATGACCTCGCCACACTGGCCGATGACGCGATCGCAGTGGCCGAGGCGTCCGGCCTGATCGACGACGATGGCGAGCGGCCGGTCGTGGTGGCGGGTCACGGGTTCGGGGGGATCGTGGCGGCTGCGACCGCCGCCCGCCTGGGGGCGCGCTGCGCCGCAACGGTCCTCGTCGACGGTGGCTGGGAGCGGCTCGAGACCACGACCGGGATCGACGTCGACGAGTTCCTGCGCGGCCTGGACGAGCCTCCCCAGGTGATGCAGTCGATGGACGCGTGGCTCGCCGATCGCCGAGCCTTCGACCCGGCCAGCTGGGACTCGGACCAGGAGCGGGCCGCCCGCGAGGCCGTGGTGGAGACGGCCGCCGGCCGCGTCGTCCGGACGGTCCGGCCGTTCGTCGTCGAGGCGCTGGTCCGCACCATGTTCGCGTACGAGCCGGCGGAGGTGCTGGCGGTGCTCGAGGTTCCGGTCGCGGCGCTCGTCGCGCTTGGCGGTGGGGACGGGGCGGAGCGGCTCGAAGCCCTGGTCCGCGTCGCCCGAGCGCGCGCCCTCGCCGATGAGCGTTCCCTCGCCGATGAGCGTTCCCTTGCCGACGAGCGCGCCCTTGCCGACGAGCGCGTTCCCTTGCCGACGAATGGTCGCTCCCGGCGGGGCACGCTCGAGCCAGACGGCACCCGGCCATCCGGGTTGTCACGTTCCCTTCGGCCGCCCACAACCTGATGCGCTATGCACCGGCCGAGGTCACCGCGTCGATCCTCGGATCCGCCGGCTGATCGCCGCACCCGCTACCATCGGTCGACCATGGACGACCACCCGCACGCGCGCGACCTCCCCGATCACGTCCGGCTCCTGGTCGAGGAGATCGAGAACGAGATGGGCGACGAGGAGCCGGCTCCTCCGCTCGCGGGCGCCACCAACGGCCGGATCGAGGCGGCCGTACGCGAGATCCTGGTCGAGATCGGGGAAGACCCGCAGCGCGACGGCCTCGCGGGGACCCCCGAGCGGATGCACCGGATGTACTTCGAGCTCACCGCCGGCTACCACGTCGACCCCGAGCGCCTGATCAATCGGGCCGTGTTCGAGGTCGACTACTCGGAGATGGTGGTGGTCAAGGAGATCCCGTTCTACTCCCTGTGCGAGCACCACCTGCTGCCGTTCTTCGGCGCCGCCCACGTGGCCTACGTGCCCGACGGGCGGGTGATCGGATTGTCGAAGATCCCGCGAATTGTCGAGATGTACGCGCGACGGCTCCAGGTCCAGGAGCGAATGACGCAGCAGGTCGCCGAGTTCCTCATGGAGCGGCTCGAGCCGCGTGGGGTCGGCGTGGTGATCGAGGGCACGCACCTGTGCGCCGCGATGCGCGGGGTGCGCAAGCCGGGCACGGTGATGACGACCGCGGCCGTGCTCGGCCTGTTCCGGCGCAGCGACAAGACCCGCGCCGAGTTCTTCGCCCACCTCGGCCGGACCGCGCCCGGCGCCTGAACCATCGGTCGCGCCCCCCTCGTCAGCTCGAACGCTCGACGCGCGACCGAGCCATTCCGTCATCCAGTCAAAGGACGATTGCGAGGCCGGCCTGCCGGCCCGAATCGGGGCGACCGCCGGGATCCGGGGCGATCGTTGCACGCGTGACCGGGTCGTCCCGCGGCCATGGATCGCCTGCGACGGCCGTCCACGCTGCTGCAGCTGGCGACGGCCACCCGTCCTTTGCATGAATGTCAGCGACACGGGCGCCCGGCGACACGGGCCCGGCGACACGGGCGCGGCGACGCGGGCGCTCGGCAAGGCGGGCACTGAGCAAGGCGGGCGCTCGGCAACTCGGGCACTGAGCAAGGCGGGCGCTCGGCAACGCGGGAGCTCGGCAACGCGGACGCTCCCTTCGGCGGTCGGTGACGCTCCCCTTCGGCGGTCGGTCCCGTCGGCGCGCAATCGGCATCGGCGTGCAGGGCAGCCTGACCCGCCATCCGTCCCTTGCATGGAGGATGTCGCGCGGCGGGACCCGTGGGCCGGCTGCGCATGCGGGCTGACGGGTCATCGAGCCCTGTCGCACCCGACCGGGCCACTACAATCGGCGGCATGACCGACCGACCGCTCAAGGTGCTGATCGCCAAGCCCGGCCTCGACGGCCACGACCGCGGGGCCAAGGTGCTGGCGCGCGGCCTGCGCGACGAGGGGTTCGAGGTCGTCTACACGGGGCTCCGCCAGACGCCGGAGATGATCGTCACCGCGGCGCTCCAGGAGGATGTCGACGTCGTCGGCCTGTCGATCCTGTCGGGCGCGCACATGACGCTGGTGCCACGGGTCTGCGCGCAGCTCCGCGAGCAGGGCCTCGACGACGTCCTGGTCACCGTCGGGGGGATCATCCCCGACGATGACGTCGAGCCGCTCAAGGCGGCCGGGGTGGCAGCGGTGTTCGGGCCCGGGACGACGATCGGCGAGGTGGCCGAGTTCATCCGCGCCAACGCGACACCGCGCGAGTAGGGGCGTGGCGGCCGGCACCCGGGCCGACGGCGCCCCTGACGGTGGCTCGCACGACGTCGGCGTCCGGGCGCCAGGCGCGCATGCCGATGCCGGGGACCCGGCGGCGGTCCGCGCCGCGACGCTCGCCGACGCCGCGATGGCGGGTGACCGCCGGTCGCTGGCGCGGCTGCTGACGGCGGTCGAGAACCACACCCCCGTCGCCGAGCACGCGCTGCGCCGCCTCTATCCGACCGCCGGGCATGGGCATCTCGTCGGCATCACCGGACCGCCCGGGGCGGGCAAGTCCACGCTCGCGGCCGCGCTCATCGCCGAGCTGCGAGCGGCCGGCCGGTCCGTGGCCGTCGTGGCCGTGGACCCGTCGTCCCCGATCACCGGGGGCGCGCTGCTCGGCGACCGCGTCCGGATGCAGGCCTACGCCGGCGACGGCGGCGTGTTCATCCGCTCGATGGCGTCGCGCGGCCACGCGGGCGGCCTGGCCGCGACCTCGACCGCGGCCGCTGCCGTGCTCGATGCGGCCGGGTTCGACGTCATCCTGCTCGAGACGGTGGGTACCGGCCAGAGCGAGGTCGAGGTGGCGGCTGCCGCGGACACGACGGTCGTGCTCGAGGCACCCGAGATGGGCGACGAGGTCCAGGCGATCAAGGCCGGCCTGCTCGAGGTCGCCGACATCGTGGTCGTCAACAAGGGCGACCGTCCCGGGGCGCAGCGCACGGCGTCCCAGCTGCGCGCGATGCTCACCCCGGCCGTGCGGAGCGGCACGGACCCGGCGCGCCCGGCCCCGAAGCGACCCGCTGTGCTCGTCACCACCGCCGTCACCGGGGAGGGGATCCGCGAGCTGCTCGCCGCGCTCGACGAGCGCCGGGCCGATGGGCGGACCGTCCACGCAGCCAGGGTCTCGCGAGCCGCGGCCCAGATCGCGGAGGTCGTCGCCGAGCGGGTTCGCCAGCGGCTGGCGGAGCGCGTGGGCGACGCCTCGGTGCGTGAGGTCTACGAGGGCGTGGCGCGCCACGAGCTGGACCCGTACGCGGCGGCGGACCGGCTGCTGGCCCGGCTCGACCAGGACGCCGGGCGTGGCTCGCGCGGCCGCTGACCGGCCGGACCGCCGCCCGAGCGGGGAGGCGCGGGCCCGATCCCCGCGGCGCCGATCCCGACGGGGCCGGGCGCGACGGCGTAGGCTGCGTCGATGACGATCGAGCGGGTGTTCGTGGCCGGCGCCGGGCTGATGGGCCACGGCATCGCGCAGGTCCACGCAGCCATCGGCAAGCACGTGACGCTGTACGAGCCCGGCCTGGCCCGCGCCCAGGCGGGTCGCGACCGGATCGCCGGCAACCTCGAGCGCGCAGTCGCCAGAGGCAGGCTCTCCCCGGAGGACCGCGACGCGACGCTGGCACGGCTGGAGGTGACCGATGACCTGGAGCTGGTCGCCAACGCCGACCTCGTGATCGAGGCCGTGTTCGAGGACGCCGAGGTCAAGACGCGCCTGTGGGCCGACCTCGAACCGATCGCCCCGAGGCCCGCCGTGTTCGCCTCCAACACGTCGTCGATCTCGATCGATCGACTCGCGGCCGCCGTCGCCGAGGATCGGCGCGAGCGTTTCGTGGGGATGCACTTCTTCAGCCCCGTGCCGGTCATGCCGCTGGTCGAGCTGATCCGCGGGACCGCGACGTCGGATGCCACCGAGGCTGCGGTCCGTGACCTCGCGGGCGAGCTGGGCAAGCAGGTGATCGTGTCGGCCGACCGGCCCGGGTTCATCGTCAACCGGATCCTGATGCCGTTCCTGGCCGAGGCGATGCGCGCCTACCAGGAGGGGCTCGGCACGGCCGAGGACATCGACACCGGGGCGAAGGTGGGGCTCAACCACCCGATGGGTCCGCTCGAGCTCGCGGACTTCATCGGGTTGGACGTGTGCCTCGGGATCATGCGCGTGCTCGAGGACGGGTTCGGGCAGCCGCAGTTCGCGCCGCCGCAGGTCCTGCTCGACCTGGTCGCCCAGGGACACCTCGGGCAGAAGACGGGCCGCGGGTTCCACGCCTATCCGCCGCGGAGCGGCTGAGGCAGGACGGCGGTCAGGACGCCAGCAGATCGCCCAGGATCACCGCGATCTGACGCAGGTCGAACGGCTTCGCCAGCACCTGGAGCCGCCACTGCCGGGCGAACGCGATGACCGAATCCTCCTCGGGATCGCCGGTCATCAACAGGAAGCGGGACCCGAGGCCGGGATGCCGCTGCGCGATCCGGCCGTGCAGCTCGATGCCGGTCATGGCGTGCATCCGATGGTCCGCCATGACGGCGTCGACGGACGTCGTCTCCAGGACCTCGATCGCCTCACCGGCGGTGGCGACCGGGACGGCCAGGTAGCCCGCACGATGGAGGACCCGCACCAGCAGGGCGCGGACGGAGGCGTCGTCGTCGCAGACGAGCACCGTCGCGACCTTCGGCGTGCTGCCCGGGCCGTTGGGTCCGGGGGGCGGCCCGAAGCTCGGACCCGCGTCAAGCGCAGTCACGCGACGTGCATTCCCTTTCGCTCCAGAGCCCCGGCAGGAGCACGATCGTAGCCGGCGCCGGACGGGTGCCGAAAGGAGCCGGGTGTACCCTCGCGACCATGCAGGAAGTCCTTCCGCGGGCGCCCCAGGCGTTCCTCGTCAGCGCCGCGAGGACCCCCATCGGGCGGTTCGGCGGCGCGCTTGCGGACGTGCCTGCGGTGGAGCTCGGCGGGGTGGCGATCCGGGCAGCGGTGGAGCGCGCCGGGCTGCCGCCCGAGGCCCGCTTCGACGAGGTGTTCATGGGCCAGGTGCTCCAGGCAGGGGCCGGTCAGGCGCCCGCGCGCCAGGCCCTGCTGCTCGCCGGTCTCGCCGACACGACGCCGGCCACCACGATCAACCGTGTCTGCGGATCCGGCCTCAAGGCGATCATGCTGGCCGCCGCCGCGATCCGGGCCGGCGACGGCGACCTGTTCGTGGCGGGGGGGATGGAGTCCATGAACCAGGCGCCGTTCCTGCTCCGCAGGGCGCGCTTCGGCTATCGACTGGGCAACGGGGTCCTCGAGGATTCGACGGTCCTCGACGGGCTCTGGTGCTCGGTCGAGGACTGTCACATGGGCACCCATGCCGAGCGGGTCGCCATCCACAGCGGGGTGACCCGCGAGGACCAGGACGCGTTCGCCCTGGAGAGCCATCGCCGGGCGGTCGAGGCGATCGACGCCGGCCGGTTCGACGCCGAGATGGCGCCCGTCACGATCCGCGACGCCAAGGGTCGCGAGACGGTGATCTCGGTCGACGAGAGCCCGCGACGCGACACCACGCCCGAGGCGCTCGCCCGCCTGCGGCCGGCGTTCGAGCTGCCGTCGGGCGAGGACCGGGGCACGGCGACCGTTGGGACCGTCACGGCCGGCAACGCGCCGGGCATCACCGATGGGGCCGCGGCCACCATCGTGGCGTCGGAGCGCGCGGTGGAGCAGTACGGGTTGCGGCCGCTGGCCCGGATCGTCGGCTATGCGCAGGCGGAGGTGGCACCCAGGTGGCTGTTCCTGGCGCCGATCGAGGGTGTCCGCGGGCTGGCGGCGAGGACCGGCCTCGAACCCGATGCCTACGACCTCATCGAGATCAACGAGGCGTTCGCCGCGCAGGTCCTGGCCGATGGGCGCGAGCTCGGTTTCGACTGGTCGAAGGTCAACGTGAACGGCGGGGCGATCGCGCTGGGTCACCCGATCGGCGCGTCGGGGGCGCGGATCGTGGCGACGCTGCTCCACGAGCTCGAGCGGCGGGGCGGCAGGTACGGGCTGGCGACCCTGTGCCTGGGCGGTGGCGGGTCCGTCGCGATGGCCTTCGAGCGCGTCTGACGCGACCCGCTGACCTACCTGCACGTCGAGCCAGAAGAGGACCCCATGTCCGACGCCACCAGCGCGCCCACCAGCCCGCCCACCACGTATCAGCTGTTCATCGCCGGCCGGTGGGTGGACGGCGTGTCCGGGGCCACCTTCGAGAGCGTCAATCCCGCCGACATGCGGGATGTCGTCGGCCGCTTCCAGGCCGGCTCGGCCCCCGACGTGGCGATGGCGATCCGCGCCGCGGAGCATGCGCTCCCCGCGTGGCAGGCGACGCCCGCCCCCAAGCGTGGCGAGCTCCTGTATCGCTTCGGCGCCCTGATGGCGGAGCACAAGGAGCGGCTCGCCCGGGCGATGACGCGCGAGATGGGCAAGGTCCTGGCCGAGGCCCGGGGCGACGTCCAGGAAGGGATCGACATCGCGTTCCTGATGGCCGGCGAGGGCCGCCGGATGTTCGGCGACACGGTCCCCTCGGAGCTGCCCGACAAGTGGGCCATGAGCATCCGCCAGCCGATCGGGATCGCCGGGATCATCACGCCCTGGAACTTCCCGATCGCGATCCCGTGCTGGAAGCTGATGCCCGCGCTCGTCGCCGGCAACGCGGTGGTGTTCAAGCCGGCCTCGGACGCACCGCATTGCGCGACGCTGCTGGTGGAGCTGCTGGACGAGGCCGGCTTCCCGCCGGGTGTCGTCAACCTCGTGACGGGCTCCGGTGCGGAGGTCGGCGACGCGATCGTCGACAACCCCGACGTCGGCGTGATCTCGTTCACCGGGTCGTCGGCCACGGGCCGGCGGATCGCGCAGCGCACGGGTCGGCGGCTGGCACGGGCCAGTCTCGAGCTGGGCGGCAAGAACGCGGTCGTGGTGCTGCGCGACGCGGATCTCGACCTCGCGGTCGACGGGATCCTGTGGTCGGCGTTCGGGACCACCGGCCAGCGGTGCACCGCCTGCTCACGGGTGATCGCGGATCGTCCGATCGCCGACGAGCTGGTGGGACGCCTCGAGACGCGGGTCCGGGGACTGCGCCTGGGCAGCGGCCTGGACGAGACGATCGACGTCGGACCGCTCGTCAACGCCGCCGCCGTCGACAAGGTGGAGCGCTACGTCGCGATCGGCCGGCGGGAGGGCGAGCTGGTGACGGGCGGCGCTCGCGCGACCGGCAGCCACCCGGTGAGCGGCGCCGATCTCGATCACGGCCACTTCTTCGCGCCCACGATCTTCCACCGCGTCGCGCCCATGGCGACCATCGCCCAGGACGAGATCTTCGGCCCGGTGCTGTCGGTCGTGCCCGCCGACGGCTACGAGGAGGCCATGACCGCGGCCAACCAGGTCCGCTACGGCCTGTCAGCGTCCGTGTACACCCGGGACGTGAACACCGCGTTCCGCGCCATGCGCGACTTCGAGGCCGGCATCGTCTACGTCAACGCCGGGACCACGGGTGCCGAGACGCATCTCCCGTTCGGCGGCTGGAAGGACACCGGCAACGGCCACCGCGAGGCGGGTCACGCGGCGCTCGACACGTTCACCGAGTGGAAGGCGATCTACGTCGACTACAGCGGCCGCCTCCAGCGCGCCCAGATCGACAACCAGTAAGCCCGACGCAGATCGGGGCCGCGCGACGCGGAGCCGGACGCGACGCGGAGCCGGGCGGCGGTCGCCCGCGCTCCGCACGGTGCGCTATCCTTCCGCGGGTCCGGGCCGGTAGCTCAACGGTAGAGCAAGTGACTCTTAATCACTAGGTTCAGGGTTCGAATCCCTGCCGGCTCACCATCGCCCCGCGTACACGATCGTCGCTCGGGCGCGGATGCCGGTCACTCCCGCTCGAACGCCGGTCACTCGCGCCAGAACGCAGGGCACTCCCGTTCGAGTGCCGGCCACCGAGCGCAACGTCCGGACGTCGACGAGCGGCCCAGCGCGCCAGGGCGCGCAACCACCGGTCAGCGTGCGAACGCGACGACGTACGTGAGGGGCTGGGCGGTCAGCAGGGCGCCCATGACGAGCAGCGCGACTGCCAGCGCGGCGCGGACGGGTCGCATCCGGATCCGGACCCGGATCTGGAACGGAACGAGTGGCTGCTCGATGACGGCCATCGGGGCGACGGACATTGGGTTTGCACCCCCGAGATGACTTCCGGCCTCCACCCTGGGCGCTGCCAGCCTCCCGTGCCACGGCTCCGAAGTCCACACGCCCGGCAGGCGATCGGGGACCCCTGTTCGAGGGGTAGCAGGACGGGCCGGATGGCATGGCGGCCGCCCGCCGAGCGTGGACGACGCCGGGTGGTGCGCGCACGCAACCCCACGAACGAGGTGCCCGACCGGTACCTTGTCGCCGATCCGTACCGGGTGGACATTGGCGGCAGTGATGGGGGCGCCCTTCCAGGATCGGACTGCCCGAGCTCACGGAGGCTCCGCCGCCGATCGCGGCGAGCCACCGCCGTCACCGCCGTCACCGCCGTCACCGCAGGAGGATCGTCATCATCGTGGGATCGCCGGATCCGGGGCTCGCGCTGCTGCACCTGACCGTGGCCTTCGCGTCGGCGGTCCACGCTGGCTCCGCGCTCGAGTTCCTCGCCCGCGCGTCGGTGGAGATGACCGCGACCGAGCGGCCCGTGAGCGGTGACGGCGACATGACGATCGTCGACATCGACATCCCGAATCACGAGCGGAGCCGACTCCGGACCCTGCTGAACGGCGTGCACGCGCTCGTGATCGAGGAGACGGCGGCCATCCCGGCGCTGGTCGCCTGAGCCGCGTCCGTCGAGCGTGCCCGCGGCCAGGGCGCGAGGCGGCGATCCGCGATCGTGCGCAGGGTTCCGCGGTGATCGGCCCAGGACTCCGACCCAACTTCCAGGCCATACCATGGCCGTGACCGGCGGGGCACGATCGTCGGCATGACGGCGGCCGTCGCCGCGCAGCGGAGTCCCACGCCCTTGTCCCTGAGCTCACGCGTCCTCGGTGCCGCCCTGCTGGTGCTTGCCCTCGCGGTCGCCGGCGCACCCATGCCGGTTGGCGATGTGGCTGCCGTGGGGCCGGGCCGGGTCGATGCGCGGAACCTGGGGAACGTCCCGCTCGAGCGGGTCGTGGTCCAGTGGCGCCAGGGCAGCGGCGGGGTGGCGCGGAGCGAGCGAACGGGACGTCTGGCGGCTGCCCTCCCGGGTCTCCGGAAGGCAGCCGAGCTGGGCGACGATGCGACGGCGTACTGGCTGCCGGTCGCGCGGACTCGCGCGCTGGCGCTGGCTGACCTGCACGCCATCGCGGGTGTCGGCGGGGTGGCCGAGGTCGCCCCCGACCTGCGGATGTCCGCCGATCTCACCCCGAACGACACCTACTACGCTGGCTACCAGCAGGACCTGTTCGGCAGCTACGGGATCGACGCGCCTGCTGCCTGGGACACCACCACCGGCAGCGCGTCGGTGACCGTCGCCGTCATCGACACCGGGATCACGACCCACTCCGAGCTTGCCGCGCGGGTGCTGCCCGGCTACGACTTCATCAGCGATCCGGCGATCGCCAACGACGGCGACGGGCGCGACGCGAACCCCGCGGACCCCGGCGACTGGGTGACCACGGCGGAATCGGCCAGTGGCTACTTCCAGGGCTGTCCGGCCGAGAGCTCCTCATGGCACGGGACGCACGTGGCCGGCACGATCGGCGCCGCCGGCAACAACGGCGCCGGCGTGGCCGGGATCGCGTGGTCGACCTCGATCCTGCCGGTCCGCGTCCTCGGCAAGTGCGGCGGCTACGACTCCGACATCGCCGCGGCCGTCCGGTGGGCGGCCGGTGGCACCGTGCCCGGGGTGCCCGCCAACGCGCACCCCGCACGCGTGCTCAACCTGTCGCTGGGCGGCCCGGGCAGCTGCGGGAGCACGATGCAGTCGGCGATCGACGATGCGACCAGCCGCGGCGCCGTGGTCGTGGTGGCTGCCGGCAACAGCAATGCTGACGAGGCGGGCTACTCGCCGGCCGGCTGCGACGGCGTGGTCTCGGTCGCGGCGACCGACAATGCCGGCAAGCGCGCGTCGTTCAGCAACTACGGCGCCGGCGTGACGATCGCGGCCCCGGGCGTCTCGATCCTCTCGACCTGGAACAACGGGACGACGAGCCCGTCGACCGAGACCTATGGCTGGGGATCGGGGACCAGCATGGCCGCGCCCCACGTGGCCGGGGTCGCGGCGCTCCTGTTCGCGATCGCCCCCGGCCTGTCGCCTGCCACCGTCCGGTCGTTGCTCGTCGACAACGTGCGCGCCTTCGCCAGCGACGGCTCCGGCAGCGGCTGCCAGTCGCTGGGCTGCGGCGCCGGGATCGTCGACGCGGGCGCTGCCGTCAACGCCGCCGCCTCGATGCCCGAGCCGACGCCGACGCCCACTGCCTCACCGACGCCGACGCCCACTGCCTCACCGACGCTGTCACCGACCCCGACTGCCTCGGCAGCCCCGACCCCCACGCCGACCGCCTCCCCGACGTCCACGCCAACCCCCACGCCGACCGCGTCGCCGACCCCCACCCCGTCCCCGTCCCCATCCCCATCCCCATCGCCGAGCGGCAGCGCGCCACCCGACCTCACTCCACCCACGGTCGAAACCTTCGCGCCGACCACCGCCACGCCCTACGGCGGTGCCACCGTCCGGTTCTCGATCCATTTCAGCGAATCCGTCACCGGCCTGACCGCCTCGGACCTCGGCACGTCGGGTTCCGCCACTGGATGCGTGATCGGCGCACCCACCGGCGCGTCGACCAGCTACGCGATCAACGTCACCGGCTGCTCGCAGGGGACCGTGGCCCTGTCGCTCGCCCCGCTCTCGGTCCAGGACGGATCGGGCAACGTGGGCCCGGCTTCGACGGCGACGACGAGCGCTGTCGCGATCGATCGGACCGCCCCCACGGCGTCGGCCCCGAAGGCGACCCTGCGGACCGGAGCCCGGCTGTCGGGGACCTCGCTGCCGATCCGGCTTGCCTGGTCGGGCGCCGACACCGGGGGTGCCGGGATCGCGAGGTACGAGGTCGCCCGATCGGTCGACGGCGGGGACACCTGGACCCTGATCGCGTTCGGGGTCGCGACGCCGTCGCTCGCGCTCAACGTCGGCTCCTCGGGGAGCGTCCGCTTCGAGGTCCGCGCCGTCGATCTGGCGGGCAACACCTCCGCCTGGACGCTCGGTCCCGTGGTGCGGCCGGACCTGCGTCAGCAGACGCGTCCCGCGATCCACTACGTCGGCACCTGGCGCACAAGCTCCGCGAGCGGGTACTCGAGCGGGTCGGTCAGGCATGCGAGGGCTGGCGGCGCGTCCGCGACGCTGACCTTGACCGCGCGCTCCATCGCGCTGGTGACGACCCGCGCCCCGAGACGGGGCAAGGTGAAGATCTACGTGAACGGGAGGCGCGTCGCGACGATCAACCTGCACGCGTCGTCGGCGCTCACGAGGAGCGTGGTCTGGCAGCGCACCTGGTCGACGGCGGTCAGGCGGACCGTGCGCCTGGTCGTCGTCGGCACGGGCACGCATCCGCGGGTGGATCTCGACGCCTTCGCCATCCTGAGGTAGCCCGCCGGACGCGGGCCGGCAGGCGGCGGGGAAGGGCAGGCAGGGCGCCGGACAGGGCCGGCCACCGATCGCTCGGCGCAAGCGGCGGGCCAGCGGTCCCGCCGGTCCCGCCCGTCCCGCCGGTACGCCCCCTCGGTGTCCCCGCCGTGGTGCGGACGTTCCCGCCACGAGCCGCCTGGACCGCCCCGGACCTGCCGAGCGGCAGGCCACCCGGCCGCCATCCGGGCCCTCTGCCGGTGCCCTTCGCCATGTCCAACGGCGACCTGTGGCTCGTGGCCTGCCGCATCGGGGGGTGGATGATGTTACCGGCGTCCCCAGGTCCTGTCGCGGCCATTGCCGGGAGAGCGTTCCCCCGACGCGACGAAGGAACGAGTGAGACGTGATGGGAGACGACGGGCTGTACGCCGCGCTGGTCCAGCGTGGCATGACCCGTCGATCGTTCCTCCGGTTCTCCGCGGCGATGGCTGCCGCGCTCGCGCTGCCGGCCGCGTATGCGCCGCGGATTGCCAGGGCCGTCGAGACGGCGCCCCGCATCCCGGTGATCTGGCTCCGCGGGCAGACCTGCGGGGGGAACACCGAGGCGATGCTGCGCAGCGCGGACCCATCGGTCTCGACGCTGCTCCTCGACGTCCTGTCGGTCGACTATCACCAGTCGCTGCTGGCGGTTGCGGGTGCACCGGTGGATGTCGCGCGCACGACCGCCATGGAGCGCTATCCGAACGGGTACATCGCGATCGTCGAGGGCGCGATTCCGACCGCCGCCGGCGGCGCCTATTGCCTGGTCGGCGGGCGACCCCTGGCCGATGTGGCCCGCGAGGTGTGCGACGGCGCGCTGGCGACGATCGCGCTCGGGTCGTGTGCCTTCGATGGCGGTGTGCCGGGTGCGACGGGCGGGCCGACCTCGGCCACCGGCGTTCGGCAGGCGATCGGCGATGCCCGGCTGGTGACGCTGCCCGGCTGTCCGATGAACGTCGTCAACCTGTCGGCGACCATCGTCCACTACCTGGCGGCCGGCAACCTGCCGCCGGCGGACCTCGGCGGGCGGCCGCTGTTCGCCTACGGCAACCTGATCCACAACCAGTGCGAGCGCCGGCCGCACTTCGAGTTCGGCGAGTTCGCGACGGCGTGGGGGGACGCGGGTGCCCAGAAGGGCTGGTGCCTGTACAAGCTCGGCTGCAAGGGGCCCGAGACGATGGCGAACTGCCCGACCGCCCGCTACGGCGACGCGCTGAGCTGGAACGTCCGGGCCGGTGCGGGCTGCGTGGGCTGCGTGACGCCGCGCTTCTGGGACTCGATGCTGCCGGCGTACCGGCGCCTAGGATCGCCCGTTCCGTTCATGCCCTCGCTGACCGCCGACACCGCGGGAACGCTCCTCGTCGGCGGGGTGGGCGCGGCGGCGGTCCTCCATGGTGCCGGGATGACGGCTCGCGAGAAGTATCGCGCCGTGCAGGGTCGACGGCGTGCCGGGCGCACGAGCCGAGCGAAGGCGAAGGCACCGTTGGAGCCGGTCGCGGCGCCCACCGCGGCGGCCGTGACGACTGACCTGCCCGCCGAACCGGCAGGCGCGACCATCCCGAACGTCGAACCGGCAGGCGCGACCAACCCGAACGCCGAGCCGGCAAGCGCGACCATCCCGAACGTCGAGCCCGAGGCGCTCGCCGAGCGCGTGGTATCGGCCGAGCCTGAGGTTCCCGCCAAGCCCGAGCCGCCGGTTGGGCCCGGCCTCTCGGCAGAGCCCGAGGCACGGGGCGAGCGAGAGGCCCCGATCGAGCCCGAGCCGTCCACCGGACCCCAGTCGTCGCCCGAGGCGGATCGCGGACCCGCGGAGGATCGAGCGTGAGCCGCCTGGTCGTCGATCCGGTGTCGCGCGTCGGCGGCCAGCTGCGCATCGAGGCAGACGTGGCCGGGGGTGTTGTCGAGGACGCGTGGAGCTCGGGCACGATGTTCCGGGGGATCGAGTCCGTGCTGCGCGGTCGCGACCCGCGCGATGCCTGGCTGATCGCCGAGCGCATCTGCGGGACCTGCTCCGGGGTCCACGCCCTGGCCTCGGTCCGCGCCGTCGAGCAAGCGATCGGGATCACCGTCCCCACCAACGCGCGGCTCGTCCGCAACCTGCTGGCGGCGACCCAGCTCGTGCGCGACCACGTGCTCTCGTTCTACCAGGCCCAGCTGCCCGACTGGGCCGATGCCCGCTCGGCGCTCGACGCGGACCCGGCTGCGACGTCGTCGCTGGCCAGGGCGATCGGAGCCTGGCCGCAGTCGAGCAGCCAGTACCTCGGCGACATTCAGGCCCGGCTGGCGGCCAACCTCGGCACGCCCGGGACCGGAATGGGGGCCGGCTGGTGGGGGCACGCCGCCTATCGCCTGTCACCGGAGCAGAACCTGCTCCTGTACGCGCACTACGTCGACGCGCTCGACTGGCAGGCGCGACTGATGCGCGTCCAAGCCATCCTGGGCGGCAAGGACCCCCACCCGCAGACCTATCTCGTCGGCGGCATGGCCCTGGCGCCGCCCTGGGGTGGACCGGCCGTCCGCCTCAATCGCGACCACCCCGAGGTCCCCGAGCACAACTCGCCCGATCCGCTGGGCGAGGCCGGTCTGACCATGATCAACGACCTGCTGGTCGAGGCCCAGACGTTCGTGCGCGAGGTGTTCGTTCCCGACGTGCGGCTGCTCACCGTGTCGTACCCGGAATGGACGGCCATCGGCGGCGGCGCCGCGGGGTACCTGGCCGCCGGAGAGTACCCGCTCGACGACGGTGGCGACCCGGTACGGTTCCTATCCCGCGGCCGGCTCGCCAGCGGCGCCCTCCAGGTGCAGCAGGTCGAGCCTGACGGCATCATGGAATCCTCGGCCCACGCGTGGTACGACGACGATCGGCGCGGTGCACCGCGGGGGCCGGCCGACGGGCAGACGACCCCGTCGTTCGACCTCGAGCTGCCGCTGACCACGCTCGAGAACGCCGAGCGGTACAGCTGGCTCAAGGCGCCTCGCTATGACGGCGAACCGATGGAGACCGGACCCCTGGCGCGGGTGATGGTCGCCTGGGCCGACGGCCAGCAGGACATCGGCCGCGCGCTGGCCGAGCTGCTCCGGCAGCTGTCGCTGGGACCCGAGGCCATGCCGAGCACGCTCGGCCGGACCATCGCGCGCGCGGCGGAGGCGCAGGTCATCTCGACCCGGGCGATCGGATGGTTGCAGGAGCTCCGGCAGCACCTGTCCACCGGCGACCTCGCGGTTGCCGACATCGGCTCATGGGATCCTGCGACGTGGCCGGCAGAGGCCGAGGGGTGGTCCCTGGGCGAGGGCGCCCGCGGCGCCGTCGGACACTGGATCGCCATCCGCGACGGGGTCATCGACCGATACCAGGTGGTCGACGCGAGCACGTGGAACGCGTCGCCGCGTGACTCGCTGGGGGTGCGCGGGCCGCTCGAGACGGCGCTCCTGAAGACGCCCGTCACCGATGCCGCGCAGCCGATCGAGCTGCTGCGCGTGGTCCACAGCATGAACCCCTGCCTCGCGTGCGCGGCGCACGCCTACGGCACGGCCGCGCCCGGCCGGGTCGACGTCCGCGTCCACGCCCTGGAGGCACGCCCATGACGGCAGCCGCTGACGTCCGCCCGGAGCTCGTCGACGCCACCCGGCCCGGCGTGCCGGAAGCGGTGGCCGGCGACGGCGCCCCCGAGGCTGCTGGGCCGCACGCCATCGAGCGACCCGACGAGCGGGTCCGGCTCTACGTGTGGCAGGCGCCCGTCCGGATCACGCACTGGGTCACCGCCGCTTGCATCGTCACGCTCAGCCTCACCGGCGGCTACATCGCCGACCCGTTCCTGATCCCCGCCGGCGGCAACGTGATGTCGACCGTCCGGCTGATCCACATCGTGACCGCGCTCGTGTTCCTGCTCTCGGGCATCGTGCGAACGTACTGGCTGCTGGCCGGCAACCGCTTCGCGCGCTGGTCGGCGTTCATCCCGACCACCCGGTTCCAGGCCACGGAGCTGTTCCGACAGGCGGGCTTCTACGGGTTCGTCCGCCGCGAGATCCCCAAGGTGCTGGGGCACAACCAGCTCGCCGCCACCGCCTACCTCGCGCTGTTCGCGCTGCTCCTGGTCGAGACGGTCACCGGGTTCGCGCTGGACGGCCTGATGGGTGCCGAGCCCGGGCACACGCTGTTCGGCTGGCTGCGCGAGCTCGTCGGGGCGCAGCAGCTGCGCCTGATCCATCACCTCGCCATGTGGGCGATCCTGGCGATCGCGCTGTTCCACGTCTACAGCTGCATCCTGGTCGACCACCTGGAGAAGAACGGGCTGATCTCGAGCATCGTGAGCGGCTTCAAGTTCCCGACCCGCGAGGAGCTGGTCGAGTCGCGCGACGGCGGCCCGGAGATGCTGGAGCGGGCCGAATGAGCCGCAGCCGCGGTCCCGTGGTCGCGATCGGCGTCGGCAGCGTCCTGCACCGGGACGACGGCCTTGGGTCGCGCCTGATCGCCGAGCTTCGATCGCGTGCGGCGACCGATCCCGCCACGCTCCCGGCCGACGTCCGGCTGGTCGACGGCGGGACGACCGGCCCGGCCGTGCTCGAGCACCTCGTCGACGCGCGCGCGCTGCTGCTGATCGATGCCGTCGACATCGGCCTGGCCCCGGGCACGGTCACGATGATCCCCGGTGACCGGATCGCGCGCCGGGCGGGGGGTGGGGTCGAGAGCCTGGTCGCGCTGGCGAGGCTCGCCGGCCGGCTGCCCGATGCGCTCGCGATGGTCGGCGTGCAGGCAGCCGATCTCGGCGCGGGTACGACGCTCACGCCGGAGGTCGAGGCCGCGATCCCCGCCGCGACCGACGCCGCCTGCCGAGCGCTGCGCGCGCTCGATGAGCGCGCCGCGTCCGTCGCGGTCGCTGTCAGCCGTCCCTTCCCGAGTCACGCGGAGGCGGTCGCATGAAGACCCGAGTCGACCGCACGCTGCGGCTGCTGATCGTGCTCAACCTGGTCGTGGTGGCCCTGCTGGCCGGAACGATGGTGGCCAACTGGCTCGACCTGCTGCCGCTCCACGCCAGCTCGGACACCACCGGCGATACGCCGTCCGCATCGGCGTCCCCCGACACGATGCTCATGGGGATCGCGCACATCCCGACCTCGAACAGCTGCCTGCTGTGCCACTACGAGGGCGGCGAGGCGGGGCTCAAGCCGATCCCGGCGCTCGGTCACCCGCTGGCGGGCTGGACGTCGTGCCTCACCTGCCACACGGACGAGAAGCTCGGCCGCACGGCGCCCGGACACGCCGGGATCGCGGAGTCGGAGTGCCTGAACTGCCACAAGGAGGCGCCGGACGGACCGGCGATCACGCAGGCGCACGCCGAGCTCAACAAGCCGTGCCTGGACTGCCACGGGAGCGTCGCCCACCTGCCGACGAGCATGGTCGGACGCAACCAGGACGAGTGCTGGCTATGCCACAAGCCGAACCCGTCGCCGCCGCCGGTCAACCCGCACCCGGACATGGGCACGCTCAACTGCCGCAGCTGTCACCAGTCGGCCGACGTGGGTGCCCTGCCGATCGACCACGCGCTGCGCGGCGAGGAGACGTGCGTCCTGTGCCACGCGGTCGGCGCGTCGCCGTCGCCGGGCTCGAGCGGTGCGTCGGCGACGCCCGGCTCGGACGGCGCGTCGCCCGGCTCGGGCGGCGCCTCGGCGACCCCGACCCTCGCGCCGGCGGCCTCGACTGCCGGCTCCTGACGGCTGAGCCCGGCCCCGGCGATCGGGGCCCGGCTCCTCGATGCGTCCCCGGCACCTGACGATGCAGCCACGGCGATCGTCCCCGCGCCCCTCTCATCGCCCTCTCACGCGCCTCGCGTTCGATTCGCCGCGTCGTCGCGCAGCCGCGGTCGGCTGCGACCACCCCTGTCCCGGCGACGGCCCGGACCCGCGCCCAGGAGTAGCCATGACGCCCCGGACACCGGCCCGCCGCAGGGGTCTGCTGCCCATCGCCGTCCTGGTCGCGCTCGCGGTGCCGGCGGGCTGTGGCACCTGTTGCTCGACGTCCCGGTGATGGAGCCAGGGGGCACGCCGGCGAGGCGGTCGCCGGGCGCGATCTTCTCAGCATTCTCTCAGGCACGGTCGCTTGAATGGTCCATGACGCGGCGCTCCCGGTGGTCTCTCCTCCCCACCGAGAGCGCCGCGCTTCCGTTCCCGGCCACCGGATCGCGGGGTCGATGACCGCGCCCGCGGACGCGTTCGGCCGCCGGGGGAGCGGGATCGCCACCGCGGTCGCGCGTGGAGCGACGCGCCGGCGCGCGCTCGCGGCGCCGGCCGCCCTCGCGGTGCTGGCGGGCGTCCTGTACCTCTGGAACCTCACCGTCAGCGGGTACGCCAACACCTACTACTCGGCCGCCGCGCAGGCCGGGTCCCAGAGCTGGAGCGCGCTGTTCTTCGGCTCGCTCGATGCGTCCGGCTTCATCACCGTCGACAAGCCGCCGCTGGCCCTGTGGGCGATGGGCATCTCGGTCCGGCTGCTCGGCCTCAGCCCGCTCGCGGTGCTGCTGCCGGAGGCGCTGGCAGGCGTGGCGTCGGTCGTCATCCTGCACGACGCGGTGCGCCGGACATCGGGCGCCATGGCCGGGCTCATCGCGGGGCTGGCGTTCGCCCTGACCCCGGTCGCGACGCTCATGTTCCGCTACGACAACCCCGATGCCCTGCTGACGCTGCTGCTGATCGGGGCCGCCTGGGCGCTGGTGCGTGCCCTCGACGACGATCGACTGCGATGGATCACGCTGGCGGGCTGCCTCGTCGGGCTGGCCTTCCTGACCAAGTACCTGCAGGCGTACCTCGTGCTGCCCGCGTTCGCGCTGACCTACCTGGTCGCCGCTCGCGGCGACGTTGCCCATCGGCTCGTCCGGCTGCTCTACGCGGGGCTCGTGGTGGCAGGCGCCTCGCTGTGGTGGGTCGTCGCGGTGGAGGCGGTGCCGGCATCCGCCCGCCCGTACATCGGCGGCAGCACGGACAACTCGGTGATCGATCTCGTGCTCGGTTATGACGGCCTGGGCCGGATCTTCGGCGGCCTGGCCGGACAGGGCGGGGGACCGGGCCTCGGCGGATCCGGCGGCTTCGGCGGACCGGGTGCCTTCGGGACGCCGGGTGGGCCCGGCGGGGCAGGCGCCGCGTTCGGTGGAACGCCGGGCCTGCTGCGCATGTTCAGCACGCCGTGGGCCGGCGAGATCAGCTGGCTGCTGCCAGCGGCGGGCATCGGGCTCGTCGCCGGCCTGCTGGCAAGGGCGCGAGCCGCGCGCATGGACGCGCGGCGCGCCGGGTTGCTGCTGTGGGGGGCCTGGCTGATCGTGCACGTGGCGGTGCTGTCGCTGATGACCGGCATCGTTCATGCCTACTACGCCGTCGCGATCGCGCCGGCGGCCGCCGCCCTCACCGGGACCGGCGTCGCCGAGCTGTGGGCCGTGCGCCGCCGCCTCCCGTGGGCCGGCGCGGCCATCGGAGGGATCCTGGTGGCCAGCGCGTGGTGGGGCTGGCAGGTGCTCGAACGCACGCCGTCCTTCGCGCCCGGCATCGGGCTCGCAGCCGCGTTCCTCGCGCTCGCCGCCGCCGTGGTGCTGGCCGTGCCGCACGTCGATGGCGACGCCCGGAGCCGGTCGATCGCCGGCGGCGCGCTGGTCGTGGGGCTGGCCGCGGCGCTGACCGGGCCCGCGCTGTACTCGGTGGCGACCGTGGACCGCGCGATCTCGGGTGGCGACCCTGCCGCAGGGCCGTCGGACGCCGCGGGCGGTGGAGTCGGTGGTCCCGGGGGCTTCGCGGGGTTCGCCGGCGACCCTGCCGGAACCACCCGGGCCCTGGTGGACTACCTGCTCGTGAACCGCGGAGACACCGACTGGCTCGTCGCCGTCTCGTCCGCCGCCCAGGCGGGGCCGATCCAGCTCGCGTCCGGGGCGCCGGTGATGGCGATGGGTGGGTTCATGGGCGGCGACCCGGCGCCCACGCTCGCGCAGCTTCGCGCGTACGTGCGCGATGGCCGGCTCAGGTTCGTGCTGTTGGGTGGCCGGGCCGCCGGGCCGGGAGGCTTCTTCGGGGGCGACGGCCGGGGATCCGTCGCGAGCCAGCGAAACGACTGGGTCGCGACGTCGTGCACCCGGGTGGTCGATGCTTCGCTGGGCGGCGGGCTGTACGACTGCGCGGGGGCGGGCTGACGCCCCGGACCGGGCTGACGCCCCGGACCGGGCTGACACCCAGACCGGCTAAGGATCGGGCTGACGCCCCGACCGGGCTTACGGCGGCCCGGGCCGACATCCGGACCGGCTGAGGATCGGGCTGACACCGCGACCGGGCTGACGTCCGACCGGGGCCGCACGCCGGGACCAACGGTGCGCCCGTCTCATCGGGCTCTCATGCGTTCGCCCGACCATCCGGCCATGGCCTCTGCCCATGCCGCCCGGCCCGTCCGCGTGCCGCTGCCACGGCTGTGGGGCGTCCGACCGCGCGACGTCACGACGCTGCTGATCGCCAACGGCGGGTTCATCGTCCTCATGTGGGTCCGCCACGGTGGCCCGGACCAGCTCTCGACGCCCGGTGGGGCGTTCACCGCCGCCGGCCAGCTGACGGCCCTGCTGGGGACCTATCTCGCCCTCATCCAGCTCGTCCTGATGGGCCGCAGCCCCTGGCTCGACGAGGCATTCGGGACGGATCGGCTCGCCTGGGCGCACCGCTGGCTCGGGTTCGCCACGATCTGGCTGATCGGGGCGCACGGGCTGCTCACGACCATCGGCTACGCACAGGGGGATGGCCAGAGCGTCATCGGTGAGGCGATCTCGCTGCTGACGACGTTCCCGTACGTGCTGTGGGCGACGGCCGGCTTCGGCCTGTTCGTGCTGGTCGGGTTGACCTCGCTGCGCGCCGCGCGCCGGCGGTTGTCGTACGAGACCTGGTTCTACCTCCACCTCTACGCGTACCTGGCCATCGCGCTCGCGTTCCTGCACCAGCTGTTCGTGGGCGCCGACTTCATCCACGACCAGCTCGCGGCCATCTACTGGATCTCGCTCTATCTCGCGACCATCGCCCTGGTGCTCGTGTTCCGGTTCGGCCAGCCACTGCTGACCACCATTCGCCACCGCCCCCGGGTCACGGCGATCGTCCCCGAGGCACCCGGCGTGGTATCGGTCTACGTCGGTGGCCGCGACCTCGATCGGCTGGCCGTCCGGTCCGGCCAGTTCTTCGTCGTCCGCTTCCTGGCGCGCGATCGCTGGTGGCGCGCCCACCCGTATTCGATCTCGTCGGCGCCCAACGGGCGCTGGCTGCGGTTCACCGTCAAGGCCATGGGCGACGACAGCGCGCGGATCGCCGACACGGCGGTCGGGACCCCCGTCCTGCTCGAGGGTCCGTACGGCGTCATGACCGGTGCCCGGCGGACGCGACGCGGGATCACGCTGATCGCCGGTGGGATCGGGATCGCCCCGCTCCGGGCGCTGCTCGAATCGTTGCCTGCCCGCCCGGGCGAGCTCAACCTCGTCTACCGGGTCAGCCATCCGTCGGACCTGACCTTCCTCCACGAGCTCGAGGCGCTGGCGGCGCACCGCAGCGCCCGGGTGGAGTACGTCGTCGGCCACCGCCACAACCACGGGTCGGACCAGCCGCCGGCACCCCCCTTCGACCACCGGGCGATCTCGCGCCTGGTGCCGTCGATCGCGGACCACGACGTGTACGTGTGCGGTCCGGTCGGGTTCATGCAGACGGTGGAGCACGCGCTCCGCGAGCTGGGCGTGCCGGGCGACCGGGTGCACGCCGAGCGCTTCAGCTACTGAGGCCTTCGACCGCTGAACCATGCTGGGGCAGGAAGGAGCGCCGCGGCGGCGCACTTCCGAGGCCGGCACTGCGTCGGCATCCCGCCCCCGCCCGAATCTCATTCGCCTCTCAGGGCCGGCGGCGATGCTGGCGTCACGGCGGGCCTTCCCGTGCCCGACGCGCAGCCATCGACGAAACCAGGAGAGCGTCCGGATGCCCAAGCGCGGCGCCTTCGCCCTCGGGCTCACCGCCCTCGGGCTGGCGCTCCTGCTCAACTTCCAGGTCCCCACCGATACGGTCACGGTGGGCCGCGGCTCGAACCCGGTCAGCGCCGGCGGCGCGGGCGGAATCCCGAACGGCGGGGCGTCGAACGGCGGAGCCTCCAACGGCGGGACGTCGAACGGCGGGACGTCGCAGAACGGCGGCACCGGCGGCTCGAACGGCGGGCCGGGCGTCCCAGCGGCGACCCCTGCCGGCGGCGGCTCGAATGGTGCCACGGGCCAGCACACCGTCGACGGTCCGGTGGTCGACACGCGGTGGGGGCCCGTCCAGGTCGAGGTCACGCTCGACGGCAGCAAGCTCGTCGACATCGCCGCGCTCGAGCTGCCCAGCGGCGGCCGGTCGGGCCAGATCTCCAGGTTCGTCGAGCCGCTCCTGCGCGGGCAGGCGCTCCAGGTCCAGAGCGCGAACATCGACGGGGTGTCCGGGGCCACCTACACCAGCCTCGGCTACGCCCGATCGCTGCAGGCGGCCCTCGACAGCGCCGGCAGCTGAGGGCATGTCGGCGCCTCGCACCGGCTCCGCCCGGCAGGTCCGGGCGGAGCCGGTGATGGGGACCGTGGTGTCGATCGACGTACGCTCGCCGTTGGTCCCGCCGGCGGCGCTCGAGGCCGCGATCGCCTGGTTCCACGATGTCGACCGCCGGTTCAGCCTGTACCGGCCCGAGAGCGAGATGAGCCGCGTGGCGGACGGCTTGCTGCGGCCGGAGGATGCGAGCGGCGACGTGCGCGCCATCGTGTCGCTGGCGGCGTCGCTGCGAGCGCGGACGGACGGCTTCTTCGATGCCGGCGCTCATCGGGCCGATGGGCGGTTCGATCCGAGCGGCGTGGTCAAGGGATGGTCGATCGACGAGGCGCTGGCATCGCTCCGGCTGGCCGGCGCCCGCAACGTCCAGATCGGTGCCGGCGGTGACCTCGTCGCCGTGGGCGAGCCCGAGCCGGGCCGGCGCTGGCGGATCGGGATCCGGCATCCCGGCCGCGCGAACGCGCTGGCCGCCGTGCTCGAGGTGTCGGGGCTCGCGGTCGCCACCTCTGCCACCTACGAGCGCGGCGAGCATATCCGCAATCCGCGCACCGGCCATCCCGCCTCGGGCCTGCGAAGCCTGACCGTCGTGGGGCCGACGCTGACGATGGCGGACGCGTTCGCGACGGCGGGGTTCGCGATGGGGGAGCCGGGGATCGCCTGGGTGGGCCGCCAGCGCGGGTACGGCGCACTGGGGATCACGAACGAGGACCGGCTGGTGTGGACGGCGATGCTCGACCGGCTCCTCGTTCCCGCCGAACCGGCGCCGCCCGTCGACCCTGGCGGCACGCCGGGCTGATGCTCCTCTCACGCCCCTCTCAGGCGTCGGCGGTTGACTGGGCGCAATCGATCCTCGTCCTCCACGGAGCCCCAGCCGATGACCTCGCCGTTCTACCCGGCCCCGCCCGAGCCCGAACCCATCGAGCCCTGGGCCGGCGGCACGTCCCAATCCGACCCGAACCCGCTGACCGATACCGGCACCGCGATCGAGCCCCCGGCGGCACCCACCTGGCCGGTGCCGGGTGGGACGATCCCGCCGGGCACGACCTTCGCACCGGTGGGTCCGGCGGCGGCATGGTCGCCGCCGCCTCCGTCGGGTCCCGGCTCGGTCGCCTCGGACCCGACCGTCTCGCTGCCTCCGCCGGGCACCGGCTCGGCCGGCTCGCCGCCGACGGGTTCGCCGCCCTCGAGCTCGCGTCCCGCGCGCGGCCGCGGCCTCGGGCCGGTCGTGGTCGCCTCGGTGCTGAGCGCGGTGCTTGCCTCGGCCGGGACCGCTGCGATCGTCCAGGAGGTCGTGCCGACGACGACGATCATCACCCGCACACCCGCCGCGTCGGCGACCTCGACGAGCACCGGATCCACGACGACCGTCGAGACGGCGGACCTGACGTCGATCGTCGCGACGGCCCGCCAGTCGGTGGTGACGATCACCGCGGACGGCATCGCCACCAGCCGGTTCTCGCCGTTCGGAGTGCCGACCTCCGGCGTGGGCTCCGGGATCATCGTCTCGAGCGACGGCTACATCCTCACCAACCGCCACGTCGTCGAGGGCAGCCAGACGCTGAGCGTGGAGCTGTACGACGGCCACACGTACCCCGCCAGGATCATCGAGCAGTCGACCACCAATGACCTTGCCCTGATCAAGATCGACGCGACGGGGCTGAGCGCGGCCCGGATCGGCAACTCCGACCAGGCGCAGGTCGGCCAGACCGTGCTCGCGATCGGCAGCCCGCTCGGGACGTACACCGAGACGGTCACCAAGGGAATCCTGTCCGGGCTCGGGCGCGACATCACCGTGCGCGACGAGACCACCGGGCGGCCCACCGACCTGACCGGCCTGATGCAGACCGATGCGGCGATCAACCCGGGCAACAGCGGCGGTCCGCTGCTCGATGCCTCGGGGGCGGTGATCGGGCTCAACACGGCCGTCGCGAGCAGCGCCCAGGGACTCGGGTTCGCGATCCCGATCAATGATGCCGCCTCGCTCATCAGCCGCGCGACCGGCGGGCAGGGCACCTGACCGCCGAAGCCGCCCGGCAGCCACGACGGCACCGCGCCCACGATGCGCGCGGTGCCGTTCCCGCGCTCTCATGGACCTTTCATCTGGATCGTTGATCCTGCCTGGTGCCCAAGTCGGCACCCCCGCGCTTCCACCGGAAAGGAATTGCATGCGCCTCCGCCTGGTTGGCACGCTCCTGCTCGTGATCGTGGGCATCGCTGCGATCGTCGTCACCCTGTTCCCACCCGGTGGCTCGGCCAGCTCGTCGACGCGTTACCAGACCGCCGCGGCGACGCGCACGAACGTCGTCCAGCAGATCGTCGCCACGGGGACGGTCGGTCCCGTGGCCACCTACGACCTCGCCTTCGGCTCGCAGCCGGTGCTGGCGACCTCGAGCTCGTCGAGCGCCAGCTCGGGCAACGGCAACAGCACCGTCTCGTGGCGCGTGACCGAGGTGGCGGTGACCCCGGGGCAGGCCGTCGCGTCGGGCAACGTGCTGGCGACCGCCGATGATTCCAACGCCCAGCTCGCGCTCACCGTGGCCCAGGCGAACCTCGACTCCGCCAAGGCCAGGCTGTCGACCGACAAGGGCGGGCTGAGCGCGACGGACAAGGCGGCGGCGAAGCTGTCGGTGACCCAGGCGCAGCAGTCGCTGAGCCAGGCCAGGACCTCGCGGACCCAGACGACCAGGCAGAACAATCTCAAGCTGTCGCAGCAGAAGGCCGCGGTCAGCGCCGCCAAGCGCCAGCTGTCCGCCGACAGGGCCGCCAGCCCGCCGGTCTCGTCGACCCAGATCAGCCAGGACAAGGCCGCGATCCAGCAGGCCGAGAACTCGCTGGCGTCGCTGCGGCTCCAGATCGCCCAGTCCAACACGCAGGCAGCCAACCAGGTCAAGTCCGCGCAGAACCAGGTGAAGTCGGCCCAGCTGGCCTACAAGAGCAAGATCCAGGGCGCCACCGACGCGCAGATCGCGTCCGACGAGGCCGCGGTGGCGACCGCGGAGCAGGCCGTGGTGACGGCGCAGGCGACGGTCGATGCGGCGTCGCTGGCGAGCCCGGTCGATGGGGTCGTCGTCTCGGTCAACATCAGCAAGGGCGTCGACGCCCCCTCGGGGGCCGCGATCGTGGTGCAGTCGGATGCGTTCGAGGTGTCGGCCAGCATTGCCGAGTCGGACCTGCCGTCGCTCCGGATCGGCCAGGATGCCGACGTCACGATCACGGCCACCGCGCAGACGGCCACCGGCAAGGTCACGGAGATCAGCCCGATCGGGAGCGCCGGCACCGGTGGCGGCGTGGTGAGCTATCCGATCGTGGTGTCGCTGCCCACGCCGCCCGCGGGGACGGCCTCGGGGATGAGCGCCCAGGTGAGCGTCACGACCGCGTCGGCGAGCGACGTCGTCGCCGTGCCCTCGATCGCGCTCGTCGGCAGCGCCGGCAACTACAGCGTCCGCGTCCTCGACGGCTCTGGCAACCCCCAGCTGGTGGCCGTGCAGGTCGGGCTGGTGACCTCGTCCCTGGCCGAGATCCAGGGCGGCATCTCGCAGGGGACGGACGTCGTGGTGGGCACCTCGTCGACGCGCCAGGGCTCGACCACCACGACGGGCGGCCTCGGTGGGGGTGGCTTCGGTGGGGGCGGCTTCGGCGGCGGCAACTTCCGGGCGGTCCAGCCATGAGCGCCGAGGTGGAGAGCGCCTTCCAGGCGTGGGGCACCGCCGCGACCCCGGTCATCAGCCTGCGCGGCGTGACCCGGATCTACCGCAGCGGCCGGCTCGAGGTCGCGGCGCTCCGCGGCGTCGACCTCGACGTCTGGCCGGGCGACTTCCTCGCGATCGTGGGGCCGTCGGGAAGCGGCAAGTCCACGCTGATGAACATCATCGGCTGTCTCGACCGGCCGACCGGCGGCGCCTACCACCTGGGCGGAACGCCGATCGAGGCGCTCACCGACGACGATCTCGCGCGGGTGCGCGGCCGGGCCATCGGGTTCGTGTTCCAGTCGTTCAACCTGCTGCCCCGGACGTCCGCGCTCGAGAACGTGGCGACCCCGCTGCTCTACCAGGGCGTGGGCCGCAAGGAGCGGCTCGAGCGGGCCATGGCAGTGCTGGAGCGGCTCGGGCTGGCGGACCGGGCCACCCACGAGCCGTCGGAGCTCTCCGGCGGGCAGCAGCAGCGGGTCGCCATCGCTCGGGCGCTGGTCGGAGAGCCGGCCCTGATCCTCGCGGACGAGCCGACCGGCAACCTCGACAGCCGCGCCGGCGCCGAGGTCATCGAGCTGCTCCACGAGCTCAACGCCGTCGGCACGACCGTCGTGCTCATCACCCATGACGCTGACGTGGCCGAGCATGCGCGACGGCAGGTTCACGTGCTCGACGGGCTGCTCGTCCAGTGAGCCCCCTCGAGCTCATGCGGCTGGCGATCTCGCGCCTCGGGACGAGCCGGCTGCGCGCCGTGCTCACGATGCTCGGCGTGATCATCGGGGTGGGGTCGATCGTCGCCCTGGTCGCCGTCGCGCAGGGCGCCACCAGCGGCATCACCGATCGCATCCAGGGTCTCGGGACCAACCTCCTCACGGTCACCCCCGGAGCCACCCGCAACGGCTTCACGCGCGGCGCCGCCGGCTCCGCGACCACGCTGACGCTCGACGACGCGACGGCGCTTGCGACGCTCACCGGCGTGGCAGCGGTCGAGCCGGAGGTGGACACGCAGCGAGCGGTGATCGCCGGGCTCCAGAACACGACGACGTCGATCGTCGGCACGACGCCGGCGTTCCCCGCGGTTCGCAGCTACACGATGTGGGTCGGCTCGTTCCTCAACCAGGCTGCGGTCGACCAGCACCTGCGGGTCGCGGTGCTGGGCGCCACCACGGCCGACGACCTGGGCCTCGACCAGTCGTCGATCGGCAGCGACATCCAGATCGGCGGGCTGCCGTTCCGGGTCGTCGGGATCCTGCAGCCGAAGGGCTCGTCGGGACCGGTCAGCCAGGACGACCAGATCCTGATCCCCATCTCGACCGCGCAGCGCTACTTCGTGAGCGGCCAATCGGTTCGCTCGATCGGCGTCAGCGTCGCGAGCGCCGACGCGATCGATGCCACCCAGGCGCTCATGACGTTCACGCTCGAGCAGCGGCACGGCACCGACGGCACCAATGACGACTTCTCGATCCAGAGCCAGGCCCAGCTGCTCGACACGTTCTCGTCGGTGACCGGGTTCCTCACCCTGCTGCTGGCGGGGATCGCCTCGATCTCGCTCGTGGTGGGCGGCATCGGGATCATGAACATCATGCTGGTCTCGGTCCGTGAGCGCACCCGTGAGATCGGCATCCGCAAGGCGGTCGGCGCGCGCAATGGCGACATCCTGTTCCAGTTCCTGGTCGAGGCCCTCGTGCTGTCGCTGCTGGGGGGCCTGATCGGGATCGTGCTCGGCGTGGCGGCGTCGGCGGCGATCGGTGCCATCGCCGGCTGGGGGTTCGTGTTCAGCCCGCTGACCGTGCTGGTCGCCGTCGGGTTCAGCCTGCTGGTCGGCGTCGTGTTCGGCGTCTGGCCGGCCCGCCAGGCCGCCCGGCTTGATCCGATCGCCTCGCTCCGCTACGAATGACCCGGCTCATCCGCCCGGCGCCGCCAGGGCGTCCGGCGTCCAGGACCATCAGCCAACCCTCGATCCCGCCTCGAAGCGCCAGGAGCAGGAGCCACCCATGACGACACCCCCGACCAATCCTCCGAGCAACGATCCCGGCGGTGCCGGCGACGCCACGCAGCCGGTGCCCACGCCGCCGGCGGCAGTCCCGCCGGTGCAGCCGGGTCCCACCTACCGGCCCGCACCGGGCTCGACCTACCAGCCTGGCCCGCCCCAGGCTGCGCCCGGGTTCCAGCCCGGCGCGACCTACCAGCCAATCGCCCCCTCGCAGCCAATCGCCCCCTCGCAGCCGGCACCCGTCTACCATCCGGGCCCCGAGCCCGGTGCGTTCCAGCCGGTTGCGCCCGAGCCCGGCCCCTCGCTGGTCGGTCCCGTGGCCGTGCGTGCCTCGTCCGGGTCGTCCCGGCTGCTCAACGTGGCCCTCGGCGTCGCGATCCTCATCGCCGCGGCGGGCATCTCGTTCGCGGTCGGCCGCGCCTCGGCACCGGCGGCCGCCACGGCCACCGGCCGGTTCGGCAACGGGCAGGGCGGGCCGGGCGCCAGCTTCAACCTCAACGGTGGCGGCAACGGCGAGTTCCCGAACGGTGGCTTCCGCGGCGGCGGCGCCTTCGGTGGCGGCCTCGCCGGCGGCCTCACGATCGAGGGCACGGTCCAGTCGGCGACGGCCGACTCGGTCACCATCACGACCACGAGCGGGGCCACCGTGACGATCGGGCTGGACTCGAGCACCACGTACCATCAGCAGGCCGAAGCGTCGGCCGCCGACGTCGCGTCGGGCAAGACCGTCATCCTGCGGCTCAGCGGCAACGGGTTCCGGGCCAATGGCAACGGCAATGGCAATGGCAACGGCAACGGAAATGGCAATGGCAATGGCAACGGGAACACCAGCCTCGGAACGGCGAGCGACGTGACCGTGGTGCCGTGAGCGAGGTCGCCTGACCACCCATGCACCTGCTCCTGGTCGAGGACGACGAGCGTCTCGCCCGAGCCCTGACGCGCCTGCTCGAGGAGGACCGCCATGTCGTCGAGCGGGCTCCCGACGGACGCACCGGCATCGAGCTTGCGAGCGCGATCGATGGGCTCGACGCCGTGATCCTCGACATCGGCCTGCCGGACATCTCCGGGCTCGACGTCGCCCGGCGTCTGCGGCGCGACCGGGTGGACGTCAGCATCCTGATGCTCACCGCGCGGGACACGGTCACCGACCGGGTCACCGGCCTCGACGCCGGCGCCGACGACTACGTGGTCAAGCCGTTCGCCTACCAGGAGGTCGCGGCCCGGCTGCGAGCCCTGGCCCGCCGCGCCGAGCCCGGGCCTCGCCGCGCGGAGCCGCGCCTCGAGATCGGCGCGATCACGTTCGACGAGGCGGCCCGGCGGGTGACCGTCGACGGCGCCAACGTCGACCTCAGCCCGCGCGAGTTCTCGCTCCTCGAGGCGCTCATGCGGCACCCCGGCCAGACGCTGACCCGCGACCAGCTGCTCGACCACGCCTGGCCGTTCAGCGTGGCGGTCACCCCCAATGCGGTCGACGCCTACGTCCACTACCTGCGGACCAAGCTCGGCGATGCCGGTGCTCAGATCGAGACGGTCCGGGGCGTCGGCTATCGCATGGGCGGTGGCTGATCCGTGGCGGTGATCGGCCGGGCCGGCCGGCGGCGCCGGGGAGCAGGCTGATGGCTGACGGCGCGCAGCCGCAGACGGGCGAGGACGGCGTCGAGCAGACCGCCCTGGCCGACCAGGCACGACTGATCCGTCGCGTCCGGTGGCGCCTGGTGCTCTGGAGCGGGCTGTCCACCCTGGTCGTGCTGCTGGTGCTGGGCGCGGCCCTGTACGCGGCGGTCGCCAACACGCTCGCCGCGGCGTCGGCGGCGCAGCTCCAGGACCGGATCGATCCAGCCGTCCGCCTGCTCCAGGGCACGGGCACGCCGTTTCGCCGGCCCGACCTCGGCTACGTGCTGGGGAGCGGGAACACGCTCCTCTACCTGTTCGATGCGACCGGGCAGCCGGTCCAGTCCGAGCGCCCGGTCGCGATCCCCGTCGGGCTGCCGGCGGAGGCGAGCCTGGCCGCGGCGCAGAACGCGGCCGACGGCACCGACGTCCGGACCGGCTCCCTCCAGCTCGCGGCGTCGCCGCCCTCGGACCTGCCCGTGCGGGTGATGACGCGCATGGTGCTGGCCCAGGACGGCAACACGTACTTCCTGCAGGCGCTCCAGGACCGCTCGACCGAGGTGGCGACCCTCAACGCCGTGCTTGCGGTCCTGCTGGTGGGCGGCGTGCTGGTGGTGCTCGTCGCGGTGGGCTTCGGGACCGTCTACGCGCGGCGCGCCCTGGTCCCGATCCGCGAGTCGCTCGAGGCGCAGCGAACCGCGCTCCGGCGACAGCGGGAGTTCGCGGCCGACGCGAGCCATGAGCTGCGCACGCCGCTGACGGTCATCCGCTCGTCGCTCGAGCTGATCGCCCGGCACGAGGACCGGCCGGTGGCCGAGTCGAGCGAGGCCCTCGAGGACATCGATGCCGAGGTGACCCACCTCACCGCCCTGGTCGATGACCTGCTGCTGCTGGCGCGCAGCGACTCCGGGGCCGTCGCGATGGACCGGGAACCGGTGGACCTTGGCGAGGTGGCCTTCGACGCCGCCTCGGCGGTCGGCCGGACGGCCGGGAGCCGCGGGGTGCGCGTGCTCGTCGACCCCGAGCCGGCGACCGTCCCGGGAGACAGCGCCCGGCTCCGCCAGCTGGTCATGATCCTGGTCGACAACGCGGTCCGGCACAGCCCGCGCGACGGTCACGTGGCGGTCACCGTTCGCGGGGCGGGCACCCCGCTCGCTTCGGTCGAGGTCACCGACGAAGGGCCCGGGCTGCGCGAGGAGGACATGCCGCACGTGTTCGACCGCTTCTGGCGGGCTCCGGGCGCGCCGAGCGGCGGGACGGGGCTGGGCCTGGCGATCGCGAAATGGATCGTCGACCGTCACGGCGGCCGGATCGGGGTCGCCAACCGACCCGACGGCGGCGCGGCGTTCCGGGTCGAGCTGCCGTCCATCACGACCGGGTCCCCCGCGCCCGAGGCGTCGCCGGATCCGGCCTGAGACGCCGCGAGGCGACGCGCGACGGCAGCCATCGCTCGCGGGCGCCTTGGGCCCAGCGGGGCCCGCGCCGCGGCAGCCGGCAGCGCGTCGGGCGCGTGGCTCGCGTGCTACCCTCAGGCCACCCTGATGGCCGGTCCAGTGAGACCGGCGTACCGGTCCCGAGAGGCCGGGTAGGAGGCTGGATGCTGATGCGCATGCCCGCCCGCGGCGTCGACCGCCGCGGCACGCCGGGATCTCAGTGATCGCCCCACCGACCGTCCGCCATCCGCCGCTGCCCCGCGCGGACGCGATCGTCGACCCCCGCGTCGGCGATGCGGGACCCGCGCTGATGGCGCTCGAGGACGGGACCGTGTTCGAGGGGATCGCCTTCGGCGCGCCGGTCGCTGCCGGGGGCGACCTCGTCGTCAACACCTCGCAGACCGGCTACCAGGAGATCGCGACCGACCCGTCGTATGCGGGTCAGGTCGTGGTCATGACCTACCCGCTGATCGGCAACTACGGCCGGCTCGAGGCCGACGACCAGTCCGCGCGCCCGTGGCTCCGGGGCCTGGTGGTCGCCCACGCCACGGCCGCCGTCCTCGACGACGCCCGCCAGCTGGCGACGCTGCTCCGCTCGAACGGGATCCCGGCCATCGCCGGGGTCGACACGCGCGCCCTCGCGCGGCACCTGCGAGCGACCGGCTGCCTGCGCGGGATCATCACCGAGCCCGGCCGCGCCGACCACGCGGAGGCGGTCGAGCGGGCGCGGGCGGTGGCCCGCTGGGAGGACCAGGACTTCGTCGCCCAGGTGTCACCCGCGGCGATGCGCGAGGTCGGCGACGAGGCCGGCACGCCGCTGGTCGCGATCGTCGATTACGGGCTCAAGGCCAACATCGTGCGTTCCCTGCGGCGGCGCGGCGTCCGCGTCCGGGTGCTGCCGCACACCGCCTCGGCGACGGAGGTGCTGGCGGCCGACGTGGCCGGGGTCGTCCTGTCGCCGGGTCCGGGCGATCCCGCCCGGCTCGCCGGCCCGGTCGCGCTGGCGCGCGCCATCATCGAGGACGGCCGCCCGTTGCTGGGGATCTGCCTCGGGCACCAGATCGTCGCGCGGGCGGCGGGCGCCGAGACCGGACGGCTCCGGTTCGGGCACCACGGTGCCAACCATCCGGTCCAGGACCTCGATACCGGCTACGTCCAGGTCACCGCCCAGAACCACGAGGTCCAGGTGCTCGGCGACAGCCTGGCCCCGGGCTCGGGCTTCCGCGTCAGCCAGCGCAACCTCAACGACGGATCGGTCGAGGGCCTGCGCCACGAGGCGCTGCCGGTCGAGACCGTCCAGTACCACCCCGAGGGCGCACCCGGGCCGCTCGATGCCCTGGCCGTGTTCGACCGCTTCGTGGACCGCTGCCGGCAGGGCGCGTGACCGGCGCGTCCCACGCCGGGTCGGTGCCCGGCTCCGGCTCGGCGTCCCACGCCGGCTCCGCGTCCCACGCGTCGGTGCCCGGCTCCGCTCGGCGTCCCACGCCGGCTCCGCGTCCCACGCGGGGTCGGTGCCCGGCTCCGGCTCCGCGACCCGCCGTCGCACCCCCGTCAAGCCCGCGTCGGTGCTCATCCTGGGCAGCGGCCCTGTCGTGATCGGACAGGCGGCCGAGTTCGACTACGCGGGAACGCAGGCCTGCCGGGCCCTGCGCGCCGAGGGCGTGCGCACCATCCTCGTCAACTCCAACCCGGCAACGATCATGACCGACCCGACGGTGGCCGACGCCGTCTACCTCGAGCCGCTCACGGTCGACGCGATCGAGGCCGTCATCGCGCGAGAACGACCCGAGGGCCTGCTCGCAGGGCTCGGCGGGCAGACGGCGCTCAACCTCGCGACCGCGCTGGCCGAGGCGGGCGTGCTCGAGCGCCACGGCGTGCGCCTGCTGGGCACGCCGCTCGAGGCGATCCGGATGGCCGAGGACCGCGAGGCGTTCCGCGACCTGCTCGACCGCATCGGGCAGCCCTATGCCCCTTCCGCGATCGTGGGGGGGGCCGACGACGCCGCCCGCCGCGCCTCCGCGGACGTCGCCCTCGCGGAGATCGGGCTGCCCGCGATCATCCGGCCGGCGTTCACCCTGGGCGGCACCGGCGGCGGGATCGTCGAGACCGAGGACGCGTTCAGGGAGCGCGTCCGCTCCGGCCTTCGCGCGAGCCCGATCCACCAGGTGATGGTCGAGCGCTGCCTGGTCGGCTGGCAGGAGATCGAGTACGAGGTCATGCGCGACGCGGAGGACACGTGCATCGCCGTGTGCTCGATGGAGAACGTGGATCCGCTGGGCGTTCACACGGGCGACTCGATCGTGGTGGCCCCGGTCCAGACCCTGACCGACCAGGTCCACCAGCGGCTCCGCAGCGCGGCGCTGGCGATCATCCGTGCCCTCGGCGTCGAGGGCGGCTGCAACGTCCAGTTCGCCCTCTCCCCCGACGCCACCGAGTACGCGGTGATCGAGGTCAACCCGCGCGTGTCGCGCTCGTCGGCGCTCGCGTCCAAGGCGACCGGGTACCCGATCGCCCGGGTCGCCGCCCAGATCGCGGCCGGCCGGACCCTGGCCGACATCCCCAACGTCGTCACCGGCACCACCGTCGCCGCCTTCGAGCCCGCCCTCGACTACGTGGTGGTCAAGCTGCCGCGCTTCCCGTTCGACAAGTTCCCGACGGCCGACCGCCGGCTGGGCTCGCAGATGAAGGCGACCGGCGAGGTGATGGCGATCGACCGCACCTTCGGCGCCGCCCTCAACAAGGCGCTCCGCGGGCTCGAGCAGGCGGGCGCCGGACCGCTCGGGGAGGATCCGTCGTGGCAGCCCGCGTTCGACTACCTGGCCGCCGTCTACGCGGGCGTGGACCCCGAGGACGACGACGGTTCGGGGTCGGGCGTCGAGGACGCCGTCATCCGCTGGATCGACGACCGGGGCGAGGCGTGCGAGAGCACCCGGTACGCGCAGCGGTCCGCCGCGCCCATCGTGCTCCGCCGGTTCCTCGAGCCGTCCGACTCGCGGCTGTGGCGGGTCCTGGGCCTGCTGCGGCGGGGCGTGCCGCAGGCGGTGATCCGCCGGACGACCGGGATCAGCGCCTGGTTCCTGGCCGAGATGGGCCGCAACGTGGCGCTCGAGCGAGACGTGCGGGACCTCGGCGCGCGCCTTGCCGATCCCGACGACGCCGGCGGCGCGACGCTGCTGGCGACGGCCAAGCGCGCGGCGTTCGCCGATCGGGACCTCGCCGTCCTCGCAGGCGTGGAGGAGGCATCCATCCGTCGTGCACGCGCCGCGCTGGGCCTCGTCCCGGGCTATGCCATGGTGGACACCTGCGCCGCCGAGTTCGCGGCCGAGACCCCGTACTTCTACTCGACCTTCGCGTCCGCCGGGTCGCCGCCCGAGGCGCCGCCGGTCGACCGGCCGGGCGCGGTCGTCATCGGGTCGGGGCCGGTCCGGATCGGGCAGGGGATCGAGTTCGACTATTGCGCCGTCCAGGCGGCCGAGGTGCTCCGGCGCGAGGGCTGGAGCGCGGTGATGGTCAACTCCAACCCCGAGACGGTGTCGACCGACTTCGATGCCTCCACCCGCCTGTACTTCGAGCCGCTCGATCCGGAGAGCATCCGCAGCATCCTCGAGTTCGAGGCCGAGCCCGGTGGCGCCGGGCTGCCGGTCGTGGTCGCGTTCGGCGGCCAGACGCCGCTCAACCTCGCCGCACCGCTCGTCGCGGGCGGCGCGACTTTGCTGGGCTCGAGCCTCGAGACGATCGACCAGGCCGAGGAACGGACGCGGTTCTCGGCCCTGCTCGACCGGCTGGGCATCCCGCAGCCCGAGGGCGGCATGGCCGAGTCCGTCGAGGAGGCGCTCACGCTGGCCGAGCGCATCGGCTACCCGGTCATCGTCCGGCCGAGCTTCGTGATCGGCGGCCTCGCCATCGACTTCGCGTACTCGCCCGACGACCTGGTGCGCCACCTTGCTGCGGCCGCGATCGTCGACCCCGACCGGCCCGTGCGGATCGACCGCTTCCTCGAGGGCATCGAGGTCGACGTGGATGCGGTGTGCGACGGCACCGAGGTGCTGATCCCGGGCCTGCTCGAGCACGTGGAGCGCGCGGGCGTCCACTCGGGCGACTCGATCGCCTGGTTCCCGCCCCAGAACGTGGGCGAGGCCGACCGGGAGCTGATCGTGGCCACCATGGAGCGGATCTGCCTCGCCCTGGGCGCCCGCGGCCTGGTCAACGCGCAGTTCATCGTCCGCGACGACGGCGTGTACCTGATCGAGGTCAATCCGCGCGCCTCGCGAACGGTGCCGTTCGTGTCCAAGGTCACCGGGGTGCCGATGGTCGAGCTCGCGGTCCGGATCTCGCTCGGGCAGAGCCTGCGCGACCTCGGCTGGCCGGGCGGGCTGCGACCGCCCCCGCCGTTCGTGGCGGTCAAGGCGCCCGCCTTCTCGACCGCCAAGCTCAAGGGGGTTGACCCCTCGGTCGGGCCGTTCATGCAGTCCACGGGCGAGGTCATCGGGATCGCCGAGGACCCGCGGGTGGCGATGGCCAAGGCGCTCACCGGGGCCGCGCTGATCCCGCCCCGTGCCGGCGAGGGCGAGCCGCCGCTCGCGCTGCTCTCGATCGCCGACCGCGACAAGTGGGGCCTGGCCGATCTCGGCCTGGCGCTCGTCCGGGCGGGCTACCGGCTGGCCGCGACGGCCGGCACGAGGGCGCTCCTCGAGGGCGTCGGGATCGACGGGATCGTGCCGGTCGCGAAGCTGGGCGCGGACCCGGTGGGCGACGAGGCCGGGATCCTCGACTTCATCGCGTCGGGGCAGGTGCGGCTGGTCGTCAACACGCCGACGCCACGCTCGGGTCCGGTGCGGGACGCGGCGGACATCCGGCACGCGACGATTGCGGAGGGGATCCTGTGCTTCACCTCGATCGAGACCGGGGTTGCCGCCGCGCAGGCCCTCGACCCCGGGATCGTGGGCGGGATCGCCCGGGTCAGGTCGATCACGGACTGGGTTCCCGTGGCTGGCCTTCGGGCCGATGCCGATGCCGATGCCAGGACCGGCGCTGCCGCGACCGCGACCGCGGCCGTGCGCCAGTCCGGCCGGGGCTCAGGTGGGCCGGATCGCGGTCGGCGCCTCGCCGGTCACCGGCTCCTGGACGATCGCCTGGCCCAGTGACCACAGCGTGAGGGTCGTGAGCGCGACCATCACGACCGCGAGCGGGATCTCGCGCTGGCGGATGTTGCGGGCGAGACCGGGCACCGTGCCCTGGACCTTGCGATGCCGCCGGTCGCGGGGCGCTCTCGACCGGCTGAGCGCCTCCATGTCCCGTTGCGCGGTGACGTGGCCCGACCAGGCCCCCAGCATGTGCCCGCCCACGACCGAGGCCAGCTGGATCGTCCACACCAGGCCCGCCGGCAGCCAGCTGCCGGGCACGTAGAACGCGGTCCCGAACAGATCGGCCCCGGTCTGCAGCGGGTCCGAGATCGCGACCACGATCCGCTGGCCGTCGATCGCCAGGTAGGTCAGGTAGTGGGCGACGAGGTAGCCGACCGCGATCGGAACCAGGCCCGCGCCGATCGCCCCCCGGCTCACCGCGCGCGCCACGGCCATCGCAGCGAGCGCGATCAGGCCCAGGAACGCGGCCAGGAGCAGCGTCTTGGGACCCACCGCGGGCGCGCCGAAGGTGGCCGCAAAGGGCACGGTCTGCGACAGGCCGTCGAACAGGATCGAGCCGACGCCGACCGCCACCAGCACGATCCGCGGGAGCTCCCAGGTGACCTCCAGGAGCCCGCTGGCGAACGGCCGGCGGAGGACGTGCCCGGCATCGACAGCGTCGGGATCCAGGTCGGCGATGGCGTTGCGCTCGTCGCCGTGGTCGCCGGCCGGGTCGCGGGCCGCCGGCAGGCTGGGCGCGCGCGCCTCGACCTCATTCGTGGTCACGATCCCGTACGGCGCCAGGCGATTGAGCGTCCGGAACCAGACGGTGAAGGTCTCGCCCTGGGCGCGCCACTGGTCGCGTCCGAACTGGGCCATCATCGCGAGGGTCAGCAGCGTGTAGCCCGCGAGCACGACCGTCAGCGTCGCGTTCCCGGCCACCGCCACGAGCTCCAGCCAGACGAAGAACGCGAGCCCGGCGACGGCGGGCCACAGCCGGACCGCGTCGGGGAGCTCGGACACGGGCCAGCCCTGGAGGCCCAGCCGGCGGAGGCCCCAGGCGAGGACGTCGTGGATCGTGGCGAACGGGTCGAGCCACTCCCAGACCGGGCCCACGAGCGCCGACAGCGCCGCCACCCCGACCCAGCCGTAGACCCACAGGAACAGCGTCGCGACGGCGGCATCCGAGGACCCGCCCGCGATGCCCTGGACCATGATCCACGCCCATCCGAGGACGCCGGCGAGCCGCAGGGCCACCCGGCCCGGCGCGGGCACCCGGACCAGGCGACCGGGCGGCACCGGCGCGGCGCGAACGTCGCGCGCCAGCACGAACACGAACGACAGCGCCACGGTGGTGGCGGCGCCGACCAGGTAGACGGCGAGCGGCAGCGGGCTCTGGTACACGGGCGACAGGCCGTGCGCCGCAGCGACGGCCGGCACGCCCGCGGCGATCACGACGGCCGCGGCGAAGCCGGCGATCCGCGCCGTCCATCGGCGAGCGATCGCCGCCAGGCGCATCGGCGTGACCTCGCGCCCCGGCCGGCGCATCAGGCGGCGTTGCGGCTTCGGCGGATCACGTAGGCGCCAACCACGGCCACCAGGACCAGCGCCACCACGATCGGCAGAACGACGTCGCTTCCGTTCCCGCCGGACGCCGGATCGCCCCCCGTGGTGACCGGCACGCCCGAGGCTCCCTGGCCGACGGTGAACGACACCGTTCCCCGCAGGATGTCGGTGTCCAGCGACACCGAGGTCCACTTCACGCTGTAGGAGCCGGCCGTGAGCGCGAGCCCGCCGAGGGTCATCGTGACGTCTCCGTCGCCCGCGGGCTTGGCCGTCGCGACGGTCGACCCGTCGGGACCGACGAGCTCGATCGAGCTCTTGGCGCTGTCGAGACCCTCGCTGAAGGTGAGCGTGACCGTCTGCGGCGGGGTGGCCAGCACGGCCCCGTCCGCCGGATCCGACGACACGAACTCGGCGTGCGCGAGGACCGGCGCCGCGGCCAGCAGCATCAGCAGGACGGCCGCCGGCACCGGGACGAGCCATCGCGGGGCTCGCCCGGCCGCGCTCGGGCCGGACCGGGAGGCCGGGCTCGGCGCCAGGGTGGAGGTGGCCCGTTCACCGCGGCCGGCGAGGCGGCGGACGAAGCGGTGGGGCTGTTTGCCGGTCACGGCTGCCGAGTCTAGCGGCGGGCCGGGATCCGTGCCCCGCGACGGTGCCCTCACCGCCGTGCGGCGCGGGAGCCTCAGCCGGCCCCGATCACCTGGACCGAGGCCGCTCCGCCGGTCACCGTCACCGACACGCGGTCGCTGGCCGCGGCATAGCCGGGCGTCTCGGACGGGCCGCGGGTCGAGATCAGCCCCGTGCTCGTCACGCGGGCGTCGACCCCGGCCGGGATCTCGAACCGGAAGCTCGCTGCGCCGCCCTCCACGCGGATGGGGACGTCGCCGCGCGGACGTGGCAGCAGGACCCGCAGCTCCGCCGCGCCGATCGCCATCGAGGCCGAGGCGATCGCGACCTCCGAGAGATCGAGGTCGAACGTCCCCGCGCCGGCCTGGATGTCGAGCACCGTGGGCACGCCGGACGACACGCCGATCGACCACGCCAGGCCGCTGGGCCATCCCCACGCAAGCGGATTGATCGACGTCGACAGGCGGACCCTGGCGAGGTCGCCGGCGCGATCGACGGCGTGATGGATGGTGGGCTCGCTCGCCGACGCCTCGACCAACGCCGCCGCGCCACCGCGCAGCCGGTACCGACCGGCGCCGAGGCGCAGCGAGAGCTCGAGCCGGCTCGCCCCCTCGGCCGGCACCGTGACCTGGCCGTCGCCGTCGGCCCACGACGCGCTGCGGGGCTGGTTCGGGTCCCAGCGATGATTCGGCGAGCCGGTCGGACCGCTGCCCCACCACCCGCCCCAGGCTCCGTCGTGCGGCGATCCGAACAGGGCCCCGAGCACGATCGCCAGCCCCACCCCGACCAGGAGGAGCGGCCACAGCACGTCCCAGTCGAGGCGGACGATGCCCAGGTTCCGGATCAGGAACACGCCGCCGATCACCAGCAGCACGACCCCGCCGATCAGCGCGCCCTGCTCGCCGCCGCGGCGCGAACTCCTCATCGCCATCGCCTCCCGGGCCACCTGGTGCCCACCGGTGCCGACCCGCCCGGCAACCGGGGTCTGGCCGTGGACCGGACGCCATCGTCCCACGAGCCGTCGGGCATGAACCGTCCCGCACGTCATCGCCAGAACCGCCGGATGGCCCCCTCCCGCCCGTCCGACGGCCGTTTGGCCGGGTCCACCCTACAATCCCCACCACCCAGCCCGCCCAGCCGGAGGACCTCCGTCGCATGCCAATTCCCGTCGTCGAGTTCAGCGACGAGCGCCTCGCGAACGGCCTGCGCCTGATCATCGTCGAGGACCACCTGGCCCCCGTGGTCGGCGTCAACGTCTGGTATGCCGTCGGCTCCAAGCACGAGGCTCCGGGCAAGACCGGGTTCGCCCACCTGTTCGAGCACGTGATGTTCCAGGGGTCGGCCCACGTCGCCAAGACCGAGCACTTCGCCCTCGTCCAGTCCGCCGGCGGGACCCTCAACGGCACGACGTGGCTCGATCGCACGAACTACTTCGAGACGATGCCGTCGCACGAGCTGGAGCTCGCCCTGTGGCTCGAGGCGGACCGGATGGGGTCGCTCCTCGACGCGCTGAGCCAGGAGAACCTCGACAACCAGCGCGAGGTGGTCAAGAACGAGAAGCGCTGGAGCTACGACAACCGCCCGTACGGGTCGTGGTTCGAGAAGCTGCTGGGTCACCTGTTCCCGCCGGCGCATCCCTATCACCACCCGACGATCGGGTCGATGGAGGATCTCGACGCCGCCTCGCTCGACGACGTCCGCGACTTCTTTCGGACCTGGTACGCGCCCAACAACGCCGTCGTGTCCGTCGTCGGCGACTGCGATCGCGAGCAGGTCCGGCGCTGGGCCGAGCGCTACTTCGGTCCCATCCCGCCCAATCCGACCTTCCCGCCGCTGGCCGACATGACGCTGCCCGAGCTGATCGGCGAGGAGCGCCGCGAGACCGTGGCCGACCGGGTGCCGCTGCCGCGCGTCTACGTCGGCTTCCGGGCACCCGTGTTCGGCGACCGCCGGCTCGACGCGCTGGACCTCGCCTCGCAGATGCTCTCGGGTGGCAAGGGGAGCCGGCTGCATCGACGGCTGGTGCGCGAGGAGCGCCTGGCCCAGGACGTGGCCGTGTTCACCCTGCCGTTCGTGGGCGGGGCCTCGATCTTCCTGGGCTGGGCGACGGTTCGACCGGGTGTCGAGATCGGGCGCGTCGAGGCGGCCTTCCTCGAGGAGCTCGAGAAGCTCGCCTCGGAGGCGCCCAGCGAGGACGAGATGGCCCGCGCGAAGGCGCTCACCGAGGCCGACGAGCTGGGGGCGCTGGCCCGGGTCGAGGAGCGCGCCGACCGGCTCTCGATGTACGCGACACTGTTCGACGAGCCGGGTCTCGTGAACACGCTCCTCCCTCGCTATCTCTCGGTCACGGCGGACCAGATCCGGGACGTGGCGCGGGCCGTGTTCCGCGCCGACAACCGCGTGGTGCTGACCTACGTGCCGATCGAGGGCGACGCCGGTGGGGCCGGGGATGCGGGCGATGCCGGGGAGGAGGCGGCGTGAGCGGGGTGCGCGACGCCAGGCCTCATGGCGGCGAGCTCGTCGCCGAGCGTCCCGTCCCGGGCCATCCCCGGCCGTACGAGTTCCCGGCCACCATCCGGACGGTGCTGGGCAACGGCCTGCGGGTCGTGGTGACCCCGATGCCCGGACGGGCGCTGATCGCCGCCTCGCTCGTCGTCCGCTTCGGCGCCGTGGACGAGCCGGACCGCCTGGGTGGCGCGACCGTCCTCGCCGCGCGCGGCCTGACCGAGGGCACCGAGCTGCGGGACGCGATCGCGCTCACCGAGGCCGCCGAGCGATTGGGCGCCTCGCTCCATGCCGAGGCCGGCTGGGACGCGAGCTCGGTCGGTCTCGACGTGCCGGCGAGCCATCTCGAGCCGGCCATGGCGCTGCTGGCCGAGATCGTCCGCCGGCCGACGTTCCCCGAGGCCGAGATGGAGCGCCTCCGGGACGAGCGGCTCACCGACCTGCTCCAGGCCAGGGCCGACCCGCGCCGCCGCGCCGATGAGGCATTCGTCGATGCGATCTACGTCGCCTCCAGCCCGTACCATCGGCCGTCCGGCGGCACGGCCGAGACGGTCGCCGGGCTCACGGCCGGTGACATCCGGGCCGTCCATGCACGGGGATTCGCGCCCGGCGAGGCGGCGCTCATGGTCGCCGGCGAGATCGATCCCGACGAGATCGTCCGGATGGCGGAGCGCCAGCTCGGCGACTGGACGCGTTCGGGCGGCGACCCCGATGCGGTGGACCGACCCGCCGGTCGTGGGGCAGGCGTGCGGATCGATGACCGAACCGGCGTCACGTCGCCCTTCGTGCGGGTGATCGACCGGCCGGGTGCGGTCCAGACGGAGATCCGCGTCGGCCACCCGGGCCTGCCGCGACGCCATGCCGACTACCACGCGGTCTCGGTCATGAGTGCGATCCTGGGCGGGCTGTTCAACTCGCGCCTCAACCGCAACCTGCGCGAGGACAAGGGGTACACCTACGGCGCGGGCGCGGGGTTCGACATGCGTCGCGGGCGCGGCCCGTTCTCGGCCCGCGCGGCCGTCAACACGGGCGCGACCGTGCCCGCGCTGCGCGAGCTGCTCGGCGAGTTGAACCGGATCCGCGAGGCAGCGGTGACGGACGTGGAGCTGCGTGCGGCCCGCGACTACCTGGTGGGCGTGTTCCCGCTGCGCTTCGAGACGCCCGGCCCGGTCGCCGGCTCGCTGGGCGGGCTGTTCGTCCACGATCTGCCCGACGACGAGCTGATCCGCTACCGGCACGCGATCGAGGCGGTCACGGCCGGGGACGCCCTGCGCGTGGCGCGCGAGCACATCCATCCCGAGGCGTCGGCCATCGTCCTCGTCGGCGACCACGGCGAGTTCGCCCGCGAGCTGGAGGATGGCGGCTTCGGGCCGGTCGAGGTCGTGCGCGACCCGGAGGCTGGCGCGGGTGCGCCCGAGGGCGGAGTGGCCGACCCGGCCTGACCCCATGCCGGTCCGCGGCCCGGGCACCCGCGCCGGTCCGCGGCCCGGGCACCCACGCCGGTCCGCGCCGGTCCGCGGCGTCGCCGGCGCGCCCCGGCCCCTGGCGCAGCGATCGCCGCCCGTCCGGCGACGGCCGCCGGGCGCCAGCCCGCGCTGAAACCTTTGGGGCCGGTTCGGACTCGAACAGGGTGCAGCGGCCCCCAGCGACGGAGGTCGCCCGAACCGACGGAGCCCCATCCACATGCATTCCACCCATCGGATCGTCAGCTCGACAGCGACGTCGGTCGTGGCGCTGCTCCTCGTCGCCGGCGCGGCGTTCGCGACCTCGACGTTCGTGGGCACGCGCCAGGGGACCATGTCGCCCGTCGCGATGGACGCGGACCTGAGCGAGGAGCCTACCGAGCCCGCCGAGCCAACCGAGCCCGCCGAGCCTGCCGAGACCGCCGGGACCGCGGATCCCGCGGGAACGGCCTCCGACACCGGGACCGCGGCATCGACGGAGGCTCCGGAGCCCGGCACCACACCGCGTGCCCGTGAGCAGCAACCCGGCCCGGCGACGACCCACCATGACAGCGGGTCCCGCGACGCTGCGATCGCGACGGTCACGCCGGGTCGGGACGCGGACGGCGACGACGCCGGCGCGACATCGGGCCCGGACGGCCGGGGCGGGCAGGGCGGCGGCGCGGACGGCCGCGGCGGCGGTGACGCCTCGGGGTCGGGCGTCGATGGCGGGGGCCACGATGGAGGTGGCGACGGTCACTGACGCCGACGGTCCCGTCGCCACCCGTGACCTCCGACCTGCGATGGACACTCGCTCGATCACCGATGATGAGCCCCGGCGCCGCACCGGCGCCGTCCGGCTCGCTCCCGCGGGGGAGGCCCGGAACTCGCAGGATGGAGAACGGTCCGACGGATCGAACCTGGATGAGCGTGCAGCGCGCCGGAGCCAGCTTCGATGAGCGCCAGGTCGTCGCGGACGTGCTGGCCGGGGATCGCGATGCCTTCCGCCTGCTGGTCGACCAGGAGAGCCGGCAGGTCGTCGCGACCTGCGCCCGGATCCTCGGGGACCGTCACGAGGCCGAGGACGTTGCCCAGGAGGCCTTCGTGATCGCCTACCGGTCACTGGCATCCTGGCGCTCCGAAGGCCCGTTCGGGGCCTGGCTGTCGCGGATCGCCGTGCGCCTCGCCGTCCGACGGGCGGGCCAGCGGAGGCAGGTGGTCTGGCTCGATCCGATCGCGGCCGACGCGGATCAGCCGGGTCGCGAGCGGTATCGCACCTCCGGCAGCGCCGAGTCGCTCGACCCGGCGCACACCGTGCTCCGCTCGGAACGCGACGCCCGGCTGCGGGCGGCGGTCGCCGGTCTCGACGAGCCGTACCGCGAGGTGGTCGCGCTCCGGTTCTTCGCCCAGCGATCGCTCAACGAGATCGCCCAGGCGACCGATCGGCCGCTGGGGACGGTCAAGACCCATCTCCACCGTGGCCTCGCCCGGCTCCGGCGGACCCTCGACGAGACCGACCGATGAGCGGCCCCGGACCTGATCGCCGCGACGTCCCGTTCCGGGCGCATGAGCTCGAGGACGTGCCCGGGGTGATGCCCGACGAGCTTGCCGCCGAGGGCATGCTCGCCCGCGAGCTCGAGACGCTCGCCGACCGCTCGGGGGCCGTGCCGTCGGAGGGTTTCGCGGACCGGGTGATGACGGCGGTGTCGAGGGAGCCGGTGCCGGCACCGGTCTCCGCGGCCGGGAGCGCGCTCCGTGGACGTTCGCTGGCCGGCCTCGCCGCGGCGCTGCGCGATGCGTGGCGGGTGACCACGCGACCGGGGTTCCCGATGGCGGTGCGCGCGCAGGCGCTGGCGCTGGTGCTGGTGGTGGCCGCGCTCGCGGCCGGCTCCGGGCTCGCGACGGCGGGCGCGCTCGGGCTGTTCAACTCCGACACCGCCACGCCGTCGCCGCAGCCGTCGGTGGAGCGACCGACCGTGCCGCCCCAGACCACCGTCCAGACGCCCCCGCCGACCGAGGGTGCCACGCCGACCCCGTCGGAGCCGGGCGAGACCGCCGACCCGACCACGAGCCCGGACGACGAGACGAGCGAGCCGCTCGGAACCGAGGAGCCGGAGGGCAGGGAGGCCGGAGGCGACGGTGGTGGCGGGGGAGCGGCGCCGGCCCGGACGCCGTCGGACGCCACGACCCCGTCGCCGTCGGCGCGGCACGGCGAGGACACCGAGGATGGCGAGCATCGCACGCCCGGTCCCGGTGAGACGCCCCGTCCCTCCGAGCCGGCCACGCCCAGCCCGACCCCGGGCGGCGACGACTGACGCCGCGAGCGGCACGCCGTCCGGTCGCCAGGCCGCTCGCCGGTCGCCCGATCCTTGCGGTCGCGCCGGGAGCGCTCCGGCCCGCGCACCGAGGGGGCGCGTGACGGCCGGGCACGGCGACGTCCCCGTCCCGTAGATTCGACCCATGATCGTGGTCGTGGGCACGCCCGCCTGGCAGCCGGTCGCGCCGGCACGCCCGGCGGGCCGCACGTGCGAGATCGCGCTGGCGGCGGCCGAGGGTGGCGCGAGCGTCGAGCTGGTGGGGCGCACGGGCGATGATCCGGCGAGCGACGCGCTGGTGCTGGCGCTCGCGCAGGCAGGTGTCGGGCATGTGGCCCTGCTGCGGGATCCGGCCAGGTCGACGCGACTGGACGTCAGCCAGGCGGCCGATCCGGACCCGGAGGCGCAGCGGGAGCGCGATCGCGGACGACCGCGCGGACCCGGCGCGGCGGCCGGCCGGGTCGAGGGTGGTGCGCTGCCTGCGGCCGGCCTCGAGCCCGCCGACGTCGGGCTCGGCCTCCAGTACCTGACGAGCTTCGAGGTCCTCGTGGTCAGCGACGACGTCCCGGCCGAGGTGGTCCCCGTGTGCGCGGATGCCGCGACGTATGCCGGTGCGCAGCTGGTCGTGGTGCTCCAGGCGGGGATGCCGGTGCCGGCGGCACTGCCACCGGACGCGACCGTGCTGACGACGCCCGACGAGGACGAGCCCGCGTTCGCCCGGCTGATCGGCCGTTATGCCGCCGGGCTGGCCGGCGGGACCGAGCCCCGGGCCGCGTTCGACGACGCGGTCCGCGAGACCGGCTGGGGGCCGCGCGACACGCTCGCCTGACCGGCCCGCGGACCCGGCGGCCCGCCATCGGCCGTCCCGCCCGCGGACCCGGCGGCCCGCCATCGGCCGTCCCGCCCGCGGACCCGGCGGCCCGCCATCGGCCGTCCGGCGCCGGGTCGCCGCTCAGAGGAGCGTGAGCGGGTCGGGTGCCGGCTCGAGCCGCTCGATCAGCGCGGGGCCGTCGTTGCGCACGTTGTTGACCAGCGGCGGGACCCGGTAGGCATCGAGCTCGAGATCATCACGCGGCTCGAGCATCGCGCGGAGCTCGCTCCGATCGGTGTCCGGGTCGAGCCATCGGGACCAGGAGCCGGCCGGGACGATGACCGGCATCCGATCGTGGATCCCGGCCATGAACCCGTTCGGTCGGGTGGTCACGACGGTGAACGTCCGCAGCCAGGCTTCGGTGGCCGGGTCACGCCGGCCCGTCCACAGGCCGGCCAGCGCGAGGACCGCGGCGTTCGCGCCGTGGATCCGGAGCGGCTGCCGTGCCGCGCCCTCGCGGCGCCACTCGTAGAACCCGTCGACGGGCACCAGGCACCGACGCCGCCGGAACGCGTCGCGGAACAGCGGGCTCGTGGTGAGGGTCTCCGCACGGGCGTTGAACGCGCGGGAGGCGATCCGCGGATCGTCGCTCCAACCCGGCACGAGGCCCCAGCGATACGAGACCACGGCCCGGCGATCGTCGCGCTGGACCACGACCGTCGCCGGGTCGGTCGGGGCGACGTTGAACCGGCCACCCGGGTCGCCGGCCAGGTCCTCCGCGTCGAAGATCCGGGCCAGCTCCGACGACGTGGCCTGCTGGGTGAACCGACCGCACATCGGTGCAAGTCTAGGTGCCCGCGGCCGATCGGAGGGTCGCCCACGTGAACCGGCCGCACGGCGCCGGTCCGCGGGCAACCCGTGAGCCGGCCGACCGTCGACGGCCGGCTCCTGTACAGTCGGCCGCGTGACCGACCGATCCTCGTTCGACCTCCACGGCACGCTGGCCCACGACGGGCCGCTGACGCGTGAGACCGCGCTCGCCGCGCTCGACCACGCCGCCGAGCTGATGTCGTCCGCCGACTTCGTCGACGCCGCTCGCCTGTACCAGCGGGTGATCGGGTTCAATGACCCGGCCATCACCGGATCCGCGATGCTCGGCCTCGGCGAGGCGTGGTACCGGCTCAACGAGGACGCGCGGGCGCTCGGTATCTGGGAGGAGGTCACCCGCCTGCCCGAGAACCCGGCGACCTACCCCGCCTGGCGCAACGTGGCAGCCGCCCGGGTCCGGGCCGGTGACCTCCAGGGTGCGCTGGGCGCCTACCGCGAGGCCGATCGCCGCGCGCCCGCCGATGACAAGGCGGAGATCGCCTCACGCCTCGGCTGGCTGTCCAAGGAGCTGGGCGATCGTGGCGCGGCCGGCCGCTACTTCGCGCGGGCCCGCGGCGATGCGGGCATGTCGTTCGCGGTCATCGTCATCGCCGTGACCACGATCGTGTCCCTCGTCGCGGACCTGGCCGGGCCGGCGGGCAACGACCTCGGCAACCTGCTCGCGATGGACAAGGTCGCGATCGCGAACGGCGAGATCTGGCGCCTGTGGACGGTCACCCTGGTCCACGCGAGCATCCAGGTGAACCCCCTCCACCTCATCTTCAACATGTACGCGCTGTGGCTGGCCGGCCCGTTCGTGGAGCGGCTGTACGGGCGCTTCGCATTCCTCGCCTTCTACGTGGCGGCGGCGGCCGGTGGATCGCTGGCGTCGTTCGCGTTGGGGGAGGCCCAGTACGCGGTCGGCGCCTCGGGCGCGATCTTCGGCCTGTTCGGCGTCCTGGTCGCCGTCCAGTTCATCCACCGACCGGTGCTCGACCGCCAGAGCCGCGGCTTCCTCGGCCAGATCGTCGCCATCGCCGCGCTCAACGTCCTGCTCGGCTTCATCGAGAGCGGGATCGTCGACGTCTGGGCTCACATGGGCGGCCTGGTCACCGGGATCTGGCTGGGCGCCCTGTTCGCGCCCACGAGGGTGCCCACCCTCCGGTCGTTCTGGCTCCGGGCGGCAACGGCCACGGGCACGCTGGAGCCGGCCTTCGGCACGGCAGGCACCCAGGCGCTGCGCGTCGCCGGGCTGCTGCTGCTCGCGGCCGGGTTCGTGTTCCTGTGGTTCCAGGGCGTCGCGGTCTGGGGCTGATCGATGTTCGCGATGCTCAACGGGCGCTGGCCCAGGGTGACCTCGACCGGGATCGACCTGGCCGCCCTCGAGGCGGAGGCGACCGGGACCGCCGTCGAGGCACGGCGTGAGGCCGTCGAGGTGCTCGTCACCGACGTCGTGCGAGCCCAGGAGGCGGCCGGGTTCGACCTGATCGTCGACGGCCAGGTCCGCTGGCCCGACACGGGCGCCGCCGTGCTGCGGGCCCTGGCGGACGGGTTCACCGGCGGCGACGGGCTCCTCGTCCGGACCTGGCGGTCCACCGCCGCGCTGACCGACCGGGCGACCGCGCAGGTCGTCCCGGGACCGTACTCGCTCGGACGGCGCGTGCGAGCCGGGCTCGACGCCGAGGCACGCTCGACGTTCACGGCCGAGATGGCCGACGCGCTCGGTGGCGAGCTCCGCGCGCTCGCCGCGGCCGGCTGCCCGATGGTCCAGGTCGACGAGCCGGATGCGGTCGCGATCGGCGCGGACGCGGCGGAGCAGGCCCTGTTCGCGGACGCCCAGACGCGGCTGCTGGCCGCGGCGCCGGACCTCCACGCGATGCTCCTGGTCACCGGCGGCTCGGCGTGGGAAGCCGGCGCGGACACGATCCTGGCCGCGCCGTATCGCTCGTACCTGTTCGACCTCATCGCCGGCCCCGACAACTGGTACCTCGTTCGCGCGGTCGAGGGCGAGCGCGGCGTCGTGTGCGCCGCGCTGGAGGCGACGTCGCCCCTGGACCAGGGTCCGACGCTCGACTGGGCCGCCCGCTACGCGGCCTCAGCCAACGGTCGGGGTCCCGATCGCGTGGGGCTCGCCAACGCGTCGTCGCTGGACGCCCTGGCACCCGATGCGGCTGCCGAGGCGCTCCGGACGCTCGCCGGTGCGGCGCGGCTGGGCACGCTGGCGCCGGCCGAAGCCGTCGATCAGGGCATCGACCCCCGAACCTACTCGGCGCGGCTGGTCCGCCGCCAGCGGCAGCGCAAGGATGGGCGCGCCCCGGGCTGACACGCCCGGGCTGACACGCCCCGGGCTGACGCACCGCCGGCTCGACGCGCCCCGGCTCGGGCGGCCCGATCGCGGCTCACCGCCCCGGGCTGACGCCTCCGCGGGCCACCCCCCGAAACCCTGTTGCGCCGGAGCCGCCGCGGTGCCAGCATTCGGGTCCTCGCCGACCGCGCAGCGGAACCCCGTCGAACCCTCACGGCAACCCGGCGTCCGGCCGGGGCGACCGGTGGGCTCGAGGAGACCGCCCGCAGCCGGTCCAGCACGTCGCCAAGGTGCCCGGCCTGCCGTGGCCGGTCGGAGCGCCGCTTCCGCGTCGCCACCCCCGTAGCGGGGGAAAGGAGGTCGTCCCGGTGACCGAGCTGCACATCGCGCTCGAGGTGAACGGCGAGCCCAGGGAGGTGGACGTCGAGCCGAGACGGCTGCTCGTCCAGGTGCTGCGGGAAGACCTCGAGCTCACGGGCACGCACGTCGGCTGCGACACCAGCCAGTGCGGCGCGTGCACGGTCCACGTCGACGGTCGCGCGGTCAAGAGCTGCACGATGCTGGCGGTCCAGGCCGACGGGGCGTCGGTCACCACGATCGAGGGCATGGGCACCAGCGCCAACCTCCATCCGCTCCAGAACGCGTTCTGGGAGAAGCACGGCCTCCAGTGCGGCTTCTGCACGCCCGGCATGATCATGGCGGCGGCCGACCTGCTCGCCCACGATGCCGATCCGACCGACGACGAGATCCGGCACGCGATCGAGGGCAACTTCTGCCGCTGCACCGGGTACCACAACATCGTGGTCGCCATCCGCGAAGCGGCCCGCGCGATGCGCGAGCCGGTCGCCGTGACGGCCTGAGGAGGGACGACGTGGCCACCGACGTCCTCGGCGCACCGGTCAAGCGGGTCGAGGATCCGCGCTTCATCACCGGCAAGGGCCGCTACCTCGACGACATCAAGCTGCAGAACATGGTCCACATGGCCATCCTCCGCAGCCCGTACGCCCACGCGAACATCCGCTCCGTCGACATCTCGGCCGCCCGCTCCGCCCCGGGCGTCGTGGCCGTGTTCACCGGCGCGGACATCCCCTACAACCCGCTCCCGATGGCCTGGCCCGCCGGTGGTGCCAGCGGCATCCAGAACAATGTCAACACCCCCCGAGCGCTCGCGACCGATTCGGTCAAGTGGACCGGCGAGGGCGTGGCGGCGGTCGTGGCCGAGACCGCGGCCCAGGCCGTGGACGCGCTGGAGCTGATCCAGGTCGACTGGGAGCCGCTGCCGGCCGTCGTCGACGCCGAGAAGGCCACCATGCCCGGAGCCCCGCAGCTCCACGAGAACGCCCCCAACAACGTCGTGTTCGAGTGGTCGGTGGGCGACAAGGCCGGCACCGATGCCGCCTTCGACGGCGCCGAGGTCATCGTGCGCCAGCGCCTCGTCAACCAGCGCCTGATCCCCAACCCGATGGAGGTCCGGGGCGACATCGGCTGGTACAACCCGGGGACCGACGAGTACACGATCTGGATGTCGAGCCAGACCCCGCACATCCAGCGGCTGCTCCTCGCGGCGTTCGTGATGGGGATCCCCGAGCAGAAGATCCGGTGCATCAGCCCGGACATCGGGGGCGCCTTCGGGACCAAGATCTTCACGTACGCCGACATGCCCCTCGTGCTGTTCGCCAGCAAGGCCATCGGCGGCCGTCCCGTCAAGTGGGTCGAGACCCGCCGCGAGAACTACCAGAGCACCATCCACGGCCGCGACCACATCACCTACGTCGAGGCCGCCGCGACCCGGCAGGGCGAGGTCAGGGGCCTCCGGGTCAAGACCTACGCCAACCTCGGTGGCCGCCTGTCGACGGTCGGCCCCGGCATCCCCACCACGCTCTACGGCCGCATCCTGTCAGGTCCCTACAAGATCCCGAACGTGTACTGCGAGGTGACCGGGGTCTACACCAACACGACGTTCGTGGACGCCTATCGCGGTGCCGGCCGGCCCGAGGCGACCTACGTCGTGGAGCGGGCGATGGACCTCGTCGCCGACGAGCTGGGCATCGACGCCGCCGAGGTCCGGCGGCGCAACTTCCTGCCGCCGGATTCGTTCCCGTACGACAATCCGTCCGGGCTGCTGACCGCCGTCAACGGCGCCAAGCTGTTCATCGACTCGGGCAACTACGAGCCGGCGATGGACAAGGCCCTGGCGATGGCCGGATACGCCGACATGGCCGCGACCAAGGCGGCGGCGAAGGCCAGGGGCAAGCTCCTCGGCGTCGGGCTGTCCACCTACATCGAGGTGTGCGGTGTCGCGCCGTCCAAGTGGATCGGCGCCGTCGGCGAGGGCTGGGGGGCCGCGATGTGGGAGTCGTCCAACATCAAGGTCCACCTCACGGGCAAGGTCGTCGTGACCATGGGCACTCAGCCCCAGGGCCAGGGCCACGAGACCACGTTCGCGCAGATCGTGAGCCACGAGCTGGGCGTCCCGATGGAGGACATCGTCGTCCAGCACTCGGACACCCAGGGGACCCCGTTCGGCTACGGCTCGTACGGCAGCCGGACGTCCAACGTCGGCACCGGAGCCGCGCTCAAGGCGGCCGCCAAGATCCGCGAGAAGGCGAGACGCTACGCGGCGCACATGCTGGAGGCGAGCCCCGACGACATCGAGATCGATGGCGCCGAGTACCGGGTCAAGGGCTCGCCCGACAAGAAGAAGACCATCCAGGAGATCGCGTTCGCGCTCGATCTCGCGTTCGACACCCCGGAGGGGATGGAGCCGTACCTCGACGAGACGGCGTACCACGACACCGACAACTGCACGTTCCCGTTCGGCACCCACGTCGCGATCGTCGAGGTCGACGAGGAGACCGGGGTGGTCGACCTCGTCCGCTACGTCGCCGTGGACGATGTCGGGAAGAAGATCAACCCCATGATCGTCGACGGGCAGCTCCACGGTGGCATCGCCCAGGGGATCGGCCAGGCGCTGTGGGAGCAGGCGGTCTACGGCGACGACGGCCAGCTGCTCAGCGGGTCGATGCTCGACTACGCGCTGCCGCGGGCGTCGTGGCTGCCGGCCTTCGAGCTGGCCGAGACGGTCACCCCGTCACCGGTCAACCCGCTGGGTGTCAAGGGGGTCGGCGAGGCGGGCTGCATCGCCAGCACCGCCGCCGTCGCCAACGCCGTCATCGACGCGCTCAGCCCGCTGGGCGTGCGCCATCTCGACATGCCCTACACGGCACAGAAGGTCTGGGGCGCGATCCAGGCCGCGAAGGGAGGCGAGGCATGATCCCGGCGGCGTTCGGGTACACCCGCCCGAGCGACCTCGAGGAGGCGCTCACGGCCATCGCGACCGACGGCGGCGCCAAGGTGATCGCCGGCGGCCAGAGCCTGCTGCCGCTGATGAAGCTGCGGCTGGCGTCGGTCGAGACGCTGGTCGACATCGGCCGGCTGGGCGAGCTGCGCGGCGTCGAGCGGCTCGACGACGGACGGCTCTCGGTCGGCGCGCTCACCACCTACGCCGCGCTGGCCGAGTCCCCCGCGATCCACTACGGCGTGCTCCGTGACGCGCTGCCGACCATCGGCGACGTCCAGGTTCGGAACCGGGGAACGGTGGGCGGCGCGATCGCCCACGCCGATCCCGCGTCCGATCTCGCGGCGGTGGTGCTCGCGCTCGATGCCGACCTGGTGCTCCAGTCGGCCGGCGGCTCGCGCACCGTCAAGGCGAATGGGTTCTTCGAGGGTCCGTTCAGCACGGCGATGGCGCACGACGAGCTGCTCACGCGGGTGATCCTGCCCCGGCCGCTCGACAACGCGGGGTCCGCGTACGCGAGCCTCGAGCAGCCGGCGTCGGGCTATCCGATGGTCGGCGTCGGTGCGGTCGTGGTCAAGGGGGCCGGTGGTGTCGTCGAATGGGCGGGAATCGGCGTGACCGGCGTCGCCGACCACCCGTATCGGGCCACCGAGGTCGAGTCGGCCCTGGTCGGCACCGCGGGCACCCCCGAGGTCATCGCCGCCGCGGTCGCGAACGTCGTGGGCGGGCGGTCGGTCAACGGCGACATCCACGCCTCCGCGGCGTACCGGGCGGCGATGGCCGTCGTGTACGCGCGTCGGGCCATCGAGGCGGCGCTGGCCCGCGTGGCCTGAGCGTCGCGGGCGTCGGACGGCGGGGTGCGGCTCGAGCGGATCGTCCCGGGCCGCCGTCCGCCGGACCGGCTCGTCGGCGCGGTGCTGGCACGCGACCTCCGCGTTGACGGCACGCGCTGGTCGAAGGGTCGGCGGCTCTCGGCAGCCGACCTCGACGCCTGGGCCGCGGCCGACCCAGCCGCGGTGGGCACCGGTCCGGTCACGGTGCTGGTGGTCGAGGCCGGCGACCTGCACGAGGACGAGGCGGCGCTTCGGCTCGCCGCGGCGGTCGCCGGACCCGGGCTCGAGCAGCGCGGTCCCGCGGAGAGCCGGGTCGACCTGGTCGCGGCGGCCGACGGCGTGCTCCACGTCCGCGTCCGTGAGCTCGAGCGCCTCGACCGGATCGATCCGCTCGAGGTGTTCACCGCGGTCGACGGCTCGGTGGTGCGGGCGGGGCAGCTGGTCGCGTCGGTCAAGGTCGCGCCGCACGTCGTGGAGGCCGCACGCGTCGAGGCCGGTGTCGCGATCGCCCACGATGGCCGGCGGCCGCTGGTCTGGGTGGCGAGGTTCGTGCCCCGCCGCGTCGCCGTCCTGGTCAAGGAGTCCCTCGCGGCGGCGGACCGGGCGCGGTTCGAGCGCAGCGTGCGGGCCAAGGTCGAGCCGCTCGGATCCACGATCACCGAATTCGTGTACGTCCCGGACGAGGTCGAGCCGGTCGTGACGGCGCTGGCCGCCCACGCCCGCGGACCCGGCGCCGCGGACATCGTGCTGACGGCGGGCGGCCGATCGACCGACCCCGGCGATCCGTTCTTCGTGGCCCTGGGCCGGGTGCGCGGACGGCTGATCCGGCGCGGCGTTCCCGCCCATCCCGGGTCGATGCTGTGGCTCGGCCGCGTCGGGCGCACCGCGGTGCTGGGTCTGCCGACCTGTGGGGCCTACTCGAAGGCCACTGCCGCGGACCTCCTGCTGCCCCGGCTTCTGACCGGCGAGCCACCCAGCCTGCGAACGGTCTCCCGCCTTGGCCACGGGGGGATCCTGAACCGCAGCCAACGGTTCCGGTTTCCTGCCTATGCGGAGGAGCTCGAGGCGCCCGACGGCTGAGCGGCGTCACCCCGCGCATCGATGACGGCCGAGGTGTAATCGACGCCGCGGCTCCGCGTTGTCATGGGCGAAAGACCGCGTACGGAGGGCACCCGACCCATGCGACGAACCCGTCTCGCCCGCTTCCTGGGCACCGCGCTGCTGGCCGCGCTCCTGCTCCCCCAGGCAGCCCTCGCCGGGAGTCCCGCGGCGACCACGGCCGGCACGCCGTCCGTCGTCGCCACGACCGCCACCACCGAGCTGCCGCGCTTCAGGCTGGGCTGCGCGCTGGTCGTCCCCAATCCGCTGGCGGCGACCGCCGACCGGCGGATCGTGTGCCGCTGGGTCGCGCCCGACGGCGTCGACGTCCGGGCCTACCGGGTGTGGCGGATCGTCGACCTTGGCACCGGCCGGCCCCGGCACCTGCTCGCGACGATCGCGGCGGACCAGCCGCTGCGCTACGCCGACCACGGCATCAAGCGTGGGCACAGCTACACCTACCGCGTGGTGGCGCTGGGCGCCGACGGCTCGCGCGTCGCGCGCAGCAACCGGGTCACCGTCCACGTCGGCCGTCGGCCACAGGTGCTGCGGTTCAACTGCGCGTACGTGATCGACACGAACCGGCAGGGCGTCGCCTGCCACTGGTCGGCGACGACCCGGCGCGCGGCGGTGCGCTACGTCCTCTACCGGTCCGTCGACGGCGGGCCGCGCGAGGTGGTCGACCGCGTCCGGATCAACGGCCATCGCCGCTTCTTCGACACGGATGTGGCGCCCGGTCAGACGATCCGCTACGCCGTGGTCGCGAAGACGCGGACGGGCCGCGTGGTCGCCATCGGCGGTCCGGACACCGTCCTCGTCCCCGCCGGGAGCCTCACCGCCGGCGCGCGATAGCCGTCATCGCCGCCGCCGACGCCGTCACACTTGGTGAGGTGGACGGTCATCCCGATGCCGCGGACGACGAGCTGGAACCTGGAGCGCGGGCGCCCGACGACCGGGCGCCCGACGACCAGGCGCCTGGCGCGCGTGCGCCCGACGATGAAGCGCCCGGCGAACGAGCAACGGACGACCGGTCGCGCGACGATGCGCCCGACGACCGGGCGCCCGACGACCAGGCGCCTGGCGCGCGTGCGCCCGACGTGAAGCGCCCGGCGAACGAGCAACGGACGACCGGGCGCCCGACGAGCGAGCCCTGGTCGAGCGGGCGCGTGCCGACCCATCGGCGTTCGCCGAGCTCTACCGGCGCTATCTGCCCCGGGTCTACGCGTTCGCGTACCGGCGCACGGGCAGCGTGGAGACCGCCGAGGACGTCACCTCGGCGGCGTTCGAGCACGCCCTGCGCAGCCTCGGCACCTTCCGCTGGCAGGGCGGTGGCTTCGGTCCGTGGCTGTTCCGCATCGTCGCCAACGAGCTCGTCGACCACTACCGGCGGACGGGTCGGGCTGTCTCGGTGCTATCGCGGGCGACGGCACCCCGGCTCCATGCCACCGAGCCGCCGGATCCGGCCGACATCGTCGACGCCCGTGATGGCGTCGCGGAGCTTCTCGCCGCGATGGATCGCCTGACGCCGCGCTACCAGCGAGCGCTGGCGCTGCGGTACCTGTCCGGGCTCTCGACCGACGAGGCCGCGGCGGCCCTCGGGACGACGAGGGCGACGATGGCGGTCGTGGTGTTCCGTGCCACCCGTGCCCTGCGCCGGGAGCTTCGATCGGGGGACGGCTCGTGAGCGACGACGTCCGCCGCCGGCTCGACGACGCGGCTCGCCGGCCCGTTGCCGGTCCCGATCCGGCCTTCGGCGACGCCCTGGAGGCCCGCCTGCTGGCGGTCGCCGGCTCGATCCCGCCCCCGCCGGCACCCGGCCAGCCGTCCCAGCGGCGCCGGCCGAGCCTGCTGCGGGTCGCCGCGGGAGCCACCGTCCTCGCTGCCGGCGTGCTGGTCCTCGCGCTGACCGTGGGCCACGGACGCCCGGCCACGAACCCCGAGCTCGTCGCGCCCGTGAACGTCGAGGTGTCGCTCGCCGACGGGACCACGCTCGAGGACCCGGATGGGCTGCGGCTGCCCGATGGAGCCACGGTCACGGTGCGCGACGGCGGATCGGCGCAGATCGGCGACGTCGTGCTCGAGCCCGGGGACGTGGCGAGGGTCGTCGACGGACGGCTCCAGGTCGAACGCCTTGCCTCGCCGCCGCCGGCGGCTGTCCGCACGCCGGCGCGCACCCCGTCCGCGACCCATGGCGAGCGGGCCACCCCGACACCCTCACCGGCACCGACGCCCGGCCGGACGGCGGCCCCGACCCCAGCGCCGACGCCCACGCCGGCCACGCCGGAACCCACGGCGGCCGGCCCAACGCCGACCGCGCCGCCGACGCCCGCGCCGACCTTCCGCCGGCCGCGGCTCCGGGCGCGAGCGATCGAGACGTCCACCGGGGCGACCCGGGTCGCCGTGATCTGGGCCGCCGCCGAGGGCGCCGACTCGTACGTGCTGCTGGTGACCGGCTCGCGCACGGGGCCGGCGGCGGACCCGGTCTACCCTGGCTCGCGCGAGCTCGGCACGTTCGCCAGGCCACCCGACAAGCGGCTCCGGTTCCGCGTCCCGGACGGGGTCACCGAGGTGCGACTCCTGGTGGTGGCGTTGCGCCCGGACGGCAGCGTGCTGGCCCGGAGCCGCATCGTCACGGTCGCGACCGGCGTCGCGGCTGCCGCTTCCTAGACGGCCGACCCGCCGACCACGGACCCTCGGCTGCTGCCCGCCGGCCGTGGACAGTCCGGCGCCCGATGTGTACGGTGTCGGTGCGAGGCTGCGGCCGCGGGTCGTGGTCTCCGAACAGGTGAGGCTCCGGCGGTGCGACGGACCTTCGCGGCTCGGTCTTCGGCGGCAGCGGTGGCGACGCTGGCGATCGCAGCCGTCGTCGCCTGCTCACCCGACTCGATGCCGTCGTCGGCGCTCGGCCGGACGTCGCCGGCAACGACGCCGGTGACCGTGGCCACGTCGGCTGGCCCGGCTGCGGACGGCGCGGGCCCGGCTGCGGTCGATGGCGGCGCGGGCGCCCCGGCCGGCGACCCGGCGAGCGGCCCGGTCGAGCACTGGGTCACGACCGGGCCGGTACCCGGCGGCGGGACCGAGCTCGTCGACCGGCGCACGGGGTCGGTGTTCGTGCCCCGCGGCGTGTCGCTGCTCAAGGACGAGACGCAGACCTCAGGCCCGTACCCGATCCTCGACATGCTCGTGGCACCGGGCCACTACGACGACCACTGGACCCGAACCCGGCTGAAGCAGCTGGCGCGGCTGGGCTACACGACCGTCCGGGTGTGGCTCGACCACTGCCCCGGCGACTGCCTGACCAACCCGGACGGCACCGCCAAGGCGGGCTGGCTCGACAACGTGACCGCTCTGCTCCAGGCGGCCCGCGACACGAGGATCGCGGTCATGCTCGTGTCGAACGAGCTGCCCGAGGTCGGCTACGCGGACCAGCTGCCGTCCGGAGGCGTGTTCGACGGCGGCTTCGACGCCACCATCCTCTCGTCGCAGGGCGTCGAGCTGACGCGATCGTACTGGCGGACGGTCATCGGCGGGCTCCAGGCCCGCGGGGCGCCGCTCCAGGTCGTGCTCGCCTACGAGCTCCTGAACGAGACCTTCCTCGAGCTGGACCGCAACCCGCTCGCGCTCACGTCGGGGATGGTCACCACGGCCAACGGCACGAGCTACGACATGGCCGACCAGGCGTCGCGCGACGCGATGGTCGACGAGGGCCAGGTGTTCTGGGCCGACGAGGTCGCGGCCACCATCCACCAGCTCGACCCGGACGCGCTCGTCACGCTCGGCTTCTTCCCACCCACCCACGACACCCGTCTGGTGCGCAGCGCGTACTTCGTCCAGCACGCGGACGTGGATTTCGTGGACGCGCACCACTACCCGGGGATGGCCTCGTACCTCGCCGACGACCTCGACGCGATGGGGCTGACCGGCTACACCGCGAAGCCCGTCGTCCTGGGCGAGATGGGCGCCTTCCGGCTCGCCTACCCGGATGCGAGGGCGGGCGCCGCCGGGCTCGCCGGCCTGCAGGCCGCCTCGTGCGACGCCGGGATCGACGGCTGGCTCACCTGGGTGATGGGCTCGCTCGACGACTCGATCATCCCGGTCGAGGAGGACAGGAGCGCGATCCTGAAGGCCCTGTCGCCCGCCAGGCGGCCGGATCCGTGCGCACCCGGCCCGGCCGCCAACCTCGCCCTGCGCTCCCGCGTCACCGCCACCGCGACCGACCCCGGCAGCAAGGCGGCCTGGGCCGTCGACGGGCTTGCCGTCACCGGCTGGAGCGCGGGTGACTTCCCGCCGCAGGCGATCACGGTCGACCTCGGACATGCGGTCACGTTGCACGAGCTCCGGCTGCTGACCGGGCAGTACCCGGACGGCGCGACCACGCACGTGGTCGAGGTCCGCGGCCAGGGCGGGGGGTGGAAGGTCGTCCACACCTTCGCCGGCACCACCACGGACGCCGAATGGCTGCGGTGGAGACCCAAGCAGCCGCCACCGGGCATCCGGTACGTGCGGATCACGACGACCGGCAGCCCATCGTGGGTGGGGTGGCGCGAGATCCAGGTGTACTGAGGACGGGCGGCAACGGTTACGGGCGGCAACGGGTACGGGCGGCAACGGGTACCGGCGAGCAGGACCGGGCCTCGCGCATCATCCCACCGGCCGGCCCGGGATCCGGTCCGGTGTAGCATCCGCTCTCATGGATTCCGAGCAGCATCGTACGCAGGCGGCGGCCGACCAGGACGGTCATTCGAAGAGCGCTTCGCCCGATGGGCGCCCGGAGGCGACCCGGTCGATCGAAGGCATCGCCGACGTGTTCCGCCGCCATGGCTACATCGCCGAGCGCTCGATCGCGACCACCGTCTTCCTGGCCCTCGAGCTCGGCCGGCCGCTGCTTCTGGAGGGGGAGGCGGGCGTCGGCAAGACCGAGCTCGCGAAGGTGCTCGCGGCCGCGCTCGAGACCCGCCTGATCCGGCTCCAGTGCTACGAGGGTCTCGACGTCAACACCGCGGTCTACGAGTGGAACTACCCGCGCCAGATGCTCGAGATCCGGCTCCTCGAGGCGCGGGGCGAGATCGCCAAGGCCTCGGCCCACGACATCTTCGGACCCGACTTCCTGCTCAAGCGACCCCTGCTCCAGGCGCTCGAGGCGACCGACGGGGCGGCGCCCGTGCTGCTGATCGACGAGATCGACCGGGCCGACGAGGAGTTCGAGGCCTACCTGCTCGAGATCCTGTCCGACTTCCAGGTGACGGTCCCCGAGATCGGCACGATCACCGCCCTCCGCCCGCCGCGCGTCGTGCTCACCTCGAACCGCACCCGCGAGGTCCACGACGCCCTCAAGCGGCGCTGCCTCTACCACTGGATCGACTTCCCGACCGCGACCAAGGAGTTCGAGATCGTCGCGACCCGGGTCCCCGACGCCCCGGCCCGGCTGGCGCGCGAGGTGGTCGCGTTCGTGCACCGCCTGCGGGCGGCCGACCTGACCAAGGTGCCCGGCGTGGCCGAGACGCTGGACTGGGCCGCCGCGCTGCTCTCGCTCGGTGCCACGGAGCTCGCCCCGGACCTGGTCGACGAGACGCTGGGCGTCGTCCTCAAGTACGAGGAGGACATCCGACAGGTGCGGGGAGCGGTGGCCCGCCAGTACCTCG
>CAWJDE010000006.1:0-56341 GCA_963841545.1 uncultured Chloroflexia bacterium | reverse complement strand
GATGTATTGCTAAGTCGCCCTCCGGCATGCCCGCGGGCGTCGGGACCTCGGGCGTGTCGCGCAGGTACCACTCGGCGTCGAGCGCGGCCTGGCAGCCGGAGCCCGCGGCCGTGACCGCCTGGCGGTAGGTGTGGTCGACGAGGTCGCCGGCGGCGAAGACGCCCGGCACGCCGGTGCGCGTCGACTTGCCCTCGGTGATGACGTAGCCCTCGTCGTCGGTCTGCACCTGGCCGGCGACGATCTCCGGACTGCGGCTCGTGGCCGATGGCGATGAAGGCGCCGCCGAACGGCAGCTCGCGCTCCTCGCCGGTCTCGGCGTTGCGCAGCCGCGCGACGCGCTGCGAACGGCGCCCGTCGCCCTCGTGGAACTCCTCGACGACGTACGGCGTGAGGAACTCGATGTTCTCGATCGCGCGGGCGCGCTCGAGCATGATCTTCGAGGCGCGGAACTCGTCGCGGCGATGGACGATGTAGACCTTCGAGGCGAACTTGGCCAGGAAGATGGCCTCCTCCATGGCGGAGTCGCCGCCGCCGACGATGATCGTGTCGCGCTCCTTGAAGAACGCGGCGTCGCACGTCGCGCAGTAGGAGACGCCGGCGCCGCCGAGCTCGTCCTCGCCGGGGACGCCGAGCTTCTTGTGCTCGGCGCCCATCGCCAGGACGACGGTGCGGGCCTGGTACTCGTCGTCGCCGACCCAGACCTTGTGGATGCCGCCGGGCTCGTCGGAGAGCTCGACCCTGGTGGCCTGGTCGGTGATGAACCGCGTGCCGAAGTCCTCGGCCTGGTCGCGGAACCGCTGCATCAGCTCGGGGCCCATGATCCCGCCGGCCGGGAAGCCGGGGTAGTTCTCGACGTCGGTCGTCTGCTGGAGCAGGCCGCCCCAGAAGAAGCCCTCGATGACGAGCGGGCGCGAGGTTCGCGCGCGCCGTGTACAGCGCGGCCGTGTAACCGGCCGGGCCGCTGCCGACGATGATCACGTTCTCGATGTCCGCCACAGGATCACGCTCGCTTTCCGTACTCACTTCACTTTGTATAGTAGCTCGTCGGGGCGTCCGTTACGCCTGCGCGACCGCGGCCGCGTCGCCTCGGGCGCCGGTGCTCGGCGCGCCAGCGCCGCGACGCGTCCGCCGCAGCTGGAAGTAGGCGATCGCGCCCGGGATCGTCGGCAGCCAGAAGGCGAACGCGCGATAGGTCGACCACCGCGCTCGATCGCGTAGTCCGAAGTAGACGCCGAAGGCCGACGAAGGCGCCGATCATGCCGCCGTCGACGCCGCCGATGCCGCCCGGCAGCGGCAGCGTGTTGCCGAGCATGCCGACGAAGTAGGCGATGACGATCACCGCGAACGGCGGCGGGTCGGGCCCGAAGGCGTGAAAGCACGCCCACAGCGTGGCGATGTCGAAGCCCCACCACACGACCGCGCCGAGGACGCCCCACTCGCGGTCGCGCACGAGGCCGATCGCCGTCCGCACGCCGGCGGCCGCCGAGGCCGGGATCGTCGACAGCCTTGGCCATGATCCGCGCGAACCGCGCCCCGACCCGCCCGCCCACCCGCGTGATGCGCCGCTCGGCGTCGCCCGGGCACCAGCGACATCGCCAGGAAGAGCGCCGAAGAGGATCAGGGCGAAGATCGCCGGGCACCACCGTGATCGCGAACGGCGCCGGCCCGTTGAAGATGCCGAAGTAGAGGCCGAGGCCGACGATGACCAGCGCGCCCATGTAGACGGCGTAGAGCAGCGCCAGGAACGCGACCATCCGCGTCGCGACCACGCGGCGCTCCATGCCCGAGCGCCGCAGCGCCCACGCCGTCAGCGCGATCGCCGCCGGCGCCGGCCGCCGCGAACAGGCGCGTCGCCGCCACGCCCGGCCATCGTGATCTCGTAGCTCGCGCGCCAGTCGATCCGGCTCTTGCCGCGCACGAAGACGGTCCGGAAGAGCAGCACGTAGCCGCAGAAGGACAGGCACCTCGAAGCAGCGAGCGCGACGACGAGCCACCCCGGCTTGCCGTCGCCGAGGCCGTGGATCGACTCCGACGTCCCGCCCGTGAGCTTCGGCAGCACGAAGTACAGGAAGGCGACCGCCGACAGCACGAAGACCCCGAAGCAGCAGCGCCCGCTCGCGCGTGATGACCACGCGCGGCATCTCCTCGTCATCGGCGTCCTCGGAGCTGTGGGCGTCGGGCGTCGTCGACCGGCGCGGAGCTCATGCGTGGGCCCGGGCCTCGAGCTGCTGGAGCGTGCGGCTCACCGCGCGCAGCGCCGGCGCGGCGCGATGGCCGTGGCGGCGCACGCCCTCGGCCAGCGCGAGCCCGGCGAGCAGGTCGATGACGTAGTGCTCGCCCAGATAGACGAGCGCGAAACCCGAGCGTGAGCGCGTAGGTCCACCCCAGCGCGCCCTGCACCGGCCCGGCGTCGGCCGAGGACGTGCGCGGCCATCACGGATGTCGCGAAGTGCAGAGAGGGCATGGCGGCGAGGGGGTTGCCTCCGAGGACATCGTAGAGAGGCCCCCAGGCGCCCTTCCAGACCGCCTGTCCGTGCTCGCGCATCATCCGCCGCACGCCGGGCTGCCCGGTCCGAGCGCGCCCTCCTCGCGCGGCGTACCACGGCGGCGCCGTCGGCAGCGCCCAGTAGCCGATGAGCCCGAGGTCGAAGACCGCGTAGATCTGCGCGGCGCCGCGCGCGAAGCTGGTCGCGCCGGCGCGCCAGCACGTAGGCGACGGTCCCGTGCGGGACGCCGAACCACAGCCAGTGGCACCACACGAGCGCCTGCTCGGCGACCGGCGCAGCGGCTCGCCCTCGCGGCGCGCGAAGGCGCGCTGCAGGCGCAGGCCCGGGAGCTCGCCGAGGCCGAGGCGCGGTCGGCGCGCACCGGGTAGCGCATCCGCACCCGCGCGCGCAGGCGCTCGGGATCGTCGTTGGGCATCTCGTAGGTCGCGACGTAGGCGTACATCTGCAGGCGCACGACGCCGACGTCGCGCGCGCGCGAGCGGCGCGCGGCAACGGACAGCGCGAGCGGCGCCGCGGCGGCGGCGGCGGTGACCACGGGCGGCGGGAGACGAAGGCGGCGGCGGACGAGCGGCGCGGCCGCGCCGAGCACCACGCCCCCCACGCGGCCGCACGAATGGCGCTCGGACCGCGCATCGACGCCGGCGAGGATATCGGCGCGCGGCGGACCGCGCGGCACGTCGGAGCGTGGGGAGCTTGCTGTACAAAGGCCCCGTGCCCGCCCTGCACGAGGGAGACGAGTTCGCCGGCCACCGCATCCTGGGGATCGCGGGCCGCGGCGGCATGGGCGTCGTCTACCGCGCGCTCCAGCTCGACCTCGACCGCCCGGTCGCGCTGAAGCTGATCGCGCCGCAGCTCGCCGAGGACCCCGACTTCCGCGAGCGCTTCGTGCGCGAGTCGCGCGCGGCCGCCTCGATCGACCACCCCAACGTCATCCCGATCTACTACACGGGCGAGAGCACGACGGGGCCCTGTACATCGCGATGCGCTACGTCGAGGGCTCGGACCTGCGCACGCTCGTGCGCGCCGAGCAGCGCCTCGAGCCGGCGCGCGCGGCGCACATCGTCGCCCAGGTCGCCAGCGCGCTCGACGCGGCGCACGCGCGCGGCATCGTCCACCGCGACGTCAAGCCCGCCAACGTCCTGCTCGGCGCCAACGACCACGCCTACCTGACCGACTTCGGGCTGACCAAGCGCGTGACCTCGCACACCGGCTCCACGCGCGACGGCGGCTGGGTCGGCACGCTCGGCTACGTCGCGCCCGAGCAGATCCGCGGCGAGCGCCTCGACGCCCGCGCCGACGTCTACGCCCTGGGCTGCGTGCTCTACCACTCGCTCTCCGGCGTCGCCGCCCTACCAGCGCGAGAGCGACGAGGCGACGCTGTGGGCGCACCTCAACGACGACCCGCCCTCGCTGCACGACCGCGTGCCCGAGCGTCCCGGCGAGCTTCGACGCCGTCCTCGCGCGCGCGATGGCCAAGGACCCCGACGACCGCTTCCCCTCGGCCGGCGACCTCGGCCGCGCGGCGCTGGCCGCCGCGGGCCGGCCGGTGGCGCCGGCGCCCGAGCGCCTGGTCGCCGTCGGCGAGGCGGCGCCCGGCGACGCGCCAGGAGACCGTGGTCTCGCCCGACCAGGCGCCGACCGTGCTCGCCGCGAGCCGCCCGCCGCGCGCCGGCTGTGGCCGTGGGCGCTGGCCGCGGTGCCGATCGCCGGGCTGGCGCTGATCGCGGCTCTCGCCCTCGGCGGGGGCGACGCGGCGGCGAGCCCGGCGCCACGGCGAGCGCATCGAAGAGCACCGCCACCACCACGCCGCCGCAGAAGACGGCGATCAAGGACATCGCCGTGGGCGGGCGGCCCAACAACATCGTGCTGGCCAGCGGCAAGGCGTGGGTCGTGCGCAGCGGCAACCCGCGGCTCGTGGTCATCAACGCCAAGACGGCCAAGCGCGAGCCCTACAGCCCGCGCGTCGGCGTCCCCAGCGGCGAGGCCGCCGGCTTCGGCAAGCTCTGGGTCATCAACCAGGCGGCGCCGTCGCTCGTCCCGATCGGACTGAAGTCCCACCGCCAGGAGGGCCAGGCCGTCCCGCTGCCCGCACAGGGCAAGCCGGTGGCCGTCGCCGCGGGCAGCAACGCCATGTGGGTCGGCATCCGCGGCAACCCGGGGCTGCTGCTGCGCATCGACCCCAAGAACCGCGGCCAGCCCGCGAAGACCATCGAGCTGCCCGACGGCCTGCAGAACCTCACCGTCGGCGCCGGCGCCGTGTGGGTCATCGCGCGGCGCCGGAACACCGTCACGCGCCTGGACATCGCGAGCGGGACGCAGCGGCCGATCTTCGTCGGCGAGAAGCCGTTCGGCATCGCCTACGGCCGCGGCGCCGTCTGGGTGACCAACAACGGCGACGACACCGTGACGCGCATCGACAGCGGCTCGCTGAACACCAGGATCCTCCCGTCGGCCGCGGTCCCAAGGGCATCGCCGTCGGCGCCGGCGCGGTCTGGGTCGCCGACTCGATCGCCTCCACCGTGACCCGGATCGACCCGACACCAACCAGCCCGCCGACCAGCCGATCAGACGGTCGCGACGAACCCCTACGGCGTCGACACCAACGGCAACGACGTCTGGATCACGAGCCCCGCGACGGCAAGGTCCAGCGGCTGACGCCGTAGCGAGTTATCTGGGCACCCGCAGAGCGGCTCCATAGCGCGAGGACGCCGTGACCTATCTCATCGTCGGAGTCGATCGCAGCACCCTCGCCAGCTGGCACCAGAACGTCCAGGCGACGACGTGTCCGGCGCCACGCGCACGGCCTCGCGCGCGCGCCGAGCGCGGCATCGACCTCGTCGTCGCTCCCGTGATCGGCCGGCGCAAACGTGCTGTCGTGCCGGCCGCCGAGCCGCGGGTCGCCTCGAAGGCCGCCTACAGGTCGCGCGTCGAGACGACGCCGGCCTGCAACGCCTCGGCCACCAGGCGCGAGCGCTTCTGGTTCTGGGGCAGGTGCTCGATCCCGAAGCGCTGGAAGAGCGTGCGCAGGTGCGACTTGACGGCGTCGACGCTGAGGTGCAGCTCGTCGGCGATGTCCTGGTTCGTGGCGGGCACCGCGAACTCGTCGTGCTTGTAGGGCCGCGACGAGCGCGACCAGGACCTGGCGCTGGGTCGGGCGGCAGGTCGCCGAGCGTGAGCCGCTGGCCGGCGATCTGGGTCGGCATCGAGTCCTCGGACTCGGGGCGGCGATAGGCCATCGAGGTCTGCCCGACGCGTAGGACGTCGCCGTCGCGCAGCCGCGTGCGTCCGGAGATGCGCGTGCCGTTGACGTAGGTGCCGTTGCGCGACAGGCCGTCGTCGCTGACCGTCCACTCCCCCGCGATGGCCTCGAGCTCGGCGTGCAGGCGCGAGACCTCCGTGTCCCAGGGCAGGCTGAGCTCGTTACCGCTGCCGCGGCCGATGCTGACGCGCTCCAGCGCGGCGAGGTCGAGCAGGCGCTGGGCGCCGTCGCCGTCGCGGAAGACGAGGAACGGGCGGCCGCCGCGCTCGGCCTCGATGCGCTCGCGCAGCTCGGCGGGGGTGGCGGAGTGGGCCTGCAGCGGGGACGGCATCGGGACCGTCAAGGCTACCCAGGGTGATGGATGCCCCACCTCGGGGGGCCAGGTGTGACCCTCGGGTGGCTGGGAGGAGCGCCCTTCCGGGCCGCAACCTGAGGGCATGACGATCCTCCTTCACCCCACCGCCTACCGGGCCGCCAGCGACGAGCAGCTCGTCGACCTCGTGCGCGCGGGCGACGACCGCGCCTTCGACGCGATCCACGCCCGCTACGAGCAGCGGCTCGACCGGCTATGCGCGCCAGATGCTGGGCGGCGCGCACCACGACGCCGAGGAGATCGTCCAGGACGCCTTCGTCCGCGCCCTCGCCGCCCTGCGCGCCGACAGACCGCGAGATGGCGCTCAAGCCATGGCTGTTCACCATCGTGCGCAACCGCACGCTCGACGTCCTGCGCCGGCCGGTGCGCACCACCGACCTCGAGGTCCATGCCCCGATGCTGCGCGACGCCGGCGCCGACCCGCACGAGCAGGTCATGCGCGCCGACGACCTGCGCGACCTCGTCGGCGAGCTCCAGCGCCTGCCCGAGCGCCAGCGGGTCGCGCTGGTCGCCCACGAGCTCGGGGGCGCCTCGCACGAGACGATCGCCCGCCGCCTGAACGTCTCGGTCGGCGGCTCCAAGGCGCTCGTCTGCCGCGCGCGCTCGGGCCTCGGCCGCGCCACCGCCGCCGCCTAGCGCGAGTTGCTGCACGCGGGCAGTCTCGCTGCGCGGCGTCGCGTCGAGGAAGACCTGCCAGACGCTGGGCACGCGCTCGCGCAGCCCCTGGTCGATCTCGCTCGACGCGCGCTCGATCTCGCTGCGGAGCTCAGCCCGTCGGCGAGGTCGATGCGCGCCGCGACGAGCAGCCGTCCGGCGCGAGCGCCATCGTCAGCAGCTCGAGGACGCGTCGACCTCGGGGCGCGCCTCGAGGATCTCCACGATCGCCCGCGCTCCTCGGGCTGGCCGCCTCGCCGATCAGCAGCGCCCGGGTGTCGCGCCCGAGCACGTAGGCGATCACGCCAGCAGCACGGCGATCGCCATCGCCGCCGGCCTCCCAGCCCGGCGGACGGTCGCCTGGTGCAGCCCGCCGCCGGCGAAGGCCAGGACGACGCCGACGACGGCCGCCGAGTCCTCGAAGCACCGTCTTCGTCGTGGGGTCGTCGCTGGCGCGCACTGGCCCAGGAACGCCCGGCGGCGCGGTGCGGCCTCGCCGCGCGGCTGGCGACCGCGCGCAGCAGCGAGGTGCCCTCGGCGACGAGGCGAAGCGCCAGCACGACGTAGGTGATGGCGACGAAGCCCTCGCGCCCGCCGCCCGACAGATCCGTGCAGCCCCTTGTAGAGGAGAAGCCGGCGCCGGTCACGAAGATGCCGACCGCCGCGAGCAGCGCCCAGAAGAAGCGCTCCTTGCCGTAGCCGAAGGGGTGCCGCGCGTCGGGCTCGCGCTCCCCCAGCGCCAGCGAGAAGCAGGTCCGTCTGACCTGGCGGACGGCCGACGGGACCGGGAGGCGCCGGTCGCCGTCGGTGGCCGGGTGGTGGAGGCCGCGATCGCGGGCCCCCGGACGGCGGCGCCCGGTGAGGACGATGGGCGAGCGGTCTCGCCTTTGCGTTCGGCGCGCCGTTCGAGCTCCACCCGGATCCGTCGTCCAACCAGCCCGCCGGCCATCGTCGCCACGACGATGCCCACCAGGAGGGCGGCCAGCGTCACCACCAATGACTCCAGCGGCGTGCACTCCGTGTCGGGTCGAGGCTCGCTGGAACATCATGCTAGCAAACGCGCGTTCGAAACTTCGAGCCTCCGGCGATGCGGAGCACGCCGCACAGGGACGCGGCGAGGCAGCCCGCCGGGCGTGGCCCCCGGGCGCATCCCCCGCGTCATCCGATCGACCGGGCGGCTGACCGCCACCGGTGGCACCATGCCTGCACATGACGTCGCCCGCCCCATCGCCCCGCCGCCTGGGCGGGCTGCTCGTCGACCCCGCGCCACTCCGTCACGATCGCGACTTTCGGCTGCTGTGGGCCGGGCAGTCGATCAGCACCGCCGGCCGGATGATCACGACCGTCGTCCTGCCGTACCAGGTCTACGTCCTGACGGGCGACCTGCTCGCGGTGGGAGCGCTGTCGCTCGTCCAGCTGGTCCCCATCCTCATCTTCGCGCTCGGTGGCGGCGCCGTCGCTGATGCGGTGGACCGGCGCCGCCTGCTGCTGGTCACCCAGCTCGGGCTGGCGGGCGCCAGCCTGGTCCTGACGCTGCTCGCCCTGCTTCCCGAGCCGCCGCTGGCGGCGATCTACGCGGCGGCGTTCGCGTCCGCCGGCATCGGTGCCATCGACCAGCCCGCTCGCGCCTCCGCCATCCCGAGGCTCGTCCCGGCGCACCGGCTCACGGCGGCGATCGCCCTCAACCAGCTCGTGTTCAACGCGAGCGCGGTGGTGGGGCCCGCCATCGGCGGGGTCGTGCTGGCGACGGCCGGGATCGCGGTGGCCTACCTCATCGACGCGGTGACCTTCGGGGCCGCGATCGCCGCCCTGCTGCTGATCGCGCCCATCCCGCCCGCGCCGGGCGCCAACCGTCCCAGCCTCCGCGGCATCATGGACGGTCTCCAATTCGCGCGCCGGCGCAAGGAGGTCCTGGCCACCTTCGTCGTCGATCTCAATGCGATGGTGTTCGGCTCGCCGCGCTCGCTGTACCCGGCGCTCGCGCTCGACGTGTTCCGCGTCGGCCCCGCCGGCGTCGGCCTGATGTCGTCGGCGGCCGGCCTCGGGGCGCTGGTGGCGGCCCTGCTCAGCGGTTGGACGGCAACCGTCCGGCGGCCGGGTCTCGCGGTGCTCGCCTCGGTGGCCCTGTGGAGCATCGGGATCGCCGGGTTCGGCCTGGCCACGTTCAGCTTCCCGCTGGCCCTGCTGTGCCTCGCGATCGCCTCCGGTGCGGACGTCATCAGCGCCGTGCTCCGCAGCTCGATCGTCCAGTCGCTGACGCCCGACGATCTGCGCGGGCGGGTGAGCTCGATCCACATCCTGGTGGTGACCGGCGGCCCGCGGGTGGGCGACGCGGAGGCGAGCGCCGTGGCCGCGGCCATCGGTCCGACCCTGTCGGTCGTGTCCGGCGGCCTGTGCTCGCTGGCCGGGATCGGCGCGATCGCGCTCGCGCTGCCCGAGTTTCGCCGGCTGCGCCTGCCACCCGGCTGAGCGCGTGGCACGGCGCCGCGCGCCCGGCTCGCGGGTCGGGCGACGTGCCGCGCAATGGCGCGACGGGCCGGGAGCGCCTACTCCAGCCCGACCTCCTCGCCGCTCGCCGAGGACCGGTAGCAGGCCAGCATCAGCTCGAGGGCACGAAGGCCGTCCTCACCGGTGATCGGCGGCTCCTCGTCCCGCTGCACGGCCCCGATGAACGCATCGAGGTTCCACACCGCGTCGTTCCGGCTCGCGGCCAGGACCTCCGACCGGGCTGCGTCGGCGAGGTGCAGCTCCTGGTAGGGATGGTCCACGCGCGCGGCACCCTTCGAGCCGACCACCTCGAACTGCGCGTCGAGAAAGAACGGGTAGCCGGCGGGGTTGGCCCAGCCCGCGGTGACGGTGGCCAGCGCGCCGTTCGCCCATTCGATCGTGGCGCTGCCGATGCTGTCGATCGCGAGCTCCGGGTGGACCCCCGCATGGATCCGGGCGTAGACGCGCACCGCTTCGGCCCCGATCAGCCAGCGCAGCGCGTCGACCGCGTGCATCCCGATGTCGCCGAACCCTCCGAACCCCGCCTCGGCCGGATCGGTGAGCCAGGCGGCGTCGATGCCGGGGATGGTCAGCGGCACCTTGCCCATCTTGAGCGCGTGGACCATCCGGATGTCGCCCAGCTCGCCGCGGTCGATCCGCTCCTTGACCGCGCGTGGGCCGAGCTGCCCCCGGGGGTTGAACGGGATCATGAGGTGGATGCCGGCCGCACGCGCCGCGGCCACGATGGCGCGCCCGTCCTCGGCGGTGAGCGCGATCGGCTTGTCGACCAGGAGGTGGGTGCCCTCGGCGGCCAGCCGCCGGACGACCGCGAGGTGCTCGCGCGGCCGGGTGGCGACGTAGGCGGCGTCGATCCCACCCGCGGGCTCGGGGACGAACCGCGTGCCGAGGCTGGCCGCCATCGCCTCGGCGGGCGCCCGGTTCGGGCCGGCGGCGGCGATCCATTCGAGGGCGACCCGCGGATGTGCCGCCAGCATCGGCGCGAAGCGCAGCACGTGCGGGTGATCGAACCCGACGATGCCCAGGCGCAGCCGTGCGCTCATGCGGTGACCGCCTCGGGCCGCCCGCTGCGCACCGATCGTTCCGCCGCCTCGAGCATCTCGATCGCGATGCGCGCGTCGTCCACCCCGATGGCGAACGGCGCACCCGTCTCGATGGCGGACGCGAAGTGCTCCAGCTCCCGCCGGAACGCCGTCGCGGTCGCGGACAGCAGCGGGGAGTAGCGCGGGATCTGGAGGCCGGCGTCCGTGACGACGGTCGCCGGGTGCGAGTCTCGATCGCTGCCCTCGAGCCGCCCGCCGGTGCCGACCACCTGGGTCGTTGCGTAGAACGGGCCCCACAGCGGCGGGTGGATCCAGGACACGCTCAGCAGCGCGTGCTTCCCCGGCCCGAAGTCGAACGTCACCAGCGCGGCGTCGGGGGCGCCGCCGGCCCTGGCCTCCGGTCGCGCGTGGAGCAGCTTCGCGAACGCCGTGCGGGGCGTCGCCCCCAGGAGCCAGTGGAACAGCTCCGCGACGTGGACGCCGACATCCCACAGCACGCCCCCGCTGCGCTCGGCGAGCCACGGCCAGGCGCCTTCGGGCGCGCCGTTGAAGGCGTGCTCGGAACGGAAGACGTACACCGGATCGCCGATCCGGCCCGCACGGACCGCCTCGTGCATCGTGGTCCACCGCTCGTCGAAGCGCCGGGTGTGCCCGATCATCAGCCGCCTGCCGGATCGGGTCGCGGCATCGGCCATCCGCCGCGCATCCGCGGTCGAGCGCGCCATCGGCTTCTCGCACAGGACGTGGCGACCGGCCTCGAGGGCGGCGATCGAGAGGTCCGCGTGGGTGTCGGTGGGCGTCAGGACCAGCACGGCGTCGACATCCTCGCGCCGCACCAGCTCCGCGGCCGTGGCGACCATGACCGAGCCCGGCAGGCGCTCGATGGCCGAAGCCGCGCGCGACGGCTCGAGGTCGGTGACGGCGGTCACCCGCATCGCGCCGGTCTCGAGCAGCGCGGGAAGGTGGCCACGCTCGAAGATGTTGCCGGCGCCGATGACGCCGACCCGGAGCGTCACCGGGCGGATGGCCGTGCGATGGACGTCACGAGGGCAAGTCTAGCCCTCGATCGGTGCCGATCAACGGGGCGGGCGATCAGAGCCAGACCGACACCACGGTCAGCGCGACCAGGATCGCGAGCACGACGTTCACCACGCCGTGCGCCCGACCCCCGGTCAGGTACCGGCCCAGCAGGCCCCCCGCGGCGGCCCAGGCCGAGGCGCTCGGGACGATCACGATCACCATGATCGCCGCCACCAGCACGCTCCCCGCGGCGATCGGCAGGTCGGCGGGCCGGAAGGTGGTGATCGCCCCCAGCGCGAACACCCAGGCCTTGGGGTTGATCAGCTGGAAGGCCGCGCCCTGGACCAGGCTGAGCGGCCTTGCCACGCTGCCCGCGCGCAACCCGTGCGAGCGGCCGACCTGATAGGCGAGGTAGAGCAGGTACGCAGATCCCGCCACCTTCATCGCGAACGCAAGCTCCGGGACGGCTGCGATCATGGCTCCCAACCCCGCCGCCGTGGCCAGGGCCATCGTTCCGAGCCCGATCGCCGTTCCGAGGACGTGGGGCAGCGTGCGCCGGTACCCGAAGGTCGCCCCGGACGCCCACAGCAGCGCGTTGTTGGGACCCGGCGTGATCGAGACGGCCAGCGAGAAGCCGACCAGTCCGAGCAGCCACGTCATCGCCGGCTCGCCGGGCGTGCGGCGGGCTCGCGGTGCTCGCAGTGCTCGCGATGCTCGCGGGAGCGTGCGATCGGCATCGCTCCACGCTAGCGGGAGGCGCCTTGCGGGTCTTGTACGATCCTGCGAGCGATGGATGCGCCCCCCGCCGCCTACACGGTCCGTGCCTGGAAGCCGCCGATCCCCGGCGTCCGCGAGGTGCTCCATGCAAGGCATGCGCTCCACGCCTACCCGCCGCACACCCACGACGTGTGGACCCTGTTCCTGGTCGACCAGGGCGCCATCCGGTACGACCTCGACCGCCGTGACCGGGCCGCGGTCCCGGGTCTCGTGTCGATCCTGCCGCCGCACGTCGTGCACGACGGGCGGCCGCTCGACGCCCGCGGGTACGCGATGCGGGTCCTGTACCTGGAGCCGAGCGTCATGGACGAGCGGCTGATCGGTCCGGCGGTGGACCGGCCCGTCGTCCCCGACCCCACGCTCCATGCCCGGCTTGCGGCCGTCCACGACGCGCTCGACTGTCCTGACGACGCGCTCGAGGCCGAGCTCCGCTTCGCGATCGTGGCCGAGCGGATCCGAGCGTCGCTCGGCGAGCCGGCCGGCGACCCGCCGTCGACCCCGGACCACGAGCTCGCCGACGCCCTGCGAGCGTATCTCGACGCCCATGCCTTCGAGCCGGTCACCATGGCCTCGGCCGCGCTGGAGCTTGGCGCCGGACCGACCCGCCTCGCGCGCGCCTTCGCCGACACGTTCGCGATCGCGCCCCACGCCTACGTGACCGCGCGGCGCCTCGGAGCGGCGCGTGACCGGATCCTCGGCGGTCAGCCACTGGCGGACGTGGCCGCGGAGGTCGGCTTCTGCGACCAGGCCCATCTGACCCGCCGGTTCAAGCGGTTCCTCGGCACGACCCCGGCCCGGTTCGCGGGCGGCCCGGTTCGCCGGCGGCCGCGCCCTTCCAGCGCCGCGGGCGAGCGCGGCGACCGTCAGTCGACGGCCGCGATCCCGCTGATCTCGATGAGGCAGCCGGCCGGGAGCCGGACACCCACCGAGGTCCGGGCCGGCGGATCGATCGGGATGACCTCCCGGTAGGCCTCGTTGTAGGCGGCAAAGTCGTCGAGATCGGCCAGGTAGGCCGTGATCGAGAGCAGGTCGCCGAGGTCGGCGCCCTCGCTCCGGAGCACGGCTCGCAGGTTGGCGAGCGCCTGCCGAGTCTGGGCGCCGATGCCGGCGGGGAACCGGCCCTCCTCGTCGCGACCCACCTGCCCGGCGGTGACGATCAGGTTGCCCCGGCGCACGACATGGCGGTAGTGGCCGCCGGTCGGGGGCAGGGCGGAGGAACCCGGATCAGGTTTGCTTCCATCCATCGCGCTCGCTCCTTCCCTGGTTGGGTGCCGGCTCCCGGCACGCTCCGGCTCCGGGCGCGGCCGGCGCATGGTGTCAGCCGAGCACCTCGAGCAGCCGGCGGGCGACGATCTCGCCTTCGCCTTGCTCGAGACAGTCGGGCGCGACCAGCAGCCCGGTCGGGCCATCCACCATGATCGAGACCGCCGGCTCGCCGTCCAGCAGCCTGGCGGCGATGTCGTCGGCGGGACCGTGGACGGCGGGGTCGAGGGTGATCCTCGCCCGGGGCACCGGCAGTCCGGCCTCACCCGGAAAGTCCCGCTCGACGCGGATGCCCGGGACCGCGCCGAGCGCGGTGACCCACGCAGCGACCTGCGCCTCCCATCGTTCGCGGACGGCGTCGGCGTCGAGGGCCAAGAATCGCCGGACGGCCACCAGGAGGCCGACCAGCTCCTCCTTGCCAACCTTGAGCGGCCGACCCAGCCGCTGGTTCGGCGCCCCGTGCTCGCGGCAGGCCCGGACCAGGCGCTCGTCGCCCAGGACGAGGCCCGACGCCTGCGGCCCGCGGATGGCCTTGCCGCCACTGAACAGGACGAGGTCCGCACCGGCCGCGACCAGGTCGTGCAGGTTGCTGGCCGGCAGCACCTGGGCAGCCGCATCGACCACCACCGGCACGTTGCGCCGGTGGGCGATCCGGATGACGTCTGCCAGCGGCAGCGCGCCCCCGGCCATGCGCAATCCGGCGAAGTGGAACACGGCCGCGGTCTCGGGCCCGATCGCGCCCTCGAGCTCCCAGTCGAACGTCTGCCAGGTGTCGCCGACCTCGACCATGCGCGCATGCGCGAGCGTGAGGACCCGGTCGTAGGGGTTGCGCTGGGCGGCCTGCACCACGATCTCGCGGCGCGGCCAGGCGTCGGGCCGGGCGGCGAAGCGGGCGATGTCCACAAGGTCGGGGCCCGTCATGCAGGCGAGCGACGAGAGCAGCAGGCCCGCCGATGCGCCGCTGGTGACGTACGCAGCGGGAACGTCGACGAGCGCCGCGATCTCCCGAGAGACCGCCCGCTCCAGCTCGAACAGGTCGACGAAGGCGCGGCTCGCCTCCGCCATCGCGTCCATCACCTCGGGCGGCATCAACGAACCGCCGAGGCGCGTGAAGGTGGCGCTCGCGTTGATGACGCGGCGGACGCCGAGGTCCTCGTAGATGCCCACTGACGGTGGCTCCGATCGCGGTCACGGCCGGGTTCGAGCCGCTTGCCGACGCCCTGCGAGGGGCGCCATCGCGGCCCACGCGGCGTCCCCATGGTAGGGCGACCGATGCCCGCAGATCGGGCGCCGCGGAACGACCCTCGGTCGAATGACCGGGGGTCGTGCATGGTTGGCGAGCGATCGGGGCCCGGGCCGTCCTCGCCGGCACGGGACCCGACCGGTCAGCTGCCGCTGGGCGACGGCTGCATCGAGCCGATGGTGCCCAGGCCGGGCGTCTCGGGCCGCAGCACCCGCCAGGCGGCGAGCAGCAGCGCCCCGAACCCGAACAGGGTGGCGATCGTGCTCACGAACGGGAGGACCCCGGCGACCGCGAGGACGATCACCCCTACCACCGCGGCTCGGTACGGGCGGCCCGGCTCCCGGGCACCTCGGGTCGTGGCGATGAGCCAGTCGCCGATCCAGATCGCGGCAACCAGCCAGGCCAGGAAGGCGACGGCGGGCAGGACGGCGAGCAGGAGGGCAAGGCCGAGCGGCGCGCCGACGACGGTCAGGACCAGCAGGATCGCGATCACCGGCAGCGCCACCGAGCCGACGATGCCGGCAAGCAGCACATGCCCCGGTCGCTCGGAGATGAGCGCCTCGACCTCGCGGATCTGGCGAGCCGCGAAGGTGGCGACGGTGAGCGCTGCCAGGATGCCGGCGATCGCGATGCCGACCATGAGCACGATGATGAGCGGGATCATCAGCACGGCCAGCGCGGCGAGATCGGTGTCGAGGGCCCGGATGGAGCCGTCCACGGCGACCGTCGCCTCCCTGGTGACCGTGCCATGGAGCGTGCGGACGTCGCCGCGCACGACGGTGCCGCCCCTGAGGTCGGCGTTGCCGTCGATGACGACGATGGTGCCGACCGAGGCATCGGTCACCGTGGCGGTGCCGCGCGCGACCACGATCGTGTCGACGTCGCCGCTGATCCGGGCGATGCCGTCGGCCACGATCACCGTGTCGACATGCTCGCCGGCCGGGACGTCGACCGTCCCGTTCGCGGCGAAGATCACGCTTCCCGTCGTGGTGGTCGGTTCGGCCGCGAACGCGGACGGAACGGTGAGGATGAACAGGATCGCGACCGACGTCGCGATCGCCAACAGGCGCCGCATCGGAACTACCCCTTTCGGCGGGCCGAACGGGCCGTCCGGGGATCGCGTCGGGCGCATCCCGGCCGGTGGACCGGCCCGCAACAGCCGGTTTCCATGTCGAGCCAACGCTAGGCCCCCGGCGCCTCGCTGCCCAGCCGGGCACCCGGCGTCCTGACCGTGGGGCTAGCCCCAGGGAGATCCAGGCGGCTGGCGCCGCCGCCCCCAAGGCGGACCCTTGACCTTCAAGCCACTTGAAGGCATAGGCTCCCGCCACCGGCGTCCGGACGACCCGCGGGCTGCCGGCAGCATCCACTCGCAAGGAGACCGACGCGATGACCACCGACTTCTCGCCCGGCACGTCACGGACGCCGCTCAAGCTCGAGGACCTGCCGCTCGAGGAGCAGCTCCAGATCCGCCGGTCGGCGGTTGCCCTCCAGCGCCGCTGGGAGGGTCGCATGAACGTCGAGACGATCCAGCGGTTCCTGGTCGAGTCGATGGACCTGCTCGCCGACGCGAGGATCAGGACGTGGACCTCGGTCCTGGCCGAACGGCTCACCAACGACCGCCTGCGTGCCCTCGTTCGCCTCGAGAGCGCGCCGACCGACCTGAACCCGAGCGTCCTGTTCCTGTGCGTCCACAATGCCGGACGGTCGCAGATGGCGGCGGGCTGGATGCGCCACATCGCCGGCGACCGGGTCGACGTCTTCTCCGGCGGCTCCGAGCCCGCGTCCTCGGTCAACCGGGCGGCCGTGGCGGCCATGGCCGAGAAGGGCGTCGACATCAGCGCCGAGCTCCCGCAGCCGTGGGCGGACGAGATCGTCCGCGCGGCCGACGTCATCGTCACCATGGGGTGCGGCGATGCGTGCCCCGTCTATCCCGGCAAGCGCTACGTCGACTGGGAGCTCGATGACCCGGCCGGCAGGACGGTCGAGGAGGTGCGGCCGATCCGCGACGAGATCGAGCGGCGCGTCCGGGCGCTCCTCGCCGAGCTCGTTCCCGGCGCCTGACGGGATTCGCGCCGTGAGGATCTCCGAGCCGGCACGGCGCACGGGCGCGCGGCGGGGCCGATGAGGGCGCACGTCGCCGAGGGCATCGGAACCTACGCCCTCGTGTTCGCGGGCTGCGGCTCGATCGCCGTCGGGCAGCTGTCGAACCTGGGCGTCGCCATCGCGTTCGGGCTCGTCATCGCCGTGATGATCTATGCGCTCGGCCACGTCTCGGGCGCCCACCTCAACCCCGCCGTCTCGGTGGCGTTCGCCCTCGGGCGCCACTTTCCGTGGTCCCGCGCCGCGACGTACTCGATCGCGCAGATCGCGGGTGCGATCGCCGGCGCGGCCACCCTTCGGGTGACGCTCGGCTCGGACGTGCCGCTGGGAGTCACCCAGCCCTCGGGCTCGGACCTTCAGGCCCTCGTGTGGGAGGGCGTCCTGACGTTCTTCCTCGTCCTGGTCATCACCGCCGTGGCGACCGATACCCGTGCGGTCGGCGAGGCGGCGGCGCTCGCCATCGGCGGAGCCGTCGCGCTCGGCTCTCTCGTCGGCGGACCGGTCAGCGGCGCGTCGATGAACCCGGCTCGCTCGATCGGCCCGGCGCTCATCGGAGCGGACCTCTCCGGACTCTGGATCTACGTCGCCGGTCCGCTTGCCGGGGCTGCCGTCGCGGCCCTCGTCTATGCCTACCTGCGGGGCACCGAGCACGAACCGGATCAGGCTGCCCGTTAGGCACCTGGCGCCTGGGCGAACGCCGCGCAGCTCCCGTCAGCCGGCGCTCACGGCCTCCTGGAGCAGGCGGAACGCGCGCTCGTGCTGGCCGGCGGCAGCGAGCGTCTCGGCGAGCTCGCCCAGCACCAGGCGGATCCGGGCCGGCTTGCCCTCGCGCCTCGCCAGATCCGCGGCACGCTCGTAGCAGGCCAGCGCGTCGTCGATCCGGCGCTGCATGCGACGCGCCCGCGCCATGGTCAGCAGCGCTCCCAGCGCGGCGAAGTCGTTGTCGGTCTCGCCGGCCAGGTCCAGGGCCTGGGAGGCGAGCTCGATCGCCGTCCCGGCCTCACCCCTGGCGAGCACGATCTGGGCTTCGGTATCGGCAACATACGACAGCCACAGCTGATCGCCGAGGCGTTCGAAGAACGTTCGTGCCGCGCCGACCGCCTCGTCTGCCTTCTCGCTGTTCCCGAGCGCGAGGTAGGACAGGGCGAGATCCCGCTGGAGCGACGCGGCTTCGAACTCGGCCTGGGCGGCGCGAAGGAGCGCAAGCGCCGCCGTCCCGGTCCGGATCGCCGCCTCGAAGTCTCCGGTGTTGCGGTAGCTGAAGGCGAGATCGAACAGGTAGACACCCCGTCGGCGGTCATCGAGGCCTTCGCTCAGGCCGCGGATCTCCTCGAGATAGGCGAGGGCGATGGCGTGCTCACCCTCGAGCGAGGCGTTGCTCGAGAGGGCCATCAGCACGCGCGCCTGGAAGTCGGGCTCCACGCGCAATCCCGCCCGCAGCCTGACGAGGATGCCCTCCAGGAGCGCCCGGGCCTCGGCCGTGTTCCCCTGCTGATACTGGCCGCACGAGAGCCAGTAGTTGGCAAGCGCCTCCTCGCCCTCTCTTCCCTGGCTTGCGAACAGGTGCGCGGCGGTCGATGCCGCCCCGACGGCGTCCCGGGCCTGATCGAGGCCGGCGAACGCTTCCGCGAGTCCCAGCAGCAGCTCGGCCCGGGTCCCCGCCCCGGAGGGCTGCTCGAGCAGGGCCTGGTATGCGTCGACCGCTGCCTGCCATCGACCGGCGGCGAGCTCGAGGTCCGCCTGGAGCCTCGTCCAGCCTTCGGCCTCGTCCTCGAGGAACCGGCTGGTCGGCAGGCCGAGCCGCGCGGCGATGAAGCTCAGGGCTGCCATCGACGGCTTGCTCAGCCCGTTTTCGAGGGCGCTGATATAGGCCTTGGTGTAGCGACCCTGGGCGAGCTGTTGCTGCGTCAGCCCGGCGGCGGTCCTAGCCCTCCGGATGCGAGACCCGATGCTGCGTGCCAGGGTGGCCTGATCGGCGTGGTCGACCCTGTCGACCCGGACCGGCGTCCGTCGTTTGGCATTCATTGACCGAAGTGTACGACCCGAGGGATACCCCGTGGACGCCGTCGATCAACTCCCCGACGGTCACGCCGAGGCGCTGCGACAGCAGCCACACGGTCCCGAGCGAAGGCAGGGTCCAGCCGCTCTCGAGCGCCGATACGTAGCTTCGGGACAACGGATGGCCCAGCTGGCTCTGCGTCAGGCCCACGCGGATCCGCTCCGCTCGCACCCGGCCGCCGAGCTCGATGGCGGCTGGCGACCTCGGCCCCCAGCCAAATTGCTTAGCAATACTTGACTTACCCATGGACAGATCCTAGCATCCGGTTGATCTCTTGTTGATGGAGGTCCTCCGGGCCGCGGGCGAGCACCAGCTCCAAGGAGAAATGCTGTGTCTGCTCGCTCTCGTCGAATTCGCCCCATCGTCACCGCCTGGATCGTCGCTGCGGCCGTCACCCTGCTGAGTGTCGCTACAGCCCTCGCCCAGACCCCCTACTCGCACTGACACAACCCCGGCAATCGGCGTCTGGCACCTTCGCCAGGTAACCCACGGCTCGCCTGTGGCCCGGACACGGCGACGCCCGCGAGCGCCGGCACTGCGAGATGGCGACGTGGCGCGCGGTACACTATTGCTAAACTTCCGAGGCGTGTGCGCCAGCGGCGGTGTCCGCCGAGGCGACGTTCGCCGCAGCCTGGGGGCCCGGTGAGGGTGACCATCATGCGACTCGCCAGACTGCGCCCGAGACCCGTGAGGATCAGCCTCGCGCTGGCCATGCTCCTGCTGGGCGGCCTGCTGGCCGCGCTGCCTCGCGTCATCTACTCCGGCTAGCGCCCATGCCAGGGTTCGGGGCCCGGCGCGTCGGTACGGTGCCGGTCGGTGCAGGGTCGTCAGCGCAGAGCGCGACCGAGTCTGATCCCGGCACGCTCGATGCCCCCGGGTCGGTCAACGCGCTGGTGGCGTCGGCCCCGCTCCTGCTCCGCCGCCCCGGTGACCCGTACCGGTCACGGGACCAGGCGATCGAGGCCGCCGGCGGCGAGTGGCGGGTCATGCGCCCGTTCGAGCCCGCGGAGCTCGCGAAGGCCATCCTCGCCAACGGCGTCCGCGCCCTCTCGGTCGGGGCGGGCGACTGCGCGTTTCTGGCCGGGCTGACCGGGATCGAGTTCCTTGACATCCGGGGCACACCGGACGCGACGGCGTTCCCCCGGATGGACCGCCTGCGCGGGCTCAGCTGCGACTCAGGCTGGCTCGGGCGTCTCGACTTCAGGCTCCTGCCCAACCTCGAATGGCTCTCGATCGGCGGCGCCGACCGCCGGCGCAACCGCGGTCTCGAGACCTTGTTCACCGGCCACGCGAAGGTTCGGCGGGTGCGCCTTGCGGGGTACCAGGGGACGGACCTTCGTCCGCTGGCACCGTTGCCTTCGCTGGAGCGGATCGAGATCATCGGCGCGCGACGCCTGGTGAGCCTGGAGGGCGCGAGGGATCTCGCTGCTTCGATGACCGAGCTGGTCCTCGTGCGCTGCCCGAACCTCGACTCGCTGGCGGGCGTCGAGGCGCTGGGCCGGCTTCGATACCTGCGCCTGCAGGCGTGCAACCGGGTGAGCGACGTCGGCCCGGTGGCACAGCTCAATGCGCTGGTGTTCCTCGACGCGAGCCTGTCGCCGGGGGTCCAGAGCCTGCGCCTGCTCGCGGGACATCCGTCGCTCGAGTACCTGGCGGTCGGCCGCGTGCTGGACGGGGACTTCACCCCGCTCCAGACGATGCCCCGGCTGCGGATGATCATCGTTCCGCCCGAGTACGCGATCCCGCCGGGTCGGTATCGCAGGGCCAGCGAGCTCGACGACAGCGACCCGGTGCGGATCCGCGGCCTCAGGCTCGCGGCCGGCTGACGAACGGCATCCGGCGGGACCGATCCGGGCGCGACGCGATGCCAGGTCGGATTCTGATCGGGCGTCTCAGAACTCGACGGGCAGCGACTCGAGGGCTCGGTCCGTCGGCGTCTTGATGCGGACGATCGGACCGCAGACGGCGTACTCAGGGATCCGCCGGAAGAGCTCCTCGAAGACGATCCTTGCCTCCAGCCTCGCGAGGGGAGCGCCGAGGCAGTGATGGATCCCATCGCCGAAGGCGACATGGCGCTGCGGTTCGCGGGTGATGTCGAGTCGGTCCGGATCCTCCCAGCGCCGCTCGTCACGGTTGGCCGAGGCCCACACGAGGGCGACGCGCGCACCTTGCGGGATCAGGCCGTCATGTGCGGCGACCGGACGGGTCGCGGTCCGCGCCAGGGTCTGGATCGGGGCGTCGAACCGGAGCAGCTCCTCGATCGCGGCGGGGATGACCGACGGGTCGTCCCGCATCAGGCGCCGCTGGTCCGGGAACCGGCCCAGGTGGAGCAGGGAGTTCGAGATCAGCCCGGATGTGGTCGTGATCCCCGCGACGAACAGGAGCATCGAGGCGCCGAGGATCTCGTCGGCGCTGATCTGGCCCGCCGCGTTCGCCTCCACGAGCAGCGACATGAGGTCCTCGCGCGGCGCCGTCCGTCGCTGGTCGGCCGCGTCCTGCATGTACTCGCGCATGCGACCGCGTCCGGCGATGGCCCGGTCCGGCAGCGCGCGCACGCCGGGGTCACGCTCGAGCAGCTCGCCGAACCAGGCGAGGAGCTGCGGATGATCCGCTTCCGGGAAGCCGAACCAGGAGAACATCGTCGTGCCCGGGAGCGGCCGCGCCAGGTCGCGGGCGAAATCGGCGTGGCCGGCGTCCGCGAACCTGTCGATGAGCTCGCTGACCTTCCTGCGGACGATCGGCTCGAACCGGGTGCGCAGCGCGGACGGGCTGAACGCGAGCCGCAACGCGCCGCGCAGCCGGGTGTGATCGGGTGGGTCGATCCCGGCCAGGTCGCCGGCCGGCAGGAACAGCTGGTAGGTGTCGTCGAGATCGTTGCCCAGCCCACCGACGCCGCTCGAGAAGGTCTCCCAGTCCTTCGAGGCCGCCTGTACGTCATCGAACCGTGTGAACGCCCACAGGTCCAGCCGCTCGTCGTGGTAGAGCGGGGCCTCGTCCCGCAGGCGCCGGTACACGGGATATGGATCGTCGAGCACGACCAGGGGGTTCCACACGCTCGCGGGCTTCACGAGCGCATTGAACCAATCTTGAACCAATCAGTCAAGGGAAGGTGACGCTCCTGGCCGACGGCTCGGCGAACGTCGTCCGGCCGCCGGCAGCCTCGAACACCCCGCCGCCTGCCGAGGGCCTGGTCGGGGGCCCTTCTCGCCGATCGCCGGCCGGCCCGGAGCGCCCGGCGTGCGGTCGCCCGATAGGTCGCTCGGGGTGGGGGATGGGATGCCGGCCCGCGGCTCCCGGGCTCACCACCCGTGTCGCTCGAGCACGCGGCGATTCTCGAGCTGCGCCCGGGCGGCAGCCTCGAACGTCGGGCCATCCCCGGGCAGCGAATCCTGCTCCACGACGATCCAGCCCCGGTAGCCGGTGGCGCACAGGGCATCGAGCACGCCGGCGAGGTCGAGGTCGCCCTCGCCCAGCGGGCAGAACACGCCGCGGCTCCAGACGGCATCGGCCGCCTCGTCGCGGCTGACGAGCGCCGCCATCCGATCGAGACGGGCGTCCTTGACGTGGACGTGGTTGATCCGGCCGGCCCATCGGACGACGGCGTCTGCCGGGTCGCCGCCGGCGGCGAGCAGGTGCCCGGTATCGAGGCACAGCCCGATCTCGGTCGCCTCGAGCAGCGTCTCGATCTCGGCCGGCGCCTCGATGGACGTCCCGAGCTCCGGGTGGAAGGTCGGCTCGAACCCGCGCGCGCGGCAGCGCTCCAGCGCCTCGGCGACGCCGGCGGCGAACGCGGTCCAGCCGGCGGGGGTCATCCGGAGCGACGCATCCCGTCCCGCCTGGCCGGGATGCGCGGCACGTTCCGGTGTCGGCGTGCAGGCGAGCGTCGGCCGCGGGGGATGGCCGCCCTGGAGGGACGTGGCGGCGTCGAGCTGGTCGAACACGGCCTCCAGCTCGGGCCAGCCGTCGCGGAGGCGCGCGGGCTCGCTGAACGGCAGCTCGACGTAGCCGCCGGCCAGGGCGAGCCCATGCGCGGCGAGGGCCGCCCGAAGGTCCTCGCCGCGGCCCAGGTAGCCCGCCGGACCCAGGTCGATGCCGGCATAGCCGGCGCCCGCGACCACGGCAAGCACCGCATCGGCCGCGGGCACCCCCGGCAGGCCGACGGTGCGCTCGAACGCCCCGAAGCTCACCGGCGCGTTGGCGATCCGGACCGCGCGATCAGTGTCCATGTCGTGGCAATTGAACCAAAAAAGAACCAAACACGCAAGGAACCCGTGACGTCACTCGAGGCTCGCGACGTAGACCTCGCGGGCGCCGAGCCGGAGGTCGCCCGGCAGCTCGTCGGTCGGCGGGCGGTCCCGGGTCGACAGCAGCACCCGGAGACGCGTGGCCGGCAGGTCGAGCGCGATCGACCGCTCCCGGTCGGACATACCGAGCACGACCAGGCACCTCGCGCCGTCCGCCGAGCGCAGGTAGACGAGCGCGTCGGGATCGTCCGTGCTCAACAGCGTGCAGTCGCCGCGGGTGAGGGCCGGATGGCGTCGTCGTGCACGGATGAGACGCCGATAGAAGTGCAGCAGCGAGCCAGGGTCCTCCCGCTGGGCCGCGACGTTGACGCCCAGGGCGTGGCCGGCGTGGACGGGCAGCCAGGTCGTCCTGTCCCCAGGGCTGAAGCCACCGTTGGCCGCGCCCGACCACTGCATCGGGGTACGGCTCTTGTCACGGCCATGGCGGGCGGCCAGGTCGAGCGCGTCGGCCGCCGGCAGACCCAGCTCGTCGAGCGCGGCCCGGTGCAGCCACCGTCCCCAGCTGTCGCGGAGCTGGCCGGCGTCGCCCACCAGGAGATCGGTCATGCCGATCTCCTCGCCGTAGTACAGGAACGGCGTCCCGGGCAGGGTGAGCACGAGCGCAGCCCACAGGCGGGCGGTCGCCAGGTCGTCCGGGTCACCCGCATCCCGGCCGCGGACTCGCGGCTCGTCGTGGTTGCCGAGGGTGTTGGCCGGCCACGCCCCGGCCGGCATCGCGGCCCAGCGCCGCACCTGGTTGCTGCGGACCGCGGCGGGGGTCAGCCGGGCCACCCGCATGAGCGGGAAGTTGAACACGAGGTGAAGCTCGTCGCTCCGGGCTCCGTAGTACGCGACCTGGTCCGTCTCGCCGATCAGCACCCGGTCGGGATAGGCATCGACCACGGCCCGAAGCTCGCGCATCAGGTCGTGGACCTCGGGCTGGTCGAGCTGGTGGGCGAACAGGACGGCCAGGCCCGCCTCGACCTCGGCGCGCTCGGCGTCGGATCCGGCGGTGATCCAGCCGCGGCGCAGGTCCGACAGCGGTCGCGACGCCACGTGATCGGTCAGGTCGGCGTCCTCGAAGGCGGCGTCCGGGGCATCGAGCCGGAAGCCGTCGACCCCGAGGTCCAGCCAGAAGCGCACCACGTCGCGGATGGCGGCCCTGACCGCCGGGTTCCGGTAGTTCAGGTCGGGCTGCTCGCGCAGGAAGCAGTGGTAGTAGTACTGGCTCGTGGCCGGGTCGAGCTGCCACGCGGAGCCCCCGAACTGGGACATCCAGTTGTTCGGCGGCCCCCCGTCACGGCCGTCGCGCCAGACGTACCAGTCCCGCTTCGCGCTGTCCCGCCCGGAGCACGACTCGAGGAACCAGGGATGCTGGTCGGAGGTGTGGTTGAGCACCAGGTCGACGACGATCCGGATCCGCCGCCGGTGGGCGGCCTCGAGCAGGGTGCGGAAGTCATCCAGCGAGCCGTAGTCGGGATCGACGCCCACGAAGTCGCTCACGTCGTAGCCGAGATCGACCTGCGGGGAGGGATAGTGCGGGGACAGCCAGATGGCATCGACGCCGAGGTCGGCCAGGTAGTCGAGTCGCTCGATCAGGCCCGGCAGGTCGCCGATCCCGTCGCCGTTGCCGTCGGCGAAGCTGCGCGGGTAGACCTGGTAGAACACGGCCTCCTTCCACCAGGCGCGCTCGCCGCTCCCGGGCGCGGATGCAGTCCGCACGCGCCGGGTGTCCTGGCGGCGGCTCTCGGGCGGTGGCACGCGGCGGATGCCCGGCCTAGCGGCCGGCGACGTACACGGGGTTGGTGAGCGTCAGCAGGTCGCCGTTGGCGGCCGACCCCCGGCGCAGCTCGAGCCGCCACCAGCGCGCCGCCACGAGCGCTCGCTCGTCCACCAGCCGGGCGCGCGGGGCGTCGCACGTGGCCAGCGGGACCCTCGAGCCCGCGGTGGCGAACCACAGCGTCGCGGGCGTCTCGAGGCGCTCCACGTCCACGCCCAGGTGGAGCCTCCCGTCGGCGGGCAGCTGCTCGCCGGGCAGGACGATCTCGACGCCGTCGGAGCCCACGGCCCGAAACGACAGGAACGGCCCCGAGGACAGGAGCACCCGCCCGTGGCGGACGCCGTCGAGGATCTCGCCCTCGCCGGGGCCGGTGGCATGCACGTGCGTCATCGGGAGCGCGACGTACCGGTCCTCGTCGGCCGAGTGGCTGTCCGATCCCGACACGGCGGCGAGCCGGATCCCGGTGTCGAGCAGGTCGGTCCACAGGGCCAGCGCGCCCTCGTTGTTGGTCTCGGGGATCGCCCAGCGGCCGTTCCAGACCTCGATCGCGTCGAACGTCGCGTAGTCGGCCAGCGCGTAGTCCCAGTGGCAGCCCGAGCACCACGGGTCGCCGAAGGCGCCCGGGTGGTTGATCGAGACGAGCGCGCCCTGGCTGTGGGCCTGCGCGACGATGGCGGCCGCGCCGCGGCCACGGGCGTCGTCGCGCCAGTCGATCGCCGTCCCGAGGCCCCAGCAGTTGAGGTGGCCGTGGAAGGTGGTGACCTCGCTGCCGCGGATGGGCGTGATGCCGTCCGGCCACTGGTCCAGCTCGCGATGCTGGCTGATCGTGTTGTGATCGGTGATTGCCAGGAAGTCGAGACCGCGCTCCACGGCACCCCGGGCCCGGTCCCCGACGGTGATGTCGCCGTCGCTGTGGATCGTGTGCGAGTGGAGGTCACCGCGGTACCAGCGCGCGCCCCCGGCCGGTGGCCGCGGCCCCGCGAGCGACCGCGTCGACGTCGCGGCGGCGCCCGGAGCCCCGAGGGTCGCCGTCGCCTCGAGCTGCCAGGTCAGGTAGCCCGACTCGTCGCCGTCGTTGAGGATCTCGCCGCTGTCGACGTTGAGGGTCCAGGTGCCGGGCGTGATCGGTCCCGCCAGACAGCCCGGCGAGGCCGCCGACTCGCCGATGACCACCTCCTGGTCCGCCCGCGCACGGAGCGCCCCGCCGCGGAACCCATCGGGGCCGAACACGGTCAGCGACAGCTGGTTCGACAGCTCCTCGCGCCCCAGGTCGAGCGGCCCCCAGCGGAAGCGGATGCGCAGCTCCACCGTCCGATCCGGAACCAGGATCGGAAACGCGCGGTGCTGCTGGCGATCCCGAAACGTCCACTGCCCGCCCTCATCGAGCAGCGGCACGACCTGCCCGTCCGACCCGCCGGCCGGCATCACGCGCCGCCGTAGCGCTCGACCAGGGCAGGCTGGCCGGCGATGTAGCCGTCGAGGATCCGCCCGGCCACCTCGACCGAGGGCACCAGCGGGTGGAGCGCCAGGGCCTTGATCGCGAGCGCCCGGGAGCCCGACAGGGCCGCCTCGATCGCCACCCGCTCCGCCGCGCGAACCGACAGGATCAGGCCCTGCGCGTCCAGCGGCACGCTCCCGATGGCGGCCGGGATGACGCCACCCCGGCTGATGATGCACGGGACCTCGACGATCGCCTGCTCGTCGAGGAACGGCAGGCTGGAGCGGTTGGGGACGTCGAGGATCATCACCCGGTAGCCGTCACCGTGGAGGCCGTCCACGAGGTTCAGGGCGAGCGTTCCGTAGTCACCCGGTCCGCGGGCGGCGACGATCCCGGCCATGTCGTCCTCGCGCCCGGTCCACGCCTCCTCCATGTAGTGCGACTCGCGCTCGGCGTGGGTCCTCCGCCAGGCGCGGAGGGCCTCGGCGGGCGTCCCGTCGCCCGCGTAGAACGCCGCCTGCTGCCGCTCGAGGAACGCCGAGCGAACCCGCCCCGCCTGCATCGCCTCCAGGGCCTCGGCATTGAAGTAGTAGTAGTAGAGGTACTCGTTGGGGATGGTCCCGACCGAACGCAGCCAGTCCGCGCCGAACAGCCGGCCCTCCTCGAACGTCTCGAGCCGGGCGGGGTCCGCGAGCAGGCCCGGCAGCACGTCGCGGCCGCCGTCCAGGATCCCGCGCAGCCAGCCCAGGTGGTTGATCCCGAAGTAGTCGAACCACAGATCGTCGACCGGCCGGCCCAGCGCCCCGGCCACGCGCTTGCACAGGTCCAGGGGCGCGTCGCAGATCCCGATCACGCGGTCGCCCAGGACCCGCCGGACGGCCTCCGTGACCAGGCCCACCGGGTTGGTGAAGTTCACGAACGTCGCATTCGGGGCGCGCCGCGCGACGACCTCGGCGATCTCGTTGACCACGGGCACGGTGCGGAGGGCGAACGTGATACCCCCGGGACCGGTCGTCTCCTGACCGATCACGCCCTGGGCGAGGGCTGCCGTCTCATCGAGGATGCGACCTGCCATGCCGCCCGCGCGGACCGCGCAGTACACGACGTCCGCCCCGTCGACGGCCGCGTCGAGGCTCGTCGTCATCGTCACCGGCGCGGTCGCGCCCAGCTCCTCGGAGATGCCGTCGAGGACCTTGCCGATCCGATCGAGGCGCGCCCGGTCGATGTCGTAGAAGGCGACCTCGTCGTAGTGGGTCCTGACCTCACCCGCGGCGAGGGCTCGGTAGATCACCGGGGTCCGGAAGCCACCGGCACCGATCAGCGTCAGCTTCATGCCACGATTGAACCAAATTTGAACCGTTGGGGCAAGCCGGAATCTTGCGGCCGGGTGGGCGGCGACCAAGACGGGGTGCGCGCCGGGCGCGCAGCGGCCCGTCTTCCGCCCCCGGGCGGAGCCCCGCGCGGTATCGGCGCGGTGGCCGCGCGGGGGCGGGCTAGATGGCGACGCGGGGCGATCCCACGCCGGCCGTCAGGGTCGTCGCGAACGCGTAGCGGTCGCCGCGGTTCAGCAGGTGCGCGGTCTCGAACGGCTCGTCGTACTGGTCGAACGTCATCTCGTCGAGCTCGAGCAGCGGATCACCGGCGGTGATCGTCAGCAGCGTCGCATCCCGCTCGGTCGCCGGCACCGCGCGGACCACGACCTCGGCCCGGCTGGCGATCAGGCCCGCCCGCTCGCGGATCGTCCCGAACAGCGATCGGCTCTCGAAGTCCACGCCCTTGACGGCCGGGATCAGGCGCGGGTGGAGGACGGAGCGGTCGAACGAGAGCGGGACGCCCTCGATGTAGCGCACGCGCTCGAGCTCGAAGACCCTGGCCGAGGTCGGGATCCGCAGGTCGGCGGCCTCGCTCGACGACACCACCCGCACCCGCGCGGCGATCACCTGCGAGGTCACCACGTACCCGTGACGGGCCGCCCATTCGGTCAGGCTCGGGGGTCCCTCGATGCGCTCGGTGACGCCGGATCCCACGACGATCCAGCCGCCTCGCCCCCGGGCCTGGATCAGGCCCTTCGCGCCCAGGGCCGACAGGGCGCGCCGAAGGGTGTTGCGTGCCACGCCCAACCGGGCACCGAGCTCCCGCTCCGGGGCGAGGCGGCTGCCCGGTCGGAGCCGGCCGGTCAGGATGTCGGCCTCGATCCGCCGCAGGACCTGGACCGAGGGCAGGTCGTCACCGTGAACGTCCCGCCGCCCCGCTCCCGAGGGCTCGATCGCCGCCTCGCGCTGGTTCATCATTGGTACTCTCCACCCCGTGCGTCGGTCCTGCATTGTATGACCTTGCCACGGCCGGCCTGCGCACCTGGTGAGGACCGCTGGTGAACGTCGATGTCGTGTGTGTCGGGGATCCGTACCTCGATCTGATCTTCCGCGGCCTGCCGGCGATGCCCGTCGCGGGCACCGAGCAGAACGCCGCCAGCGTGGTCGTGGTGCCGGGCGGCATGGCCAATGTGGCCTACGCGCTGGGCCGGCTCGAGCTCACCACGGTCGTCTGCGCGCCGATCGGCCGGGATGCCGCGGGGCGCTTCCTCGCCCAGCTGATGGCCGACGCCGGCGTGGCCTGGGTGGGCCGTCCCGGCGACACCACGCCGGTCTCGGTCGCGCTGCCGTCGGGGGGCGATCGCGCGCTGGTCTCGGTCATGCCGGAACCGACGGTCGATCTCGGGACGCTGGCCGGGATCAGCGCCCGCGCGGTCGTCGTCGACCTGCCGTCGGTGCCGCTGCTGCCCCCGATCCCCTGCGTGTACGCGGTGGTGGGTGATCCCGAGGTCGACGCCATGGCAGGGCGCGAGCTGCCCTCGCTCGCGGGCATCCGGGCGCTGGTCCTGAACGAGCGCGAGGCCGGCCGGCTGACCGGGCGCTCGGACGCCGCCGCCGCGGCCGCGCACCTGGCGTCGCTGGGGTCGACCGTGGTCGTGACCCGTGGACGGGCGGGAGCGCTCGCGGTCGAGCCGGACGGCCGGACCGTGACGGTGCCTGCCCTCGAGGCCGAGGTCGCCGACGCGACGGGTGCCGGCGACCTGTTCGCCGCCGCCTACGTGCGGGCGGACCTCGACGGCCGCCCGATCGAGGAGCGGCTCCGCCGCGCGACGGGCTACGCGTCGCTGTCGCTGGAGCGCGCCACGGATCGCCAGAAGGGCATCACGCTGGCCGAGCTCGACAAGCTGCTGGCACGGTGACCAAGGCCACGGCCGCGGCCGATCGGCTGCGGCGGGTGGCGCGAGGCGACGCGCTCCGGCGTGGCCGCGGCGCGGCCTGGTGACCCTCGAGGCACCCGGGCGGGCCGGCGCCGCGCTCCGTCAGGGGCGGCCGCCCGCCGCCAGGACGATGCGTCCCCGCAGGGTCGTGCCCGCGTCGATCGACAGCCCGGACCCGAGGTAGGCCGACCAGATCGGGTGGTTGCCGTCGAGCGTCCGCACCCCGCCATACCAGTCGAGCACGTGGAGCGCCGGCTGGCCGTCGACCAGCTCCGCGCGGACGTGCTGGCTGCCGTCGGACAGCACGCTCAGCGAGCGCCGCCCGTCGGTGGCGCCCGCGGTGAGGATCCGTCGCTTCACGCTCCGGTAGTCGTTGCTCCCCGCCACCGTCGCATCCTGCTCCCAGGTCGCCGCGGGCTGGAGCGTCCCGTTCTCGCCCGGCGCGCCAGGCGCGTAGCCCGACGTCCGCCCGATGTGGTGCTCGGGGTAGACGCTCCATTCCCCGATCCGGCGCCACCACAGGTCGGCGAGCTCGGGCGACGGGCGGATCGTCAGCCCGACCTCCTTGGCCCGGAACGAGCGCGGACCGTGGTACGTGCACCGGTACTCGAACACGACGGTCCGCCCCTCGAGGCGGGCGGAGACCGAACCCTCCCAGTCCCGGCCCGCAAGCGGCGCGCGGAGCTCGCCGGGTCCCACGACCCGGGCCTCGCTGCCGTCGGTCCTGGGACACGGGACGGGGATGTGGGGGGTGTCCACGTCGAGGACGTGGAGCTCCGGCCAGTCCCGAAGCCAACGGCGATCGTCGCCGGTAAGGTGCAGCCGCCCGGGATCGGAGCGGTCGAGCTCGAGCTGGACCGCGAGCGACCGCACGGCCTCCTGCGGCGAGGGGCCTGCGTCCGGCCATGGCCACTCGTGCCCATCGACCAGCCAGCCCTCCGGATGCCAGATCTCGACCCGGACCGACACCGACCCGGGCTCTCGGTGGAGCGCCAGCTGCGCGGTCTCGCCGGGACCGGCCACCAGGCCCGGCGCGCCCTCGATCGCGGCCCCGCTGACGCGCACGTCGAGCCCTTCCAGCGAGCGGTGCGAGAACCGGTTGACGAGCCGCAGGTCGAGCCGATCGCCCCGCTCTCCGAGCTCGGCGGCAGCGACCGAGATCGGCGAGTACATCCGGTGAACGTGCCACAGCTCCGGGCGCGGCCGGTTCCAGGCGTCGAACATGCCCCAGTCGCCGTCGCCACGTCGGAACACGCCGGGCTCGGCCGGGTAGTGGTCGCGAGTCCGGACGTAGTCGGCCACCGGCAGGTGGGCCCAGGGCCCTTCGCCGATGGTGAGGTCGAGCGGGATGGCGAACACTTCCCCGAACCCCGCCCAGATCATCCCGCCGATGCAGCCCCGGTCCCCGAGCGCGGCCTCCATGAACGGCTGGTAGCCGGCGCCCCAGTAGTCGCGGATGCCGGGGTCGATGGCCAGCCCGTACCCCTCGCCCGGCCCGCGGAGGCAGGGCGCGAACAGCGGCGCGAACTCGTCGAGGACCGTCGGCTGCTCGTACGCGCCGAGCCAGGCGAGATCCTCCTGCCAGGTCCGGTCCCAGCCGGGGTAGTGGTAGCTCCGGAGGTCGGGCCGCTGCTCGACGGGCCTGCGCACCAGCTCGTTCTCGTCGCCCAGCTCGTTGAGGTCGAACGAGAAGATCGTCGGGCGGGCCGGGTCCATGGCACGGACGAGCGCGAGCTGCGCGTCGAACCCGCTCCCCCAGCGGCTCTCGTTGCCGAGGTCCCAGACGATGACCGAGCAGTGCCCCTTGTCCCGGGCCACCGTCTCGGCGGTCACCTCGATGAGGTAGGGGATCAGGCGGACCGCCTCGTTGGTGCGCGTCCAGTGATGGTCGTCGAAGCCACCCGAGAAGCAGATCGGCGGCTGCTCGAACACGAACATCCCGACCTCATCGCAGATGTCGAGCAGGTGCGGGCTGGGCGGATAGTGCGACGTCCGGATCGCGTTGACGTTCGACCGGCGCAGGTTGACGACGTCGTCGCGCATGTCCTGGGCGGACAGCGCCCGGCCCTTGAGGATCCGGGAGTCGTGGCGGTTGACGCCCCGGATCCTGATCGGCGCCCCGTTGACCAGCAGCTGGTTGCCCCGGGTCTCGACCCGCCGGAACCCGATCCGCCGGCGGTAGGCCTGGGGCTGGTCGCCGTCGGCGGCGACCAGCACCTCGAGGCCGTGCCGGACCGGCTCCTCGGCGCTCCATGGGCTGACGGCCAGCGGGCCGGTCGCGAGGTCGATGCGCGTGCTCGACGCGCCCCCGACGGACCCGCGCCGGCTGGCGCGGTGGACGACCGCGCCGCTGTCGTCGCTGATGGTCACCGTGAGCTCGAACGCGCGCTCGTCGCCGGCGACGTTGATCACATCCGTGCCCACGCGAAGCGATCCCGATCCGAGCTCCGGATCCCAGTCGGCGTCGAGGTCGAGCTGGCCGAGGTGGAGCCTGGGCGTGGTGAACAGGAACACGTCACGCCAGATCCCGAGCAGCGACATGTGGGCGTACCAGCTCATGTCGTCGAGGACCGCGTGCGGGGTGTACTCGGTCAGCGTGATGGCCAGGCTGTTCGCACCGGACCGGAGGTACGGCGTGATCTCCGCGTCGAACGAGGTCGCGCCGCTCCCGTGGACGGCGGCCAGGGAGCCGTTGACGTACACCTCGGCGCGGCCGTACGCGCCGTCGCAGCGCAGGAACACGGCGCCGCCGGCCCACGAGGCCGGCACCTCGAAGCCGCGCTGGAACGTCGCGACCCCGCCGTCGGGCACCAGCCCGTCGTAGACGATGTGGCCCGGCACGCGGGTCGTCGTCGAGGCGCCGTCCACGGGACGGTGCCCGTCGAACGCCCCGCCGCTGAACCCCCACCGGCCGCCCAGGTCCAGGCGGCCGGCGGCGGGCGGCAGCTCGCGCAGGCCGCGGGCCAGGTGGCGCGTGTCGATGGAGCGCTCGGCCGCCTGGGTGCCGCTGCCGGTCGCGATCGTCAGCTCGCCCTGCCGGCCGAGGGGCAGGCCCGTGAGCAGCGGGACCCGGAACAGCCCGGCGGCGTCCGTCGTGACCTCGAACGCGCCCGCATCGCCATCGATCCGCACGGGCGTGTCCGCGATCGCGGCATCGTCCGGACCGGCCACGCTGCCGATGAGGCCGCCACGCAAATCGCCGACCACCGTGATCACCGGCGGCGATGGCACCGACCCGCGCAGCCGCAGCTCGGACAGCACGACATCGGGACCGGCGACCCGCTCGACCGCCACGTCCAGGGTCCCGTCCGCGTACGCCGCGGGCGGGACGCGAGCGCGGATGACGGTGACGGTGCCCCTGGCGAGCTCGACCGGCGCGTGGAGCTCGAGCCCGCGCGAGGTCATCGCCTGGACGCGATGGACGTCGCGCTCGCACAGGAACGTCGCCTCGAGCTCGTAGCTCGCGTCGGGTCGCAGGCCCGGGAACCGTGCCTCGATCGACTCCGGGGCCCAGCCGGTGAACCGCAGGCTGTCGCTGGGCAGCGTCGCGACGTCGACGTCGGCGGTCTCGATCCGTCGCTTGGTCGTGGTCACCAGGTGCGGGGCCTGGAGCTCGAGACCGCACTGTTCGAGCGCGACCAGGAAGCGTGGCTCGCCGGTCACGCCGGTGCCCGCCGGGTGGGCGCCACCAGGTCGGGTGGCATCGTGATCCAGCGGCGCAGGTCCGGCGCCGCCACCAGGTCCCGGACGATCCGGCGCTGATCGGCGTCGTACGGCGCGATCGGCCGACCCGGCTCGCCGACGGGCCAGCCGGCCGCCTGCAGGGTGCACTTGAGGCCCGCCAGCCAGTCGCCCTGGTCGAACACGGCGGCCAGCTCGCTGACCCGTGCCTGGAGGGCGAGGATCTCCGAGCGAGGGCGTTCCTCGCCGACCGCTGCCGCCAGCGCCCGCAGCAGGCGTGGCGAGAAGTTGGCCATCGCCGAGATCAGGCCGTCGGCACCCGACCACAGCGAGATCGCCGCCATCCGCTCGCGGCCCTGCATCACGCTGAAGCTCTCGGCCCGCAGGGCGAGGAATCCCTCGAACGCCATCCAGTCACCCGCGGAGTCCTTGATGCCCACGATTCTCGGGTGTCCCGCCAGCTGCCGGACGGTCGTCGGCGCGAGGGGCAGGTGGGTGAGCTGCGGGATGTTGTACAGCACGAGCGGTGCCGGGGCGCGCTCGGCGATCGTCGCGAAATGCTCGACGAGCCACGCCTGCGACGTGACCGGGTAGTAGAACGGTGCGGCCGCGACCAGGTAGTCGGCCCCCAGGCCGGCCAGCCGATCCGCGCGAGCCAGCGTCCGCTCGAGGCCTGTGTCCCCCACGCCGACGTACACGGGGATCCGTCCGGCGACCTGGTCGACGGCCACCCGAGCCACGCGCAGCGAGATCGCGTCGGGCAGCCAGGTGAGCTCGCCCGACGATCCCAGCACGAACAGCCCGTCGAGGTCGGGCACCAGGGCATCGATGAGGTGGCGGAGCACCGGCTCGTCGAGCCGGCCATCCGCGGTCAGGGGTGTCACCAGCGGGCACACGATCCCGCCGGGCCTGGGCGCCGCCGTCCAGCTCATGCCAACCCCGGGACGAGGATCCGCTTGCCGCGCGCATCGCTGGCCGCCAGCAGCGCGGGACCGGCCTCGAGCGGCGCCAGCGTCACGTTGCGCCGCGCCCGACCCGCCGTGCCGGCGGACACCGCCCCGGCCGCCGCCACGAAGTCGGCGAAGCAATGGCTGACCGACCCCTGGAGCGCCACCTCGCGAACCGTCAGGTCCAGCAGGTCGACGGCGGTCGGCCGGGGATGGCCACCCAGCACCAGGACGTGGCCGCCCCGGCGCACAGCGGCGATCGACGCGCTCACGGCTGGTGCCGCACCGGCGGTCTCCAGGACGACCTCGGCGTCGACGTCGGCGGCGCGCTCCAGCGACAGCGCCGCGGTGGCGCCAGCCTCGAGGGCGGCCTCGCGTGCCGCGTCCGACCGGCTGAGGGCGATGATCGCGGTCGCGCCGGCAAGGCCCGCCGCTTCGATCACGCACAGGCCGAGCGACCCGATCCCGACCACGGCGATCCGCCGGCCGGCGATCGGGACCTGGTGCATGGCATGGAGGGCCACGGCCAGCGGCTCCACGAGCACGGCCCGCTCCGGCTCGACGCCATCGCCGATCGACACGCAGTGGCTGCCGTCCGCGACCAGGTAGTCGGCCATGCCGCCGTCGGCGCTCATCCCCAGCGCCACCATGCGCGGGCATCGATTGGCGTGCCCGGTGACGCACTCGCGACACCGGCCGCAGGGCTGCGACGGCCAGGGCACGACCCGGGTCCCCGGCGCCGGCCCGGCCTCGCTGCCCGCCTCGGCGACGACCCCCACCATCTCGTGGCCGAGGGTCATGGGCGCCGTGCGGCCGTTGACCGGATGGGGGTCGACGGGCACGGTGATCGGTCCCAACCGGACCTCGTCGACGTCCGTGCCGCAGATCGCGGCGGCCTCGACGCGGATCAGCACCTGGCCGCTGCCCGGCCGGGGGACGGGAACCTCGTCCAGCCGCACGTCATCGCGCGCGTGCCACCGGACCGCCCTCACGCGCGTGGCCCACGACAGCCGGCCGTCCCGGCAGGCGCCGGCGGCTCGGCGTGCCGCTGGGCGGGCCGTGCCGCGGCCGGGCTGTTGAGCCGCCGGCCGGTTGGCCCGATGATCTGCGTCCCGGGGAGGCGGACTCCCGTGGGCTCACCCGCGTCCATGCTGGTCCGCATAATAGCATATCATACGATGAATTGTCGCGACGACGTGACTGGAGGGCGGCGAGGTGGGATCAGGCGACGGACGGGCCCTGCGCAGCCGATCGTGGTGGGAGGGCGGCGATCTCGACCGGATCGGCCACGTCTCGCAGTTCCGGATGCAGGGGTATCCGGAGGAGTCGTTCACCGGCCGGCCGGTCATCGGGATCCTGAACAGCTGGAGCGAGGTGGCCGGCTGCAACGCCCACCTGCGCGACCTCGCGGAGCACGTCAGGCGCGGCGTCCTGCGGGCGGGCGGCTTCCCGGTCGAGGTTCCCGTGATCTCGCTGGGCGAGCCGATCATCAAGCCGACCGCGATGCTCTACCGGAACCTGATGGCGATGGCCGTCGAGGAGCTGATCCGCGGCAACCCGCTCGATGGCGTGGTCCTCCTGGCGAGCTGCGACAAGACGATCCCGGCGAGCCTGATGGGCGCCGCCAGCGTCGACGTCCCCGCCCTGATGGTGACCGGCGGGCCGATGCTCAGCGGGCGGTTCCGCAACGAGCCCGTCGGTGCCTGCACCGACTGCTGGCGGCTGCACGACGAGCTTCGCGCCGACCGGATCAGCCGGGCGGACTGGGACGAGTTCGAGGCCGGGATGTGCCGCAGCGACGGGCACTGCTCGCCGATGGGCACCGCGTCGACGATGGCCTGCCTCACCGAGGCGCTGGGCATGGCGCCCAGCGGCAGCGCCGCCATCCCGGCGGTCGACTCCCGGCGGCGGCACGTGGCGGAGCGGGCCGGCGTCCAGATCATGGACCTCGTCGCGGCGGGCACGCGACCCTCGGACATCATGACCCGGGGCGCGTTCGAGAACGCCATCCGGACGCTCCACGCCATCGGCGGCTCGACGAACGCCGTCATCCACCTGATGGCGATCGCGGGCCGGCTCGGTGTCGAGGTGCCGCTCGACCTGTTCGACGACCTCGCGGCCTCGACCCCGCTGCTGGTCAACATCAAGCCCTCGGGTGCCTACCTGATGGAGGACTTCTACTACTCGGGAGGGCTCCCGGCCGTCCACGCGCAGCTCGCCGACCTGCTGCACCTCGACGCCCTGACGGTGTCCGGCCGGACCCTGGGCGAGGCGATCGCGGGCGCCCGGATCGTCAACGACGACGTCATCCGGACGCGTGACCGCCCGCTGCTGGGCGGCGGGAGCCTGGCGATCCTGCGCGGCAACATGTGTCCCGACGGTGCCGTGCTCAAGGTGTCCGCGGCCAGCGAGCGGCTGCTCCAGCACGAGGGTCGCGCGGTGGTCTTCCCGGACGTCGACACGCTGCACGCCACGATCGACGACCCGGCCCTCGACATCCGCCCCGACGACGTGCTCGTGCTCCAGAACACCGGTCCCGTCGGCGCGCCAGGGATGCCGGAATCCGGGCATCTGCCGATGCCCTCGTACCTCCTGCGCCAGGGGGTGACCGACATGGTCCGGATCAGCGATGCGCGGATGAGCGGCACGGGCTTCGGCACCGTCGTCCTCCATGTCTCGCCGGAATCCGCGGTCGGCGGCACCCTGGCCCTCATCCGGACGGGGGACCGGATCCGGCTGGACACGGCCGGGCGACGGCTCGACGTGCTGGTCGGCGACGACCAGCTGGCGGATCGCCGGCGAGCGTGGGCCCCCCGTCCGCCGACGGATACCCGTGGCTATCGCGGGCTATACCTGCGGACCGTGATGCAGGCCGATCAGGGCTGCGACCTGGACTTCCTGGTGGGGAGCTCGGCACCGGTGCGGGCGGGGATCACCCACGGCTGAAGGGCCGGGCGGGGGCGTTCCCCGGACCTGACGGATGCTCCAGGCTCAGCACCGACTGGGTGACCAGCCGCTCCATCGCCCCGCCGGCGCGATCCGCGTCATGCGCGGCGACCGCGTCCAGGACCTCCCGATGCGGGCCGACGCTGTACTCGAGGAAGTCCGGCCACTCCCAGCCGTGGCGTGTCGCGACCCGGAGGCCGGTCTGGAGGGCAGGCCCGAAGGCCGCCACGAGCTGGACGAGGTGATCGTTGTGGGTCGCCGCCACCAGCGTCGCGTGGTAGCGGATGTCGGCGTCGAGGTAGGTCGCCTCGTCGGTCGCCCTGGCCATCGCCTCGAACGCGGCCCGGATCGCTGCGAGCTCGTCAGGCGTGGCCCGCTCGGCGGCCAGCCGCGCCGCGGCCGGCTCGATGATCTGCCGGACCTCGAACATGCCGCGTACGAACGCCGGGTCGAGGCCGGCGTCGGTCAGCCAGGCGAGCACGTCCGGATCGAGCAGGCGCCACGCCGAGCGCGGCAGGACCGCCGTCCCGCGCTTGGACCTGGACTCGACCAGTCCCTTGGCGGCGAGGACCTTGGTCGCCTCCCGAACGACGGTCCGGCTCACCCCGAGCCGGCGACTGAGCTCGCCCTGCTCGGGCAGGATGTCACCCGGAGCCAGCTCCCCGGTCACGATCTGGCGCCCGATGCCCTGGACCACGCCGGCATGGATGTTGCGCGGCCGCTCGCTCATGCGCTCATCGGCCAGCGCCAACGACCGCGTCCGCCCTGCGCTGGCGGCGCGACCCGACTTGGTCGTTGACTCGGCCGGTTCAACTTTGGTTCAATGGCTCGCGTCGAGGGGCTCGGAGGGGTCCCGAGGTCTGGCAGGAGGTTCAGGCTGGTGGCTCCAGGACCCGATCATAGCCCTCGCCGTGGGGCTTCCGACCGTCGATCCGGGGTGGGCTCCCCATCAGTCCCGATCGGCATGGCGCGGCCGTGACGGCGATCAGCCCGTCGTCGGGACCACTGACCCGGGGCACCGGCAGGCGCTGGCGCCCTGCTCGCCCGAGGCTGACCCGGGCCGAGCGGAAGGGGCTGCGCACCGGGCTCCTGTTCATCTCGCCGTGGCTGGTCGGGTTCCTGTGCTTCAACCTCTACCCGGCCCTGGCCTCCCTCTACTACAGCTTCACCGACTTCAAGATCCTCCAGTCGCCGCGCTGGATCGGCCTCGACAACTACTCGGCGCTGGTCAAGGACCCGCTGTTCTGGAAGTCGCTGGGCAACACCGTGTACATGACGCTGTTCGGCGTCCCGCTTGCGGTCGTGGTGGCGCTGGGCATCGCGCTGCTGCTCAACAACAAGGGCGTCCGCGGCCTGGGGGTCTTCCGCACGATCTTCTACCTGCCCGTCGTGATCCCCGCGGTGGCCGGCGCGCTGCTGTGGGTCTTCCTGCTCAACCCGTCGATCGGCCTCCTGAACCAGGGCCTGGGCTTCGCCGGCGTCGACGGACCGGGCTGGTTCTTCGACCCGGCGTGGGCCAAGAACGGGCTGATCCTGCTGGCGGTCTGGAGCGCGGGAGACGTCGTGATCATCTACCTCAGCGCGCTCCAGGGTGTGAACCGGACGCTGTACGAGGCCGCCGAGGTGGACGGCGCCGGGGCGTGGGTCAAGCTCCGCCACGTGACCATCCCGATGATCAGCCCCGCGATCCTGTTCAACCTGATCACCGGCGCGATCGCGGCCTTCCAGGCGTTCACCCAGGCGTTCGTGATCGGCAACGGCGTGGCGCGCTCGGCCAACGACGCGTCGATCGGCGGCGTCCAGAACTCGATGCTGCTGTACGGCCTCAACCTCTATAACGTCGCCTTCCGCTACTTCCAGATGGGCTATGGGTCGGCGCTCGCCTGGTTCCTCCTGGTCGCCATCCTGCTGGCGACCTTGGTGCTGCTGCGCGTGTCCCGGAACCGGGTGTACTACGAGAGCGCCCGATGAGGGTCGCCGTCATCCCGCCGACCATGGAGTCGCACGTCGCGCGTCGACGCCGGCGAGGCGGCGTGGTCCGGGCGGCGCTGATGGTGCTCCTCGTCGCGCTGGCGGCGATGTACCTGCTGCCGTTCGTGTGGATGATCGCGACCGCGTTCAAGACCCAGGCGCAGTCGATCGCCTCGCCGCCCATCGTGGTCCCCATCCCGCCCACGTTCTCGGCGTTCCCCGACGCGATCCGGCTGATGAACTTCCCGCTGGCCCTGCGCAACACGCTGCTGTATGCGGTGCCGGCGGTGTTCGGGACGCTCGTCTCGTGCAGCCTCGTGGCCTACGGGTTCGCGCTCGTCCGGTGGCCGGGCCGGGACATCGTGTTCGTGCTGGTGCTGGCGACGATGATGCTGCCCAGCCAGGTGACGCTCATCCCGCTGTACGTGATCTATGCGAAGCTGGGCTGGATCAACACGTTCCTGCCGCTGGTCGTGCCGAGCTTCCTGGGCACGCCGTTCTTCATCTTCCTGCTGCGCCAGTTCTTCCTTGGCATCCCCAACGACCTGCTGGACGCGGCGCGGATCGACGGCGCGAGCGAGCTGCGGATCCTGGTCCGCATCGTGGCGCCGCTGTCCAAGCCGGCCCTGATCACGGTCGGCCTGCTCGTGTTCATCGACAAGTGGAACGACTTCTACGGTCCCCTGATCTTCCTGCAGAAGCCGGACCTCCGCCCGCTGTCCCTCGCGCTCCAGGTCTTCAGCACGGCCCACAGCACCGAATGGCCCCGGCTGATGGCGGCTTCGGTGATCATCGCGGTGCCGCTGGTGGTCATCTACTTCATCGCCCAGCGCTGGTTCATCGAGGGGCTCACGCTGACCGGGACCAAGGGCTGAGCGCCGGTTGCCCATCTCGCGAGCGCAGCTGGCGGCACTGCTCGCGTTCCGCGAGCCGGCGATCGCGCTGCGCGCGGTCGAGACCGGGCCGCGCGACGGCTACGTCCTCGAGCGGCTGGAGCTCGAGCTCGAGGGGGCGGGCACGGTCCGCGCGTTCCTCACCCGGCCGTCCGGGACCGGTGGCCGCCACCCCGCGATCCTGTACGGCCACTCGCACGGCGGCCGGCACGAGATCGGTGCCAGCGAGCTCGTGGACGGGCGCGCCTATCTGCTCAGCCCGTTCGGCCCGCTGCTGGCCCGCGCCGGCTACGTCACCCTGTGCCTGGACATGCCCACGTTCGGCGACCGGCAAGCCGTCGAGGAGAGCGCCGCCGCCAAGGCCCACATCTGGTACGGCACGTCGCTGATCGGCCAGATGATCTCGGAGCAGGCGGCGGCCCTGACCTACCTGGCGTCGCGCGAGGAGGTCGATCCGTCGCGCATCGGGGCGTTCGGGATCTCGCTCGGATCCACGCTCGCCTACTGGCATGCCGCCCTCGACACCCGGATCCGGGCGGTCGCCCACCTGTGCTGCTACGCGGATTACGCGACGCTGGTCGAGCTCGGCGCGCACGACAACCACGGCATCTACCTGCTGGTGCCGGGCCTGCTGCGCCACACGTCCACGGGCGAGATCGCGGGCCTGGTGGCGCCGCGGCCGCAGCTGATCTGCCTGGGCGAGGACGACGAGCTCACCCCGCCGCCGAGCATCGAGCGGGCGCTGGCCGTGACCCGGCCGATGTACGCCGCGGCGGGGGCTCCGGACGCGCTGGAGGTGCTCGTCCAGCCGGGTGTCGACCATCGCGAGACCCCCGAGATGCACGCCCGGGTGATGGCCTTCCTCGAGCGCGAGCTGCGACCGGGAGCGGATGCATGAGATACGCGATCGTGGGCACCGGGTCGCGTCACGCGATGTACCGCGAGGCCCTGGCCGACCGGCCCGTCGATCCCACCAACGAGCTGGTCGCCCTGTGCGACGTCAACGCCGGGCGGCTGGCACTCGCCGCATCCCGCGCTGCCGATCCCGGCGCCCGACGCATTGGGCTGTATCCCGCCGCCGAGTTCGAGCGGATGGTCGCCGAGCGGCGGCCGGACACCGTGATCGTGACCACGCCCGACGACCTGCACGACCGGTACATCGTCGCGGCGCTGCGGGCCGGCTGCGACGTGATCACCGAGAAGCCGATGACCGTCGACCTCGGGCGCCTGAAGGCGATCGTGGACGCGCAGCGCGAGACCGGCCGCACGGTGACGGTGACCTTCAACTACCGCTACAACCCGGCCCATACGCAGCTCAAGGACCTGCTCCAGTCCGGTGCGATCGGCCGGATCACGGCGGTCGACTTCCGGTGGTCCCTGGACCGGGTGCACGGCGCCGACTACTTCCGGCGCTGGCATCGCGAGAAGGGCAGGTCGGGCGGCCTGCTGGTCCACAAGGCGACCCACCACTTCGACCTCGTGAACTGGTGGGTCGCCTCCCGCCCGGCAACGGTCACCGCGCTCGGTGCCCGGCGCTTCTACGTCGCCGCGACGGCCGAGGCGCTGGGCCTGGGCGAGCACGGCGAGCGGTGCCACGGCTGCCCGGTCAGCGCGCGCTGCCCGTACCGCCTCGACCTCGCGGCCGATCCCGGGCTGCGGACCCTGTACCTGGAGACCGAGGGCGCCGACGGCTACGTTCGCGATCGGTGCGTGTTCTCGAGCGAGATCAGCATCGAGGACACGATGCAGGTCCAGGTCGGCTACGCCAACGGCGTGTCCATGAACTACAGCCTGTGCGCCTACAGCCCCTGGGAAGGCTACGAGATCGTGTTCCACGGCACCGAGGGCGAGCTCAGCCACCGCCATGTCGGCGTGCACGGCATCTTCGGTGGCACGCGCCACGAGGCGGACGACAGCGCGACCACCACGTTGCTCCACCGCCACGGCGAACCGCCACGACAGCTGGACGTGTGGTCCGGCGAGGGGGATCACGGCGGCGGCGATCCGGTGATGCTCGACGACCTGCTGAACCCGGCCGCGGCGGTGGATCCCTACCGCCGCCGCTCGAGCCACGTCGAGGGTGCCTGGTCGATCCTGACCGGCATCGCGGCCAACGTGTCGATGGAGCGGGGGCAGACGGTGCGGGTCGCCGACCTGCTCCGCGAGGCCGGCGTCCGCCTCTAGCTCGACCGCCACGCGGCCGACGATCCGGCCGTGGGCTTGCCACCACTGTCTTGATGTGTGATACATTACACATGTGAAGCGTCCCGATTCTGCCCTTCGGTCGCTTGTCCGCCCGTTCGAAGCCGTCATCGCGCGCACCGTCCGGCCGCCGATCTCGGAGCTCGCGCCAGAGGACCGTGCGGAGGTGGGCCGGATTCTGGCCTCCCGGGACCGCAGGATCGGGAGCACCGTGGCATGAGGATCGTCGGCGTGCGGCTCCATCCCGTCCGGATCGCGCGCGAGACCGGGGTCGAGAATGAGCACGTCATCGTGGCCATCGAGACCGACGACGGCGTCACCGGCTGGGGCGAGATGAGCGACCTGTCCCACCTCCCGCTGTACCGGTTCGACCTCGCGCAGCTGGAGGCGGCGCTGGCCGGGATCCTGACCGGGGCCGATCCCCGCGACCTGAACCGGATCGAGCGGCGACTGATGGGCTTCTACCCCGACGAAGGGTACATGTACGCTCGGTCCGGGCTCGTCCGCCAGGGCGTCGACCTCGCCCTCCACGATTGCCTGGGGCGGGCGGACGGGGTGCCGGTCAGCGCCCTCCTGGGCGGCGCGCTGCGCGACCGCGTGCCGGTCTGCTACCCCGTGTTCCGGCTGCGCACCAGCGACCAGGTGGGGGCCGCGCTCGATCGCGTCGACGACAAGCTGGGTGCGGGCTTCGACGTGATCCGGGTCTACGTGGGCACCAACCCGGACGCCGACCTGGCGTTGCTGACCGGCTTCGCCGACCGGTTCGCCGGTCGCGTGCGGATCAAATCGCTCGACTTCTCGAACCTGATCGGGTGGCGCGAGGCCCTCCAGGCGACCGAGCGGCTCACGGCCATCGCCGACGTGATGCTGGTAGAGAGCCCGGCCCTGCGGGGCGACCTCGACGGGCTCGCGGAGTTCCGGCGCCGGAGCCGGTGGCCCGTGTCCGAGCACGTCCACGGCCAGCGCCACGCCTGGCAGCTCCTCCATCACGGGGCCGTCGACGTCCTCAACCTGTCGCCCTACGTGCTGGGTGGCATCCGGCCGACGATCCGTGCCGCGGCCATGGCGGAGGCCGCCGGAGCGAGCGTCCTGCTGGGGACGACGCAGGAGCTCGGGCTCGGGACGGCGGCCGTGGCCCACGTCGGCGCGGTGCTCCCGGCGCTGCCGTTCCCCGCCGACAACGTCGGGCCGCGGCTGTACACCGCCGACGTGGCGCTGCCCACGGTCGAGTTCTCCGCCGGGCAGCTGCTCGTCCCGTCGGGCCCCGGGCTGGGGCCGACCGTCGATCCGTCGCTGCTCGAGCGCCACCGGTCCGACGGCGGGTGGGGCTTCGGGACGGACATCACCGGCGCCGTGGACCGGACGCTGCCGCCGTGACCCCTCGAGTCGACCGCCATCCCAGCGTGCGAGAAAGGAAGCGTGTGCCATGACCGTCCGCGACGCCGCTCCGTCGTCGATCGAGCCGTACGACATCCCCGACCCGTCGACCACGCTGACGCCGATGCAGGAGTACCTGTTCGACCTCAACGGCTATCTCATCCTGCGCGGCGCCATCAGCGCCCGGGACGTGGCGGAGATGAACGCGACCTACGACACGATCGATGCGGCCAACATCGAGGGCAAGGGCTGGTTCGGGCACGTGGCCGTCAACAACTCCGGCCGCCAGGAGGGGATGATCTTCGAGCAGCTCTACGAGGCCGGCCCCGTCTGGGAGCGCCTGGTGGACCATCCGGCCTGGTACCGCAAGGTGGCGCACTTCGTGGGGTCCGACGACCCCGAGAACTTCGACAACCACCACGGCCTGCTGTTCATCGACGAGTGCTTCGGCACCATCCGGCGCCGGGGCGGTGCGCAACGCATGCATTCGGGCGGTCACGTCGGGACGATCCGCACCCAGTACCGGTATCACGCGGGGAGGTTCCATTGCGGCCAGGTCGTCGTCCTGATGGCGCTGACCGACATCGGGCCGGGCGACGGCGCGACCATGGTCGTGCCCGGCAGCCACAAGTCGAACATCCGCCATCCGCAGACGGTGCCCATCGAGATGCGCGGCGAGGACATCTCGATCGACGGCGTCGCCGGCGCGATCGAGGCCCACCTCAACCAGGGTGACGTGCTGCTGTTCGTCGACGCGATCGCGCACGGCTCGGCACGGCGCACGAACCTCGAGGGCGAGCGCCGGGTCGCCAGCTACCGATACGGGCCGAGCTGGGGCTACTTCCGCTACCCGTACCGCCCGAGCGAGGCCCTGCTCGCCCGGCTCACGCCCGAGCGTCGGGCGGTCGTGCAGCCCCACGGCGAGGTCATCGCGCCGCCGATGCCGCCGCTGTGAGGTGCGCCGCGCCGACGGCCATGGGGGGTCGCCCGCGTGGCGGCCGGGTGCAATTGAGAGCCGCTGGATCCTCGCCCGTCAGCCCGACCCGGCGGCGCTCTTCCCGCCGTCGACCGCGACGATGGCGCCCGTGATCATGGCGGCCGCGTCGGAGCACAGGAACCGGATCAGGGCGGCCACCTCGCCCGGCTCGATCAACCGTCCCCAGGCGGCCGCCAGCGGCGCCTTGTCCAGGTAGGAGGCCAAGGCGGCCACCGGATCCGGCGCCATCGCCAGATTGCGATCCATGATCCCCGTGTCGCCCACCGGGCCTGGGCAGACCGCGTTGACGCGGATGCGATCCGCGGCGTGGGCGAGCGCCATGGAGCGGGTCAGCATGATCAGGCCCGCCTTGGACGCCGAATACGCTGGCTCGTCCGGGCGCGCGACCAGGCCGGCGTTCGAGGCGACGTTGACAATCGCGCCGCCGCCGGCCGCCCGGAGCCGTGGGATCGCCTGTTGCGCGACCAGGAATGGGCCCTTGAGGTTGGTGTCCAGGCAGGCGTCCCAGTCCTGCTCCGCGAGCTCCTCGACGCGGCCGACCATATTGATGCCCGCGTTGCTCACCACGACATCGAGCCGGCCGGCAGCGTCCAGCTCGCGGAAGGCCTCGGCGACAGAGGGAGCCGCGGTGACGTCCATGGTTACGGCGCGCAGGTCGAGACCCTGGCCGGCCGCGGCCGCCACCGCCGGCCCTGCGAGCGCCGTGTCGCGGACGCCCAGATAGACGGTCGCCCCGTCGGTGGCCAGCGTCCGGGCGGTCGCCAGGCCAATGCCGGTCGCCCCACCGGTGACGAGCGCCACGCGCCCGGTCAGCCCACCCCCCACGGGTCAGGACCGCCGGCCCGACCGGCCGGCGCGGCCCGCCGGCCACAGGCAGCCGGCGCCCGGACCGGGCACCCACACGGATGCGGCCGGATGGCGCCGACGCATCGCCCGGACGAACGCCTCGGGCCGGCCCTCGTTGCCGCGGATCCCGTCGAAGTGCATCGGGATCGCGAGCGCCACCCCGAGGTCGCGCGCCACGCGGGCGGCCTCGTCCGGCGACAGGTTACCGACGATGTCGAGCCGCTCACGCGTGGCGTCCCGGCCGTTGATCGGCAGCAGCGCGATGTCCGGACGCTGCGGCGCCACGGCATCGATGATCGCGGGGTGGGCCAGCGTGTCCCCGCCGTGGTAGAGCCGGACGCCGTCGAGCTCCACCACGTAGCCCACGAACCGTGGCCCCTGAGGGTCCCGGTCTCCGAGCGAGTAGCCGTCCTCGACGTGGACGGCGTGCCGCGCCGGGACGGGCGTCGCTCGGGCCGACCCGAGCTCGAGGGTCGCCCCGACGCGCGCGCCGATGACGCGATCGCCGGGGATCCCCGTGGCGGTCACCAGGAGCACCAGGGGCGCCGGCACCACGAACCGGGCGGCGGGGGAAGCCTCCGCGATGACGGCCCAGGTGGGGAGATCGAGGTGGTCCCCGTGCTCGTGGGTCGCAAGGACGGCGGTCACCCCGCGCAGCCCGCGCGGATCGATCACGGGGTCGGCCACCCGGTCCGGGCGAGGCGTCAGGAACGGATCGATCAGCAGCAGCACGTCGGGGGAGCGCAGGGCGAAGCCGGCCTGCCCGAGCGCGACGATCCCCACGCAGCCCCGTGGCGGACGCCCGCCCGCGAGCCGCGACGGCCGGCGCGCAGCGGTGGTCGGACCGGCGGCGATCATGCCGGCGACCGTCACGCCGGCGGCGTCGGTGCGGCCACCGACGGCTCCGTAGCCTGCCCGACGTGGCGCAGGATGTCGGCGAGCGACTGGCGGAGGTGAGCCGTCATCGCCTCGCTCGCGGCGCCGGCGTCGTGCGCCACGATGGCGTCCACGATCCGGCGATGCTCCCCACGCCGGTGCGGCTGGCTGCGATAGAGCCGGGGGAAGACCGTGCGGGCGATGAGGACGTGGGTCCGGAGCCCGTCGTACATCGCGCTCAGGCGCCGGTTGTGCGCGGCACGCACGATGGCCGCGTGCAGCTCGGCGTCGATCGAGATCTCCTGGAGGTAGGCTTCGAGGTCGTCGACCTGGCTCACGCCATCCGCAGGACCGGCTTCGATCCGATCGGCGAGGGCCTGCACGCGCTCGAGGTCGTCACGGTCGGCACGCTCGGCTGCCGCTGCCGCCGCCTGGGGCTCGAGGATCAGCCGGATCTCGTACAGCTCCTCGATGTCCCGGACCGACACCGGGGACACCACGGTCCCGCGACGGGGCATGACCGTGACCAGCCCTTCGGCGGCCATCTGGTTCACCGCGTCGCGGACGGGCGTGATGCTGACGCCCATCGCGGCCGCGACGGCTGACGGGGCGATCCGCTCGCCGGGCTCCAGCTCGCGCCGGAGGATCCGGTGGAGCAGCCGGTCATGGATCTGCTGCTGGAGCGATCGGAGTTCGAGGTCACGGTCATCGTTGACGCCCATGCCGTCGAGTGTAGTGTGCTGATGCATCAGGCTTCCAGCGCCGGCACCCGTCGGCGGGACGAGCCTGCCAGCCTCTGATCGAGATGGAGCACCTCGCCAACGAGCCCGTGGGACGGATCCAGCTGGTGCTGTGGCGCGTCGGGCGGGACGTCTGCCGGTTGGTTCAGTTTTGGTTGTTGACTCGTAAGGTTCAGATTTGGTTCAATCGCTCCAGCCGGACGGACGCCGCTCCGCTGGACGGACGCCTCCGGGGATGGAGTCAGCAAGGGGGACGATCGTGACACCTGGAGGAGAGCAGGGATGAGATCGAGACTCGTCGCCTTTGCGATGGCCAGCGCGCTGGTGGCGATCGCCTGCGGGAGCGCCAGCCCGACGTCGCCACCCGCGAGCGTCGCACCCGGCCAAACGCCGCCCGCGGCCACCACGGCTCCCGCCGAGACCGTCACCCTCACCCTCCGCTACTGCTGGGGCGGCGAGGGGGAGGTCGCGGCCATGGAGAAGGTGATCCAGGGCTGGAACGACCAGCATCCTGAGATCCAGGTCAAGGGCATCAGCGGCAGCATCCAGACCGAGGAGGTCGCGGCGGCGGTGGCCGGCGGCGCGCCGCCGGACATGGTCATCATGTGCGACAACAGCGCTGTCGCCGGCTTCGCGCACGATAGCGTGATCATGGCCCTCGACGACCTGCTGACCCAGATCGGCGCGGACACCAGCGACATCATCCCGGCGTCGCTCAAGTGGACGCAGTACCAGGGCAAGCAGTACGGGCTGCCGTTCGGCCAGGACACCTGGGCCTTGTACTACAACACCGACGCGTTCACCGAGGTCGGGCTCGACCCGACCAAGCCGCCCACGACGCCCGACGAGCTGTGGAGCGACGCCGCCAAGCTCACCAAGTGGAACGACGACGGGTCGCTCGCCCGCGCCGGGTTCATCCCGACCGACCCCGACTCCAACATCGAGATGACCTCGAACCTGTTCAACTGCGAGTTCTACGACGAGGCCGCCAACAAGATCACCGTCAACAGCCCCGAGTGCGTGGCCTGGTTCAACTGGTACAAGCAGTGGTACGACACGTACAACAAGAACGACGCGATGGTCAATCTCATCGCCACCCGCACGGGCGGTGACGCGGGTCTGCTCAACACCGGGCAGCAGGCGATGGGCATCTACGGCGAATGGGAGAACGGCGCGGCCTACATCCCGACCAACGCCCCCGATCTTCACTACGACACGGCACCCATCCCGGCGATCAGCCCGGACAAGTACGGCGCCGCGTTCATCAACGGCAATGCGTTCCTGATCCCGACCGGCTCCTCGAACCCCGCGGATGCCGCGAAGTTCGGCATGTACCTCATGACCGACGATCCGTCGCGCACGATGGACATCCAGAACGCGAGCGTGCCGCAGCTCACCTCGCTGCTCACCGATCCGACGCTGACGGCCATCCCGCACCAGCAGACGTTCCTGAACCTGGTCAACCACCCGGACGCCTGGACGACGCCCATGATCTCGATCTACAGCGAGCTCAAGGACGGCCTCAACAGCGCCCTCAGCGCGGTGACCACCGGTGGTGCCGACCCGCAGCAGGCGCTCGACGACGTGGCCAGCCAGATGCAGGCCAAGCTCGACGCCAACGGGCCGTAGCCCTGACGTCGGTCTCCTCCTCCCGCGACCGGTCAGCCGCCCCGTCCTCCGGACGGGGCGGCTGACCTTCCCTTGGCCCGTGACCGGGGCGCCCGACCCCGTGACCGCCGCTCCCACCGCCGTGATGCTGCGGACGGAAGGGCGGATCGATCCAATCGGGTTGGACGAGCCCCAGCCGCGGCTCAGCTGGCGGTTGGACCTCGCGCCGCCGGCGATCGAGCAGGTCGCGTGCACCGTCGAGGTCGCGACGGACCCCGGCTTCTCCCCGGCCGGTGTCGTGTGGTCGGCCGAGGTCCAGGGCGTCGAGAGTGCGGTGGTCTACCGGGGTTCGCCGCCGGGATCACGCGAGCAGCGCTGGTGGCGTGTCCGGGTCACCGACGATCGGGGTCGGATCGGTCCCTGGAGCGCGCCTGCCTCGTGGGAGACGGGGCTCCTGATGCTCGATGACTGGGTCGCCCGCTGGATCGGCTGGATCGACCCCGCCATGCCCAGCTGGTCGGCCCGCAGTCCGATCCTGCGCCGCTCCTTTCGCCTGCCGCGACCGGTCGCTCGCGCCCGGGCCTACCTCACGGCGCTCGGGCTGGTCGAGCTCACGATCAACGGCCAGCCCGTCGGCAGCGACCGGATGGCGCCCGGCTGGACCGACTACCGGCGACGGATCCAGTACCGAACGGCCGACGTCGCGGACCTCCTGCGGGCGGGCGAGAACGTCGTCGCGGCCCGGCTCGGGCGTGGTTGGTATGCGGGTGAGGTGGCCGCCTTCGGCGCTGAGCAGTACGGCGACCATCCCGCGTTGCTCGCCCAGATCGAGGTCACCCACGCCGGCGGCCGGCGTACGACGCTCCCGACCGACGCCACGTGGCGGGCACAGTCGGGGCCGCTCGTCGCGGATGATCTCCTGATGGGCGAGACGATCGATGCGCGGGACGAGCCGGCGGGCTGGGACCGGCCCGGGTTCCGGGAGGACGGCTGGCAACCCGTGACCGTGTGCGCCGGGCCGGGCGGGCGTCTGGTGGCGGCGCGGAACCCCGGGGTCGCGCCGTTCGCCGATCTGCCACCGGTGACCGTCACGCGCGACGAAGCCGGCCGCCAGACCGTCGACTTCGGGCAGAACCTCGCCGGACACGTCCGCATCCGGGCCGCGGCACCGGGCGGGACGACGATGACCATCCGCCACGGTGAGGCCCTCGACGACCAGGGCAGGCTGTACACGGCGAACCTGCGCGGGGCGAGGCAGACCGACGCGTACACCTTCCGGGGCGACGGCGACGAGGTATTCGAGCCCCGGTTCACGACCCACGGCTTCCGGTACGCGGAGATCGACGGGCTCGCCCACGCACTCGACGCCGGGCATGTCACGGCCCGCGCGGTCAGCTCGATGTCGACGACCATCGGCTCGTTCGCCTGCTCCGACGAGCTCGTCAACGCGATCCACCGCAACGTCCTGTGGGGCCTCCGGGGCGGGCTGGTCGGCCTTCCGACGGACTGCCCGCAGCGCGACGAGCGGCTCGGCTGGACGGCCGACGCCGCGGCGATGGCGCCGAGCGCGCTGTTCCTGGGCGACACGGCGGCGCTGTTCGAGAGCTGGCTGGTTGACCTCGCCGATGCGCAGCTCCCGTCGGGTGCCTACCCCGACGTCGCCCCGCGGATCGGCGTCACCGGCTCGGGGAACGCCGGCTGGGCCGACGCGGGTGTCCAGATCCCGTGGGCCGTCTACCGGGCGACGGGGAACCTCGGCGTCGTCGAGCGACAGTACGAGTCGATGCGCCGCTACCTGCAGTTCCTCGAGGCCGACCAGGTCGGCGGGCTGCGCCACGGCGGCCGGTACGGCGACTGGCTGGCGCTCGAGGGTCCGACCAGCTTCGAGCTGATCGGCACGGCGTACCTCGCACACGCCGCGGCGCTGTTCGTCCGGATGGCGCGGCTGCTGCAGCGCGCGGACGATGCCGAGAGGTTCGGCAAGCTCGAGAAGCGCGCCACCGCCGCCTTCCGGCGCCGCTTCCTGACCGCCGATGGCACGCTGGTCCGGGAGACGCAGACGGGCTACGCGCTGGCGCTCGGGTTCGGCCTCGTGCCGCCCGCCCGCAGGGCGATCGCGGCCGATCGCCTGGCGCGGCTGATCGAGGCGGCCGACGGTCACCTGCTGACGGGGTTCCTGGGCACGGCCCTCGCGCTGCCGGCGCTGTCGGAGCACGGCTATCACGCGCTGGCCACGGCAGTCGTGCGCCGGGACACGTTTCCCGGCTGGGGCTTCGAGGTGCGCCAGGGTGCGACGACGATCTGGGAGCGCTGGGATTCCTGGACGCCCGAGCGAGGGTTCGCCGACCCGGGCATGAACTCGCTCAACCACGCGGCCCTGGGCTCGGTCGCCGCGTGGCTCCACGAGCACCTGGCGGGTCTGGCGCCGGGGGCGCCGGGGTACCGGACGATGGTCGTGCGCCCGGGACCGGCGGCCGGGATCGATCGGGCCCAGGCGGCCCATGAGTCCGCCCATGGCCGGCACGCGGTCGAGTGGCAGGTGGCCGGTCCTTCGCACGAGGTGCGGCTCGAGATCCCACCCGGCACGTTCGCCGAGGTCGTCGTGCCGCGGGATGCCCGATCGCTGTGGGTCGACGGCGCTCGCGCGCGGATCGGGACGGGCGCGGTCGTGCACATCGCCGCGTCGGGCCGCGACCGCCGCGTGCGGCTGAGCTGGGGAACCCATGTCGTGGTCGTGGAGCGGTGAGGTGACCCGCCGCCACCCGACCTGCTCCGAGCCGTGGGAGCGGCCCGCGCCGGCCGACCGCTGCGCGCGGAGCGAGGCGATCGAGCGACGGATCCGGACCGCTGCCGCCCGGATCGCGGACCCCGGGCTGCGCCGGCTGCTCGCGGGGACGCTGCCCAACACGCTCGACACGACGATCGTCGCCGGGGGTACCGACGAGCGACCGGACACGTTCGTGCTCACCGGCGACATCGAGGCCATGTGGCTGCGCGACTCGACCGCCCAGGTCTGGCCGTACCTCGCCTCGGTAGGAGAGGACCCCGAACTCGACCGGCTGATCCGCGGGCTCATCCACCGCCAGGCCGCACAGGTCGTGCTCGACCCGTACGCCAACGCGTTCCTGCCCGTCGAGCGGCCCAGCGAGTGGGCCGGCGACGAGACCGAGATGCGCCCGGGTGTCCACGAGCGCAAGTGGGAGCCCGATTCGCTGATGGCGTTCCTGCGGCTCTCGGCCGGCTACTGGCAGGCGAGCCGGTCGGTCCGGCCGTTCGATGCCAGCTGGCGCCAAGCGCTCCGGGCCGCGATCCGGACGCTCCGGGTGGAGCAGCGCTTCGACGACGGCAGCAGCTACCGGTTCCGCCGTCCCGACGGCGACCCCACCGACCACGTGCCGCGCGGTGGCCTTGGCGCGCCGACCCGGCCCAACGGGATGGTCCACGGTGCGTTCCGGCCCTCGGACGACGCTTCGGTGCTGCCCCTCAACGTGCCCGTCAACCTGGCCCTCGCCGCGGCCCTCGAAGCGACGGCGCCCCTGGCGGCGGCGGCCGGCGAGCAGCGCGCCGCGACCGACGCGCGGGCTCTCGCCGCCGGGATCCGTGACGGCGTCGCGCGCGATGGCACGCTCCGGGCCGGGCCGGACACGATCTGGGCGTACGAGGTGGATGGCCTCGGGGGCACCCTGGTCATGGACGACGCCAACGCCCCCAGCCTCCTCGCCCTGCCCTACCTCGGCGCATGCGCCGCCGCCGACCCGGTCTATCGCGCGACGCGGCGCCGGGTGCTGTCCGCGCGCAACCCGTGGTGGTTCCGTGGCTCGGCGGGGGACGGGGTCGGCTCACCGCACACGGGGCCGCGGCGCATCTGGCCCATCGCGATCGCCATCCGCGGGCTCACCGCGACCGGCGACGCGGAGCGCCTGGCCGCGATCCGCCTGCTGGGCGCAACGCATGCCGGAACGTTCCTCGCCCACGAATCGTTCGACGTCGACGACCCTGGGCAGTTCAGCCGGCCGTGGTTCGCCTGGGCGAACACGCTGGTCGGCGAGCTCCTGGAGCGGGCCGCCCTCGACGGGCTGCTGGCCTGAACCCGACGGGCCTGGGTCGACGGCCGCCGTCGGTCGCGGGTCAGCCGACGCGCTTGAGCTTGCCGGTCCGCTTCGCGTGGAGCTCGGCGCGACCGAACGCCCACAACGCGAACGGGATCAGGACGATGCCCAGCACGATCAGCGGCCAGACGTCGCGGCCCAGCTCGTCCGTGGCCAGGCCGCTGATGAGCCCGCCGCGCACGCCGTCCAGGACGTAGGTCGCCGGGGACAGGTGGGCGAGCACCTGCATCCAGCCCGGCAGGATGTCGATCGGGTAGTAGACGCCGCTCACGAGCAGCAGCCCGGACTGGATCACGAACGTCATCTGCGCCCCGCGCTCGACGTACAGCAGGGGCAGGATGGCGGCCAGGATCCCGATGCCGACGAAGCTCAGCGAGCCCAGGGCCATGAACGCGGCAGCCGTCACGGCGTTGGCCTGTGACAGGTCGATCTGGGGGAAGAACAGCAGCAGCACGACGAAGATGGCCGCCGTGTGGATCAGGCCGTAGACCATGGCGTAGGCCACCTGGCCGATGAGCCGCGACGATCGCCGGATGGGGGCCATCATCGTGTACTCCAGGGTGCCCTCCCAGCGTTCGACGGCGATCGTCTCGGCGATCCAGCCGAACACGACCGACAGGTAGTTCCAGAAGATCGCCCCGACCATCAGGGACAGCACCAGCCGGCTGCTGTTCTGATCGACCCCGATGAGCGAGATCGACAGCGCGCTGGCGACCGAGTAGACGAGGAACGCCACCTCCCAGGCCCAGGTGCGCCGGGTCAGATAGAAGTTCCGCTCGGCGAACGCGTAGGACGCCCGCAGCTCGTCGCGGATCGAGATCATGCGCCCGCCTCCTCCCCGTCCCCCGCCACGTCGTCCTCGAGCGAGCGGCCGGTCTCGGCCATGAACACGTCCCACAGCGTCGCCGGCCGCCCGATGCGGGCCGACGCCGACGCGACCAGCCCCGCGGGCGTGCCCGTGGCCACGACCAGCCCGCCGTCGATGATGGTGATCGCGTCGCACAGGCGCTCGGCCTCGGCGAGGTCATGGGTGGTCAGCACGATCGTGGTGTCGTGGGTGTCGCGCAGCTCCTCGACGAATGCCTGGACGTCGACCTTGGAGCGAGGGTCGAGCCCGGTGGTCGGCTCGTCGAGCAGGAGCAGCGTGGGGCTGGTCAGCAGCGCTCGCGCGATCGCGACCTTCTGCTGCATGCCGCGGCTCATCTGCTCGATCGGCCGATCCACCCGGTCCCGGCCGACGTGGAGGCGGTCGAGGATGTCGTACACCGTCAGCCGGGCCGTCCTGACGTCGAGGCCGTAGACGCGGGCGGCGAACGAGAGGTTCTCCATCGGGCTCAGCTTCTTGAAGAACGCGGCGTCGACGCTCACCCGGTTGATCAGGCGCTTGACCGCCAGCTCGTCGCGGACGAGGTCATGGCCGAACACCTCGACCCGTCCGGCGTCGAGGGTCAGCAGGCCGGCGATGAGCCGGATCAGCGTCGACTTGCCCGACCCGTTGGCGCCCAGCACGCCGTGGATGACCCCCCGCTCGAGTCGCAGCGACAGGTCGGTGACGGCCTCGACGGGTGGCTTGCCGCGTCCGATCCGGAACGTCTTGCTGACGTGCTCGACGAGCAGCGCCGGGGTCGGGTCGGCCCCCCGGGGCGGGCGGGCGAAGGGCGAGGAACGATCGGAGATCGAGGGCATGATCACGGCAACTCCACGGCACACGGCCGGCGATGAGCGGGGCCGACGCGCGGCCCGGTCGTCCAGGGACGCCCGGGGCGCCGTGCCGGCGTCCGCGCCAGGGCGGAGTCAACAAAGCCGCAGGCGTACGGCCCACGGCTCCCTGCGTCGCGTGCTCGGCGGCGGTGCCGCCCGGATCTACCCTCCAGCCGGTCCCGATGCCGTGGCGATCATGACGCTCCAATGGGCCTGCGCGCAGATCGGTGCGGTTGACATACGGGGCCCCAGATAGCGGGATCCAACCCGGTGGTTCATCCTTGGTCCAGGACAGATCGCCGGCCCACGCATTCTATGGAACAGCCCCAGGGCTCGTCAAAGCCGGCTGCCGCCGTGCTCCACCGGTTCCCGCGGTTCACGATTGGCGCATCCGTCGTCGGGATCCCGACGTGCCGGCCCTGCTCCTGGGAGCGATCCGGCATATCCTCGCCGATGTCCGGCCATGCGCTGCGAGGACCCCATGGCGACCGAAGGCGACGAGCACGGGGGCGACGCGCGGGCTGCCCGGGCCACGCTCGACGAGGCGCTCGCCCGACTGCCCCAGGAGGATCGTGCCGGCGTCGCCGATCGGGTCGTGGACCGCATCGTCGGCATCGGCCTCCAGATCGGCCTGACGCGTCCGCGCGAGGCGGCCCGGCTGCTCGAGCTGATCGAGGCCGGGGAGCTCGACCGCGCGGACCCCGGGGCGCGCACGTCGTCGGGCAGCGGCCCCGGTGGCGGCGCACCGAGCGAGGCGCCGGTGGCGTCCGGGTCGATCCCCGTCGGCTCGACGCTGCTCGCCCGCGCAGCATCGTCGTCCGTCGCCGAGCTGGAGCGCGATCCGGGGTCACGCTTCGGGTGGGCCGCGAGGCTGACGCGGGCCGAGGTCCTGGCGCTAGGGCAGGTGGTCGACGAGATGCTCGCCAGGGGCGTGCCACCGAACATCGCCCGCGGGTTCGGGCTCGCGTGGGATGCCGGCGTGTCGCTGCCGCGCGGCGAGCGACGTGGGCTGTTCGCGCAGTTCGCCGACCTCGAGATCACCGTCGGCGGGGTCCTGGTGGGTCGCGACCTGCGGGCGGCGGGAACCGCCAGGCCGACCGGCCTCGAGGGCCTGGTCAGCTCCTGGTTCTCACGGCCGCGCGTGGGCGATGTCCGGGCGTCTGCGGCGATCGGGCTGGCCGGCGAGACGGCCAAGCGCAGCCTGGTGGCCCTGTGGAACGCGTGGATCGCGATGCGCTACCGGGATCTGATCCCGCGCCCGACCTTCGAGCTGCTGGTCGAGCCCTGGGTCACCGCGATCGGGCCGCTGCCCGAACCCTGAGGCGGTTCGCGGCCGTAGCCGACGTCTCGCGCTCCACATCTCCAGGGTAGCGCGCACCGGGGGCTTGCGGCAAGCCCGGGGTGGTGGCGTACAGTCGCCGGCCGTTGCTCGTGACCGGGAGCGGCGGAACCGTACCGGAGTACCGGGCAGCCGACGAGGTCGGGGCACGCCCGGCGCCGACCGCGTCCTTGTCGACCAATGCAGCCGGGCTTGGACACACCGAACTCGCCGGAGTAATGTGCTACCTATGGACATCACGTTATCGTCAGACCCCAAGGGCCCCGCGCTCCCTGGCGGGATCGGGCTCGAAGGCGTCATCCGCTGCTCGCCCCGACGAGGTGCCGACCGGCTCGACGGGGTGGAGCTGGGCATCGCCGACAGGGCGGTGGTCCCACGTGCCATCGACGAGCTGACGTCCACCTTCTTCGACGATCCGGTCCACTTCCCGTCCGGGTCGATCGCGTTCGACGATGCGCTCGTCATGCGGGACACCCCGCACGTGCGGCGCAGGCTGGCGGCGCGATCGGCGGAGGGGGCGACCGAACGCCTGCGACAGCCGTGAGACGGCCCCT
>CAWJDE010000005.1:0-251169 GCA_963841545.1 uncultured Chloroflexia bacterium | reverse complement strand
GGATTCAAGCGCGCGGATGCAATACGTATCCGAATTCCGATCGAGAGTGCCGAAGGGTGGGGGGCGACCATCCGGAACAGGGGCTGATGCACGGCCTTGGGACCGCTCAAGGTTTCGAAGACCCAAGCCCAGGCGACGGCCCGTCACCGTCGGTCGGGGTACAACGGCGGGTATTGTCGTTCTGGCATGGCACCAGGACTGCCCAGACTTGCGAAGCCGGCAATCGTGGGGCGACAGGCGGAGTTGGCCCGAGCCCGCGAGGCAGTGGCGCGCGCCAGCGTCGGGTCGGGCCGCGCGCTCGTGATCACCGGCGAGCCCGGCATCGGGAAGACCATGCTTGCGCAGGAGGTGCTCCGCCAAGCCCGCTGCCGGGCGTTCCGCGTGCTGGAAGGGCGCTGCGACGCGCTTACCGAGAGCCTCGCCTACGCACCGGTCATGGAGGCCGTTAGCCGGGCGCTTCGTGACTTGTCCACCGAGGATCGGGCGCACATCGTGGATGGTCTTTCGGTGCTCGGCAGACTGATCCCAGGCTTGGACCTGCCTGCCGACGAGTCCATCGGTGATGCCGCGCTCGACCGGATCAGGCTCTTCGAGTCCATGCTGCGCGTGCTTGACCGCCTGACGCGACGCTCACCCGTGGCCCTGTTCCTCGATGACCTGCAGTGGGCCGACCGATCAACGCTTGAGCTGTTGGCATACGTGACGCGCGATCTGTCTGCGCTGCCGGTGCTGATCGTTGCCACTGTTCCTGACGACACCACCGGGGACGGGCTGCGACCGCTCGAGCAGTTCCTCGCCTCGATGCGGCGCGCTGGGATAGTGGTTCAGCTCAGGCTGCCCTCCCTTTCCGACGAGGAGATCCACGAACTGATCGCCTCGCTCCTTGGACAGTCGCCCGACGGCCATCTCACGCGCTTCCTCGCCGAACGCTCGCACGGCAACCCATTCTTCCTGCATGCCCTCCTTCAGCAGCTCATCGACGAGGGCATCCTGATCCAGGATCGCGGGTCTTGGGTCGTCAGCGGGAGCCTGGATGGCTCCACGCCGCCGGTGATCCGGGATGTCCTCTCGGCCCGCCTTGCACCGCTGAGCCCTGGCGAGCGGCGACTGCTCGACGCCATCGCGCTCGCGGGGGACTGGGTGCATGGCGCGATCCTCGAAGCCGTGCTCGGTGTGCAGCCGATCGAGACCGCCGATGGCCCTGCTCGCCTCGGGCTCGTCGGCGTTCAGGAAGGGCCAGATCAGCAGTACGCCCTCACCCATCCGCTCTTGCGAGCGGTCGTCCTCGAGCGCATGTCGCCTGTCGAGCACCGGCGCTTGCACGCGGCGTTCGCCGACGCCTACCGACGTCTTCGCCCGGGTGACATCGAACGGCTCGCGCTCCACGCGCAGCGGTCGCTCCCGTTCGGCGACCCGGATCTCGCCTTGGACGCGAGCCTGCATGCGGGCGAGCTTGCACTGTCGAGGTCTGCAGGCGCCGAAGCGACCTCCCACTTCGAGTACGCGCTCGACCTTGCCCGGCGCACGCGTCCCGCCGCCTCCGCCTCGATCCTCATCGGGCTCGGGGAGGCCCGACAGCGGACAGGCGATCGCATCGGCGCCGGAAACGCCTGGAGCGAGGCCATAACGGCGCTCGGTCCCGACACCGACCGCCGCGAGATCGCGCGGCTCCACCTTCGAGCAGCGACTGCCCTCAGTGACGTGGAGTTCGCCGCCGCGGACCGGCATGTCCAGGCCGGATTGGCCGGGTTGCACGATGCCGACCGTACGATCGAGCCTGAGCTCGAACTGGAGCTGCTCCTGGCCGCCGCGACGACCGCTCACCGTCGGAACGATCCCGCCGAGGTGCACGCCACAACCGCCCGGATCCTCGACGCGGGCGAAGGTCTGTCATCCGAGCAGGCTCGGGCGATTCTGTCGGCGGCTCGGCTTCTGGCGCTCCTCGAGGAGCGCGACTATCGGGGAGCCGAACGCGAGCTCGGCCGGGAGGAGCTGCTCCGCACGGGCCGCCCGCTGCTCGTGGCGCGGCACCTCAACGCCCTGGCGCTCATCGCTGCGGTCAAGGGCGATCTCCCGAGAGTGCGAGCGGTCAACGACCAGGCGGTCGATGCGGCACGGCGGGTCGGCGTTCCGAGCTGGGATTTTCGCACCCAGCTGAACAGCTTCATCGTCGCGCTCTATGGCGGTGATTGGGACCGGGCGGACGAAGCCGTCGGCGAGGCGGCGCTGCTGGGCGAGCGGATCAGTCACCCTCTGGTCACCGTCGTCGGGCGGCTGCTGTCGGCGACGATGTCGGCCTACCGCGGCGATTACGAAGCGGCGAGCGCGGACTGTCGCGTCGATGATCTGATCCGGACAGGGGCGCCTCTGATCCCAGTGCGCGCGCTCTCGGAGGCCCAGCTTGGCATCGTCGAGCTCGAGCGGGGTGACCTTGACGCGGCCATGCAACTGCTCGAACGCCGGCCGCTCCCGATGGGCACGACCATGCCGCCGTGGGATCTGGTCGCCCACGGAGAGGCGCTGGCTCGATCAGGCCGCGCGTCGGCTGCGGCGAACATCAGCCGGACCTTGGCAGGCATGGCCGGGCCAGGCACCTGGCCGGTCGCGATGGCGGCCCGGATCGACGGGCTTTCCGCTGCATCCGCCGGCCGACCCTCCGAGGCCATCGCGCAGCTGGAGGAAGCCACGGCAATGTTCCGCCGCCTGTCGATGCCCTTCGAGGAAGCCCGGGCCGGCATCGAGGTCGCCGAGCTGGCGAGGCGCGCCGGGAGGATCGATGCCCCGCTGGAGGACCGCCTGAGCGGTTGGCTCGCCACCTTCGATCGGCTTGGGGCGGCCCGCTACGCGGACCGTGCCCGGCAGGTCCGGGACACGCTCGACCGTCCCGCCGTTCCGTCACGCGCGGAAACCATGGAGCTGACACCTCGCCAATTCGAGATCGCCGAGTTGGTCGCCACCGGCATGTCGAACGCCGAGATCGCGGAGCGACTGTTCCTCAGCGTGCGCACCGTGACCAGCCACCTTGACCATATCTACACGCGTCTCGGCATCAGCTCCCGCGCCGCGCTCGCGGTCCATGCTGTCAAGACCCGCGAGACCGGCGACGGATGACCCGAATCGCGCATCTCGCGGGCTGCCGCGACGCCCGCCCGGCTGTCGCTGTCACAGCCGGGCGGTTTACGCACTCCTACCGATGATTCGCCCCAGGCGACGGCCCAGGATCGCACCAACCGAGACCGCAGCAAGGATCCGCGATGATCTCCGCGTCCCCGACCGTAAGCAGCCTCCTCGTCCCGCTGACGGCGATCGAGGCCCAAAGCCCGGCGCTCGTTGGCTGGAAGGCAGCGTCGCTCGCCGACTGTGCCGCGGCCGGTCACCCGGTACCCGAGGGTATCGTCCTCACCGCTGAAGCGTTCCGCCGCGTGTGCGGTGACGGCGGGGACGCGGATCCCGAGGCCGTCCGGCGGACCGAGCTGCCCGCGGGCGTCGAGGAAGCCGTCCTCAAGGTCTTCGCAAGGCTCGGACCCGGTCCACTCGCGGTGCGGTCCTCGGCCGTCGCAGAGGACCTCGCGGATGCCTCGTTCGCTGGGCAGTACGACAGCGTGCTCGGGGTCAGCGGTCCCGAGCAGTTGGTCGACGCGGTCCGGACCTGCTGGGCGTCGGCCTTCTCGGCGGCTGCGACCAGTTATCGGTCCATGCGCGGCGTACAGGTGGCGCCGATGGCCGTCCTTATCCAACGCCAGGTCACACCGCGCGCGGCGGGCGTGGCGTTCAGCGCCGATCCAATCAGCGGCGATCGAAACACCGCCATCGTCGAGGCCGTCGCTGGCCTCGGCGACCGGCTGGCTGCCGGCGAGGATACCCCCGAGACCTGGCGGGTGTCCGAGCAAGGATCGGCGGAGCCGGCCGAGTCCCGCGCGGTGCTGACCCCGACTGAAGCGTCGACCGTGGCGACCCTGGCCCGCGACATCGCCGCCCGCCGTGGCGTGCCGCAGGACATCGAGTGGGCGATCGACGCCGACGGAGCGTGGCTGCTCCAGGCACGGCCGATCACGGCGCTCCCGGTCTCGCCGGCGGGACCCGTCCCGGTCCCCATCGACATTCCCGAGGGCTATTGGGAGCGCGATGCCAGCCATTGGCCGGCGCCCCACTCGCCGCTCGGGCGTTCGATCATCTATCCGATCGCCAACGCCGTCACCGTGGAGCTGTGCCGCGAGTTCGGGATGCTCGCCGAGCGCATCGAGCTCACCGACATCGGCGGCTGGCATTACACCCGCACCGTGCCGCTTGGCGGCAAGGAGCGCCGACCACCGCCCAGCATCGTGCTCGGGCTGATGGCCCGACTGCACCCCGTCATGCGTGACCGCATCACCACGGCCAAGCGCGTGGTCCGCGACGGTGTCGGTGGCGAGGTCGTGACGCACTGGTTCGATGAGTGGCAACCGGCCCTCGAGGCGCGCCACAGGGAACTCCTCGCGACCGACCTACCGGTTCTTTCGGACGATGCGCTCATCGATCACCTCGATTCGGGGATCGGCTTGGTGCGCGACGGTCTGGGATCGCACATGCGGGTCATTGGCGCGATCATGGTGGAGACTCAGCCGCTGCTGAAGGCTGCTCGAACGTCGCTCGGTTGGGAGCCGCTCAAGACCCTGGAGCTCGTCTCCGGGCTGTCGTTCCGCTCCTCGGAGCCAGGCCGCGAGCTGGCGAGGCTCGCCGACCGGGCTCGTCGCAACCCGGCGATCATGGACGCGCTCGCGGAGGTGACGTCCGCGACGGCGGCACGGATCGTCTCTGTCAACCCCGCCTTCGCGGCCGAGTTCGACGCCTATCGCCACTACTACGGAGAGCGGTGCCTGAGCCGCGATCCGGCCGACCCGACGCTTGCCGATCGGCCCGACCTTCTGCTGCGGATGCTGGCCGGCCAGATCGCGCGCGCGCACGACCCGTCCGAGCTCGATCGCCGAAACGCCGAGCTCCGCGCCGACCGGCTGTCCGAGGCGCGGGCGGCTTTGCAATCCCGATCGGCGCATGTCCGTTCCCGCTTCGACGACGCGCTTGCCCGGGCGGAGCGTGCCTACCCGCTCCGCGAGGACAACGTGTTCGTCGCCCTCCAGGGCCCACTCGGGATCGTCCGCTATGCGGCGCTCGAGGTCGGTCGCCGCCTGGCCGAACGGGCGCAGCTCGACCGACCCGATGACGTCTTCTTCCTCGAGCACGCCGAGCTACGTGTGGCCTTTGCCGAGACGGACGACGTGCACGACGTCGTCCAGCGCCGCAAGGGCGAGCGGGCCTGGGTCCTGGCCCATCCCGGACCGGCCTGGTACGGGACCCCGCCCGGACCGCCTCCCTCCCTCCGCTACCTGCCGAGCGAGGCGCGCGACCTGACCGAGGCCTTCTTCTCGTTCGTGTCCATGGTCATCGATCCCGGTCCGGGACGGAGCGACGTCCCCGGTCCGAAGGGCACGATCCAGGGCATCGCCGGATCACCTGGGCGCTACACCGGGACCGCTCGAGTGGTCATGGACGAGCGCGAATTCGAGAAGATCCAGGCTGGTGACGTCATCGTCTGCCCGGTGACGCAGCCGACATGGTCCGTTGTCTTCCCGCTCGTCGGAGCCATCGTGACCGACTCGGGCGGCGTCCTGTCACATCCGGCCATCATCGCTCGCGAGTACGGCATCCCAGCGGTCGTGGCGACCGGCGACGCGACGAATCGGCTGCACGACGGCGAGGTCGTGACCGTCGATGGTGACAGCGGCATCGTCTCGATCGCGTCGTGAGGGGTGGATGACGTGCTCCGCTGGCTGTTCCTCCTCAACGCGCTTGCCGCGGTCGGCTACGCGATCGGTCTCGTTGTCGTCCCGGGCCTCCTCGCAGATCTCGCCATGGCACCTGAGTCGGTGTCCTGGGCGCGCTACCTCATGCCCATCTACCTGGCCCTCGCCGCCGTCAGCTGGGTCGCTTACCGCCGGCCCAATGCATCGACCGGGATCGGGTGGGCGCTCGTCATCGTGTGGGCCGGCCTCGCGGTCTCCCACGTGGTGAACATGGCGCTCGGCGACGAACCGATCGGACCGCCGACGGTGGGCCTGCTCGTTTTCGATGCAGTCATGGTGATCGCGCTCACGGCCGCGCTCATCGCGGCGAAGGGGATACCCGACGCTCAACGAGGGGTCGAGCAATGAACACCTCTCGCCGACTCGCGATCGCACCGTCAGGCGGTCCATCGGCACCAAGTCTGGCGGCGGTCGGCGGGCTGGGATTCGCCCTCTGCATGGTCGCGAGTGTGGCCATGTCGACCGAGACGCTCGCGTACCTGCCACGTGCGGACGACATCCTCGCCGCATACGCGGGCAACACTCTGCCGATCCTCATCGCGACGTACCCATGTGCTTCGGCGCGCTCTTTCTGGCAGTTCACGCGGTGGGCGTCGCTGCGCTGCTGCATGCCTAAGATGATCGGACGAGCGGCGACGGCAGCCGGTGCCGCGCGCGCGTCCGCTGACCTGATCACGCCCTGGCCGGACTTGTTGCCATGAGCGATCGGCCGTGACGCAGCCGCTGCTGATCGCGACGCTCCTGATCGGCGGAGCGGTCGCGTTCGCCATCGCCGTCACCCTCCCGCAGGTCGGCGGCATCGGTCGCCGCGTATGGGTCGTGCCCCACGAGGCGGCGGGGAGGAGCCCTGCCATCTGGCGACGCGCGAACTGGCTGTTCGCGGTGGCCGGGATGCTCTCGACCTGCGGCATCGTGGTGCTGGCGACTCGCCTCGTCGGCGAGGGCAGCCGCAGCCTGGCCCCGCTGGCGGCGGTGCTGTTCGCGACTGCGAACGTCCTGTGGATCGTCTTCTCAGCGTATCGGGCCGGGGTGATCCTGTGGGCGTCGGAGCAGTTCCGGTCAGGCGGCGACCTGCCGTCGCCGTACGCACCACTCGCGGTGTGGGCGACCGGGCTCGGGACGGCCTACCTACTGTTGGAGTACCTCGCGACGGCTGCGTTGGGCGGGGCCGTGCTGGAAACCGGCTACCTGCCAGCCTGGGTCGGCTGGCTGGCCGTCGCACTGGGTCTGCTGCTGGGGACGGTGATGGTCGCCGGCCGCCCGCATGCGGCCAGTCAGGACGAGACCTTCGCGCACATTCCTGCCTGGACGCATGTTGTGCCACTCGTGGTCGGCGCGGTCCTTCTGGCCGCGGCAACCTGGGTCGAACGGTGACTCCCGTCGAGTCGCGATCGCTTGAAAGGAGGTGACATGCGCACCGCGAGGAACTGGGCATGGCTTGGCCTGCTCGTCATCGTCGGGATCGTGATCTTGTTCGGCATCGGCGACTTGGCGGGCGGCATCTCGGCTGACCCAGGGATCACTGAGAGCGTCACGGGCGGCAGCGTGGATGCGGTGCGTGAAGCGGCACCGCGCGTCGCCGTATTGGCCGATGTCGGGATGCGCACGGCCGGGGCGGCAGAGGTCGCGATCGGGCTGGCTTGGGCCGGGCTCGTCATCGCCGGCGTCCGGCGCCGGGTCCGATGGGCGTGGGTCGTCAGCTGGACGATCCCCCTGTGGATCGGGCTGATCCTGGTCGTCTGGCTGACGACCGATCGCGCGGCCGGCACGCCACTTCCTCCGCCGATGCTCTCGGGGCCGGTGTTCCTCGTGTCGTCGGTCCTGCTCCTGCTCGCAGCCTGGCCGGCCCCAGCGGCATCTCCGTCGGCCGCCGTCGTGCGGCCGTCGGCGGATGCCGACGTCGGGAGCGCGACGTGAATGCATTCGCGTTCGCAATCGTTGTCGGGGCCTTGCTGGCGCTGCTCGGCGCGAGTCTCGGTTACGGGGGAGGGATCCCGATCGGATTCGCCATCCTCCCGCTCGCGCTTGCGCTCGTGGGTGTGGGCACCGGCGGCCGTGCACTCGCAGATCCGGGCATGAGCCCTCTCGTCGTGGCGCTTGCGGTGCTGCTTGCGGCGTGCGCCATCGGGCTGGCGGTCCTCGCGGTCGCACAGGCATCGCCAATGTCGTTCTCGACCGCGGCCTCGGCCCTCTTGCGGCCCGCATTCGTCATCTTCGTCACGGTCATCGTCGGGTTCGGCGTCGTCGGGCTGCTGGTCGGGCACCTGCCCGCGGTGCCCGCACTGGCAGTCGTCCTCGGCGCGTGCCTGCTTGCCGCCGGGGTCGCAGGACTGGAGCGCGTGGCGGACATCGGCTTCTGGTTGTCCGTCGCCGGCTGGGTTGCCCTTGGCATCAGCGACTGGGGCGGCGGGGTGACGTCATCGGCCGGTAGCTCACCCGGTGAACGCGGAGCTCGGTGATGAGCCGATCGGTCCGACAACCGTGGGCCTGCTCGTCTTCGACGCGATCAAGGCGCTCGCACTCACCTCCCTCCTATCCACGGCATGGGTCCCGCTGATGGAGGGAGTGCGGTGAGATCCGGCGTCGCGCCGATCCTCGCTGGGTACGCCCTGACCGCCGCGGGAGTGTTGCTCCTGTCATCTCCGGCGGTCTTGGCTATTGCGGCGTTCGGCCTCGTCGCATGCGCGCCTGCCTTCGTGGTCTGGCAGGCACGCTCGACGTGACATCGAAAGGGAGAAGAAGGGCTGCCATGGATCTGACATCCCATGCTTGGCTGAGATCGGCACGAGGGCTGTACCTCGTTGCCATGGCCGTGTTCGTGGTCACCGTCGTGATCGGCATCCTCAACGGAGCCGACGTCATCGAGTTCGATCGCAACCAGCTGCTGACCCACGTTCACGCCGGCACGATCGGCTGGATCACGCTCGGGATCGTCGCTACGGGCTTCTGCCTGTTCGGTGCCGCCGATGGACGCCTGGCGGCGGCGCTCGCGGTCGTCGTTCCGATCTACGTCGCCGCGTTCTACTCCGGCAACCTGGCGGCACGGGCTGTCACAGGCTCGGTGCTGCTGCTCGTGATCCTATGGCTCATCGTGTGGGCCTGGCGTGCCGGGCTCGCGGAGCGGTCCTTGCCCCGCCTCGCTGTCGCGCTCGGCCTGACGACCTTCACCTACGGCGCCCTCATCGGGATCCTGCTCCAGGTCCAGCTCGCGACCGGCAACGCCATCTTTCCGTCCGGCGGCGACGTCATTGCCGCCCATGTCGCGACGATGGTGTTCAGCTACCTGATCCTCGTTGCGATGGGCGTCCTGGAATGGCGGATCAAAGGAACCGCGGGCGTGCCGGCTGCCGGGCTCGTCCAGGTGCTCGCGCTGTTCCTCGGCGGCTTGATCCTCGCCGGCTCGTTGCTCGTCCTAACGGCCGAGGAGCTCCAGGCGCCTGCGGGCCTCGATGCCCTACTGCAGCTGGTCGCGGTCGCCCTGTTCGCGGTCCGAGTGGTCCCGCCTGCCGTGCGGATCGACTGGCTCGGAAGGGCGCCAGAGCGCTTCTTCGCGGCGGCCTCGCTGTTCGTCATCGTCGCGATGATCCTGTTCGTCTACGTCATCGGCCTGGCCATCCAGGCGAAGGGCGATGTGGCCCAGATCCCGGTCGGTGTCGGCCTCGCAAGTGACCACTCAGCCTTCATCGGCGTCATGACCAACCTGCTGCTCGGCCTGGTGTTGTCCCTCGCCGCAGACCGACGCCACGTCTGGCCATGGGCGGATCAGGCGGTTTTTTGGGTGATGAACGCGGGATTGGTCGTGTTCCTGGCAGGCTTGATCGCCGAGTCCCCGATCCTCAAGGAGCTCGGCGCGCCGGTCATGGGGATCGCCATCCTGGTCGGCCTCGCCACAGCGGCGAACCGCCTGTGGGGTATGCGCGACGCCGCGAACGACATCGCCGACGCCGCGACCCCAGCTTCTTCCTGAGTCATGTGCCACGCGACGTAGGCGACATCCCGCGTTTGCCGTGCCGGCGACATCTGGGTTTCGTCGGCGCAGAGTGTCCGGATCCTCAGAGGAAGAGGCCTGCCAGGACAGGGCTCATCGAATGCACGCGACCGAACGCAAAATACGGCCCCCGGCTGGCTTACCGCGCTGACCGCGCGCTCCGCGCCGAGCCGACGACCCCCTCCTCGTACGCCGTGAGCAGGTCGAACAGCTCGGTCGCGGCGTACTGGCGGTCGTACGTCCCCTCGCTCAGCTGGCGGATGACGGCGGCCTGTGCGAGCGCCTTGAGCGCGGCGAGGGTCTGCTGCTGGCTGACGCCGATCGCCGCACGGGCGGTCGGCGCCGAGAGTACCGGCAGGGCGGGCAGCAGCGCGATGAGCTTGCTCCCCGCGGATCCGGCCCGCGGCCTGCCCGCGCGATCGCGCCACGCAGCCTGCAGGGCGGCCACCTGGTCCGCCAGCTCGATCGACATCAGCGCCGCGCGGGCCGCGGCGGTCGCGAACGAGCCGATCCAGTCCGCCACGTGCCCCTCCCGGAACGCAACCAGCCCCTCGACGTAGGCGGTGGGGCGGGCTGCCAGGACGATGCTCACGGGCGGGACGAAGCGAGCGGCGACGCCGCGCTGTCGCAGGACGACGTGCACGAGCGCCCGGCCCACGCGGCCGTTGCCGTCGATGAATGGGTGGATGGTCTCGAACTGGGCGTGGGCGATGGCCGCCTGCGCCACCGCGGGGAGGTCGTCCCGGGCGACGAAGGCGACAAGGTCCGCGAGCAGCGGCAGGACGAGGTCCTCCGGCGGGGGCACGAAGGCCGCATCCGACGGGCTCCCGAGCCGGCCGCCGATCCAGTTCTGCTCCTCGCGTACGCGCCCGGGCCGCGCCCGCTCGTCGCCCGCCATGAGCACCGCGTGGATCGCCAGCAGGTCGGCGACGGTCACCGGCTCGGTGCGGTCCCCGATCGCGATCGCCTCCTCCATCGCGCACACGTTCGCCGCGACGATCCTGGCGCTGCCCCGGGCGGCCCGAGGGTCGATGAGCGCTCGGGCGAGATTGAGCGAGGAGACGTCGTAGCCCTCGATCCGGGACGACGCCACGGCCTCCGACCGGAGGAGCAGCGGGCCGATCGCCTCGAGGCCGGCCACCGTAGCGCGCTCGTTGAGGGTCCGGATCGCCGCCTCGGCATCGGCCGAGACGTCGGCCACATCGAACGGGACGACGGGTTCGAGGCCCGCGATCTCGTCAGGGACGAATGCCTTGTACCGGAACGAGTCACGCGCACGGCGGCCGCCCATCGCGCCAGGGGCTCCCTCCCAGGTCCGCTCGACGGTTCTCGACACACGGGCCTCCGGCTGTAACCCTGCAATCTCTCCACGAGAATGAAGGGATGATGGGACGGTGCGCCGCTAATCCTTCAATGTCAACCCGCCTGTGAAGGTCGCACAGCCCGCCTCTCCGGGCCGGGGTCAAGACGGCCGTGCCCGTCCCCACCCGGGCCGCAGCGGCGGCAGGTCGGCACTCGGTGTCGGTGGTGCCGAGATAGCTGTACGTGTCGACCGATGCGCCCGTGGTCCGGGTCATCGGGCGGCCCAGGGCGTCGAGCGAGAGGGTCGTGGTGCTTCCCCCGGCCGGGGTGATTGAGGTCAACCGGTGGGCGAGGTCGTAGTTATAGGCGATGGTGGATCCCGACGTGCCCGTCTCGGGATCGGCGGTGAGATCCCCGTCGCGGAGTAGGCCGCGGTGAGGGGGAAACCGCCGTTGCGACTGATCGAGACGAGCTCGTCGGTCCGGTCGTAGACCGCGGTGTAGATGTCGGGCCCGATGGTCCGGGTCAGGGCGTCCCAGACCTCGGATTCGGAGCCGTTCGCTGCCCGGAGGCGCACGACGAGGTCAAGGTGTCGCTTCGGGAAGTCGTCGAGTTGTCGCTGAGTCTTCACCAGCGTGTCACCTCAGGCGTGTGCGCTCGCGGCCCACGCCGACGCAGCTCGCTGCTCCGCCAGTTCGACGAGCAGAGGCACCGCATCCGGGCGCTCGATGACTAGACTGTCGGCACTCGCGGGCGCAATTGGGTGCCCGTGATCCGCCTCCCGGCCGCGACGAATTCTCGGCAGCACCGCCCCGTCGGCTAAGCGAATCCGGTCACGCCACCGTCGGATAACGTGTGGAGAGCTCAGCATCCGTCCTGCCGCCTTGTGCAGCGCCAGATGCCAGGGATTGCTCGGGCAGTCCCGGCGTGGATGAGTTGCCGCTGCAACCCGTCGCGCCGGTCGTCGAGTCGGACCAGAAATCGGCCATGCTCGCGGTGGTCGAGCTCGAGAGTCGCCAGGGTGCGGAGATGTTCCACTTTGCTCGCGAGCTCGGGCTCAGCGAGCACCACGCGCAGGACTGTGTGCAGGAGACCTTCCTGCGCCTGTGGGCCGAGTACCGTCGTGGCACTGAGATTGCCAACCCACGTGCGTGGGCGTACCGCACGCTCTACCGCGTCGCGATGGACGAGCACCGTCTCCGCCGCCGCATGTTCGGCCTGGTGGCGCGACTTACCGATCGGCCGTCGGTGAGGGATCACGGGCCGGACCCGGCGGTGGCCGACCGGCTGACCGTCTGGGCGGAGGTCGCTAGGCTGCCGCCGCGCCAGCGGCAGGTCGTCTACCTGCGGTTTCACGCGGACCTTCCGTACGACTCGATCGCCGACGTCCTCGGGATCTCGGCCGGCGCGGCGCGCGCGCATGCGAGCTTCGGCCTCGCAACGATCCGCCAACGCCTGGAGCCCGACACGCGCCCGGGGAGGTCTGGCCTGTGAACGAGGATCGGCTCCTTCGCGCACTGCGTGCTGGCCCGGGCAGCGGGCGTGGATACGTGCCCGGCGGTGTCGAGGGCTTGCTGCGCGGCGACCGCCATCGTTCGAGGGTCAGTCTCATCACGACGGCCGCCGACGTGCTCGTTGGCGCTGCGATCGTCATCGCCGTCTTCGCAATACGTGGGACGGCGCCCGACAACAGGGTCGGGGCCGGGCTGCCGGTCGACCTCGCGACGAGCGGCCGCATCGAGATCCTCGTCACGAGCGGGACGCCGCAGGCGTTCGTTAGCGGCGAATACCAGGGCTTCGACATCGAGGTCGCGCGGGCCGTCGCCGACGAGCTTGGCCTCCAGGCGCAGATCGACGTCGTGACCGCGGAAGAGCTGCGCGCCGGCAGCCTGCCGGCGGCCTGGGATCTCGCGCTGGATCTGCCGGTCGACGCGTCTCGTGGCGCGCTCGCGGGGAGCGTGCCGTTCCTGTGGCGCAGCGCGGCGGTTGTCGCTCCCAGCGGGTCGGCCCTCGAGGCCGGCTCACTGGATGGCGCGCGGCTGTGCGTCGTCGCCGGGTCGGCCGCGGCACGCTGGATCGCGGGTGGTATTCCGGCCGGCGACGGGAGCGCCCTGCCGGCGCCTTCCCGGGTGTCTGTACGCGAGGCGGCCGACGCGGCCGGCTGTCGCAGCCTGGTCACCGAAGGCGCGAGCGACGCTTATGTGGCGGATTGGGGGATCGCAGACGGTCAGCCTGGGGAAGGCCTGGAGATCATCCCCGGTACGCCGTTCAGCCTGCCGGCCGCGTGGTCCGTGAACGGCGGGCGACCCGAGCCGGGGCGGCTGCGCGCCGCGGTCGACGCAGCGCTTCTGGCGATGCAGGCCGACGGGCGGCTGCACTCGCTGTCGGAGACGTGGTTCGGTGTTGGCGTCACCTCCCGGCCCTAAGCGTCGAGTCGCTCGCGAGCGTCGTACTGGGCATGGTGGCGCATGGAGCTGCCGGCAGCCTGAAGGGAGCGGCATGGGCACAAGGTGGCGGAGAGGCCTGCTCACGGCGACCGTGGGCGTCGCGGTTCTGTCGGGATGCGGGACCGTTGCCGTGCCGAGCGACGGTCCCAACTCGCCTGTCGTGTCGCAGGTCGTGCTAGGTGATGGTCGGTCGCCGGCCCCGTCGATCACCGGCGTGGTGCCGGCCGAGCCGACGATGTACCGCGGGGGACCCGGTCGTACGGGCGAGATGGCCGGCCCGGGTCCGACAACGGTGCCGGTGGCCTTGTGGACCGTGGACACCGGGGCGCCGGTGTCGTCGAGCGCGGCCGTGTCTGGCGGTGTCGCGTACTTCGGAGTCGGCGACGGCCGGATCTGGGCCGTCTCCGTGGATTCAGGGCACGTGCTGTGGCGGTCGGCAGCCAGCGCTCCGATGCAGTCGTCCCCGGCGATTGCCGGGGACCTGGTGCTCGCGGTGGATACGGACGGCGTCCTGCTCGCCGTCCACCGTCAGACAGGCGAGGAGGCGTGGCGTGCCGCTGCCGTCGCTTCGGAGCTGTCGTCACCCCTGGTGACCGGAAACCTGGCCGTCGTTGGTGGATCTGACGGTTCGATTCATGCATTCGACCTGTCCGATGGCGCCGAGCGCTGGACCGCCGGCACCGGCGGCGTGGTTGTCCATTCGGTCGCCGAGGAAGCCGGATTGCTGTACGCGGGCAGCCGCGACGGCTCGTTCTACGCATTCGACGCGGCCACGGGCGCCAGGCGGTGGGCGGTACCGCTGGCAGCGGATCACTTCGCCACCGCCGCCGTCAAGGCAGGTGTCGTGTACGCGGTGGCGACCGCACCCACCGGTGGGCACTCACTCGTGGTCGCGCTCGACGCCTCGACCGGTGCCGAACGGTGGCGCTTCGTCGCGCCCGAGGAAGCTCTCTACCCGCCGGCCACCGACGGTCGTCGTGTGCTGGTCGGCTCGACCTTCGGAGCCCTGTTCGCCCTCGATGCCGTCACCGGTGAGGTCGACTGGCGTGCCAATCTTGGTGGCGATCTGTCCGGCTCGCCGGTCATCAGCGGCGACGTCGTGTTCGTGGTCGATGGCCTCGGGCGGGTGTCGATCGCTGTGGACCTCGCGACTGGCCGCGAGATCTGGCGGGCCCAGGTCGACGGAGCGGTCTACGCACCCACGGTCATCGACGGTCGCCTGATCGTCGGCACCAGCGCGGGCACGCTGGAAGCGCTCGGCCCCGGCGGGCTGGCATCTGCGACGTCGTCGCCTATAGCTGCCTCGCCCTCGGCCCTGGTGCAGCCCGCCGACCACTGGCTGGCCTCGCTGGAGGCGTCGGGAGGGCTGCAGACCCCAAGTGGCGTCGCGCTTGACCCCGACGGCAACCTGTGGGTCGTCGAGGGCGGTCGTGATGCCTTCGCCATCTTCGGTCAGGATGGCGCATTCCGTGAGCGTTGGGGCGGCTCGGGGTCCGACCCCGGATCGTTCGACTTCCATCGCCTGGAGTACCAGCCCTACGGCGGCATCGCCTTCCTGCCCGACGGCGGGTTCGTGGTCGCCGACTCGGCCAATCACCGGGTGCAGGTCTTCGATCGAGGCCGGCGGCCCGTCGCCAGCTGGGGAACGTTCGGTCGGGCGAACGGCCAGTTTGCCGATCCGATATCGGTCGCCGTGGGTCCCGACGGGCTGGTCTACGTGTGTGATGACCAGCGCGACGACATCCAGGTGTTCAAGCGGGATGGCCGCTACCGCCGCACGATCGGGAGTCACGGCACCGGCGACGGGCAGCTCAGCTTCACCGGCGGCATCGAGGTCGATAGCACGCGCGTGCTGGTCGCCGACTTCGGCAACGATCGCGTGACGGTGTTCAGGACCGATGGCCAGTCCGCCGGGTCGTTGCTCGATGGCCGGTTCCGACAGCCGGGCGACATCAGCACGCTCGAGGACGGGTCATTCGTCATGGTTGCCTACGCGACGCGACGCATCGTGCACCTCGCCGCGGACGGCACGCTGATCGCCGACTGGCCCACGCACGACGGATGGTTCCCGCTCTCTGTGCAGCCACTGCGCGACGGCCGCGTCGCGGTCACCGAGTCTGCCGAGGATGGTCCGACGACCCATGGACGGGTCGCGATCTACGCCCTAGATCCAGGAGCGCCGTAGCCGGCGCGGCAGCAGAAACGAGATGTTCCAGGGTGCCCCGGGCCCGGACCCGGCCACAGACGACATGCCCTTCGCGTCGGTCCGCGCCGTGATCCTCGGCCAGGATCCGTACCACCGCCCGGGGCAGGCGCACGGGCTGGCGTTCTCCGTCCCGGACAGCTGCGCGCCACTCCTTCCATCCCTGCGGAACATCCGCGCCGAACTCCCTAGCGACGTGGGGCTCCCGTCCCCGCCCAGCGGGTCACTGGTCCCGTGGGCCCGCCACGGCGTGCTGCTCCTTAACACGGCCCTGACGGTTCGCGAGGGCACTCCGGGAAGCCACGCGGAGGCCTCTGGAGTCCCGTCGTCGACGGTCCTTGCCGTGATCGCAGCGAAGCCGGACCCGGTCGCCTTGGCCCCCGGATGGACACGGCCGACCTGCTCGCACTCGATCCTCGGGCAGGTCGCCGGGATCGAGCTCGACGACGCCACGATCGGGGCCGTGGTCGCGGCGCTCGGCGGCGCGCCACGTCCGGTCGGACTCGCCCACGCCCGGATCGATCGCAAGATCCGCGAGCTCGCCCTCGAGCACGCCGCGGGCCGGCTCGAGGACGCGGCCCACCTCGAGCGGCTGCGTGAGCTCCGGGAGGCGAAGGACTCGGTCGAGCGGACCAGGGGTGAGCGGGTCGCCGCGGAGCGGGCCATCGAGTGGCTCCGCGCGCTGTCAGCGACGTGGACCGAGGCCGACGTCCCCGTGGCGAAGGCCGACGTGCTCCACGCCATCTACGACCAGATCGTCGTTACAGGGAGGGAGATCGTGTCGGTGAGACTCACGTCGTCGGCCTATGCCCACGGCCTGGCGCTTGCGCTGCCCACCAAGGTTGCTTTGGCGCGCCCGACAGGTGTCGGGCGCGCGGATGCCACAAATATCCGGATCCCAATCGAGGGGGCGGGTGAGCCCCTCACGTCGAGGGAGAGCGCCTGATCCAGAGTCTGATGCCACCTGGACCATCGAATTGCCAGTCTCTGAACGGGGACGGGACCTCGCCCGGCCTACGTTCCGGGATGAGTCAGGTGCCCATCCCAAGAACCGGATGAGTCTGATGCCCAACCCTCTTGCACCTCCGACCTCAACGTCCTGTCAGCGGACACGCGTCAGGCGGCAATCGCCTCGCCCATGGCGTCTATTTCGAGGGCACCGAGGTTTGCCGCCTTGGCGATCGTTCTCCAAGCGCCGAGTGCTTCACGCACGTCGCCGAGGATCCGCTCGGCGGCACGTGTCGAGAGCCGGTAGTACTCAGCCGCCTCGAGCAGCAGGGTGACGTCGCCAGAGTGGTCGTGGGAATCGATCGCCAGCTCGTGCTCCGCCTTCTCCGGCATCGGGTTGAGATCGAATGCCGGAGCCAGGCGCCAACCATCCCGAGCCCGGAGGAACCCGTGGTTGCGGAGGTGGTCATCGCGGTGCGAGGTGAGGATGTTGAACGCGACCCGTCGGAACAGCTCTGCGAGCAGGTTCTCGATCGAGCCCGCAGCCCCGTGGTCGGCGATCGCGAGGGCGATGTCGAGGTAGCTCGCGGGCTCGCGATCCCGCTTCGAGACCATCGTCAGCGCGGACGCGTACATCCTCCTGCTTCCGTCGGCACGGTCGAAGCGCCGGGCCGCGAACGTGCGGTGCCCGCGCCCGATGTCGAGCAGGCGATGCGGGGGCACCTCGATGCCCGCGGCCGCGGCCACCTCGTTCAGGACCCACTCGCAGGCCGCCATGTCCCGGGGATCGGTCCTCGACGGGAACTTGGCCATCCAGAGTGAGCCGTCGTCGTCGATGAAGCTCGCCTTTGGCCTCGCTCCGCCGAGCGAGCTGCCCGGGGCGACGAGGATCGCCAGATCGCGGGCTTCCTTCGTCCAGTCCCGGCCGGGGCGCTCGACCGACCGCGCGGCGGCCAACAGCTCGCTCAGGCGGGCCATGGGCGGGACGCCCGACGCATCGTCGAGGTAGACGCCACCTGCCGTCCGGAGGCGCAGCGCGCCCATGCGCGTGACGTCCGAGACGCCGAGCAGGTAGTCCCACTCGTCCAGCCGATGTCGAGGGCGAGTTTCCTGTCGCGCTCGGACGGCCTCTCGGCGGTCCATGAGCGTCCGTCCCCACCGATCGGGGGCCGAGTCGGTGAAGATCGGGTCGATGTCGCCGTTCTTGGGCCACTGGTCGCCCGGGTACAGCCCGTGGACCGGGTCCAGGGCGAACCGGTCGGGCCGGGCGAGCCACTCGTCCGCGTAGGCGAAGCCGATGATCGATCCTCCGGCGGCCCGGTTGCGGCGGAGCGTCCCGACGGGGAGGCGGCCGCCGAATTCGGCGGCGTCGACTTCGACCGTGACGGCATCGACGGCGTCGCGGCTCACGTCGTCGGGGCCCGGCGCCGCTTCGTCGTCGTGGACGCGTCGGCCAGGCGTCGCCCGAGTTCGTCGTCAGCTGCCAGCTTGGCGAGATCCTCATCCAGGCCCAGGACGCCCAGCGCCCGGACCAGGACGCCGAGACCCACGGAGAGGTCGCCCCGCTCCAGGCGGTTGAGGGTGGGCCTGGCGACTCCCATGCGCTCTGCCATCACGGTCACGGTGAGCCGACGGCGCATGCGCGCAGCACGGATCCGATCGCCGAGCCCCTGGGCAAGGCGGGAGTAGCGCGGGTAGGTCGGGATGGACCGTTTCGCCATGGAGCATAGGCTATGCGGTTATGGTCTAACTGTCAATTATATGATGCACAACGCTCGCTCCGCCGACACCAGCCGACCCTGACACGCACGGCCTCGACCTCGACGCCGGGCTGGTCCGCGTGCTCGGCAAGGGGCGCCGCAAGCGGCTCCTGTCCATCGGGATGAAGACGTCAATCGCTCGACCGCTATCTTCGCCTGCGCGAGAGCCATGCCGCCGCTGCCACACCCTGGCTATGGCTGGGCCTCAAGGGCCGGCTACACTCCCTCCCTCCCCCTCCCCTCTCCCGCCCCCCCCCCTTCCACCCTTCCCCTCCTTCACCGGCACCTCGCCCCATGCGGGTCGCCGTCCGAAGCCGGAAGTTGGCGTAGTGGATGGCCCCGATCGCCTGCGCGAACTGCGCGACCGTGTAGGCCTCGGAGTCCCTGAGCTGGTGCATCAGGTCGGTGTTAGCGAGGGCGTCGTCGGCAACGACCAGCTTGAGGTCCGGCGCGATCGAACCACCACCCTCCACCATGAGATCGAAGCAGCTGGTTGGCGAGACCTGGACCGTGACGAGGATTTACACCAAGGGTTTCGATGTCGTCGAGCTGGGCGGCTACGAGGATTTCTCGACTTTCTTCCGCGAGGCGATGGGCGGCTTCCCCGATGTGGAGGTCACTCATATCCCCAACCACCTGGTGATGAGTTCGTTTCCCACCACGGTCGAGGAACTGCGACAGTTCGACGTCGTCATCATCAGCGACTGCGGACGCAACAACCTGACGATGTACCCGAACATGTTCGTTGTGCCGATGGGCCCGGATCGGGTCCAGGTGGTCGCCGACTACGTGCGGCAGGGCGGCTCACTGGTCATGGCGGGCGGCTGGCTCACCTTCCAGGGTTATCAGGCCAAGGCGAACTATCACGGCAGCGCCATCGAGGAGGTCTTGCCCGTCGAGATCTCCAGAAACGACGACCGCGTCGAGACGACGGACGGAGCGTCGGTCCACGTTCTCCAAGGCGATCACGCCGTGCTCGCTGGGATCCCGGGCGATTGGCCGAGGTTCCTCGGCTATCAGCGGGTTGTTCCCAAGGCAGGCGCCGAGGTCTTGGCTCTGGTCGGCGACGACGACCCTCTGGTGACAGTCTGGAGCGTGGGTGAGGGTCGCGCGATGGCATTCACGAGCGATCTCGCCCCCCACTGGGGCACCGACTTTGTGCGGTGGGACCACTACGGCACCTTCTGGAACCAGGCTATCGCGTGGCTGGCGCGGGCTGGCGAGGCCGCTGAATAGCAGCTCCGGGAGGCGGTGTGCTGGACGATCGCGAAGACCTGGCTCTCGTTCACGCGCCGCCAGAGCGAGGGTCCGCCGCCCGAGCGGCCCGCCCCGGCGGCCCAGGAACAGCGGGTCGGCCGCTCGGACGACGCCGCGCTCCGCGACGTAGCGCAGGAGCGCTCGGCGCGCCGCGGCTCGGAGGGGCACGATCCGCTCCTTCGATCCCTTGCCCATGACCCGGATCGTCCCGCCGGGCCGCAGGTCGCCGACCCGGAGCGGCGTGACCTCGGCAAGCCGCAGGCAGGTGCCGAGCAGGAGCAGGACGAGGGCGCACTCGCGGGGCTCGGCGATGGCGAGCAGCCGCTGCAGCTCAGCGTCGGTGAATGGGGCGATGAGCCGCCGTGCGACGCGCGGTCGCCGGAGCGCCCGGAACCCGGCCGCGGTGCCCAGCTCTTCTGCCGCGCACCAGTTGCCGAAGACCTTCAGGCCCCGGACGTAGCCGGCGATCGACTCAGGGGAGACCCTCGGCGGCCTTGGCGGCGATGAACAGCTCGACCGCGGCGCCGAGGCCCACGGCAAGCGGATCCACGCCAGACAAGCGATCAGGCGTCGCAGGATCAAGCGAAGCGCGCGGATTCCGCCTTGAGTCAGGCGAACAAACGGGGTGGGGAAAATAGAACATCTGTTCTGGCGCGCCCGACAGGATTCGAACCTGCGACCTTCGGCTCCGGAGGCCGACGCTCTATCCGCTGAGCTACAGGCGCGCGAGCCCCGATCATACCGTTCGAGCGTGGGTGAAGCTTCGGCGTCTTGTTTCACGCTGTATCAGAGGGCTCTTTCGAGTTCAGTCGGCCCACCTGATGTCCTGTAGAGCGCAAAGCCAGGCGGAATTTGTGCCGGACGATTTGCTCTTGCTCATGACCGCTTGTGGCGACGATTGAGCACGTAGACTCCCAGGTGGATCGTGTCCTCGATCGCTGGCGGGTCTGGATGCTCGAGCACTGGGAAGATGACATGGACAACTGGGGCACGGACCTGGAGCCCGGCGGGTGCGCTCCTCTTGAAGACCTCATCGCCCTGCACACCGCGGCCAGCGTCGAGGAGTTGTGGCGGACCCTGGTCGTTGGCCCTGGCCTGCGTGGTGGCCGGTCCTTCGAAGCGGTGGGGCTGTTCAAGAAGCACCACGGCCACGGCGACGCCGACGCGCTGCGCACGGCACTCTTGCTGTGCACCGACCGGCGCTGGGATCGTGATAGCGGGCGACTGGTCAGAGCCTTGGTCGAGACCGGCACCCTGGGCGACGCTGACATCGGCGAGCTGATCGTGTGCTCTCTCTGGTCCGATCGCTACCGGGTCACAGATCCGGCCGGGTAGGTGAGCGTGGAGTGGCTCCAGATCGAGCTTGGCGATGCGCCTGACACGCGCCCTGTGCGCCGAACTCAATGTGGCCCGGGCGCGGCCCCGCCTGTACCACGCTCGCCAGGGCAGGGCGGTTTCGAGATCGACATGGGCGGCGAGCTCGAGGGTGATCAGGTCGTTCGACGCCTTGCACGCCTCCGATGCTGGGTGCTAGCATCACGCATCATGATGAAGACTAGACGAACGACAGTCAGCGCATCCAGCGCTGCGCTCGGGACGCTCGAGGCCGAGGCAGACCGGCGAGGCGTGCCGGTTTCGGCACTGCTTCGGGAGGCTGTCGAGGAGAAGGCGCGAGCGCTGCGCGCGAGCCGGCGGCCACGGGTCGGCGTCGGGCGCTCGACCGACGGGGCCAGCGCCGCCGATCTCACGACCGAGCCCGTTGCGGAAGAGCCGCGCTGAGTGGCGCTCATCCTCGATACGGGCCCCCTGCTCGCAGCCCTCGACGCGGCGGATCCCGACCACGCCCGGTGCGCTGCGCTGCTCACGGACAGCGCTGAGGACCTCGTCGTGCCGGCGCTGGTGCTGGCGGAGCTCGACTACTGGTGCGCCCGCCGGCTCTCGCCGGACGCCTGGCTCATCTTCCTCGACGACGTCCTGGCAGGCGCCTATCGCATCGAGCCGCCGACCGCGGCTGACCTGGCTCGCTGTCGAGACCTGCAGGCGAAGTACCGGGACCTTGCCCTGGGGGTGGTCGATGCGAGTGTCTTGGCCCTGGCGGAGCGGCTCGACGAACCGAAGCTGGCCACCCTCGATCAGCGTCATTTCCGGGCCGTGCGTCCCTTGCACGTCGCCGCGCTCGAGCTTCGGCCGTGAGATCTCGTGCCAACGAGCGGGAGCACGAAACCGTCACCCGCGCGTAGAGCGTAAAACTCCACCCGTGTCGCTCGGGGTCCCACTCGGGCGGCCACAACGCTCAGGCGGTCAGGCTCCGGAGGCCGACGCTCTATCCACTGAGCTACAGGCGCGTGCCTCGATCATACTGGTTCGTGCTCACACAGAGCTTCGGCTTCCAGGCCGAAGGCCTGATTCGGGCCTGATCACGCACGAATTGGGGCCACTACGCTCGGAGACCGTAAAACTCGGGGCGGGAGGCACCCGCCTCCTGCCCATTGCGGTATCAGTACTCGCGCAGCTCGGCCGGACGAACGACCTCTCCGCCACCAGCCGCTGCGATCTCGAGGGTGCTTTCGTACGTCAGTCCTCGCCGCGGGGCTGGTCGACCCGCTACGGCCGGGCGCCCGATCTGGCGTGCAGCCTCCGCCAGGACGACGCTGGCGATCAACCGATACCGATACGGGAAGGTGGTAGCCGGGAGCTCGATGCGAGCGAAATCCAGCCGCCCTCCGAGCGATCCCCAATCCACCTCGGCCGTGCCCTCCTCGTCGGGGACGACGAGGAGGGTGTCGCGGCCGCCGGCGAGGTCGACCTCGGAGATCCGACGACCATCGATGCCGGTACCCGCCACCACGATCCGCTTGAACCCGAGCAAGCCGTTGGCCCGCATCGGCAGGATCCGGGTGGCGTTGCGGTGCGACCGAGCGGCAGCCCTACCCTCCGTGCGAGCGGACCGCGAGACGCCAAACCACACCTCGTGCCGATCGTCGAGCCCGACTGACCGCCAGCCGAACGCCGCGGCTGTGCGGATCGCGCTTCCAGCTTCGACGTGATCGGTCGGTGCGACGAGGAGGACGGCCGGGCGCCGTCGCTCGGGTTGGGGCGATCGGCGCATCGGTCGACGATCAGCGGCCAGCAGGTAGAACAACGCCACGGCCGCCGCGGAGGCAACGTTGAGTGTGTTGACGCCGCGACTGGCCGTCGGGATCTCGACGCACTGATCCGCCAGACGGAGCAGATCCCCGCGAATGCCCAGACGCTCGTTGCCGACAACGATGCTCGTCCCGTCCCGCGGCATGGGCGCGTCGTAGACCGGTACCGCGCCAGGCATGTTCTCGACGGCGACGAGGGGAACGAGCGATGCGATCGAGGTGCGGGGTTCGATGAGCGGCAGCTGCCCGCCCCGGCCAGCGTCCCACTGCGCCTCGAGACCTCGTGTGTCCCGAAACTGGCATCCGATGCCGAACATCGCCGCGGCATCGAGCAGAGCGCGGGCGTTGGCCGGGTTCTCGACGCCGTCGCCGAGGAGGCGTGTATTGACGGTCACGCCGGTGTTTCGCGCCGGAGCCACGCCCGACGGCAAGCCTCCGCGAACTGCTCGGCCCTCCGCTCGTGGTCGGCCGTCCGCATCACCCTGGCCAGCCTCTTCCCCGTGTGGTGCTGAATGAGATGGTGGCCGACCTCGTGCATGAGCCCATCGAAGAGCATGAAGTCGGCGAGTGATCGGCCTGGCCATTCAACCCGGGTAACGGCTGGTTCGGACTCGATTGCTGCGCCGGCTCGCCCCAGACGCGCCTTCGCCTCTCGACTCAGCTCGCCCCGGAAGAGCCACGGCGGCTGGGTCTGCTCGTAGAGGACGATCCTGCCAGGAACGAGGAGCCGCGAAAGCGTGAGCAATTCACTCTCCTCGCCCACCGACCGCCGCAGTTCGATGGAGCGAAGACCGTAGCGGGCAAGCGGGCCAAAGAACGTCAGGACTTCGACGATCTCTCCACGACCGATCGGGTGGAGGAAGCCGGGCCGACACCGATCAACCCGGATCCTTGGCCATTGGCCGTCGTCGTCTTCGCGGAGCTCGACGCCCAGATCGCTGATGAGGCGTTGCTGGCGATGTGCGGCCAGCGGTTCGTCGCCGCGTGAACGATGAGGCGCGCCCGTTCGCCGGGCAGCGAGGATCGACCGCGGCTGCGTGTGCAGTGTGCGCGTCAAAGGGTCCGATCTCCACCCATGTCCATCGAACCTTCATACCACGGGTTGCTGTCGGTAGGTCACTGTCCTCCGTCCGGCGCCGGGCCTTGTTCCACCAAGCTCACGAACTCGGGCGCGAGACGGCGAAGGCTCTCCAGGACCTCTGCAACCGTCAGCGGTGGCCGGGGTGGTTGCCGCCGCCATCTCCGCAAGGACCTGCCCGACGCCCTCCGGGTCCAGCCACCACTGGTGGACGAGGAACTCGTTGGCCGTCTGCACGAGCAGCCCTAAATCGGCTAGGCGCTCCGACGCGATGTGTCGGACGTTGTTTGTCACGATGACATCGGCTCGCGCGGCGAGGGCGGCTGCGACGACGTGGCGGTCGCCGGGGTCGACCTCGTCCGGCACGGCGGACTCGAACCGGCCGGGCTGATGCGTCATCGCCTCGGCGAACGCCGCCTCCATGTGCCCGCGTCGCCGCCGGAACCGCTCCTCGTGCTCGGGCTGGCGCCGGTCCAGGCTCTCGACCAGCTCGTCGAGGATCTCGCGGCTCCAGGCGGGGCGGTACAGGCCGCGATCCGCGAGGCGCAGCAGCTCCACGACGAGAACCCCGCAACAACGGAACGAACCGGATCAGGCGCGCAGCTCCCGTTCGAGTGGCGTGCGGAAGCGGGGCACGAAGCGCGTCGCACCGAGCCACCCGGCCAGCTGCGCCGCCCGGGCCTCGACGGCCAGCTCCCCTTCGCGCCCCACGTCCTCGAGCAGCCGGGTCGCGATCGAACCGTCCCGGCGCTGCGCCCAGCCGCCGACCACCCGGCCGGCCCACCAGATCGTGGGAACGGCGTTGCCGTTGGTGTCGAACAGCCGAGGTCGATGGCCGCCCAGGTACCACTGGCGCGCGGCCCAGCCCATCGTCGTGGGATCGAGCGCGGGCAGCAGCGCGGCCGCCGGCTCCGGCGCCTCGACCGGCGCCTCGTCGCCCGGCAGGACGAACCCGATGCCCCCATCGAGCGAGACCTCGACGGCCTCGAGCGCCGCCAGCGCGGCGCGCACCTGGCGAACGCTCCACCCGGTCCACCAGCGCAGGTCCGCGGTTGTGCCCGGCCCGAACTCGGCCAGCCAGCGCCGGACGATGGCGGCCTGGGCGGCCGCCGGGTCGAGCGGCTCGATCGCCGCGCCCAGCCAGTGCTCCGTCGTCGCCCAGCGGTACTGGCTGCTGATCCACGAGCCCCGCGGCCGGCCACGGATGATCCGGCCCTCCATGGCCAGCAGGAGCAGGATCCGGGTCGAGACGCTGATCGTCGCCTCGTAGCGCTTGCCCGGGGCGAGGGTCAGCTTCGTCCGCAGCCGCGGGTCGTCGCCACCGATCTCGCTCGCGAGGGCCTCCCGACGGCGCGCGAGGTGGGTCAGCGCACTCGCCTCGAGCTCCCGCAGCCACGGGTCGATGTCGCGCGTCACGCCAGCCGTCTCGATCATGCCAGCGAGGCGGGTCCGTTCCCGGGCGGCGATCGGATCGGCGGCTCCACGCTGCACGGCGGCCACGAGGTCGCGCGGCACGACGTACAGCGTCCGCCGCATGCCGAGCATGCGGATCAGGCTGCGCTCCTCGTACAGGACGCGCTCGATGTCCTGGCTCGTGATCCCCGGACATCGCGCCCACAGCGAGAGGTACACGGTCACGGGATCGGTCGAGTGGAGCGCGACGACGCCACGGGTGGCCTCGACCGCGTCGCCGGCCCCGGTGCCGACCGCCTCCCCATCGCCGACCACCTCGCCGGGGCGGTTCGCCAGCCCCTGGCGGATCGCCAGCCTGGCCCGTCGCTGGCGATCGTCGATGAAAGGTCGCGTCACCCGATCACGATACCCGCGGGTGGATCAGCCGGTGGCAGCGAGCACCTCGCGCAGGGTCGCGGCAAAGGCGTCGGGCTCGCCGAACCCGCCGTACTCGCCGCCCAGGAAGCCGTCGTGCCCGCCGGGGAAGGTCACGGGGGGCGTCCCAAGTCGCTCGGCGACGGCGGTCCCGGCCCGCCCGGCCATCGCGTTCCCGGATGTCGCGCCGACGCCGATCACGATCCGGGTCGGGGCCGCCCGCAGGGCATCGAAGTCGTGCCGGTAGTGGGTGCAGGTGATGATGTTCTGGCCGACCAGCGGGTCGGCGCGCGTGCCGTCGTCCCCGGCCGGCAACCCGAACGCGGCGGGGTCGGGTCCGGGACCGGTCCCGAAGCCCGCCGGGACGGGGCCGTCGTAGCTGACGAGCGCGATGAACTTGGCCATGGCCGGCCCGAAGCCGCGCTGCAGGTACGTGTCGTGGATGTCGGTCGTCGCCGCCAGCAGCGGTTCGCGATCGGGGAGCACCTGGGCCGCCGGAGGCTCGTGGGCGACCAGGGTCCGGACCTGCTCGGGAAAGCGGGCCACGAGCGCGAGCGCGTTGACGGCGCCGCCGCTGCTCGCAAACACGTCGACCGGCCCGCTGCCGAGCGCCGTGATCAGCCGATGGAGGTCGTCGGCGTGCTCGTCGGGCGTGGTCTGCGTCGCGCCGTCGGTGCGCCGGCTGCGCTCGACGCCGCGCGGGTCGTAGGTCACCACGGTGCGATCGGTGAAGTGGCCGGCGAGGGTGACGAACCCGGCGGCACCCATCGGCGACCCGATGATCAGGAGCACGGGCCTGGTGCTCGCGTCGTTGCTCCGGACGTCGTACGTCAGCACGGCGCCCGGCACGTCCAGGGTGTGGGTCTTCGGCTCGGTCACGGGACGCTCCTCGAGGGTGGTGGTTGGCGATCTACCCACCTTGACGCGCCGTGACCAGGAAACTCATCGGTCGGTGGGAGCGCCCCTATCGCAGCCGGATCGGGAACGTGGTCTGCTGGCCGGGCTTCTCCAGCGGGCCGACCTGGAGCGTGGCGGTCGCCGGAGGCGACGGGATGTCGAACACCAGCATCACGTCGGCGAACGTCTGGGGACCCATGATCGGCAGGGAGCTGAGGGCGCCGGCGGCCGAATACGGCAGCCCGCCGACCAGCAGACGCGCCGTCTGGCTCTGGTCGTACACGCCGCCCTTGCAGTCGCATCGGGTCACATCGACCCGGGCCACGATCCCGACCCAGCGATGGTCGCTCGTCGCGCGAGGCCCGGGAACGAGGGTGCCGCCCTTGAACCCGATGGGCAGCGGCCAGTCCCGGCCGACGAGGACCGTCTGGATGCTCCAGCGCATGTGGACGCCCGGGATGGCGAGGCTCGACGCGAGCCTGGGAGTGATCGAGAGGTCCTGCTCGACGTCGGGCGCGGGACCGCTGAGCGGCAGGTCCACGGACGGCTCCTTGCCCGGATCCGCGAAGCGCAGCAGCAGCCCGTCGAACGAGGTGCCGTCCGGGACGGCGAACCCGTAGCGCGTCGCGGCCGTCGAGGCCGGCGGCAGGCTGGCACCGGCGACGAGCCTGCCATCGATCGACGTTCCGTCACCGAGCACCGCGACGAGGCGTGCGACGGTCGACAGGAACCCGACGTGCGGATCCGCGTTCGCGACCTGGAAGTCGACGATGAGCGACGACGTCGCGACCGGCGGGCCGGCCGTGCCGGCCACGTACGACCGAGGATCCTGGTTGGTGATCGCCGCGTCGACGACCGTCCAGGCCAGCATGCCGTAGGACATCGTGCGCGGCAGGACGCCGGCCTCGGGCACCTCGATCGTCGCCTCCGCCGGCGTTGCGGTGGGGGCCGGGGTCGCCGCCGGCGCCGCTGTCGCCGCCGGTGCCCCTGTCGCGGCGGGCGTCGGGGATGGCTCGAGGACGGGGATCGACGGGTCCGCCGCGTCGATCGCCGACGCCGTCACGTCCGGTGTGGCGGAGGGCATGCCGGCGTCGCCGCTCGCGTCCGGGCCACCGGCATCGAGGTGCGCGACGGGGGCGGCCGAAGCGCCGCAGGCCGCGAGCACCACGATCGTCGTCGCGATGAGCAGGACCCTCCCGCTCGCCCGCCGGCGCCCCATCGTCAGGCCCACACCCGGAGCCGGGCCAGCTGGCGGGCCGCGAGCCCGCGGGCGGCGCGAACGATCGGCCGGCGCACCGGCGACGCGGCCGCGTCGTCGACGGCGGGCAGGGGCAGGGCGTCGGGCCGCCGGTGCATCGCCTGCCATGCCTCGGCTCGTTGCTGCCGCGCGACCGAGGCCGCATCCGGCGCCTGGACCCACATCGCTCGACCGGTACCCATGGCTGACCTCCTGCGTGTTCGGGCCATGGATAGCGATCGCCCGTCACGCGGCTGTCGCGCGCGACGCGCCGCCCGGCGACTGATGTGACACCCGACGGCGGATGCCATGCCCACGACGATCCGTCGGTGCGCCGGTCGAGCCGCTGCCACACCGTGCCCCGGACCACCTCGACCCGGATACCGCGCTCGCGGGCCGCGTCGCTCAGTCGTCGGCGGGGCGGGTCGGGTTCCTGGTCCGACGCCGGGTTGCCAGCGGGCTGCCATCGCGCGCGAGGGCTCGGGCGTCCCGGATGATCGTGCGGCGGCTCACGCCCAGCGCCGCGGCCAGGTCGTCATCGGTCACGGCGGCTCCCTGCGCCGCGGCTTCGTCGAGCAGCCGGCCCGCGACCCGCCGGCGCCGCGCCGCCGCGTCGGTGACGAGCGCATCGGCCGGATCAACCACGGTCCACGCCACCTCCACGAGCTCACCGGGCTCGACCGGCCGGCCCAGTGGGAGGTCGGCGCGCGGCAACCTGACGCCCACGACGGACGCGGCGCCGCGGCGCGCCGCCATGGTGAGCCGGTGGATCGGCACGCGCGAGACGACCCGCCCGCGGACGTCGGCGGGCAGCGAACCCAGCAGCTCGTCCATCGCGGCCGCCCCCTGCGCGAGGTGTTCCGCCGCAGCGTCGCCGTCCCCGCTCGCCGCCGCGACCGCCCAGGCCGCGTAGCGGACCCACTCCCGGAGCGCCGGACGATCGTGCTCGCCGAGGGCCGCGACCGCCGCCGAGACCTGCGAGCCGGCCGCCGCCTCGTCGCCCAGCGCCAGCAGCGCTCGTGCCAGGGCCGCGCGGGTGTCGACGAGGTTGTCCCGATCGTTGAGCTCGACGTGGATCGCCGCCGCCGCTTCGAGGCATGCGCGGGCCTCGGCCGCGCGGCCCGCGTCGAGCAGCAGCTTGCCCTTGCCCTGGAGCGCCGTGGCCTCGTTGCGGCGGACGCCGACCGACCGGTCGACGCCGAGCGCCTCGTCGTAGTGGGCGACGGCGGCGTCCACGTCACCCATGAGCGAGCAGGTGTCACCGATGTTGATGAGGCTGATGGCGATCCCGCGTGGGTCGTGTGCCTCGCGCCGGATCGCCAGCGCCTGGGCGTACAGGTCGATCGCCGCCTCGAAGTCCGCCAGCACCCAGGCCACGCCGCCCAGGTTGTCGAGGTTGTCGCTCTCGCCCCGCCGGTCGCCGAGCTCCCGGCAGGTGGCCAGCGATCGGAGGTGGACCGATCGGGCCTGCTCGTACGCTCCGAGGCTCCACAGCGCCGACCCGAGGCTGTTGAGCGAGTGCGCCGCCCGTCGCAGGTCGCCGATCCGTTCGAACAGCTCGGCCGCCTCGGCGTGCTGCCGGGCTGCCGACGGGTGGTCACCCAGCCGCCAGGCGACCCCGGCGAGCAGCTCGAGCGCCATCGCCGTCCCGTGCACGTCGTCGAGGCGCTCCTGGAGCGCCCGGGCCCGGGTCAGCACGTCGCGGGCCTCGGCCAGCCGTCCCTGCTCGCGCAGGATCCGGCCATGGATCGTCAGCAGGGCGGCCTGGGCACCCGCGTCGCCACTGGCGAGCGCGACCTCGAGACCCCGGGCGACGGCCGCCGCGCCCTCCGCGTACTCGCCCACGGCCCAGTGGAACGAGGCCAGCTCACGCGCCGTCTCGACCAGCCGGGACGCGCCGCCGAGCACCCCGGCGAGGTCGTCGAGCTCGCTCAGGTCCGCGCGCTGGGCGTCGCGGTCGGCCAGCACGTCCAGCGAGCGCACGCGACCCAGCAACGCGCGGTATCGGGCGGCCCGGTCGTCGGCCGACAGGACCTCGAGCGCCCGCTCGAAATGGCGAGCCGCGCTCGTGAACGAGAGTCCCTCCAGCGCCTGCCATCCGGCCCGGTCGGAGAGCTCGGCGATCGACGGCCGGCTGCCCAGCTGCTCGGCGTGGAACAGGAGCGCCAGCACCTGGTCCGGGGCCCGCCTCCGCACGGCGTCGAGGGCCGCCTGGTGCAGCTCGCCCCGCCGGTCCACGGACAGACCCCACATGACCAGGCTGCGGAGCGTGTCGTGGCTGAAGGCATAGCCGTCGCGATCGATCCGCAGCAGCCCCGACGCCTCGAGCTCGCCGACCACGGCCGTCAGATCGAGCCCTCCGGCGACCTCCTGCCACAGGCCGTAGGGCACCTGCTGGCCGACCACGGCCGCGGCTTCGAGCCCGGCCCGCGCGGCCGGTGACAGGGCGGCCAGCCGGCGCTCGAACAGGCGGTCGAGGTTCGCCCGCTGGCCGGCATCGGGGAGGTCGGATCCCGGCGTGGTCGGGGCGGTCAGACCCGGCACACCCCCCGACTGGAGGAGGGCGAGCGCGAGGAGCGGGTTGCCGCCCGATGCGGCCGCGAGGGCCGCGAGCTCGGGATCCGTTCGCGGACGGTTGGCAAACCCGGCCGAGAGCGTCGCCAGGTCCTGCGGCGCCAGCCCGCGGAGGTGGAGCAGCGGGACGCCGGCCCGATCCCAGGCCTCCAGCCGCGCCCACGTGTCAGGCAGGGCTCGCAGCTCGTCGGACCGCCCGCTCATCGCCACCAGGACGCGCATCCGGCCGAGCGCCGGCCGGATGCGCTCGAGCAGATCCCACGTCGCGGGATCCGCCCACTGCATGTCATCGAGCACCAGGAGCACGGGCGCGAGCCGGGCGAGGCCGGTGAGCACCCGCTCGACGGCGACCGCGAGCTGGGTGATGTCGGATCTCGACCTCCAGGCAGGGATCCCGGGCGCGAGGTCCGGGACCATCGCCGACAGCCCGGCGAGCCAGGCCGCGCCGACGGTCTGCGCCAGCTGCTCCCGGCGCGCCACGGGGAGCGCGGACCGCAGCGCGTCGCCGAGCGGGGCGTACGGACCGGGCAGCCCGAACTGCTCCCCGACGCCGCGCGACACCTGCCAGCCACGCCAGCCGGCCGACTGCTCGAGCTCGCCGAGGAGCCGCGACTTGCCGATCCCGGGCTCACCGAGCACCAGGGCCAGCCCGCCGCGACCCGCGCCGGCCGCGTCGAGCACGGCCAGCAGGGCGTTGCGCTCGTCGTTGCGGCCGACGAAGGCCTCGCGGCGATCGGCTCCCGCCGTCCGGTCCGCGAGCGCGAGCTCGGAACGGATCTGCCGCGCGAGCCGGCTGCTTGCCTCCTGCGGCGCGACGGCCAGCTCGGCCTCGAGGCGCGCGACCAGCAGCGTGTAGTGCTCGAGCGCCGCGGCATGGCGGCCCAGCCGCGCGTACAGGCGCATCACGGCTCGATGTGCGTCCTCGTCCAGCGGGTCGGCCTGCGCCCAGCGCCGGGCCCAGCCGAGCGCAGCGGCGAGGTCGCCCGCCGCCTCGCGCTCGGCGGTGATCCGCGCCAGGAGCCCGGTCGCGCGATCACGCAGGTGCGCCCGTGGCTCCTCGACCCATTCGGCGTCGACGCTCGCGAGCAGGTCCCCCGCGTAGAGGTCGAGGGCCGCACGCCAGTCGGCAGGATCCTCGGACCCGGCGAGCGCGGCGAATGCCTCGACGTCGAGCCACACGGGCCCCAGCCGCAGGTTGTCGCGGCTCGCGACGAGCCAGTCACCGCTGTCCGGCAGCAGCGCGTGCATCCGGTGGAGGGCGCTCGAGAGGGCGCGCCTGGCACCCTGCTCGGGGCTGTCCGGCCAGAGGCTGAACGCGACCCGGTCGCGATCGGCCGGCGCGTCGTGCGCGTTGAGCGCCAGGTAGCCCAGCAGCTCGCCCAGGCGGCCGCCGACCGGCACGACCCGACCCGCCGCCTCGACGCGCAGCGACCCGAGGAGGCTGAGGCGGGTGATGGCCGGCGTCGAGGGCCGGGGACCGGGTGCGGGTGCGGGGGGCGGCATGCGGCTTCCTGCCAGGACGCCCGCACCGGAGCCCGGCCATGGATCGCCGGACCGTTCCCCGGTGACGCGGCGCGTCCGCGCAGCAAACCGTGTGGGTCGTCGGCTTGTCAAGGGCGGTCCTCGCGGGCCGTCGGGAGCGGGTTCGGCCCGGCATCGCCAGCCGGGCAGCCGCTGTGGGACCGCGGGGAACGGTCAGCCGGGGAGCCTGGCCACGGCGCGGACCGGGAACGTGCCGGTGCCCCGGATGGGCGCCGGGAGCGCGGTGAACGTCGCTCCCTCCACCGGCACCGCGCCAAGGTTCGTCAGGTGCTCGACGATCGGGATGCCGGCGCGCAGGAGGCCCGAGTGGGCGGGACGGGCCACGTCCGCGACGTCGTCGATGTTGAGCGAATCGATGCCCACCAGCGCCACCTGCGCCTCCACCAGGAGCTCGACGGCCGCCCGGGTGAGGAACGGGTTGTCGTGGCCGTAGGCCTCCGTGCGCCAGAAGCGATCGAAGCCCGTGTGGACGAGGACCGCTCGCCGGGCCAGCTCGCGGCCCTCGAACGCCGCCGGCCCGATGGCCCTCGACGGCAGCGCCGTGACGTCGATCCGCACCACCGGCAGGTCAACGAGACGCTCGAGCGGCAGCCCGGCGAGGTCGGTCCCGTCGGCGAACCGGTGGAACGGGCTGTCGAGGTAGGTCCCGGTGTTGCCGCACACGTTGATCAGGTCGATCTGGAAGGTGACGCCCGGCGCGTACCTGGCGGCGCTCTGGGCCCGGTCCAGCACGGCGTGGATCTCGGGGCCCGGCAGCCCCGGGTAGGTGACCATCCCGGTCTCGATCGGATGGCTGAGATCGACCAGGCGCGGGCGGGGGTTGCGGTCGGTCGTGTCGGGCATGGCGCTGACGCTACGCAGCCGCCATCACGTGTCAAGCGACCTGCGGCGCTCGGCCGCGAGGGCCTCGAACGGCTCCAGCGCCCGCGGGTCCGAGAGCGCCTCCTTCGAGGCCGCCTGATCGGGCGGCAGCCCGGCCAGGATCCGCTTGACCGGCACCTCGAGCTTCTTGCCCGAGAGCGTCCGCGGCACGCTCGCCACGACCATGATCCGGTCCGGCACATGGCGCGGTGAGAGCGCGGTCCGGAGCTCTGTCGCGATCCGGGCGCGGAGCGGCTCGTCGAGCTCGGCACCCGGTCGAAGGGCGACGAACAGCAGCAGCTCACCCGCCCCACCCTCGTCGCCTTCGAGATGGATGACGAGCGAGTCCGCCACCTCGGGCATCGCCTCGACCACCGCATAGAGCTCGGCGGTCCCGAGCCGGACGCCGCCGCGGTTGAGGGTGGCGTCGCTGCGGCCGCTGATGACGCACGAGCCGCGGTCGGTGATGGTCAGCCAATCGCCGTGGCGCCACACGCCCGGCCACGGCTCGAAGTACGCCGATCGCATCCGCGAGCCATCCGTGTCGCCCCACAGGCCGACCGGCATCGAGGGCATGGGCGCCGTGATCACCAGCTCACCCTGCCGCCCGATGCGCGACCGGCCGTCGGCGTCGAACGCCTCGACCTTCGCGCCCAGCATCCGGCAGCTGATCTCGCCCGCCCACACCGGCACGAGCGGGGACGGCCCGAGGAACCCGGTGCACAGGTCGGTGCCCCCGCTCAGCGAGCCGAGCGGGATCGCGTCCGATACCGCCTCGGCGACCCAGCGGAACCCGGCGGCCGGCAGCGGTGCGCCGGTCGACCCCACGCCGCGCAGGGCGCCGAGGTCGAGATCGCGGCCGGGCTCGACACCCGCCGCCCGGCAGGCCATGAGGAACGGTGCGCTGACGCCCAGGTAGGTGGCCCGCGTCTCGGCGGCCAGCCGCCACAGCGTCGAGAGGTCCGGCCACGCGGGGTTGCCGTCGAACAGCACGATCGTCGAGCCCACCGCGAGCCCGGACACGAGGTAGTTCCACATCATCCAGCCGGTGGTCGTGAACCAGCAGAAGCGATCGTCCGGGCCGAGGTCCGTGTGCAGCGCGAGCGCCTTGAGATGCTCCAGCAGGATCCCGCCGTGGCCGTGGACGATGGGCTTCGGGAGCCCGGTCGTGCCCGACGAGAACAGGACCCACAGGGGGTGATCGAACGGGACGGGATCGAAGGTGAGCGGCGCGGGCTCGGCGAGGAGCGTGGACCAGGCTACGGTCCCCGGCAGGCGAGCGACGGCCTCGCGCTCGGGGTGGAGGTACGGGACGACGACGGCGGCGCGAACGGTGGGCAGCCCGGCCCGGATCTCGGCGATCTCGGCAGCGCGGTCGATCGCCCGGTCCCCGTAGCGGTAGCCGTCGATGGTCAGCAGGACGGCGGGCTCGATCTGCCCGAACCGGTCGACCACGGCCCGCGTTCCGAACTCCGGGGCGCACGACGACCAGGTCGCGCCGAGCGAGGCGGTCGCCAGCATCGCGACCACCGTCTCGGGGATGTTGGGCAGGAAGGCGGCCACCCGGTCGCCGCGCCGGACGCCGAGGCGCACGAGCCCGGCCCGGCACCGGGCAACGGCCTCGCGCAGCTCGTCGGCCGTGAGCCGGACCGGATCGCGGGTCTGCGAATGGGCGACGATCACCGTCTCGGAGCCCGCCCGGCCCGGCAGGCCCAGGAGGTGCCCCGCGTAGTTGATGCCGGCGTCGGGGAACCAGCGGGCGCCGGGCATCCGGGCGTCGGCCAGCGCCGGCCCGGCGTCGGACGTGGAGCGCACGCCGAAATGGTCCCAGACGGTCTGCCAGAACCGGCCGGGATCGGCCACCGACCAATGCCAGGCGGCGGCGTAGTCGTCCAGCCCGACCCCTCGCTCGGTCGCCAGCCAGTCGAGGTAGCGGCCCATCCGCGACCGGACGCGGACGTCGTCGGGCGGCGCCCACAGCTGCTCGGGTGCCGGCGTGCTCCGACGGGGGACCATTCGGGCGCTCGTCATCGCGCTGATTGTCCGCCATCGCCCGGTCCGCCCGCGATCCCGGCGGTGACGCTTCCGTTCCCCGCGGTGACGCTTCCGATCCCCACGCTCCCGGTGGCGACCCGGTCAGCGGCGCCGCTGAGCGGCCGTTAACATTTCGGAGCGGCTCCCGAAGGAGCCGCTCCGTTGCTGTCCCGGTGAAGGTGTCCGCCCGAAGGTGGACCTTCTGCCGCGCGCCAGGCCCATCTATCGCGTCGGCTGAACCGACTACCCTTACCCTACCTACCCATGGCCCTGATGCTGGGGCAGCGCTGGCTGACTTGCAGCACGGATATCCTAGCGGCCGGGTGCGGATTAGGAAAGGGGTCGGACCGGTCGCGGGAGTGAATTGCGGGTGAATAATGCTTAACGTTGGCCGGCATCACACCGATCCCTCGAGCGTCGTCGCCGGCCCTTCCACGGACCCTCATCGCCGCGCTCCGGCGGTCCCGCAGGCGCGCCCCGCTACGCCTCGTCGTGGATGGTGACCGAGGTCATCGCCACCGGCGCGTCCGGCAGGTCCCGGCTGTTGCGCGGCGCATTGGCGATCTGGTCGACGATGTCGAGACCCTTCGTCACCTGCCCGAAGATCGTGTAGTTCTTGGGCAGCCGGCCGGTCAGGTCCTGGTGGCAGATGAAGAACTGCGAGCCGTTGGTGTTCGGGCCCGCGTTCGCCATCGCGAGCGTGCCCCGGTAGTAGTCGCCGGTGATCGGCTCGTCCTCGAACTTGTAGCCCGGCCCGCCGGTCCCGACCCGGCCCGGGTTGAGCGAGGCCTTCCTGCCGTGCTCGCCGTCACCGCCCTGGATCACGAAGCCCGGGATGACCCGATGGAAGATCACGTCGTCGTAGAACCCGTCCCTGGCCAGCTTGGCGAAGTTGCCGGCGGCCTTGGGCGCGCCGTCCGTGAACAGGTCGACCTCGATGTCGCCGAGCTCCGTGGCGATGACGGCGCGGGTCATGGGCAGCCTCCTTCGTGGTATCGGGACAGGGTAGGGCCCTGGCCTATGGCGTGGTGACGGTGACCTTGGTCATCGGGACCGGGTCGAGCGCCGTGTTGTTCGGATCGCCGCTGTTGGGCATCGCCGCGATCGCATCGACCGCATCCATGCCGGACGTCACCGTCCCGATGATCTGATAGTTGTTGTAGCGCGGATCCGCGAGCGCCTGCGCGGCGGCGTCGTCGAGCACGATGAAGAACTGCGACCCGACGGAGTTGGGCTGCGCGCTTCGCGCCATCGCCACCGTTCCCCGCCGGTACGTGGTGGTGACCGGCTCGTCCTGGATGGTGTACGGCGGGCCGCCGCTGCCCATCAGATCCGGGTACAGATCGGGCGACCGGCCGAACTGGCCGTCGCCACCCTGGATCACGAACCCCGGCACCAGCCGGTGGAACACCACGCCGTCGTAGTAGCCGCACGCGGCGAGCGCGACGAAGTTGCCGGTCGCGATCGGCGACAGGGGGCCCTCGATCTTGATCACGATGTCACCCTGGGACGTGGTGATCGTGACGATCCGGACGTCGTCCGGGCCCAGCGCGTCGGGCTGCGTGGTGGGGCAGCCGGGCGGATAGGTCGGACCGGGATGCGTGTCCTCCGGGGTCGGCGTCGACGTGGCGGGTGTCGCCGGCGGGATGGTCGGGACCGACCCCGCGCCGCCGGTGCACGCCAGGAGCACCACGGGCAGCAAAAGGGCGGCAAGCGGCATGGCCCGAGGGACGGAATGGCGTGAGCTCATGCGGCGGCCTCCAGGGCGCTGGACAGATCGATGGCGCCGGTGAGGATCGCCTCACCCAGGATCAGGCCGGACACCCCCGCGTCGCGCAGGCGTCGGACCGTGTCGAGATCGGCTGCGCCGCCGGCGACGAGCACGTCCGCGTCGTGGCGCCGGATGAGCGCGTCCAGCAGCGCACGATCGGGCGTCTGGCCGCCGTGGCTCAGGACCAGGCGCCGGACACCTCGTGCCACCAGCTCCTCGACCAGGCCGTCGAGCGTCGGCGCCGGCGTCCGCCGCCAGGGGAATGCCGCGATCCGCTCGGGCCGTGGATCGAGACCCACCGCCAGCCAGTCGCCGGCGACGGCCAGGCAGTCGCGCAGCACGTCGGGGCGCTCGACGACGGCGACCGACAGCACCACGCGGGTCGCCCCGGCCGCGAACGCCAGCCGGACGTGGTCGGCTTCCTCGAGCCCGCCGGCGACCTGGAGCGGGACGGCCACGCGCGACGCGATCGCACCGACCGACTCGAGATTGACCGGAGCGGCGCGCCGCGCGCCGTCGAAGTCGACCAGGTGGAGGATCCGGGCGCCCTGCGCGACGAGCTGCTCCGCGATCCGGTCCGGCCGGTCGGTGGGCGTCCCGACACCGGCCGCCGCACCCGGCCAGAAGACGACGCGCGACCGGCCGCCTTCGACGTCGATCGCCGGGATCACGTCCATCGCCGGGTCCCTGGCATCGCCTGGCCCTCGCCCCGCAGCAGGCGGCGGTGGAAGCTGATCGGGAGCGACCCGTTCTGCAGCAGCGTGTCGTGGAACGCCTTGAGCGAGAAGCCCGGTCCCTGCCGCCGGCGCTCCTCCTCCCGCAGCCCGAGGAGCAGCACCTTGCCCAGCAGGTAGCTCAGCTGGTAGCCCGGCGTGTAGGTGTAGCGGCGGACCTCGGCGCGCGCGTTGGCCGTCTCGAACCCGGTGTGCTCGATCAGGAAGTCGGTTGCCTCGTCCGGGCTGAGCTCGCCACGGTGCATCCGGACGTCGAGGATGATCCGGCAGGCGCGCCAGATCGCGTCGGTGTACAGGCTGGCCATGAACGCCGGCCCGGCGTCGAACCCCTCCTCGCGCATCATCTGCTCCGAGTACATGGCCCAGCCCTCGACGAACTCGGGGGCATCGGTCAGCACCCGGGTGAGGGACGGGTGCCTCGAGGCGACCGCGAGCTGGAGGTGGTGGCCGGGATACGCCTCATGGATGCTGGTGTTGGAGATCGAGGCGCGGTAGTGCTCGCGCATCGCGGCGGGGTCGTCGTCGACCGCCGGCGTGACCACGTACAGGCCGCGCTGGTCAACGTCGAACCGGGCCGGCGCGTAGTAGGCGGCGAACGGCATGACGCTGCGCAGGAACTCGGGCGTGGCGATCACCTCGATCCGCTCGCCGTCCGGGACCGTGACCAGGTCGTGCTCGATGACGTGGGCGCGGGCGCGTCCCATCGCGTCGCGATACAGGTCCAGCGCCTCCTCGAACGTGTCCGGGTGGTCGGACTTGAGGCGATCGAGCACGGTGGGCAGGTCGGCGCCCGGGTCGAGGTCGCGAGCCGCGGCCCGGCGCGCTTCGGCGTTGGCACGCAGCTGGTCCCAGCCGATCTCGAGGATGGCATCGGCGTCGAGATCACCGAACGAGCGCAGGCGCACGAGCTCGTCGTAGCGGTCGCCGCCCAGCGGCCAGTCGCCGGAGGCTCCTTCCAGCGTCTGCTCGATCCACCCGTGATAGCCCTCGAGCGCGGCGTTGGCGCCGTCGATCGCGCGCCCGAGGCGCTCCAGCTCCGCGTGCTCGAAGGCGCCGTCCGCCGCCACGGCGGCGGCGGCACCTCGCACCTCGGCGAACAGCGACGGCAGGTCCTCCGCGTGACGCGCGTCCACCACCTGCCACACGTTCACCTGCGGCCCGACCGCCCGGGTCTTCGCCGCCTCGAGGAACGCCGGCGCCTGCTCGAGCCGGTCGGCGATCCGGGCCAGTCGCTCGCCGAGCGGCGCGGCTCCCCGGGCGAACAGCAGGAACACGGCGTCGCCGATGTCGGCCGCAGCCGTCGACCGTCGCTCCCAGCGCCGGACCTCCTCCGCCTCGAACAGGCCCAGGCGGAGGTTGTGGCACTCGAGATCCCGTTCGAACCGGACCGCCGGGGAGAGGCCGGCCTCGTCGATCGCCTCGATCGCGGCCAGGTGCGCCCGTTCCGCGGCGATCTCGGCCAGCATCGCGTCGCGGCTCGCGTCGCCCAGGCGGTGGTCCTCGGTGTGGATGCCGAGCAGCGTCGCAACCACCGGGTTGTCGGCCAGCAGCCGGCGGAACCGCGCCTCGACCAGGTCGTAGAAGGCGCAGTCGAGGGGCCCGGCATCGGGACCGGACGCGGGACGGGGGAGGGTCACGCCCTCGAGGTGGTTGGTCATCGCTCCTTCGGCCCTCCGCATCGAGGGGCCGTCCGTTGTGTCGGGCCGATGGGGATCGCTCAGGCGGCGCTCGGTGCCGGCTCGCCGGCCCGCGCTCGCGACGGGACCCCCGGAAGGTCGCGCACGACCGCGGCCACGATCTCGAGCGCGCGGTCGATCTCCGCGGCGCCGATGCCGTGATGCGTCACCGCCCGGACCGTCCCATTGGCGTAGGGGACCATGAGCAGGCCGCGCGCTTCGAGAGCGGTCAGGAACGCGGCGCGGTCGCGATCCACCCGGAACAGCACGAAGTTGGTGACGGCCCGCGACGGGTCGAGCGCGCGCTCACCCCCGGGCTGCGCGATCCCACCGGGTGAGCGGATCCCGTCGATCCCGGCCAGGCCCTCGGCCAGCCGCCGGGCATGGGCGTGATCCTCGGCCAGCCGCGGGATCATCCCGTCGGGACCGTCGTCGAGCGCGACCAGCCCAGCGGCCGCCAGCACGCCCACCTGGCGCATCCCGCCGCCGACCAGCTTGCGGGCGCGCCGCGCGCGGGCCACGAAGTCGTGCGATCCCACCACCACCGAGCCGATCGGCGCCGACAGGCCCTTGGACAGGCAGAACGTGACCGAGTCCGCGGGGGCGGCGAGCGCCCGGGCCGTCGTCCCGAGCGCGACCGCGGCGTTGAACAGCCGGGCCCCGTCGACGTGGAGCGGAACCCCGCGCTCATGGGCGATGGCCGCGACCGTCCGCGTGTACGCCGCCGACAGGGGGCGGCCGCCGCTGTGCGCGTGGGTGTTCTCGAGCGCGATCAGGCCCGTGATCGGCTCGTGGAGGTCGGTCGGGTCGCGGAATGCCTCGACGATCGCCGCGGGATCCAGGGTGCCGTCCGATTGCTCCTGGAGCGGACGGATCGTGGCCCCGACGACCACGGCATGGCCGCCGGCCTCGTCCATCACCGTGTGCGTGGTGGCGCCCGCGATCGCCTCGTGCCCCCGCGGCAGGTGCGCCATCAGCGAGACCAGGTTGCCCATCGTCCCGCTGGCCACGAACAGCCCCGCCTCCTTGCCCAGCAGGTCGGCGGCCCGTGCCTCGAGCGCGTTGACCGTCGGGTCGTCGCCGAACACGTCGTCGCCCACCTCGGCGGCCGCCATCGCGCGGCGCATGGCATCGGTGGGGCGAGTGACGGTGTCGGAGCGGAGATCGATGATCGACATCGTCGGCGAGCATAGCGCGGGTGCGCGCGACGGGCCGTGCGCGAGAGGCCGTGCGCGAGGGGCCGCGCCCGACGGGTCGTGCGCGACGGGCGCTGGGCGCGGCGCGCCGTGCGCGAGGGGCTGTGCGCGCGAGGGGGCGCCCGCTCGGCGCTGGCGGCAGGAGGGGTCGCCTGCTATGATCCGCCACCGACCGCGGACCCGTGGTGTAGCGGCCCAACATGCCAGCCTGTCACGCTGGAGATCGCCGGTTCGAATCCGGTCGGGTCCGCCATCAACGCGATTCCATCCTTACGCCCCGTCCGCCCGCCCGGACGGGGCGTTCCTTGTCCGGCGCCCAACCGGCGGCGGCTGGCATGGACATTCCCGTCGGGCGCTCCGCGGGCCGCGGCAATGGGCATTCCCCATCCACCATCACGCCGCACCCGCTACCCTGCGCAGCAGCGTGAGCGTCCGCGACCCCGGCTACGACCCTCGACGGACCCGCCGCCCCGCCGCCCGTGGTGGGGGGCAGCGGCGGTCCTGGCTCGCGCTGGCCCCGATCGCCGCCGCGGCCGTCGTCCTGCTGCTGATCGCCGCGTTCCTTGGCAGCTCGCTGCTCGGGGCGGCGTCGCCCGGGCCGTCGAGCCCGCTCGCGGCCGTGGCCGGCGCCACGTCGGGCGTGTCCGATGTTGCGTCGGGGGCCCCGGCGGGATCGGGCGACGGCGCGTCCCCCGTCGCGCCAGGCGACAGCCCGACGCCGTCCGATGGGGACACGGCCGCCGGCTCGCCCCCGGCCACCGACGGGCCTCAGGTCGAGGCGGACGTCGCCATCGTCCCGGTCACGGGCTTCCGGTCCGGGCAGACCGCGGCGCGCTCCGCGGACGTGCGGGCGATCGAGAGCGGCAGCGGCCCGTATCGCGCCCTCGTCCTGGTCGAGACCGACGCCGACGCCATCCTCGCCGTGCTCGGCCCCGATCGGGCGGCCTTCGGCACCCGCCTGCACACCGTGTCCGACGCCGCCGCGCTGGCGACCGCCCTGGCCGGGCATCAACGCTGGCTGGGCTTCCTCCGGGCCGATCAGGTCGACGCCTCGGTGCGCGCCCTCGACTGGGGAGCGAAGGCCCTGTTCGGCGTGGACCGCGTCGCGTCCCTTTCCGCGTGGCCGCTCACGGCCCGCCTCGACGTTCCCCAGGGCGCTTCCCCGTCGTACGACCCGGCGACCGCGTGGACCATGGTCGCGGGTGGCGACATCCTGCTCGACCGGGGCGTCTCGCTGGCCATCGACGCCAGCCGCGCCGGCACCGACTTCCCGTTCGACGGCGGCACGGCCGAGATCACCGGCATCTGCAAGGACTGCTCGCCGCTCGGCTGGGACACCCCGTACACGAAGCGCACCGGCAACGCCGGCGTGGTGCGCGACCTCCTGCACGGCGCGGATCTCGCGATCGCGAACTTCGAGAACCCGGCCCCGAACGCCTGGCGCTTCCACGATCACGGCACCGTGTTCTCCGCCAACCCGCGCAACATCGCGGTCGTCAAGTCAGCGGGGATCGACTGGGTGTCGATGGCCAACAACCACATCGGCGATGCGGGCCGGACGGGCATCCTCCAGACCGAGGCGAACCTCGACAAGAACGGCATCCGCCATTCGGGCGCCGGTGCCAACACGGCCGAGGCACATACGGCAGCGCTCATGAAGGTGGGCGACGTCACCGTCGGGATCCTGGGCTACGACACCATCGCCGCCTACTACCGATCGGGCCCCGACACCCCCGGCAGCGCCCGGATGACGGTGAAGGCGCTCAAGCGCGACATCGCCGCCACCCGTCGGGCGGGCGCCGATCTCGTGATCGTGTTCCCGCACTGGGGGATCGAATACCAGGCGACGCCGACGGCGCTCCAGGAGAAGCTCGGCCGCGCCGCCATCGACGCCGGCGCCGACATGGTCATCGGCAACCATCCCCACTGGGTGGGCGCGATGGAGGTCTACAAGGGCAAGCCGATCTGGTACGCGCTCGGCAACTTCGTGTTCGACCAGACGTGGTCGATCCCGACCATGGAAGGGATCACGCTCGAGCTCACGTTCGACGGCACCCGGCTCGTCCAGGCGCACATCCGGCCCCACCTCATCCTGGGCCGGGCGCAGCCCAACTTCATGGACCCGCTGGGTGACGGCAAGGCGGTCATGGACCAGATGTTCGGGGCGTCGAAGGGGCTGCTCCCCTGGTAGGTCCCGCGGCCATCGGGCGTCCGGCCCGTTTCGTGCGTGCCGCCTGCGCCGCTCGCCCGGCTCGCCGCCCGGCGATCGATCGCGCCTACCCCCAGCCGTAGGGCCCGGGCGCCCGACCCTCGAGGCCGGCGAACAGGTCCGCCTCGTGATCCGGTGCCGGGACCCGGGATGCCCGCCGGATGTAGGCCTCGCGGAACCAGAACTCGGCCCACGCCTCCCGGCCGAAGCGCACGAACGGGTTGTCGGCCGAGATCTGGGTGACATGCGCCCTGATGGCCGCCCACCGTGCGTCGAGGTCGGCCGAGACGTCGATCCAGGCCGTGATCGCCTCGTCCGGGACCAGCATCCGTGCCGCCTGCGCCTGGAACTCGGCCAGCTGCTCCGGGGTTGCATCGTCCGGCGGCGTCCACCAGGATCGCTCGCCCAGGGCCTCGAGCCGCTCCTGCATCGCCTCGCGCACCGAGGCCGGGATGGCCTGCTCGTAGATCTTGGCCGGTGTCCACGGCGCGAGCCCGCCGTCCGCTTCGGTCGCCCCGCTGCCCCCGTGCTCGGGGGCCAGCTGGTGCGGGTACCAGGCCGGATCGCCGGCGCGCTCGAACGCGCCCACGGCCACCACGTGGCTCCGGATGTGGTCGGGATGGCCGTAGCCGCCGAAGTCGTTGTACGTGGTCATCACGTCCGGCCGGTAGCGGCGGACCATCCAGGTCGCCCGCCCGATCGCCTCGTCGATGTCGGCCTGCCAGAAGCAGCGGGGGTCCTGGTTTCCGGCGCGACCCATCATGTCCGAGTCCCGGTAGCCCAGGTTGTCCCACTCGGTGACCCCGAGGGCCCCCATCGCCCGCTCGAGCTCCACGGCCCGGAGCTCACCCAGCCGGCGGTGATTGTCGGGGGTGTCGAGGTCGGGCACCACGATCTCGCCCATCTCCCCGCGGGTGCAGGTGATGAGGACCACCCGCCGGCCCTCGCGGACGGCGCGGGCCATGGTGCCGCCGGTCCCGATGGTCTCGTCATCGGGGTGGGCATGGACGGTCATCAGGGTGGGGACGTGGGCGGAGGGTGGGGACGTCGGGTCGCTCATGGACGAAATCGTAGCCCGGGCGCCCGATGCGTCCACCGCCAGTCACCGTCGCGTCATGTCACGTCACAGCCGCGTCACCCGGCCGGGTGATCATCGGGGTCGGGACACCCCTTCGTGATCATCACCCCACACGGGAGGCCACCGCATGTTCCGACCCCTTCGCCAGGCTCCGTTCGCCCCGACCGCGGCCATGGGCGCTCTCGTGGCGATCGCGCTCCTCGTCGCCGCCTGCACCAGTCCGGGCTCGACGCCCACCGCCTCGGATGCGTCGATGGCGCCCGAGTCCATGGCCCCGGAATCCATGGCACCGCACGAATCGATGGCTCCGGAATCGATGGCTCCGGAATCGATGGCCCCCGAGTCCATGGCACCGCACGAATCGATGGCTCCGGAATCGATGGCACCGCACGAGTCGATGGCGCCCGAGTCCATGGCCCCGGAATCGATGGCCCCGGAAGGCATGACCGGCGACGCGATGGCCGCCCACGACGCGCTCGCGGGCCATCCGTGGGCGACGGCCACCCTGACCGACGTCGCGACCGGCCGGCCGTTCACCATCGCCGACTTCGCCGGCCGCACCGTGTTCGTCGAGGCGATGGCGATCTGGTGCACCAACTGCCGCGCGCAGCAGGGCCGGTTCACCGAGGCGCTGGGCCGGATCGACCCGGCCAGCGTCGCCTACGTCGTGCTCACCGTGGATCCCTCGGAGACTGCCGACGACCTCGCCGCGTACCGGTCCGCTCGCGGGTTCAGCGGCACCTACGCGGTGGCCGGTCGCGACGTGGCAGCCGCGCTCAAGGACGAGTTCGGTGCCAACGTGCTCAACCCGCCCGCCGTCCCGCTGATCACGATCTCGCCGAGCGGCGAGATCAGCTTCGCCACCGGCGGGGAGCGGGCTGACTCGATCGTCGCTGCCGTCGGCGCCTGACGTGGGTGAGCTCGCCGCGGTCTTCGCGGCCGGGCTCGCGAGCGCGGCGAGCCCCTGCCTGCTGCCGCTCTACCCGGGCTTCCTCGCCTACCTGGCGGCGAACGCGGGCTCGCTCCCCGCGCGTCGCGCGAGCGGCCTCCTGGGGCTGCTGGTGCTCGCCGGCCTGTTGTCAACGATGGTGGTCATCGGGATCGTCCTGTTCCTGGTCGCGGTCCCGGTCGGTCGGGTGTCGAGCTATCTCGTGCCGGTCGTCGACGGCGTGCTGATCGCCCTGGGCGTGCTCCTCCTCGTCGGTCGCAACCCGTTCAACCGGCTGCCGGGCATGCGCGTCCCGCTGGTCTCGAACCCGTACGGGCAGGCCTACGCCTACGGCGTGATGCTGGGCCCGATCGCGCTGCCCTGCGCGGGCCCCTTCCTGGCGGCGCTCCTCGCCGTCTCGGTCGGGATCGGCGACGCCGCGGCGCAGGTCGGGACGTTCGTCGTGTTCGGGCTTGGCTTCGGGCTCCCCCTGGTCGTGCTGTCGCTGCTCGCGAGCTCGCGCCAGCGCGAGGTGGTCAGGGTCGTCGTCTCGCACCACCGGCTGATCGAGATCGTCTCGGGCGTGGTGCTGATCGCGGTCGCGCTGGTCGATCTCCAGCAGAGCTGGGACGGCATCCTGTTCACGCTCGGCCTGGGGTAGCGTCGCCGGCCCCGCACCGCGCGCCGTCCTGGTCCGTGCCGTTTCGTGACCGGCGGACATCAAACCGCCGTCGCAGCGCCGCCGGTGCCGAGGAAGGCCCGCCGCCAAACCTGTCACGTATCGGCCGCCCGGGAGCCGGCGCCGTCCGGTCCGGGCCGCGGGCCGCGAGCGCCCGCGCTGCCGCCCACGGCTCGTCGCTCCGGGGGGCTACCCTGCGAGCCATGACCGACGCCCCCGCCGAGCCGCTCCGCACCCCGGCGATCGAGGCCCTCGAGGCCGCCGGGATCCCGTTCCGCCTGGTCCGGACGGAGATCGCGCGCCACGCGGAGGAGAGCGCCGCGTTCCAGGGCATCCCGCTCGGGTCGCTGCTGCGGACGATCCTGGTGCGCCGCGCCGCCGACGACTACGTGTTCGTCCTGGTCCCGGGTGGACGCCGCTTCGACTGGCCGAAGCTGCGCGCCCTGCTGGGCACCAACCGCCTGTCGCTGCCCGATGCCGAGGAGGCCCGGGCCATCACCGGCTACGAGCGCGGGGCGATCACGCCGTTCGGCGCGCTGCGAGCCTGGCCCGTGATCGCCGACGCGTCGATCGTGGGCCTGAGCCTCGTCGCCATCGGCGCCGGGGCGCGCGGCGCCAACGTCCACGTCTCGCCGGCTGACCTCGTCCGGGCGACCGGTGCCCGGGTTGCCGACATCACTGTGCCCGAGCCACCGCCCGCGGACTGATCCGGCGCCGGCACGCGCGCGCCGCGTAGGATCTCGCGATGGCCAACCCCGAGGCCCACGGACCGCTCGACGGCATCCGGGTCGTCGACTGCTCGACGGTCCTCGCCGGACCCTATTGCACGATGCTGCTCGGCGACCTCGGCGCGGACGTGATCAAGATCGAGCCGCCCGAGGGGGATGCCACCCGCGGCTGGGGTCCGCCGTGGGTGGGCTCCGAGGCCGACGGCACCCGGACCGCCGCCTACTACCTGGCGGTCAACCGCAACAAGCGTTCGATCCGGCTCGACCTCGGGTCCGAGGGGGGGCGCGAGGTGATCCGCCGGCTGCTGGCCGCCGGGGACGTGCTGGTCGAGAACTTCCGCGTCGGGAGCCTCGAGCGGCTGGGACTGGGCGAGGCGGCGCTCGCCGCGATCAACCCCGGCCTCGTCCACCTCGCCATCTCGGGCTTCGGGCCCTCGGGACCGGACGCGGCCAGGCCTGGCTATGACTTCGTGATCCAGGCCGTCGGCGGCCTGATGTCGATCACGGGCGCCACCGATGCGGATGGCGGGCGGCCGACCAAGGTGGGGGTGGCGATCAGCGATGTCGTCACCGGGCTGTTCGGCGCCGTCTCGGTGCTGGCCTCGCTCGTGGGTCGCTCCTCGATCGGGAGTGGGCCTGCCGGCCAGCGGATCGACGTGTCGCTGTTCGAGTCGACGCTCGCGGTGCTCGTCAACCAGGCGCAGAACGCGTTCGTGACCGGGCTCCCGCCCGGGCGCCTGGGCAACGCCCATCCCACGATCGTGCCGTACGAGACGTTCCGCACCGCGGACGGCGAATTGGCCCTGGCCGTCGGCAGCGAGCGCCAGTGGCCGCGGCTGTGCGAGGCGCTCGGGCTGCCCGGCCTCGCCGCGGATCCCCGGTTCGCCACCAACGGTGATCGGGTGGAGCGGCGCGCCGATCTCCGGCCCATCCTGGCCGAGCGGTTCCTCGCCCGCCCCACCGGGGAGTGGCTTGCCGTGCTCGAGGCCGCCGAGGTCCCGTGCGGCCCCATCAACGACGTCGTCGATGCCTTCGCCAGCCCCCAGGCGCTGGCGCGCAACATGACGATCGATGTCGAGCATCCTCTGCTGGGGACCATCCGCCAGGTCGGCCTGCCGTTCTCGCTGTCCTCGACGCCGGCGTCGATCCGGCGGCCGCCGCCGATGCTGGGCGAGCACACCGACGAGATCCTGGCCGAGCTGGGCTACGGGGCCGGCGACGTCGCCCGGCTGCGGGCATCGGGCGCCGGCTGACCAAGGGTCGCAGCCGGTCGGGCGCTTGCCCCGCGGCCGGCCGCTTGGCCGCGTCCGGCGACCGGCGCGCTCGGCGGCATCCGGCGGCCGGCCCGCTCGGCGGCATCCGGCGACCGCCCCCTCGAAGGACGGCCGCCGGCGGGACGCGGGACGCGGGACGCGGAACGCCGAGACACCAGTTGCGGGACGAGGGACGCCAGACGAGTCCCGCGGCGGGGATGCAGGCACGGGATCCGGTCGCGCCTGGTGGGCGCCCTCAGTCGAGCGAGTCGACGTCTCCGACGGAGACCCGACCGACCTCGCCCGTGGCCCACCAGGCGCCGACCGCGATCGATGACGATGCCGAGGTGCGCCGTGCCGATGACGATGCCGAGGCGCGCCATGCCTGGGTGCTCAGCGGATCTTGTCGAACTTGACCGGGTCGTAGATGTCGGGTGCGGGTGGCCCGCTGACCGTCAGCGTGGCGAGGGCCCCCTTGTGGGTCCGGAAGATCGAGTGGTCGACGATCACGTACGTGCCCGGCACCTCGACCTTGAACTCCACGCCGGCGGCCCCGCCGGCCGGCACCGCGGTCGACTGGACGCTGTGGTTCTCGAGGGCGAACGAGCCCTCCACGTAGACGGTGTCGAAGATCTCGCCGATCACGTGGAAGCTCGACACCAGGTTGGGGCCGATGTTGCCGACGAACAGGCGGACCTTCTCGCCGGTGTTGATGGCCGCGTCGAGGGTGCCCAGGGACCGGTCGCCCACGGTCGAGTCGGGCCGTCCGTTGAACACCACGAAGGTCGGTCGCTCCTCGTTCCCGAGCTCCGGCGAGTACGTCAGGTGCCCCGCGTCGTGCAGCTCCGCGTGCCCGCGTTGCGCCCCGAGCGTCGTGTAGTGCTCGCTCTGCAGCAGGTAGTACTCGTGGTCGACCTCCGGCAGGCCGGCGGCCGGCTCCACCACGACCAGCCCGTACATTCCATGGGAGATGTGCATCGGGATGTCCGGGAACGCGCAGTGATAGATGAAGATCCCGGGATGGAGCAGCTTGACCTTGAGCTCGCTCTCGCTGCCGGGCAGGGTGTCGAGGCTGACCGCGCCCCCACCGGGACCGGTCACGGCGTGAAAGTCGACGTTGTGGGGCATCGAGTTGCCGGGGTCGTTGCTGAGGAAGAAGTCGACGGTGTCGCCGACCCGGGCCCGGATCATGGGTCCCGGGATCCGACCGTCGAACGTCCAGAGGTCCATCGTGGTGCCGGGCACCACCTCGGCCACGACCTCGCGGGTCGTGAAATGCACCTCGTGGTTCATGGGTCCGTTTCGCTTCGTCTGCTGCTGGTACGTGCCGTCCCGGTAGAGCGCGAAGTCGGCCGAGCGGGGCAGCTCGCTCGGGTGGCGCGAGACCTCGTCCGTGGTCACGGGCTTGGCCGGCTGGCTCGAGGGCGCCACGGAGGCGGCAGGAGTGGCGGCCGGCGCGGCGCTGGCGGTCGGCGCGGCGGCCGGACCCGGGCTGGCGGCGGCGGAGGCTCCGGCGGCCGCGGCAGCCTTCGGTCCGAACGTCCACTGCGGTGCGGCGGCGGGGGCGCACGCGGCGAGCAGCGCCACGCCCGAGGCTCCGGCCGCGATGGAGGCCCCGCGAAGGAGCTCCCGTCGGCTGACCCGGCGATCGTCTGCGGATCCGAGAGCGTGAGCATCGTGCGCTGCCATGGGGCTCGTCCTCCTTGCTGGGATAATCATTACTGAGTTAGTAGATATTTATACGTGACGGTGGGCCCCTTGAGCCGGGCCACGCGGCCCGTTCCCATCCCGGCCGCCCGTCGGCTCGGGCAGTCCGAACGGTCTACTGATCGACGGCCACGCCAGGGTGCGCGGTCGGGTGGATGACGGGTCCCTGCACGCGGATGACCCGGTCGCTGCCGCGGACCCCGGCGCCGTGCTCATCGCCGGTGGCAGCGGCATCGTGGATCCGCTCGGCCAGGGGCTGGCGGGGCCGGCACGGGACGGTGCGACGGTGCCGGTCGCGGATCCCGATCCGGCCGACCTGGACCGCGCGGTGTTCGATCTCGACGTCGTCGGCCACGACGCCGCCGCCGGCTTCCGGCTCTTGGAGGAGGCGCGCCCGCGCACGGCGCGGGTGCTCCCTCGCGACCCGCCGGAGGCGCCGAACGCCGGCTAGCCCGTCGGGCTGGAACGTCTCCGGATCCTGCCTGCTGCGCCGTTGACGTGGACGGCATCGGCGAGCGTCTCGGCTTCCAGCGTGGCGAGCATCGCCTCCTGCCCGCGAAAGAACACGTCGTGGACGTCGCACGTGCCGTCGACCCCGCACGGCCCGCCGCGCAGGACGCACGAGCGCCGCCGGCTGTCGCCCTCGACCGCCTCGATGACGTCGAGGAGGCTGATCTCGGTCGCCTCGCGCGCGAGGCGATAGCCACCCGCGCGCCCCGGCGCCGCCTCCACCAGGCCGGCCCGCTGGAGGTCGGCGAGCACCTGGGGCAGGAACCGGACGGGGATCGTCATCGCGTCGGAGATCCGGCGCGCGGAAAGCAGCCCGTTGCCTGCGCCGCGGGTGAGGGCGAGCATGGCGCGAATGGCGTAGTCGCCGCGCTTGGTGAGTTCGAGACGCATCGGGGGGAGTATGCGACCCGGGGCCCGATGGCGCTCGAACGACGAGGCCGGTCGACGCCGCATCGCCCACCGATGGCGCTCGAACGACGAGGCCGGTCGACGCCGCATCGGCCACCGATGGCGCTCGAACGACGAGGCCGGTCGACGCCCCATCGCCCCCTCGCGCCGCCACCGGCGGTGGGCGACACGGGAAGCCGCACCGGGATCAGCGCGGGCACCCGCACCCCCGTCCGGGCGGGCGCCCCCCACCCGGTAGACTGCAACCCATGCCCCGCTTCTCCTACGGCGGCCAGGCGCTCATCGAGGGCGTCATGATGCGCGGCCGCGATGCCATCGCCGTCGCCCTCCGCCATCCCGACGGCCGGATCGTGTTCGCCACCGAGCGCCTCGACTCGGGCTTCCACCGCCATCGCCTGTCGCGTGCCCCGTTCGTCCGCGGCCTGGTCGTGCTCTACGAGACCCTGGTCATCGGCACCCGCTGGCTCATCCGGTCGGCCGGCATCCAGGTCGAGGAGGAAGGGGTCGAGATCGGCCGCGGCTCGGTCGCGCTGATGCTCGGGTTCACCGCGATCGTCGGCATCCTCGTGTTCTTCCTGATCCCGCTGGGCGTCGCCACGTTCACGGTGGGCAGCGCCGAGAACGGCCTGGTCCAGCACATCGTCGAGGGCCTGGTCCGGGTCGCGATCTTCCTCGCCTACCTCGCCCTGATCGCGCGGACCCCGGACATCGCGCGCGTGTTCCGCTACCACGGCGCCGAGCACATGTCGATCCACGCCCTCGAGCACGGCGACCCGCTTCGCCCCGAGGCGATCCGCAAGTACCCCACCGCGCACCCACGCTGCGGGACCGAGTTCCTGGTGGTCGTGATCCTGCTCTCGATCGTGGCCTTCGGGCTGGTCGGGCGGCAGGACCCGCTGGTCATGGTCGGCAGCCGCATCCTGCTGATCCCCGTCATCGCATCGGTGGGCTACGAGCTGCTGCGGCTGGGCGCCCGCCACCGCTCGAACCCGGTGGTCCGCGTCGTCATGTGGCCGGGGATCCTGGTCCAGATGATCACCACCAAGCAGCCCAGCGACGACATGATCGAGGTGGCCGTGGTCGCGCTCGAGGAGGCGCTGCGCGCCGACGGCGAGGCCGTCCCGCCGGGCGGCCTCGAGCTCGCCCGCCACCCGATGCCGCTGCCGGGCGAGACGGCGGCGGCGGCCCGCACGGCCGCGGGCCTGACCGAGTCGGCGATCGAGGGCGAGGCCATCGTCCCGGTCTCGATCGACCCGCCGCTCCCCGGCTGACCGGCGGCGGACGCGGACCATGGCTGACGAACACGGCCTCGACGCCAAGCTCGTCGATCTCGCCCACCAGTACGACGACGTCTCCGCCCAGCTCGCCACCCCCGAGGTGCTCGCCGATCCCGCCCAGCTCAAGCGGCTCGGCCGGGAGCTCGCGCGCCTGGAGCCGGTGGTGGCCGCCCATCGCGAGCTGAGCGACGTCCGAACCGAGCTCGACGGCGCGCGCCAGATGCGGGACGGCGAGACGGACGACGAGCTCAAGGCGCTCGCGCGCGAGGAGATCGCCACGCTCGAGGCAAGGGAGCAGGCGCTGCTCGACGACCTCCGGGTCTCGCTGCTCCCGCGGGATCCCAACGACGACCGCAACGTGATCGTCGAGATCCGCGCGGGCGCCGGAGGCGAGGAGGCGGCGCTGTTCGCCGCGGAGCTGGTGCGCATGTACACCCGCTACGCGCAGGAGCATCGGTTCGGCCTCGACGTGATGAGCACCAACGAGACCGGCATCGGCGGCATCAAGGAGGCGATCCTCGAGGTCACCGGCGACGGTGCCTACAGCCGGCTCAAGTTCGAGGGCGGCGTGCACCGCGTGCAGCGCGTCCCGTCGACCGAATCGAGCGGCCGGATCCACACCAGCACGGCGACCGTGATCGTGATGCCCGAGGCCGACGAGGTCGAGGTCGACATCGACGAGGAGCGGGACCTCCGGATCGAGGTCAAGCGCTCGAGCGGTCCCGGCGGCCAGTCGGTCAACACGACCGATTCGGCGGTGCGGATCACGCACCTGCCGACGGGCCTCGTGGTCGAGATCCAGGACGAGAAGAGCCAGCACAAGAACAAGGCCAAGGCGCTCGCCGTCCTCCGGTCGCGGCTGTATGACATGGAGCTCGCCAAGCAGCGGGCGGAACAGAGCGCCACCCGCCGGACCATGGTCACCGCGGGCGACCGGTCGGAGAAGATCCGGACCTACAACTTCCCCGACAACCGGGTCACCGACCACCGGATCGGGGCGACGATCCACAACGTCCCGGGCATCCTCGCCGGCCAGCTCGACCCGCTGATCGACGCGCTCGTGATGGCCGACCAGGCCGACCGGCTGCGCCACCTGACCGACGGCGCCGACGGCGACGGTGCGGGCGCACCAGCCCGGTCCTGAGCCGGGCCGGTGACCCGCTTCATCGATCCCGCCCCGGGACCGATCGTCGAGGCGACGGACCTCGGCTCCGTCGGGGTGCTCAAGCGGGGCAACCTGTTCCTGCTCACCGACCCGTCGGGCGACATCGACCCCGACGATCGTGGTCTCGGGCTGTACGAGGCTGACACCCGGCGCCTGTCGTGCTGCACGCTGCGCGTCAACGGCCGCCGGCCGGTCCGGCTGTCCGCCACGATCGGTGGCAGCTTCCGCGGGACGATCGTGCTGGCCAACCCACGCGTCGAGGCGGCGGCGCCAGGGGGGCCGACCCTCGAGGACGCCGGGCCGGCGCAGTGGCTGGCCATCGAGCGCCACCGGCTGCTCACGGGCACCGAGCTCGAGGAGCGCCTCCGGATCACGTGCCACGCCGAGGCGGCCCGGGACGTGACCCTCCACATCGAGCTCGCGGCCGACGCCGCCGACATCTTCGAGGTCCGCGGCTGGGACCGCCCGGCGCGTGGCCGGCAGCTGCCGATCGCGGTGCGCGACGACCGGGTGACCTTCCGCTATGACGGCCTCGACGGGGTCCGGACGAGGACGCACGTCGCGTTCGACGAGCCGGCGCAGGTCGTCGCCGCGACCCGAGCCCCGGGGGACGGGATGGCGGGCGAGCTCGCCCGGACCGCCCGGACCGCCGGGACGGTCGCCAATGGCTGGGTGCGGCTCGAATGGCGCTGGCGGCTCGAGCCCGGGGAGCGGCGCGAGCTGCGGTGGGTCACCTGGACCTCGAGCGGCGGGCGCGCGGCGGAGCCCAACCGACCGTTCGCCGGGGAGCCCCACCGTCCGGCCGCCGGGGAGCCGGCCGGCTCGCCCGACCGACCGTTCGCCGGTGAGCCGGACGATGCCGATGACGTTCTCTTTCCGCCGGTCCCCGTGGTCGACGAGGCAGCCGTCGCCGCCGCGGCCCGCGACTGGCGACGCGGGATGGCCGCGATCGCGACCGGCAACCCCGACCTCGACCGCGTCATCGATCGCTCGGCGTCCGACCTGTACCTCCTCCTCGACGACGGTCCCGGCCCGGGCCGGCACCACCTGGCAGCGGGCGTGCCCTGGTTCGCGACGCTGTTCGGCCGCGACGCGATCATCGCCTCGCTCCAGGTCCTGCCCTTCCGTCCGGACCTGGCGATCGACACGCTCCAGGTGCTGGCCTCGCTCCAGGCGACCACCGACGACCCCGCCCGCGACGCCGAGCCCGGCAAGATCCTCCACGAGCTCCGCCGGGGCGAGCTGGCCCGGACCGGCGAGATCCCGCATCGGCCGTACTACGGCACCGCCGATGCGACGCCGCTGTGGCTGGTCCTGCTGGGCGCGACGTACGACTGGACCGGCGACCGGGCGCTCGTCGATCGGCTGTGGCCCAACGTCCTCCGCGCGCTCGAATGGATCGACCGCTACGGCGACCGCGACGGGGACGGGTTCGTGGACTACGAGCGCCGGACGCCGGGCGGCCTCGTCAACCAGGGCTGGAAGGATTCCCCGGACGGCATCCGCGATCGCCACGGCCGGCTCGCGGCGACGCCGATCGCCCTGGCCGAGGTCCAGGGGTACGTGTTCGATGCCCGGCAGCGGATGGCGGCGCTCGCCCGGCTGCGTGGCGAGGGCGAGCTCGCGGACCGGCTCACGGCCCGCGCCGAGGAGCTGCGGGCGAGGTTCGAGGATGCGTTCTGGTCCGAGGACCAGGGCTGCTACGCGATCGCGCTCGGCGGCGACGGGCGCGCGGCCGACGCGATCGCCTCCAACGCCGGCCACTGCCTGTGGTCGGGGATCGCCGCCCCGGATCGCGCCCGCCGGGTCGTCGAGCGGCTCATGGCCCCCGACATGTTCAGCGGCTGGGGGATCCGCACCTACGCCGCCGGGCAGCCCGGCTACAACCCGATCGGCTACCACACCGGCACCGTCTGGCCCCACGACGTCTCGCTGATCGCCGCGGGCTTCAAGCGGTACGGGTACGACGCGGCGGCCGGCCGGCTCGCGGGTGGCATGCTCGAGGCCGCGCATCGGTTCCCCGACCAGCGCCTGCCCGAGCTGTTCTGCGGCTTCGACCGCGACGAGACGGCGGCGCCCGTGCCCTACCCGGTCGCCTGCTCGCCGCAGGCCTGGGCCGCCGGGTCGAGCTTCATGCTCCTGGCCACGCTGCTGGGCCTGCGCGCCGATGCCGGCCACCACCGCCTCGAGCTCGCTCGCCCCGAGCTGCCCGAGTGGCTGCCCGAGCTGACCGTGACCGGTCTTCGGGTCGGAAGCGAGACCGCCGATCTCCGGTTCCGCGGGGATCGCGACGGAACCTCGGTCGTGGTGCTCGCGAACAGCCCCGGCCTCACCGTCACGACGCGGGCGCCGGGAGCGTGATGGCCGGGGACGCGTTCACCGTGACCGAGCTGCTCCGCCTGGCCGCCGCGCGGCTGTCCGCGTCGGGCTCGGAGTCGCCCCGGCTGGACGCGGAGCTGCTGCTGGGCCAGGCGCTGGGGGTCGACCGGGCGGGCGTGCTCGCCCATCCCGACGCCCCGGTGAGCGGCGGCATCCGCGAGGCATTCGAGGTTGCGATCACGCGCCGCGAGCGCGGCGAGCCGGTCGCCTACATCCGCGGCTTCCGGGAGTTCCACGGGCTCGCGTTCGCGACCGATTCCCGGGCGCTGATCCCGCGACCGGAGACCGAGCTGCTGGTCGAGGCCGCCATCGCGGATGTCGCGGCGCGGCTCACCTCGACGCCCAGGACGGGCGCCGCGCCGGCGCTGCGGGTCGCCGACGTCGGGACCGGCACGGGCGCGATCGCGGTGGCGCTGCTGGCCGCCCTGCGCCGCCGCCGGATGGCCGACCAGGTGATGGTCATCGCGATCGACGTGTCCGAGGACGCGATCCAGCTCGCTCGCGAGAACGCCGTCGGGCACGGCGTCGCCGACCGGATGGTGTTCGTCGTCGCCGACCTGCTGCCCCACCACGTGGATCCCCCCTATGCCGTGATCTGCGCCAACCTCCCGTACGTCCCGACCGGGGCCCTGGCCCGGCTCGCGCCCGATCTGTCGTTCGAGCCGCAGTCCGCGCTCGACGGCGGCGCGGACGGCCTCGACGTCGTCCGGCGGCTGCTCGACCGGCTGCCGGAGGTGCTGGCGGCCGATGGCCTTGCGCTGGTCGAGATCGGGTCCGACCAGGGTGAGGCGATCCGCCACGAGGTCGCGACGCGGCTGACCGGCTGGCAGTGCACGGTCGTGCCCGACCTGGCCGCCCACCCGCGCCTGGCCCGGATCTCGCGAGGCGGCCGGTGAGGGGCGACGGGTTGCGGGGCGGGCGGTGAGGAACCACCCGTGAGGGACCAGCCGTGAGGGACCAACCCGTGAGGCACCACCCGTGAGGGACCAACCCGTGAGGCACCACCCGTGAGGGCCCAGCCGTGAGGGATCATCGGCCCGCGTCGCGCCCCGCGCCCGCGTTCCCCATCCGGATGATCGCGCTCGACATCGACGGGACGCTCGTGGGCAACGACTTCCGGATCTCGGACCGGACCCAGGCCGCGATCCGCGCCGCGACCTCGGCCGGCGTGCGCGTCTCCCTCGCCAGCGGGCGGATGGCGAGCTCCGGCGCCGTGTACGCGCACCTGCTCGGCCTGTCCGATCCGATCATCGGCCACCAGGGTGCGGTCGTCCGGATGATGGCGGCCCGGCGCGCCCACGTGGATCCGCTCGCACCGCCGTTCCGGGCCCCCGTCGGACGGCTGCTCCACCACGTGCCGCTGGCGGCCGCGGCCGCGCGTGCGGCCATCGCGTGGTGCCTCGAGCACGGCCTCGACCCGCACGTCAACGCGCTCGAGCGGATCGTCGTCTGGCGTGACGATGCCCGGTTCGAGGACTACTCGGGCTACCTCGGGCCCGCCGCCAGCATCGTGCCCGACCTCGCCCGAGCGATCCGGCGACCGGTGTCCAAGGTCATCGCCGTGGGTGAGCCCCCGCGCCCCATGGAGCTCGTCGCGGCCGCGCAGCGCGCGTTCGAGGGAAGCGCGGACGTGACCGTCTCGCACCCGCGGTTCCTGGAGTTCGTCGCCCCCGGCGTGTCGAAGGGCCGAGCGGTCGCGTGGCTGGCCCATCACGCCGGGATCCCGATGGGCCAGGTGCTCACGATCGGCGATGCGCTCAATGACCTCGAGATGATCAAGGACGCGGGGCACGGGGCCGCCATGGCCTCGGCGCCTCCGGTCGTCCGTGCCGCCGCGCGCTACGTCGCGCCGCCGGTCGAGGACGACGGGGCGGCCGCCCTGATCGAGGCGCTGGTCCTCGCCTCGCCCGTGGACGCGGCCCGCAACGCGGCGTGGCTCGCGGCGCAGGCGGATGCGGCCCGCGATACGGCCCGGGCGGAGGCCGCCCTGGCGGAGCCCCCGGATGGCGCTGCCCGCGTGGAGCCCGCACGACGGTGACCAGGGTCGAGCCCGACGGCGTCGCGACCCGCGCCCTCGCCGTGGACCTGCTCCGCTCGGGCGCGATCGTTGCGATCCCGACCGACACGGTCTACGGCATCGCCGCCGACCTCGCCCTGCCCGACGCGATCGAGCGCCTGTTCGCCGCCAAGCGACGCCCGCCCGAGAAGGCCGTCGCCGTGCTGCTGGCCGATGCCGAGCAGGCGGCCACGCTCGGCAACCTGGGACCCGCGGCGACGGCGCTCGCCCGCCGCTTCTGGCCCGGTGGGCTGACCCTCGTGCTCCCGGTGCGACCCGGTGTCCGGCTCCCGCTCGTGCTGGCCGCCGGGGCCCCCACGATCGGCGTGCGGGTCCCGGATCATCCGTGCCCCAGAGCCCTCGCCGCGGCGCTCGGGCCGATCCCGACCACCTCGGCCAACCTGTCCGGCGAGCCCGACGCGCGCGATGCGCGCGAGGTCGCCGTCCTGCTGGGCGACGCCATCGCCCTGGTCGTGGACGGTGGCCCGATCCAGGGCGGACCGGCCTCGACCGTGGTCGACTGCTCGGTCGCGCATCCGGAGATCCGGCGTGCCGGCGCGATCCCGCCGGCGGCCATCGCCGCGGTCCTCGACGAGGCGGGCGTGGTCCACGCGATCGATCGACCGCGTGCATGACCGCGCCGGCGCCGGGCACCGGCGGGTCATGACCGGCCCTCCGCGCCGCCCTGGCCCGGTCGGACAGCGTGGCCGTCGGGGCCATGGGAAGATAGGGACCGGCCCACCGGCCGTCGCCGCATCCGAGCCCATCGCCCACCCGCCAGGAGGTCCGCAGGTGTCCCGCGCCGCCGTCACGCCCGAGGCCTCCATCCCCGACACCGGCATCGACGACACCGGCTCGCCCGGCCCGGTCGCCGACACGCCCGGCACGGCCGTGTCCCCGGAGGCCTGGGCGTCCCTGGCCGAGGTCGACCCCGAGCTGTGGGCGGCGGTCGTGGCCGAGGGGCACCGCCAGGCGGACAACATCGAGCTCATCGCCAGCGAGAACTACGTGTGGCAGGCGGTCCTCGAGGCGCAGGGCAGCTGGCTCACCAACAAGTACGCCGAGGGGTTGCCCGGCAAGCGCTACTACGGCGGCTGCGAGTACGTGGACATCGCCGAGAACCTCGCTCGGGATCGTGCCCTCGCGCTGTTCCCGGGTGCCGACCACGTCAACGTCCAGCCGCACTCCGGCGCCCAGGCCAACATGGCCGCCTACTTCGCGGTCCTGCGCCCCGGCGACCGGATCCTGGGCATGAGCCTGGCCCACGGTGGCCACCTCACCCACGGCTCGCCGGTCAACTTCTCGGGCCGGCTGTTCGAGGTCCACGCGTACGGCGTGACCCGTGACACCGAGCGGATCGACTATGACGCCCTCGAGGCGCAGGCGGCCGAGGTCCGGCCCAGGGTCCTCGTCGCGGGCGCCTCCGCCTATCCGCGCACCTGGGACTTCGCGCGGCTGGCGCGCATCGCCCACGGCGTCGGCGCGCTGCTGTTCGTCGACATGGCCCACTTCGCGGGTCTCGTCGCGGCCGGCCTCCATCCGAGCCCGTTCCCGCACGCGGATCTCGTCACCACGACCACCCACAAGACCCTGCGCGGCCCGCGCGGCGGGCTCGTGTTCGCCCGCGCGGACCTGCCCGACGGCGTCGAGCGGGCCGATTTCCCGGCGCTCGGCAAGCTCACGCTCGCGCAGGCGGTCGACAAGAGCGTGTTCCCGGGCGTCCAGGGCGGTCCCTTGATGCACGTGATCGCGGCCAAGGCGGTCGCCCTCCGCCTGGCGGCCGAGCCAGAGTTCCGGCGCGATCAGGCCCGCACGATCGAGAACGCGGCAGTGCTCGCGGGGACGATCGCGGGAGCCGGGGCACGGCTCGTGAGCGGGGGCACCGACAACCACCTGGCCCTGGTCGACGTGACGCCGCTGGGCGTGACCGGGCGCGAGGCCGAGGCGCTCCTCGACGAGGTGGGCATCACCGTCAACAAGAACGCCATCCCGTTCGACGCCAACCCGCCCAACGTCGCGTCGGGGATCCGGATCGGGACGCCGGCCACCACGACCCGTGGCATGGGACCCGACGAGATGCGCCGGATCGGGCGCTGGGTCGTCGACGCGATCCGCAACCGCGACGACGCGGCCGCCCTCGGCGCCATCCGGGCGGGGGTGCGCGACCTGGTGGATCGGTTCCCCGTCCCGGGACTGCCCGACCGCCTGGCCTGACGGTCGCGATGCGACTCTCCGGCGACCTCGGGGAGCTGCTGCCGCTGCTGCTCGCGGTGTTCGCCGCCGCGGCGATCGGGTCGCTCGCGCTGACGCCGCAGGTCCGCCGGCTGGCCGTCCGGCTCGACAACATCGACCATCCGGACCATCGCCGGGTCAACGCCTCGCCGACACCGCGCGGCGGGGGGGTGGCCGTGGCGATCTCGTTCGTCGCGGTGGCGATCGCGCTGCTGATCGCCAACGGCGGGCTCGAGGTGTCGGCGGTCCGGCGCGAGGTCGAGCCCGGGGCGATCCTCGCGCTGCTCCTCGGCGGCGCGGCGGCGGCGCTCCTGGGCGTGCTCGACGACACGCTCCAGCTTCGGGCCCGCTGGCAGCTGCTGGGCCAGCTCGCCCTGGCCCTCCTCGCGGTCGCCGCCGGCATCTCGGTCGGCTCGCTGAACAACCCGCTCGGCACGGACAACATCCCGCTCGGCCCGTTTGCGGGTGCGTTCACGGTGCTGTGGATCGTGGGCATGATCAACAGCATCAACTTCATCGACGGCCTCGACGGGCTCTCGACGGGGATCACGCTGATCGCCGCCGTCACGCTGGGGCTGATCTCGGTCGCGACGACGATCCCGCAGCCCTTTGTCGCGCTGCTGTGCTTCGCGCTCGCAGGGTCGCTGCTGGGGTTCCTGCGCTGGAACTTCCACCCCGCGTCGATCTTCATCGGCACCAGCGGCGTCATGTTCGTGGGCTACACCCTCGCCCTGCTCGCCATCCTGGGCTCGGCCAAGGTCGCGGTCGCGCTGCTGGTGCTGGGTGTCCCGATCATCGACACGTTCTGGATCATCGTCCGCCGGCTGGCCACCCGGCGGTCGCCGTTCACGCCCGACCGCAAGCACATCCACCACCGGCTGCTCGACCTGGGTCTCACCCACGGCCAGACCGTGCTCGCGATCTACGCGATCTGCCTCGTCCTCGCCGTGCTCTCGTTCGTGCTGTCGGGCACGGGGCAGGTGTACGCGTTCCTCGGCCTGGCCGTGGCGTTCGGGCTCGGGCTGTTCCTGCTGACCCGGTTCGAGACGGCCGGCGCGCTCGAGCCCGAGGCCTACGACGAGGCGTACGGATCAGCCTCCGGGCCCGATGCGCCGGACCCGGACGCGCCGGCCGCCCAGGCACGGCGCGCCCGTCAGCGGTGACGGATTCCGGCGGCGGCCGGCCACGGGATGGGGGGTCCGGGCCCCCGATGGCCTCTGGTATAGTCACCCGCGCGGTGGTCGGTCCCCCATGTTCAACGGTTTCGGAGCCTACGTCGTTCTGTTCTCCGAGATCGGCGTCACATTCTTCGTGGGGACCGTCGCGGGCGTGCTATCCGGTTGGTGGCTTGATCAGCAGCTCCACACGCTGCCCGTGTTCGCCGTCGGTGGGGCACTGGCCGGCTTCGGTCTCGGTGGACTCGCCGTCGCCAGGCTGATCCGCCGGTTTCTCGCACGTTTCGATCCGCACCACGACTGACCGTCCGCTCGGGGACGGCGATCAACACGAGGCCAATCGAGCGACCCGTGACCAACGAGACCCCCCAGGCTGCGACGCCGGACGCCGGCCGCCCGGCGTCGCCGGCGCGCTTGACGACCGGCCGCAAGCTCCTGCTCGCGATCGTGGCCATCGTCGCCCTGGACGTCGTCGCGACGATCCTGCTGGCGCCGCCGGGCTTCCCGGGTCCCAAGGAGGGCATCAACGGGAACCTCGAGCTGATCCCGCCCACCGTCGTGTACGACTTCGCGCCGCGGGCGACCGAGCCCAGCGGCTCGCTCGTGGTCGAGTTCCACCCCAGCATCACGTCCTCGATCGTGGTCTCGTGGATCGTGATGGTGGTCATGATCGTGGTGTTCGTGGGCATCGCCCGGAGCCTGGAGCGGCTGCCCGGCCGGGTCCAGAACGCCGTCGAGTTCGTCTACGAGGCGCTCGAGGGCTTCGCGATGGCGCTCGGCGGCCCGGCGGCCCGGCCGTACGTCGGGATCTTTGCCACGCTGTTCGTGTTCATCGCGCTCGCCAACTGGACCGACCTGCTGATCTTCGGCGACAAGCTGAGCTGGCTGCGCACGCCCACCAGCGACATCAACATCACCGTGGGGCTCGCCCTGTTCAGCTTCGTCCTGTTCCACTTCGAGGGCGTCCGGCGCCTCGGCCCCGGCCGCTACCTCGCCAAGTTCTTCAACTTCAGCGGCTTCCGGCGCAGCGTCGTCGACGGGGTCATCGACCTGTTCGTGGGGCTGACCGAGTTCCTGCTCGAGTTCTTCAAGCCCGTGACGCTCGCCTTCCGGTTGTGGGGCAACCTGTACGGCGGCGGGATCATGCTGGGCGTGTTCACGGCGCTGCTGCTGGGCGTCCTGCCGCTGCCATTCGTGTTCCTGGAAGGTTTCATCGGCTTCGTCCAGGCCCTGATCTTCAGCGTCCTGACCCTGATGTTCACGCTGCTCGCCATCGAGAGCCACGACGAGGAGGCGCATGCCGCCCCGGCCATGGCGACCGAGCCCGAGGGCAGCGTCGGCCCACCCCTGTCCGCCGTCTCGACGCATTGAGACGGCTCCATCCCACAGGCCCAAGGAAGCGTCCGCGACGCAGCGGCCGCCAGAGGAGGTAGAGACTCGATGGAACTGATCGGCGCCGGCCTTGCCGCGATGGGCGTCATTGGCCCCGGCATCGGTATCGGCATCCTGACCGGCATGTCGACGAGCGCGATGGGCCGCAACCCCGACGCGGCGGGCGTCATCCGCGCCACGTTCATCATCGGCGCCGCGTTCGCCGAGGGGCTCGGCGTGCTCGCGTTCGTCGTCGGCGTCCTGATCATCTTCCTCAACCCGGCTGCCAAGTAGGCCGAGGCACCGAGCGGACGTCATGGACCACCTCGCGATCGCCACCGGGGCCCTTCCGGCCGCGCTCGCCCTTGACGCGGAGAGCGGCGGGGCCGGGCTCGTCATCAACGGGTTCTGGCTCGTCATCGCGCTGCTCAACTTCGTCCTGCTCTACGTCGTCCTCCAGCTGTTCGCGTTCGGTCCCATCTCGCGCATGCTCGAGGCACGCCGGACGCGGATCGAGGAGGGGCTGCGGGACGCGGAGCAGGCGCGGCTGGATCGCGAGTCGGCCGAGCAGGAGCGCCTGGCGGCGCTGCAGGAAGCCCGGCAAGAGGCGAACGAGATCATCAACCGCGCCCAGCGCGTGGCCAGCGAGACCCGCGAGCAGGACCTCGCGGCGACGCGCGAGGAGCTCGCCCGCCTGCGGGATCGCGCGACGGCCGAGATCGATGCCGAGAAGGAGCGGGCCATCACCGAGCTCCGGTCCGAGGTCACCGACCTGGCGCTCGCGGCCGCCGGCCGCGTCGTCGGCGAGTCGATGACCGGTGATCGCCAGCGGCGGCTGGTGGCCGACTTCCTGGCCGAATCGTCCACGGCCGGCGGGCCCGGCAGCTGATGGCACGCCCCGTCACGGCCGCCCGCCGCTACGCGGAGGCCGCGCTCGCGGTTGCCCTCGAGACCGGCCAGCTCGATCGCTGGCGGGATGATCTCGCCCTGGCGTCGGACCTGCTGGCCCGGCCCGAGGTGACGCCCGTCGTGGAAAGCCCGGCGATCCCGGTCGAGCAGCGGCTGGCCGTGGTGACCGGGCTCCTCGAGAGCCGGGTCCAGCCGGGCGTGCTGCGGCTCGTCCGCCTGCTCGTCGAGCGCGGGCGGGTGCGCCTGCTGCCGCGGGTCAGCGAGGACTACCAGCGCCGGCTCAACGCCCATCGCGGCATCGTGATGGCCACCGTGACCAGCGCCGCGCCGCTCACCGCCGACGAGACCGCCGCCGTTCGTGCCCGCGTCGAGACCATGGCCGGTGCCGCGGCCGAGCTGCGCACGAACGTCGACCCGGGACTCCTGGGCGGGCTCACCATCCAGGTGCGCGACCAGCTGCTCGATGCCTCCATCCGCGGTCGCCTGGAGCGGCTGCGGGACCAGCTCCAGGCGGGGCGCCGCCTCCGCTGACGCGACCGCCACCACCCAACCCGATCGAACCCAGGCCCGAACCAACGCCCGAACGGAGACGCGATGGCCATCCGGTCAGACGAGATCATCAGCATCATCAAGAGCCAGATCGAGTCGTTCGACGCGGCCACCGAGACGCGCAGCGTCGGGACGGTGGTCGAGGTCGGCGACGGCATCGCCCAGATCTACGGCCTGGACGCCGCGCTCGCGTCCGAGCTGCTCGAGTTCCCCGGTGGGGTGATGGGCATGGCCCTCAACCTCGAGGAGGAGACCGTCGGCGCGGTCATCCTGGGCGATCCGTCGGCGATCAAGGAGGGCGACCAGGTCCGGACCACCGGCCGCGTGGTCGAGGTCCCGGTGGGCGAGGGGCTGCTGGGCCGGGTGGTCGATCCGCTGGGCCGCCCGATCGACGGCAAGGGCGACATCCCGCACACGCTCACCCGGCCGGTCGAGCGGATCGCGCCGGGCGTCATCAGCCGCAAGCGGGTGGATACGCCGGTCCAGACGGGCATCAAGGCGATCGACGCGCTGATCCCGATCGGCCGCGGCCAGCGCGAGCTGATCATCGGCGACCGCCAGACGGGCAAGACCGCGATCGCCATCGACACGATCATCAACCAGAAGGGCTCGGACCTCGTCTGCATCTACGTCGCCATCGGCCAGAAGCTCTCGACCGTCGCCCAGACGGTCGCGACGCTCGAGAAGTACGGCGCGCTGGAGCACACCATCATCGTCGTCGCCGGTGCCGAGGATCCGGCCCCGCTCCAGTACCTCGCCCCGTATGCCGGCGTGGCGATGGGCGAGGAGATCATGGAGAACGGCGTCAACGTCGGCGAGCGCCTGATCAAGGACGCCCTGTGCGTCTACGACGACCTGTCCAAGCACGCCTGGGCCTACCGCGAGATGTCGCTGCTGCTCCGCCGCCCGCCGGGCCGCGAGGCGTACCCGGGCGACGTGTTCTACCTCCACAGCCGGCTGCTGGAACGCGCGGCGCGGATGAACGACGACAACGGCGGTGGCTCGCTCACCGCGCTGCCGATCGTGGAGACCCAGGCCAACGACGTGTCGGCCTACATCCCGACCAACGTGATCTCGATCACCGACGGCCAGATCTTCCTCGAGACGGACCTGTTCAACGCCGGCCAGCGACCGGCCATGAACATCGGCATCTCGGTGAGCCGGGTCGGCTCCGACGCGCAGACCAAGGCGATGAAGAAGGTCGCCGGGCCGCTCAAGCTGGACCTCGCCCAGTACCGCGCCCTGGCCGCGTTCGCCCAGTTCGCGAGCGACCTCGACAAGGCCACCCGTGACCAGCTCAACCGCGGCGAGAAGCTGTCCGAGATCGTCAAGCAGCCGCAGTACCAGCCGCTGCCGGTCGAGCGCCAGGTCGCGATCCTGGTCGCCGCCACGAGCGGCAAGCTCGACGACATCCCGACCGCGCGGGTCAAGGAGTTCGAGACCCAGCTGTACCGGTTCCTCGACACCGAGCACCCGCAGATCCTGACCGAGCTGGGCGAGACCAAGACCCTCTCCGACGAGCTCTCGGCCTCGCTCAACGACGCCCTCGACGAGTTCAAGAAGGGCTTCGCCGCGTGACCGGGGCTCATGGAGTCGGTTCCCGCCAGGCCGGCCGCTCGAGGCAAGGCGCCCGCGAGCACGTGAGCGAGCGCACATCAACGTGCGTGAGCGAGCGCGCGCAGCGGGCAACGCCGCATTCGAGCATGCAGGGCCGGCGGCCGAGGATCGTGGAGTTCCCCGGTGCCTAGTCAGCGCGAGATCCGGCGCCGCATCGGCTCCGCCCGGAACATCAAGCAGATCACGCGCGCGATGCAGTTCGTCGCGGCCTCGAAGCTCCGGCGCGCCCAGCAGTCGACGCTCGCCGCGCGGCCCTACCGCGAGAAGCTCGACGAGGTGATCGCCGACCTCGGGTCGGTGCTCGGTGGCGAGGATCATCCGCTGCTGGCCGGCCGCAACCTCGACCAGGCGCACAGCCGGCTGCTGGTGATCATGACCTCGGACCGCGGCCTCGCCGGCGCGCTCAACACCAACACCGTCCGGTTCGCGGCGCGGGAGATCACCGACCACCCGGGCGAGCTCAAGGTCGTCCCGGTCGGGCGCAAGGGCCGCGACGCGATGCGGCGCGCCAGGGTGCCGATCGCCGCGTTCTTCGAGGGCTTCGGCGAGCGACCGACGTTCGCGGACATCCTGCCCATCGCCCGCCTCGTGTCCGACGACTTCGTGGCCGGCGCGTACGACCGGGTCGACGTCATCTACCCGCGGTTCGTGTCCACGCTCGTCCAGCGCCCGGTCCTCGAGCAGCTGCTGCCGATCCTGCCCAGCGAGGACACCGAAGGCATCCCCGGTCACCAGTTCCTGTTCGAGCCCGATCCCGGCGCGTTCCTCCAGGCGCTGCTGCCGCGCTACGTCTCCACCCGGCTGTACGGGGCCGTGCTGGAGATGACGGCGAGCTTCTTCTCCAGCCAGATGGTCGCGATGAAGAACGCCACCGAGAACGCCGAAGAGCTGATCGACGACCTCACCCTTTCCTACAACAAGGTCCGCCAGGCAAACATCACTCGCGAGATGGTGGAGATCGCGAGCGGCGCCAGGGCCCGCTAGGCCGGCGCTCCACGAGGAGGCAATCCCGATCATGGCGACAGCCGCCCAGCCCGCGACCGGCCCCGCCCGGGGGCGCGTGATCCAGATCACCGGTCCCGTCGTCGACATCGAGTTCCCTGCCGGGCAGCTGCCGGCCATCTTCAACGCGGTCGAGATCGTGCGCGAGGGCGACCAGCCCCTGGTGTGCGAGGTCCAGCAGCATCTCGGCAACAACTGGGTCCGGGCCGTGGCCATGACGACGACCGACGGCCTCGCGCGCGGGACCCAGGTGCGCGACACGGGCTCGGCGATCAGCGTGCCCGTGGGCGAGGTCACGCTCGGCCGCGTGTTCGACGTGCTGGGCCGGACGATCGACGGCAAGGGCCCGGTCGAGGCCGGCACCATCCTCCCCATCCACCGTGCGCCGCCCTCGTTCGAGGACCAGGTCACCGAGGTCGAGGTGTTCGAGACCGGCCTCAAGGTCATCGACCTCGTCTGCCCGTTCAAGAAGGGCGGCAAGATCGGGATCTTCGGCGGCGCCGGCGTGGGCAAGACGGTCATCATCCAGGAGCTGATCAACAACGTCGCCAAGGAGCACGAGGGCGTGTCGGTGTTCGCCGGGGTCGGCGAGCGCTCGCGCGAGGGCAACGACCTCATCCACGAGATGACCGAGTCGGGTGTCATCAAGAGCACCGCGTTCGTGTTCGGCCAGATGAACGAGCCGCCGGGTGCGCGCCTGCGGGTGGGCCTGACCGGGCTCACCATGGCCGAGTACTTCCGCGACGAGGAGGGCCGCGATGTCCTCCTGTTCATCGACAACATCTTCCGCTTCACCCAGGCGGGCTCCGAGGTGTCGGCGCTGCTCGGCCGGATGCCGTCCGCGGTGGGCTACCAGCCCAACCTGGCCACCGAGATGGCCGGCCTCCAGGAGCGGATCACGTCGACCAAGAAGGGCTCGATCACCTCGCTCCAGGCGGTGTTCGTGCCGGCCGACGACTACACGGATCCGGCGCCGGCGACCACGTTCGCGCACCTCGACTCGACGATCCGCCTCGAGCGCTCGATCGCCGAGCTGGGCATCTACCCCGCGGTCGACCCGCTGACCTCGACCTCGCGCGTGCTCGATCCGCTGGTCGTGGGCAACGAGCACTACGACGTGGCCCAGGAGACCAAGCGCGTCCTCCAGCGCTATCGCGACCTCCAGGACATCATCGCGATCCTGGGCATCGACGAGCTGAGCGAGGACGACAAGGCCACCGTCGCCCGGGCCCGCCGCCTCCAGATCTTCATGAGCCAGCCGTTCTTCGTGGCCGAGGTGTTCACCGGACGCTCCGGCAAGTACGTGCCGATCCGCGACACGGTGGCCTCGTTCAAGGAGATCCTCGAGGGCAAGACGGACCCGCTGCCCGAGCAGGCGTTCTTCCTCGCGGGCACCATCGACGACGTCCGCGAGAACGCCGCCAAGCTGGCCGGATGAGTGCCGTGATCAACGCGCCCGCTTTCGGCGTCCGGCTGGCGGCTGCCTGCATGCCCTTCGAGCCTGAGGCGCACCGCCATCCAGCCGCCAGCGCGGGCTCCGGGCGCGATCCCTTCCGTTCCGCAGCGACCGCGCGCACGACGACTCCCGGCGCCCGTCCCGGATCCATGGGTGAGCGGGTCGTCACCACGACCGAAGGCCGCGGAGCCGGGCAGATGGAGCCCGTCACCACGACCGAAGGCCGCGGAGCCGGGCAGATGGAGCCCGTCACCACGACCGAAGGCCGCGGAGCCGGGCAGATGGAGCCCGTCACCACGACCGAAGGCCGCGGAGCCGGGCAGATGGAGGCCGTCACCACGACCGAAGGCCGCGGAGCCGGGCAGATGGAGGCCGTCACCACGACCGAAGGCCGCGGAGCCGGGCAGATGGAGGCCGATCTCAGTACCCGAAGGGGACTGGAATTGCGCCGCCAGCTGCACGGCGAAAGCGGCCGTATAGGCGAGAGCCGCCGACGACGGGGGGTGCGCTGATGCCGCTGCACGTCGAGATCGTGACGCCGGAGCGGCTCGCCTACTCGGGCGAGGTGGACATGGTCCTCGTCCCCGGGATCGACGGCGAGCTCGGCATCCTGCCGCACCATGCCCCGCTGGTGAGCCTGCTCGGCGTCGGCGAGCTCCGGCTGCGGCGGGGCGAGGACGAGGAGAGCTTCGCCATCGTCGGCGGGTTCCTCCAGGTCCGGCCCGACAAGGTGGTGGTCATGGCCGAGACCGCCGACCTCGCCTCGGACATCGACCTCGAGCGTGCCCAGGAGGCCCGCCGGGAGGCCGAGCGGGCGCTCGAGTCCGGCTTCCACGAGGGCGCCGACCTGTCGGCCGCCCGGGCCCAGCTCCAGCAGGCCCTGCTCCGGGTCCGCGTCGCCGAGCGGCGCCGCCATCGCGAGGGCCCCCGCCGCTGAGGCTGACCATGGCCGACGCGCGATTGTTCCACTGGGAGTATCGACCCGAGCAGCCCGCACCGGAGACCTTCCGGATCGAGGGCGGCCGGCCGCTCGTGGGCACCATCCAGGTGAGCGGCGCCAAGAACGCCGCGCTCAAGCTGCTTGCGGCCGCCACGCTGACCGGCGAGCGCTGCCGGTTCGAGAACGTGCCCGAGATCGAGGACGTGCGCGTCATGGTCGGGGTCCTGACCGACCTCGGCGTCGTCGTCGACCACCCCGCCGAGGGCGTGTACGAGGTTGCCGCGGGCGACGTCGACTGGCTGTTCATCCCGCTCGAGGCGGCGGCCAAGATGCGCGCCTCGTTCATCCTGCTGGGCCCGCTCCTGTCCCGGTTCGGACAGGTGATCATCAGCAACCCGGGCGGCGACCGGATCGGCCGGCGGCCCGTCAACCTGCACGTCGACGCGATGCGCGCGCTGGGTGCGGAGATCGACTACCGCAACGGCTACTACTTCGCCAAGGCCCCGGGCCGCCTTCGCGGTGGCGAGGTCACCTTCCCGCACGTCACCGTCATGGGCACCGAGAACGCGATGCTCGCCGCGACCCTTGCCGACGGCCACACGGTCATCCGGCCCGCGGCGCAGGAGCCCGAGATCGACGATCTCATCGCCTTCCTGTGCGAGATGGGCGCCGAGGTCCGGCGCACCAGCCCGGACACGATCGAGGTCGACGGCCGCCGCCGGCTGCGTGGCGCCGACCACAGCGTGGTGCCCGATCGGATCGAGACCGGGACCTTCCTCATCGCCGCCGCCGTGACGGGTGGCCGGCTGACGCTCGAGAACGCGCCCTGCGAGCACGTCGAAGCCCTGGTCGAGCTGTTCGGGCGGATCGGCGTGCCGGTGGCCTGCGGCGCCCGATCGATCGAGATCGACGCCACCGGGATCCGGGCCGGTGACCTCCGGGCCACCGACGTCGAGACCGCACCCTATCCGGGGCTCGCCACCGACATCCAGCCCCCGATGTGCGTCCTGCTCACCCAGGCGAACGGCACCTCGCGCGTCCACGAGGCGGTGTTCGAGGACCGGATCGAGTGGCTGTCGGAGCTGCGCCGGCTCGGTGCGCGCATCGACATCGAGGACGCTCACCACGCGGCGATCCACGGGCCCGCGCCGCTCCACGGCGCCGAGACGCGGATCGGCGACCTGCGCGCCGGCGCCTCGCTCATCCTGGCGGCGCTCGCCGCGGATGGGGAGTCGCTCATCCACGGCGCCCATCACGTCCAGCGGGGGTATGAGAACATCGACCGCAAGTTCCAGCAGCTGGGCGCCCGGATCACGCGATCCGCCGATACGGCCTGACGCCGGCGGCCCAGCCGGCCCCTGTTTCCCCCCGCGCGGCATCCGGCGCCCGTCGGCGCCGCGCGACCACCGGAGTAGCATTCCCGCCGTCATGAAGATTGGGATCGATCTCGGCACCGCGAACGTCATCGTCTACGTGAAGGGCAAGGGCATCGTCATCACCGAGCCCTCGGTCGTCGCGGTGGGTGAGGACAATCGGATCGTCGCCGTGGGCGAGGAGGCCCGCGAGATGATCGGGCGCACCCCCGGCAACATCCAGGCCATCCGGCCGATGAAGGACGGCGTCATCGCCGACTACGTGATCACGGAGGCGATGCTCCGGTTCTTCATCGGCAAGGCGACCCGGGGCAGGATCGGCCTGTCGCGGCCCGAGGTGATGATCTCGGTGCCGGCCGGCGTCACGTCGGTGGAGAAGCGCGCCGTCCGCGACGCGGCGCTCAAGGCCGGCGCCAGGGAGGCGTTCCTGATCGAGGAGCCGCTGGCCGCGGCGATCGGCGCCAACGTCCCGATCAGCGGCCCGTCGGGCAACATGATCATCGACATCGGTGGCGGGACCTCCGAGATCGCGGTCATCTCGCTGGGCGGGATCGTGGTCTCGAACAGCCTGCGCGTCGGCGGCAACCGGTTCGACGACGCGATCGCGACCTACGTGCGCAAGAAGTACAACCTGATGGTCGGCGAGCGCACGGCCGAGGAGGTCAAGATCCAGATCGGCACCGCGCTCCCGCTCGAGCGCGAGCTGACGATGGAGGTCCGGGGCCGCGACCTGATCGCGGGCCTGCCGCGCACCATCCCGATCAGCTCGTCCGAGGTCATGGAGGCGATCGAGGTGCCGCTCCAGCAGCTGGTGTCGGCGGTGCGCACGGTGCTCGAGCAGACGCCGCCCGAGCTGTCGTCGGACATCATCGACAAGGGGATGGTCATGTCGGGCGGCGGATCGCTGCTGCGCAACATCGACAAGCTGCTGACCCAGGTGACGGGCGTGCCGTGCCACGTGGCCGAGAACTCGCTCAACTGCGTCGCGCTGGGCACCGGGCTCGCCCTCGAGCACTTCGACTTCTTCAAGAAGTCCCTCGTCCAGCAGATCTAGTGGTCACGGGCGGTCCGCTGCGGCGGGCATCCTCGCCGATTCCAGTCCACGGGACTGAGATCGGCTCCGGTAGCCCGCGGCACCGTCCCTTTCCATCTCCGATCCGATCGCCGGGCGCTTCGCCACGAACCGGTGACCTCAGGCCGGCTGGCGACCCCTACCGCAGGCGATCTCAGTACCCGCAGGGGACTGGAATCGCCGAGGATGGGGTCGGCGGCCGGCCGGCGTGCCCATGGATGGGTGTGGGGTGAGGGTGTTCGTCGACCTGCATTGCCATACCGCGGCATCGTTCGATTCGCTGGCGGCGCCCGAGGCCGTCGTCAGGGCCGCGGCGGGCCGGGGGCTGACCCACCTCGCGATCACCGACCACGATCGGATCGACGGCGCGCTCCGGGCGCGCGACGCGGCGCCGGCCGGGCTCACGGTGATCGTGGGCGAGGAGGTGCGGACCGCCGACGGCGATCTCATCGCGCTGTTCCTCGAGCACGCGGTGGCCCCCGGGATGACCGCCCGCGAGACGATCGATGCCGTTCGGGAGCAGGGCGGCCTGGTCGGGATCCCGCACCCGTTCGACCGCTTCCGGGGATCGATGCTCCGCGATCCGGGGCTCGAGGCGATCGCCGCCCGGGTGGACTGGGTCGAGACGTACAACGCCCGCGTGGTGGGCGGAACCGGCAACGAGCGCGCGGCGGCGTTCGCGATCGAGATGGGGCTGCCGGGCGTCGCGGTCTCGGACGCGCACAGCGTGCTCGAGGTCGGCGTCGCCTACACTTCGCTCGAGGGTGACCTGTCGACCCCCGAAGGGCTCATGGCCGCCCTGACCAACGTCGAGCTTGTGCCCGGCCGCGCTTCGTATATCGTGCGCACGCTCACACCCATTGCCAAGCTCGTCAACCGCGCGCGAGGGAACCGGCGCGTGCCACCCAGGCCGGCCGGTAGCATCCTCCCGCCACATGAGTGATCCATCCGTGCCCGACCCTGATCCCGACCCGCTCACGTCACCCGTCACGGACGCGTCCGGGTCCGCCGCGGAGCCCGGTGGGGCACCCGTCTCGCTCGGCGCGCGGCTGCGCCAGCCGCGCACGATCCTCTCGATCGTCGTGCCGCTGGTGCTCGTGGTGCTCGTGTTCCGGCTCGCGCTGAACATCGACGTCAACGAGCTGATCGACGGCGTCTCGCGCTCGAACAAGCTGCTGCTCCTGGCCGCGTTCGCCGTGTTCTATCTCGGCTTCCCGCTGCGCGGGCTGCGCTGGACCCTGCTGCTGCGGGGGTCCGGCTACCGCATCCCGGTCCGCGACGGGACCGAGATCCTGTTCCTGTCGTGGCTGGTCAACTGCCTCGTGCCGGCCAAGCTGGGTGACGTCTACCGCGCGTACCTGCTCAAGCTCAACAGCCCGGTGTCGCTGTCGCGCACGTTCGGGACCGTGTTCATCGAGCGGTTCCTCGACCTGTTCGGGATCGCGATCCTGGGCCTGGCGGCCGGCTTCTGGAGCTTCCGCAACGGGTTCCCGCCCGAGATCCAGTTCGTGGTGGCGCTGGGCATCGGCGTGGTCGTGGTGCTGGCCGCCCTGCTGTTCACGCTCCGCAACTTCGGGCGCCGGATCCTCGAGCGGCTGCCGCTGCCGGTCCGGGTGCTCGAGCTGTACGACCGGTTCGAGGAGGGGGTGTTCGGGGCGATCGCGGCACGGTCGCTGCCGCCGCTCCTGGTGCTGACCGGGATGATCTGGGCCACCGAAGGCTTCCGGCTGTGGCTCGTGGTCCTCGCGCTCGACTTCCCCGGCGTCCAGCTCGGCATCTCGGGTGCCTTCTTCGTGGCCCTGATCGGCTCGCTGCTCACCGCGGTGCCGCTGAGCCCGGCCGGGCTCGGCGCGGTGGAGCTCGGCGTGGTCGGGGTGCTGACGCTCGCCTACGGGATCGACGCCCAGCAGGCGGCGACGATCGTGATCGTGGACCGGCTGATCAGCGTGTTCTCGATCGTGGTCATCGGCTCGATCGCGTACCTGCTGTCGGGCAAGCGGCGCGGCGAGGGCCTGTCCCGGCCGATCGAGGCTGCGGCGCCGGCGGGCTGACACCCGCCCCGCCGCCGATGGGCGGACACCGACCCCGCCGCCGATGGGCGGACACCCGCGTTTGACACATTCCCGACAGGTGGCGCCAAGGCCGGTCGCAAGGTTGATCGGCGACCATCTCGCCTGGCAGCCCATGGCGACGTCCGCGGGATCCGATTCACGAGCCGCGACGTATCCGATGGTGCGCGAGCGATCGGGGCAGGCTGGCCCACGCCCGGGACGGGGCCGAGGCCTGGAGATGGAGCGCCTGGCGAGGCGTCGCATACGTAAGCGTCTCGCCGGTTGACGGCGGCGCCCCAGGAGCATCGACGACATGCGTGGACAGGTACCGGGACCCACTCCCCCGATCGGGTCATGCTCGAAGCCGACCGGACCCCACCACACCCAACGTGGGTGCGCGCGTTCTGGCACCGCCGCCGAGTACGAACGGGGGATTGGGCGATGAACGTTCGGGGTCGACACTGCAATCCGATCCCCGCACCGGGCGTGGGAGCCTAGCCCAAGGCGAGCATGACGAGCGAGAACGGCCGCGCGTTCAACGAGTGGCTCCGAGCCCAGCTCAAGGCCAAGAAGATGTCCCAGCGCCAGCTGGCGCAGCAGTCGGGCGTCGATCATTCGACGATCTCCCGGCTCATCCGGGGCGACCGCATGCCATCCCTCGGCACGGCGACGAAGCTCGCCCGCGGTCTGCGTGAGATCCGCGAGGACTCCGACACCTCCACCGCGCTCGGCGTGGTGTCGGTCGGGCCCCAGAACCCGACCGCCCGGGTCGAGTACGCCCTTCGGGCCGACGACGTGCTGAGCGAGCCGCAGGTTCGCCAGATCATGGAGTACTACCTGGCCGTTCGCGTCCGCCGCTTCGCCCGAACCTACTCGTCGGTGGGCAGTGACACCGCCAGCGGCACCCGCTCGGCGAGCAGCGCCAGCAGCCTCTACGGGTCCGCCGGGAGCGTCACCAGCGCCGGTGTGGCCGGCGTGGGGGCGCCCGCCGTGCTGCGAACCGTCCCGCCGCCCCGATTCGGTATCCAGCGTTCGGCCGTTCGGCCGCCGACGAGGAACCCGGGGCGTCAGTAGCAGACTCCAGGGCACTGGCCTGAACGTCCCTCCACGTTCGGGTCTCGGGGACAGCGAACGCCGGTCCGCAGGGGCCGGCGTTCGCGATTCGCGCGGCGCTGCCGCCCCGGGGCGTGTCCCCAAGGGGCGGGTCCCGCCCGGTGGATCGCACGGGCTCAGCGCGAGGCAGCGGGAGCCGTCGCGAGGTACACGGAGATCACCCGGCGCGACCCCGCCTCGAACCGGTCCGCCAGCACCAGGTCCCGGCCGTCGGCCGCGAGCCACGCCGACTCCGCGGCGCCGCCGCAGGCGGCGCCGACCACGTCCGAGAACAAGGGATCGCACACGACGACGACCGCCGCCGGCGGCGGCGTTGCGGCCGGGTCGTCCGTCGCGAGCGGGACCGCCCCGCGGCGCTCGAGGGGGAACCGCAGCGCATCCGCCGTCTTGAACGCGGGGATGGCGTCGAGCGCGAAGGGTCGGCCGTGCACGAGGCCGATGACGCGCGCCGAAGCCCGGTCCACGAGCGCCCAGCCGCCATCGGGGGACACGGCCGGTGGCCAGGCGACGACCGCTACCCCGACCAGCAGCGCGAGGAGCGCGCCCGACAGCGGCGCCATCGGTCCCAGGCCGTGCGCAGCAAGGCGGCCAGGCCAGCCCCTCGCCGCGCCACCACCCGCGCTCACCCCGAGCTCCGCGAGCCTGGCCAGCCCGACGCCCGCCAGGGCGATCAAGAGGGGGTCCAGGAACGCGTGGTAGTGATCGTTGGGCAGGCCCGGCGTGACCACCGCGAGGCTCGGTGCGAGCAGGGTGAGGGCGAGCACGGACCAGGCGATGGTGGCCAGCAGCCAGCTCGCCGCCCGTCGGTCCCGCGCCGGACCCGTGACGGCCGCCAGGACGGCCAGCCCCGACACGACCGCGAGACCGATCATCGAGGCCGCGACGCGATCGGTGATCAGGCCCACGAACGGCCAGGTGATCGACCGCATCCCGATCATCGCGGCCCACCCCACGACGCCGCCGGCCGGGGAGCCGCCGCGGCCCCCGCCGAGGTAGTCGAGCATGCCCCGCGTCTCGCTGAACCCCGTGGTCAGCTCGTTGAGCAGCAGCGGCAGGTAGCCGGCGGCGAGGATCGCGATCGCCGCCACGCCGGCCCGGAGCAGGGGACGGGCGTCCATGCCCGCGGCGCGCCGGCGTCGCACGTCGACCAGGTAGAGCGCCACGAGCGGGGGAACGGCGATCACGCCGAGCACGTGGCACTGCATCGTGACCATCGCCGCGACGGCCGAGACCAGCCACCATCGCGGCCGGGCCGACTGCCATGCCTCGAGGGCGGCGGCGAAGGCCACGGCGGCCGCGAGCGGGATGAGGTTGGGGTTCCAGATGAACGTCGAGGCCGCGATGCCCGACGGTGACACGGCGGCCAGCAGGGCGGCCGCGACGCCCGCGAGCGGGCCCCCGATGCGTCTCGCCAGCCACCACATCGCCCCGACGGCGGCGATCCCGAGCAGTGCGAGCTCGGTGGTCACCGCGACGGGGTCGGCCGACGAGATCGCGGCGGCGGGCGCGAGCAGGTAGTAGTAGACGGCGCCGTGATGCAGGCCACCGATCGACGAGCCCGGCCCCACCAGCGGGACGATCCCGTCGGCGACCAGGTGGAGCTCGGCCAGCATGTGCGTGCCCTGGTCGTCGTCCCATGGACCGCGCGCGTCGAGGCCCGGCAGGCGGGTGACCGCGGCCAGCACCAGGATCGCGAGCAGCGCCCCGAGCTCGAGACGGCCCGGCCGGGAGGTCACGCGCCGGCGTCCTTGTCGTGGTCCTTGTCGTGGTCCTCGTCGTGGTCGGCGGGCGCGCTGCGCCCCTTCGAGCTGCGGACCTCGAACGCCTCCGGGGGCAGCGGGTCGAGCGGCCGCCCGGCCGCGAGATCCCGCGCGCGCTGGAGGTTGACGGCGTCGTAGCCCTCGTCCATGCCGGGCGTCTCGATGATGTACACGACGTGCGCGAGCGCCGGGTGGCGCAGGAGCCGGCGGAGGCCGTCGTGGCCGATCTGGCCGGCGCCGAGGTGCTCGTGTCGGTCCTGGAGCGATCCGACCGCCTCCCGGGAGTCGTTGAGGTGGATCATCCGCAGCCGCTCGATCCCGAGCCGGCCGTCGAGCTCGTCGATCAGCGCATCGACGCCCTCGGCCCCGCCGATCGGGTAGCCCGCCCCCCACAGGTGCGCCGTGTCGAGGCAGAACGCGAAGCGCGAGCGGTCGACCCCCGCGTCGACGGCCGCCTCGTCGATCCGGGCCAGCTCCTCGAGCCGCGCGCCCATCCCGAAGCCGCTGCCCGAACCGTTCTCGAGCACCAGGACGACACCCGGCGCGCCGTCGCCGACCGCGTCGGCCACGCGCCGCAGGCCGAGCGCCAGCCGCGCGACGCCGGCGTCGTGCCCGGAGCCGCGGTGCGACCCGACATGGACGTTGACGTACCGCGCGCCGTACGCCTCGCCCACCAGGAGCTCGTGCGCCATGACCTCGATCGAACGCTCGAAGAAGTCGTCGTCGGGCCCGGCCAGGTTGACGAGGTACGGGGCGTGGACCGCGAGCGGCGCGATGTCCAGCGCGGCCAGACGGTCCCGGAACGCGGGCAGCTCGGGTGGCGGCGAGGGGCGCCGGCGCCACGAGGTGGGGTTGTCGGTGAACACCTGCATCGCCGAGGCGCCGATCTCCGCGGCCCGGTCGGCCGCCCGGACCATGCCGTGGCCGAGCGGCAGGTGGGCACCCAGTCGTCGGCCGTTCGGGAGCATCCCCGCAAGCGTAGCGGAGCCGGTTGGTCGTGGTCCCGGTCCTTGCCTGCGGCCGGCGATGGGCGGGGGCGGCCGAAGGTTGGCGCAGGCGGGGCGGGCCGCGATGGCGGCCGGCGATGGACGAGACAGGCGGGCCCGCCGTCGAATCGGCGGGCCTCGCGGCCGGTCAGCGGGCCTCGCGGCCGGTCAGCGGGCCTGGCGCCGGCAATGGACGAGACCGCCGCGCCTGGCGGCTGGTCAGCGGGCCTGGCGGCCGGCACCGCTCCGGCGTGCCGGCGTGTACTCGCCGCCCACCACCGGCTCGATCAGCCCGAAGTCGCCGTCCCGGCGGCGATAGAGCACGCTGACCCGCTCGTTCTCCGCGTTCACGAACACGTAGAAGTCGTGGCCCAGCTCCTCCATCGCGGCGACGGCGTCCTCCTCGAACATCGGCTCGATGGCGAACCGCTTGGTCTTGACCACCTGCCGCTCGCGGCTGCCGTCGGCGGTCCCGTCGGCGATGCGCCGGAGGATCGTCTTCTCCTCCTCGGGCCGGGCCCGCACCCGCGGCTTCTGCTTGTAGTCGATCGCCTGGCGCTCCACCTTGTCGACGACCACGTCCAGCGCGGCCTGGTAGGAGGCTCCGGCCGCCCGGCTGCGCAGCGTCCGCCCATCGATCACGAGCGTGACGTCCGCGATGTGGGCGTCGGCGGCGCTGCGGTGCGCCTCGTTCGAGAGCTCCACGATGGCGTCAGAGCGGTCATCGAGGAGCCGCTCGAGACGGGCGAACTTGCGCTCGGCATACTGCCGCACGCGGTCCGGGATCTCGAGGTTCTTGCCCCTGACGATCGTCCTCACGGCTGACCTCCCGGCGCGATGCGAGCGCCTGGCTGCGGGGGCGGGCGGGCCGGACGATCGGCCCGACACTGGAGATCGAGTATAGACGCGCCTCCCCGGCCAACCCCAGTGCCGGCCGGTCTCTCGCGCCGCCCACGGATCGAGCCATCGAGCGTCCCGATGGCCCTCGAGCGAGCCTCGAGGACGACCGCGACAACGACCGCGACGACGCGAGGCGACGACCGCGGCGACCAGCGCGACGACGATCACGACGGCCGTAACGACGACCTCGGCGACGATCGCGACGACGGCCGTGACGACGGCCGTGACGACGGCCGCGACGACGATCGCTCGCGCGTCCTCATCGCTCGCGCGCCACCGTGATCGCCCCGACCGCGACGGCACCCGCCGCGAGCAGCGCCGCAGCCGCCGAGGTCAGCGTGGCGCCCGTGGTCACCACGTCGTCCACGAGCACCATCCAGCGACCGGCCACGGCGCCGCCGAGATCCGGACGAACGAGGAACGCATCATCCACGTTGGCCGCCCGGCGACGGCGATCGAGGCGGTACTGGGGGATGGTCGCCCGGCGCCGGACCACCGCGGCGCACCACGGCAGACGCAGCGTGGCCGCTGCCGCCGCGGCGATCAGCTCCGCCTGGTCGTAGCCGCGCTCCCGGCGTCGCGACGCGTGCACCGGAACGGGCACCAGGACCTCGCCGCCGGCGCCCGCCTCCCGCCAGCGCGCGGCCACGGCCTCGCCCAGCGGCTTCGCGAGCCGCCGCTCGCCGGTGTACTTCAGCGCGTGGAGCGCGCGGCGCACGACCCCGCTGAACGGCGCGCACCACTCCAGCTGGACGAGCGGATACGGCGGCCCTTCGGCCAGCCCGAGCGGCGCGCCCGGCGGCAGCCCGAGGCGGGTCTCGAGGGCCGGCCCGCAGCTCGCGCACAGCGGCGGTCCCTCCGCCCCGCAGCCGGGGCAGACGGCCGGCAGCGCAAGATCGAGCAGCCGGTCGATCGGAGCGAGCAGGTTGGCAGCCACGGCACGAGTGTGGCCGCCAGCGCTTACCCGCGACTTACGTTCGCCGGCTCGCGTGCGACCAGCAGGCGGATCGCTATGCCTCCGGGCGCTCGACGATCTCCAGCCGATCGCCCACGAGCGTGCCGGTCGCGTCGATCGTGCCCACCGGCAGCTCCAGCACCCCGTCCGCGCCACGCACCAGCGGCACGAGCCCGGTCCAGGCGCGCAGCGCCCGGTGCACGGACCGCACGTGCCGCACGCCGTCGGCGTCGGGTCGGGTCACGAACACGGCGTCGATCGGGAACCGCATGAACATCATGTGGATCCCATTGCTCGCCGGAAGCCACAGCCCCGCACCGGGCGGCAGCGACGGCCGCCCCATCAGGCCCATGAACTTGCCCCACAGCGAGCCCGCCGTCTCGAGCGGGTCGGCAAGGACGGCGTCTCGCTCGAGGTTGCGCGCGATCCCACCGCCCACGCTGGGCGCCATGTCGTCCGACTCCGAACGCCGGGGACGCTAGGTCTTGAGGTTGATCATGATCAGGATGATCGCCGGGCCCAGGATGACGATGAACAGCGACGGGAAGATGCACCCGACCAGCGGGAACAGCATCTTGATCGGCGCCTTGGCCGCCATCTCCTCCGCGCGCTGGCGGCGCTCGATCCGCAGCTGCTCCGACTGGACCTGCAGCACCTTGCTGATCGACACGCCGAGCTGCTCGGCCTGGATGATCGCCCCGATGAAGTTGGTGAGGGCCGGCACCTCGGTCCGCGGCACGATGTCCCGCAGCGCGTCGCGCCGTGCCTTGCCCACCCGGATCTCGGCCAGCGCCCGGCGGAACTCGTCGGTCAGCGGCCCCTTGAGCTTCTCGACGACCTTGCCCAGGGCCCCGTCGAAGCCGAGGCCGGCGCGGACGGAGATCGTGAGCAGGTCGAGCGCGTCCGGGATCTGGAGCAGGATCGCGTGCTGCCGCGCCCGGACGCGGCCGCCGAGCCAGAACTCCGGCAGGGTGTAGCCGAAGAACAGGCCGATGACGACCATGACCACCTGGATCGGCAGCGGCAGCTTGAGCAGGCCCAGCACGAGGAACAGCACGCCGAACAGGACCGCGCCGAGGATCGCGCCGACCGCCTTGATGCCCAGCCAGTCGGCCACCCGCAGGTCGCCCGGGTTGCCGGCCAGCGCCAGCCGCTTCTCGGTGGTCTGGGTGAACGAGGTGCTGGTGACCCGGGCGACGTAGCTCGACAGCCGGTTGGCCAGCGGCCGGATCGTCCGCTCGAACAGCGGCTGCTGGAGCTCGAGCTCCTCGAGGTTCTTCGCCTGCATCGTCCCGAGCTGGGTCAGGCGGGCCTGGACCGGGTCGACCGGCGCGCCGCCGGCAAGCCCGAAGAAGATCAGCAGGATGGCGCCGGCCGCGAGACCGGCGACGAGGAGGGTGATGGGTTCCATGCGTTAGACCTCGATGTCCACGATCTTGCGGATGAACATGAAGCCCATGAACATCGCGAAGCCGCCGAGGAACAGGATGATGACGCCGGCCGGCAGGCCGATGATCGAGATGCGGTCGTCGAACATCGGCTGCATGAAGTTGGGCGCGGCGATGAACAGGAACCCCGCCAGGCCGATCGGCAGGAACCCGACCACGTAGCCCGACAGGCGCTGCTGCGCGGTGAGCGTCCGGATCTCGCCCTTGATCCGCACCCGCTCGCGAATGGTGAACGCGATCGAGTCCAGGATCTCGGCCAGGTTGCCGCCCACCTGGTGCTGGATCGAGATGGCGGTCGCCATCAGCTCCAGGTCGTCGGACCTGACGCGGCGGACCATGTTCTCGAGCGCCGTGTCGAACGGGAGGCCGAGGTTGACCTCGCGGATGACGCGGCTGAACTCGGTGGAGATCGGTGGCCGGGACTCGCGGACCACGAGCTCGATCGCCTGGAGGAACGATGACCCCGCGCGCAGGGCATTGGCGATCAGGGTGATCGTGTCCGGCAGCTGCTTGTCGAACGCGCCGAGGCGGCTCGACTTGCGGCGCCCCAGCCACAGCCGGGGCAGGAAGAAGCCGAACGCGACCCCGATCAGGAGCACGATCGGGTTGCGCAGCGTGGGCAGCCCCACCGAGAACACGATCATCAGGAGCGGGACGCCCACGATGCAGGCGGCCCAGATCATCAGGTACTCGCTCACCTTGAGGTGCAGGTCGGCGCGCGCGATCTCGCGGGCGAGGTTGGCGCCGAAGTCGCGCTGCTCGACCACCTTGTTGAGCGAGGCCAGGGCCTGGCTGGACTGGAACGCCTCGGCGAGGCTCTGGCTCTGGGCCGACTCGGGCTTCTCCTGGCGCGTCGAGGCATAGCGCTCGAGGCGGGCGTTGACGCCGCCCCCGCTGCCCGACATGGCGATGCCGACCGCGATCACCAGGATCGCAAGCGCGGCGATGCCGGCGATGGCGATGGTCATCGTATCCACGAGCAGCCTCCCCAGTCCCTGCTAGTAGTTGAAGCCGAACAGGCCCGGGGGCAGGTGGATCCCCTGCACCTCGAACTTCTCGACGAACTTGGGCCGGATCCCGGTCGGCTTGAGCCGGCCCTGGATCTTGCCCTCCTCGACGCCCGTCTGCTCGAACACGAACACGTCCTGCATGACGATGACGTCGCCCTCCATGCCCTGGACCTCGGTGATGTTCGTGATCCGGCGGGATCCATCCTTGAGGCGGGACTGGTGGACGATGACGTCGACCGCGGACGAGATCTGCTCGCGGATGGCCCGCACGGGCAGGTCGACGCCCGCCATCAGGACCATCGTCTCGAGCCGCGACAGCATGTCGCGGGGGCTGTTGGCATGGCCCGTCGACATCGAGCCGTCGTGACCGGTGTTCATGGCCTGGAGCATGTCCAGCGCCTCGCCCGACCGGCACTCGCCGACGATGATCCGGTCGGGTCGCATGCGGAGGGAGTTCCGGACGAGCTCCCGGATCGGGATCTGGCCCTTGCCCTCGATGTTGGGCGGGCGCGACTCGAGCGTGACCACGTGCTCCTGGCGGAGCTGGAGCTCGGCCGCGTCCTCGATGGTCACGATCCGCTCGTCGTTGGGGATGAACGACGACAGCACGTTGAGCGTCGTCGTCTTCCCCGACCCGGTGCCGCCGGAGACGAAGATGTTGAGCCGCGCCTCCACCGAGGCACGCAGGAACTCGAACATCTCGGGGGTGGCGGTCCCGAACCGGATCAGGTCGTCCACGGTGAAGGGGGAGGCCGAGAACTTCCGGATCGTGATCACGGGACCCACCAGCGACAGCGGCGGGATGATCGCGTTGACGCGCGAGCCGTCGGTGAGGCGGGCATCGACCATGGGCGACGACTCGTCGACGCGGCGTCCGATCGGCGCGATGATCCGATCGATGATGCGCATCACGTGGTCGTCGTTCTGGAACACGACGTTGGTCAGCTCGAGGCGGCCGGAGCGCTCGATGTAGACCTGGCGGGGACCGTTGACCATGACCTCCGAGATGCTCTCGTCGCGGAGCAGCGGCTCCAGCGGCCCGAGGCCGATGATCTCGTCGGTGATCTGCTCGAGCATCCGGACCCGCTCGGCGCGGGTGAGCGCAAGCCCCTCCTCGTCGATGACCTTGCCGAAGATCTCCTCGATCTGCCGGCGGACCTCGACCTGGTTGGACAGGTCCAGCTTGGGGTCCAGGTCCTGGATCACCCGGCTCTGGATCCGGAACTTGACGTCCCGGAACGACTCTCGCACGGGCGCCTGGCTCATCAGCCGCGCGCTGGGCGCCGGTGCCGCCGGTGCCCCGCCGCCGCCGCTCGACGTCGGGACGGGCGTGTTGGACCCGTCGGGCGCCGATCCGGCGCCGGGACGAGCGCTTTCGATCCGCTTCAGGAGGGACATCGGTTACACCCCTTCGGCCGCGAACGGCCAATGCACACGCTGCCGCGTCATCGCCACGCGAACAGTGACTTCTTCTGGCCGGCCTTCCTGGCGGGCTCGCCGGCCGTTTCGGCCTTTGCACCCACCACGGCCGCGGCGAGGCGGAGGACGTCCTGGGACACCTGGGCCTCCCGGTTGGAGAGGAAGAACGGTACCCCCCGGTTGAGGGCATACACCACGCTTCGACCGTCGGAGACGATCGTGTGATCGACGCGCCGGCCGATCGAGTGCTCCACGTCCGCGACGCGGATGCCCAGCGACGAGTCGGCGCGGTTGAGGACCAGGCGGACCTTGTCCGATCCGTAGCCCAGCTGCTCGGCGACCTCGAGGAACAGGCGGATGTTCTTGATCGACGTGATCTCCAGCGAGAGCATCGTGAGCACGATGTCCGCCTGGTCCAGGATGGCCAGGGTCGTGTCGTTGAACGACGACATGCAGTCTATGACCACCAGGTCATTGTCCAGCCGGAGGGCCTCGACCATCGCCTTGGCGCCGGCGGGCGTGATCAGCTCGGCCATCTCGGGCGACGGCGGTGCGAGGAGCACCCGGATCCCGGCCGAGTGGTTGATGACGAACGTCTCGAGCGACTCCAGGTCGCCATGCTCCAGCTCGGGGATGACGTCGGCGATCGACTTGTTCTTGGGGTTGAGGTTGAGCAGCACGCCCACGTCCCCGAACTGGAACGAGGCGTCCACGAGGCAGGTGCGCTGACCGAGCTCGGTCGCGGCGGCGACCGCGAGGTTGACCGCGAGCGTGGTCCGGCCGACGCCGCCCTTGGGTCCGAACACCGCGACCACCCGTCCGGGCTCCTGGTCCTCGCGCGTCGAATGGGCGGCGCCACCACCGGCGGGGGGCGCGCCGGCGGCCGGCGAGGCGACCGCGATCCGCGACATCTTCTCCCGTTCCCGGGTGTGGACCTGGCGGATCGAGGCGGTGAGCTCATCCGATGAGAAGGGCTTGACGAGGAACTCGCGCGCCCCGGCCAGCATCGAGCGTCGCAGGTAGTCGGCCTCGCCCTGGACGGACATCATGACGACGGCGGCGGTCGGGACCTCCGAGGCGAGCCGCTCGGTGGCCGAGATGCCGTCCATGTCGGGCATGTTGATGTCCATCAGGACGATGTCCGGCTTGAGGCTGCGGGCGATCTCGATGGCTTCGCGCCCCGACGCCGCCGACCCGACGACGTCGATGTCCGCCTCGAAGCCGAGCAGCTTCGAGAGGTGATCGCGGGTCTCCGGGATGTCGTCGACGATCAGGACGCGGATCTGGTCAGGCATCGGTCAGTCGTGTGCCTTCGAGGGTCATGGACGTGGCACCGGCCGCGAGGTCGGGAGCCGCGGCCGGGAAGGAGATGGGCCGGTGGCAGCCGGCCCATCGGGTCGCGTGTGGCCGCACCGTGAGGCGGGCCGGGTTGAGCGGCGTGGATCAGGGAACCGCAGGCGCACTGGGTGACGGGCTCGGCGACGGCACCAGGGCCGGGTGGCCGGACGGCAGCACCTTCGGCAGCGGTGTCGGCTCGATGACCTCGACGATCTGGGGCGGCAGGACCCCGTAGTCGTCGACCAGCACGCGGAGCGTGATGCCGGTGGTCGGGACGATCGGGCAGGGCGTCGCCTGGCCGCCCGCGGTCTGGCAGTCGGCCGTCGCGCGGAGCACCAGGGAGATGTCCCCCTGCATCTGGGCGAACTTGATGACCTCGGCCTGCTGGATCGTGGCCGCGACGATCACCATCTCCTGCTGATCGGTGTTGAGGCTGGTGCCACCGCCGGTGGCCCCGGTCGAGGTGTTGCCCGTGGTGGCGGGCGGCGGCGGGAGCAGCGTGCCGAGCACCTGGAGGCCCTCGGCCAGCACCTTGACGGTGGTCGGGTTGTACTTGACAGCCTGGTCATTGAACGAGCCGGGCGTGGCCGCGGCCGGCGTCTGGTTCGCCCTGGGCGGGGCGGTGGGCGCCGGGGTCACGAACTCGACCAGCGGCACCGCGTCGCCCGTGATCCCCATGACCACGTCGACGTAGTCGCCCGACTTGATGAGGGTGCCCACGCCGGTCGTCTGGCTGACCAGGAGCGACACGCCCACGTAGCCCGGCCGGGACGTCGATGCTCGTGAGCGATGCCCCCGGGTTGACAACGTCAGTCGTGATCAGCTGCTCGGCGAGGACGGCCTTGCGCGCCGTCTGGCCGATCACCTGCGACGGATCGCCGAAATAGGAGGTGGGCTTGCTGTCGAGTGGGACCTCCTTGGTCTTCACGTCCGCAGCCGTGATCTTGGTGCTGAGCGGGATGTCCCTGGCCGCCACGACAACGGTGAGCGTCGTCGCCGTCCCGCCGTTGCCGCCGGGCCCACCCGTACTGTTGTCCCGACTCAGCGAGAACAGGATGAGCACGAACGCGACGACCGCGAGGAAGACCCCGATGAGCAGGACCAACCGGTTCGAGCGCTTCAACTAAACCTCCCCAAGCCGTGTGACAGGTGGCACCACTCTAGCACCGGGAATCGGCCACGTTACCGCCCAAAAGGGCTAGGACCGTTAGGAGGAAATGGGCAGAGCGGCCGCACCTCGTAAGGTGTCCTGCAAGGATCGCGGCGAACGTGCGCGTCAGCTGTCCAGCAAGCCGACAGCATGCGCCATCCCGGCCAACGAAATGGCCCGCCGGCTTGGCCGGCGGGCCGATCGATCCAGGTGAGCGGCGGAGGCGCCTAGAGGGCGTCTCCGATCATACTCAGCTTGTCGCTGATCTGGGAGCCCAGGTAGATCAGGGCGACGATGGCGACGATGGCGATGAGCGCAAGGATGAGTGCGTACTCGGCCAGCCCCTGGCCGTCCTCGTCATCCCGGCCGATGGCGGCCGACACGACGCTGCTGAGCTTCGCGAGAAGCATGGACTCGATCACCTCCCTTCCCGAGCTGTCGCTCGGTTCGGGGGTCGTTTCGTGTGGTCGCGAATTCCGCGGCCACCGGCCCCCGGATGCCGCTAACGGTAGATCGGCGGTCCGGGAATGCAACGGGACGATCGTCCCCTTCGGTGCGCCCGCCCACCGAAACGATAGCGCCGGCTGTCCAATCGGCCAGCCGGCGCGTCTGTCGCTGGTGATCGGGGTCCCGCGCTAGACGGAGTTCCCGACGTTCGACAGGATGGTCGAGACCTGGCCGCCCAGGAAGATGAGGGCGATGATCGCGACGATCGCGATGAGGGCGAGGATCAGCGCGTACTCCGCGAGACCCTGGCCTTCCTCGTCACGATTGACGAGCGAGATGAGTGCATCGAACAGTGCCATGGATGGATTCACCTCCTTCCCCGCAAGCTCGCGAATCCCATCGCGGCTAGGGGACGATATGGCCCATCCCGCCAGGCGTCAACCCTGACCAATGGGGTTTGCGTTGCGTTCGGGCACTCGCGCCCGGACATACGGAAGAGGCCGCCGGCATCGCCGGCGGCCTCTTCGCTTGCAGGTTCCGCCAGAGCTAGACGGAGTTCCCGACGTTCGACAGGATGGTCGAGACCTGGCCGCCCAGGAAGATGAGGGCGATGATCGCGACGATCGCGATGAGGGCGAGGATCAGCGCGTACTCCGCGAGACCCTGGCCTTCCTCGTCCGTCCGGAACGAGGCGAGCAGCGAGCTGATGAGTGCCATGTGTCCTCCCGAGAGAGATATGAGGGCCCGCCCTGAAGCCCAGGGCGTGCACACCGTAGTCGTCCGTACCCGCGTCGCCAATGGGACGATGGTCCTGGGCTCCGGGGCCGGTCCCGAGTGACGGGCGCCGGCAGACGGTAGCACGCATCGAGTGCGTTGCCAACGCGCCACGGGCGAGCCCACCGGGACCGGCAGCGCCGCTCAGGATCCGCCGTGGGCCGCGTCGACCAGGACGCCGATCGCGTCGGCCAGCGTCCCGCCGAAGAACACGATGATGACCACGGCCAGCGCGATCGCCAGGCCGATGACGAGCGTCGTCTCGAGGATCCCGGGGCCGGTCTCGCCCCCGAGATGCTCCCCGGTCATCCCCGCTCCGTGCCCTCGCCGGCCGCGGCACCGAGGCCCGTGGCAGGTGCGCCACCCGCACCCTCGCCGGATCCCGCCGACCGCAGCGGGACGGTGAGCCGCAGCTCCCCGCCGCCCTGGAGGATCTCGATCGACGCCCCGATCGATTCCGCGCGGGCGACGACGTCGCGCCGGGTCAGCGGCGGCAGGACGACCACGGCCGCCGCCTCGGCCGCGTCGATCGCGGTCCGCCGCGCGTCGTGCCGGTCCTGGATCATCTGGCGGATGGCGTCCGGCACGTCATCGGTGGGGACGGCGGGCAGCGGCTCCCCCTCGGGCAACGTGGCGCTGCGCTCGGCGGTCACGCGGACCTCCAGCTCGTCGGTCCAGTCGAGGATCAGCATCACCCGCTCGGGCCCGAGGCCCAGGTAGGCCGTCAGCGCCTCGTCCACGATCCGGAAGACCGTCGTCTCCACCTCCATCGGCAGGCGCCGGTCGGTGCCCAGCGAGTCGAAGCCCACCGGGACGCCCTCGCGCCGGCCGCGGTCCCGGGCGGCCCGGCGCAGGGTCGGCACCAGGCCAAGGTCGTCGAGGACCATCGGGCGGACGTCGAAGATGAAGCTCTTGGTCGCGTCCAGCGTCTGCTGGACCATCGAGATCAGCAGGCCGAGCTCGCCCGGCGCCTGGCTCGGGTCGCGCTCCACCAGCCGCGCGACGATCTGGGCCTGGAGCACGATGTTGGTGAGCGACTGCGCCGGCCCGTCGTGCATCTGGCGCGCGATCTCGCGGCGCAGGTCCTCCTGGGCGTTGAGCACCACCCGGGACACCGTGGGCGGCAGCGCATCCCGGCTGAGCTCGCCCGGCGCACCACCCATCGCCCCGCCACCGGCGGCCAGCGACTCGAGCGCACCGGTGACCACCACCAGGGCGTCGCGGTGCCGCGCCAGCGCCTTGCGCTTCCCCTCGAGCAGGTCGACCTGGCTCTCCATCAGCACCGCGCGCCGCGTCAGGGTCACCAGCTGGGTGAACGCCTCGGCCTGCGCATCGCCGGCCTTGCCGCCCAGCTTGTCGGCGGCGGCGGCCCGCTTCTGCTCATGGCGTCCGGCCTCCGCCCGCGCCTGCCCGATCAGCATGTCGATCTCGGCCAGCTCGCGCTCCAGCGCACCGACATCGGTCTTGAGGCGCGCCGCGAGCTCGGAGGGCGATCCGGCGGGCGGGTCCGTGGCGGGCGGGTCGGCTGGCGTCGTCATGATCGCGGGCGGGACGGTCGGCTCAATCCTCCGGCATCCGGATCCAGCCCTGGCGCATCGCGTACACCACGGCCTGGGTCCGGTCGTTGACGGACAGCTTGCGCAGGATCGAGCTCATGTGGTTCTTGACGGTCTGCTCGGAGATCGAGAGCGCGTAGGCGACCTGCTTGTTGGTCATCCCCTGGGCGATGTTGTCGAGGATCTCGACCTCGCGCGGGGAGAGCGGGGCGAAGATCGGCGCCGCCTCCTGGCCGTAGACGGCGAGCTCGCGGAACTCCTTGAGCACGCGCGAGGCGACCGCGGGCCGGCTGAACACCTTGTCGTTGATCAGGTACTCACCCGCGACCACCCGGCGGATGATCATGACCAGGTCCTCGGGCGCGATGTCCTTGAGGATGAACGCGGCCGCGCCGGCCTTGATGGCCTCGAACAGGGCGTCCTCGTCCTCCTCGGTCGAGAGCACCACGATCGCCGCCGCCGGCAGCTCCCGCTTGACGCGCTGCGTGGTCTCGATGCCGCCGGGCGCGGGCAGCGAGAGGTCCATCAGGATGACGTCCGGGTTGGTCGCGAACGACGCGTCCATTGCCGAGCGCGAGTCGTCCGCCTCGGCCACGATCTCGAAGTCGGGCTCGCGCTCGAGGATGTTGCGGATCCCCACCCGGAACAGGGCGTGGTCGTCGACGATCAGGATCCGCACCCGTTCGAACGACTGGTTCCTCCGGTCCGAGCCGCCTCGCCGGCGCTCCGGTCCCTGGTACTCGGTCACTCGTTCTCCTTTCGCGTCAGCGGGATCGCCAGCCGGACCACCGTGCCCGCCTGCGGCCGTGATCGCACCTCGAACAGCGCGCCGATCAGCTCGGCTCGCTCGCGCATGAACTGGAGCCCGAAGTTGCGGCGCCCACGCGCGGCGACCGCCCCGGCGTCGAAGCCACGACCATCGTCGCGGATCTCCAGCACCCATTGTCCATCGTCCACGGCCGACGCGACGACCACGTTCGTGGCTGCCGCGTGCTTGCGGACATTCTGCAGGGCCTCCTGCACCACCCGCAGGGCGACCGTCTGGGCCGCCTCCGCAAGCCCGTGCGTGGACCCCCGGAGCTCGGTCGTGATGTGCAACCCGGACAGTGCCGCCTGGGTGGTCACCGTGTCCACGATCGAGCCGTCCAGGCCGAGCTCCACGAGCACCGGCGGGCGCAGCTGGCCGATGAAGCTCCGGACGTCGCCCAGCTCGCGGCGCAGCAGCTCGCGCAGCAGGCGCAGCTCGGTCCGGGCGAGCGGCGCGTTGGTGTCGAACACCCGGTCGATGTACTCGACCTGGAAGATCGCGTTGGACAGCGCCTGCGCCGGGCCGTCGTGGACCTCCTGGGCGAGGCGGACCCGCTCGGCCTCCTGGGCCTCGACGATCCGCATCTGGAGCTCGGTCGTGCCCTGCGGCAGGTCGATGTCGGTGACCAGCGACGCGTCGCCCCGCTCGAGGAACAGCCAGGTCGCTTCGAGGTTGCGGATCGCGAGCTCGAGCCGGGCCAGCTCCGACTCGTGATGGCCCATCGCCCCGCGCGTGCGCGCGACGCCGGACCTGGCCGCCCGCAGCCGTCCGTCGGCCGCCCCGGCCTCGGCCGCCTCGACGGCCAGCAGCTCGAGATCGTCGCCGCCGGACGCCCCGGCCTCGCCCTGGGAGCCGGCCGCCGCGCCGACCACCAGCGGCACGTCGTTGGCGCGCTCGAGGACGTCCAGGTCGTCGCGCAGCACCTCCCAGTGCGCGACCTCGTCCAGGTACGCCTGGCGGAACCGGTCGCGGACGCCGCGCAGCGTGTTGGCGGCGTAGGCCAGCGCCTCCGTCGACTCCGCGAGCAGCTCGTCGTACCGGCCCCCGGCAGGCTCGTTGCGCAATTCCATCACGGTGAGTGTATCGGCCGCGCTCATGGGTTCGTGAACCCGGATGCTCGACCTATCCGCGGATCGGTGGGTACGGGGCTGGAACTTGGTGCGACGGCCACCCCGGCGCACGCGATCCGGAACACGCGGACGCCCTCGATCGCGGCCGCATCGGCCGGGTCCGGCGGGATCGGCAGCGGCACCTCCTCGAAGCAGGTGGTGTCCGGATCCGGGCCGTCGAGGATCGCCGGCCAGGCGCCGTGATCGGGGTTTGCCACGATCAGCCAGCGCGCCCCGAACCTCGTTGCCAGGTCCAGCACGTCGGCCGGCGTCTCGTCGGGCAGCCCCAGCGTCGAGATCCGCGCCGATTCCGCGAGCCAGATGGGGAAGTCGTGGATCACCGGCGCGGACCCGTCGAGCGGGCGCGCCGATCTCGGCCATCTCCCGCGCCAGCACCGCGTAGGTCCGCTCGGTGCTCGTCGCGCCCGTCCCGAACCCGGGCAGCAGCGCCGCGGTGAACAGCGCCGACGCGGACACGCCGAGCAGGGGCCCGAGCCAGGCCACCGGCCGGGTCCAGCCCAGGCGCCGGCCCACCGCCGCGATCAATGCGTCGAGCCCGCCCAGCGCGGCGACCACGAGCAGCACGTGGACCGGGACCGCCGCGTGGAGGAACGTCCCCCAGGTGGTCGCCACCGGGAACACGAGGCTGGTGACGAGGAAGGTGACCGCGGAAAGGATGATCACCGGTCGCAGGGCGGCATCGCGTCCCTGCCAGGGCAGGGCGAGGAGCCCGATCGCCGATACCGGCATGCCGAGCAGCAGCAGCACGCTCAGCAGGTTGTGGGCGAGGCCGTCGATCCGCATCTGGACCAGGCCGCCGGCCCCCACCGCGAGGTAGCGCGACAGGGTGGGCGGGTCGTGCCAGGCGAAGATGTCGAAGCCCGACACCGACAGCGCGTTGGACAGGGCCTGTCCCGGGAGCGGGTTGCCGAACGCGAGCCAGTCGCGCGCGGCCCACGGGGCGAAGACCACGAGGCTCACGACCGCCACCACGCCGATCAGGCGCGCGCGGGCGGCCCGCGGCAGCTCCGGCCGGCGCCAGGCCAGCCAGGCCCAGGCGAGCGCCAGCCAGACCGCCTCGTTGCGGGTGAGCGCCGCGGCGCCCAGCAGCAGCCCGATCGCGACCAGCCGCGCATCCGCCGGCCGGGCGTCCCGCGGGTCGCGGAGCACGCGGGTCATCAGCAGGCACGCGCCGAGGGCCAGCGCCCCGAACAGCATCGTGGAATCGGGCAGGGCGGAGTGGAGCACGAGCGGCAGGTAGACGGCCGCGGCCAGACCGGTCCCGACCGCCAGCGTCCGCGCCCGCCCGGCCGGCAGCCCCCGCTCGGCGGCGACGTCCGCGGCGAGCCGCCAGGCGAGCACGGCGACGATCGCCCCCAGCAGCACCGAGACGACCTGGCCCGCGCGCATCGCGGTCTCGGTCGGGATGGGGGCCGGGCCGCCGAGCAGGGCCATCGGGATCGCGGCCAGCAGCGAGGGCAGCGGGAGCCAGACCTCGAACGCCGGGCGGGGGAACGTGAGCGGCGGCGTGCCGAAGCTCCACAGGGCGTCGGACACGAGACCCCGGCCCTCGACGAGGTTGCGGGCGACGCCCACGTAGTAGGCGGTGTCCTCGGGCTTGGGGAACGCGATCAGCGACGCCGCGGCCGCCCGCACCGCGAGCGCGGCCATGAAGATCACGGCCGCGGTCAGCCAGGCCTCGCGCCGGCTCATGGGCGGACGCTCGACGGCGGCACGCTCACGAGCTGGCGCAGCGATCGTCGTCGGGCGCGTGGCACATCGGGAACACCACCACGTCGTCGCGCTCGAGGATCGGGGCCCCGAGCCACGGCGGCCGCGGGCCGCCGGACAGCAGCGCCGCCACCGCGGGGACGGTGTCGCCGGGCTCGAGGATCAGCCACCGGACGTCGTACGCGTCGCCGACCGCCTGGACGGTCACCAGCGGGTCGTTGACCAGCACCACGCCGGGGTGGCCGGTCCAGTAGCGGTAGCCCGCCGCGTCGGTCGACATCACGCGGTCCGTGGCCGGCGCACCCGCCAGGTCCAGCGCCACGCCCACCGAGCGCATCCGGCCGGCGTTCGTGTCCCAGCCGCCGTGGACCGCCACCGCCCCGAGCAAGGCCGCCACCAGGCAGAACGCGACGCTACCCGTGATGAACACCCGCGCCGCCTGGGTCGCCTCCCAGCTCGGGCGCCGCTCGGCCGCCCACGCGGCGGCCAGCACGACGCCCTCGAGCGCGAGCACGTAGCCGTGCGGCGCCAGCGCCACCGCGGAGTGGATGAACGTGCCGCCCGGGACGTGGACGGCGGACACCAGCGCGCTGAACGCGAACAGCAGCAGCGCGTAGCCCAGGTACGGGCCGAACATCGCGTGCCGCCGGCGGCTCCAGGCGCCGATCAGCAGGAACGGGACGAGGACGAGGGCGCACACGAGGACGCTGAAGATGAACGCCGCCGAGACGAGTCCGCCCACGCGGGTGGCCAGCAGCGGCCCGATCCCCATCCCCAGCAGGTGGTCGAGCGAGGCGGGGGTCGTGATGCTGTTCCACTCGCCGATGTCGCGGATGAACAGGACCTTGCCGGACGCGGTGGACGGGGACAGCGACCCGAACGTGAGCAGCTGGCGGAGCCACCAGGGCGCCATCACGACCAGGAACAGGGCGACCGAGCCGATGGCCGAGGCCACCGGGATCCGGCGCTGGTGGAACCGGTCCCACAGGAACGCCAGCCCCAGGACGGCCAGCACCAGCAGCCCGTCATTGCGCGACAGCGTGGCCACGCCCGCGAGCAGGCCCGCGAGGGCGAACGAGCGGCCGGGCCGCGGGCGCCCGGCGAGCGCGCGGCCGGCCAGCCACAGCGAGCCCGCGACCAGGGGCTGGTAGAGCGAGAAGTTGTCCGGCTGCGCCATGAACACGTACGAGAGCGCCGGGAACGCGGCCAGGATGCCCGCCCCCGCCGACACCCAGACCGGTGCGCCCGCATCGCGCCCGATCGCCCACGCCAGCGGGGCCGCGAACGCCCCCGCGAACGCGAACGGCAGCGCGGACGCCATCGCGGTCGGCCCCAGCAGCCAGATGAACGGCACCTGGACGAGCGACGCCAGCGGCATCCAGTGCGCGAACGCCGGGATCGGCAGGACCGGGGCGGCCGGGATCGTGCCGCCCACCTCGGCAAAGATCCACACGACGTCGACGTTGAGGCCGTGGCCCGACGCCAGCTGGCGGGCGACGTCGACGTAGTAGAAGGAATCCGGATAGGCCGGGTCGGGGTACAAGACGGCGACGACCAGGCGGGCCACGAGGGCGAACAGGTAGAGGACGACCGGGATCCGCACGGCTGGTGCAGCCTAGCACCGGGGTTCGCCCTCACGGAGGGGTACGAATCGGCTAATCCGACGATCACCCGATGGGTCGCTCCGGCCGCCGCCGAGCGCGTATCGTGCGAGCCGTGCACGATCTGTCACGCCGCTGGGCGCTCCCGACCTTGTCGCCAATGGGCCGACGGTCGATCAGATTGATGGGTCGAGTCGCCGCTGTTCTGGGTCTGGTACTGGGGCTACAGGCGCTCGTGCTGCACGCAACGACCGACCCACTCGCTGACGCCCGCGTGTACTACGACGCAGGGGCCCGCCTGAATGCCGGCATGCCGCTCTACGCGACGGACGCCGTCAACAGCATCGGGCTGTACCTGTACCCGCCGCTCCTGGCTATCGTGTTTCGGCCCCTGGCGTTGCTCCCATTCCCGGTCGTCGCCACGATTTGGGAGGCACTCATGATCGCGTCATTGGGGCTGACCATCCGGCGACTCGGCGTGCGCGAGCCGGTCGTGCTCGCCATCGGATGGCTGGCCCTGCCCACGCTGTGGGCGGTCAGCATCGGGCAGGCGGAACCGATGATCACCCTCCTGCTGACCATCGGCACGCCGGCGGCGATCGCCATCGCCGGACACTTGAAGCTCATCCCGTGGGTTGCCGCGATCTACTGGATCGCACGACGGGATGTCCGTGCCCTCACGCGCTGCGTGGCCTGGATCGCGGCCCTCGCACTCGTTCAGCTCCTCCTCGAGCCTCAGGCGTCGCTCGCCTACCTGCAGCTAACCTGGCTCAGCCCTGCCCTCGACGTTCGCAGCATCTCTCCGTTTGCGATCCACCCCCTGTTGTGGGCGGCAACAGTGGCGGTGCTGGTGACGCTCGCCGTCGCAACAGCACGCTCACGGTACGGCTGGCCGGCGGCCGTCGCGCTGGCGGTGCTGGCCTACCCGCGGTTGCTCGTGTACCAGCTGATGTCGCTGCTGGCCGTCCTGCGGGAATCGCCGCAAGTCCCGCGCGACGGGACAACCCAGACCGTATCGTGAGACGTGCTGCGAACGGGCTGGCAGCATGGCTCGTCGCGGGCGTGATCGCCTGGCTGGGCGTGGCCTGGCTGGGCTGGGCGCTGTGGCAGCAGCAGCCACCAAGGGCGGGGTTCGACCTCGCGCTCCTGCTGGAGGCGGCCAGGCGAGTCCTCGCGGGCATGAGCCCCTACGACCCCGCGATGCTCGCCGGGGCGTCGCCGGAGGCGACCGGGCTGTTCTACTCCTACCCGCCGCCCGTGGCCCAGGCGATGACGCTGCTCGCGTGGCTCCCCGACGGCGTCGTCCTCGTCCTGTGGGGCGCGGGCGCCACGGCCGGCGCGGCGCTGGTGGTGGCCTTCATCGCCCGGGCTGCCGGCCATCCGCCGCGGACCGCGGCCATCCGGACGGCCGCCGCCCTGCCGCTTGTCCTGCCGTTCGCCGTGGCGATCCTGTTCGGCAATCTCGACGCCTGGTACCCGCTCGCCTATGGCGCGCTCGTGCTGGCCGTGCTGCCCAACCGGTCCCGTGCTGCCGTGATCGGTGCCGGGATCGCTCTCGGCATCATCAGCGTCGCGAAGCTCCACCCGGCCTCGCTCCTCGCCTGGCTGGCCGTGCGCGCCTGGCTCGAGCGCGGTGGTCCGTACGCCCGCGCGCTCGCGATCGCCGCGCTGACCGGCACCGCCATCGTGGCAGCCAGCCTCGTCGTCGGCGGCCTCGGGCCGTGGCAGGACTACGTCGCCGTGGCGAGGGTCGGGGCCGGCGCCGACCTCGTCGATCCCCGTAACCTGGGGCCCGTGTCGCTGCTGGGTCAGGCGACGGGGCTCGACGCGGCCGGGCTTCGGCTGGCGCAGCTCGTCGTGAGCCTGGCGGCGGTCCTGGGGACGGGGGCCGCCGCGTGGCGTATCCGCGACCCGCTCGCGAGCCTCGCGATCGCGGTCGCCCTGTCGCTCGTCACGCTGCCTGTCACCTGGTACCACTACCCGGTCGCTTTGATCCCGCTGGCTGCGGCCCTCGCGATGACCCGTCCCTTCACCCGGCCGATGCTCGCGATCGTCGTCGTGCTCGGGGGCATGGCGATCGCGTCGGCGCCGCTCCTTTGGGGTGCGGTCGGGGTTCTCCTGGGCGGAGCATATCTATCGGCGGGCCGAGCGCCAGCGGTCCTGGCCAAGCAGTCGAATCCCGTCGGGTAGGCGGGGATGCACCAACGGCCACACGCGTATCCGGTGATCCTCACCATCGCATTCATCCTGCTGATGCTGGACTCGACCGGTGTCAGCCCGTACGCGGCCCTGAGGGTGTTGGCTCTCGTGGCCGTGGCATCGGTCGTGGTATCCACCATTTGCATGGTCCTTCTGCGCGACCGGGATCTGGCGGGTCTTGTGGCCACCCTGCTCCTGCTGTCACCCTTGGCCCTGAGCCAGCTCGCGCTCATCGCTGTGCTACTCGGCACCCTCGTCCTGATCGTCGGGATTGCCGTTGCAGATCGCGGAAAGGCACCCCGCGTCCGGTGGGCGGCCCTGTCCCGGATCCTGTCGATCACCACGGGGGTGCTGCTTCTTGCGATCGGCATCCGCTCGTTGCAGGATGGGCGGCTTGCGCAGGACGCCGGAGAGCTGTGGACGGAAGGCCCGCTGCGACCTGCGCAGCAGCACGTTGCCGACGTGACTCCGCAGACGCCCGACATCTACCTGTTTCTCCTGGATGGCTATCCGCGGCCAGACAAGCTGCAGTCCGAGTTCGGCATCGATGACTCCGCCTTCATCGACGATCTCACTGCCACCGGATTCTCAGTGGCCGCGCACAGTCGGTCGAATTACCTCGAGACACATCTCACGCTGATGAGCATGTTCAACGGTCGCCACGTCGAGGACGTCGTCAGCTCGCCCACCGATCAGGTCGTGGATCGGGTTGCGATCAACCGAGCTGACGCACTGGTGCCATTCGAGCAAGCCGGGTACCAGACGATCGGTGTGTCATCCGGATTCGAGTTGGTCGCCCTCAGGAACGTCGACCGCTTCATCGATACCGGGCAGATCAACGACTTCGAACGGACCTTGATGGAAATGACGGTCCAGCCTCTGGTTCGTGCGATCGACCCTGGGCTGCTCGCCCGGGAGGCGGGTGAGCGAACGATCGCGAGCCTCGACCGCGTCGCAGCGCTGGTGACAGAGGGCGGGCCAGCTCGGTTTGTGTTCGTGCACATTGCCAGCCCGCACTCGCCGCTCGTCCTCACCGGCGATGGCAGGGTCACACCCGAGACTGGCAACTACAACGTCTTCGACGATCGTGAGCAGTACCTTGCGCTCGGACCGGACCAATACGCCGCCAAGCTCAACACCCAGGTTGCGTACCTTGATCGCCGATTGTTGGACATCACCGGCGCGATAGCCGGCAGCGGCCGGCCCAGCATCGTGATCCTGTTTTCCGACCACGGATCCGGCGCACGGTTCAGGGCGTCAGACGAGCTCGATGGTCATTCGGATCTGGAGCTTCGCTCGGCGAACTTTCTCGCGGTGCGTGGCATCGGCGCGATCGACGACCGGTCGACGCTGGTCAACCTGCTGCCATTGATCGCCAGTCGCGTGCTGCGGACGCCGTTCGAGCCGGTGCCGGAGTCCATCAATGCCGTCACGGGCAATCCGGCGACGATCACGCCCTTCCAGCGGCCGGATTGAAACTGCCATAGGCGGGATGCCGACCGCCCGATGGTCCAGCAGTCCGGTTACGGAGCGCACCACCGGGCACTAGACTGCCCCTCGTGCCGGACCGCAGCCTGACCATCGTCCTGCCTGCCTTCAACGAGGAGGCGCGGCTCCAGCCTGCCCTCGACGAGCTGTTCGGCTACCTCAACCGGCGCGGCGACCACGCGCGCGATGGCCGGCCTGGTGCCCACCTGCTGCCGCCCGAGGTGGACGTGCTGGTCGTCGACGACGGCAGCACCGACGGGACGGCCGCGCTGGTGGAGGCCCGTCCCGAGCACGCGGCCGGCGAGCTCGCCCTGCTGCGGGTCCCCCACGGCGGCAAGGGGGCCGCTGTCCGGGCCGGCATGCTGGCGGCGAAAGGCGACCTGATCGTGTTCGCGGACGCGGACATGGCCACGCCGCCCGACGAGCTGGTGCCGCTGGTCCAGGCCCTGGCCACCGCCGATGCCGCCTACGGCAGCCGGATCCAGCCCGACGGCAGCGACATGCGCAAGTCTCAGCCGGCGTGGCGCCGGATGCTCGGGCGCACGTTCCACGCCCTGGCCTCGGCGTGGGTGGTGGGGCCGGTCCAGGACACGCAGTGCGGGTTCAAGGGCTTCCGGCGCCACGTGGCGCGCGACGTGTTCGAGCGCCAGCGGATCACGAGCATCGTGTTCGACGTGGAGGTCATCTTCCTCGTTCGACGGCGCGGCTACCGGTGGGTCGTGCTACCCATCCGCTGGGCCGACCGCCTGGGCTCGCGGATGCACCCGGGGTTCCGCCTGGCGATCCGGGTGGCCTGGGACCTGTTCCGGATCCCGCTGCTTCACCGGACGGTGGCCCGGGCACCAGCGGGCGCGACCGAGCAGCGCCCGACCTGATCGGGCACGATCGATGAGGCTCTGGGCAGCGCTGGTCGGGCTCCTGCCCGCGTTCGCCGCGGTCAGCTTTGCGATCACGGTGGCCGCCACCGTGGCTGTGGCCGGTGACACGCTGGGCTACGACTTCCTCGCCTACCACGCAGCGGCATCGCGGGTCCTCAGCGGCGAGCCCGCCTACGACATGTCGTTCGCCACGGCTGGCGGCTTCGGGCTCTTCTACTATCCGCCGACCTTCGTTCCGCTCTTGCTTCCCCTTGGTCTGCTCGCCGAGGGGCCGGCGACGTCACTCTGGATCGCGGCGCTCGTCGCGGCGGTCCTTGGCGGCATCGCGGCGATGCCCGTGTCCGCGCGCACCCGTTGGCTGACGTTGCTGCTGGCAGCCTGGTCATGGCCCGTGCTCTACGCGCTGAAGCTGGGGCAGGTGGGCCCGATCCTCATGCTGCTGTTCGCCCTCGGGTGGCGTTGGCTCGCGCGGCCTTCCGCGGTGGGCCTCACGTCGGCGCTTGGCGCGGCGATCAAGATCCAGCCCGGACTGGTGTTGGGATGGGCGCTGCTGACGCGTCGCTGGACGTCTGTCGCGGCCGGCCTGCTCGTCATCGCCGGGCTCACCGTGCTGGGTGCGGCCGTTGCCGGTCTGCAAGCCTGGACGGACTTCCTGGAACTCGCGCGGAGGCTGGCCGACCCCATCACCACCCCGCATAACCTCACGATCGGCGCGTTGGCGTACCGGGCGGGTGTCGCCCTGGATGTGGCCTCCGTGCTGCAATGGCTGGCCATGGCGCTTGCCGCTGGGGCGTTCGTGGTCGCCTCGCTGCGTTCCCCGGCTGTCCCCGCCTACCTGGTCACCGTCGTTGCGAGCCAGCTGCTGTCCCCGATCCTTTGGGATCACTACGCAATGCTCCTGCTGCTGCCTGCGGCCTGGCTCATCGAACGAGGGCACTGGTGGGGAGTGCTGATCCCGCTGGTGACATCGGTCGTGTTCGTCGGCGCGATCCCGGACGTGATCTACGCGGTCGCGTTCTGGGGGACGATGATCGGCCTGATCGCCGTCGCGGGGGGTGCTCGCGAGCCCACCTCGCTCGTCGCTGGGTCAGCCGCCGGGATCCAGGCGTGACCGTTCTCCGCCCGATCACCGCAACGAGTCGCCGGCTGTTCGCGCAGCCCGTGAGCACCGGCCGCCTGACCCTGCCGCCGCCCGGCCTGGTGGCGCTGGCCACGATCGGCGGCATCCTGCTGCTGGTGGTGGCGGTCACGCGGTGGGCGACGCCGTCCGACGAGCACGCCTACTGGCTGGCCGCGCACCGGCTGCTCGACGGCGCCCCGCTCTACGACCCCTCGGCGACGCCGGTCACCCCGTACGCCTACTGGTACCCGCCGATCGTCGCCCAGGTGCTGGCGCCCGTGGCGCTCGTCCTGCCATCCCTGTGGTTCACGGCCGCCTGGACGCTCCTGCTCCTCGGCTGCCTGCTGTGGCTGGCGGATCGGCAGGTCCTGGTGGCACTCGCAATGGTGGCCTTCCCGCCGGTGGCCGTCGAATTCTGGTTCCGCAACGTCCACCTCGTGCTTGCGGTCCTGCTGGTGCTCGGGATCCGGCGCTCAGGGTCCATGTTCTCGGTGGGGGCAGGGATCAAGCTCTCGCCGGGGCTGGGTCTCGTGTGGCTGGCGATCAATGGCCGCTGGCGTGCCACGTTCATGGCTGCGGTCGTGGGCTTCGTAATCCTCGTGGTGTCGGTGGCACTGTCGCCGGGCGCCTGGGCGGACTGGATCGGGATCGCGACCGGTCGCGGGCCGGGTGACGTCTCGTCGTTCATCCCCTTGCCCTTCTGGGTCCGGGCGCTATCCGGGCTGGCGGTGGCCGCGATCGGAGCGCGGGCGCGGCAGCCCTGGGACGGCGTGCTGCTCGTGATCGGGGTCACCATCGCGCTGCCCACGCTGTGGATGACGGCGCTCAGCACGCTGGCGGCCGTCGTGCCGCTGCTCCGCCGCCGGCCATCCACCACCGAGCCGGCCGTCCCGTGAGTGCAGGCCGTCAGCCGCCGCGCGCGCTACGGTTCCTCGCCAGCTGGCAGCTCGTCGCCGGCGTGACGATCGGGCTCGGTGTGGGATCCGCTGCCCTCCTGCATCCATGGACCCGGGACCTGCTCGATGGCCGGCGGGTGCTCGAGGCAGGGGCCACCTGGGCAGCCGGCGGGGATCCGTATGCCGTCCGTGGCTACTTCTATACACCCGCGCTCGCCGTCGTCGCCTCGCTGCTGCCCGCGTGGTCGCTCTACGTCCTCCTCGTGGCCAGCATGGCGACGGTCCTGGCGCTGGCCCCCCGCCACCCGCTGGCGATCGTCGCGATCCTGGCCTGGCCGCCCGTGTGGGCGGACCTCGCGCTCGGGAACGAGACCATCCTGCTCACGGGGGCGCTGATGCTCGCGATCGGGCGCGACGATGCCTGGCGCGGCGCCCCTCTCGGCATCGGTCTCGCGCTCGTTCCAAAGCCGATGTTCCTGCCCGTGCTGCTGTGGCTCCTCGTCCACCGCCGCCGGTCACTGCTCGGGATCGTCCTCGCGGGTCTCGCTGTCACCGTTCCGGCCGCGCTCGCCACGGGCGCCTACCCGGCGTTCTTTGGTGCACTGGCCGTCGGGATCGAGCCGAAGTTCGAGGGCAACATCGGCATCACCACCGTGCTACCCGATGCCGGACTGCTGGTGTCGATCCTCGCGCTCGTGGTCGCCGCCTGGTGGGCCAGGCGCGACGAGGCGGGGCTGATGGTCGCGGCCATCGCGGGCACGTTCATGGGCACGTACGTCGGGCTCTACGCACCGGTGCTGCCAGCCGGCGCGCTGGCCAGGTTCGCGGCGCGATATCCAGGTCGCGGGCTGGCGATCGGCTGGCTCGGCGCGGTTGGCTGGCTGGCACTGCCCGTGGCCGGGTTCGTCGCGTTCCTGGCCGCGGTCGTCCGGCGGTTCCAACCTTCGTGGTGGCGGCGGGCGCCGGAGGCTGGGTCGCGGCGGACCTGACCTCGCGACGGTACCGTTCGAGGATGCAGGTCTCGGGCTGGCCGTCCGGCCGCCGCGCGTCGATCTTTGCCGGAATCGGCGTTGCCGTCGCCGCGTTCCTCGTGTACTGGCTGTCCAACCGGATGTACGACGCCGGCCGCGGGGACTTGTTCTACCTCGCCGACTCATTCCTCCACGGCCACCCATGGATCGACGTGATCCTGGGGCCCAACGACATCATCCACTACGGTGGCCACGCCTACGTCCCGTTCGCGCCGCTGCCGGCGATCCTGTTCATGCCCTTGGTGGCGCTCATCGGCCCGGTGACCGCGGACCAGTGGGAGACCGGGATCGACGCCGGGCTGGCGGCCTTCGTGGTCCTGGCGTCGTGGTGGGTGGCCGGCCGGATCGGCGTCACGCGGCTGCGGGACCGGCTGGCGCTCGTCGTCCTGCTCGGCTTCTCCACCCAGGTCTGGTGGGTGACCACGCGCGGTGGGGTGTGGCATACGGGGCACCTGGTCGCGATGATCCTGACCCTGTTCCTGCTGGCCGAGCTGTTCGGGCAGCGCCGCCCCGTCCTGATGGGGCTGCTGGTGGGCCTGGCGTTCCTCACCCGTGCGCCGGTGGCCTTTGCGGCGCCCGCGGTCGCCCTGTGGCTCCTCGACGACCGGGACCTGCTGCCCGCGAGCGCGGGGGACCTCGGCCGCTGGATCGAAGGGCTGCCATGGCGCGAATGGGTGCTGCTGGGTCTGGGCGTCGCGCCGTCGGTGCTGTTCTTCCTCTGGTACAACGACATCCGCTTCGGCGACCCGCTCCAGTCCGGGTATGCCCTCGCGACCCTGCCGCCCTGGCTCGAGGCCATCCGCGAGCAGGGGCTGTTCTCCCTCTCCCACGTCGGGATGAACCTCGACTACCTGCTGTGGAAGGTGCCGGCGACCATCGACGCGTTCCCGTACTTCCGCCCCGACGGTCTCGGCATGTCCGTGTTCATCACCAGCCCGGCGCTGCTGCTGGCCCTCCGCGCGCCGTGGCGGGACCGCCGGACGTGGTGGCTGGTGGTGGCCGCGGTGCTGGTGCTGATCCCGACCCTGCTCTACTACGGCGGCGGCTGGCTCCAGTACGGCTTCCGCTACTTCCTCGACTCGATCCCGTTCGTCTGGGCGCTGGTCGCGCTGGGCATCGTCCACCGTGGCCCGGTCCGCTGGTGGGGCTGGCTGCTGATCGGCTGGGGCGTGCTGGTCGGGCTCGGCGGCGTCTATTGGGCCTACAACCTGAAGTGAGGCGCGATCTGACGTGAGGGCGATCGCTAGGAGACGCGCCGAAGGAACGCATCGGGCCAGTACGTGACCCTCGCGTCAACCGAGCCTTCGTTGAACGCGAACGGCGGCTCCTCGATCACGAACTCCGGGTGCCGGCCGACGAACTCCCGGGCGGCCGCGCGGGGGTTGTTCCAGGCCCAATCGGGGTTCGATCGCGGCGCGCCGACGAGCTCGCCCATGATCCCGTCCATGGCCACGATGTAGGACCCGACGGAGACGAGCGGTCCGTACAGCTCGAGCTCCGCGAGCACGTGGCCCTTCGTGTGCAGCGAGTCGAGCAGCACCAGGACCGTCTCCGTGGGCGCGATCCCTCGTCCCGCCTCGGCGACGATCTCGGGGCTGACGGAGTCTCCTTCCACCAGCGTGATGAGCGAGGCGAGCGGGTGCGCCTCGATCGCGGCGCGGTTGGGGGGACGGATCTCGATGTCGACCCCGACCACCCGTCCGCGGTCCATGGCCTTGCACAGGCTGGCGTAGAAGATCAGCGAGCCCCCGTGGGCGACCCCGGTCTCCAGGATCACATCCGGCTGCAGGCGGTAGATCAGCTCCTGGAGCCGGACAAGGTCCTCCGGCAGCTGGATGACCGGGCGACCCATCCAGGTGAATGAGTACACGTGCTTGGCATCCCAGCCGGCACGAAGCCACGCCTCCGATACGGCGGCGAAGCCCTCGGCGGACCCCAGGGCATGCGCCTGCGGCTCGCCGTCCCCGTCGCGGATCCGCACGACCCCGGCGTCGAGGTCGATCTCGAGCGTGCGATGGGTCACGATGCCACCCCTGCCGATCGGCGGTACGCATCGACGACGGACGGAAGGTCCGCCAGGACGCCCCGCGGAATGAAGCCGAACTCGCGCTCGATCGGTGTCACGTCGATTGCCGGCGATTGGGGCGTGGGCGCCCCGGCCGCCACCTGGACCGCGCACCCGGTCAGGCGCTGGAGACCGGCAACGATATCGCCCGAGGTGACGAGCCGGCCGCTGGCCACGTTGTAGGTGCTGCGCGCCCCGTCCTCGGCGATCCGGATCAGGATCCCGGCTGCCTCGTCGACGGCGATGTAGTCCCGGCCGGAATCAAGCGCGCTCTCGAGCACGATGCGACCCGTCGCGAGGGCGTCTTCGATCAGCGATCCCAGGAAGTTCCGGGATCCGCGATCGGGGCCGTAGACGTTGGACAGGCGCGCCACCTTGAACGGGCGCGAGCTGGAGAAGCCGATCGACTCCCCGAGGAGCTTGGAGATCGCGTAGAGGTCGTCGGGGTCCCCGGCGACCATCGGCAGCGGCACGTCCTCCGTCGCGGGGCCCGCCAGGCGCCGATAGACGCGGGTGGAGGACAGGTACACGAGGCTCGTGAAGTCGCAGTGCTCGAGGACGTGCGAGAGCAGAACGACGTGCGCCTCGACGGTGTCGAACGGGCGCGCCCGGAAGTCGGACGTGAGGCCAACGCAGTAGAAGACCGAGCCGAGATCGCGCCCCTCGAGGCGTTCGCCCCGCGCCGGGGTGGTCACCTCCTCGCCGCGCGCTCGAAGCTCTCGAGCGAGGTGGCTGCCGATGAAGCCGCCTGCCCCCAGCACGGTGTACGCCGTCACTCGCGGAACCCCAGCTGGCGCAGCGGATTGCCCGCATAGATCCCGTACGCATCCAGCTCGCCTGTCACCAGCGAAAGCGCTCCGATCACACAACCCTGCCGAACGACCGCACCATCCAGGATCACGGTGCCGGCGCCGATCCAGACGTCATCCTCGATGACGATCCCACCCTTGCTCGGCAGGAAGCGCTGCTCGATGATCGTTCGCGCCCGATCACGATAGGCATGGTTGACCGGTGCGAGCGTGCAGTTCGCCGCGATCAGGACTCCACGACCGATGCTGATCCCGTTGCCGGTGTACAGCACGGTGCCCGAGTTGATGTAGGTCCCTTCCGCGATGGAGACATCGCCGGAGCCGCCGGTCGGCTTGAGCTTGACGAAGGCGTCGATCACCACGCCGCCGGCGATCGTGATCTTCGATCCGCGAACGGAATCTTCGATGTCCGCGAGCGGTGAGATGCGTGCCTCTTCCGAGATGTCGAGCATGGTCACCTCGCTGGATCGAGCAGCGGATACGCCTGGTCGCGGTCCGAGATGATCCGCTCCGTCTCCGGCGGCCAGTCGATCCGGAGCGCGGGGTCGTCCCATCGGATGCCACGTGCCGCCTCCGGGTGGTACGCGCCGGCGATCTGGTACAGGACCAGCGTATCGGCCTCGAGCGTCTGGAACCCGTGGGCAAACTGCTCCGGCACGTACACGGACGCCAGGTCGCGCGCGGACAGTCGAACCGCGTGCCACTGCCGGTAGGTCGTTGACTCGGGCCGTAGATCGACCATGACATCCCAGAGCTCGCCGCGAAGGCACGTGACCAGCTTGGCCTCCACGTGCGGCGGATCCTGGTAGTGGAGCCCGCGCAGCGTTCCCTTCCTGGGGTTGAACGACAGGCTGCTCTCCGCGAGCCCGGGGTTGAGACCGTGGTCCGCGAGCTCCCTGGCGCTCCAGATCCGGGCGAAGAACCCGCGTTGGTCCTCGGCCGGATCGATGTCGATGCGGTAGGCGCCGGCCAGCGGGAGCTTCGAGAACCGCACCGCAGGATCAGATGAGTCGAGGGCTGGGAATGGGCACGAGGAACCGCCCCCCTCGGTGTCGATAGTCCGCCTGCTGCCGGAGGATCTCGTCCTGGAAGTTCCAGGCGAGGAGGAGGCACACGTCCGGGAACGTGGTCGCGAGACGGTCGGCCGGGACGATCGGGATGTGCACGCCCGGCATGTACATCCCATGCTTCCAGGGACTGCGATCTGCGACGAACTCGATGATGTCCGATCCGATGCCCATCGAATTGAGCAGCACCGTTCCCTTCGCAGCGGCCCCGTAGGCGGCGATGACGCGGCCCGCGGCCCGCTGCGCGTCGAGGAGCGCGAGGATCCGGGCGCGGAGGTCGTCCACGCGTTGGGCGAAGTGCCGGAAGTACCCCGGAGCGCACATGCCGAGCTCCGCCTCTTCGTCGAGCATGGCATCGACGGAAGGGGCTCGGTCGCGCCGGCCGGCGGGTGTCGCGAAGATCCGCAGCGATCCACCATGGATGGGGAGGCGCTCGACATCCGTGATCGAGAGATCGTGCCGCCCGAGGAGCCGGTCGAGGGCCGTCAGCGAGTAGTAGAAGACATGCTCGTGGTAGATCGTGTCGAACTCGAGCCGGTCGACGAGGTCCCGCACATAGGGCGTCTCGATCACGGCCGTGCCGCCGGGCTTCAGGATCCTGGCGATCCCCGCGACGAACCCGTGGATGTCCGGCACGTGGGCGATGACGTTGTTCGCGTGCACGACATCGGCCACGGTGCCATCCGCCCGGAGCTCGTCCGCGAGCGACGCGTCGAAGAAGCGCGTGAGGGTCGGCACACCCCGCGCCGCCGCGGCAGCCGCCAGGTTCTCGGCCGGGTCGATGCCCAGCACCGGGACGCCGCGTCGCACGTAGTGCTGCAGCAGGTACCCGTCGTTGCTCGCCAGCTCGATCGCCAGGCTGTCGGGGCCGAGCCCGCCGTCGGCCACCATGCGTTCGACGAGCGTTCGTGCGTGGGCCACGAACGCGTCCGACACGGACGAGGCGTACGGGTAGCGGTTGAACAGCAGCCAGGGTTCAACGGTCCGGGTGATCTGCGCGAGACAGCACCCGGGGCAGAACGCCAGGCCGAGTGGGTACCGCGGCTCCGGGAGCGCGAGCTGGGCATCGGTCAGGAGGGCGTTCGCCAGGGGCTGCTCGCCCAGCGACAGGACCTCCTCGAGACCCGTCGCTCCGCAGCTGCCGCACGCGCTCATCGAGCGAGCGCATCGGGATGGTCCCGGTACCAGCCGATGGTCTCCCGCAGGGCATCGGCAAGCGGGACCCGGGACCGCCACTGGAGCTCGCGACGGGCGCGGGCGGCGGAGACCCGCTGCTCCGGGATCTCCAGCCTTGCGGTGCCCTGCACGTCCGGCTCGAGCTGCGATCCCATGAACCCGACGATCCGGGTGACGAGGTCGAGCACGGACAGCCGGTGGCCCCCCGCGAAGTTGAAAGCTGCCCCGCACAGATCCGGGCGCTCTCCGACCGCGTCGGCCAGGCGAAGGAGCCCGTCGACGGCGTCGCGAGCGTACAGATAGTCGCGGACGGGGCGGCCGTCGGATCGGATGATCGGCCGCTCGCCCGCGAGGACCGATCGGATGGTGCCGGGCACGATCCGACTCCAATGGAGGTCGCCGCCGCCGAACAGGTTGCCGCACCGGCTCACCGCCACGGGCAGGCCGTAGCTGTGGGCATACGTACGGGCAAGGATGTCGGCCGCGGCCTTGGACGCGTCGTAGGGGTGCAGGGCGCGCAGGGCGTCGTGTTCGCGATAGGGCCGTCCGCCGCCATCGCCATACGCCTTGTCCGAGGAGGCGACCACCACTCGCCGGACACCCGGTGCCCCCCGACACGCTTCGAGCAGGGTCCAGGTCCCCTCGATGTTGTGACGGAACGTATCCACCGGATCGGTGACGGCGGTGCCCACGAGCGCCTGTGCCGCGAGGTGGATCACCGTGTCGACCTCGGCGTCGCCGAGGACCGACGAGAGCAGCGACGCGTCGCGGACATCGCCCGCGATCGCCGCCATGCCCGCGGGGTTCGAGGCGACGCCTGCCCGTGGCCAGTCGATGTCAAGCCCGAGCACGTCGGCGCCGGCATCGACGAGCGCCCGCGACATCCAGCCACCGAGCAGGCCTGCGGCACCGGTGACCAGGACGCGACGTCCTGTCCACGGGGGGTCGACCGCGGTCACCGGTCCCACGTCACCCAGGGTGCGGCGCGCTGGTCCCACAGGGAGCGCAGGTAGCGCACGTCACGCAGCGTGTCCATGCACTGCCAGAACCCCTCGTGACGATATGCGGCCAGCTGCCCTTCGGCCGAGAGGCGCTCGAGCACATCCGCCTCGAGGCTCGTCTCGTCGTCCGCGACATAGTCGACCACCCCGCGCTCGAGGACCATGAACCCCGCGTTGACCCAGCCCTGGGCCATCTGGGGCTTCTCCGTGAACTCGGCGCGATCCTGTTCGTCGAGGATCAGCTCGCCGAACCTGGACGGGGGCCGCACGGCGGTGATCGTGGCCAGACGGCCATGCGCCCGATGGAAGGCGATCACATCATCGATGCTCACGTTGGACACGCCGTCGCCATAGGTCAGCAGGAACGTCGTGTCGTCGAGCATGTGGGCGAGCCGCCGGAGTCGGCCCCCGGTCGAAGTTGCAAGCCCGGTGTCCACGAGGTGGACGGTCCACGGATCGGGCTCCGCCCGATGGCGCTGCGTGGTCCCGTCGGCGAGCCGGATCGTCAGGTCCCCGCTGAGGCTGAGGTAGTCCACGAAGTAGCGCTTGATCTGATCGCCCTTGTAGCCCAGGGCCACCACGAACTCGTCGTAGCCGTGGGCGGCGTAGTGCTTCATGATGTGCCACAGGAGCGGGTGCCCACCCACCTCGACCATCGGCTTCGGGCGGGTCTCCGTCTCCTCGGCGAGCCGCGTCCCAAGCCCGCCCGCGAGGATGACCACCTTCATGTCGGGCATAGTATGCCCGGGGTGCCGGAGCGAACCCGGGCCTTCCTCGCGCTTGGAGGGGCGTCGATGTCCGACAAGCCCCTGGTCACCATCGGGCTCCCAACCTACAACGGGGAGCGGTTCCTCGGATCGGCCCTCGACAGCCTGCTCGCCCAGGACTACGAGCCGCTCGAGATCCTGATCTCGGACAACGCCTCGACCGACGGGACCGAGGCGATCGCCCGAGGCTACGCGGATCGGGATCCACGGGTTCGGTACGAGCGCCAGGCGAGCAACCTGGGCGCGATCGCGAACTTCAACCACGTGCTCGCGTCGGCGTCGGGCGAGTACTTCATGTGGGCGGCCGACCACGACCTGTGGGATCCACGGTACGTGTCGTCCTGTGTCGAGGCCCTGGAGGCCGACCCGGGCGCGGTCCTCGCGTACGCGCACACGATGCTGATCGACGAGGACGACCACGAGATCAAGGTCATGAACGACGAGCTGGACGTCAGCCAACCGCGAGCGATCGACCGGTACCTCTACCTCATCTGGACCTTGACGCTCTGCAACGCCATCTACGGGGTGATCCGCCGGAGGGCCGTCGCGGCAACGGGCGGCGCCGAGCACACCCCCGGCCCCGACACGCTGATCCTCGCGAAGCTGGCCCTTCAGGGCACCTTCATCCAGCTTGCGGAACCGATGTATCGCCGGCGGCAGAACCGTCCGCATGAGAACCGGGCCCAGCAGCGTCGCCGCCATTCCGTGGAGCTCGATCCCACCACGAGCTCGACCTGGACCGCGACACGGGCGCGCGACTACTACCGAAGCCTCAGGGACGGGCACCTCAGGGCGATCCGCCGAGCACGGATACCCCTCCGCGACAAGGTTCGGGGTTCCGTATCGACCATCAGGTGTTTCTCAGAGCGGTATTTTCACGTCTCATCGCGGTCCTGGAGATGGATGGCGCGACTGTCGAGGTTGCTTCCCGTGTCGATTTCGGCGCCGGCTCAAGGGAGTCCTGCCGCTGCGGCAAACATTTGAGGGCCCGGGTTCGGGTTCGGGACGGGGTGCTGGTCCTAGATGATGCCTTGCGCACCCAGGACCTTCGGGCGGTTTGACGGTGCAGGTGCGGTGGCGCACCATGCGGCAGCGACCCACTGGCGCGCACGGGGAGGCGGAATGCACCTGGTCTTCGCATACATCGACCCTGGATCGGGAAGCCTGCTGATCCAGGCGCTGATCGCCGGCCTGGTCGCGGCGCCGTTCGTGCTCCGCCAGCAGATCGCGCGGATCATGCGCCGGCTGCGTGGTCAGCCGGAGGTCGCAACAACGTCGCCGACGGACACCGATCCCGCCGGGTGATCCCCGGGACGTCCGAGCCTGACCCGGCGTCCTGGCGTGACCCGTTCGGGTTCGTCTACCGGCGCGAAGGCATCCTGCTCCGCCAGACATCTACGTGATCCTGAGCGGTGGCCAGGGGCGGCCCGACATTCTGGCTCGGGATGACGGCTGCGCCTTAGCAAAGTTCCCCGGTGAAGCTGAGACTGCGTACCGTGCCCTCCGAGGAGGATGCTGATGCCCGAGGGCAACCAGTCGAGGACGTACGCGAACCCGCGGCGGCTGCCGGGCCGGAACCATTACCAGGAAGGGCCGGGCTTCCGGGTGTCTGCCAGTCGAGTTCGCCGTGGAGGCGGTGGTAGTTGGAGTAGCCCGCGGCGAACGGTTCGACGGCACCCCGTTCACCGACCTCGGGCTCGCGAACGTGCCTGCCCTGGCCGGAGTCGCCGATCTGCTCGACGCGATCCTCGCGGCGTGAGTCTCATCTCCACCGGGGACCTTCACTTAGCCGATCATCGGGCAAGCCTTACCGATCTGGACTTCGAGGAGGCGCCGGATCCGCACGCGAACCATGTCACCTTGGTAGTCGTCCTGCCGATGCTGTTCAACGCATATCTGGGGATGACATTGCCAATTCATCCAGACGACGTGTATCTGGGGCTAGCGGGGACTGACCTGACGTGCGTTCCGTATCTACCCCCACCCATCGCCCCATGACGATTGCAGCCCGCACTCGACTCCGACGCGGCGCGTTGACGACGGTGGCGTGGTACCCGACGCTGCTAGTTGCTGCATGGGTTCTGCGTTTGGGCACCGATGCGGGCGTAGGCCCCGCAGATCTCACTAGGTCCCTGATCATAGGGTGCGCGCTATCTGTGGCCATCGCCGTGGTGGTACAGCTGGCAATTCGTGACACACGGCGAGCCGGTGCGGTGACGGCGATCATCGTGGCCGGGCTGCTCGCGATCCACTCGCTCGTCGCCTTTCTTCCATTCGCTGCAGCGCTCGCACTGTTGGCGGTCGAGTCCCGTTTCGCTCGACAGGGCAGGCTTCGGCTCCCATGGGGACGGCTCCACGAAGGAATGACTACGTTCGCGCTCGCGCTTGTCGTCATCGCCGCTGCCCAACTTGTCCAGCGCGACGGCGAGCATCCTGCGGTGCACCTAGATGCGGCCTGGCATTCGACCATTCAGCCAGTCGCCTCGCCGCCCGACTTCTACTTCGTGCTCGCGGACGGCCGTGGCCGCTCCGACGTGCTCAGAGCGCTCTATGGCTATGACTCGACGAATTTCAACTCCGTCTTGACCGAGCTTGGGTTCCAGATCGCGATGGATAGCCGCGCCAATTACGTGTTCACGAAGTTGTCACTCGCGTCATTCTTCACCGGTAGCCAGCTCACCGACCTAGGCCAGAATCTTGACGAGCCAGTCGACGAGACGTTGCTGCGCGCGGTCCTGGAACAGAACCCGACCTGGGACCTACTCCGACGTCTCGGGTACAGGACCATCGCCGTCCCTTCGGGCTGGGACCACGTGCCCGAACGATCCGTGGACGTCTACGAGGACACCGGACAGCTCACTGAACTCGAGTACAACTTGCTCCGGTCGACGGCGATTGGCACTTTCCTGCCTGGGGCGCTTGACGCGGCTTTGCGTGACGCGGTTTACGACCGAACGATCGCGGCGGCGGCAGCGCTACGGGCGAGCTCTGACGCGTCGACACCGCGACCGCGGGCGGTGTTCGTGCATTTCCCCTCGCCACACCCGCCGTTCGTATTCGATTCGTCCTGCGAGCGCCTGGCGCCCGAGGAAGGCTGGATGGGATCACTCGGCCGCGATCAGCACGCCGGCACACCCGCGACGGTTCGGCTTGTTGTTGAGCAAACGGCCTGCGTTGACAATCTGATAGCAAATTTAATACGCGATGTGGTATCCGCAGATCCGTCCGCCGTCGTCGTGGTTTTCTCGGACCATGGACCGGAGGAACATCTCGATTGGTGGAATCCAGATCCGATCGGGGTCGCCGAACGGACAGCCTCGTACCTGGCCGTGCGTGCTCCGGGGCACGCCGGACTGGTGACGCCCGGAATGACGCTGGTGAATGTCCTGCCCACCTTGTTCAATACCTACCTGGGAACTGATCTGCCTACTCGGCCGAACCTGTCGTTCTTTGGCCCATCACGCCTGGACGAGACCTTGATCGAGACAAGCCCATGACTTCGCCAGTCGGAACGTGGTCCTGCCCACTCCCACCCGCACCCAGGACCTTCGGGCGGTTTGACGGTGCAGGTGCGGTGGCGCACCATGCGGCAGCGACCCACTGGCGCGCACGGGGAGGCGGAATGCACCTGGTCTTCGCATACATCGACCCTGGATCGGGAAGCCTGCTGATCCAGGCGCTGATCGCCGGCCTGGTCGCGGCGCCGTTCGTGCTCCGCCAGCAGATCGCGCGGATCATGCGCCGGCTGCGTGGTCAGCCGGAGGTCGCAACAACGTCGCCGACGGACACCGATCCCGCCGGGTGATCCCCGGGACGTCCGAGCCTGACCCGGCGTCCTGGCGTGACCCGTTCGGGTTCGTCTACCGGCGCGAAGGCATCCTGCTCCGCCAGATCAATCGCCCGGCCGAAGCCGAGTGGGAGGCTCTCAAGAGCTCGGGGTTCCTGCATCGGCTCCAGGCGGCCGGGCTGCTGATCGGTCAGGAGGCTGCGCCGCTCGATTGGGCTGCCGACGCCGCGATCGCGATCGACGTCATCCGGCCCGAGCCCGTGCCGTTCATCAGCTATCCCTACGAATGGACGTTCGGCCAGCTCAAGGCCGCCGCGTTGCTGACGCTCAGGATCCAGGCTGAGGCGATGACGCAGGGCTTCGAGCTGCGCGACGCCAGCGCCTACAACGTGCAGTTCGTCGCCGGGCGCCCGGTGTTCATCGACACGCTGTCCTTCCGCCGGGCGGTGGCGGGCGCGCCCTGGGTGGCCTACCGCCAGTTCTGCGAGCACTTCCTGGCCCCGCTCGCGCTCATGGCGCGCCGCGACATCCGGCTCGGAGGGCTGCTGCGCGATCACCTCGACGGTATCCCGCTCGATCTCGCGGCCTCGCTGCTCCCGGGCCGAACACGCCTCGGCCTGGGTTTGGGCAGTCATATCCATCTGCATGCGCGGGCGCAGCGCCAGCATGCCGCCCGGCCGGAGGCAGCCGCCGAGGCCGCCGCGAAGCCCATGAGCGCGACCCGCCAGGCGGCCCTGCAGGACAGCCTCGTCCGGCTCATCAACGGGCTGGACTGGAGGCCAGCCGGCACGGAGTGGGCCGAGTACGGCACGGCGTCCTCCTATGACGATGCGAGCGCCAGGGCCAAGGACGCGCTGATGGCCGAGCTGCTGGCCGCGGCCTCGCCGTCGGTGGTATGGGATCTGGGCGCGAACAACGGGCGCTACTCGGCGATCGCGGCCGCAACGGCCGAGCGGGTGGTGGCCCTCGACATCGACCCCGCCGCGAGCGAGCGCCACTGGCGTGACCTCGTCGCTCGCGGCGAGACGAAGGTGCTGCCCCTGCTCCAGGACCTCGCCAACCCTAGCCCCGCGATCGGCTGGGACGCGCGCGAGCGGCGGTCGCTGTTCGAACGGTCCGAGGGTGCCACGCTGCTTGCCCTTGCCCTCGTGCACCACCTCGCGATCGGGCGCAACGTGCCGCTGCCGATGCTGGCCTCGACGCTCGCCCGCCTCGGCAACGCGTTGATCATCGAATGGGTCCCCAAGGAGGACCCGATGGTTCGCCGTCTGCTGGCCACCCGTGAGGACGTCTTTCCGCACTACACCGAGGACGGGTTCCGGGCGGCGTTCGAAAACGGCTGGACGTTCCTCGACCGCGTGCCGGTGGGGGGTACGTCCCGGGCGCTGTTCCGGTTGCGCCGACGCCCGGAGGCCGCGTGACCGCGCGCATGTCGGCCGCGTGGCGGGTCGTGGGCACGTTCGGCTGGTATCCGCCGCTGCTCGTTCTCACGTGGTTCCTCGAGATCTACGGGCAGGCCGACGTCGCACCGGCCGCCGCGTTCCGGCCCCTGCTCCTGCTCCTGGCCGCTGGGCTTGTGGTGACAGTTCTCTGCATCGCGATCCTCGGACGCGATCGCGGCAGCCTTCTGGCGGCAATCGTGCTCATCGGGATGATCGCGGTCCGAGATCCCCTCATGGCGATCCCGTTTCTGGCCTTCGTCCCGCTGCTGCTGGTGGAGCGGCGGTGGACAGCGATGGGCAGATTGCACGTGCCCTGGCCGCGATTGCATGAGGCCCTGTCCGTGCTGGTCGCGGTCATGTTCTTGATCCAGGCTGGGTCGGTGGTGCTCAGCACTCGCCCGGCGCCGGCGCTCCCGCGCGACGCCTGGGCCTCTCAGCCGTTCGACATGTCGGGGCGCCCGGACATCTTCGTCATCCTCACTGACGCTCACGGCCGGCAGGACGTGTTGGACAGGTACTACGGATACGACGACTCAACATTCCTAGCGAGCCTGGAGAGCAACGGGTTGACGGTGTCCGCCCAATCGCGCTCCAACTACGATCTGACCCGTTTCTCGTTGGCCTCGATGTTCACCTCGTCATACCTGGACCAGTTGAATGCCAACCCCACGCAAGCATTCGAGGATGCGTTCGCGGAGAAGACGATCCACGACAACCCAACATTCGGTCTCCTCGATCGGGTGGGCTACCAGGTGACCGTGGTATCCAGCGGGTATGAACACCTGGGCCTCCGTGGCGCAGACAACTTCGTGGACACGGGACAGCTGAATGAGTTCGAGAGCGTTGTCGCCCACAACATCTCGGCAAGCAGTCTGCTGACATTCCTTCAGCCCGACCTCGGCCGATCCGCGATCAGGGAACGTACATCTGCCGAACTAGCTGCGACGCTTGCGATCGCGGCGAGTCCGGCGCCGGGCCCACGCTTCGTCTACACGCACCTGCCAGTTCCTCATTGGCCGTTTGTGTTCGCGGCGGACTGCAGCGCCCAGGACCCACTGCCGGTGCCGGAAGGTGGCATCAACATGCATGGTGGGTCACCCGACACAGTCGCCGCGACCGCGCGCCAGACGATGTGTGTGGATCGGCTGCTCTCGGCCGCGATCCGAGAACTAGTGGGCCTGGTTCCGAACGCCGTCATCCTCGTGGTCTCCGACCACGGCCCTGACGAGCACCTCGACTGGTGGCAGCCTGACGCGGTGGGCATCGATGAGCGAAGTGGCACATTGTTCGCTGCGCGAACCCCCGGGCATCCTGGTCTGTTCGCGGACAACATCACGCTGGTCAACGTCATGCCGACGCTTCTCAACGCATATCTGGGCACAAGCCTGCCGACCCATGACAACCAGTTCTGGTTCGGCCCGCGGCCCCAGGACGGCCGCTTCGTTCAGGTCAGTCCCTGACGACCGCGTCGTCGGTGCGGCCGTGTCGTGGTTGCCTCCGCAACCAAATCGGGGTTCCGGTGCTATGCTCGCGAGCGTGCCCCCCACCATGACCGACGATCCTCCGTGTTCGCCGGCCGACGGTGACCATGGGTCGCCGCCGGCCGTGACCGGCGCCCTGCGCGCCGTCCGCCGCCCGTTCGATGCGATCGATCCGGCGGCCTGGGACGCGCTTGCCGGCGCCAATCCGTGGGCCACCCCGTTCTCCGCCTGGGCCTTCCACCGCGCGTGGTGGGATGCGTACGGTGCCAACGCCCACGAGGAGACGCTGGTCCTCGTCCCGGCGGATGCCCCCGACGATGCCGCGCCCGTGGCCATCGTCCCGCTGATGCACCGCCACGCGGTGGAGCCCGGCGACCTCGCCCTCCACACGACGATCCGCCACACGGACGGTCCGGCCCTGACCCCCGTCGCCCCCGATGCCAAGGTGGTGTTCTTCGGCGCCTCCTACCACGCCGACTACGCGACCCTGCTGGCCGCGCCGGCCGACCTCCGGGCCGCTGCCGAGGGCCTGGCGGCGTACTGCGCCTCGGAGGGGGATCCGGCCCATCCCGATCCGTGGGACGCGGTCGACCTGCGACGCCTCCGGTGCGCGGATCCCGCGGCCGACGCGCTGGCCGAGGCGTTCGGCCGGCGGGAGATCGCCCGCGGCTGGACGATGAGCGTGGAGCAGGAGGACGTCTGCCCGGTGGCCACCCTGCCGGCCGGCGCATCGCTCGAGGACGTGATGGCCGCCCTTGGCAAGAAGGAGCGCCACGAGATCCGGCGCAAGGTGCGCCGCGCGGAAGCCGTGGGCGAGGTCCGGCTCGAGGAGTCGGCCGACCCGCTCGCGGAGATCGACGGCTTCATCGACCTCCACCAGCGCAAGTGGGGCGAGCGCGGCCTGTTCCCCGACACGCCCGGCGGCGTCCAGAGCCGGGTGTTCGTCCGGCGCCTGTTCGAGCTGTGGGGCGCGCGCGGGCCGCTGCGGCTCGCGTTCCTGTCCGTCGACGGCCGGCGGATCGCGGCCGGGCTCACGTTCGAGACGGCCGACAGCCTGCTCTACTACAACGCGGGCGTTGACCCCGACGCCCGCGACCTGTCGCCGGGGGTGGTGATGATCGAGCGCTACCTGCGCCAGGCGCTCGAGCGCGGGATCACGCGGCTCGACTTCCTGCGCGGCGACGAGCCCTACAAGTACGAATGGGGCTCGGTGGACGAGCCGATCCGGCGCGTCCTCGTCCGGCGTACCGGAGCGCGATGAGCGCGCTCGTCGACCGCGACCCGTGTGCCGCCCCGGTGCGCCTTGCCGCCGCGCCCGTGCCCAATCCCGTGCGGGTGGTGGAGGTCATGGCCACCGGCACCAACGGCGGCGCCCAGGAGCACGTCTACAACCTCATCTCGCGCATCGATCGCGACGCCTACGACGTGTCGCTGGTGTCGCTCTCGCCGGGCAGCGGGGTGCGCAAGATCGAGCGCCTGGGGATCCCGGTGACCGTCATCGACGAGCCCGACGACGCGATCGCGACCGGGATCCTCGCGGCGCACCTCGCGGACCTGCGGCCGGACGTGATCCACAACCACATGTACCGGGCGGAGGTGGTGGGCACCAAGGCCGCCATCGCGCTGGGCGAGGCCGGGCTCCGCCGGCCGTGGGTGATCTCCACCGTCCACTCGTCGCGGGTGCGTCCGTGCGAGGACCAGGAGGAGATGCGCCGCCTGACGCCCTCGATGAACCACCTGATCGTGGTCTCGAACTCGATCGACCGCAAGGTCGTGGAGGAGGGCCGCACGACGGCGCCGCGCTCGCTCATCTACAACGGGGTCGACCTCGACCGCTACGACCACCAGGAGCCGTGCTGCACGCTGCGCGAGGAGTTCGGGATGGAGCCCGACTCGCAGATCGTGGGCGTGGTCGGCCGGCTGGAGCTCGAGAAGGGCCATCCCACGCTGCTCGAGGCCTGGCCGATGGTGCTCGAGGCGGAGCCGCTCGCCTATCTCCTGATCGTGGGCGAGGGGAGCCGGCTCGACGCGCTCCAGGAGATCGCCCACGAGCTGGGCGTCGAGCGGCACGTGGTGTTCACGGGGCGGCGTGACGACATTCCGGCCATCACGGCGGCGTTCGACGTGGCCGTGCTGCCCTCCTACCGCGAGGCGCAGGGGCTCACCATCCTCGAGGCGATGGCCCTGGCGCGGCCGGTGGTGGCGTCCAACGTGGGTGGGATCCCGGAGATGATCGAGGACGGGGTCACGGGGCTGCTGGTGCCGCCGCAGGATCCGCCGGCGCTCGCCGCGGCCATCGCGCGCCTCCTGCGCGACCACCAGCTGGCCGACGTGATCGGCCGGGCGGGCCACGACCTGACCCACGATCGGTTCTGCGTCCAGCTGATGGTGAGCGCGATCCAGGCGCTCTACGACGAAGGCGCCCGCGCCGTCCGCCCGCGCGAGGTGGTGCCGGCCGCAGGGTTCTCGTCGGTAGCGGTCAGCTGACGAGAGACCGCGGAGGACTCCCGGGCGCGCATGTCAGCGGTGGCGGCAAAGCGATTCCGGCGATCCTGTTCGGCCTTCTGGTGGCGGTCCTGATGGTCACCATTCCGGCGACGTGGCCGCTGATCTTCCCCGTCCCGATGGCGATCATCGGCCATAGCGGCGACGTCAACGCCGGACCTGAAGACACTCTTCAGGCCGTCGTTGCCGCGACGACGTCCGGTGCCGATGGCGTTGAGTTCGACGTCAACCGGTCGGCGGACGGCACGTGGTGGCTCCTCCACGAAATCACCCTGGACGCCACCACGACCGGCACGGGCTCGCCGCAGCAGCACACGGACGAGGAGTTGGGGAATGTTCGGATCGACGCGGGCACGGGCGTAACCAGAGCCGGAGAGCTCGTGCCCCTTGCCCGCCTGGACACGGTGCTCGACCGGTTGGCTGGCTACGTCGGAACCGTGATCGTCGACTGCAAGGACGGAAGGCCCGGAGCTCATCGTGCACTCGCGACGTTGCTTGCCGCTCGTGGCATGTACCCGAGTGTGATTGCCGTTACGCCGCGGGGGGCGGCGGAGGTCAAGGCCGTGGACCCGCGGTTCCGGGTCATGACCTTCCCGGTGCAGACGATCGATCCCAACATCGATGCCTGGCTTGGCGTCGCCGGCGGCAACGTCGACTTCCTCCACGTCACGGGCGCCAACCTGTTCGGCGATGCTGGCATGTACATCCCGAGCGAGCTTTGGGGTCAGGACGAGCGCCCCTTGCTCGACAACGGGCGACGATGGGGCGTGTCGTTCGTGATCACGAACGACATCGCGGCCGCTATCGCCTGGCGCGAGACGGCGGAGGGGCGCCAGTAGATGCCCGCGCCGGCTTTCCGACGCAACGTCCTTGTCGTTGCGCCTGCGCGTGTTGAGGCGGTGTATCGGCTGCTCATGGCCACCCTTGCGGCCCTCATCATCGCCGGCTCCATCGTCGCAATGTGGGCATTCGCCGTTGGGCGCCCCGGTGCCATCGGCCATGACTACCAGGGCTACATGGATGGCGCTCGCCTCTGGCTCGCGTCAGGATCCCCCTACGATCCGAGAACCCTCGCTGGGCCGTACGCCGAGTTCCCAGAAGGCGCATATCTCCATCCACCCATCGCCCTTCCGTTCATGGCCGTGTTCCTGATGGTGCCGTGGCCGCTCTGGTGGATCGTGCCGATCGGCTTGATTTCGTTGGTCATCGTGTCCTGGCGTCCTCCAGCCTGGGCATGGCCGGTCATCGCCCTGGGTGCGGCATATTGGGGAACTCGGGGGATGGTGGCGACGGGGAACTCGGCCATGTGGATCGCAGCTCTGTTGGCTGCCGGGCTAGAGTACGGGTGGCCAGCAGCGTTCATCGCGATCAAGCCAACCCTGGCGCCGCTGATGCTCATTGGCGTGCGCAGCCGATTGTGGTGGGCGACTACCTGCGGCCTTGCAGTCCTGGCCGCGGCCTGTGGGCCGCTGTGGATTTAATGGGTGACGGCCGTTCGAAATGCCCCGGTAGGGATTGAGTACAACTCGCTCGAAGCGCTTGGCCTCTTCTGGATCGTTGGTGCCGCCTGGCTTTCGGTGCGCGCCCACCGTGAGCAGCTGATCCTCGGTCTCCTCCGCCGTCACTAGGTGGCGGGGGTCGGCCACGTGCCCAAGGGCTGACGCGCGACGGGTCGGGACTTTCGATCTGCCACGTCGATCGGGGCGCGAGTGGTGTCACGACGCGCCACAAGATGACATGACGGGATCGTGCGAGTTCTCTTCGTCGATAACCGCAGGTGCGACAATCTCCCTCCACTCTGGCGTGTCTGACGAGGGACGGATATTGGGGCTCCCGTCACTGGACGGCGCACTCACGGCGGTCACGGGTAGACGCGACCGCCTCCCGGGTTGGATCTCGATCGCCCGGTGGATGCTGACAGGGGCTGGGGCCCTCGGCATCGCGCTGATCCTTGCCGCCGTTGCCAATCAGGTTCCTGGTGACGCACTCGGTGCTCTGACGGCGGACCCGAGCCACCCGTATCAGCGTTCACAGCTTGGTGGCCCGGGCGCGTACCTCTACTCACCGGCCTTCATCCAGGTCGTCTCGGTCGTGCGGGACCTGCCGGGCTTTGTCACCGGTTGGCGGATCGCGGAGGGGATGGCCCTGGTGGCGATGGCCGGACCGTTCTCCCTGCCCCTTGCGCTCACGTCTCCGGTGTTTCTCGAGCTCAAGCTGGCGAACATCGACCTGCTGCTCGGGCTCGCGATCCTCGCCGGCTTCCGATGGCCGGCCGCATGGTCGTTCGTGCTCCTCACCAAGGTAACGCCGGGCATCGGCCTGCTCTGGTTCGCCGTGCGTCGCGAGTGGTCCCACCTGGCCGTCGCGGCCGGCCTGACGGCACTCATCGCCGCCGCGTCATTCGTCCTCGGCCCGGCCGCGTGGTTTGAATGGTTCGCGATGCTCCTTCGCGAGTCTGGGGCGGACATGAGCACGGGGTGGACGATCGTTCTGCGCCAGCCGCTGGTGCTGCGGCTGGCGGGCGCTGCGATCCTCGTCGGGTGGGGCGCGTCACGGAACCAGCGCTGGACCGTGGTGTTCGCGGCGTTTGTCGCCCTGCCGGTGACGTGGGCGACCGCCGCAACCATGCTCGTCGCAACGATTCCCCTGTTCGCCGCAAACGTTGCGGGCGTCTTGCGACGCGCCGCGGTTGTCCGGCGGGAAGCGGTCGCTCCGGTGGTCTCGCGTAGGCCGTATGTGATCAGGCTGTTGCCGGAGACGATGGACACCATCCTAGTGGTGTCTGAGATCGCGGCGGCACCGCACTTCGCGGCCGAGGGACCCGAGCGTCCCAACCCTGGTGTGCTCACCCGATCGCGGTAGCGATCGCGCGGTGAGAGGTGACCGTGACCGTGCGTTCCAACCGTACCTTCAGGTGATGCCTCCATGCACCGTGGCCCGTACCATCGGTGCGTGCGCCGAACCGGGACATCGGATCTCCTGAGTCGCCTCGCGCGCGATGGCTACATCGCGCTTGCGGCTGCGTTCCTCCTGCTTCGCTTGCTCCAGGTGCCCCCCTGGGATCAGAGCGTGGATGCCTACGCCTACTGGAGCACGCGCGACGGCGCCATGTATGACACGCAGATGGCGGGCGCAATCGGCGCCTACCTGTACTCGCCGGCGTTCGCGCAGCTGCTGGCGCCGGCGGTGACCCTCTCATGGCCGGTCTTCGCCACCCTTTGGACCGCGCTCAACCTCGCGACCCTGTGGTGGCTGCTGGGTCGGTGGTCCCTGCCCGCCATGCTGTTCCTGCCCATCCCGTTCGAGATCATCTCGGGCAACGTGCATCTGCTGTACGCCGCGGCGATCGTCATCGGCCTCCGCGCGTCCCCAGCGTGGGCGCTCCCCCTGCTGACGAAGGTCACGCCTGGCATTGGTGTGCTCTGGTTCGCCTTCCGGCGGGAATGGCGGGCATTCGCCTTGGCGGCAGTCGCGACGGGGATCATCGCAGGGTTGTCGTATCTGCTCGATCCGTCGGCCTGGCGTCGCTGGATCGACATCCTGGCAGGCAGCTCGAGCACGCCCGTGACCGTCGGCTGGTTCCTCCCGATCACACTCGTCTTTCGCCTGCCCGTCGCGCTGGCCGTCATCGTTGTGGCCGCGTGGTCGGACCGCCAGTGGCTGCTGCCCGTGGCCGCGACCATCGCGATGCCGGTGGTCTGGCTCAACTCACTGGCGGTGCTCGCCGCGGTGGTGCCACTCGCAAAGGCATCGTCCGCACCGATCCGCCGGAGCGTCGACTCGCCCGCAGCGGCATTCGCGTCGTCGGCCGGATGATCGAGCGGCCGCTCGCCCGGTTCGCCATGGTCGCGATCGCGATCGCGATCGTGGGGGCATATGCGTCCTTTGCTATCACTTATGCCTCGTATACGCTCGGTTGCGACTACTTCACCTACGACGCGGCCGCCCGGCGGCTGCTGGCGGGTCAGGCGGTCTACGACCTGACTGCGACCCAGGCCGGGCAGTGCGGGCTGTTCATCTACCCGCCCACGTTCCTGTTGGTCGTGCTGCCCCTCACGTCGCTGTCACCTGCGCTCGCGCTCTCGACCTGGATCGCCCTGTCACTGGCCGTCCTGTTCGTCGCGATCCTGGTGCTTCCCGTCCGCTTCGAGGCCCGCGCGGTCCTGCTCGTCCTGGCCGGCACCAGCTGGCCGTTCCTGTACGGCCTGCGCATCGGGCAGGTGGAAGCGCTGCTGTTCCTCGTGTTCGCGCTCGGCTGGCGCTGGATCGACCGGCCCCTGCCACTCGCCGCCACGATTGCGTTCGGGGCCCTGGTCAAGGTCCAGCCGGTGCTGCTCGTGGCCTGGGCGTTCCTCGCCGGCCGTCGCTTCGTAGCCTGGATCGCCGCTGCGTGGATCGCGTCGATCGTGGCCCTGGGCGCGCTGGTCGACCTCCACCTGTGGCTCGACGCCGCGACCGTGATCCGGACGATCTCGGCGAGCGCGGTGACGATCGCCGCCAACGTGGCGCCGGCGGCCATCGGGTATCAGCTGGGGCTGTCCGAGCCGGCCGCGGCGCTCGTGGGTGTGCTCCACACCGTTGCCGTCGTGGTCATCGCCGGGGTCGCCACTCGGCGCGCCAGCCCGGAGGCGTCGTTCATCGCGGTCGTGATTGCCTCGCAGCTCGTGTCGCCGATCCAGTGGACCCACTACGCGCTGATGCTGTTCCTGCCGATCGCGTGGCTCGTCGAGCGCCGCCAGTGGTGGGCGCTCGCCGCCGGCCTCGCGTTGAACATGATGTTCGTGGCCTGGACGCCACCGATGCTGTACCTGCTGCTGGCCGACCTGCTGTTCGTTGCCGTGGTCTGGCTGGGGTTGTCGAACGACCGCCAGCCGGCTGTCCTCACGACGGTTCCCGCAGCCGGATGACCGGGTGACTCCCCAACGTCATCGACGGGTGTGTCGATGCGGCTGACCCTCGATCGACTGTGGGTCGCGCTCGCGATCGCGCTGCCCACCCTCGTTGCGCTGCTGGTCCCGCTGCCTGCCGTCGATCTCGCTTACCAGGTGCGGGCCGGGGACGAGATCCTGCGCACGGGGGCGCTGCCGGCCGTGGACAGCTACACGTTCACCATCGCCGGTGCACCGTGGACCGATCAGCAATGGCTCGCGCAGGTGATCCTCGCGGCCGTGCACCAGGTCGGTGGCTGGGAGCTGCTGGCGGTTCTGCGCGCGGCCCTGGTGGTCTCGATCACCGGCCTCCTCGTGGCGGCGTCCATCGCCCGCGGCGCGGCGCCGCGAACCGGTGCCGTCCTCTCGCTGCTCGCGTTCCTGCTGCTCGCACCCGCCCTCGCCCTGCGGCCGCAGCTGTTCGGGATCGTCATCTTCGTCGCGCTGCTGCTGCTCACCGCGCTGCGGCACCGCCGGCCGTCGATGTTCCTCGGAGCCCCGCTGCTGGTGGTGCTGTGGGCCAACGTCCACGGGAGCTTCGTGCTGGCCCCGCTGCTGCTGGGGTACGCCTGGCTCGATGACCTCGTCGCGGGCCGCCCGGCTCGGAGATCGCTGGCCGTGCTCGTCGTTGGGCACCGCGGCGACGCTCGTGAACCCGTTCGGCCCGACGGTCTGGAGCTACGCGGCGGGGATCGGGGCCGACCCGACGATCAGCGGGCAGGTCAGCGAATGGCAGCGGACGAGCCCGCTTCACGGTCCCCGGCCTGCTGTTCTACGCATCCGCCGCCGTTGCCCTGGCCGTGGCGATTCGCCGGCGCGCGGCGCTGCGCTGGCCGGACTGGGTGTGGCTCGCGGGGATGTTCGTGATCGGCGCCTGGGCGGTGCGAGGCCTCGCGTGGTGGCCGCTGGGAGCGGTGTACGTCCTGGCGCCGCTGCTGGCCGGGCCGGCGGTCCAGGCAGCGGGGCTCGATGCGGGACCGGCACGATCGAGCGGGCGGCCGACGCCGGATCGACTGCAGCGGCTGAACGGCCTGGTGGTTGCGGTCCTGGAGCTTGCGATCGTCGTGGCGCTCCCGTGGTGGCGACCCGCGGACGCCCTGACCGGTCGGGCGGGCCTGCTGAGCTATTCCCCGTCCGCGCTGGCCGACGCCCTGCGCGGGGAGGTATCGAACGGATCGCGCGTGCTCGCTCCCCAGGCCTGGACGTCGTGGCTCGAGTGGGCCGTGCCCGATGCCCGGTACTTCGTTGACGCCAGGTTCGAGCTGTTCCCGGGGTCGGTGTGGGCCGACTACGACGTGATGATCGGCGGTGGTCCCGGCGCTGCCACGGCGCTCGATCGCTGGGCCGTGAACGTCGTGGTGCTGCCCGCGGGATCCGATCCACCGTCTGCGGGCTGGACGCGGCGCTACGCGGACGACGACGGGGCGATCTACGCGCGCTCGGGCGCCGGTTGAGTCAGGCGCGCGATCGTCAGCCGGGCATCCAGCCGTGGATCGTCGGCGGTGTCCGCATGCGCGCGGTTGACCGGGCCTCGGACCAGTCCCGCTCCATCGGCCACGCGACCGGGGCGAGCAGCGCGTAGAGCAGCACGAACCAGTTGACGCTCACCGCCGGCGAGCCGTAGATCATGGTCACCACGGCGATCCCGAAGCTGATGGCCGGGTGTCGCCGGAAGACGAGCACCAGCAGCAGCCCGATGGCGATGGCGAGCGTGGGCAGCAGGTCCGCGACGTTCCCCGGCACGCCCACGTAGCGCGCCATGCCGCCCAGCGAGAGCGGGCTGGTGCCGATCACGCCCCGGTCGGTCAGGAACCCGAGGTAGTCGAGGTGCGGTTGCAGCCCGGCGCCGGCGATGCTCACCAGCAGCACCACGATGCCCGTCGCCACGGCCGCGCCGAACGCCCGCAGCCGCCCCGTGACGAGCAGCCACCACAGCGTGATGCCGGGCGTGAGCTTGATCGCGGTCATCACGGCGCCGATCGCGCCAGCGGCCGCCTCGCGCCCGGTCGTCGCCAGCCGCCAGATCAGCAGCAGCCCGAGGAGCAGGAACGAGTTCACGTTGCCCACGCCGATCTCGTACACGGTGGGGAACAGCAGCACGAGCATCGCGGCCGCCGTCAGCAGGGGCCGCGCCCGGGCCAGCATCAGGAGCGATACGGCCAGCGCCACGAGCTGGCACCCCCACCACGCGTAGCCCCCGGCGTCGCCCGGCAGCAGCGCGAACAGCCGGAACACCACGGCGATCGGCGGCGGCGACACGAGTGGCACGGTCCAGTAGGGTGGGTGGACGTCGACCCATCGATCCCCCGGCGACAGCGCGTACAGCTGGTGGCCCGCGTTGAGGCGCTCGCCGGCCGCGAGGTAGTTGAACGCGTCGCCCGGGTAGACGCCGCGCTCGAAGTACACCTTCTGGACGGCGATCAGGGCGCCGACGGCGAGGGCCAGCGCGAGGAGCGTGAACAGGCGGCGAGCGCGCACGACCACATGCTAGGCCCTGGCCGGGCGCCCGATCCCGGCCGAACGGTACTACCCGGTGGTTGCCCGATGGCACCATCGTCGACACGATAGCCTTCGCCCAGCACGCAAACCGATCGATGACGGAGACCCGCTTGCGCTACCTGATCACGGGAGGAGCCGGGTTCATCGGCTCGCACCTCGCGGACCGGCTCGTGGCCCGCCGCGACGAGGTCGTGCTGCTCGACAACCTCTCGACGGGCTCCCGGGCCAACGTGCAGCACCTGGTCGATGCCGGCGTGCCGTTCGTCGAGGGCTCGGTCCTCGACCACCCGCTCGTCAGCCGGCTGGCGTCCGACGTCGACGTGGTGGTCCACCTGGCCGCGACCGTCGGGGTCGAGCTCGTGGTGCGCGAGCCGCTCCAGACGCTGCTCAACAACGTCCGGGGCACCGAGATCGTGCTCGACGCCGCCACCGGATCGGGCGCCAAGGTCCTCGTCGCCTCGTCGTCCGAGGTCTACGGCAAGAACGCGGCCGGCGCCGTCAACGAGGATGCCGACCGGATCCTGGGCTCGCTGTTCAAGACCCGCTGGTCGTACGCCGTGTCCAAGGAGGTCGATGAGATCTACGCCTTCGAGTACTGGCGTGAGCGGCACCTGCCGACCGTGGTGGCGCGGCTGTTCAACTGCGTTGGGCCGCGCCAGACCGGGGCGTTCGGGATGGTGGTGCCGCGCTTCGTCCGCCAGGCGCTGGCCGGGCAGCCCCTGACCGTGTTCGGCGACGGCACCCAGTCGCGCTGCTTCAGCCACGTCGCGGATACCGTGAGCGGCCTGATCAGCCTGCTCGACACCGAGTCCGTGATCGGCGACGTGTTCAACGTCGGTGCCCAGAACGAGATCAGCATCCGCAACCTGGCCGAGCTCGTGATCGAGCTGACGGGCTCGTCGTCGCCCATCGAGTACGTGCCCTACGGCGTCGCCTACGAGCCGGGCTTCGAGGACATGGAGCGGCGGCTGCCCGACATCTCGAAGATCGCCCGGGCCACCGGCTGGAAGCCGACCTACTCGCTGCGCGACATCCTCGCCGACGTCATCGCCTTCGAGCGAGCGGGCGGGATGGCGGCGATCGAGGGCCCCCAGATGGCACGCGTGGCGCATGGCTGAGGCGGCGCCGGGCCCGGATCGGCCGGCGCCGGCGACCGTGGAGCCGCTCGTCGCCGTCGTGATCCCCGCGCTCAACGAGGAGGGCAAGATCGGCCGCGTCCTCGACCGGCTGCCGGCCGATGGGCGGTTCGAGGCGATCGTGGTCGACGACGGGTCGACCGACGGGACGTCCGCCGAGGCGCGCGCGCACGGGGCTGCGGTCGTGCTGCGCCACGAGACGCGGACCGGGAAGGGCGTCGCCCTCCGGGACGGCTGGCGCGAGGGCATCCGGCGGCAGCGGCTGTACCTCGCGATCGTCGACGCCGACGACCAGCACGACGCGGGCGAGATGGCGGGGGCGCTCGACCACCTGCAGCAGGCCGGTGGCGACTACCTCCAGGGCTCGCGCTGGATGAAGGGCGGCCGGGTGGAGGGGCCGACCGGCGGGCGCGGCTTCGGGACGCGCGTCTACTCGCTGCTGTTCAGCCTCCTCGCGATGCGCCGGATGACCGACGCGACCAACGGCTTCCGGATCTTCCGTTCCTCGATCCTCGAGGATCCGGCGATCGATCTCGACCAGAGCTGGCTGACCAGCTACGACCTCGAGCCCTACCTGCTGTACAAGGCGATCCAGCGCCGGTACAAGGTGATCGAGCACCCGGTCACCGTCCGCTACCACGCCGACGGCTACACCAAGATGGCGGGCGTCCGGGACTGGTGGCGGCTGTTCCGGCCGGCGCTCCTGCTCCGGACGCGGCTCAAGCACTGACGGGCTCGACGGCAGGGGCGCCGCGTCAGGCGGGGGTCGTGACCCAGTAGCGCTCCGCGGCGCCGCCGCCCACCCGGCCCAGGTCGGCGACCCTGGCCGCATAGCCGCGAACGGCGTTGGCCATCGCCCGACGATCCTCGAACAGTCGCTCGATCTGGCTCTCGTACAGCGCGATGCCGCGGATCTTGCGCTCCAGCTGGTCGCTGACGTCGGCGAACTCGGGCGCCACCGAGAGGCCCGGCGGCAGTCCGTCGAGCCAGCCCGGCGGCAGGTCCTCGAGGCTCCGGAACTCCTCCCACCAGGCGTACGGGAAGTCCTCGTAGAAGGCGAGCTTGTCCGGCAGCGCGACGCCCGGCATGACCCACCCGGTGGGGTCGCCCAGCAGGGCCAGGCCGGCATCGCGGGTGAGCTGGTGGTCGACGTGCCCGCCGATCCCCAGCGGCACGTAGACGCGCTGTGGCTCGAGCCGCGCGATCTCGCGCCGGAGCAGCTCGACCGGTGCCGGGTCATCGTCCCGTGGCGTGCCCAGCAGCTCGTCGTCGCCCTGGTAGCCGCGGAACACGGCGTCGGGCAGGTCCAGCCAGACCACCGACACCTCCGCGAAGGCCGCGAAGCGCTCGTCCTCGAGCCGCCGGGTCGCCATCAGGTCGCCCGCCGCGGCCGCCTCGGTCCGCTCCGCGGTCAGCACCGCGCCCTGGACGGGGACGTCGTCGATCACCGGCTGTCCGGCCAGCGACTCGTTGTGGATGTTCGCCCGGCGATACCACGACGACCGCTGCCAGAACCGCCGCGCCGCGGTGTCCGCGTCGGCCTGCGTCGCGTCCAGCTGCTCCTTCGTCGCCTGCCACGGCGGGACCGCGGCCGGGTCCTCCGGGAAGTCCGCCCGCAGGTGCGCCCGGTTGAACGCCTCGGTCACCGGCCACACGGTCTTGGTCCCGAACCCGAGCGCCTCGCGCTGGTACGCGGTCAGCCCGCTCCCCTCGCCGCTCCCCGAGTACAGGGTCAGGATCGTCACGTTCTGGCCGAGCTCGCGGAGGCTGGCGATCAGCCCGCCGCACGAGAGGGCGGCGTCGTCGGGATGGGGCGCGACGAACACGTGGGTCATGGCGCCCGAGTATAGCCGTGCATCCCGGGGGCGATCGGACGTCGCGCTCGGTGCTACCCCCCGGTCGCGAGCACCCGCCGGAACCGCCAGGTGGCGGCGGTCAGCAGCAGCACCGCGAACCCGGCGATCACCGCGAGCTGGGGGACGATGTCGAGCAGCCCCGCCCCGTCGAACGCGAGCTTGCGGAAGGCGTCCATCGCCCACGCGTGGGGCGTGACGTGCGACAGCGTCCGCATCGCGTCGGGGAACACCTCGGGCGGGACCATGGTGCCGCCCACGAGGCCCAGCAGCATCCCGAGCGCCGGCCCGATGGCCCCCGCCTGGCTCGCGTTCCGCGCGCCGACCCCGACCAGCATCGCCGCCCCGCCCGCGACGAACGCGAAGGTCACCACGATCGCCGCCGTGGCCAGCGGATCCACCCAGTCGACGTTGAACAGCAGCGCCGAGGCGATCACGATGAACGCGCCCTGGAGCAGCGCCAGCAGGATCCGGGCCGCGCCCTCGCCCACGATGATCGTGCCCGCGCTGGTGGTCGTCGACAGCATCCGCCGCGAGATCCCCAGCTGGCGGGTGGTGATCAGCTCCACCGCGCCCGTGAGCGCGGTGAGGAACATGAACAGGATGACCTGGCTCTGAGCGCCGATGCTGTAGCCGCTCACCCCGGCCGTCTCCGAGGTGGCCACCGACTCGACCGCCACGGCCACCCCCGGCGCCGCGTCCCGGGCACCGCGGGCGGCCTCGAGGGCGGCCTCGAAGGTGATCCCGTTGGCCTGGGCGGCGAACCGGGCCGCCCGGACGAGCGCCGCCTGGGCCGCGACCGCCCGATCGACCGTCGGCCGGACCGCGCCCGACATCGTGGTCCCGGGGGCGACGTACTCGACGCTGGCCTGCTCGCCGCCGCGCAGCGCCGCGTCGTACCCCTGCGGGATCACCAGCCCGAACTCCACGAAGCCGCGCGAGACGGCGTCCCGGAGCGCGTCGCTCGTGCCATATCGGCGGATGTCGACCCGCAGGTCCTCGTTGGTGGCGATGGCCGATGCGAGGTCGACGGCGAACGGACCCCCGTCGGCGTCCACCAGCCCGACCCGGGCCGTGTTCTGCCCGCCGTAGGTCATGCCCAGGACGATGATCAGGATCATCGGCAGGACGAGGATGAAGAACAGGCCCTGGCGGTCGCGCGCCGCCCGGACGAGGTTGACGCGGGTGATCGCGAGCGCCTGCGTCAGGGCGCTGCCGCGCGAGCCGGCCTCGAACCGGCCGTCGAACCGACCGTTGACGCGGCCGTTCATGGGGCCGCTCATGCGACCAGCGCCCGGCGTGCCCGGGTCAGCCCGATGGCACCCAGCACGGCGCCCATGCCCACCAGCACCAGGATCGAGGGCAGGATCTCCGCGAGACCGGTCGAGGGTGCGGCGAGGGCGTTGATGCCGCGCAGGAACCAGTAGTGGGGCGTGATCTGGGACACGACCACCAGCCCTTCGGGGGCCTGGCTGAGCGGGATGAACACGCCGCCGACGGCGGCCAGTGACAGGGCGACGATCGCGTTGAGGCCGCCCGCCTGCTGCGGCGTGCGGGCGAGCGTCGCGACGAGCGTCGAGATGCCCATCGCCGCCACGACGGCCGCGACGATCAGGGCGGCCACCAGCGGCGGCGAGCCCCAGGCCGCCCCGACCAGCAGCGTGGTCGCCGCCCACATCACCGTCATCGACACCAGGCCGAGCACCAGGCCCGCGAGCGAGGTGCCGAGGATGATCGAGGCCGGCGGAACGGGGGCGGCCAGCAGGCGGGGGAGGGTGCCCATCTGCCGGTCGGCGAGCAGGGCCAGCGAGCCGTACTGGGTCGCGAAGAACACGAACATGATCGCCATCGCCGCGCCGTAGAACGTCGCGAGGCCGGCCTGGAGGTGCTCCGTGGCGGTCTCGGCGACCGCGATCGGGCTCGGGTCGCCGATCGCCGCCTGCGCCTGCGCGATCGTGGTGGCATCCGCCCCGCCGCCCGTCACCGCCGTGGTGGCGACCATCAGCTGGACCGCGCCGACGTCGCTCGCGAAGCGGCTGACGGCCGACCGCGCGATCTCCAGCGACACGGGGAACTCGCCGCCCAGCACCCGGATCTGCGCGGGCCTGCCGGACTCGACGTCCGCCGTCAACCCGGCGGGGATGAGGATCGCGGCCCCCGCCTCGCCCGCCCGGACCGCGTCGGCCGCCGCCGCCTCGGACGTGGCCGTGCTGGTGTCGGCGACGCCGGCCTGCTCGAGGGCGCCCAGCACGTCGTTGACGAGGATCGCCGAGACGTGGCCACCATCTCCGTCGACCACCACGAAGTGGGTGTGGAACGACGAGAAGTCGTTGGGGATGAGCATCGAGAACGCGAGCGCGAGCCCCAGCGGCGTGATGACGGCGAACACGATCGCGGAGCGGTCGCGGAGCCGCTGCCGGAGGACCCGTGCGGCGATGACGATGGCGGCACGCATGCCTGTCGCTCCGGTCGGCCTAGTCGCGGAGGGCCTTGCCGGTCAGGTGGAGGAACACGGCCTCGAGGTCGGGCTCGATCACCTCCACCGAGCGGATCGACACGCCGTCGCGTGACACCTCCTCGAGGAGCTGCGGCAGCCGGCTTCGCGCGCCGTCGACGAGCAGGTCGAGGCCCGTCTCGTTGACCGTCACCCCGCGCACCCCGGGGACCCGCTCGACGGCCCTCGCGGCCCCCTGCAGGTTGCCGGTCGCGGTGAGGCTCACCTTGTCCACGCCGCCGACGAGCGCGACCAGCTCGGGCCGCGTGCCCTCGGCGATGATCCGGCCCTCGTCGATGATCCCGACCCGGTCGCAGAGGCGCTCCGCCTCCTCCATGTAGTGGGTCGTGTACAGGATCCCCATCCCCTCGGCGCTGAGCGCCTCGACGCTGGTCAGGATCGCGTTGCGGCTCTGCGGGTCGACGCCCACGGTCGGCTCGTCGAGCACCAGCAGCCGTGGCCGATGGAGCAGGCCGATGGCGATGTTGAGGCGACGCTTCATGCCGCCCGAGTAGTGCTCGGTGCGGTCCTTCGCCCGGTCCGCGAGGTCGACGACCTCGAGCACCTCGTCGATCCGCGCCCCCAGCTCGCGGCCGCCCATCCCGTACAGGCGTCCGAAGAAGGCCAGGTTCTCCCGGGCGCTGAGATCCGGGTAGATCGCGAGCTCCTGGGGGACGAGGCCGATCGCCGCCTTCGCCGCCGTCGAGCCCACGTCGAGCGGATGCCCGTCGACGACGACCTCGCCGCCATCGCGGTAGAGGATCCCGCAGGCCATCGAGATCGTGGTGGTCTTGCCCGCGCCGTTGGGGCCCAGCAGGCCGTACGTCGCTCCCCGGGCGATCTCGAAGCTGACGCCACGGACCGCCTCGCGGCTGCCGAACGACTTGCGCAGGTCGTGGCAGGCAAGGACAGGATCGGCCGGCCGGCCGGCGCGCGGAACGGCGCCGGGCTCGGCATCGAGGATCGGAGCCACAGTCATCGCGCCCTCTCCCAATGCGCATTGACGGGTCGCGGAAGGAGTTTCGTAGGGGGCCGGTTCGTCCGTTGAGTGCCGTTCGGCCCGATGCCCCGAGTCGTCACACCTGTCGGTGGCGGGCCTGCCGGCGGGCGTCGAACCGGCCGTGCGTTCCGGCCCACCGGCTACCAGCCGCCGTCGCCGATCACGTTCCGCTTTCGGCGCCCTCGCCTGCCAGGCGCGTCGCCGGCCTGGCCCGCCCGTCAGCTGCCGGGTGCCCTCGCCGGCCCGTCGGCTACCAGCCCCCCTCGCCGGCCCGTCGGCTACCAGCCGCCCTCGCCGACCAGGGGCACGAACACGCAGCGCCCGTCGGAGCGCTCGATCCACTCGCGGCCCCGGCGCTCGACGACCATCAGCAGCTGTTCGTGCCTCGAGCCGACCGGGATGACCAGCCGCCGGCCGTCGCCGAGCTGCTCGCGCAGCGTCATCGGGATCCCCGGGGCCGCCGCCGCGACCAGGATGCCGTCCCAGGGCGCACCGTCGGGGGCACCCAGGCTCCCGTCGCCGATCCGGATCTCGACGTGATCGCCATAGCCGAGCTCGGTCAGCCGGGCCTGCGCCGACGCCGCAAGGTCCGGATCGCGTTCGATCGAGGTGACGTGGCAGCCCAGCTCCGCGAGCACCGCCGCCTGGTAGCCCGAGCCCGTCCCGATCTCGAGCACGCGATCCACGTCCGTCACGCGATCCACGTCCGACAACGGATCCCGGCCGGTCACGCGATCCCGGTCCGACACCCGATCCGAGCCGGTCACGCGATCCTCGCCGGTCACGCGATCCTCGTCCGACAACCGATCCCTGCCCGCCAACGCGTCCAGACCCGCCATGCGATCCGCGTCCGCGGCCACGAGCAGCTCCGTCATCCGGGCCACGATGTACGGCTGGCTGATCGTCTGCCCGCCGCCGATCGGCAGCGGGTTGTCGGCATAGGCCGACGAGCGGTCATGCTCGGGCACGAACAGCTCGCGCCTGACGGCACCCATCGCGGCCAGCACACGCTCGTCACGGACGTTCCGTGCCAGGAGCTGATCCGCGACCATCCGGGCCCGGGCCTCGCTCGTGCGTGCCGGGCCTTCGTCCATCGCCGCGCGTCAGCCGGCCGACGGGCCCGGGCTTCCCGACGCCGATGGGCTCGCCGACGGCCCCGTGGAGCTCCCGGCCGTCGCGGATGCGCCGGCCGACGGCGCCACCGACGGGCTGGCCCCGGCGGACCCGCTGGGCGCGGGCGACGCGCTCGTCGCGGTCGAGGCGCCGGGCGACGCCGATCCGCTCGGCGCGACCGACTCGCTGGCGACCGGGCTCTCGCTGGGCGACGGCCCCGGCGTGACCAGGGGCGTCGGCGTGGGCTCCGGCGTAGGCAGGAGTCCCGAGAGCAGCCCCTGGCGGCCCAGCAGGATGCCGTACGCGAAGATCAGGGCGAACACCACGACCAGCGCGAGCACGAACCAGGCGGACACGCGGTCCTTGACGTGCACCGCCTGCTCCGACACCGATGGCGCTGCCGTCGGCGGTCGCAGGTTCGGTCGGCCCCGGCCCCGGCCCCGGCGCCCCCCTGCCGGCGCAGCGATCGGAACCGGACGGGTCTCCTCGTCCTCGAAGTCCCCTTCGTCCTCCGATTCGTCCCCGAGCGCATCGCCGAGGTCATCGGCTCCCGCGTCTGCCCCGTTGTCCGCGGCGTCTGCGTCCTCGATCGGGTCCGCGCCCTCGTCCTCGTCGTCGTCCGTCGCGTCCCCCGGGCCTGCTCCGGCCGACGGGTCGCGCTCCTTCTCGGTCATCCGGTGATCGGTCTCCTCTCGGCGGGCGTCGCTGCCAGGCGTCGTTCCGGGCGTCACCCACGCGGCCGACAGTGTACCGATCGGGCGCCCCTCACCGTCGGCGCCGTCGGCGCCGCTCACCCTCGGCGCCGCGCCCCGGCCGCATCGGCCCATGCGGCCGTCAGGCTTCTCGAAGCTCGCGGACCAGCAGACCAGCGAGCCCCGCCCCGATCGAGAGCACGCCCGCAGCGGAGATGACCGGGCCAGGACCGAAGCTCCCGATCAGGAGGCCGCCGACCCCCATCGCCACGGACATCCCGCCGAACACCAGCGCGAACCGCAGGCTCACCACCCGGCCCATCAGCTCGGTCGGCGTCCGTTCCTGGAACAGCGTCTGGCTCGGCACCACGAACGCCATGTTCGCGACGCCCATCCCGAGCAGCAGCCCCAGCGCGATCGGCACGCTGCCGGTGGCGCCCAGCAGCATCAGCTGCACCCCGTACGCGGTATAGGCGGCGATGATCAGCATGCCCTTGTGGACCCGTGCGCTGACCAGCCCGAGCGCGAACCCTCCGATGAGGTTGCCGACCCCGATCGCCGTCTCCATGAACGCGTACGTTGCGCGGTACTCGTCGGCAGGGCTCGTGGTCAGCTGGCTCGCGAGCACGACGGTCGCCACGGTGATGACGCCCAGGGCCAGCTGCCCGACCGTTCCCTGGATCGTGTTCGCAAGCAGCACCGTCTCGTGCCGCAGGAACGACCAGCCCGCCTTCAGGTCGCCCATCATCGACGAGGCTGGCTCGTCCGCCGCTCCGCCCTTGGCCGCAACCCCGCCCCCGTCCCAACCTTCGGCGCCCGCAACCCGCCGTTCGAGGCTGACCGACGTCCTCGGCCGGGACGTCGCCCGGTGGACGATCGGGGGCACGACGATGGCCGTCAGCAGCAGCGCCGAGGCCAGGTAGGTGGCGGCATCGAACCAGAATGCGAGCGGCAGCGAGGAGGCCAGGAACACCACGAACAGGCCGGCGACCGGGTAGTTCACGACGTCGGCGATCGTCTCGCCCACCCACATCGCCGAGTTCGCCGCCAGCAGGTCCCGCTCCTCGACGATCCGCGGCAGGATCGCCACTCGAGCGGGCCGGAAGAAGATCGAGACGGTCGTGACGAGGAACACCAGCGGGTAGGCCAGCCAGACGTTGAGCAGGATCGAGACCGGGACCAGCAGCACCAGCGACGCGCGCAGGATGTCCGACACGACCAGCACCTGCTTCTGATCCCAGCGGTCGACGAACGTGCCGGCGATCGGCGAGAACAGCAGGTTCGGCAGCGTCGACACGAGGAAGGTGAGCGCGACAGCCGCCGGCGAATCGGTGATCTCGAAGACAAAGGCGATCAACGCCAGCTGGTTGACCCGGTCCCCGAACAGGCTGATCAGCTGCCCCACCCACAGCGCCGAGAAGGAGCTGTTGAGCGCGAGCCGGATGTACGGGTGCTCGCGGACCCGCCTCGCCAGCGGCGGCGCAAGGACCGTCGGAGCCCGTGCCGTTGCGGCCGGTGACGCCATCCCGACGCCGGCGGCGCCCAGCACCAGGGGTCGATCGAGCGTCGCGGCACCTTCGAGACCCGCCGACAGCCCGGAGCCGCTGATGCCCATTCGCCGGAGGACCGCATCGGCATCGAGCTCCGGCAGGTCCAGCGGCGGGGTCCGGATCAAGGTGGCAAACAGGAAGAAGGCGAGCCCGGCGGTGAGGAACAGGTCGCCCACCGAGGCCACGTTCTGGACGAGCGGGATCGGGATCGGGATGAGGTCCGCCAGCGGTCCCAGGTGCAGGAAGAAGTCGGGCGTCGTCCCCACCTGGAGCGGGGTGTGGAGCACCGAGCTCAGCGGTCCGTCGAAGCCCGCCGCCGCATACGCCGGCATCCAGACCGGCATGTACCCGCCGTTCACGAGGATCACCAGGGCGTTGCTGGCGATCCCGACGAAGGCCATCGCGAGGCCCGGATACGTGCGGTTCCGCCACAGCGCGACCAGGAGCAGGCCGTAGGCGAACGCGAACAGCGGCTGCCGGAGGGCGTCGACGAAGGGGAGCCCGAACGAGAGCGCCGCCTCCGTTCCGAACCGGATGATCACCGCGAGGAACAGCAGCCCGATCAGCCGCAGGCGAATCTCCGCCAGCCGTTCCAACCGCCCGCCGAGCAGCAGGCCGACCACCAGCCCGAGGGCGACGCCGGCGATCAGCATCCGGTGGTCCTGGGGTGGCTCATCGGATGATTGTGCGGTGCGCTGCGCGTCCGGCGCGAGTGGGAGGTCTTCCCGATCGGTCCCGTGCGCCGGCCCGAGCCGCCGGTGCGGGGCTCAGTGGGTCAGCTGGCGTCCGTCGCCTGCGTGGAGCCCGATGCCGCCGACGCGACGCGGTTCGCGTGCTGCGAGATGAGCGGGATCGGGCGCGGCTGCACCGTGCGACCCGGGTCGCTGACGCCCGCCACCCAGTTCGTCTTCACGAACGCATCGACCACCTTGGGGTCGAACTGGACGCCCGCGAACTTGCGCAGCTCACCCAGTGCCTGCTCGGCCGTGAGCGGGGTCATCCGGTACGGGCGCTGGGCGGTCATCGCCTCGAAGGCGTCCGCAACGTGGAGCACCCTGGCCAGCAACGGGATCTCGTCGCCGATCAGGCGATCCGGGTAGCCCGAGCCGTTGTACCACTCGTGGTGGTGGCGAATGATCGGCAGCTCGCGCGAGAGCCGGGTCACCGGGGCGATGATCTGCGCGCCGAGCACCGGATGCGCGTTCATGATCATCCGCTCCTCGCGGTTCAGCCGATCCTGCTTGAGAAGCACGTTGTCCGGTACGCCGATCTTGCCGACGTCGTGGAGCAGGCCACCCCACTCGAGCGCCTCCAGGTCCATGACGCTCAACCGCATCACCCGACCGATGTCGCCCGCGATCTCCTTCACCCGCCAGGAGTGCTTGCTCGTGTACGGGTCGCGCTTGTCGACGGCGCCGGCCAGCGCGGTGATGGTCTGGGTGAACATCTCCCGCATCTCGACGAAGTTGTGGTAGGCGAGCCTGGTCGTGTACAGCGGCAGGGCGAACAGCAGGCTGGCCCACCACGCGACCGTGTACATCTGCGCAATTAACCACCCGAGTGGCGCAAGCCCCACGATGCTGGTTGCAATGCCGCGGGCCTCGGCTCGTGCCAACTCCGTCGCGTTTTGCCCTGTACGGATCGCGACCATGCTCGCCGTGAGCGCGCCGTTTACGGCGACGAACAGCTGCCGCGACCGAGAATCGACGCGACGAACGTAAGAGGATCACGGAAGTCGACGCTTTGGCCCACGATCAGATGGATCACCAAGCCGAGCGGCGACTGCTGGCGTGCACTGCGCCAGCGTGATTTGCCAGGGTGCCGTACCAGGGAATGCGACCCCGGATCTCGCGGACCTCTGTTGGACCGAGAAGCCCGACCCAAGCACCAGCCGTAGGCCCGCCCAGGATCGTTGCCGCCATCAGGGTGGCCGTCGACACAGTCCACACGGCCCCACGCGGCATGTGGATAGGCAGGGCCGAGGCAGCCATCGTCATGAGGATCCAGAACAGGATCCCGGCAAGAGACGATTAGTCGCCGAGACGCTCGGAGAGCCCAATCCCGATCGTCGGATACACGGGAATCACAAGAGTCGTGGCGACGAGCGCAAAAGCGCCAATTGCCACGACTCCAGCGATGTAGAGCTTCAGCTGTGTCGACATCCGCCCTCAGTTCCCCGCTCGTGGGACTCTAGCCCGATTCGCCCAGTTCGGGGAACATGACTTGAGTACTGAGGCTGAGTTCGATCAGAAGCCCCGTAGAGACGCCCCTCCGGCGAGGGCCAAAGCAGCCACTGCGCTGAGGGCGGCCAGGAGTCGCATGAGGCGATCCTTCATCGGTCGTATCCTCCGCGGTCCCTTGACCTACCAGCCCTTGAAAAGCTTGACCGGTGCCACGCTCGATACCTCCTTGCGGCCTCCGTGTCCGACAGGAACACGAAAACCGACCTGACTCGAAAGTCGGTCGGTTGCACTATTCGCTCCGCCCCACCCTAAGTGCCCAATTCAGGTGGAGCATCGGCGCGTCCGAGCGTTCCTTGATGCACCGTACCTAAGTACTAGTGCCGGGGCGGACTATAGGGGGCCCGCACCACACCGGTCAATACGCAACCCTACCTATGCACACCGGTACGTTTGGCCTCCTTGTCCCCTGCCAACAGTAACATCGCTACACGTCCTCGATCGCCGGCGGGTCGATTCCGAGTTGTTCCCGCATCACCGCCGCATAGTGGGTGTACTGCTCGGCGGCCGCAGCGGGAGCACCAAGAGCTCTGTAGAGCCGGATGGTCAGTGCCTCGATCGCATCTGCCTCAGGGTCGATCATCAGGGCCCGCCGCCCGACCCAGAGGCGCCACTGCAGATCGGGATTCCCCACATTTCCGGCGATCGCCTGTTCGATGGTGGCCAGGAATGCGGCGTGAAGTCCGTCACGGTAGGCCGCAGCCCACTCTTCGTAGGCGAATTCTGGTGCAAAACGGCCATGATAGTTGTCTAGCAGTTGCTCAACGACGTTCGTTGACTCCGGTCTCTCAAGAAGGAGGCGTCGGCAGATCCAACTGCGGCAGTCAACCAGAACCCTGTCGAGCCAAATCACATCGGAATTGAAGTGTACGTATTCGGGCGATAGGCCGGCTCGGTAATCTCGATCGATGACGCGCCGCAGGAAATACACCGTTTGGTGCACGGAATTGATGCCCTGCTCGGACTTCAGGTCCGGCCACATCGCCTCCAATACCTGCTCTGGCGTGGCTGATCCATCCGGTTGACTTGCAAGGAACAACAGGAGCGCGAGGACCTTCCTTCTCGTGCCTCGACCCTGGATCTGACGGCTGCCAATGTGAATTGACGATGGGCCAAGATCTTCGAGTACCAATCGTGGCGCCAGGCGCTTTATGAGAGTGTCACCCCAAGCTCTTCCCGAGCGCCGTTCCCGTCGCGAGTAATCCTTCAGTCGCGCAATATCCGATTGCTCGCCAATGACCTCAAGAACATCGGCGGCTCGAAGGCTGCTCTTCGCGTCACCGTCATCGAGGCACCGCCTCATGGACCCGCGCCATCTCTGGGGGGATGTCGTCGCCGCCCTTGCGATTACGGCAATCGCCGTATCTGAATAGGCACCGAGTTGACGGGCGAACTGGGGAGCAAAGACTCCGACGAGCGGATCACTGGCGCTTGGCCAGGCTGACAGCAACCTGGACGCTGAACTGGGATTCTCCCCGAGGGCACGAAGGATGGCTGCAAGGCGCCGTTGGATTGGTGAACCCTGCAGATCTGCTACGCGCTCCGCATTTGCCAGGCTCTCGCGGAACTGCTCCCAGCGTGCGAGTAGCAGGTACGCCCGGGCAAGAGTCAGATGCCACCGGAATGTAGCGCCCGCAACCCCGAAGAGCCGAGGCTCACCCTCCAGTCCAACCACCTTTTCGGCAATGACTTCGGGTCTATCCTCCAGCCAGAGATCGAGCGACTTCCAGGCGGGGACCCAAGATGGGGCGATGCTCTGGCGATCGATTCGCTGAAGGAGCTCAGCTGCAAGGTCATCTGGTCCGAACCAAGCGGCCAGTTCAGCACCCTCCAAGACGGCCTCTTTTTCTGCCTCCGGATGATCGGTGGATAGGGCATCCCGAAGCAGGAGGTTCGCAGCCGTCCAGTCGCCATCAATCGCTCTGGCCTGAGCTTGCGCCAGTCGAAGGGATACGGCTTCATATCCTCGAGACGATTGCTGGAGATGGCGCTCGGCCTCGCTCGCAAGGCGGATAGCGTCGCCGGTTCGGTCAAGCCAGACCAGAATCTGAGCCAGATTCAGGCTCGTGATAGCCGCGTAGTGCGATTGCCGCCGCTCAATCTGCACGGCCAGCATCTGTTCGAATTGTCTTGCAAGGGCGGGCAGATTGGCCTCACCCGCAGCCCCCATGAAGGCGGTGTACGGCTCGAGGCTGCCTTTCGCATTCGAAACGTCCGCGAGGGTGGCATATCCGATTGCGTCTGAGTAGCGCCGAGTCGCGACCGCAATTGCGGCAGCGTTCTGAGCTGCAAGCCCAAGATGCGAGTCCGATGCCGAATTCGGCGACTTGCACTGCCTGATCAGCCAATCTGATCGCATCAGGAATGGCACCGACCTGGAGTAGCACGCGAGAACGGAGAACGTGGCGAACTACCTCGTCACCGACCTCACCGGCGAGCAAGTCATCAGCCGCACGGTATTGACCGGTTGCAAGGATCGTCTCCAGGGCATCGCTGACAATCTTTCGCGCCAATTCCGGTTCACCTGCACGGCGGTAATGAGTCGCGGCTCTGCGCCAGTCACGGGGTTCGGACTGCCTAGCGAGTATTTGATGCATCGCCGTGATTTCGGCGCTGTCCGCTACTTGTTGAAGACGGTCACGGAGGAAGTCCCGTACCAGAGGTGCGAATCGATGATTGGCTGCCAAGTCAGGTCGCTGGATCAGGGCCAAGTCCTCGGCCGTAGACAGGAGTTCAGCCGCGCTCGCCTCGTCTATGCCAGCGGCCAATCCAGCAGCGAAGGGGTCGAGATCGTCGAGCAACGAGGCACGTACGAGGAAATCGCGCAGTCCTTCGGACAAGTGAGCGAGGACCTCTTCGGCGAGGTAGTCGTAGAGGTCGCCGGCGCCCGCGTCGAGGTGGGACACGAGGGCGCGGGGATTGGGTCGACCTTGTTCCTCGAGGTTGGCACGGACGAGGCTGAGGAGGGCGACCCAGCCATCGGTGCGTTCGACGAGGTCCTCGACGACGTCCCGCTCGAGGGGCAGGCGGTAGGCGTCGCGGAACAGGCGGTCTGCCTCGGAGGTCTCGAAGCAGAGCGCATCGCCCGTGAGCCGCGAGATCGCGCCCCGCGCCCGAAGGCGGCTGAGCGGGAGCTTGGGCGTCGAGCGGGTGGCGATGACGATGCTGAACTGCGGACCGGTGAGATCGAGCAGGGCGCGAACGGTCGGCACCACCTCGTCGCTGCCGTCGACCGCGTGGTAGTCGTCGAAGATGAGCGTCAGGCCGGGCGAATGGGCGGCGCCGAAGGCCGCGATCTCGGTGACCAGGCTGGCGAGTATGGCCTCGCGTGTCGGGCCGCCCGGGCCGAGGTCCATCAGCAGGCCGTAGGTCTCGGACGCGAACTGCGGATCGAGCTCCCGACCGCTGGCGACGAGGTGGCGGGCGAACGTCAGCCAGTCCCGGTCATCGGGCTCCAGCCGATACCAGGCCGTCAGCCGCCGCGTCCGGCTTGCCCAGTCCGCCAGCAGGGTTGTCTTGCCGAAGCCGGCTTCCGCGACGATCAGCGCCAGTCGGCCGGAGACTGCCTGCTCCAGCCAGCTGTTGAGACGCTCGCGTGACAGAACATCAGAGCGCAGCAGGGGCGGATGGATGCGCGCACCGACGATGGGAAAGGTGTTCATGCCCGGGAGACCGGTCCGCCCCACGAGCAGCATCGGTCCAGGGTTCCCCGGCCCGACCCGGACAAGCGCATGCCCCTCTGGCCCCCTCGTCGGCGGATCGGCAGGCGTCTCTGCCCCAGAAACCGATCGGCCGCTGGCCGCGAACGATACGGACGGCAGGTCGCCCGCGTCAACGCGCCGGCGCGCCTCGTGGTTCGTGGCGGGCTCCCCGGGCGACGCCGGCGTGGCGCGGGTCGATGGGCTCTGGTCCTCGCCGACGGTGATGCTGGGCATGGTCGGGATCTTGCCGATCCGCGCTCATCCCCGGCTTATCTGGATCGCCCGGGACCCGGGCTCGAGGGCAAGGTCGGGACCGTCGGGCGACCGTCGGGCGACCGCCCGGCGGTCAGCCTTCGTACTCGAAGCCGATCTTGAGGTCGACCTGGTACTCGACGATCTCGCCGTCCTCGATCCGGGCGGTCGACTTCACGACCTCGACGGACCGGATGTTGCGCACGGTCTTCGATGCGGTCGCGACCGCCTGGCGGGCGGCGTCGCTCCAGGATCGAGGGCTCGTCCCGACCATTTCGCGGATGATGATCACGCCCACCGGCTCCTCCTGTACGGAGGACCCAGCATAGGCCACGTCCGGCGGCAGCCTGGGCCGCGTCAGCTGGACGCGCCGGTGGCGGCTCCCGCACGGACCTTGTCGAAGCACGCGCTGCAGTACACGGGACGGTCGTTGCGGGGCTGGAACGGGACCATGGCCTGGCCGCCGCAGCTGTTGCAGACGGCGGCGTGGTATTCGCGCGCGGCACCCTGACCGCCGGATCGCGCGCGCTTGGCTGCAGCGCGGCACGAGACGCACCGCTGGGGGTCGTTGGTCAGGCCCTTGCTGGCGAAGAAGGCCTGCTCGCCGGCGGAGAACACGAACGACTCGCCGCAGTCGCGGCAGCTCAGCGTGCGATCGTCGAACACCCTCCCGAACCTCCCTCGGTGACGCGATGGGAGCCCGGTTCGGCGGTGAGATGGCCGCACGTGCCGGCTGGGATCGGGCCTCGGCGGGTGGGCTCGCCGAGCCCGGAACTCATCCGCGGAGAATACGCGGCCCGTCAAGAGGGTCGCGGGTTGCGATCACGGGACGATCCGGCGGCGATGTGTCGCGGGCCTGCGAACGGCGGCGGTCCCGCTGGAGGCGCGCCTCCGCGTGCCGGCCCGAAGCCTCGTCCCCGCGCCTCAGCTGACGTCGGCGAACCGATCCCCCGCGTAGTTGACGAACCGCGTCTGCGCCTTCTGGAACCACAGGTCGATCTCGCCGGTCGGGCCGTTCCGGTGCTTCGAAAGCTTGAGCTTGACGACCTCGCCGTCGACCCCCTGGTCCTCCGACGCACGGTCCTTCTCGCGCCACAGGAAGATCACCAGGTCGGCGTCCTGCTCGATGCTGCCGGATTCCCGAAGATCCGACAGGCGCGGCTCCTTGGACTCGCGCATCTCCGGCTGTCGGGACAGCTGGCTCAGCGCGATCACGGGCACCTTGAGCTCCCGGGCGAGCGCCTTGAGGCCACGCGAGATCTCGGAGACTTCCTGGACGCGGTTCGCATCCCGGCTGGTGGTTGACGCCTGCATCAGCTGGAGGTAGTCGACGATCAGCAGGTCCAGGCCGGCCTCCGCCTGGAGCCGTCTGGCCTTGGTCCGCAGCTCCATGGTGGAGATGTTGGGTGTGTCGTCGATGTAGATGGCGGCACCGGACAGGTCGTTCATGGCCGGCGCGATGCGGGCGAAATCGAGCTCCTCGAGGAACCCGGTCCGGAGCCGTTGGGAGTCGATCTTGGCGACCGACGACAGCAGGCGCAGGACCAGCTGCTCCTTGCTCATCTCGAGGCTGAAGACCCCGACGCTCCGGCCGTCCTTGACCGCGGCGTGCTCCGCGATGTTCAGCGCGAGGCTGGTCTTGCCCACCGACGGGCGGGCGGCGACGATCACCAGGTCGCTCTTCTGGAGCCCGGTGGTGAGCTGATCGAGGTCGTTGAACCCGGTCCGGATCCCGCTGACCTCGCCGCGGTGCGCGTGCAGGTAGTCGAGCCGGTCGTACGCGTCGTGGAGCAGCGATCGGAGCGGCGAGAAGCCCGCCGCCACGCGGCGCTGGCTGACGGCGAACAGCTCCGCCTCGGCACGGTCGATCGCCTCCTGGACCTCGGCTGGATCCTCGTAGCCGATGCCGGCGATCCTGCCCGCGGCCCCGATCAGGTTGCGGAGCAGCGCCTTCCGCTCGACGATCCGCGCGTACTGCACGGCGTGAACCGCGGTGGGAGTCTGGTTCGACAGCGTGCCGAGATAGGCGCGGCCACCGATCAATTCGAGGTCCTCGGTGCGCTCGAGGGCTTCGGCCACGGTGACGATGTCGATCGGCTCACGACGTTCGAACAGGTCCAGCATCACCGCATAGACCTGGGCATGCGCCTGCCGATAGAAGTCCTCGGGCTTGAGGAACTCGGCAACCTCGATGATGGCGTCGCGGTCGATCAGGACCGACCCGAGCACCGACTGCTCGGCTTCGACGGATTGCGGGGGCAGGCGATCGATCATGCGGGCTCGATGATTCGGGGCGGCTGTGACAGGTACGCTGTCACGGCGCGTGACTGGGCGTGGCGCGTATCCTCCATCGTCGCCGAGCCGGGCGGCCGGTGGGTCCACGAGACTGCCGCCGGTGTCCCGCCGTCATCCACGCGTTCCGCGGTGATGTTGACAAGCGGTGGACAGCTCGGTGGACAGATGCCGGCGCTCCCGGGCGCGCGACCCTGCTGCCAGCCTCCCATCGCGCCACCCGGCTCCCGCACCCGAGGCGCATCGAACCGGCGCCAGGATCACGAGCGCCCGCGCTCCCTAGTCGAGGCGGCGGATGACCCCGATCAGCTTGCCCTGGATGCGGACCGACGGGTAGAACTGCGGCGGGTAGGCAGGGTTGGCAGGCTGGAGCCGGACGCGATCCTTCTCCCGGTAGAACCGCTTGAGCGTGACCGCGTTCTCCTCGACCTGCGCCACCACGATGTCGCCGTCGTGAGCGGTCTCCTGCGGCCGGATGACCACGAAGTCGCCGTCCGCGATATGGGCCTCGATCATCGAGTCCCCACGCACCCGGAGCACGTACGCGTCGCCGGCCGGGGCGAGGATGTCCGGTACCGCGAGCGTCTCGGACGCGTCCTGGTAGGCCTCGATCGGGCCGCCGGCCGCGATCTCGCCGATGACCGGCAGGCTGTGCGACTCGCTGGGCATGGCCTGCGGGGTGAGCTCCGCGGCGAGCCCGAGGCGCAGGGCGGCCGTGGGCGTGAGACGGATGGCGCGAGACTGGGCGGCCCCGCGCTCGAGGAACCCCTCGCGCTCGAGGATCTGGAGGTGATGGTGGACGGCGGACGTCGAGGCGAGGCCGACCGCCTTGGCGATCTCCCGCACGGACGGCGGATAGCCGCGCGCTCGGATCGTGGCCGCGATCACGTCGAGGATCTTCCGCTTTCGTTCGGCGTCGTGACGAGTCACCGGGCGCCTCCTTCCACGGAGATCATACCGAACGGACGTTCGATGTCAAACCGGGCGACGGGCTGACGGTTCGGAACCCGAGCCGAGTTCGGAACCCGAGCCGAGATTCGGAACCCGAGCCGTGCGGCTCGGCTGCTAGACTCGCCATCCCGGTTTTCGTGCATTGCCGGGCAGCGGGTGGAGGAGCGGGAGCAGGGTGGCTCGGGGCTCGCGGGACGACCGCGTTCGAACTCGCCGGGACCATGGCCGCCAGGACGACGTCGGCCTGGGTCGGAACGCCGTCGGCCCCGATCGACACCATGCCGGCGTGCGCCGGCCGCATGTCGGCGTGCGCCGGCTGATGGGCTGGGCTGCCTTCCTGCCGATGGCCAGCCGGGCGCCGACGTACGGGCGCCTGATCTGGGCGCTGATGCTCGACGATCGCATCCCCAGGGGCCGCAAGGTGCTGCTGGCGGCCTCGCTGGGCTACCTCGTGCTCGGTCGCGACCTCGTGCCCGACTCGCTGCCGGTCATCGGCGGGCTGGACGACCTGGTGGTGATGGTGCTGGCCGTGGACCTGTTCCTCGACGGCGTGCCGCCGACGGTCCTGGACGAGAAGCTCGGCGAGCTCGGCATCGACCGCCGCGCGTTCGCGGACGACATCGCCCGGATCCGGCGCTTCATTCCCGGGTCGGTCAGGCGGCTGGTCTGGCGGATTCCCGGCGCGCTGACGCTGGCAGGGGATACGCTGCATCACAGCCGGCTCGGCCAGCGGGTCCGGGGCTGGATCAACGAGGAGGGTTCGATCGCGTGAAGGTGATCCTGACCAGGGAAGTCGCGAAGCTCGGCAAGAGCGGCGAGATGAAGACGGTGTCCGACGGCTACGCCACCAACTTCCTGATCCCGCAGAAGCTGGCCGTTCCCGCATCCGGTGGCGCCTATCGCGCGTACCAGCACGACATCGCCAGCCGCGAGGAGAAGCGCAAGCGCGAGCGCGAGGAAGCCGAGATCGCGGCGACCCGCATCGGCAGCACGACGCTGACCATGGGCGTGAAGGTCGGGGAGGGCGGCAAGCTCTACGGCTCGATCAACACCCAGGACATCGCCGAGGCGCTGGGCCGGCGGGGCATCGTGGTCGACAAGCACAAGATCGACCTCGAGCAGCCGATCAAGTCACTGGGCACCTACAAGGTGGCCGTCAAGGTCTTCTCCGGGATGACGCCCGAGGTCACGATCATCGTCGAGCCCAAGGGCTGACCTCCCGGCGGGCCCGGATCGGGCCGCCACATTCCCATCGGGCCCGCCACATTCCCGTCGGGCCCGCCAAATTCCCGTCCCGCCACATTCCCGTCGGGCCGCCACTCCGGGTTCGGCTCGCCACTCCGGGTTCGGCCCGCGACCCCGGGACGCCGACGCGCGACGGTAGACTCGGGCCGATGACGACCGCCGACAGCGGACCGCGCTCGAGGATCGGGTCGCCTCGCCTGCCGGTCCTGCCCGAGGGCCTGGGCGAGGCCATCTGGCTCCTCGTCGTCATGCGGGTCGGGCTCGGGCTCCTCGCCCTGTTCGTGTGGGCGCACGTGTCGATCCCGATGGCCTGCCACTTCGAGGTCGCGCGCGACGGCTGGGACACGATCCCGCCGCTCGCCAACTCGGGCGCCGAGTTCCCGCTGGTCGGCGTGTGGCAGCGCTGGGACGCCTGCTGGTACTCCAAGATCGCGACCTTCGGGTACGAGAGCGGCGCGGACTCCGTCGTCTTCTTCCCGGTCCTGCCCGCGCTGATGTGGGTTGCGGCCGTGCCGTTCGGGGGCGACGTCGCGCTGGGTGGCCTCATCGTCTCGGGCGTCGCCTACGTCCTGGCCGTGATGGGGCTCATCCGCCTCGTCGGCCGCGACTTCAACCGCTCGGTGGCGCGGCGGACCGTGCTGTTCATCACCATCGCCCCCGCCGCCTTCTTCCTGTTCGCACCGTTCACGGAGGCGCCCTTCCTCGCGCTCACGGTGTGGGCGATCCTGGCCGCGCGCGAGCGATCCTGGCTGCTGGCCGCGGCGGTGGGCCTGGTGGCCGGGCTGACCCGGATCCAGGGCGTGTTCCTCGCCCTGCCGTTCGCCTGGGAGGCGTGGTGCGCGTGGCGCGAAGGTCGAGGGGCCGGCGGCCGCCCGTGGCCGGCACCGGCGTCGGTCCTTGCCGTGGTGGCCCCGGCCGCCGGCGTGGCCTCGTTCCTCGTGGCCACGTCCATCGCGGTCGGCCGAACGGCGCTCGACGCGCAGGACGTCTGGGGCGGCAAGAGCTTCCACCCGCCGTGGGAGGTGGTCGATGCGAGCATCCGGTGGGTGATCGACCACAACGATGCGATCGAGGCGGTGAACCTGCTGGCGCTCGGGCTGTTCGCGGCCCTGGTGGTCGTGGGTGTGCGCAGGCTGCCGCTGTCGTACACGCTGCTCGCCGCTCCGCAGGTGGCCCTGCTCGCGGTCCGGATCCAGCCCACCCCGCTCACCTCGACCACGCGCTACCTCGAGGTCGTCTTCCCGGTGTTCGTGCTGATCGCGCTGGGGACACGCGGCCGGCGGCGCGAGCTGAGCTGGGTGATCCTGTCGCTGCTCATGCTCGGCGCCCTCACCTGGACGTTCGTCACCGGTGACTTCGTGGCCTGACCCGGCCACCGGGCACGCGGCGGACGCGCCGGGCGAGGCCGAACGCGCCGGGCGAGGACGAACGAGCCGGGCGAGGACGAACGGGCCGGGCGAGGCCGAACGAGCCGGACCCGGTCGCTCAGTAGGCGACGAAGCCGATGCCGATGGCCCAGATCGCGTACGCGCAGCAGGCGACCGAGGCGACCGCCGCGGCGACCGACCGCCTCGTCCAGCCCCGGCTCGCGATGACCGTCGCCAGGATCACGAACAGCAGCACCTGGAAGTCGAGGCTGAACCGATAGCCGAACTGGGAGATCCCCACGTTGCCGTGGGTGAGGATCGGGATCGAGATCAGCGCAGTGGCGATCAACGACCAGGCGACCCGGGGATCCCGGAGACGAGCGGTGAACAGCCACAGGAACAGCGGGGTGGTCAGGAAGATCCCCAGGCCCCACCACGAGGGCTGGAGCCAGGGCGGATCGTCGACGTAGTTCCAGCTGCGGAACAGGATCGCGAACAGGTTGCGCGGGATGTACCACACGGACAGGATCCCGTGCTTGGCGTAGATCGGGTCCTCGAGCACGCCCGGGATCAGGACGTACCCCTGGTCGGTGACCGTTCCCCACCGGGCGAGGTTGTACGCGACGTAGATCGCGGCCGGGACGGCGAGCCCGAGGCCGAACACGATCGCGGTCCGGACCGCCGTGCGGTCGATCTGGGCCAGCCGGGTCGGGAACCGGAGCTGGGCCGCCAGGACGAACGGCAGGGCGAGCCCGACCGGGAGGCGCGAGAGGGCCGCCAGGCCGAGCAGCAGGCCGGCGATCCAGGCCGGGCGCCCGTCGATCGCGACCAGGATCGCGGCCAGCAGCAGGAGCACGGCGGACACGTGGGCGAAGTACCAGGCGGAGCCGCCGATCGAGGTGAACCAGAACACGGTGCCCAGCGCGAACACCGCGGCCAGCGCGAGGCGATCGCGAACCCGCAGCCCGAGCCGGCCCAGCAGCAGGTACAGCAGGCCGATCGCGAGACCGCCGTAGATCGAGCTGTAGATCTGGGTCGGCACGGCGGGGCCGAGCACGGCCACGAACGGCAGCGCGAGGATGGCGGGCATCGGCGGGTAGGGGACGAACCACATGCCGGGTCCGGCCGGGATCAGCTCGTTGAGCCACGACGGGGCCTCGGACAGCCAGATCCGGCCGTGGAGGAACGCGTCGGCCAGCCGGTTGAAGTAGTCGAGCGACTGGGGATCGCGAGACGCGGTGAACAGGTAGACGCCGGTCGTCATGGCCCACACGCCGACGAACCGGACGAGGTCCGGATGCGCCAGCACCCGGCCCACATACGCCGCCATGTAGGTCGAGCGCAGGTAGTCGCGGATGCGCGACGCCACGGGGCTGCTCCCTGGCGTTCGGCTCGATCGATCCATCGGCTCCCTCGAACCCTGGTTCGCGACAGCGTACGCGACGCGCGGACGACGTTCGTCCGCTCCGCCGCAGGCGATCCCCGGGCGAGGCGAGGCGAGGCGGGCGCAGGCGCCGGCGCGGGTGCAGCCGACCCGTGGCCGACGGCAGCCTCGGGCGGCGCGGTCCGGGGCACAATCCCGGCGTGCACGAGCGGACCATCCTCCACGTCGACCTCGATGCGTTCTTCGCCGCGGTGGAGCAACGCGACCGCCCGGAGCTCCGCGGGCGCCCGGTGATCGTCGGTGGGGGCGGTCCCGACCGGCGCGGCGTCGTGTCGGCCGCGTCCTACGAGGCCCGCACGTTCGGGGTCCACTCGGCGATGCCGCTGCGGACCGCCGGCCGCCTGTGTCCGCAGGGCGTGTTCCTGCCCGTCGACGGGCGCAAGTACCAGGCCGTGAGCCGCGAGGTGATGGCGATCCTGCGCCGGTACACCCCCCAGGTGCAGCCGATCTCGATCGATGAGGCGTTCCTCGACGTGACCGGGTCACGCGCGCTGTTCGGTGACGGTCCGGCGATCGCGCGCCGGATCAAGGCGGACGTCCGATCGGAGGTCGACCTCACGGCGTCGGTCGGGGTCGCCGCGACCAAGCTCGTCGCGAAGATCGCGTCGGACCTGCGCAAGCCGGACGGGCTGGTGGTGGTGGCGCGGGGCGACGAGGCCGCCTTCCTCGCCCCGCTGCCGATCGCCCGCCTGTGGGGCGTGGGCGAGCGCACCGCGGAGGCGCTGCGTGACTTCGGCGTGGTCACCATCGGCGATCTTGCCCGATTGCCACGCGCCTCCCTCGAGCGGCGGTTCGGGAAGCATGGCGCCGCCCTCGTCGACCGTGCGCTGGGGATCGATCCCGATCCCGTGGCGACCGGTGACCCGGCCAAGTCGATCGGCCACGAGCACACCTTCGACGTCGACACGGCCGATCGCGAGGTCGTCGAGCGGACCCTGCTCGGCATGGCCGACGGGGTGGCCTGGCGGCTGCGTGCCGCCGGTCTCAAGGCGGGAACCGTGACCCTCAAGCTGCGCGACGCCACGTTCACGACGATCACGCGGCAGGTGGGGCTCGAGGTGCCGTCGGACCTCACCGAGCCGATCTACGAGGCGGCGCTGACCCTGCTCCGGCGCGAGCTCCACGGACAGCGGATCCGGCTGGTGGGCGTGACGGCCTCCAACTTTCGCGACCGGGAGCAGCTGGCCCTGTTCGGCGATGAGGATCCGCGCCGCCGCCAGGCGGCCGAGGCGCTGGACCGGATCCGGCGCAAGTACGGCGAGCGATCCGTGACCCGGGCGCGGCTGGTTCGTGCCGCCCTGCCCGCGCCGTTCGAGCACGACCCGATGACCCCGGTGGAGCACCGGCAGGGGCTGCGCCGGGCGACCAGCGCGCCGGCCGACGTCGACCCCTCCGGCCGTGACAGCCAAGCTGTCACGGGCGACGCGGAGGATCCCGACACGGACGCTTGACATCGAACACCTGTTCGGTCTAGCGTGTCGGTGACAATACGAACAGACGTTCTCATCCGGCGTGCCCCCGGCTGTCGACGATCCCCGCCGAGGGAAGGAGCTACCAATGGCGATGGTTCGCGTCGCACCGGTCAGGGTCCAGGTTCGCACCGACTGGTTCAAGGGCGTCCCGCGCGAGATCACCTGGGGGAGCGAGCGATTGCCGGTCGTCCGGCTGGTCGCCGTTCGGGACGAGCGTTCGGCCTACCCGGCGATCACGGGTCCCCGGACGCTGTTCGAGGTCGACACCCCGGCGGTCCGGCTGGCCCTCACCTACCAGCACCGGTCGAGGCGCTGGACGATCGACGGCATGGACGCCCTCGACGAGGCGGCCTGACCGCCAGTCAGCGACGGGGTCGGCGGCTCCTCCCCGGCGGCCCCCGGGGTCGGCTGCGGGGCGGGCGCGTGTCGCTCGCCCCGCGGGCCACACTCCGCGGTCGATCACGGGGTACGTGATCCCGTCGGGCGTGGGCGCGGCCATCCGGGTAGGCTGGCTGCACCGACGATGCCGTGCGGTCGCTGGGTGCCGCCGGCGGTCCGGTTTGCACGTGGCGTGAGATGACACCGGATGCACGCTTCGGCGACCTCACGGTCGCCGCGTTCGTCGATCAGCTGGCCTCGGCGGCGCCCGTCCCCGGTGGCGGCAGCGCGGCGGCGGTCTGCGGCAGCCTGGCGGCAGGGCTCGTGACGATGGTCGCGTCGCTCTCCGAGGGCCGGCCGGCCTACGCCGCTCACGAGGCGATCCACGCCGAGGCCATCGTCGACGGGCGTGCGCTCGCTCAGCGGTTCCTCGACCTCGCCGATGAGGACGCCGAGGCGTTCGCGCGCTACGCGCAGGCGATGAAGCTGCCGCGGGGCACGGATGTCGAACGCGAGCTGCGCCGCGATGCCATGCGCGGGGCGGCGCGCGGTGCCGCCGAGGTGCCGTTCCGGACGATCGGGGCGTGTGCCGAGGTGGCGGCACTGGCCGAAGGGCTCGCCGGCCGCAGCAACCGCAACGCGGCGTCCGATCTCGCCGTCGCGGCGCTGCTCGCGGTGGCGGCGGCAGAGTCGGCGGCCGCCAACGTGGCGATCAACCTGCCGGCGATCGGCGACGAGGCCCTGGCCCGCGACCTGTCGGCGCGGACGGACGGCCTGATGCGGGAGATCCGGACGCTCGGGGAACGCACGCGCGCGGTGGTGGCCGCCGGCGAGGAGCGCGAGCCCGTCGAGCGCGTCTCGCGGTGACGGTCCCCGCTCCGAGCGCCGGGGGGCTGATCGCCCGCGCGGATCGGCCCCGCCCGCGAGCCCGACGGCTCAGGCGTTGAAGGCGAACCCGGTCGCGAGCGCCAGACCGGCGGTCACGATCAGCGCCACGACGACGCCGGCCACCCCGACCGCCCACATCGTCCAGTCGATCGGCCCGAGCGTCTCGTCCGCGTGCGCATGGTCGTCGTGGCCGTGTTCCTCGCCATGGTCGGTCGTCGAGCCGTGGGTGCCCACGACGACGTCGGACGTTCCGTGCTCGTCCGGCACCTGCCTCGTCGTGCTCCCGGTCGGGTGATCGTCGTGGGTGACGTTCGTCTCGCTCATCTCGTCGCTGGGAACCTCCGGAAGGGCATTGTCACACGACGCCGACAGCGCCGGGCGGCCGGCCGGCCGGCCCGGTCGACCTAGACTGGGACCGATGCTGACGCTCGTCCTGACCCGGCACGGGTTGACCGATCGCTCCACGCCCGAGCAGCACCTCGGCCAGCGCCTTGACATCTCGATCAACACCGACGGAGAGCGGCAGGCCGAGGCGCTCGGGCGTCGCCTGGCTCCGGTCGCCTTCGACCGCGTGCTCACCAGCCCGCTGTTCCGGGCGCGCGAGACGGCCGAGGTCATCGTGGCCGCCAACGGCGGCGGGGGGAGGGTCAGCCGTTCCGGCGGGGCGATCGAGGCCGACCCGCGGTTGCGCGAGATGGACTACGGCGCGTGGGAGGGCCGCACGTACCGCGAGATCGACGAGCTCGACGCGAGCTACCGGCGCGAGTGGGAGCGGGCGCCCGACCGGCTCGCATGCCCGGGTGGCGAATTGGGCGGTGACGTGGCCGCGCGGGTCACGTCCTTCCTCCGCGACCTGCTCGACGAGCATCGTGCCTGGCACGCGAAGGCGGCATTCCGGGCGGTGACGTCGGGAGCGGGTTCCATCGGCGCAGCCGCCACCGGCACGGGCGCAGCGGCCATCGGAGCAGCCGCCACCGGCACGGGCGCAGCCGGCCCTCGCGCCGATCGGCCGGTGCTCGCGGTCGGGCACGGGACCACCAACCGCATCCTGCTGTGCGTCGCCCTCGGGGTTCCCGTCGCCGACTTCCGGCGCCGGTTCGTCCAGGGCCAGGTCAACCTGACGGCGCTGCGCTGGGAGGTGGGCGCGGCACCCGACGAGGCGCGGCTGCTGGTGATGAACGACCGGTCGCATCTGCGCGGCTCGTCCGCGGTCCCCTGGACGTAGGCCCGCCGTCGGCCGCCAGCGGCCAGCCGGCAGCCGGGGCCGCCGGGGCCGCCGGCTGTCTCCCGTCCGTCGTCCCGTGTCAGCCGCCGGTCGAGTCGGGCTGGCGCCTCGGGCGTCCGGGCATGCCCAGCCGCCACCAGAGCAGCAGGGCCGCGAGGACGACGACCGCCACCGCGATCGCGAGATCGAACGGCTGGAGGGCGCGGCGGATGTCCTGCCAGTTCGCGCCCAGCTGGACGCCCGCCCATGCCAGGGCGATCGACCACGGAAGAGCGCCGGCCGTGGAGTAGGCGACGAACCTCGGCAGCGGCATCCGCGTCACCCCGGCGGGGAACGAGATGAAGGTCCGGACGATCGGCAGCAACCGGCCGACGAAGACCGTCGCGGCGCCGTAGCGCTCGAAGAAGCGATCCGCGGCCTCGATCTCGTGTGGCCGGATCAGGAGGTAGCGCCCGAACCGCTCGAGGAACGGGCGGCCACCGTAGGCGCCGATGGCGTACGCGATCAGCGATCCGATGGTGTTGCCGATCGTGGCCACCACGACGACCACCCAGAACGCCCATGGCGAGTGGGTCAGCGGCTCGAGCTGCGTGGGGTCGGAGACGAGCCAGCCCGCGTAGGGAAGGATGAGCTCCGACGGCAGGGGGATCATCGCCGACTCGATCGTCATCGCCAGGAACACGCCGAGGTATCCGACCGCGCCGTAGAGGCCGTTGAGGAACGGGATCGCGATGTTGTCGATGAACGCGAGCACGGGCGGGCTGCTGCTCCGAAGACGAGCGTGCCCACCGGACACGTCGAGGGCTGCCGGCGCGAGCCGCGGGCCGACGGCGCCGAGGATAGCGGACTATCCTCGGCACGGTGACCGATTCCCATCTGATCCCCGCCCGCCCGCCGGCTCGCGGGCCGGGCGACCTGGTCGTGCTGACCGGCGCCGACCTGACGGTGGCCGACGTCGAGGCGGTCGCCCGCCATGGCGCCCGGGCCGCGCTCGACGTCCACGCGCGTGACCGGATGACCGAGGCGCACGCGGTGATCGAGACGCTGGCCGCGCGGGGCGAGGTCGTGTACGGGGTGACCACCGGGTTCGGCGACCTCGCCTCGACGCGCATCCCGACCGAGGACCTGGCCGTGCTCCAGGCCAACCTGCTCGCCTCACACGCGGCGGGGGTCGGGGTGCCGTTCCCGCGCGAGGTGGTCCGGGCGATGCTGCTGCTCCGAGCGAACACCCTCGCGCTTGGCCATTCGGGCTGCCGGCCGCTGCTGGTCGAGCGCATCTGCGAGCTTCTCGCGCTGGGCATCCATCCGGTGGTGCCCGAGCACGGGTCGGTGGGGGCATCGGGCGACCTGGCGCCGCTTGCGCACCTCGCCCTGCCGCTCATCGGGGGCGGCGAGGTCGAGTTCCGGGGCCAGGTGCTGCCGGCCCTGGTCGCGCTCCGCGAGGCAGGCCTCGAGCCGCTGGTGCTGGGGCCCAAGGAGGGGCTCGCGCTGCTCAACGGGACGCAGCTGATGAGCGCGCTGGGTGCGCTGATGCTGGCCGATGCCGAGCGCCTGGGCCGGACGGCGTCGGTGGTGGCCGCGATGTCGGTCGAGGCGCTGCTGGGCACCGAGATCGCGTTCGCCGCCCCATACCAGCTCGCCCGCCCGCACCCGGGCCAGGTCGCGGTTGCGGCCGAGCTGCGCCACCTGCTGCGCGACTCCGGGCTCCAGGCCGCGCACCACGGTTCGGCGCACAAGGTCCAGGACCCCTACTCGCTGCGCTGCGTGCCCCAGGTGCACGGGGCGGTGCGCGACGCGCTCGACCACCTGGGGCGGGTCCTCGACATCGAGCTCAACTCGGCCACCGACAACCCGCTCGTGTTCCCCTCGGGCGGTGCGGTGCCCGAGGGCGCGCTGGCCACCGGCGGCGGTCTCGTGATCTCGGGCGGCAACTTCCACGGCGAGCCGATCGCCCTCGCGCTCGACTTCGCGAAGCTCGCCCTGGCCGAGCTGGGCGCGATCAGCGAGCGGCGCACCGCGCTGCTGCTCGACCCCCGCCTCAACGGCGGCCTGCCCGCGTTCCTCGCCCCCGACCCCGGGCGCAACAGCGGGCTGATGATCGTGCAGTACACGTCGGCCGCCCTGGCGTCGGACAACAAGGTGCTCGCCCACCCCTCGTCGGTCGACTCGATCCCCACCTCGGCCAACCAGGAGGACCATGTGTCCATGGGTGCCGGCGCGGCCCGCAACGCGCGCACGGTGCTCGCCAACGTGGAGCAGATCCTGGCCATCGAGCTGCTGTGCGCGGCGCAGGCGCTCGATCTGCGGCTACGGGCCATGGCGCAGGCCGGCGAGCCGGCCCCCGCCCCGGGTGCCGGGGTGGCCGAGGCGTTCGGCCGGGTGCGCGAGCGGATCGCGCCGCTCGAGACCGACCGTGAGCCCGGCCCCGATCTCCGGGCCGCCCTGCGCCTGGTCCACGACGGCGAGCTGGCGTCGCTGGCGGCGCCCTAGCAAGCGCTGCGCCGCGATTCGAGGCGCCGGCTGCGCCGCGACGGTCTCCCTCGGGCCCCCGAGGACCGCGCATCGGTCCGCCCACCGATAGACTCGCGCCATGGCCATCCGAATCGTGGATGTCACCGACGACGCCTCGTACCGGCTGCTGCCGCCGTGCGCGGATCCCGGCTTCGATCACCGGTCGTGCGACTACTGGGAGGACGCGGACCGCGGCTCGAAGGCCATCCGCTCGTCCTGGCTTTCACCTGCGGTGGCAACCTCGCAACCCGGGCGATCGAGGCCACGCAACCCGTTCGGCGACGACGAGGTCGATGACGAGCCGGCGTTCAACCCGTTCGCACCGAGCGGGTCGGGGGCGGCGCTCAACCCGTTCCGTGCCGATGCCGGCGAGCCCGCCGAGAACCCGTTCGCGCCGCCGCCCCCCGCCCGGCCGACCGTCCCGCAGGGCGCCCCGCAGAAGCTGCGCCTGCTCGGTCGCGGGCTGGCCGTGTTCGGGAGCTACGCCAAGGTCCTGCTCGCCGACGAGGCGCCCGCCGCCTACGCGCAGTTCGGGCCGCTGTCGGCCTACCCCCGGGCGCTGCGCACGCGCGACCTCTACCCGCAGCTGCCCGAGTCGCCCCTGCCCGCCGTCATCACCTGCATCGCGTCCGCGGGCGACGTGCGGGGCCGCGGCCTGGCGGCGATGCTCGTGGAGGCCGTGTGCGACGATCTCGCGTCCCGCGGGTTCAGCGCCGTCGAGGTCTACCCGGAGGTCGGCGCGGACCCCGACGCGACGAGCGCGGCGCAGCCCGGGTTCTGGACGCGGCTCGGGTTCCTGGTCGCGGCCGGCGACGAGCGGTACCCGGTGCTCCGCCGGGAGCTCGGGTGACGCGGGCCGGGCTCGGCCTCGCGACCGCCATCCTTGCGACGGCCGTCATCGCGACCACCGTCCTCGCCGCGTGCGGCTCGTCATCGCCCTCGGCAACGCCACTCGCCACGCCGTCCGCCACGGCTTCGGCGGCCCCGGCATCGCCCTCGGCCGCCACCGTCCCGGTGTCGACGCCGGCGCCGGGTGGCTCGCCCTCCGGGCCGCTCGGCTCGCCCCCGGTCGAGCTGGACCTGACCCTGCTCGCCATCCTGCCCCCGGCCGTCGACGGGGTGCCGGTCACCGCCGAGCCCGACTCGTTCGGCGAAGCCGTGGCCGACCCGGACTTCGCCGCCAACGTCCAGGCGGCCGTGTTCGCGGTCGTGGTCGACGCGAACGACCTTGCCTCGGGGGTCGTGGCGCGCCTCCGCCCCGGCGTGTACTCGGAGGCGTTCTTCCGATCCTGGCGCGACAGCTATGACGCGGGCGCCTGCTCGCAGGCCGGCGGCGTGCTCAGCAACGCCCAGACGGCGCTGGGCGGCCGGACCGTGCACATCACCCGCTGTGCCCAGCAGCTCCTCATCTACCACGCCTACCTGCCCGGGCGCGACGTCGTCGTGTCGCTGTTCTCGCTCGGCGACCGGCGGTTCGGCGAGCGGCTGATGGGGGATCTGCGGCCCTGACGGCGGCCGATGGGGGACCTGCGGCCCTGACGGGCGGCCGATGCGGCGGCGTAGGATCGATGCCATGACGACGCCCGGCAGCGACCTCCCGGCACCCGGTCCGCGCCCGGTTCGCGCACCGCGCGGCAGCGACCTCTCGGCCCGCGGCTGGCCCCAGGAGGCCGCGCTCCGGATGCTGATGAACAACCTCGATCCCGAGGTCGCCGAGAACCCCGACGAGCTGGTCGTGTACGGCGGCACGGGACGGGCGGCCCGCAGCTGGGCGGCGTTCGACGCGATCGTTCGCGAGCTCCGGCGCCTGGGTGACGACGAGACGCTGCTGGTCCAGAGCGGCAAGCCCGTGGCGGTGTTTCGGACCCACGAATGGGCGCCGCGGGTGCTGATCGCGAACTCCAACCTGGTCGGGCGATGGGCCACCTGGGAGCACTTCCGCGAGCTCGAGCGCCGCGGCCTGATGATGTACGGCCAGATGACGGCGGGCTCCTGGATCTACATCGGCACCCAGGGGATCCTCCAGGGCACCTATGAGACGTTCGCAGAGCTGGCGCGCCAGCACTTCGGCGGAACCCTGCGCGGCCGGGTGACGCTGACCGCCGGCCTGGGTGGCATGGGTGGGGCGCAGCCGCTGGCCGTGACCATGAACGAGGGCGTCTGCCTCGCGATCGAGGTCGACGAGGCACGGGCGCGACGGCGCCACGAGATCGGGTACGTGGACCGGCTCACGAGCTCGCCCGGCGAGGCGCTGGCGATGGCCCGGCGGGCCGCCGAGGCGGGCCTCGCGCTGTCGATCGCCCTGGTCGGCAATGCCGCCGAGATCGAGCCCGCCTGGGCGGCCGCGGGAGAGCGGTTCGACGTGGTCACCGATCAGACCTCGGCGCACGACGCGCTCGGCGGCTACGTGCCCGCCGAGATCTCGCTCGATGATGCGCTCGCCCTCCGGCGGGCCCAGCCGGACGTGTACGAGGCACGCGCCCGCCGGTCCATGGCCGACCACGTCCGCGCGATCCTCGCGTTCCAGGAAGCCGGCGCGATCGCCTTCGACTACGGCAACAACCTGCGCGCCCAGGCACAGGAGGCCGGCGTCGCCAACGCCTTCGGCTATCCGGGCTTCGTGCCCGCGTTCATCCGGCCCCAGTTCTGCGAGGGGCGCGGTCCGTTCCGCTGGGTCGCGCTGTCGGGCGATCCGGCGGACATCCTGCGCACGGATCGCGCGATCCTCGAGCTCTTCCCCGACGATGCCGGCCTCCGACGCTGGATCGAGATGGCCGAGGCGCGGGTGCCGTTCCAGGGCCTGCCCTCGCGGATCTGCTGGCTGGGCTACGGAGAGCGGGCGAAAGCCGGGCTCGAGTTCAACCGCCTGGTCGCGTCGGGTGAGGTTCGGGCGCCCATCGTGATCGGCCGCGACCACCTCGACTCGGGCTCGGTGGCGTCGCCCAACCGGGAGACCGAAGGAATGGCCGACGGCACCGACGCGGTCGCCGACTGGCCGCTCCTCAACGCGCTCGTCAACACCGCGGCCGGCGCGACGTGGGTCTCGATCCACCACGGCGGCGGCGTCGGGATCGGGTACAGCCAGCACGCCGGGATGGTCGTGGTCGCCGACGGGACGGAGCTCGCCGCGCGCAAGCTCGAGCGCGTGCTGACGAGCGACCCCGGGATGGGCGTGGTGCGTCATGTGGATGCCGGGTACGAGCGGGCGATCGAGGTCGCCCGGGAGCGCGGCATCCGGATCCCCATGCTCGACGCCTGAGCGTGGGGATCGGTCGATCCCCACGGCACCGTCCCGGATGGGTGCCCCGCCGGGTGCGCCGCGGACGGAACGAGGCGGCCATTGCTCGGTAGCATCAGGACGTGCTCGTCGAAAGCGTGCCCAACGTCTCGGAGGGACGCCGCCCCGACGTGGTGGGGCGGCTCACGGATGCGCTGACGTCCGTGCCCGGCGTGTTCCTGCTCGACCGGACCTCGGACGCGAGCCACAACCGGTCCGTGTTCACGGTGGCCGGCGAGCACGATGCGGTGGCCGCCGGTCTCGAGGCGATGGTCGGCCAGGCGATCGTCGACATCGACATGGAGACCCAGGCGGGCCAGCACCCGCGGATCGGGGCGGTGGACGTGGTGCCGTTCGTGCCGCTGGCCGACACGCCGATCGAGGCTTGCGTCGAGATGGCACGCGCGTTCGCCCGCCGGATCGCGGGCCGCTGGGACCTGCCCGTGTACCTGTACGCGCAGGCCGCGACGCGGGCCGATCGCGTCCGCCTGGCGGACGTCCGGCGTGGCCAGTACGAGGGCCTCAAGAGCGAGATCGTGCAGAACGGGCGTCACCCCGACTTCGGGCCGCCGCGGATGCACCCGCGCGCGGGTGCGGTGGCGGTCGGCGCCCGGCCGTTCCTGATCGCCTGGAACATCAACCTCGATACCGACGACATCGAGCTCGCCAGGCGGATCGCGCGGCGGGTGCGGGAGTCCGGCGGGGGCCTGCCCCGGGTCCAGGCCAACGGCTTCCGGGTGGAGGAGCCCGAGCGTGGCCATCCCGTTCGGGCGCAGGTCTCGATGAACCTGCTGGACTTCCGCACGACCCCCCTGTGGCAGGCCTGGGACGTGGTCGGGGACCTGGCGGCCGAGGACGGGATCCGGCTGGCCGAGTCGGAGCTGATCGGGCTGGCGCCGCTGGCGGCGCTCCTGGACGTCGCCGACCATGCCGCCGCGCCCGCGGACGCGCCGGTCGTGGACCGCCTCGCGGCCGCCGCCGCGGCGATCAAGCTGCGCGACTTCACGCCACAGATGGCGCTCGAGCTGCGGCTCGCCGCGGCCAGCGAACGACCGTGACGCTGCGCCTGATCGAGGGCGGCAAGGGCGGGAACGATGCGGCGGGCCTGCTGGTGCACGGGGCCGCGGCGGTCGCGACGCTGACCGGTGGCATCCGGCGCGGGCCGGCACAGGGCGACGTCGCGCTCCTGGACGCCGGCGCGGTGGGTGGGCCGGGCGCCCCGTCGGCACCCGTCGTCGCGTGCTGGGAGGGACGGATCCTGGGCGTCGGCCCGCGCGACCGGATCGAGCAGGGCCTGGAGCTGAGCGGCTACCCGCTGTCGCGGTTCGCCCGCCTGGACGCCGGCGGCGGCCTCGTCACCCCGGGTCTGGTTGACCCGCACACGCATCTGCTGTTCGCGGGATCCCGCCAGGCAGAGATGGTCCTTCGCCAGCAGGGCGCGGCCTACCTGGACATCCTGGCCGCCGGGGGCGGGATCCTCTCGACCGTCGCCGCCACCCGCGACGCGACCGCCGAGGCGCTCGCGCGCCACGGGCGCCGCTGGCTGGACGAGATGCTGAGCCACGGCGTGACCACCGTCGAGGCCAAGTCCGGCTACGGCCTCGAGCTCGCGACCGAGCTGCGGCTGCTCGACGTCGCCTGGCGGCTCGGCCGGGAGGGACCGGTCGACGTGGTGCCGACCTATCTGGGCGCCCACGCCGTTCCCGCGGAGTTCCGGTCGCGGCCCGAGGGCACGGAGGCGTACGTCCGAAGCGTGATCGAGGAGCAGCTTCCCGGCGTCGCCGCCCAGGGACGCGCCCTCTCGTGCGACGTGTTCTGCGAGGACGGGGTGTTCTCGGCGGACCAGAGCCGCCGCATCCTGACCGCCGCCGCCGCGTACGGCATGGCCGTGCGCCTCCACGCGGATGAGCTCGCGCCGTCCGGCGGTGCCGAGCTCGCCGCCGAGCTGGGCGCCCTGTCCGCGGATCACCTCCACGCGCCGAGCGAGGCGGGCATCGACGCTCTCGCGCGGGCTGCGAGCGGCGAGCGGCCCACCGTGGCCACGCTCCTGCCGGCGACGACCTGGTTCCTGATGGCGGACGACGCGGCCCCCGCCCGGCGGTTCATCGACGCCGGCGTCCCGGTCGCGCTCGGGACGGACTTCAACCCCGGCACCGCGCCCACCCCGAGCCTGCCGCTGGTCATGACCCTCGCCTGCCTGAAGCTGGGGATGTCACCCGCCGAGGCCCTGGCGGCGGTCACGATCAACGCGGCGTTCGCGGCGGGCGTGGGCGACCAGGCCGGCTCGCTCGAGGCCGGCAAGCAGGCGGACCTCGTGGTGTGGCGCGCGGCCGACGTGGACGAGCTGCCCTACTGGGCGGCGGCGGACCTCGTCCAGGTGGTCGTCAAGGCGGGCCGGATCGTCTACCGGCGCGGCAGCTGATCGATCGCGCCCGTGTCCCGCGAGCGCCGCGATCCCTGCGGCGCATCTCGCTCAGACCTTGCCGCGCGACTCGAGGAGCACGGTCGTGGTCTCCGCCGGCAGGCTCGAGGCGGTCACCGACAGCCGTGGCTGCACCTGGGGCTCGGCTCCCATCTCGTGGAGGAAGCGACGGATCGCCTCCTGGCAGTCCGCCTCGACCTCGCACACGGGCATCGGGACCACGATGTTCGGATCGAGCTGCGCCACGAGCGCGGCAGCGCCGGTCGCGGTGAGGGCACCGCCCACCGGGACGCACACGACGGCGACGCGCCCGATGTCGGCCAGCTTCTCCTCGGTCAGCTGGTGGCCGATGTCGCCGAGGTGGATCGTGTGGATGCCGTCGAGCTCGACCATGAACGCGGTCTGCGGGCCGCGCTGCGCGCCGCGCGTGTCGTCGCGGTAGGTCCGAACGCCGGTGATCAGGACGTCGTGGACCTCGTACTCACCGGGTCCGTCGAGCTCGAACGCCCCTTCAAGGCTCGACGGGATGGCCGTGCCGCCGTCCCGGGAGACCCTGCCGGCCTTCTTGGGGAGCGGGCTGTCGTCCGGGTGGCTGAAGGTGATCACGTCGGCGGTGATGCCGCGGCCCGTGGGCCCGACGATCGCCGGGTAGGCGTCGTTGACGACGACGGCGTCCTTGCCGCGCAGCCGGATGCAGGTTCGTCCGTACCAGGTCAGCTCCATGCCGTCGATTCTTGCACAGGCGCCCGCATGCGAGCCCATCTTCCGCGGCACGAAGCGCATCACCGGCCCCCCGGTACGTCATCAGGCCCGGCACGTCATCGTCGGGTGCCCGGGGGAGACGGAAAGGACCGGAGGCGCCTGCCCAATCGGCGCCCCCGGTCCGAGGGAGGGAGGATGGAACTTGAGGGGTTGTTCCGTCCCGAACGATAGGCCGGGTCGATTTAGGGGCGAGACGGGGAACGGTTAAGAAACCCATATCTCGCCGTTCGCCGCCACGGCCCGGGACGAGGGATCCCCGCCCGGCACCTGGCCGCGGCGGGGGCGCGCCCGGCAGACACGCCCGAACCCCATGGCACAATCGAGCGGCGATGAGCAGCCATCGACGCGCGCCCGCCGCCCTTGCCACCATCCTCCTCGCCGCTGCCGTGCTGGTCGGAGGCTGCGGCTCGTCGAACCCGTCCGGGTCGCCGTCGGCCACGATCGCTGCGGCCTCGCCGACCCCGGCTGCCGGTACGCCCGTCCCCACCGCCACGGAGACGCCCTCGCCGGGACCCTCCGAGGCGGCGTGCGACCCGAACGACACGTCCACGCCGGCACCGCCCAGCCCGGACACCAACGACCCCAATGCCGCCCTGTACTCGCAGATCGAGGAGCAGGTCAGCCAGCTGCGCGGGTTGCAGGCGACGACCCCCGTGGAGCGCGCCGTGTTCGACGCCGCCGGCCTGTGCGCCTTTCTGCGGGCGAGCTTCTCGCGGGACAATCCCGACACCGAGGTCGACGCCACCGAGTCGCTCTACAAGTCGCTGCTCCTGATGCCCCAGGATGCGTCGCTCCACGATCTGTACATCGAGCTGCTCACGAGCCAGGTCGCCGGCCTGTACGACGACGAGACGAAGCGGATGTACGTCGTGTCGAGGTCCGGCCAGATCGGCCCCACCGAGGAGTTCATCTACTCGCACGAGTACACCCACGCGCTCCAGGACCAGGCCTTCGGGCTCCGGTCGGTGCTCGGTGAGCCGAAGGGCCAGGGCGATCGGACGCTGGCTCGCACGGCGTTGATCGAGGGTGACGCGACGCTGTCGATGACGCTCTGGGCGCAGCAGCACCTGACGCCGGCCGAGATCGGCCAGATCGCGGCGACGGCGGCGGATCCCGCATCGCAGGCGGTGCTCGACCGGATGCCCGCCATCCTGAGCGAGACGCTGCAGTTCCCGTACCTCTCGGGCTTCACGGTGGCGTTGCGGGCGCTCGGCGGACCCGGCGGCTACGCGAACGTCGATGCGCTGTTCGCCAACCCGCCGGACTCGACCGAGCAGGTGCTCCATGCGGACAAGCTCGACGCCCGCGAGGCGCCGGTCGCGGTCGCGTTCCCGTCGGACCTCGCCGGCCGGCTCGGTTCCGGGTGGTCGGTCCCGCTCGAGGACACGCTGGGCGAGGTCCAGCTCGAGATCCTGCTCCGGGACGCCGGGGGCACCGATTCGACGACCTCGACCGCGGCCGCGGCCGGCTGGGGCGGCGACCGGGTGGCCCTGATCCAGGGGCCTGCCGGCGCCACCGGCGTGGTCCTCGACACGGTGTGGGACACCCGCGCGGATGCGACCGAGTTCTCGGCGGCGATCGACGGGCTCGTGGGCAGGCTCCGGGCGGCGGGGCGCAGCGCGAACATCCTCACGCCCGACCCGAGCCGGGTGGTCCTGGTGACCGCGACCGACGATGCCACGCTGGGCCGCATCGCCAACGTGCTGGGCCTCGCCGGGTAGCCGGCGGGAGCCGGCGCGACCCGCGTACCGCCGGATCGCGGGTCACATCGTTTCGGGGGCGGAGATCCCCAGCAGCGCGAGCGCATTCGCCAGCGTGACCCGGGTGGCCGTGGCAAGCGCAAGCCGGGCAGCCGACCGCGCGGGCTCCGCCGGGTCCACGACGCGGGCGTCACGGTAGAAGGCGTGGAACTGGGTTGCCAGCTCGGTCGCATAGGCCGTGATGCCCTGGGTCTCCTCGGCCGCGACCGCGTCCTCGACCACCTCGGGGAACCGGGCGACCACGCGGGCCAGGTCGGCCTCGGGCTTGCCGGCGAGCAGGCCGCCGATCCCCGCCGACGGGGCAAGGCCGGAATTGGACGCCTTGCGCAGGATGGACGCGATGCGCGCGTGCGCGTACTGGACGTAGTACACGGGGTTCTCCGACGACTGGCGGCGGGCCAGCTCGACGTCCACCTCGATGTCGAGATTGGCCCCGCGCGACGCGAAGAACCAGCGGGCTGCGTCGTTGCCGATCTCGTCGAGCAGGGTGTCCAGCAGGTAGATGTCGCCGGCTCGCTTGGACATCGCCACGACCTGGCCGCCGCGAAGGATCGAGACCCAGCCGGTGAGCAGGATCTGGACACGTGCCGGGTCGAACCCCATCGCCTCCGCGGCGCCCCGCGTCCGCGCGATGTACCCGTGATGGTCCACGCCCCAGATGTAGATCAGGTGGTCGAAGCCCCGGCTGAGCTTCTCCACGATGTAGCCGACGTCGGCCGCGAAGTAGGTCGGGTCGCCGTTGGACCGGATGAGGACGCGATCCTTGTCGTCGCCGAACGCGGTCGAGCGGAACCACAGCGCCCCTTCGTGCTCGTACAGGTGCCCGGCCGCCCGCAGCCGCTCGATGGCGCGGTCGACCCAGCCCTCGCCATGGAGCGAGCTCTCGGACTTCCAGACGTCGAAGCGGACGCCCAGCCGGCCCAGGGAAGCCTCGATGCCGGAGCGCACGCGCTCCGACGCCCAGCGCCCGACCAGGTCGGGTGCGCCGGGACCCGCCGATTCTGCCGCTGCCGCGGTCTCCGCGGGCAGATCGCGGGCGAGGTCGTGGACGTAGTCGCCGTGATAGCCGTCCTCCGGGATGGGCTTGCCCGCCCGGCTCGCGATCACCGACGCCCCCAGCTTGCCCACCTGGGCCCCGAAGTCGTTGAAGTAGTACTCGCGCGTGACCTCCTGCCCGCCGGCCTCGAGGACGCGGCTCAGGAGGTCGCCGACGAACGCCCCGCGGGCGTTCCCGATGTGCAGGGGTCCGGTCGGGTTGGCCGACACGAACTCGACGTTGACGCGCCGTGGGCCGACCGCGAGGATCCGGCCCCACGACGCGGGGTCGGCGATGATCGCCGCCATCAGGTCCTCGCAGGCCGCGTCCGCCAGGCGCATGTTGACGAACCCAGGGCGGGCCACCTCCGCCGTGGCGATGAGGCCGTCGCCGGCCGTACCCCGCAGCTCGGCCGCGATCGCCTCCGCGATCTCCATCGGCGACCGGCGCAGCGGCCGGGCGAGCTTCATCGCGAGGTTCGTGGCGAAGTCGCCGAAGGCCGGGTTCGCCGGCCGCTCGATGTCCACGGAGATCGCCGCCGCCCCGTCGTCCGGCCGGGCGATCGCGCCGTCGGACACGGCCGCATCCCACGCGCGCGCCACCGCATCGCGGACCCGGGCGCGCATCGCGCGCTGGCTCGCGGGACGCGGGTCGGCGGGATCGGCGGAGCCTGGCACGTGGGCCTCCTCGGACGGGGATGCGGGGGTCGCGTCATCGTACAGGGGCGCGCCTGGTACCCGGGTACCAGGACCCCGGTGCCATGCGGCACCGAAAACGACGTCGGGCACCGGGCGGTTGGGTGGGGTCCGGTCGGCTGGCGTCGGGTCCAGCCCATTGCGTCCCAGTACCCCTGGCGACGCACGATCTGTATCGTCGGCAGTCCGGGGGATCATCTCTCGGCCGGGGATCGTCCCGGCGCCGCATTGATCGCCGGTGCCATGTTCACCGGCAACCGATCCAGGCACGGCAACGGGACCGCCCGTTGCCGTCGGTCGAACCGGCCGGCCGACCCGCCGCTCGGGGGCGCGGGCCGCCGAATCAGGGGTCCCCGAGACCCGGACGGGACGCATCAGCCTGGGTGCGTCCCGTCCGCCCCCACGACGAGAGACCGGCTCGGCGCCCCCGGGCCGGCCTCGCCACGCGCTGTCCCAGGCGGCGCTCTGTCGGCGTGGCGACAGCTGATCCGCAGGCACTGGCCGGGCACCTGCGCGACCGGTACTGTTGGCCGAGCGAATCGGCGCCCAGTCCGGTGACGCGCGACAACGAAACCCAGGGCAACGCATGCGGTCATGTGCGGTTCCGAGGGATCCGTACTGATCATTCCGTACTGGACATCGCCAGTACGAACGGGCAGCATGCATGAGCCGCATCAGCGGTCGATGCATTCATCGCTTCATTCATCCGGGGCAAGCGCGGTGGTATCGCCGCAGAGCAAGGACAGGGGACCATCGATGAAGGGGACACGGATGTTCCGCACCGCAGGCTGGCTTGCGGTCGCGGGCATGATCGCGACGGCGATGCTCGCCCCATCGACCACGTTCGCGGCGGGGCCGGGCAACAACGGGCTCGACGCCACCGGCAACGGCACCAAGTCCAACGCGAGCGTCGGTGGCGACTTCTCGGATGCGGGTGGCAGCGCGACCATGGGCAACGACGCCGTGATGAGCTGTGGCGGTGACAGCGCCAGCTCCGTCGGCGGGACGTTCACCCTCAACAAGACGCTGGATGCCGGTTCGACCATCACCGTCTACATGGTCCCGAACAACGGCTCCAACGCGGATCCCGCAGGGAACGTGACCAAGAACGAGACGACGATCACGTTCAACGACGGCAATCGGACGTCGGGAACCGAGATCCCCTGGACGGTCAACGTCACCAGCGCGTTCACGGTCTCGTCCGGGGGCATCCTGGTCGTGTTCGCGGTCAACAGCGACGGCACGGCGATCTCGTCGAGCAAGAGCAACTCGCTGAACTGCACCGAGGCGGTGCCCACGCCGACCGCGACGGCCACGCCGACGGCCACGCCGACCGCAACACCGACGGCAACCCCGACCGCCACCCCCACGGCCACGCCGACCGCGACGCCCACGGCGACCCCGACGGCGACGCCCACGGAGACCCCGACGGCCACGCCGACCGCGACCCCTGAGGCCACGCCGACACCGACACCCGTCAGCAGCGTCGAGGCCGCGACCGGCACGCCGGACGTCACGCCGCCGTCCACCGATGCGATGTCGGGGTCAGGGCCGGCGGGTCCGAACGACACCTGGCGGCTCGTGCTCCTGGGCATGGCCGGCATCCTCGCGGCCGTGCTCGTCCTGACCCCGGCGCCGGTCGCGCGACGGACGAAGCGGTAGGGTACCGGCTGATCGATCGGGGCCGCCGCGGGCGGCGGCCCCTGCACCAAACAGACAACAGGTCGAACGGGCTCTGCGCCCGGTTCGCTGTCCCCAGCCTCGCCGGCCGGGATGCGGTCTCGCATCCCGGCCGCAGTCTGTCGCGCGACGGGTCAGCTGATGTCGGCCACCGATCCGGGCCAGACGAACGTCACCGGTCCGTCGTACTCGGCGCGAACGGAGGCGATCGTCGCGCCCGGATCAAACCCCATCTGGATGTGGGTCAGCAGCACACGGCCGGCTGCGGTCCGGGCGGCGAGCCTGCCCACCGCCGGTCCGTCGAGGTGGAGCGCTCCGGTGGGCACGGGTCCGGGCCCGAACGCCACCTCCGTGAGCAGCACATCGCCCGGCCGTAGCAGCGGCGCGATGTCATCCGCGCGCCCGCAGTCGCCGGAGTACACGAGGGCCGGCGCGGCGGCGCCTGACGTGACGCGGACGGCGTAGCTCTCGTCGGTATGGGTCACGAGCCCGGCCTCGACCGTCAGCCGGCCGATCTTACGGGGCAGCCCACCGAGCGGCTCGACGTCGAGCGCCTGGGCCGTGAAGCCCGGTTCGGCGTGGAGCGCATCCAGCCGCGCGCCGAGGTCCACCGGGCCGAGCACCCGCATCCGCCGCGGCGGGTCGAACTCGTAGCGCAGGTAGTGGCGCAGCGCGACGAGGTCGATGAAGTGATCCGGATGCAGGTGGCTCACGACGACGGCATCGAGCTCGGCGGGCTGGACGTGGGCGAAGATCCGGGGAAACGACCCCTGACCCAGATCGAGAAGCAGACGCGTCCGGCCGTCCTCGACGAGGTAGGCGGCCCCGGATGCCCCCTCCCGGTCCGTGTAGGCCGGTCCGGCCCCGAGCACGATCAAGCGCACGACGAGTCCGTCTCCATGAACGCGCAGCCTAGCGCCTGGGGGCGCTTCGCCGATGGACGTTTCGCCGCGATGATCGTCGCTCGCCGGCCGCCGACGCGGCGCCGGTCAGTGTCCCGGATGGGCCGTGCTGTTGGGACCCTTCGGTGTGGGATGGGGCTTGGCGGTGGGCGCCGTGTCCGGGGTCGCGTTCGCGCCACCCCCGTTGCCCGGGTTCCCGTTGCCGTTGCCGTTGCCCGGGTTCCCGTTGCCGTTCCCGTTGCCGTTGCCGTTCCCGTTGCCACCCCCGCTGCCGTTGCCACCCCCGCTGCCGTTCCCGCTGCCCGGGTTGCCGTTCCCGGCGCCGGGTCCCGTGCCGCCGTTCCCGGTCCCCGGGTTCCCGTTTCCGTTCCCGTTCCCCGGATTGCCGCCGCCGTTCGCGCCGCCAGCCCCGGCTGCCCCGCCCCCGTTCAGCTGGTCGATCACGCGGCCGGATCGGGACAGCGCGTTCTCGAGCCCGCCAACCGACGGACCCGCGGCCGATGCGAGCAGGCTCTCGAGGACCGAGCGGTGAAGCTGGATCGCCGCACGGGCACGGTCGGCGGACGGACCGCTGGCCTGGCTGAGGTCCTGGATCGAGCGCTCGTAGGCGCCGAGGGCCGCGGCAACGGCACCCGGATCCGACCGCCCGGACGCCTCGACGACCTCGGCCAGGCGTGCCTGCGCCTGCGCCAGCTCGGCATCGAGCCGGGCGACGGGGTCCGATGGCAGCCACATCGTCTCGAGGTCGAGCCGGGTCTCGTACAGCGGCCCCCCGGCCCTCGAGGCCGCGAACGCCGAAGATCCGACGAGGAGCCCCGCGAACACGGCCGCCGCGAGCGACAGACCCACCCGACGCGCGCTCCAGCCTGAGAACGGGACGCGTCTGCGCGCCTCGCCACGCCCGCCCGGACCCGTGCCGGCGGCGATCCGGCGGCGCCACGCCGCCTCCATCACCACGGACCGGGCGCGCCGTGTCTGCGCCGCGGTCGGGTCCAGCCGGACGCGAGCGTATCGAGCGAGCATTCGCTCGAGCTCGTCGCCTGCGGCCGGTTCGAGTGCCTGCATCTCGTCCTCGTTCATCGGCCGTCCCCGGAGACCCTGGCCGATCGTTCGTCGGAGCGGGCTTCGATGCCCAGCTCCCGCCGGAGCGCCGCGATGGCCCGGAACTGGAGGCCCCGGACGGTGCCTTCCTGCCGGTCCATCGCCTCGGCCGCCTCCCTCGCCGACAGGCCGGCGAAGAACCGCAGCTCGATGGCCTCGCGCTGGTCCGGGGTCAGCCGGCGCAGCGCCTCAGCGACGCTGTCCATCTCCTGGCGCAGCACCGCCAGCTCGTCGGGGCCCTCACCTGCGGCGGGACGTTCCGCCATCAGGTCGAGCGTCGTGTGCTCGCGGCGCGTGCGGATGTGGTCGATGACGACGTTCCTGGCCAGCTTGAACAGCCAGCCCCCGAAGGGGACGCCCCGCGCCTCGTAGCGCGGCAGCGCCTCCAGGGCCTTGACGAAGACGAGCTGCGCCAGGTCCTCCGCGTCGCTCGGGCGGTTGACGCGGGCGGCGACGTAGCGGTGGACCGGTTCGTGGTAGTGGTCGAACAGCGCTCCGAATGCCTCCGGATCGCCGCCCTGAGCCGCTGACACGAGTCGTTCGACTGCTTCGTCGTCGACCGTCATAACGAACCGTCGTCCCCCGTGTTAGGCCCGGGCCGCGTGCCCGATCGTTCGATCCGTGCCGGCGCGGCGATCCGCACGCGACCGGGCCGCGCTCCGGGTGTCCCGGGCACGGCCGCCTCTCGGGTCACGATACGCCTGCGCCGGCGATCGGGAAACACCCCGTTCGACGCCCGGACCCGACGGTCACCCGGCGGCGGGCCGCGCCATGCGGCGGTCAGCCGGCGACGACGCCCAGCTCGTGACCGACCCGGTCGAAGGCGGCCAGCGCCTGGTCGAGCATCTGATCGGTGTGCGCCGCGGTCACGATCGTCCGGATCCGGGCGCGATCGAGGGCGACGGTCGGGAACACGACGGAGGTGCCGAAGACGCCCTCCTCGAACAGCCGGTTGGAGAAGCGGATCGTCGTCTCGGAGTCGCCCAGCATCACCGGCGTGATCGGCGTCTCGCTGCGTCCGATGTCGAAGCCGAGCCGACCGAGCTCGGCCTTGAACCGACGCGTGTTGGTCCACAGCCGCTCCACCAGCTCCGGCTCCTCGTCCATGATCCGGAGCGCCTCGCGGCAGGCGGCGGCGACGGCGGGCGGATGCGAGGTGGAGAACAGGAACGGCCGCGCCCGCTGGACGAGGATGTCGCGCAACGCCTGCGACCCTGCCACGTATCCGCCCAGCACGCCGACCGCCTTGGACAGCGTGCCGACCTGCACGGCGACCCGGCCCTTGAGCCCGAAGTGGTCGACCGAGCCCCGCCCGTTGCGACCGAGCACGCCCGAGGCGTGCGCGTCGTCGACCATCACCGCCGCCCCGTGCGCCTCGGCCGCCTCGACGATGCCCGGCAGCGGCGCGATGTCCCCGTCCATGCTGAACACGCCATCCGTGACCACCAGGATCAGCCGGTACGGCTGGCCATGCCCGTCGCGACCGGTGTCGACGGCCTCGCGCAGCACCTCGCGCAGCGCGGCCGGGTTGGCGTGCGGGAACACCTTTCGCGGCGCCTTCGAGAGCCGCATGCCGTCGATGATGCTCGCGTGGTTGAGCTCGTCGGAGACGATCAGGTCGGTCTCGCCCGTGATCACCGGGATGACCCCGGTGTTGGCGGTGAACCCCGACTGGAACGTGAGCACCGCCGCCGTGTCCTTGAATGCCGCGAGCTCCGCCTCCAGCGCCTCGTGGATGGTCATCGTGCCCGCGATCGTCCGCACGGCGCCGGAGCCGGCGCCCAGGTCCCGCACGGCCTGGATCGCCGCTGCCTTCATGCGCGGGTGGTGGGACAGACCGAGGTAGTCGTTGGACGAGAGGCTGATCACGCGCCGGTCGTCGAGCGACACGATCGGGCCCTGCGCCGAGGACATCACCCGGAGCGGGCGGTACAGGTGGCGCTCGCGCAGCGCCGCCAGCTCGTCGTCGAGGAATGCGAGCGGGTTGGGGCGGGAAGCGGGTCCCATCGCTGCCTCCTTCGGGCCTACGCCGACCAGTCCAGGATGACCTTGCCCGCCTCGCCGGATCGGGCGGTGGCGAACGCATCCTCGAACGCCCTGAACGGGAAGCGATGCGTGATCGCCGGGGTCACGTCGAGCCCCGACTGCACCATCACCGTCATCTTGTACCAGGTCTCGTACATCTCCCGACCGTAGATGCCCCGGATCGTGAGCAGCTTGAACACGATCTCATTGACGTCGAGGCGGATGTCCTCGCTGGGGATGCCCAGGATCGCGATCGAGCCCCCGTGGGCCATGTTGTCGAGCGCGGTGCGGATGGCGGCCGGGTTGCCGGACATCTCGAGCGCCACGTCGAAGCCCTCGACCATCCCCAGCTCGCGCTGGACGTCGGCGAGGTCGCGCTCGCGTGGATCGATCGCAAGCGTGGCGCCCATGCGCGTGGCGATCTCGCGCCGCACCGGGTTGGGCTCGCTGACGACGACGAAGCGCGCCCCGGCGTGGCGCACCACGGCCGCGGCCATGAGCCCGATCGGGCCGGCCCCGGTGATCAGGACGTCCTCGCCCAGGACCGGGAACGCGAGCGCGGTGTGCACGGCATTGCCGAACGGGTCGAAGATCGCGGCGACGTCCGGGTCGATGCCCGGCCAGTGATGCCACACGTTGGTCATCGGCAGGGCGACGTACTCCGCGAACGCGCCGTCGCGGTTGACGCCGAGGCCAACCGTGTGGGCGCACAGGTGGCGCCGCCCGGCCATGCAGTGGCGGCACAGCCCGCAGGTCACGTGGCCCTCGCCGCTGACGATGTCGCCGGCGTGGAAGTCATACACGTTGGCCCCGACCTCGACGATCTCGCCCATGAACTCGTGGCCGACGACGAGCGGCGGCTCGATGGTCCGCGCCGCCCACGCATCCCACGACTCGATGTGCAGGTCCGTGCCGCAGATGCCGGTCCTGCGGACCCGGATCAGCACGTCGTTGATCCCGATCTCCGGCTCGGGGACGGTCGTGAGGCTGAGCCCGGGACCGGCCTCGGACTTCACCAGCGCCAGCATCCAGCCCTCCTCGCTGCTTCCTGCGCGGCGTCGTGAGGCCTCACGCGCCGTCCCTCGGATCGTCCGTCCAGTCGACCACCGGGTTCTCGACCGACCCGATGCCCTCGATCTCGCACCGGACCCGGTCGCCCGGTTCGAGGAACACCGGGGGATCGCGGAACACGCCGACGCCAGCTGGCGTGCCGGTGGCGATGAGGTCGCCGGGCTCGAGCGTGATCTGGCGGGAGATGTAGCTCACCAGGGCAGCGACCGGGAAGAGCATGTCGGCCGTATTCCCTTCCTGCATCAGGATGGATCGGCCCGCGTCCGGGCCTGCGCCCGGGATGCGCCACGATCGAAGCACGAGGCCGGCCGCCGGATCGACCTCGTCTGCCGTCACGAACACGGGACCGACCGGCAGGAAGGTGTCGCTGCCCTTGGCCCGCAGCCACTGGCCGTCGCCCTTCTCGCCCTCGCGGAGCGCCTGCGGGTTGCCCTGCCAGTCGCGGGCGCTGACATCGTTGACGACGACGTAGCCGGCCACGTGGTCGAGGGCCTCGGTCTCGCCGACCCGGCGGGCGCGACGCCCGATGACCACGCCCAGCTCGACCTCGAGGTCGAGGGCATGGGTCCCGGGCGGCCGCACGATCGCCTCGCCGTCGGCGATGATCGCGTTGCCGAACTTGGCGAACAGGAGCGGCGCCGACGGCGCCGCTCGCCCGCCCTCGCGCGCGTGGTCCCCGTAGTTGAGCCCGACGCACACGATCTTGCCCGGGTGGACGACGGCCGGGGCCGGTCCGAGGCCGGCGATCTCGACACCGCGCGCCCCTTCGAAGGCGGCGAGCCGCCTGCCCAGCGCATCGGTCCGGCCCTGGTCGATGATCCAGGACAGCGAATCATCGAGCGGGATCACTCGGTCGCCGCGCAGGGCCCCGAGCACCGGATACCCGTCGACGTCGTAGGCGCGAAAGCGCATCGTCCGTCGATCAGCTCGCCGCCGGGCTGGGCTCGACGCTGGGCGGGGCGCTCGCAGACGGCGAGGGCGCGGCGGACGTGCTGGGCTCGACGCTCGCGGACGGCGAGGGCGCGTTGCACTGCGGCTCGGGCGGTGCGAGCCAGGTCCCGTCGTCGGCCACCCGCTCGCCGTAGCGCAGGAAGAAGTCGTAGACCGTCTGCGCGTCGAGCGTGTCCAGGTACAGCGCGCGGTCCCAGATCAGCGCCGCGTACCGGGTGGGCATCTGCTCGAAGCGCGCGACCACCGGACCCACGTACCCGGGCGGGAGACCGCAGATCGCGCTGGTGGGAAACCCGGTGCTGAAGTCGCGCAGCTGCTGGAGCGCGGCGTCGTCGTCGCAGGCGCCCTGGTCGCACGAATACAGCAGGACGAGCCCGCCGTGCTCGAGGTTGTGGACCCAGCCGTTGGGGACGCTCTGGTCGTCGGGCCCGTAGACCTTGGGCTGGAGCGGGCCGTACCCGGACTGGTTGATGTGCTTCCCGGACGCCGGTGGACAGATCTGATAGGTGACCTTGTCGCCGCGCTGCACGTGCTGGTTGCCCATGTCCTGCTGGACCTGCCCGAGCTCACCCGAAGCCGCCGGCTGGACGGTATCGATCGTGGTGCACGCGTACGTGGGCGACGCGGCCGAGGCGAACACGAAGGCGCTCACGCCGACGACCAGGACGATGACCACGATGGCCACGATCGGCGTCCGGAACCGCTGGAGGGTGCCGTCGGGCTGCTGGCGGTGACGGGCCGTGCTGCGACGGCCTGCGCGGCTGGTGCCGGTGGGGCTGGAGGAGGTCGAGCCGCGACGGCCTTGCGCCGCCGGGCTGACCGGTCTCGAGCCTCGGGACGAGGGCGCGCGCTTGGGGCTGGTCAAGGTCTGGAGCTCCGCGTGCTGGAAGGACGGTGGCAAGCCCGGACGGACGGCGTGCGGCGATTTCGGCGCCGAGCCACCGGCGCTGGGCGAAGGGTAGCGTCCCGTGGCCAGACCCGCGCGGGGCAGGCCATCGCTCCTTCCGGCTAGGGCTCCTTCAGGTACGCGCGGACGTCGTCGCGGGTCAGGCCGAAGAACAGCAGCGCGGCGAGCAGCCCGACCAGCAGCGCGAACACGGGCTGGGCCGCGGCCAGCGCCAGCGGGACGGCCGGGAGGGTCAGGGTCGACAGGCCGAGGGCGAGGCTCCTGGACGCCTCCTTGCGCTGGATCACGAGGGTGGTGGTGAAGATCGTGTAGGCGAGCAGGACCATGACCACGATGCCGACGGGCGAGATGGGCGCGCTGATGGCCTGGTCGACGACCCAGCGGAGCGAGAGGCCGATGCCGCCCAGGATCAGGAAGGCATAGCCCAGGAAGATGCGGACGCCGGGGGGCATGGCGCGCAGCTGGTGAAGCATGCCCGTGATGATGCCAGCCGCGGCCATTCGCCAAACCTATTGACACCGTGCGGCGCGCCACCTAAGGTTCGCTAAACCGGTTTGCTAAACCGGTTTTGATCACCGAGGCGCCCTGGCGCGCGCGATCACCGGAGCAACCCCGATCGGTCGATGACCCGGGGGTGACCCTGACGGGGTTCCGGCGGTCGGACGATCGAGCCGGGGTCGCCCGAGACGAGGAGACCGTGGAGGAGCGGACCCCGCGTCGAGCGCGGATCGCCGACGTTGCCCGGGAGGCGGGCGTGTCGAAGACGGCGGTCTCGTTCGCGTTCAACAGCCCGGGCCGGCTGGCGCCCGAGACGGCGAGCCGGATCCGCGTTGTGGCCGAGTCGCTCGGCTACCGGCCGCATCCGGTGGCCCGGATGCTCACGCAACGCCAGACGCACACCCTGGGCGTGCTCACGCCGCAGGCGCTGTCGATCATCTTCTCCAACCCGTTCTTCGGCGCGTTCTCGGAGGGCGTCGCCCTGGTCGCCGAGCAGGAGGGCTACGCGCTCCACTTCATCTCGCCGCTCCACGGCTCGCTGGCCCGCGCGATCGGCCGGGCGACGGTCGACGGCGTGGTCATCGTGGGGCTGTCGGCCGATCACCCCGAGGTAGGCCAGATCCACGCCGCCGGCGTGCCGCTGGTGATGGTCGACTCGAGCGCACTGCCCGACCAGCCGAGCATCGAGGTGGACGACTGCCGCGGCGCGCGCGCGGCGGCCGAGCATCTGCTCAACCTCGGCCATCGCGAGCTGCTCGTGGTGGGCGTCGAGCCGCCGCCGGGCGCGCGGCTCGAGCCCGAAGGCGTGATGGGCCGCCGGCTCCAGGGCTACGCGGAGGCGCTGTCCGCCCGCGGCATCGAGCTGCCGGCCAACGCGATCGTGGTCGGTCCCGCGACCATCGAGGGCGGGCTGGCGGCCGTCCGCCGGGCGCACGAGGACGGGCTGCGGTTCACGGGCGTGCTGGCGATGTCCGACGTGATGGCGATCGGCGTGCTGCGCGCGGCGAACGAGCTGGGGCTGCGGGTGCCCGACGACCTGTCGGTGGTGGGGTTCGACGACATCGACATCAGCCATCACACGAGCCCGCCCTTGACAACGGTGCACCAGCCGATCCGCCAGAAGGGCGAGAGCGCGGTGCGCCTGCTGCTGGCCGTCGTCGAACGACGGGATCCACGACCCCAGCATCTCCGGCTCGAGACGCGGCTCATCGTCCGCGGCTCGACCGGACCGGTGCCGCGAGCGCGGCAGGAGGTGGGCCCGATCCGAAACTGAGGCCGAGGGGCGGCGTGCGGACGGGAGTCCGCCCGGCATGCCACGCCCATGTCCAGCACGTCGTGGCAGGTCGGATGCCAACCGCGGCCCGAGGGCCGGGCGAGGCCCGACGAGACCGGCACCGCCGGTCGATCCATCTGGTCATCAGACACCTGGAGGAGACAGATCACTGTGAATACCCGGCTTCGGATCGCTTCGCTCCTGGGGAGCGTCGCGATCGTCGCGGCTGCCTGCAGCAGCGGCGGCGCCACCCCGGCCCCGGCCACAACGACGCCCACCCAGGCACCGCAGAGCCAGGCCGAAAGCATGGCCCCCACGGAGCCCCCGAGCGCCGCTCCGGCGGCCAAGATCACGATCTGGGCCGACGACCTTCGGTCGGCGGCGATCAAGCCGCTCGCCGAGGCGTGGGCGGCCGCAAATGGCGTCGAGGTCGACGTCCAGGACATCTCCAAGGACATCACCACCCAGTTCAAGACCGCCGTCAAGGCTGGCACGGGTCCCGACATCGTCGTGTGGGCTGCCGATGCCATCGGCGACTTCGTCCAGAACGGCGCCATCGAGCCGATCCAGATGTCGGACACGTCGATGTTCGACCCGCTCGCCGTGAAGGGCATGACCTTCAATGGCCAGCTGTACGGCATTCCGTACTCGGTCGAGAACATCGCCTTGATCCGCAACACGGATCTGGCGCCCGACGCACCGGCCACGATCGAGGACCTGGTCAAGGCGGGCAAGGCGCTCGTCAAGGACGGCAAGGCCAAGAGCATCATGGCGCTGCAGGTGGGCCAGCAGGGTGACGCTTACCACATCTACCCGATCTTCACCTCTGGCGGCGGCTCGTTCTTCGGCACGACCGCGAACGGCGATCCGGATCCGTCGAACGTGACCGTGGATTCCGCGGGATCGATCGCCGCGGGCGAGAAGATCAAGGCTCTGGGCGAGAAGGGCTCCGGCGCTCTCAAGCGCTCGATCGACGGCCAGAACGCCATTCCGACCTTCACCGGCGGCAAGACCGCGTTCCTCGTCTCGGGGCCGTGGGCCATGAACGACGTCACGAAAGCCGGCATCAACTACGACATCACGGCCGTCCCGCCGTTCGCCGATGGCCAGCCGGCATCGGTGTTCGTCGGCACCAACGGCTTCTACCTCTCGAGCACCAGCAAGAACAAGGCGCTTGCGGAGGAGTTCCTGACGACGGTCGTTCCCACCACCGAGTTCCAGGTCGGCCTCTACCAGGCGGACCCGCGGCGCCCGGCGGAGACGGAAGCCGCCAACCAGGTGACGGCCACTGATCCCAACATCCCGAAGTTCGCCGCGGCGGGTGCCAACGGCACCATCCTCCCCGCGATCCCGGCCATGGGCCAGGTCTGGGGTCCGTTCGGCACGGCGGAGGCAGCCATCGTCGGTGGTGCCGATCCGACCGTCTCGCTCCAGGCCGCCGCGAAAGCCATTCGCGACGGCATCGCCCAGCAGTAGCGTTTCGGGCGCCGCACGGCGCGCCGCGCCCGGTCAGCTCCGGACGTGCGCGCCGTGCCGTCGCCTGACGCGGCACCGGGCCTCCTGATCGAGACCCGGTGCCGGCACCGCGTCCCGGACCACGAGTGAGGAAGGAGCCATCCCGTGACTGCGATATCGGGCTCAGCGCGCTGGGGCCTGACCGCGGACAGCACCCGAGGGTTGCTGGCGAAGGTCGCCGTCCTGGGGGTGGTGACGGCGCTCGCCGTGGCGATGGCCCTGCCCCTTGTGTCGAGCGAGGAGTGGCTGTGGCTGAGCGTCCTCGTCGTCGTCACGCTGGCGATCTACGTCGTCTATCTCCAGCCGTGGCATATCCCGCTCAAGTACATCGTGCCCGGGACGATCTTCCTGATCGCGTTCCAGGTGGTCCCAGTGATTGCCACGGCGTCGACCTCGTTCTCCAACTTCGCGGACGGCCACGGGGGCAGCAAGGACGATGCGATCCGGGCGATCCAGTCGGCCTCGATCCAACAGGTCGCCGGGTCCACGGAGTTCGTCCTCACCGTCGCGACCACCGGTGACGCCGCCAGCGGGCCGATCACGTTCCTGCTCTACGACCCCACGACCAAGACGGTGCAGAAGGGCGACGACTCCGGGTTGACGCCGTGCTCCGACTGTCAGGCGAACAGCGTCGGCAAGATCACCGCCGCACCGGGGCTGACGATCCTCAACCTCGCCCAGGCCGCGGCACGCTCGCCGGACATCACTTCGATCAACGTCCCGACCGAGAACGGGGCCATCCGCTCATCGGGGATCAGCAAGGCCTACGAGGCCAAGGCGGCTGCCGCCTACGATGCCGCGTGCGACTGCATCAGGAACGCTGTCGACGGCACGGTCTACACGGCTGACAACACCCGGGGATCGTTCGTCGACCAGGCGACGGGCAAGGCGCTGTCCCAGGGCTGGGAGGTCAACGTCGGCCTCGACAACTACATTCGCGCCTTCACGGACCCCGCAATCTCCGGTCCGTTCCTGAGCATCCTGGCCTGGAACTTCGGGTTTGCGATCGTGACGGTGCTGACGACCTTCTTCGCCGGCCTCCTGGTCGCGATAGCGCTCAACTCGCCGCGACTCAGGGCGCTGCGTTTCTACCGCGTGGTGATCCTGCTGCCCTATGCCATGCCCTCGTTCGCGATGCTGCTGGTGTGGCGTGACATGTTCAACACGGACTTCGGCCTGATCAACAACCTCCTGGGCCAGCACATCAACTGGTTCGGCGACGTCTGGACCGCACGGCTGTCCGTCCTGATCGTGCAGTTCTGGCTGGGCTACCCGTACATGTTCCTGGTGTCGCTGGGGGCCCTCCAGTCCATCCCCGCCGACATGACGGAGGCGGCGGCCGTCGACGGCGCCCGGCCGTTCCAGGCGTTCCGGCTGGTCATCTTCCCGCTGCTCCTGGTCTCGGTCGCACCGCTGCTCATCTCGTCATTCGCGTTCAACTTCAACAACTTCAACGTGATCCAGCTCACCACCGCGGGGGCCCCCTTCCCGGCCGACAACCCGAAGGCCGGCGGTACGGACATCCTGGTCAGCTACACGTATCGCCTGGCATTCGCGGCCGGCGGGGCCCAGTATGGGTTCGCGGCGGCGGTGTCCGTGCTGATCTTCCTGATCGTCGCCGCGGTCTCGATCCTCAGCTTCCGGCGTACGTCCACCCTCGAGGAGCTCAACCGATGACCGGACGCAGCTGGTTCTGGGCGGTCGGCTGGCGTCACATCGTTGCCATCCTGGCCATGGTGTGGGCCCTGGTCCCGATCGTGTTCGTGCTGTCCGCGGCGTTCAACCCGCAGGGCACCCTGAGCTCCACGGAGCTCATTCCCAAGGGCGCGACGCTGGCCAACTTTCAAAACCTGTGGGACACGACCGACTTCCGCTGGTGGTTCTTCAACTCGGTCCTGATCTCGGGCTGCGCCTCGCTGTTCTCACTCGCGCTGTCGACCCTGGCGGCCTTCGCGTTCTCCCGCTTCAGATTCACCGGCCGACGGCCGGGTCTGCTGTTCCTGCTGATCGTGCAGATGTTCCCTGCGTTCCTGGCCATCGTCGTGATCTACCTGATCTTCACCAAGATCACCGACATCTACCCGATGATCGGGTTCAACACGCCCTGGGGCCTCGTCCTCGTGTACATGGGCGGTGCCCTCGGGGTGAACACCTGGCTGATCAAGGGCTTCTTCGACACGGTACCCAAGGAGCTGGACGAGTCGGCGAAGGTCGATGGCGCGACCCATCTGCGGACGTTCATCTCGATCATCCTGCCGCTGGTCACGCCCATCCTGGTCGTGGTCGGGCTGCTCGGCTTCATCACGGCCATCAACGAGGTCCTGCTGGCCAGCGTCTTCCTGACCGAGAGCACAACCAAGACGCTCGCGGTCGGTCTGTATGGCCTGATCGAGGGTCGGCGTGACGCCAACTTCGGGATGTTCGCCGCCGGCACCCTGGTGACCGCGATCCCGACGGTCGCGCTCTTCTACTCCTTCCAGAGATACATCGCGGGCGGCCTCACCGCCGGCGCCGTCAAGGGCTGACCCTGTCCGAGTCGTCGCTCGTCGCCGCGGCCCTGGCCCCGATCCACCACGACGGCTCGGGCCGCTACGTGGCCGTCGTAGGCGGCGCGTCGCCCGGCCGGCTCCGTCTCGGCGACGAGGTCCGGCTGCGCGTGCGCGCCGCTTCCAACGCTCCCGTCGAGCGCCTCGTCGTGCGCACGACCCCCGACGGCGAGGAGCACCTGGCCGAGCTTGCCGAGGCGACGCCCGGTCCCGCGTGCCGGTGGTGGGAGACGACCATCCGGCTGCGATCTCCGGTGACCGCATACCGCTTCCTGGTGGTGACCGAGGAGGGTGCGGGCTGGTGGCTCAACGGGTCCGGGCTGCACTCCGCGGCGACGACCGACCGCGATGACTTCCGGCTGGTGGCCGGCTTCGACCCGCCGTCCTGGCTGGCCGATCGCGTCTTCTACCAGGTGCTCCCGGACCGGTTCGCCAACGGCGACCCTTCGAATGACGTCGTCGACGGTGCCTGGGTCTACCGCGGCCACGCGACGCGCCGGCGATCCTGGAGTGACGCCCCGGGCCGGGACCGCGGTGCTGCCGTGGAGTTCTTCGGTGGCGACCTCGCGGGCCTCGAGGCGCACCTCGACCACCTGGCCACGCTGGGGGCCAACGCCATCTACCTCAACCCGGTGTTCGAGGCGCGGTCCTATCACGGGTACGACACGACCGACTACGAGCGGGTGGCCGCCCATCTCGGCGGCAACCCCGCGCTCGTCGAGCTGCGCCGGGCGACGCGGACGCTCGGGATCCGGCTGACCCTCGACATCGTGCCGAACCACACCGGCGTCGAGCACCCATGGTTCGTCGCGGCGCGATCGGACCCCGGATCGGTGACCGCAGACCGGTACGTGTTCCGGCGGCGGCCGGACGACTACGAATCCTGGCTCGGGTTCGGGTCGCTGCCCAAGCTCGACTATCGCGACCCGGGGCTGCGGACGGTCATGTACGCCGGGCCCGACGCGATCCTCCGCCGCTGGCTGCGACCGCCGTTCGAGATCGACGGCTGGCGGGTCGACGTGGCGAACATGCTGGGCCGGCTCGGTCCGAGCCAGCTCGGGCCGGAGGTGGCGCGCGGGATGCGGCAGGCCGTCAAGCAGGAGAACCCCGAGGCCTACCTGTTCGGCGAGCACTCGTATGACGCGACCGAGCAGCTCGAGGGCGACCAGTGGGATGGCGTGATGAACTACGCGGGCTTCATGAACCCCGTCCTCGCCTGGCTCGCCGGCAGCGCCTACCACGTCCACGGGAGCGGCCCGATCGCGCGCCTCACGCGATCGACGACGGACGACCTGGTCGCGTCGCTCGCCGCATTCCGTGCTGCCATCCCGTGGGCCGTTGCGGCCTGCCAGTACAACCTGCTCGACAGCCACGACACGGCGCGGATCCGGAGCGCCGTCGGGGGTGACGGCGGGCGGCTACGGGCGGCATTCGGGTTGCTGCTCACCTACGTCGGCGTCCCGTCCATCCTCTACGGCGACGAGGTCGGGCTCGACGGCGCGGACTCGACCGCCGCCCGCAGGACGATGCCCTGGGACCCGGCGACGTGGGACCACGAGCAGCTGGCCTTCCTGCGCGCATTGGTGCACCTGCGCCTTCGGTCGAGAGCCCTGCAGGCAGGCGGGTTCCAGGTCCTCGAGGTCGCCGACGACAGCCTGGCCTTCCTGCGCGACACCGACGATGAGCAGGTGGTGGTCGTGGCCGTGCGCGGGCCCCGGCCACGGCCCGACGAGCCGCTCGACGTTGCCCGAGGCGCCGTGGCCGACGGAACGACGCTCAGCGAGCTGCTGACCGGTGCCCGGGCGACGGTCGCTGCAGGGTTCCTGGACATCGGCCCCACGCCACCCGGCGTCGCGATCTGGGTCGCTGACGCCGTGCCGACGGTCAGCGCGCCGACGGTCCGCGCATCGTGAGCGCAGATCGCCCGCCCGACGACCGGGAGACCGGTCGGGCGCGCCCTGCCGGTGGGCCCGCCGACCAGGACGTGTCGAGCGACTTCGTGTTCGGAACGCTCGCAACCGATGCGCTGCGGATCGCCCAGCTCAAGGCCGCCTCGACCGGCGTGCGGCATGCCCTTGAGCTGCAGCCGCGCGATCCGGAGCCGGGCGAGGCCGTGACCCTGACCGCGACCGTGGGCCCGGGGATCCGCGCCGATCACGTGACCGCGTACTACACGACCGACGGCCAGGTCCCCGAGGGTGACCGGGGCCGGCCCGTGGTCGGCTCGGTCTGCGAGCTGCGTCGCGTGGGCGTTCGCTGGGACACGCTTCTCTGGGCCTACGTCGAGACCTGGACGGGTGTGATCCCGCCCCAGCCGGACGGCACCCTCGTGCAGTACCGGATCCAGGCCTGGTCCGAGGCCGGGGCGGGCGATCGCTGGGCCGTCGAGACGGCGGGCGTCGTGGGCGGCGCGCGTCCAGCGGGGATGTCCGAGGACGACGCGCTGGTGCTCGGGGCCGGCGAGCCGCCGCTGTGGCCGGTATCACGCCGGGGCGCCTTCGCGTTCCACGTCGACGAGGCACGCATCCCGGGCTGGCTCCGCGAGGCGGTGATCTACGAGGTGTTCGTCGATCGGTTCGCCGCCGACGGCGGCCGCCGGTTCGCCACGCCCGACTCCAGGGCGGGGTTCTATGGCGGCACGCTGGCTGGCATCACGGAGCATCTCGACTACATCGACGAGCTCGGGGTGAGCTGCCTGTGGCTGACGCCCGTCTTCCCCAGCCCATCGCATCACGGCTATGACACGACCGACTACACGACGATCGAGCCCCGGCTGGGGACGGAGGATGACCTTCGCCGCCTGGTCGACGAGGCCCATCGCCGGGGGATCAGGGTGATCCTCGACCTCGCGCTCAATCACGTCTCGTCGACCCACCCGGCGTTCGTGACCGCCACCGCGAACCGGGACAGCCCCGAGGCCGGCTGGTTCACGTTCATCGACTGGCCGGACCGGTATCTGTCCTACTTCGGGCTGCGGGACCTGCCCCAGGTGGACGGCGATAGCCCCGCTGCCCGCCGCCATCTGGTCGACGCCGCGCGCCGCTGGCTTGACCTCGGCGTGGACGGGTTCCGGTGCGACCACGCGAACGGTCCGTCGCATGCCTTCTGGAGCGTGTTCCGGCGCGCCACCCGGGATGCCCGCGCCGACAGCATCACGATCGGGGAGGTGGCTGAGACGCCCGCGCTCCAGCGTACCTACGCGGGGCGCCTGGACGGCTGCCTCGACTTCACCCTGCTGCAGGCGCTGCGGCGCCTGTTCGCCTTTGGCGAGATCACGGTCTCCGAGTTCGAATCGTTCCTGCGACGCCACCTCGAGTTCTTCGGCGAGGATCTCGCCCTGCCGTCGTTCCTCGACAACCACGACATGAACCGCTTCCTGTGGGCCGTCCGGGGCGACGTGCGGCGGTTGCGACTGGCGGCCCTGTGCCAGTTCACGCTCCCGGGACCGCCGATCGTCTACTACGGCACCGAGGTCGGCCTCTCGCAGCAGCGTGACGTCCGATCGCCCGACGGCAGCGGGCATCCCGAGGAGGCGAGGCTCCCCATGCCGTGGGGCGAGGCGCAGGACCGGGATCTGCTGGCCTTCTACCGGCGCCTGGGGGCGCTCCGTCGCGCCAGCCGCGTCTGGCAGGGTACGCGTCGGACGATCGCGCTGGACGACGACGCCGGCCTGCTCGCCTACGGATACGACCGCGACGCGGAATCGGCGATCGTGGTCCTCAACACCGGTGCCGCCGCGGCCGGCTTCCGGCCGGGGTCGGAGGCACGCTGGCGGGTGGCGCTCGCCACCGACGACGGGGTCCGGCTCGAGGGGGGCGAGCTGCGGCTGCCGCCGCTGGGTGGCTCGGTGCTGCTCCCGGACCGCGCCTGAGGGCCGCCCGCATCGCCGGTTGCGGACCGAATGGTCCCCGCCGGGCGTGCAGGACGACCTCGCGATTCGGACCATGACGATCGTGCCACCCGCGGACCGGACCCGTAGAATCGTGGCGCTGGCATGGCGAGCATGGCGAGGCAGTGACGTGATCGGCTTCCTGGTCAACGTCGGGCTGGTGAGCCTGGTGGTGGTGCTGCTGAGGGAGGTCGTGCGGGCCGCGCTTCGACCGGCGAACGCCCTCGGCCTCAGCCTGTTCCGACCCTACCGACGGGATGGATGGCCGCACGGCGTCCAGGAGGACGATGATGCCCGGTTCTCGTGGACGGCTGCTGGGAGCAGCCGTGCGGCGACGGGCACGCGGGCGCCCGAGCCCGCCCCCCTGGTCCGGGCGCGCGCCGCCGTCGGCGAGCAGGCAGCCGCAGTCGTGGCAGAGGTGGAGGACCTGCCGGCCTCGAGCGTCGCCGCGATCGCTCCCACCGGCGTGCACGTGCGCCTCAGCCGGCATTGACATCCCGCGGTGGCGACCAGGGCCGGCCACGCCGGCCCCGGTGGCGGCCCGGCAGGCGGGTTGCCCGCGCTCCAGGGTGGACGGCAAGGCGATCCAGCCAGGTTGGGCCGTCGGCCGTGGCGTCGTCGACGACGTCTCGGTCCGGGTCATGATCCGCATTCCGGCACGGTGGCCGGGTCCTCGGGAGGTGATGTGGGTACCGGTTCGATCGAACCCCCGGCCTGGGTCCGGGACGCGGTGTTCTACCAGGTGTTTCCAGACCGCTTCGCACGGAGCGGCCGGGTTCAGGCTCCGGGTCCGCTCGAGGCGTGGGACGCGCCGCCGACGCAGCACGGGTTCAAGGGTGGTGACCTGCTGGGCATCGCCGAGCGACTGCCATACCTGGCCGACCTCGGGATCACCGCCCTGTACCTGAACCCGATCTTCGCGTCGGCGTCGAACCATCGCTACCACACGTACGACTACCTGCGGGTCGATCCGCTGCTGGGCGGCGACGCGGCGCTGCGTGAGCTCCTCGATACGGCGCACGCACGGGGCATCCGGGTGATCCTCGACGGCGTGTTCAACCACACGGGACGCGGCTTCTGGGCGTTCCACCACGTGCTCGAGAACGGGGCCCAGTCGCCGTACGCGAGCTGGTTCCACTTCCATCCGGCCGCCCTCGAGGGACGGCGCCCGTTCCGGCCCTACCCGTGGCCGAGCGATGTGGACGATGCGCCGGACGAGCCGTCGCTCGACGCGACGGACGACCGGAGCGGCGACGAGTCCGTCCGCCGGCTGGGCTACCGGGCGTGGTGGGGCCTGCCGGCGCTGCCCAAGCTCAACGTCGGCAACCCCGAGGTCCGCGAGCACCTGCTCTCGGTCGCCGAGCACTGGCTCCGGTTCGGCACCGACGGCTGGCGGTTGGACGTGCCCACGGAGATCCGTGACGAGACGTTCTGGCAGGAGTTCCGCGAGCGCTGCCGGGCCGTCAACCCCGAGGCCTACATCGTGGGCGAGATCTGGCACGAGGCGCCCGCGTGGCTCGCCGGGGACCGGTTCGACGCCCTCATGAACTACCCGCTCGGCCAGGCGATCCTGGGCTTCACCGCGCAGCGTCACCTCGACGAGCGGGTGGTCCGGGCGCACCACGAGTACGGCCAGCACACGGTCGTCCGCGACGGGGCGGCGTTCGGCGCGGAGCTCGAACGCCTGATGGGGCTGTACGACCGGGCCGTGACCGAGGTCCAGCTGAACCTGCTCGGGAGCCACGACAGCCCGCGCTTCCGGACGATGGCCGGCCGGGACGGCGCCGCGTACCGGCTTGCCGTCCTGCTCCAGGCGACCCTGCCCGGTGCGCCGTGCGTGTACTACGGCGACGAGGTGGGCGTCGAGGGCGAGCACGATCCCGACTGCCGGCGGAGCTTCCCGTGGGACGAGGCGCGCTGGGATACCGACGGGCTTGCCTGGACGCGCGCCGTGCTCGCCGCTCGCCGGCAGCTGCCGGCGCTCAGGCGGGGGACGTTCCGCGTGGTCGGATCCGACGCGCTGGCCCTCGCGTTCGTGCGCGCCGCCGACGGCGGGGGGCCGCCCGTGGTGGTGGCGGTCAACGCGGGCGAGACGGCGGCCAGGGTGGACGTCCAGGTTCCGGAGGTGGCCGGCGCCGCGCTCGAGGATCTCCCGCTGCCCGGCGGCGCCCCCGACGGCCCCGTATCGGTGGACCGCGATGGCCGGACCAGCGTGACCGTTCCACCGCGGGGGGCTCGCCTGCTCAAGCCCGCAGGCTAGGCTAGGCGGTGCGCGGCGAACTGGCCTGCCCAAGGTATGCTCGGCGATCGTGGCCGACCTGCCGTTCCTGCTCGCCGATCCCCATGCCGCCCGTCTCCGCCTCATCGCCGACGTCGAGGGCAAGATCGTCCGCGCCCTCGAGGCGCTGGGTCCGCTGGCGGGCCGAAACGTCATCGTCCTGGACGTCCCCGATGGACTGTTCCGCGACCGCCTCGTGGCGGCCGGGATCGATGGCAGGTTCCTGCCGCTCGAGGAACCCCTGGCCATCGACGCGGCCGACGCGACCGTGGATGCCGTCGTCAGCCTGTGGTCGGGGTTCCGGGGGGTCGACACGGGAGCGCTGCGCGAGGTGGACCGCGTGCTGCGCCCGGGTGGAAGGCTGCTCGTGGTCCACGACTACGGCCGTGACGACGTGTCCGCGCTGCGTGGCGCGGACGCGCCCGAGTACGGGGCATGGAGCCGTCGCGACGGCCCGTTCCTGCGCGGCGGCGGCTTCCGGATCCGCGTCCTCCACTGCTTCTGGACGTTCGCATCCCTCCCGGAGGCGCAGGACTTCCTGGACCAGGCGTTCGGAACGCCGGGTCGCGAGCTGGGAACGAAGCTGACACGACCGCGCCTGAGCTGGAACGTCGCGATCTATCACCGGGACCGCGGCGGTCGCCGGCCGGCCGCGGACCGAGCCGGCAACGATGATTCGTGGGTCGGGGACCGGGTCGACGCCTCCGGGACGGCTCCGGGCCCGTAGTCCGGCAGGATCGGCCACCCGTCGACGAGCGCCTCCGCGGCGTCGCTGGCGCGGTGCCTGCTACGCTCGCCACGATGACCGATCGTTCCCCCAGCACGCGCCGCCGGCAACCGGCCGGACGCCGGCTCGCCGAGCGGGCGCCCGGGCGCTACGTGGGCCCGGTGCGCGTCACCCCCACCCGCGTGACGCTCCTGATCGCGCTCGTCGGCGGCCTCCTGTTCCTCGCCTACGCGATGCTCGTCCGCGATCAGCTCCAGGTCCCGATGATGGCGACCGGGTTCGCCGTGTGCGGGCTGGTGCTTGCCGTGATCGCCGTGCTGTCCGTGGCCAGCGTGATGCGCGCCGGTCGTGAAGGACGTGACGGTGCCGCCGTGCTCACCGCGCTGCTGGGCGGGCTGATCGCGGTCGCCGCGCTGATGCTGCTCGCGGGCGCGGTGATCATGAGCCTCATCTGGAGCGGGACGAAGAGCGCCTGAGCGGGCCGGGCCTGCCGGAGGGCGCCGCTCGGCCAGCCCGTCGCCGAGCGCTCGCGACGGCGGGACGCGACGGCCGGACGCGACGGCTGGGCCGAGATGCGACAGCCGGCCGGGAGCACCCCTCTGCTACACTCGGCCGGCCTCGGCGCCGGCGCTGCCCCCATCGTCTAGAGGCCTAGGACGCCACCCTTTCAAGGTGGAGATCACCGGTTCGAATCCGGTTGGGGGTACCAGCCTCCGGTCCCTTCCGACGCCCGCGCACCAGCCCTCGACCCGCGTGCCGGGTCACGTTGCCGGCGACCGTCCCGCGCTCGCCCGGCTGCGCGCGCGCCGCGTGACCGCAACGGGCCCACGGCGGGGCGCTTTGCTATGCTCGATCCCGATGGAGATCATGGGCGTCACGATCCGGACGATCGTCAGCGACAACGTCGCGATGCGCTGCGAGGGCTGCCGCGAGCTGATCGAGGGGACGCCGTGGCGCGTGAACCTGCTCGACACCGTTTCCCCCGAGGTTGCCGTCGGCTGGACCGAGCAGACGCCGGTGAACCCGGGTCCCCACCAGTTCCACGCCGACCCCGCGTGCGTCCGGCGCTGGATGGCGGAGAAGGGCTACCTCCTGTGCCGTCGCGGCGAGGTCCGCGAGATCATGCGCCCGATCCAGCTGCCGGTCGAGCCGCCGGCCCTCGGCCTTTGCGACGGCATCCACCACGACGATCACGAGTTCGTTCCGGCCTGACCCGTTCGCCCGCGACGCCGGTGCCGCGACGGCAGCTGCGACGGTGGGTTGACGGCCGCAAGCCCGGCTCATAGACTCGCGCCGGGCTCGACCCAAACCAAGATTTGCCCAGATTCTCCCTGGCCCTCCTGGTCCCATCCGAGCTGGTGGAGGTTCCGTGTCGGACGGTTCGTCGCGCTCCGATCGTCTGCAGCCCGAACGGATCCGCCTCGGCGAGGCGAGCCGTCTCCTGGGCGTCGACCCGGACACCCTCCGCCGCTGGGCGGACGAAGGCCGGGTGCTGGCGTTCACGACGCCCGGAGGCCACCGCCGGTTCGACCGGCGCGCGCTGGAGCGACTCGTCTCGGCGCGACGCACGGGCCCGGCCGGCCAGCTGGCCGGCCTCGGCGACTCGTCGACGCGACTCAACGCCGCCTACCGGCGGCGGTACGGCGAGCTGCACGGGGACGGCTCCGAGCTCCATGCGCTGGTCCCGGTGCACGAGCGCGCGGCCTTCCGGCAGCACGGGCAGCAGCTGGTGGACGCACTGGTCCGTCACCTCGACCAGGCGGGGCCCGAGCGTGACCGCGCCGAGCGCGAGGCGATGGAGCTCGCGGCCGTGATGGGCGACCGGCTCGCCCGGCTCGGGGTCGCGCTCGAGGTCGCCGTCTCGATGTTCGTGGCGGCCAGGCGGCCGTTCCTCACCGAGCTCGGGGTCGTGGCCAGGCGGCGCGGGGTGGACGCCGTTCGGGTCGGGCGGCTGTACGAGGCGTCGAGCGGCCTCCTGGACCGGCTGCTGCTCGCGTTCGTCGCGGCGCACGCGGAGGCACGGGACGATGACCCGAGCGTGGACGACGACCGGTCGGCCGGTCCCGGTGAGCCGTCCGGGGAGGCCGTCGGTGAGGTGCGCTCGGTCGACCAACCCGCGGAGGTCGCTGCCGGATCGCGCCTCGCGCGCAGCGGCGCGGTGGCGTCGAGCCGGCGTCCGATCACGACGCGGGGCCTGGCGCGATGAGCGGGCTGCTGCCGGCCCTCACCTCGGCGCTTGCGATCGTGCTCGCGCTGATGCTGGCCGACCAGTGGCTCGAGCGCCGCCACACGTTCCAGCTGGTGTGGGCGATCGGCATGCTGTTCTTCGCCATCGCGTCGGGCTGCGAGGCCGTTGCCGAATTGGGCGGCTGGAACGAGGCGATCTACCGAACGTGGTACCTCACGGGCGCCGTCTGGACGGCCGGCTGGCTCGGCCTGGGCACGGCGTTCCTGCTGGGCCGGACGCGGTTCGGCTATGCGTTCGCGTTCACCCTGTTCCTGGGCGGCCTGTTCACGTTCCTGACCCAGCAGCGCTACCAGTACCCGAATGCCGGCGCCACGCCGATCCTGTACTTCATCGCGGCGGCCATCCTGGGCCTGGCGGTCGCGGTGGAGACCTACTTCGCGGACGAGCGCTGGCCACGGATGGCGGCGCTCGGCGTCGTCGGGGCCACCGCCGTGTCGGCAGCGCTGATGGCGACCTCGAGCCTGCCCGCGCCCGGCTTTGCGCTCGATCCGGCCACCGGACAGCCCGTGGCGAGCCTGTTTCCGGGCTCGCTTCGGTTGCTCACCCCGTTCCTCAACATCACGGGTGGGCTGAGCCTCCTGTTCGGCGCGGTGTTCTCGGCCTACGTGTTCATGCCCAAGCGTCGGGTGCTGGCCTACTCGCTGGACCCGACCCAGCCGGGGGACGAGTTCCTGTTCAACCTCGCGATCGCACCGGTGGCCTTCACGGTCAACTTCGCCGCCTCCCTGCCGGGCGCGGTCCGTGCGCTGCTGGCCGGCCGGCTGCACAGCCGGGTGCCGGCCACGCTCCTGATCGCGGTCGGAGCGCTCGTCGCGTCGGCGGGCGACAGCCTCAACCGGTTCGGGATCACGGCGCCGTTCGCCATCGCGAAGCTCCTCGCGGTCGTGTTCCTGCTGCTCGGGTTCCTGGTGTCCGTGGAGGTGTTCCGGGAGGTTCGGATCCCGTTCACCCGGATCCGCCTCGGGACGGTGAGTCGCGAGCGAGCCAGGCGGCGTGACGAAGGGATCGCCGGCCCTGACGCGGCGCCCACCGGCATCGCCACCGAGCCCGGCGTTGCCAACAGCGCTCGCTGAGCGACCGGATCGGCCCGGCCGCGTCGTGGCTCCGCAGCGGCCGGGACGGCCGGTCGGGGCCGGTCGGGCTATGCTCTCGCCGATGGACGGGATCGGGCAGCGCGCCGACAGGACCTGCGGGTACCCGTGCGGGTCGTCGGCGCGGCGGCTCACACCGCGATGACCGCCGACGCTCGTCCCCGCTCGCATCCGGCTCCCTGACGATGGCGGTCCGAACGCTTCGCCGCGCACCGGTCGTCGGCCTGCCGGCCGCCGGTGACGCGGGGGCCGCACGGGTCGGGCCGGATCCAGAGCCGTGGTCGGTCGCGGGCCCGGTGGGCGCACCCGCGATCGTGTTCATCCACGGCACGCGGCTCAGCCGCCATCAGTGGAACCCGCAGGTTCGCCGCCTGGCGGATCGTTTCCGGTGCGTCACCGTGGACCTGCCCGAGCATGGGACCCGGGCAGCCGAGCCGTTCACGATCGACGCCGCAAGCGCCGCTGTCGAGGCAGCGATCGACGCCGCCGTGCCGTCCGGCCGCGCCGTCCTGGTGGGCCTGTCGCTCGGGGGCTACGTCGCGATCGACACGGCCGAGCGCGCCCCCGAAAAGGTCGCCGGCCTCGTCCTGGCGGGCTGCTCGGCGGATCCCGTCGGGCCGTCGGCGGCCGGCATCCGGCTGCTGGCCTGGATCCTCGAGCGCGTTCCCGCGGGAGCCCTCGGGTTCGTGAACCGGTGGTTCTTCCGCGTCCGCTACGGACGAGCGACCGCGGAGCCGCTGATCGACGGCGGTTTCTGGCTGGCGGGCGGCGCTCGTGCCCTGCGCCTGCTCGTCGGTCGCCGCTATCTCGAGCGGCTGGGCCGCCTGTGGACGCCCGTGCTGGTGATCAACGGCGCCCTGGATCCGGTGTTCGGTCCGGGCGGTGATACCTGGGCAGCCACCTGCCGCCGCGGTCGCCACGCCGTCCTGCCGCGCGCGATGCACCTGTCCAACCTCGATCGCCCGGGCCCGTTCTCCGAGCTCGTCGCGCGGTTCGTGACGGAGGTCGATCAGGACGACCGAACGGCCTGACGGCCGGTCGTCGACGACCACCCGCGGCGCGACGACGCTCCTCGCCCGGGCCCGGGGTCGTGCCCGTGGCGGCCGCCGGCCGCGGCCCTGGCTGGCCCGCGCGGGACCACCGGTATACTTCCACGAGATCCCCGACTTCCCGCTCGAGAGGTTCGATGCGCGTTCGCAAGGCGGTGTTCCCGGCTGCGGGCTGGGGCACGCGGTTCCTGCCCGCCACCAAGGCGCAGCCCAAGGAGATGCTGCCGCTCGTCGACAAGCCGGTGATCCAGTACGCGGTCGAGGAAGCGGTCGCCGCCGGGATCGAGCAGGTCATCATCGTCACCTCGTCCCAGAAGCGTGCGATCGAGGATCACTTCGACCTCAACTACGAGCTCGAGCACCTGCTCGAGGAGAAGGGCGAGATCGAGAAGCTGCGCCAGGTGCGCCACATCAGCGACCTCGCCCAGGTCGCGTACGTGCGCCAGAAGGAGCAGCTGGGTCTCGGGCACGCGGTCCTGATGGCCAAGGACCTGATCGGCCACGAGCCCTTCGCCGTCATCCTCCCCGACGACGTCGTGGTGTCCGACCGCCCCTGCATCGGCCAGCTCATCCATGCGTACCAGCAGCATCACGCGTCGGTGGTCGCGGTGATGCAGGTCCCGCTCGAGGACACCGGACGCTACGGCGTGATCGGCGGCGAGCGCGTCGAGGATGGGCTCGACGGCGAGCGGACCTACCGGGTGACCTCGCTGGTGGAGAAGCCCAGGCCCGAGGACGCGCCGTCGAACCTCGCGGTGATCGGGCGGTATGTGCTCACCCCCAAGGTGTTCGACAAGCTCGAGCAGACGCAGCGCGGTGCCGGCGGCGAGATCCAGCTCACGGACGCCATCCAGGCGCTGATGGAGGAGCAGGGCGTCTACGGGTACGCGTTCGAGGGCAAGCGGTACGACGCGGGTACGACCATGGGCTGGCTGCAGGCCTCGGTCGAGATCGCCCTCACGCGCCCCGACATCGGCGGGCCGTTCCGCGAGTACCTCCACTCGCTCGACATCTGAACGGAGCGGAGCGCCGGATCGCGTACGGTAGGATGCCTCGGGCCGCAACCGATCCGCGGCGCACAGGGGAGACAGACGGACCGTGACCGAGATCGGCAGCACGCTGGGCGGGCGATACCGGCTCGTGGAGCTGCTCGGCCAGGGCGGCATGGCCACCATCTACCGGGCCCGCGACGCGCAGCTCGAACGCGACGTCGCCGTCAAGCTCCTCCGCCCGGAGCTCGGGCGCGACCCGGACTTCCTCGCCCGCTTCCGCGACGAGGCGCGGTCGGCCGCCTCGCTCTCCCATCCCAACATCGTGGCGGTGTTCGACTTCGGCGAGGAGGCGTCGGGCCCCTATATCGTGATGGAGCTGGTGGAAGGCGAGGATCTCGCCTCGATCATCCGCAGCCAGGGGCCCCTGCCGCCCCGGCAGGCCGCGCGGATCACGGCCGAGGTCGCCAAGGCGCTCCAGGCAGCGCACTCGCGGGGCATCGTCCATCGCGACGTCAAGCCGTCGAACATCCTGGTGGCGAGGGACGGCCGGGTGAAGGTGGCCGACTTCGGCATCGCCCGCGCGGTGACCGAGTCCCAGCTCACGCTGCCCGGGACGACCATGGGGTCGGTCCACTACTTCAGCCCGGAGCAGGCGCGTGGCGAGGTCGCCACGGCCGCCTCGGACGTCTACGCGCTGGGCATCGTCCTGTTCGAGGCGCTGACCGGCCAGCGGCCGTTCTCCGGAGACGGCGCGGCGGCGGTCGCGCTGGCGCGGCTGACGACCACGCCGCCCCGTCCGTCCGCGCTGCGCGCGGGCGTGCCCGCCGAGCTGGACGAGATCGTCCGGCGCGCGATGGCGCTGGCGCCCGACGCCCGGTTCCCGTCCGCGGCCGCGATGGCGAGCGCGCTCGAGGGCTTCCTGTCCGACCAGACGCACCCCACGGGTGGACCGGGCCCCGTCGCGGGTGCCGCTGCCGGGGCCGCCGCCGGGGCTGCCGCCGCCGCCGCGCCGCGGCCGGCCGCCCGACCCGTCGCGGCCGCCCAGGCCCGGCCAAACCGCCCGGTACCGTACCCACCGGAGGCCTATGCGGCCGGTGGGGTACCGCCCGCGCCGGTCTCGACCCGCGGGGCACCCCCGCCACCGCCCCTGCACGGCGACGACGACGACGGCGAGGGGTCGGGGCCCTGGGCGTGGGTCGCCGGCCTGCTCGGTCTGGCCATCCTGGCGATCGTCGGCATCGTCCTGTTCTCGGTGCTGACCTCGGGCGGCACCCCTGGCCCCAGCGCCAGCCCCAGCCCGTCGACGGCCAGCGTCACCGTGCCCAACTTCGTGGGCATGGACGTGGAGGCGGCGAAGGCACAGGGCTCCGCGCTCGGCCTGACGGTCGTGATCGGCTCCAGCGAGGATTCCGACCGGCCGCCGAACGAGGTCCTGAGCCAGGATCCGCCGGCCGACGCCGTGGTCGGCGTGGGAACCGAGGTCAGCGTGGTCACCGCGCGTGGTCCGCAGCCCGTCGCGGTGCCCGATCTCCGTGGCAAGACCGAGTCCGAGGCGCTCCAGCTGATCGTCGGCAACGGGCTCACGGTCGGCACCAAGACCGAGGCCTTCGACCCGTTCATCGAGGCCGGTGCGGTCATGGCCCAGCAACCCGGGCCCGGGATCATCGTGGCGCCCGGCGCCCCCATCGACTACACGCTGTCGAAGGGCCCCGAGCCGACGCCGTCGCCCACCCCGCCACCGACGCCACCGCCCACCCCGCCCCCGACACCGTCACCGACACCACCGCCCACGCCCACCCCGACGCCGGCCCCCATCAACGTCGGCGACTACACGTGCAAGACGCTCGCCGATGCGACGAGCGCGATCACGAGCGACCAGTTCACGCTCGGCACCGTAACCACGGATCCGGCGGATACCGACCCGATCCCCTCGACCTGGATCGTCGAGTCGCAGGCGCCGACCCCCGGCAAGAAGCGACCGGCGAACACGCCCATCGACCTGGTGATGGCCGACCCGACCACGGTTCCCGCCTGCGCTCCCTAGTCAGATCGCGCGTCCGATCCGCCTCGTCAGCCCTCCAGCTCGATCCACAGCGACCACCGATCGGCCGGCGCCGGCGCCGGCGTCACCGGGGCCGGCACCCCGGGCGCCGAGGGTTCCCGGGACGAAGCCCTGACGGTCGCGGGTCCTGCCGGGTCGCTCGTGGCGCCGGCCGGCCGGGCCGGTCTCGCGTCACGATCCGCGAGCTCGTCGACCGGAACGAACGTTCGGGTTGGTCGCGAGCCCGGTCCGTCCAGGACCCTTCGTCGGCTGCCGTCCGGCACCGGCGGCTCGCCCGGGGCCTCGGCGCTGGCGTCGACGTGGATCGCGGCGGCCCAGCATGGGCGAACGTCCGTCATCCGGATCACCTGCCGCCTCGAATTGAGACCGCACACGCCGAGCCCGCCGACGATCCCGCGCCGGAAGTGCCGGCACGTGCCGCAGGAGGTCGTCAGGCGGTGACAGACCCAGCACCTGGAGCTCTCTGGCTGGGGAGTTCCGCAATGCGGGCATCGCCACACCGGCATGGGCCGGATCGTAGCTTCGCCGGCGGCTCCTGTCGAGTGCCCGGGATGGGCGGTCGAACACCCGTGCGAACCGGCCGGACGCGCGTCGGAGATGGCTCGGACGCGCACGAAGGGGTGGCGACTGCTACTTGATGGTCAACACCTGGCGATCGGTCCCGGTCCCGTAGTCGCTGGTCGTGACCAGGACGGTCGCCAGCCCGCTCCCGGCCAGCGCGCCCTTGGGGATCGTGACGGAGAACGACACGCTCCCGTCGCTGCCCGTGGGGAGCTCGGAGGACACGATCGGCTCGAGGCCCGGGACCGTGACCGTGAACAGGGCCGTGGCGCCGACCACCGGCTTGCCGTCCGGATCCGTGACGACGACCGTCAGCCGCAGCGACTTGGGCAGGTTGCTCGCGGTGAACCGGTACTTGGACCCGGTGAGCGCGACGGTGAGCTTGCCGACGCCCTTGCGCACCGTGATCGTCACGTCGTTCGTGTTGCCGGCAGGGTCGGTCGTCGTGATCGCGATCGCGTTGCTGCCGGGGGTCAGCGCGATCTTCGCCGCGAACAGGCCGTCGCTGTCCGCGTCGACCGTTGCCGACGCGCCGTTGGCGTTGTTCCGCAGATGGACGGTGCTCGACGGCTGGGTCTTGCCCCGGATGTTGATCGAACCCTTGGCGGTCGATGCGTTGTCCGCCGGCGAGATGATCGTGAGCTTCGGCTTCGACGTGTCCCGCACCCAGGTCGCGATCGCCGATCGCTCGCTCTCCCCGCCGGGGCCGACGATGGACGCCTGGATGTCGTTGCGGCCCTTGCTGAGCTCGACTCCGGAGATGACCAGCGTCGAGGTCTGGCCGACGGCGACCTCGGCGAGGACGGTGGGATCGCTGTCGGGGAGCGTGACCCACAGCCGGATCGAGTAGCCGTCCTGACCCACCACGTCGGTCGGAACGTGGACGGTGACGTCGACGTTCGCCGCGCTCGTGTACGGCTCGTCGGGCGAGACGATGACCGGCGCGTCGGCGATCCTTGGCGCGGCCGTCGGCGATGGGCTGCTCACCGCGGATCCGATCGACTCGAGCAGGTCGCCGAACCCGCGGACGGCCGTGGACACGACGCTCCCGACGGCGCCGCTGCCGACCCAGAGCATGCCGGCCCCAAGGACGGCGATCGCGACCACGAGCACCAGCCCGGCAACCGCCGGCAGGCCCCGACGGCGCTCGATCCGCCGGTGGCGGGCGAGCCGGGTGGGGGACGGACCAACGGCCCGCACCTGCACGGGCGCGTGGCGGCCGGTCGACGGCGAGCGTGGCCTGACCTGTGGCTGGCGGCTGCCACGGCGGATGTCCATTCGCGGGGATTGTCGCACGAGATGGCCGCGGGGCCGGGATCGTGCGTCGCCGCCACGCGGGCATCCGGTGTGGCCGGGTGCCGGACGCGCGGCGCGGCGCACCCGCCGCGCGACAGCGTGGCGCACGGTGCGCCCGTGCGCGGCCCGGGCGGGTGCGGTGATACGCTGCGGCGTGTCGCGGCGCCTCGCCCTGGTGCGTGACGAGATGAGGGAGCGTGTGGAGGCACGAGACCGACGTCCGATTCGCCCGAGCCCCGGCGATCGTGGCTCGTGGAGTCATGGACCGATCGCCAGGGTTCAGCGTCCCGCTCCAACCCCGGGCGAGGTCGGCGAGACGGACGCCGGCGGGGGCGGAGGTGGCCTTCGGCGTCCCGGGCTGGCGGATCCACGACCACCGGGATTCCCGGGCCGGCGACCGGCCCCGGGGGTGCCCCGTCCGCTCCTCCCGCCCTTCCGCGGCGGCTTCGGGCTGCCCAGCCTGCGGCGAAACGTCTGCCCGCACTTCTACATGACCGGACCGAGAGGGGCGATCCCGATCCAGGCCCCCCACCTGCTCAAGGGGCTGCTGCGCCAGCCCAACAACGTCTCGCGCTGCCAGCTCCGTGGCGGCGTCCACCTCGACGAGGGCTACGTCAACGACGTCTGCCTCACGCCCCGGTTCAACCAGTGCGTGTTCTACGAGGACGAGCTGACCAAGACGTGAGCACCCGCGTCTCCGCGGACCGGGCGACCGAGCCGCCGGGAGCCGCCTACGGACGGGCCCTCGCTGCCATCGAGGCACGCGGCCGGTTCGGCGTCCATCTCGGGCTCGCCCGAGTCCGCGCCCTGCTCCGGCTGCTGGGCGACCCGCAGCGCGAGGTGCGGGGGGCGCTGGTGGCCGGGACCAACGGCAAGGGGAGCGTGATCGCCCTGGCCGGCGCGGCGCTCCAGGCCGCCGGCTACCGGGTGGGCGCCACCCCCAAGCCGCACCTGATCACGTATCGCGAGCGGATCATGATCGACGGGCGTCCGATCGCTCCCGACGCCTTCGCCGGGCTCGTTGACGAGGTCCTGCCGCTGGCGGAGCGGGTCGCGCGGCGGCTGGGTCCACCGACCGAGTTCGAGCTGCTCACGGCCATGATGTTCCGCCACCTCGCCCTGGTCCGTCCCGACGTCGCGCTGATCGAGGTCGGGCTCGGAGGCCGGCTCGATGCCACCCACGCCTGGGACGGGGGCGTCGCCGTGGTGACCAACGTCACGCTCGACCATACGGACCGGCTGGGGACCACGATCGGCGCCATCGCGCGGGAGAAGGCGGCCATCATCGAGCGCGGCGACGTCGCCGTCACGGGCACCACCGGCGACGCCCGTGACGTGGTCGTCCGGCGGTGTGCCAGGCTCGGCGTCCCGCTGACGATCGCCGAGCCGGCGCGCCTGCTCGGGTCGGGCCGCGACGGGATCGAGGTCGAGCTCCCCGGGCTCGGGGGGACGGCGGTGGGGCTGCGCGGCGCGCACCAGGCCGCGAACGTCGCCGTCGCCGACGCGTTGCTCGATGCGCTCGACGCCGCCGGGATCGCGACGGTGCCGGCGGCGGCACGGCGGCGCGGCTACCGGGTGGCGCGCTGGCCGGGGCGCCTGGAGCTGCTCGAGGTGTCCGCGCCGGACGGGACGGTCCACGACGTGCTCCTCGACGGGGCGCACAACCCGGACGGGGCGTCGGCGCTGGCCGTCGCCCTCGACGACCTCGCCCCGGTGCTGACCGGCGGTCGCCGGACGCCGCCGTCCCCGCTGACCCTGGTCTGGGCATCGATGCGCGATCATGATGCCGAGACGGTCATCGCGGCCGTGGCGGGGGCTCGCGCCGTGGCCGGGTCCGCGTTGCCCGTCTCGGTCGTGTGCACCGCGCTGGCCCTCCCACGCGCGCTGCCCGCCGACCGCGTCGCCACGATCTGGCGGCAGGCGGTCCCCGGCGCAACCGTCCACGTTGCGCCCGATCCGGACGCGGCGCTCGATCGCGCGCTGGCGATCGCGCCGGGCGCGGTGATCGTGGCCGGGTCGCTGTACCTGGTGGGCGCGGCCCGCCGACGCCTGGTCGACGATCCGGTGCTGCGCGACCCGCCGCCGCAAGCGCCGGTGACGCCATGAGCGATCCGAGGCGGCTCCCCGGGGAGCGGGGCGTCGTTCCCGGGCGGCCGGACCTGGGCGGTGGGGCGGCGACGTCGTCGTTCGCGCGACCCGGCGACGCGGGCAGCGGCCTGCCGGGTCCGGCCGCGCCGATGACCATCGGACCCACGACCTTCGCGTGGGGCGAGCGGACGTTCGTGATGGGGATCCTCAACGTGACCACCGACTCGTTCTCGGGCGACGGGCTGCTCGCGACCCGGGATCCCGTCGCGGCCGCGGTCGAGCTGGCGAGCCGGATGGCCGAGGACGGTGCCGACCTCGTCGACGTCGGGGGCGCCTCCAGCCGTCCGGGTCACGACCCGGTGCCGCCCGCCGCGGAGATCGCCCGCGTCGTTCCGGTGATCCGCGCCCTTGCCGCGGCCCTGCCGTCGGTGCCGATCTCCGTCGATACCACCAGCCCCGACGTGGCGACCGCGGCCATCGATGCCGGTGCCCATCTCGTGAACGACGTCTGGGGTGTCGCCGCGGAGCCTGCCATGGCCCGCATCGCGGCCGCGCGTGGCGTGCCACTGCTGCTGATGCACAACCGCGGCGAGGCACGCTACCGGAACCTCGTGGTCGAGGTGGCGGCCGAGCTGGAGCGCGCGATCGGACGGGCGATCGAGGCGGGCGTCGCGTGGGACCGGATCATCGTCGATCCGGGGTTCGGGTTCGGGAAGGACCCGGATCAGAACATCGCGCTGCTCGAGCGCCTGGGCGTGCTCCGCCTGCTGGGGCGTCCGATCCTGCTCGGCACGTCCCGCAAGTCGACGCTGGGCAAGCTGCTCGATGCGCCGGCCGACCAGCGGCTGGAGGCGACGCTGGCGACGACGGTGCTCGGGATCGCGGCCGGTGTCGACATCGTCAGGGTGCACGACGTGCGCGAGAACGTGCGCGCCGCCCGGGTTGCCGACGCGGTGGTCCGCGGCTGGCGGCCGGACGGTTGGGGCGCGGGGCCGGCGGGATGAGCGACCGGATCATCCTCGACGCGATGCGCTTCGAGGGCACCCATGGCGTGCTCCCCGAGGAGCAGCTCGCGCCACAGCCATTCGAGGTCGACGTCGAGCTGGCGCTCGATCTGCGCGCGGCCGGGAGCGGCGACGACCTGGCGCGGACGGTCGACTACCGACGGGTGTTCGACGTGTGCCGCGAGATCGTCGAATCGACCCGGTTCGACCTGATCGAGGCGCTGGCAGAGGCGATCGCCCACGAGCTGCTGACCGGCTTTCCGGCCGTGCACGAGGTCACCGTCCGGGTGCGCAAGCCCAAGGTGCGACTCGGGGGCCGGCTGCGGGCAGCCGGCGTGGAGATCCGGCGGCGCCAGCGGGGCTAGGCGCCCGGGCGGCGGGGGGGAGCCGCCCGGGCGTGGGGAATTCGCGGGTCGGCGGGCCCGCGGGCCCGCATCGGTCTAGAGGTTGTTGGGCCGGGTTCCCAGGGTGACGTTGACCTGGATCGTCGCCCCGTCGCGCAGCACGTCGAGCACGACGGTGTCGCCGGGCGAGAACTGGACCAGCAGCGCATCGAGCGGATGCTCGGTGTCCACGGCGGTCCCGTTGATGGCGGTGATGATGTCGCCGTCCTTGATCCCCGCCTTGTCGGCCGGGCTGTTGGCGACCACGGCGGAGTCCGTTCCCCCGCTGGCCGTGACGTACGCACCCTTGTCGACCGGCAGGTTGTCCTTCGCCTGCTCCTGGAGGTCGATCGAGATGAAGCGGATGCCGATCCACGGTCGGGCCAGCGTCTCGCCCTTGACGGCCTGGTCCATGATCGGCCGCGCGATGTCGATCGGGATGGCGAACCCGATGCCGCTCGAGTCGGTGGCGACCGCGGTGTTGACGCCCACGACCGAGCCGCCGGCGTCGACCAGCGGTCCACCCGAGTTGCCGGGGTTGATCGCGGCATCGGTCTGGATGAGGTTGGTGATCCGCTGGCCGCTGTCGACCTGGATGTCACGGCCCTTGCCGGACACGATGCCGCTGGTCACCGAGAACGAGTACATCCCCAGCGGGCTGCCGATGGCGATGACCAGCTGGCCGACCTTGAGACCGTCCGACCGGCCGATCGGCGCCGTGGGCAGACCCGTGGCGTCGACCTTGACGATCGCGAGGTCGGTGAGGGTGTCGATCCCATAGACCGTGCCCGTGAACTGCCGCCCGTCCTTGAGCTCGACCGTCAGCTGGTCGGCGCCGGAGACGACGTGATGGTTCGTCAGGATCCAGCCGTTGGCATCGTAGATGATGCCGGACCCGACCCCCTCGGTCGTGCCGCCGCCGAACGGGTCGCCGCTCTGGCCCTCGGTCGTGATCTTGACCACGGCCGGGCCGACCTTGGCGGCCGCGTTGATGACCGCCGACGACTCGTCGATGGTGACCGGCTGCTGGTTGCCGGTGGTCTGGCTCGTGCCCGAGGGGAGGGTGTTGATCACCGTGCGATCGAGCGCGCCGGTCCGGTCGAGCACGAGCACGGTGCCACCCGAGGCCAGCACCGCGGACAGGAGCGAGGCGACGAGGATCATGCCCATGCCCGAGCCGCGGCGCCGGCGCGGCGCCGGCAGCTCGACCGGCGTGACGGGCTGGTTCCACATCGTCGGTGGCGGCGTCGACCCACCGCCGGTGCCGGTCGGCGTGTTCCACCCGGATCCCTGGCTCCACCCCGGGCCCTGGCTCCACGCCGTCGAGCCCGGGTCCCAGGCGCCGGTCCCCTGGCCGCCCGGCAGGGCTGATGGCTCCGGCGGTGCCGGCTCGTGCCATCGTCCGACGGGGGACTGCCCCACCGGGGGCTGGCTGGACGGTGACGCCCACGCCCAGCGGGCGTCGGGACGCGGATCCGGGGCCGGCGCATAGCGCGGGACGTCGAACCGCTGCGTGTCGTCCATGGGGTCAGCGGCCGGGTCGCCCGGCGCAGCGGCCGGACCGGACGCGTCGATGGCCGGGAACGGCTCCTGGCTGGCCGGCGTGGGCTCCCCGTCGACCGGGTTGGGCTCCTCGTTCATGGTTGCGACGATGGTTCCTCGTGCTGCGTACGTGACAGGCTCGCGGGGCGACCCGGGACTGCGACCAAGGGTGACGGATCGACGTTGATCACGGGCGGCGGACTCGGTGAAGAATCGTTGACCTTGTCCGAAGGGTGCTCGCCGGCCGCGGGCCCGGGCGCCGCGTCCGCGTGACCGTTCGGGGCGACGGCCACCTCGTCGACCCGGCGCGGATCCCGGGGCAGGGTCACCACGAACCGCGATCCGTGCCCCACGCGACTCTCGACCGCGATCGTGCCGTGGTGCATGTCGACGATCGACTTCACGATCGAGAGGCCGAGCCCCGAGCCGGTGCCGCGCGCCTCGTTGGCCTCGGAACCGCGGTAGAAGCGATCGAAGATCCGGTTCAGCTCGGACTGGTGGATGCCCACGCCGCTGTCGACGACGTCGATCCGGGCGCCGCCGTCCGGAGCCCGCCTCGCGGTCACCGCGACCGATCCGCCGCGCGGTGTGAACTTGAGCGCGTTGCCGACGAGGTTGCCGATCACCTGGCCGACGCGCGGGCCATCGTGGCGGATCCGAAGCGGGCGATCGGGCAGGCTGACCGTCAGCTGGATCCCGCGCCGGTCCGCCGCGGCCAGCTGCTGCTCGACGGCCAATTCGATCGTGCCCCGCACGTCCTCGGGACGCAGGTCGAGCAGGACCAGGCCCAATTCGAGCTTCGAGAGGTCGAGCAGGTTCTGGGCCAGCCAGTCGAGCCGGTCGAGCTGGACGGCCGTGGAGTCGAGGAACTCCGCGCGCGCCGCCGGGTCACGGCCGGCCGGCCCCTGGAGCAGCTCGATGAACGTGCGCATCGCGGCGATCGGCGTCCGGAGCTCGTGGCTGACGTCGGCCAGGAACTCGCGGCTGTAGTCACGGTCGCGCCGGATGATGGCGACGCTCTCCTCCAGCCGATCGGCCATGGTGTTGAACTGCAGCGACAGCACCCGGAGCTCGAGGGTTCCGGTCGCGAGCTCGTCGGCGGGGACCCGTGACGAGAAGTCGCCCTCGGCCAGCCGGCGCGAGGCCTCGGTCAGGCGGGTGAGCGGCGTCGTGAAGCGGTGGGTGACGAACGCCGCCACCAGCATCGCCACCAGGAAGGCGATGACGCCCATGATGAGCAGCAGCCCGGTGATGGCCGCGAGCGTGCTGGCGCGACTCGTGTACGGGTTCGACAGGACGACGGACAGGCCCCAGTCGCTGGCGCCCGCCGACGCCGCGTAACGCGTGAGGTCGATCCGCGCGGGTGCGATCGCGGGGTCGCGCGCCTGGCCCCGGGTCGGGTCGACGTCGAGCGTCGCGTGGAACGCGAGATCGGGGTTGGGGTCCATCACCAGCACGCCGTCGGTGTCCCGGCGCGCCACGCCAAAGGTGACCTGGACGTCGGCCTGGGCCACGTCGTCGGCGATCAGGGTCAGCAGCTGGTCGTCGACGAGCATGGTCTTGACCTTCGGATTGAGGGCCAGCGAGCCGTCCGTCAGGCGGGCGACGACGGGCAGGGTTCCGATCTCGTTGGCGATGAACCGGCCGAGGACCTCGGACGTCGCTCTTGCCCGCGAGGCGAGCCCCTGCTCCTCCTGCACCCGGAAGTACTCGTCGAGGCGGTTGATGACCACCGGCGCGACGAGGCCCAGGGTGAGGGCGACGACGCCGACGAAGGCGAACGTCAGGCGGGCCTGGAACGATCGCGGGACCGGGGCGCGCCGAGCCCCACGGCCGTCGCGCGGGTCGTCATCCGGAACCGGCTCGTCCGGCCGCGTCCCGGCCGCGTTCCGGTCCGGGCGCCGGGTCTCCGTCATGTCAGCGCTCGGCAAACTGGTAGCCCGCGCCCCGCACCGTCAGCACGAACCGCGGCATCGAGGGATCGTCCTCGATCTTGTCGCGCAGGTGGCTCACGTGGACGTTGATCGTCTTCTCGTCCTGGTCGAGCGCCTCGTAGTCGCGGAGCAGCTCGAGCAGCTCCCGGCGGGTGAACACCCGGCCGGGGCGGCTGGCCAGATGACGCAGGATCTCGAACTCCGTGGCGGTCAGCGAGACGCGCCGGTTGCCCCGCTGGACGCGGCGGCGCTCGAGGTCGATCACGAGGTCGTCGTGACGGATCACGCGGCCACCGGCGGCGTTCGCCAGGTCGCCATAGGCTCGCCGGAGCAGGGCGCGGATGCGGCTCATCAGCTCGCGCAGCGCGAACGGCTTGGTCACGTAGTCATCGGCGCCGAGCTCGAGGCCCACGACCTTGTCGAACTCGTCGCCGCGCGCGGTCAGGAACAGCACCGGCGCCTTCGAGCCGACCGCACGCAGGCGACGCAGGACCTCGAACCCGTCGATGCCGGGCAGCCGGACGTCGAGCAGGATGAGATCCGGGGCCTGTGAGGAGGCGAACTCGAGGCCCTCCTCGCCGGAGCGAGCGACCGTGACCTCGTAGCCCTCCTGCTGGAGGGCGTACTGGATGCCCCGTGCGACGGCGAACTCGTCCTCGACGATCAGGATGGTGGCGGCCACTGCCCGGCGATCCTACACCGGAGCGGGCGCGCGGCCGCCGGGCTCCCCCGGCAACGGCCGGCGTCACCCATCGCGGGCGGGCCGCCACCGCCGGTGAAGGCCCTGCCTGTGATAGCCTCGGGCGCGCGAAACTCGGCGGGCCGGAACCCGCCGGCGCGGCGCAGGCCCGAGGGTGCTGCGGCACCGGGCGCACATGGAGCGCGCCGCCAACCAGAGAGGATTCCGATCACCATGCCCGACCGACCCCAGCTCGCGGCCTCGAGCCGTACCGTGACCGGCAAGGCCGTCGCACACCTGCGACGGGGCGGGCAGCTGCCGGCCGTCGTGTACGGCCACGGCACCGACAGCGAATCGGTCAGCCTCGATGCCCACGAGTTCGACGTCCTCCGGCGGCACACCGGTGCCTCAACCCTGATCGACCTCGCGGTCGACGGCGGGCGCTCGCGCCCGGTGCTCGTCCACGGCATCCAGTTCCATCCGGTCAGCCGCCGCCCACTCCACGTCGACCTGTTTGCGGTCAGGATGACCGAGGAGCTGACGGTCGAGGTCCCGCTGATCGGCACGGGCGTCGCGGCGGCCGCCGACGGCGGCGGCACGCTCGTCCATCCGGTGTCGTCGATCAAGGTGCGGGCGCTGCCGGCGAACCTGCCCGAGTCGCTGGGCTACGACCTCTCGCCGCTGACGTCCTACGACGCGACCGTCACGGTTGCGGACCTGGTGGTCCCCGACGGCGTCACGATCCAGGCCGAGCCGACCGAGGTCATCGCCCGGGTCCTGCCGCCGCGCGTCGAGGAGGTCCCGCTCGCCGCGGAGGCCGAGGCCGTCGCGGGCGAGGAGCCCGAGGCCGAGGCGGCCGAAGGTGCCCCGTCGGAGGCGGAGGCGGCTTCCGAGGCCTGAGACGCGGCGGAGGCCGCCCTCGAGGTCTGCGACGCGGTTCCGCCCGGGGCCGCGCGTGGACGCAGCGGCCGCCGGCTCGCTACCCGCGGATCGCCGACGCGAAGACGACCGGGAGCACCATCAGCAGGCCGTCGGGCGGCAGATCCGCGAGCCGGCGCAGGACGTCCGCCTCGAGCGCGGCGCGTGCGTCCTGGTCCATGGTCGAGAACAGGTCCTCGTCGTCGAACCTGGCCACGAACTCCAGGTAGGACCTCGGCGTGAACCGGTGTCGCAGCTCGCCGGCTCGCGCTGCCGCGACCCGGAACCCGGCCCGCCGGAGGACCGCTTCCGCGTTCGCCGGTGACCGCACGTCGTTGCCGCCGCCGAGGGGACGAGGCTCGAGGCCGGCCGCCGCCAGCGCTTCGTCGTACGCGGCGTCGGCCGGGAACGGCTCACCGCCCTCGAGCCACGCCGCGACCGCGATCCGGCCGCCGGGCCGCAGGACGCGATGCATCTCGCGCAGCGCGCTGAACCGGTTGGGCACCAGCTGGAGGACGAACGCGCTGGCGGCCACGTCGAACGTGCCGTCCGCGTACGGCAGGCGGTCGGCCGGCGCCTGGCGGAACCGGAGCCGGGCCCGCTCCGCCGGGGCGAGCCCCGCCCGCTCGCGCTCCGCGATCGCCAGCATGCCGGCCGAGACGTCCACCCCGTCGACCTGGGCCGCCGGCCAGCGCCGGACGGCGGCTGCCGCGAACGCGCCCGTGCCGCAGCCGACGTCGACCATCGTGGCCGGCCGGGGGCCGCGGTCCTCGTCGATGACGTCGAGGAGGCGCAGGGTCGCCGGGCGATGCACGGGAGCCCACCACGTCGCGTATCCCTCCGAGATCCGGTCGTAGCGGGCCTGCTGGTCGGTCATCCGGGCATGGTGACATGACCCTTTCGGGAACTTCGGCCCCCGGCGTGCGGTCCGTGGGCCGGTGGCGTCCGAGGCGACGCGGATCGATGCTGTTGGGTGCACGGGCGCCGGCCCGTGTCGATGCATGCCTTGCGTGAGCCGTCCGGGAGGAGCCGAGCGATGGACAGGATCCTGCTCGCGTATGACGGTGGAGAGCCGGCCAGGCGGGCGCTGGAGCAGGCCATCGAGCTGGCCAGGCGCTTCAACGCAACCGTCGGCGTCGTCAGCGTGGTGCCCGCCCGATCGGGCCATACGCCGACCGATCCCTGGGACGATCGCTCCCTGCACGCGGAGGCGCTCCTCGAGGCTCGCCGGCTGCTTCGCGAAGCGGGCATCGAGGCGGAGCTCCTGGAGCCCGGCGGCGATCCCGCCAGGACCATCGAGCGGATCGCCGAGGAGCGAGGCTACGACACGATCGTGGTCGGGAACCGTGGGCTGGGCGCGCTCGCGCGCCTGATCCAGGGGAGCGTCTCGGAGCACGTTGCCAACCACGCCCATGCGACGGTCATCGTCGCGCGCTGATGGGCCCGTTCACGATGAGACCACTGCCGCCAACCGCCCGTGCGGGCCGCCGCGGCCATCAACGGAGTCTGCCGTCATGAGTCTGGCCGTTGCCCCGGATCGTTCCTCCGGTTGGCCGTTCGTCAAGTCACGCCGCGTTCTCGATGCCCTTCGGAAGGGGGTCGGGCCCGCCCCGATCGCCCTGCGCGGCATGGCGCTGCTGTCCGACCCGGTCCTCAACAAGGACGCCGGGTTCACCGACGCCGAGCGGGATGCCCTCGGCTTGCGAGGCCTGCTGCCGCCGCGCGTGGTGGACATCGAGGCCCAGGTCTCGCTGGAGCTCGAGCACCTGCATCGCAAGGCGGACGACCTCGAGCGATACATCGGTCTGGCCGCCCTGCAGGATCGCAACGAGACCCTGTTCCACCGGGTGCTGGGGGACAATCTCGAGGAGCTCCTGCCGATCGTCTACACGCCCACGGTGGGTCGCGCCTGCCAGGAGTTCAGCCACCTGTACCGGCGTCCCCGTGGCGTCTGGATCACGCCCGATGACGTCGATCGCGTGCCGGACCTGCTGCGTCATGCGGCGCGCGACGAGATCCGGTTGATCGTGGTCACCGACAACGAGCGGATCCTCGGCCTCGGCGACCAGGGCGCGGGCGGGATGGGGATCCCCATCGGCAAGCTCGCGCTCTACTCCGCCTCCGCGGGGATCCATCCAGGGCTCACGCTGCCCGTGTCGCTCGACGTGGGCACCGACCGCGAGGAGCTGCTGGCCGACCCGCTGTACGTCGGATGGCGCCATCCGCGTCTTCGGGGCGTGGCCTACGACGAGGTGGTCGAGGCGTTCGTGGCCGGCGTGCGCGAGGTGCATCCGCGGGCCGTCCTGCAGTGGGAGGATTTCAAGCAGCACAACGCCATCCGCCTGCTCGAGCGCTATCGGAATTGGGTCTGCAGCTTCAACGACGACATCCAGGGGACGGCCGCGATCGCGGTCGCGGCGATCCTCACCGCCCTGCAGGCAACCGGGCAGTCGCTCGCCACGGCACGGGTCGTGCTCGCCGGTGCGGGTGCCGCCGGAACCGGGATCGCGCGTCTGCTTCGGGTGGCCATGATCGACGACGGTGTCAGCGAGGCCGACGCCGCCGAGTCGATCGCGGTCCTCGACTCCCACGGCCTGCTGGTCGAGGGTCGGGACCTGCTCGACGAGGACAAGCGCGACGCCACCCTGCCAGCCGCACTGGTCGCCCGCATGGGTCTCGATCCGGCAACGCATCTCGATCTCGAGACGGTGGTCCGCGCGTTCCGGCCCAACGTGCTGCTGGGTACGACCGGGCTGGCCGGCGCGTTCACCGAGCCGATCATCCGGGCGATGGCGGCCGGGGCGGAGCGCCCGATCATCATGCCCCTCTCGAACCCGACCGCGAACACCGAGGCCCGCCCGTCGGACGTGTACGCGTGGACCGACGGCCGCGCCCTGGTCGCGACCGGCAGCCCGTTCCCGCCCGTCGAGCGCGGCGGCGTCGCCCACAAGATCCCCCAGGCGAACAACGCGTACGTCTTCCCGGGGATCGGGCTCGGGGCGATCGTGAGCGAGGCACGGATCCTGCCCGAATCGGCGTTCCTGGTCGCCGCGCGTCGGCTGGCCGAGCTGGCCACCCCCGACGTCCTCGCGGCCGGCGGCCTGTTCCCGCCGATCGGCGAGCTGCGCATGGTGGCGCGCGAGATCGCGATCGCGGTTGTCGGTCACCTGGGCGAGCTCGGGGTCGGCCGGCGGTTCCCGCCGGAGCAGATCCCGACCGCCGTTCGAGCGGCCATGTGGCGCCCGGATTACGTCCCGTACGAGGCCGTCTGACCTTCCGGGACATCCGCCGCGCCGACCACGGGTCTGCCTGCCCGCGCCAGCGTCCCGAACCGACCGCCGGTCTGGAAGGCAGTCGAATCGGACCGAAGGCTCGCGACGTCACGGACGTCCATCCGTCACGTGCCCGTGAGGCACGATCCGCGGCCGTGGCGAGGCCGTTTGTGGGCTGCCGACGGCTTCCGCCCCGGGGCATGCCCGTGAGGCACGATCCGTGGCCGTGGCGAGGCCGTTGGGCGATACCGACGGCTTCGGCGCCGGGGCATGCCCGTGAGACACGATCCGTGGCCGTGGCGAGGCCGTTGGACGCCGCCGACGGCTTCGGCCCCGGGGCATGCCCGTGAGGCACGATCCGTGGCCGTGGCGAGGCCGTTGGGGCGATACCGACGGCTTCGGCGCCGGGGCATGCCCGTGAGACACGATCCGCGGCCGTAGCGAGGCCGTTGGGGCGATACCGACGGCTTCGACGCCGGGGCATGCCCGTGAGACACGATCCGCGGCCGTGGCGAGGCCGTTGGGGCGATACCGACGGCTTCGGCCCCGGGGGCGTGCCCGTGAGACACGCGCCCGCGCAATGGCGTCGTGACGGCACGGCCAACCGCCGCTGTGGCGTCGTGACGGAACGGCCCCACCGCTGTGGCGGCACGGCCCCACCGCTGTGGCGGCACGCGCTCGCGCCGTGGCCGCCACTGGCGCCAGGGTGATGGGCTGCTCAGCTCCCGCCCCAGCCGTCGACCGGCGCCACGGGTCGCACCGGCGGCATGATCCGCCGGAGCACGCGGAAGCTGATCAAGACAAGGATCGCCAGGACCAGGATCATCGGCAGCCACACGATCGCGAACCAGATCGCGGCGCTCGCGATGGTCTGCCCGGTGCCGATCAGCGAGGCGGTCGCGGCGTCGACCTCGGCGGCCGGGTCCCAGCCCTTGGCCGTCTCCTGGACCTGCTGGATCTCGAGCCCGAAGGTGGTCACCAGCGTCCCGTAGGCCACCTGGTCGGTCAGCTGCGCCTGCTGTCCCTGGAGCTGCTCGATCTGTCCGCGCACGTCGGTCAGCTGCGCCTCGACCTCGAGCAGGTCGCTGACCTTGCCGGTGCCCTTGGCGATCTCCTGGAGCGATGCTTCGCTGGCCTGGAGGTTCCGGATCCGCGCATCGAGGTCGACCAGCTGCCCACCCACCTCGGACGCCTGGGTCTGCTCGGCGACGACCTTGGTCGCGAGGTGGCGGAGGCTCGAGATGGCATCCTCCCAGCGTGTCGCCGGGATCCGGTAGGTGATGGTCGCGACCGGCTTGTCGCCGTCGTTCGACTCCTGCGAGGCACCGATGTAGCCGCCGGTCGCCTCGATCGCGGCCTGGGCCTGCGCGAGCTTGGCCTGCAGGTCGTCCACGACGAGCTGGAGCGAGCCGGTGTACACGATCTTGAGGTCGTCGCGCGGGATGGCCGGGACGTAGCCCTGCTGCCCGGATCCGCTGAAGGCATCGCCGCTGGCCGGCTCCCCGGCGGGTGCCGGCGCCATGGACGCCGCCGGCGCCGCGGTGGCCGGCGGCACGCCACCCTCCGCCGCCCCCCGGACGCCCGAGCCCACCGTGTCGAGGCCGGGCGCCGAGGCGGAGCTGGAGCAGGCGGCGAACAGCAGCGCCACCAGCACGAACGTCATGCCGACCAGGGGGCGGCCGCCGATGGTCCGATGTTCCATGACCCCCATCACGCACCTCCGATCGGGCCCGTCCCGTGCCCCGGACCGCGTGTCGTCGCGGCGTTGCAGGGACGCGTCCCGCACCGCGCGAGTTCCGCCCGGGCAACGCCCATCGTCCGTCGCGCCACCGCTCCCGTCGTTCCGTGATCCCCCGCAACGTGGATCCCATGCGGGTCCCGAGCGCGCTATCGTCGCGGGATGCGTCTCCCGTTCGAGCCCCCGATCGAGCCGATGCTGGCGAAGGCGAGCGACGGCCTGCCCGACGGCGACGGCTGGCTCTACGAGCCGAAGTGGGACGGCTTTCGCGCGCTGGTCTTCCGCGACGGCGACGAGATCCTGACCCAGAGCCGCGATCTCAAGCCCCTGGACCGGTACTTCCCCGAGCTCGCCGCGCCCTTCCGCGCCCAGCTGCCCGAGCGATGCGTGCTCGACGGCGAGGTCGTGATCGCCCGCGAGGGGTCGCTCGACTTCGAGGCGCTGCTGCTGCGCATCCACCCCGCCGAGTCACGGGTGCGGATGCTGGCCGCCGAGACGCCCGCCTCGTACGTCGCCTGGGACCTGCTGGCGCTGGGCGACGAGGATCTGCGCGGCACGCCGCAGGGTGACCGGCGCGCGCGCCTCGAGACCGTGCTCGGCGGCGTCGTGCCGCCCGTCCACCTGACGCCGGCGACCCTGGATCGAGCGCTGGCCGCCGACTGGTTCGACCGGTTCGAAGGCGCCGGGCTCGACGGCGTGGTCGCCAAGCGCCTCGACGGGACGTACCAGCCGGGCAAGCGGGCGATGCTCAAGATCAAGCACGAGCGCACGGCCGATTGCGTGGTGGCCGGGTTCCGCTGGCACAAGAACGGGCCCGGCACCCACGTGGGATCGCTGCTCCTGGGGTTGTTCGACGACACCGGCCGGCTGCATCACGTGGGGATCACCTCCTCGTTCACCTGGGACCGGCGTGCGGCACTGGTCGAGGAGCTCGCGCCGTTGCGCGAGCGGGCGCTCGACGGCCATCCATGGGCCGAATGGGCCGAATGGGCGAGCGCCGGGGCCGCTGACGCGTCGGGTCAGCGCCTGCCGGGGGCGACCTCGCGCTGGAACCGGGGCAAGGACCTGTCCTGGGAGCCGTTGCGCGCCGAGCGGGTCGTCGAGGTCGCCTACGATCACCTGCAGGGCGACCGCTTCCGCCACGCGACGACGTTCCGCCGCTGGCGACCGGACAAGGCACCCGCCGCCTGCCGCTACGACCAGCTGGAGACGACGGCGCCATTCGAGCTGGCGAGGATCTTCGCGTAGCCGGGCATCGGGCAGCCCGTGGCGCGCAGCGGTCGCGCGGTGCCGCGGGTCCTCGGGAACGCGGTGCCGACCGTGACGGCTGTCATGTCGCGATCCCGACGGCCGTGACTTCGCGCCGGACCCTCGTCGGGCGATCCTCGGGGCATGACACCCCCCGCGTCCCGTGAGGATCACCCATGAACCAGCCCCAGGCCGTCGCGTTCGACGGCGTCTCCCGGCGCTTTGGCGCCACCCTCGCCCTCGACGACGTCGGCTTCGACATCCCGGTCGGCGAGACCGTCTCGCTCCTCGGCCCCAACGGCGCCGGCAAGTCGACCGCGATCTCGGTCATGCTCGGGCTGCTCGATCCGAGCGGCGGGAGCGCGCGCACCCTGGGCCTGGAGCCGCGCGACGCGGTGCGATCCGGGCGAGTGGGCGCGATGCTCCAGTCGGCCACGCTGCCCATCGGCGCCCGGGTCGGTGAGCTGGTGGACATGGCCCGGGCGCTCTACCCGGCACCGGCGGCGCGCGAGTCCGTCATCGATCGGGCCGGCCTCCGGGCGCTCGTCGGCCGGCGGGCGGAGACGCTCTCCGGTGGCGAGACGCAGCGCGTCCGGTTCGCGCTCGCGATCGCCGGCGATCCCGATCTCGTGTTCCTCGATGAGCCCACGGTCGCGATGGACGTCGAGAGCCGGCGCTCGTTCTGGACCGACATGCGCGGCTTCGCGGCCGAAGGGCGGACGATCCTGTTCGCCACCCACTACCTCGACGAGGCCGACCAGGTCGCGGACCGCATCCTGGTCCTCGACCAGGGCCGCGTGGTCGCCGACGGGTCGCCGTCCGCGCTCAAGAGCGGGATCGCCGAGCGGACCGTGCGCTTCGCCTGGCCGGTGGCCGCCGACGGGTCCGACGCCGTGCTCGACACGCTGCCGGGGGTCACCTCGACGGAGCGCCGTGGCGAGACCGTCTCGCTGCTGACCGCCGATGCCGACGAGACCGTGCGGGCACTGGTTGCGGCCGGAATCGCCTTCCGGCACCTCGAGGTCACGGGCGCCGATCTCGACGCCGCCTTCCTCGCTCTGACCAGCACGCCGCCCGGTCTGGCCGCCGCCTGACCGACCGGCCCCGCGTCCCCTTCCAGATCAGATTGGAGAACCCGATCATGCTCGCGTCGCGTGCCGTGGCCATCGCCGGCCCTGCCGCATCCCCGTTCCTCGCCTACCTTCGCCTCGAGATCCGGCGGATGCTCCGCAACCGCCGGTACCTGATCTTCACCGTGGTGTTCCCCGTGATGCTGTACGTGCTGTACACGGCGGTCATCCCGGCCGCCCCCGACGGCCAGACCGTCGGCGGTCTGGCCTGGCCGGTCTACTTCCTGGTCTCGATGGCCTCGTACGGCGCGATGGGCGCCGCCATGAGCCAGGCCGCGCCGATCGCCATCGAACGCCGCCAGGGCTGGGCCCGCCAGCTGCGCGTGACGCCCCTGCCCGGGCCGGCATACGTGGCGGCCAAGGTCGTCTCGGCGGTCGTGGTGACCGTGCCCGCGCTGTTCCTGGTCACGCTTGCAGGCGTGCTCATCAATCACGTCTCGTTCGGCGGCGGCACGATGCTCCTGACCATCGCGGTGCTCGCCGTGGGCGCCGTGCCGTTCGCGGCGCTCGGCCTGCTGATCGGGTACCTGCTCGACGCCGACAGCGCGCAGGGCGGCATGGTCCTGTGCTACTTCACCCTCGCCATCCTGGGCGGGCTGTTCGCACCGCTCGATGCGTTCCCCGACGCGCTCGCTACGATTGGCCACGTGCTGCCGTCGTCCCATCTCGCCAGCCTCGGCCGGTCCGTCGCCGCGGGCCGCGTCCCCGACCCGACCGACATCGCCGTTCTGGCCGCCTGGACGGCCGTGATCGGTGCGCTGGCCGCGTGGCGCTACGTCGCCGACGAGCGGTCGGGGCGGGCCTGAGCGCCATGACCAGGCCGGACCCGGCCAGGCCCACCACGGGTCCGGCAGCCGCCGGCGATCCCGGGCTGCCGCCCATCGCCCGGGACGCCCCGGTCGGCCGGCTGATCGACCGGCCGCGGCTGCGCCTGCCGTTCATCGCGGCGACGGCGTTCTTCACGATCTACCCGCTGATCGTCCTGCTCGGGCACGAGTCGCGACCTGGGGTCGTGGCGCTGCTGCTGCTCGGGTGGGCGGTCTTCCTGGGCGTCCTGGTCCCGCTGTTCCGCGGTCGCTCCTACGCCCACACCGTGGCATCGCCGTGGCTCCCGGTCGCGGTGGTCGCGATGATCGGGATCGCCCTGGTCGCCGAGATCGTGCTGGGCGTGAGCGATGCCGGGGCGCTCTACTTCTACGCGGGCGTCTCGGCCTCGCGGATCGCGCCCGACCGTCGCGGGCTCGCCTGGATCGGGCTGACCTCGCTGGCGGCGGCGATCGGGACGTCGGTCGCCGCGGGTGACCCGGGGGTGGGGCTCGACGTGGGCGTCACGGTGGGCACGATCAGCCTCACGATCTTCGCGCTCTCGGCGCTTGGCCGGGTCAACCGGGAGCTGCAGGCCACGCGCCTGGAGCTGGCCGACCTGGCCGTTGCCGAGGAGCGCAGCCGGATCGCCCGCGACCTGCACGACACGCTCGGCCACAGCCTGTCGGTGATCGCGCTCAAGAGCGAGCTCGCGCGCCGGCTGCTCCCCGAGGACCCGGCACGGGCCGATGGCGAGCTGGCCGATGTCGAGCGGGTCGCGCGCGACGCCCTCGCCTCGGTGCGCGAGACCGTCAGCGGCTACCGGCAGCCTTCGCTCGCGATCGAGCTGGCCGGCGCCCGTGCGGCCCTCGCCGCCGCCGGGATCGCCGGGGAGGTGGAGCCGGCCCCGGACGGCCTGCCGCGCGACGTGGACGCGATGCTCGGCTGGGCGGTCCGGGAAGGCGTCACCAACGTCCTCCGCCACAGCGACGCGACCTCGGCACGGATCCGGGTCATCGCGGACGGCGACGCGCGGGCGATCGAGGTCGTGGACGACGGCCATGGGACGACCGCCGGCCTCGAGCCGTCCTCGGGACGGGCCGGCGTGGGGCTGGCCGGGCTCCGCGAGCGGGCGGCCCGACTGGGTGGCCGGGTTGAGGCCGGCCCGCTCCCCGGCCGCGGCTTCCGGCTCCTGGTCGCGGTCCCGCTGGAGGCCGGATGACCCGGATCCTGCTGGCCGAGGACCAGGCCATGGTGCGGGGCGCGCTCGCCGCGCTCCTCGCGATGGAACGGGATCTCGAGGTCGTGGCCGAGGTGGGCCGGGGCGACGAGATCGTGGCGGCCGCCCTGACCGCTCGCCCCGACGTCGCGCTCCTGGACATCGAGCTCCCCGGCCTCGATGGCCTGTCCGCGGCGGCACAGCTGCGGGCCGCCGTCCCCGGTTGTCGCGTGGTGATGCTCACGACGTTCGGCCGGCCGGGCTACCTGCGTCGCGCGATGGAGGCCGGTGCCTCGGGGTTCCTGCTCAAGGACGCCCCGGCCGCCGATCTCGCCGACGCCGTGCGACGGGTGGCGCGCGGCCAACGGGTCGTGGATCCGGGGCTCGCCCTGGCCGCGCTCAGCGAGGGCGCCAACCCGCTCTCCGAGCGCGAGCGCGAGGCGCTGGCCCTGTCGGCGACCAACGGCACCGTCGCCGACATCGCGGGCCGCCTCGGCCTGTCCGAGGGCACCGTCCGCAACCATCTCTCGGCGGCCATCCAGAAGACCGGGGCCCGGAACCGGGCGGAGGCCGCCCGGATCGCGTCCGAGAAGGGCTGGCTGGCGCCCGAACGAACCTGATGACTGGGCCGATCCCGATCAGGGTGACGACGAGGCTGACGACGTCGCCGGGTCAGCGAGCCTGACGACGACCCCCGAGCTGGTGCCGACGAAGATCGCGCCGTCGATCACGGTCGGGGCGCCGGGCGTCCCGGAAACCGGCACGGCCCAAAGCTCGGCTGGCGCATCCGTTGAGACGTCAAAGGCGTGGACCTGCTGGTCGTCGCTGGTCACGTACAGCGTGTAGCCGACGATCCCGGCATTGGGTGACACCGTCGACTGGATCCGGGCGTTGCTCAGGAGCGTTCCGTTGCTCGCGTCGAGGACGTAGAGCACCCCGTCGGTCCCGGTCACGAAGACTCGGCCGTTCGCGACGGCGCCCAGCAGCAGGATGCGGTCGCTTGGAGCAGCGAACGGCGACGACCAGGCTTCAGCACCGGTCCGAGCATCGAACGCGAATACGCGGTGCGCGCCGTTCGATGCGTCGAGCCCACTCGCGACGAACACCAGGCCACCGGCCACGGTCGGCGTGGAGGTGTTGCCCGAGTCGAGCGACTTCGCCCAGACCAGCTGCCCTGTGGCCGCGTCGTACGCGCGCAGGGTGGCGGCATCCGTCGGAGATGCACCACCCGAGCCAGCGAAGACGAGGCCGTCGGCCATGGCGATGGCGCGGCTGATGGATCCTGGCGTCTGCACCGCCGGCCATCGAGGCGCTTGGGTCCTGGCGTCGAGCGCGTACAGATGACCACCGGTCGTACCGAAGTACGCGACGCCGTGGACGACGGCCGCGGAACCGTGGATGGGCTCGTTCACATCAACGTGCCAGACCTCATCTCCGCTCGCCGCGTCGAGGACGTGCAGGGCCCCGCCGTCGTCGCCCACGATCAGGAGGCCGTCGGAGAACGTGATCCCGCTGTTGATCGCTGACCCGACGTCCAGCTGCCAGCGCTGGACGCCGGTCGTCTCGTCGAACGCGGTCACGAAGCCGCTCTCGTCACCGACGAAGACCGACCCGCCAACGACCGCCGGCGACCATGGTCCGAAGGGCCCTTGCGCCTGCTGCTGCCAGGCCACGGCTGGGGCTGCCTGTGGCCCAGGGCCAGGCATGATCCCGGTCCGCTCCGGCCCACCGTGGTAGGTCGACACGGACGCCGCTGGGCCAGCCGCGATCCGACGATGAGGGTGCCGACCAGCAGCGCCAGGAGGAGGAGCCCGACCGCCACCAGCTGCAGGGCGAGCCTGGCCCTCGGCGACGGCCCAACCGAGGATGCCGGCACGACGCTGCGGCGTAAGGTCGACCGCGTCGCGGATGGCGTCTGCCAGCCCCGCAGGCGCCAGCACCGCCGAGGCAGGCGTCAGGGCCGCGCGGATCGCGTCGTCGGTGAGGCGCATCGTTCCGCTCATCGCTCGGCCTCCAGCGCGCGCTCGAGCGCCTTGCGCGCGTTCGAGAGTCGCCACTTGACGGTGCCGACCGGCGAGCCCGTGGCACGCGCGATGTCGGCGAGCGGTGTGCCCTCGACGTAGTGGAGCACGAGCAGCGTCCGCACCGTCCCGTCGAGCCTCGCGAACGCGCGCTGGATGGCGTCGGCGTCCGCGAACGCGTCCGTGTCGGCGCGCACGGCCGGCTCCACTCGGGTGGCCCCGTCGGGCCGAGTCGGCTCGACGGGAAGCTCGCGAACGCGGATCCGGCCCGTCCGGCGGGCAACACCACGCGCGGCATTGGCCAGGATCTGGGACAGCCAGGCGTCGAACTTGCCCCGATCCCGGAGGCGCGGCAGCTCCCGCCAGGCGAGCACGCATGCGTCCTGCGTGGCATCCCGTGCGTCCGGCTCGCTCCTCGTGATCGCGAACGCCATCCGGTACAGGCGGTCCAGCCTGGAGCGGATCAGGTGGTCGAAGGCGTCACGGTCGCCGGCCGCGCACGCTCTAGCAGCAAGCCATCGGAGCCTGCGACGGACTCTGCCTCGCCATCCGCGGCCAGCGACCCTCCGGTCACGGCCCGTGCCACGTCGAGCATCGGTCGCTGGCGACGGACTCCGGGGACGGCACGTTCCAGCCGATAAGGTCGTGCCTCATGACCCGGACAGGGCGTACTTGCGGACGAACGTCCACTGAGCAGTGTCGAGATTGGTGCCCCGAGTGACGTACAGTGCATCTCCCGCCGGCGACACTCCGAGGAAGTCGCCACCTCCATCCCAGAACCGCGCGATTTGCCCGCCGGGATCGACTTGAACCACGCCGAGGGCAGTCCACGGGAAGCTACCGGCCTCCAGCGGGATGTAGCTGTAGCCGGCTGCGTCGACCGCGAGCTGCAGAGCCTCCTCGCTGGGAGGCGACACCACCGTTCGGCTGATCTCCGCTTCGTTCGAATCGAGGATCGCCAGGATCTGCGGCGCGTCGACGGTGGAGTTCACTGCGTATATTCGACCGTTGGGACCGAGGGCGACGGAGTTCAGTCCGTCATCGGCACCGAAGGTCCGGAGGTACTTGCCGCCCCAGTCGAACACCTGGATCTTGAGCGCCTCTCCATCCGCGACGTACACGGTGGAGCCATCGGTCGCGATTGAGACGATCTGGTTGAACTCGCCGTCCCTGGTGCCGAACTGGCCCCACTGGCCAGCGAACTTCCGATCGGCGTCGAACTGCTGCACCCGATAGTTGCCGGTGTCGCCGACCACGAACGAGCCGTCGGGGGCGAAGGCGATGGGCGCGAAACCGTTCGGGTTCATGTCCGGGTACACGAAGTCGAATTGCCCCGGTCCCGTGCCGCCCTCACCCCAGGACTCGAGGTACTCGCCGTCCGGCGAGAAGATCCAGAACCGGTTCTCGAACGGGACGCCGACCCAGACGTTGCCGTCATTGGGATTGAGCGCGATGTATGTGGTCGAGGTCTTGTCCGTCACCGGACCGTGCGCTTCCCAGAGCAGGGACATGGGCTGCGCCGATGGCAGTGGGACCGGGGTGGCCGCGACGACCGCCGTCGGGGTCGGCGATGGCGTCGGGGTGGACCTCGCGGCGAGCGCTGACGTGGCCGGTGCCTGAGCTGCCTCCGGACGCCGGGTCGTGTCGCCGTTCGATGCGCACGCGGCCAGGGTCACGGCCAGCACCAGCGCCATGCCCGTGGTGACCTTCGGGACGCGCATGGATCGGTACCTCGTAGCAGAGAGTATGCGCGGACGCTGTAGGGATGATGCTCGAACGAGGTCCGAGGTTGGGCTGAACCTGCGTTCATGTGCTCACCTCGCCGATCGCGTACAGGAGCCCCCGGCTCGTGCCCACCAGCACGAGCCCGGACGTCACTGCCACGCCGTATGGGACGCCCTGGATCGGCACCTGCCACTGCTGGGCCCCGGTGGTGGCGTCGAGCGCGAACGCCGTCCCCCCGTTGCTCGCGCTGTACACCGTGTCGCCCGCGACCGCGGTCACGACCTCCACGACGCCTGGTGCCGCTACCTGCCAGGCCACGGACCCGCTGTCGACATCGAGCGCGGTGATGATCTTCGCCTCGCTGCCGACGACCGCGAGGCCACCTGTGATGCCGGGAGAGTAGGCGGGCTGGCCGCCTGGGCTGGCCGCACGCCATAGGAGGCGGCCGGTCGCCAGGTCAAGCGCGGCGACGTGGTGGCTGCTCGTCGGGTCCTGGCTGTCGAGCGTGACGATGAACACCCGGTCATCCGCGATGGTCGGCGTGCCGACCCGTGCCGGATCGCCAGTGTCCGACCGCCAGAGAATTGAGCCGTCCCCGACGTCCAGGCCGACGACGACGCCCGTTGCCAGCCCGAGGATCGCGACGCCATCAGCGGCGGCGACCGACGTGTCATCGGACGCGCCCAGATCGGTCGACCAGCGGGTTTCGCCCGTCCGAGCGTCGAGCCCGGTGACGATGCCCGACGTCGACATGCAGATCACCATGTGGCCGACAACCGCGGGGGTGCCCACCACTGGACCCAAGGTCGACGTGGTCCAGACCCCCGTGCCGTCCGTGGCGCGCACGGCATGGACTCCATCGGCGGCGCCAACGAGGACCAGGTCGTCGGCCACCGTCGGCGACGCGTGCGTCTCGGCCCCCAGATCAGCTCGCCACCGCTGGGCCCCAGTCTCGAGGTCGAGCGCATTCAGCACGCCATCGACCGAGACGATCTCGACCACGTCCCCCACAACGATGGCCTGCGATCCGATCGGCGCGCCGGCCTGGAAGGTCCACCGGACGCCGACCTCGCCGGTCGGGCCGGGTCCGGGCATCCGGCCGGAGCGGCTCATGTCGCCGCGATAGGTGAGGACGTCGCCGCGTGGCACCGGCTCCGCCGGGGTCGAGGAGCATGCGGCCACCACGCCGGCGATCGTCAGCAGTCGAGCGATTGTCGCGAGCATCTGGTGCCCCCGATGCGGAGTGAGTCATCGGTGGGATGTCTCGACGACCCGCGCCGGTTGGCGGCTGACGCGGGAACGGGCTTCACCGCGCAACGCCACCAGCACCAACCTTGCCGCCACCCGCGGCATCTCACCAGCGACGGGGCTGCACCCTGGCCCCGCAAGTTGGGAGATCGCCATGCGACGACATCGCACGCCGGGCGGCTGCTTGGCCTCCTATCCGGCACGGTTCTCACGGTTGCTACGGCCCTGGTCGTCCCGGCGACCGCGGCAGCTGCGACGCTCGACGTGTGCCCCGATGGCTGCGCGTTCACCGAGATCGGACTGGCGGTCGCCGCGGCTGGAAACGGCGACACGATCCGGGTCGCAGCGGGCACCTACGCGGGCGGCATCGTCATCGACACCAGCATCACGCTGCTGGGCGCCGGCGCCGGCCGGACGATCATCAAGGGCGGCGGGCCGGTCGTCACGATCGGGACCTTCGGTGCCAGGAAGCAGCCGAAGGTCGTGCTCGATGGGTTGACCATCACGGGTGGCGTGACGCACTCGAGCCCGGTGTCAAACGCGTGGGTCGGCCAGGACAACGTCATCGCCCTCGGTGGTGGCGTCGAGATCCTGCCCGATGCTGCGTGGAGGGGCGGGGCGACGGTCACCATCCGGGACAGCGTCATCACCGGCAACCGGGCGGCGCCAACGGACACGGTCCCGTTCGGCCCACCGTGCCCCGGGGGCCCATGTCCCTTCTCGCTTGCCGAAGGTGGCGGCATCGACAGCTGGGGCGATCTGTCGCTCGTTCGCACGACGGTGTCGCACAACACGGCGGCTGGCGTCGCGAGCGACGCCGATGGTGGCGGTATCTCGACCTGGGGCACGGGCTCGCTGACCCTGGACCGTAGCCACGTCATCGCCAATCGGGCGATCGCCGCGGTCCCCAACGGGCGGTTCGCGGAAGGCGGCGGAATCTTTGCCGGGGACGACGTGAAGGTGACGATCACCGACAGCGTCGTCAGCCACAACGTGGCGAGCCTGACCAGCACGCTGCCGTTCGACGTCGGTGGCGGTGACACGCTCGACATGAACGCGAACGGCGGCGGCATCCACACGGGCAATGGCGGCAGGCTCACGATCGTCCGGTCGGCGTTCCGTGCCAACAGCGTCAAGGTCGACGACCCGAACGGCCAGCCGTATGCGTTCGACTCGGCGATCTCGCCGGGCGATGGACCGCTGTCCGTGAGCGACAGCCTGCTCACGTCCAACCACGTGTCCGCCATCGTGGGATCGTCCGCCGACGCGGGACCGAGCGGCAGCGCGATCGATGTCTGCGGTCCGACAACCATCAGCGGCACCCGGATCACCGGCAACACCACGCTCGTCGTGAGCGGGTCGGGCGATGCGCAGGGGTCAGGCGCGGTGTTCGGCTGCAACACGAGCAATCGACCGGCCGTGATCAGCGACTCGATAATCAGCGGAAACGCGGTCACGGCGAAGAGCGCGTCCGGATCCGCCAGCGCGCTCGGGGCCGGCGTTCTCAACGAGGCAGGCCTGACCCTGAACCACGTCAAGGTCAGCGACAACATCGGCGTCGTGCACGCGCCAACCGGGTTCGCCCAGGGTGCCGGCATCTGGAGCGGACACCTGCTCGACGACGCGCCGATCAAGCTCGTAGTGCGCGACTCGTCGGTGACCGGCAATCACCTGCAAGGCGACGCCGGCGTCACGGTCGAAGGTGGAGGCCTGTTCACGGACCTCCCGATCACGCTTCGGGGCACCACGATCGCCGACAACCAGCCGGACGACTGCGTGGGCTGCTGATCGGCAGGTCTTGCCATCACTGCTCGTCGCCCGGGCGAGCCCATCCGTCGTTCGGCCCCTAGCGTGCTTGCTTCCGGGGCGCTCGCTCCGGCTGGCCCTCACCGACACCTAGGTCCAGGCGCCTCGACCGGCGGGGTCGCGGCGAGGACTGGCGGCGATGTCCGCCCGGCTTGCGCGCCGCCCTAACGGTCGCTCGGCCCGCCGTCGGTCGGCAGCCCGCGCCGGCGCGGCGCCCGCTCCGGCTGGCCGCTCTGGTCGGGCCACTCGTAGCCCTCCCACGGGTTGTAGTCGGGGTCGAGCGGCTCCTGCGGCGGGCGCCGGTCCTCCGGGACGTGGATCAGGTTGACCCGCAGCCGGTACCAGACGTAGGCGCGACCGCGCATGCCGTCGGTCAGGATGTCGGCCGGCTCGAGGTAGTCGACGACCTCCGGGTGGCGGGCCTTCCAGCGCTCGAGGCCCTCGTTGACCTCGGCCTTCGTCGCGGCGCGCGCGATCTCGATCACCGGGACGGTCGTCCGTCGGCGGCCGGTGGGCGTGGGGCGTGTCCCCGTCCAGTCGGTCGGCAGGCCGGCATTCCGGTCGCCGGCCGCGACCGCCTCGGCCCGGGCCGCCGCGACCTCGGGCGGCGGACCGCCGCCGACACCACGCCCGGCGTACTCGGCATCGGCGCGCCGCTTGCGGGACGGCTGGACCCGGGGCGGCTCGCCGGCCTGCTTGGCGTAGTTGGGCGGCCAGGGCGCGTCGCCCAGGCCCTCGGCCTCGTGGCGGGCGGAGAGCTCGAGGAGCGCCTCGAGCGAGCCGACCGCATCGTCGATGCCGGCGCCCGCGTCGCCCCGCTCGCGGTACAGCCCGGGCACGGTCGCGAGCGTGAAGTCCTCGGCGACCACGTCGGCCACCTCGTCCCAGCGCAGGGGGAACGAGACCCGGGCATCGGGCAGCGGCCGCACCGAGTACGCCGACGCGACCGTCCGGTCCTTGGCGTTCTGGTTGTAGTCGAGGAACACCCCGTGGCGCTCCTCCTTCCACCACTTGGAGGTGGCGATCGAGGGCGCCCGCTGCTCGACATCCCGGGCCAGGGCCAGCGCGGCCCGCCGGACCTGCGGATACGTCCAGCGGGGCTCGATGCGGACGTTGATGTGGATCCCGCGCGAGCCCGACGTCTTGGGCCAGCCGACCAGCCCCACGGCGTCGAGCGCCTCGCGGCACACCAGCGCGACCTCGCGGATCTGCGACCAGGGCACGCCGGGCACCGGGTCGAGGTCGACGCGCAGCTCGTCGGGATGGTCGAGATCCTCGGCCCGTACCGGGTGGGGGTTGAGGTCGATGCAGCCGAGGTTGGCGACCCAGGCCAGGCCGGCCGCCTCGTCGACCACGATCTCGTCCGCGGTTCGCCCGGACGGGAAGGTGAGCGTCGCCACCCGCATCCAGTCGGGATGGTTGGCGGGCGCCCGCTTCTGGAAGAACGGCTCGGCATCGATCCCGTCGACGAACCGCTTGAGCGCCATCGGCCGGCCGCGAACCCCGGCCAGCGCCCCGTCGGCGACGGCGACGAAGTAGCGCACCAGATCGAGCTTGGTGTGGCCGGGCACGGGGAAGTAGACCTTGTCCGGGTTGCTGATGGTGACCTCGCGGCCGCCGATCTCGAGGACTTCCTTGCGGGGCGCCATGGGGCAGATGGTAGTGGCTCGTCCCGGTCGTTTCGTCATCGCTGCCGGCGAACACGTCGGCCCCGGGTCGCACCGCAGACCGCACGAAGCCTTCCCGGACGTCGTTTCCACGCCCGCGGCGGCCGTGGTGATCGGGGGCCGCGATGCTTGCGCGCGGCGATGCCGATGGGTCGATCCTTCGGGGCCAACGGGTGCTCCGGGAGCGATCGACCCGGTGGGCCGTCGATTCGCACCCCGGTCGTTCGTCGCTAGGATGACCGGGTCGAGCCGATGGCCCGGCACGCGCGATGTGGAGGGTTCCAGGCACCGATGCGCTACCTGCTGCTGATCTACGAGGAGCCGCCGGCGACGCCCGGCACCCAGGCCGAGTGGGATGCGATCAACGAGGACTACAACGCGTACACGAGCTGGCTGCGCGAGAGCGGCCAGCATCTCGGCGGCGAGGCCCTGATGCCGGTCACGGACGCGACCACCGTGTCGGTGCGCGACGGCCGGCGGATCGTCACCGACGGGCCGTTCGCCGAGACCAAGGAGCACCTGGGCGGCTACTACCTGATCGACGCGAGGGACCTCGACGCGGCGATCGATGCGGCCTCGCGGATCCCGGGTGCGAAGACGGGCAGGATCGAGATCCGCCCGATCATGGAGCTCGGCTGATCGACGGCACCCGGGCGGCCCAGCAGACCGGCGACCCGCGGAGCATGTGGCCCGAGCCCCGCGACGCGGACCCGGCCGCCGTCGTCGCGCGGGTCTTCCGCGAGGAGCACGGACGGGCGATCGCGACGTTGATCCGCGTGCTGGGCAGCTTCGACCTTGCCGAGGACGCGGTCGCGGACGCCTACGTCACCGCGCTCGAGCGCTGGCCGATCGACGGCGTTCCCTTGAACCCCGGGGCGTGGATCACCACGACCGCGCGCAATCGGGCCATCGACCGGGTCCGCCGTGCGCGCCGGTTCGCCGAGAAGGCCGAGGCCCTGGCGCGCGACGCGGCGTTCGACACGCGGCAGCGCGAGGCGGCCGTGCTCGCGGCGGCGGAGGACGAGATGCATCCGATCCCCGACGACCAGCTCCGGCTCATCTTCACCTGCTGCCATCCGGCCCTGGCTCCGGAGGCGAGCATCGCCCTCACGCTGCGCACGCTCGGCGGCCTCACGACGCCCGAGATCGCCCACGCCTTCCTGGTGCCGGAGGCCACCCTCGCCCAGCGCCTCGTCCGGGCCAAGCGGAAGATCCGCGAGGCCGGGATCTCGTACGAGGTGCCCGGAGCGGACCGGCTGGGGGAGCGGCTGGACTCCGTGCTCCACGTGCTGTACCTGGTGTTCAACGAGGGCTACGACGCCACCGCGGGCGAGGCGCTGATCCGGCGCGAGCTGTGCGCCGAGGCGATCCGGCTGACCCGGATCGTCGCCGGCCTGCTGCCGGGTGAGCCGGAGGTGCCGGGCCTGCTCGCGCTGATGCTGCTGATCGACGCCCGACGGCCGGCCCGCGAGGGACCGGACGGGTCGCTGGTCAGGCTCGAGGAGCAGGACCGTACCCGGTGGGACGTGGAGCGGATCCGCGAGGGGCAGGAGCTGGTGCGAGGCGCGCTTCGCCGGCGCCGGGTCGGGCCCTACCAGCTCCAGGCGGCGATCGCCGCCGTCCACGACGAGGCGTCGACCGCCGCGGAGACGGACTGGCCGCAGATCCTCGGGTTGTACGAGGTGCTGGCCAGGGTGGCGCCGTCGCCCGTCGTCGCGCTCAACCGCGCCGTCGCGCTGGCCCAGGTGGCGGGACCCGGGCCGGGTCTGGCAGCCGTCGACGAGCTGGGCGCCGACCCCTCCATGCGCGAGTACCGCTTCTTCCACGCGACCCGAGCGGATCTGCTCCGGCGCCTCGATCGCTGGGCGGAGGCGGCTGGCGCCTACGCCCGTGCGCTCGAGCTGACGGCAAACGAACCCGAGCGGGCGTTCCTCGAGGGACGCCGTCGGGCGGTGCTGGCCCGCGCCACCTCCGGCTGACCGGTCACCCCTGATCCGCCCCTCCGGGCGGCCGCGATCGGACCGCGCGCCATGACGGACCGCGCCCCACCGAGGCAAGGGCGTCGGCCAGCCCCGGCACCCGCTCACCCGACGCTGACGCCCAGCGCGCCCAGCAGCGTGACCGCCAGCAGCACGGCATTGAGCGCGACCACCAGCGCGATGGCGCCCCAGGCCAGCGCGTTCCCGAGGCGACCGTTCACGTGCGCGCCCATCAGCCGCCGGTCGTTGACCAGCAGGACCAGGAACACCAGCACGACCGGGAGCAGGATCCCCTGCAGGTTCTGGCTGCCGACGATGATCGGCACCAGCGCGGACTCGGCCACCAGCAGCACGACGATCCCGCCCAGCGCGAGCACGAAGGTGTAGATGCCGAAGAACACCGGGGCGTCGCCGAACCGCTTGCCCACCCCGCTCTCCCAGCCGAACGCCTCGCAGATCACGAACGCGGTCGAGATGGGCATGATCGTGGCCGCCAGCACCGACGCCCCGAACAGCCCGATCCCGAACAGCGCCTCGGCCCACGCGCCGGCGACGGGCTCCAGGGCATGCGCGGCATCCGCGGCCGAGCCGATCGCCGCCCCACCGCCGACCCCGACCGCGGCGGCCGTCGCGACCACGATGAACACCGCGATCACGTTGGTCCACACCGACCCCACCACCGCATCGGCCCGCTCGAGCCCGAGCTCCTCCTCGCCGATGCCCTTCTCGGCCACCGCCGACTGGAGATAGAACTGCATGTAGGGCGTGATCGTGGTGCCCACCACGGCGACCATCAGCAGCAGCGTCCGCGGGTCGAGGTCGAGCGCTGGCGTGACGAAGGCGCGCATCACCGGCGACCAGTCGGGCGTGGCCATGACGGCGGCGATGGGATACGCGAGGAACACCAGCATCACGGTCAGGAACACGCGCTCCACGATGCGGTAGCTGGCAAACAGCACGAGCGCCCAGATGGCGACCGCGACCACCGGGACGGTGAGCCACTTGGGGACCCCGAAGATGTCCAGCGCGGCCGCTGCCCCCGCCAGGTTGGCGATCGTGTTGGCGACGTTGGCGACCAGCAGCACGGCCATGGCGAACGCGGTCCAGCGGACGCCGAACCGCTCGCGGATGAGGTCGGACAGGCCCTGGCCGGTCACGACGCCCAGGCGCGCGACCATCTCCTGGACGATGGCCAGGACGACGATCGTGAGCGGGAAGATCCACAGCAGCCGCAGCCCCGTCTCGGCGCCCATCACCGAATAGGTGGTCAGGCCGCCGGCGTCGTTGCCGGCCACGCCCGCGATGATCCCCGGGCCCATCACCGCGAGGAACGCGAGCAGCCCGCGGCGCCGGAACCGGCCCCGGAGGCGGGGGACCGGCAGGCCGGGCAGGCGCGAGGCCATCCGGCCGCGGCCGGCGACGACCGTCTCGCGCAGCCCGCGCCCGAAGGTCACCGGCACGCCTCCCGCTCGGACGGGACACGTGCCGTCACCGGCACGGCTCGCGCTCGGACGGGGTACGTGCCGTCACCGGCTCGGCTCGCGCTCGGACGGGACACGTGCCGTCACCGGCACGGCTCGCGCTCGGACGGGGTACGTGCCGTCACCGGCGCGGCTCCCGCTCGGACGGCTGACCGGCGGCAGCGAGCGGCTCACCGGCCACCGCCTCGCTCTCCCGATCCCCGCGGGAGAACACCCGCGGCAGGCGCCGCCGCCAGGCGGACGGGGCGACCGTGTCGAACGCATCGTCGACGGTGACGATGCCCGCGAGCTGCCCGTCGTCGTCGACGACCGGGATCGCGAGCAGGTTGTAGTGGGCGATCGTCTCGGCCACCGACTCGGCGGGCTCGAGGACGCCCACCGCCACCGGGTCGGCGATCATCACCTCGGCGATGAGCGTGTCGGGCTGGGCGACGATCAGGTCGCGCAGCGACAGCACCCCCACGAGCTTCCCCTCGTCGTCGACCACGTAGACGTAGTAGATGGTCTCGGCGTCGGGCTCGAGCGCGCGCAGGCGCTCGATCGTCTCGGTCGCGGTCAGCGTCGCGGGCACGGCCACGAGCTCGGTCGTCATCATGCCGCCCGCCGAGTCCTCGGGGAACGTCAGCAGGTCGCGAACCTCGGCCGCCTCGTCGGCCTCCATCAGGGCCAGGATCTCGTCCCGGCTCCGGTCGGACAGGTCGGCGACGAGGTCGGCGGCGTCGTCGGGGCTCATCTCCTCGAGGATGTCGGCCGCCCGCGCGGGCTCGAGATCCTCGAGCACCTCCACCTGGGTGTCGGGCTCCATCTCCTCGACCACGTCGGCCAGCGCCTCGTCGTCGAGGGTGGCCAGGACGCCGAGCCGGTCGCGAGGCGCCAGCTCCTCGATGATCGAGGCCAGATCCGCCGGGTGGAGCTCGGCGAGCCTGGCGTGCGGGACGCGCAGGCGGACGCTCGCGATCGTGCTCTCGAGCGGATCCACGTCCTCCCAGTCGATGTAGCGCTCGGGCACGCTCCGCCGCAGGTTGCGCGCGATCGCTCGGGCCCCACGCTCGACGCCCAGCCGGCGCAGCAGCCCGGCGGCCCCGACGTCGACCGCCACGACCCGCAGCCGCCCCTCGATCTCGTCCAGGCTGACGTCGTTGACCCGGATGACCTTGCGGCCCTCGATGTCGACGATCTGCTTGTCCAGCAGGTCGGCCTTGAGCAGGATCTCGTTCCGGCGCTGGCGGAACTTGCCGATGTCGATGGTCGGGACGCGCAGCCGCGCCCCGCCGTCGTCCAGCGCCTCGACGTTGCGCCAGGGCAGGAAGATCTGCCGCCCGTCGGTGCGCGCGACGAGCCCGGTCACGGGCGGGTACCGGTCCCCGATGGCCACGATCAGGTCGGCGATGGTGCCGATGGGCTCCCCGGTCGGATCGCGGACCGGCAGCCCGATGCACTGGCTGAGGAAGCGCATGGTGGCCACCTTATGTGGGTGAGGCCGAGCCTGCACTGGCGAGGCGAGCCTGTGCGCACATGCCGCGCGGATCCGGGCGCTACGGCAGGCGATCGAGCAGGCCGGCGACGCCCGGCCGGGCGGCCAGGCGAACGAGCCTGCGGATCACCTCGGGCCGCATGCCGGCGATCCGTTCCGCGGCCGCGACCAGCTCCTCCCGCGGCACCCGGGAGAGCACCCCCAGGAGCCCGATGACCGTGGCGGGCTCGAGATCGGCGAGCACGCCGACCAGGTGGCCGATCGCCTGCGCGTCGGCGGTCGTCACCGCGCCCATGCTCCGATCGAACTCGTGCGCGAAGGTGGCCAGCGCCCGCAGGCGGGCCACGAGGGCGTCGTCTCCCACGACCTCCGCGCGGTGCAGGCAGCCGTCGACCAGCGGCAGCACCGGGTTCGTCTCCCGTTCGAGCCTCGAGGCGGCCACCCGCCGGAACCACTCCCAGTGGTCCCCGACGACCGCCCAGGCACGACCGGCGGGTCCGCGGCTGCCCGATCGCCGCTGCGGTGCCGGCTCGACCAGGCCCAGACGCCGGCACTCGACGATGGCTCCGAACGCGGCCTTGTGCGACAGGCCGAGGCTGGTCCGGAGGTCGGTCTCGGTCATGGGCCCGTCGCCGACGAGCAGGTACCCCTGGACCGCGGCGGTCGAGGGGGCGATGCCCCAGGCCGCGCCGACGGATGCCCAGCCCGCGGCGAAGTCCCGCCGGATCGATCCGGCGGTATCGATCGGATCGGCCATCACCCCGCCCGCGGTCCTCCATGCGTTCCTTGACAGGGACAAGTATCGGGGATAATACTTGTTCCTGCATAAGAACAAGTAGTTACGGCGGGCACCGGGTGGTCGACCCACGCGACCCACGGAGGCGTTCGATGGCAAGGCAGGCGGTCACCGGGGCGCTCGGGTTCTCGGGCCGGCACATCGCGGCGCGGCTGCTGGCCGACGGGCACGAGGTCGTCAACCTCACCAACCATCCGCGCCGGGCCGACCCGTTCGGCGGTGCCGTGCCGGCCGCCCCGCTCGACTTCGCCCGCCCGGATGCGCTCGAGCGCTCGCTCGAGGGTGTCGACACCCTGTTCAACACGTACTGGGTCCGGTTCCCGCGGCGCGGGGTGACCCACGCCGACGCCGTCCGCAACTCGCGGGTGCTGCTCGAGGCGGCCCGATCCGCCGGCGTTCGACGCGTCGTCCACGTGAGCATCGCCAACCCCGATCCCGCCTCGCACCTCTCGTACTACCGGGGCAAGGCGCAGGTCGAGGCGACCCTGGCCGGTCTCGGGATCGGCTACGCGATCCTTCGTCCGACCGTGCTGTTCGGCGACCAGCCGATCCTCGCCAACGCCATCGCGTGGCTGCTCCGGCGGTTGCCCCTGTTCGGCGTCCCGGGTGACGGGCGATATGCGATCCAGCCGATCGCCGTCGAGGATCTCGCGCGCATGGCCGTGGAGGCCGGCGGGCGGGACGACGACCTCGTGTGGGACGCCGCGGGCCCCGAGATCCTGTCGTTCACCGAGCTGGTTGAGGCCATTCGGGATGCGACGGGAGCGCGCTCGCGGATCGTGCACCTGCCGGCGCCGGTCGCGCTCGCGGCGGCGGGATCGTTCGGGCGCGTGATGCATGACACGCTGCTCACGCGCGAGGAGCTCGACGGCCTCCGGGCGGGCCTGCTCGTGAGCCGGGAGCTGCCGCGGGGAACGGCCCGCCTCAGCGACTGGCTCGCGGCGAACGGCGACTGGCTCGGGCGGCGGTACCTCTCGGAGGTCGGGCGCCACTTCGCGGGCGCCGCGGCCTGACGGTCAGGCGGTCTCGGCGCGGGCCCGTAGCACGTGGCGCGTGAACGGGACGCGGAACTCGCGGAAGACCTCGATCGACACCAGGAAGCCGGCGAACAGGAAGGCGGCGCCCAGGAGCTCGCCCAGGAAGAAGGTCTGCGTCACGCCGAACCGCGACAGCCCGCTCGTGAACGAGGGCACGAAGCCGCCGATGGCGAGCAGGATCGTCGCCGGCACGCGGCTGGGCAGCCGGCCGCCGAACAGCGAGCTGACCGTCTCCGGGATCGAGGCCACGAGGTTGACGACGATCGCGACCGGCGCGATCGCGACGTTTGCCAGGAACGAGCCGATGCCCCGGGCCCGGGTGAGGTCGTAGCGGATGAGGCGCCGCTTGGGCATGAACATGTAGGTGCTGTACAGCGCGCCGAGGGCGAGCGCAAACCCGCCGGTGACGTTGAACAGCGGCGTCAGCAGGCGCACCGAGCCGGGCATCGCCTTGCCGACCGGGATTCCGGTGGCGTCGAGGGCGTAGCCGCCCGGGATGTGCGCTGCCAGCACGATCGGGACGGCGATGATGGATCCGCCCACCACCAGGGCACCCGCGATCCAGGCCCAGCGCCCGGTTCCCCGGTAGGTCTCGATCGCGATCAGGATGGCGCCCACGATCGCGATCCCGAAGGCGGCGAGCGGGAGCACACCGGTGTCCGGGTACTGCTCCCTGGCCTGCGAGAGCAGCGTGAACAGGCCGGCGAGCAGGACGCTGAACGCCGCCCCGTACCCGAACCGCGTCCTGCCCAGCAGGTACATCGTGCCCAGCCCGAGCCAGGCCGCCACGTACACCGCGCCGATCAGGTACCAGGCGCGATACAGGGGCTCGCTCCAGCCGAAGGCGCCGCCCCACCACTCGGTGCCGGCCGAGACGCCGTACCACAGCATGCCGGCGGTCCAGATCAGCTGATAGGAGCGACGGCGCTCGAGCCACTGATCGAGCAGGAACAGCGCGAACACGAAGCTCAACGTCGACGAAAGGAATGGCAGGACCACGTTCGGATCCATCGCTGTGACACCTCGTGCGAACCGGGGCCCTCACCCGGCACGCCGACCGTAGCGGCCCCAGGGGCCGGGCTCAATGTGCCGCTCGATCCGGCGACGTTGCCGGCCAACCCGGCGACTCCACCGGATGGCACGGATCGGCCGATAGAGCGGGCGGTGCCGCGCGCCACGCGCCGGCGGTTCGTCCGTCCCGGCGCGCGGCGCGGCCAGGTGATCCCGGGATAAGCGGCGTCGGTCACCCTGCGCGCATGAACGAGCAGGAGCGGCGCCGGGCGAAGCGCCGGCGCAGGGCCGGCAAGGCCTACCGGACGGATGACCTCGGCAACGGCATGGAGCGGGCCGCCCCGGGGGAGGTCGTGCGTGCGATCGGCGCGCTGCCGCCGGATCTGGACTGGGATGCGCTGGCCCCCGGCGTCGTCCCGATCCTGCCCCGCCGGCGGCCGGCGCCGCCGGCCGCGGGCGAGCCGGTCCGCATCATGTTGCCGCCGGGGATCCCGACGGGGTTCGGCGTCGACATCGGGCCGGCGCTGCTCGTCGTCGGGGCGTCGCTGCTCGCGTCGTGGCCGATCGGCCCCGCCGAGCTCGTGACCACGGCGCTCGGCAACCTCCGGCGGCGGCTGCGGCCGGTCCGGCCCCGGGACCTGCACACCGGCGTCATCGACGGGATCCCGATCCGGATCCTCCAGTCGGGCATGGGCTGCGCCTCGACGCTGGTCCTCGTTCCCGACGAGCTGCAGCGGATCTTCGGCACGCGATCACAGGTGTTGATCGCGCCGATGCGGGACCTGCTGGTATCGCTGCCCGCCGGAACGGACCGGGCGTTCGTGGGCTGGCTGAACGACGAGCTCGCGACGATGGATCCCAACGGCCTGGCGCTCGATGCGTTCGTCCTCGACGGGGGAACGCTCCGCTACGAGGCCCTCAACCTCGATCTCGTCCGGTCCTGAGCCGCCACGATCCGGGCGCCCGGCCGGGGTCGGTCGGAGCGGTCGCGGGCAGGATCAGCCGCCGACCGTCACCTCGTGCGTGACGCTGGCGCTCGCGCCGTCCGCTCCGACCGCCGTGAGGGTGATGTCGTAGGTGCCCGCGGCGGCGTAGGTGTGGCTGGGCTTCCGCGCGGTGGACGACGAGCCGTCGCCGAACGTCCACGTCCAGGCGTATGCCCCGGGCGTCCTGTTGCTGAGCTTGACCTTCAGCCCGTTCACCGAGAACGTGAATGCGACGGGCGGCGCCGCCGGCGTGGGCGTGGGCGTCGGGGCTGCGGTCGGTGTGGGCCCCGGGGTCGGTGTGGGCGTCGGCCGTGGGGTGGGGGGTGGGGTGGGCGCCCGCGTGGGCGTCGGTGCCGGCGTCGGATGGACGGTCGGTGCCGGCGTGGCCCCAGGCGTGGGGGTCGGGGTCGGAGCCGACGTGGGGGCCGGCGTGCCGGACCCGGGCCCGGGCGTCCTCAGGGAGCCACCGTCGCTGACGGGCCTGCCGCCGCCCGCTCCTCCATTCGGGACGGTCGTGCCGGCAGGATCGGCCGACCGGGGTGGCGCCGAGCCGTCGGTTGCGGTCGGCGTGGGGCTGGCCGATGCGGGCCCCGGCGATCCGGTGTCGGACACGAAGGCCGAGCCGGACGGACCCGCCGTGGCGTCGAGAACGGCCCCGCTCGGCCTAGGGCTCAGCCAGCCGAGGGCCGCGACGACCAGCAGCGTCAGCCCGCCGGTGATGCCCACCAGCCCCAGCATCGCGCGACGCCGGTCCACACGGCGGCGCGACGGCACAGCCACGAGCTCGGGCTGGCGCGGCGCGCCGGGACGGGCGGCCGGAAGGCCGGGAACCGGAGCCGGTCCGGTCGCACCCGGGGTACCGTCCCTCGGCGTCAGGACGAAGGGGCGCCCGTGGCGCGCTTCGACGGCGGGCGACAGCGGCGACGGTTGCCGGGTGACGACCGGGGGCGGCGCTCCGGCCAGGCGATGCGCGATCTCCGGCTGGCCCGGCACGGTCCGCCCGCCCGCCCGCGGGTCGAGGGGCCTGGCGTACGGCGGTTGGATCGACGTCGGCGGCGCGGTCCAGGCCGGCGGACCGGGATTCTCCGGGGGCGCGTTCGGTGCAGCTGCGGCGGTGGTCGTCTGACCTGGCGGACGGGCGACGGACCGGGAGGCGCCGGTCGCCGTCGGTGGCCGGGTGGTGGAGGCCGCGATCGCGGGCCCCCGGACGGCGGCGCCCGGTGAGGACGATGGGCGAGCGGTCTCGCCTTTGCGTTCGGCGCGCCGTTCGAGCTCCACCCGGATCCGTCGTCCAACCAGCCCGCCGGCCATCGTCGCCACGACGATGCCCACCAGGAGGGCGGCCAGCGTCACCACCAATGACTCCAGCGGCGTGCACTCCGTGTCGGGTCGAGGCTCGCTGGAACATCATGCTAGCAAACGCGCGTTCGAAACTTCGAGCCTCCGGCGATGCGGAGCACGCCGCACAGGGACGCGGCGAGGCAGCCCGCCGGGCGTGGCCCCCGGGCGCATCCCCCGCGTCATCCGATCGACCGGGCGGCTGACCGCCACCGGTGGCACCATGCCTGCACATGACGTCGCCCGCCCCATCGCCCCGCCGCCTGGGCGGGCTGCTCGTCGACCCCGCGCCACTCCGTCACGATCGCGACTTTCGGCTGCTGTGGGCCGGGCAGTCGATCAGCACCGCCGGCCGGATGATCACGACCGTCGTCCTGCCGTACCAGGTCTACGTCCTGACGGGCGACCTGCTCGCGGTGGGAGCGCTGTCGCTCGTCCAGCTGGTCCCCATCCTCATCTTCGCGCTCGGTGGCGGCGCCGTCGCTGATGCGGTGGACCGGCGCCGCCTGCTGCTGGTCACCCAGCTCGGGCTGGCGGGCGCCAGCCTGGTCCTGACGCTGCTCGCCCTGCTTCCCGAGCCGCCGCTGGCGGCGATCTACGCGGCGGCGTTCGCGTCCGCCGGCATCGGTGCCATCGACCAGCCCGCTCGCGCCTCCGCCATCCCGAGGCTCGTCCCGGCGCACCGGCTCACGGCGGCGATCGCCCTCAACCAGCTCGTGTTCAACGCGAGCGCGGTGGTGGGGCCCGCCATCGGCGGGGTCGTGCTGGCGACGGCCGGGATCGCGGTGGCCTACCTCATCGACGCGGTGACCTTCGGGGCCGCGATCGCCGCCCTGCTGCTGATCGCGCCCATCCCGCCCGCGCCGGGCGCCAACCGTCCCAGCCTCCGCGGCATCATGGACGGTCTCCGATTCGCGCGCCGGCGCAAGGAGGTCCTGGCCACCTTCGTCGTCGACCTCAATGCGATGGTGTTCGGCTCGCCGCGCTCGCTGTACCCGGCGCTCGCGCTCGACGTGTTCCGCGTCGGCCCCGCCGGCGTCGGCCTGATGTCGTCGGCGGCCGGCCTCGGGGCGCTGGTGGCGGCCCTGCTCAGCGGTTGGACGGCAACCGTCCGGCGGCCGGGTCTCGCGGTGCTCGCCTCGGTGGCCCTGTGGAGCATCGGGATCGCCGGGTTCGGCCTGGCCACGTTCAGCTTCCCGCTGGCCCTGCTGTGCCTCGCGATCGCCTCCGGTGCGGACGTCATCAGCGCCGTGCTCCGCAGCTCGATCGTCCAGTCGCTGACGCCCGACGATCTGCGCGGGCGGGTGAGCTCGATCCACATCCTGGTGGTGACCGGCGGCCCGCGGGTGGGCGACGCGGAGGCGAGCGCCGTGGCCGCGGCCATCGGTCCGACCCTGTCGGTCGTGTCCGGCGGCCTGTGCTCGCTGGCCGGGATCGGCGCGATCGCGCTCGCGCTGCCCGAGTTTCGCCGGCTGCGCCTGCCACCCGGCTGAGCGCGTGGCACGGCGCCGCGCGCCCGGCTCGCGGGTCGGGCGACGTGCCGCGCAATGGCGCGACGGGCCGGGAGCGCCTACTCCAGCCCGACCTCCTCGCCGCTCGCCGAGGACCGGTAGCAGGCCAGCATCAGCTCGAGGGCACGAAGGCCGTCCTCACCGGTGATCGGCGGCTCCTCGTCCCGCTGCACGGCCCCGATGAACGCATCGAGGTTCCACACCGCGTCGTTCCGGCTCGCGGCCAGGACCTCCGACCGGGCTGCGTCGGCGAGGTGCAGCTCCTGGTAGGGATGGTCCACGCGCGCGGCACCCTTCGAGCCGACCACCTCGAACTGCGCGTCGAGAAAGAACGGGTAGCCGGCGGGGTTGGCCCAGCCCGCGGTGACGGTGGCCAGCGCGCCGTTCGCCCATTCGATCGTGGCGCTGCCGATGCTGTCGATCGCGAGCTCCGGGTGGACCCCCGCATGGATCCGGGCGTAGACGCGCACCGCTTCGGCCCCGATCAGCCAGCGCAGCGCGTCGACCGCGTGCATCCCGATGTCGCCGAACCCTCCGAACCCCGCCTCGGCCGGATCGGTGAGCCAGGCGGCGTCGATGCCGGGGATGGTCAGCGGCACCTTGCCCATCTTGAGCGCGTGGACCATCCGGATGTCGCCCAGCTCGCCGCGGTCGATCCGCTCCTTGACCGCGCGTGGGCCGAGCTGCCCCCGGGGGTTGAACGGGATCATGAGGTGGATGCCGGCCGCACGCGCCGCGGCCACGATGGCGCGCCCGTCCTCGGCGGTGAGCGCGATCGGCTTGTCGACCAGGAGGTGGGTGCCCTCGGCGGCCAGCCGCCGGACGACCGCGAGGTGCTCGCGCGGCCGGGTGGCGACGTAGGCGGCGTCGATCCCACCCGCGGGCTCGGGGACGAACCGCGTGCCGAGGCTGGCCGCCATCGCCTCGGCGGGCGCCCGGTTCGGGCCGGCGGCGGCGATCCATTCGAGGGCGACCCGCGGATGTGCCGCCAGCATCGGCGCGAAGCGCAGCACGTGCGGGTGATCGAACCCGACGATGCCCAGGCGCAGCCGTGCGCTCATGTGGTGACCGCCTCGGGCCGCCCGCTGCGCACCGATCGTTCCGCCGCCTCGAGCATCTCGATCGCGATGCGCGCGTCGTCGACCCCGATGGCGAACGGCGCACCCGTCTCGATGGCGGACGCGAAGTGCTCCAGCTCCCGCCGGAACGCCGTCGCGGTCGCGGACAGCAGCGGGGAGTAGCGCGGGATCTGGAGGCCGGCGTCCGTGACGACGGTCGCCGGGTGCGAGTCTCGATCGCTGCCCTCGAGCCGCCCGCCGGTGCCGACCACCTGGGTCGTTGCGTAGAACGGGCCCCACAGCGGCGGGTGGATCCAGGACACGCTCAGCAGCGCGTGCTTCCCCGGCCCGAAGTCGAACGTCACCAGCGCGGCGTCGGGGGCGCCGCCGGCCCTGGCCTCCGGTCGCGCGTGGAGCAGCTTCGCGAACGCCGTGCGGGGCGTCGCCCCCAGGAGCCAGTGGAACAGCTCCGCGACGTGGACGCCGACATCCCACAGCACGCCCCCGCTGCGCTCGGCGAGCCACGGCCAGGCGCCTTCGGGCGCGCCGTTGAAGGCGTGCTCGGAACGGAAGACGTACACCGGATCGCCGATCCGGCCCGCACGGACCGCCTCGTGCATCGTGGTCCACCGCTCGTCGAAGCGCCGGGTGTGCCCGATCATCAGCCGCCTGCCGGATCGGGTCGCGGCATCGGCCATCCGCCGCGCATCCGCGGTCGAGCGCGCCATCGGCTTCTCGCACAGGACGTGGCGACCGGCCTCGAGGGCGGCGATCGAGAGGTCCGCGTGGGTGTCGGTGGGCGTCAGCACCAGCACGGCGTCGACGTCCTCGCGCCGCACCAGCTCCGCGGCCGTGGCGACCATGACCGAGCCCGGCAGGCGCTCGATGGCCGAAGCCGCGCGCGACGGCTCGAGGTCGGTGACGGCGGTCACCCGCATCGCGCCGGTCTCGAGCAGCGCGGGAAGGTGGCCACGCTCGAAGATGTTGCCGGCGCCGATGACGCCGACCCGGAGCGTCACCGGGCGGATGGCCGTGCGATGGACGTCACGAGGGCAAGTCTAGCCCTCGATCGGTGCCGATCAACGGGGCGGGCGATCAGAGCCAGACGGACACCACGGTCAGCGCGACCAGGATCGCGAGCACGACGTTCACCACGCCGTGCGCCCGACCCCCGGTCAGGTACCGGCCCAGCAGGCCCCCCGCGGCGGCCCAGGCCGAGGCGCTCGGGACGATCACGATCACCATGATCGCCGCCACCAGCACGCTCCCCGCGGCGATCGGCAGGTCGGCGGGCCGGAAGGTGGTGATCGCCCCCAGCGCGAACACCCAGGCCTTGGGGTTGATCAGCTGGAAGGCCGCGCCCTGGACCAGGCTGAGCGGCCTTGCCACGCTGCCCGCACGCAACCCGTGCGAGCGGCCGACCTGATAGGCGAGGTAGAGCAGGTACGCAGATCCCGCCACCTTCATCGCGAACGCAAGCTCCGGGACGGCTGCGATCATGGCTCCCAACCCCGCCGCCGTGGCCAGGGCCATCGTTCCGAGCCCGATCGCCGTTCCGAGGACGTGGGGCAGCGTGCGCCGGTACCCGAAGGTCGCCCCGGACGCCCACAGCAGCGCGTTGTTGGGACCCGGCGTGATCGAGACGGCCAGCGAGAAGCCGACCAGCCCGAGCAGCCACGTCATCGCCGGCTCGCCGGGCGTGCGGCGGGCTCGCGGTGCTCGCGGTGCTCGCGGGAGCGTGCGATCGGCATCGCTCCACGCTAGCGGGAGGCGCCTTGCGGGTCTTGTACGATCCTGCGAGCGATGGATGCGCCCCCCGCCGCCTACACGGTCCGTGCCTGGAAGCCGCCGATCCCCGGCGTCCGCGAGGTGCTCCATGCAAGGCATGCGCTCCACGCCTACCCGCCGCACACCCACGACGTGTGGACCCTGTTCCTGGTCGACCAGGGCGCCATCCGGTACGACCTCGACCGTCGTGACCGGGCCGCGGTCCCGGGTCTCGTGTCGATCCTGCCGCCGCACGTCGTGCACGACGGGCGGCCGCTCGACGCCCGCGGGTACGCGATGCGGGTCCTGTACCTGGAGCCGAGCGTCATGGACGAGCGGCTGATCGGTCCGGCGGTGGACCGGCCCGTCGTCCCCGACCCCACGCTCCAGGCCCGGCTTGCGGCCGTCCACGACGCGCTCGACTGTCCTGACGACGCGCTCGAGGCCGAGCTCCGCTTCGCGATCGTGGCCGAGCGGATCCGAGCGTCGCTCGGCGAGCCGGCCGGCGACCCGCCGTCGACCCCGGACCACGAGCTCGCCGACGCCCTGCGAGCGTATCTCGACGCCCATGCCTTCGAGCCGGTCACCATGGCCTCGGCCGCGCTGGAGCTTGGCGCCGGACCGACCCGCCTCGCGCGCGCCTTCGCCGACACGTTCGCGATCGCGCCCCACGCCTACGTGACCGCGCGGCGCCTCGGAGCGGCGCGTGACCGGATCCTCGGCGGTCAGCCACTGGCGGACGTGGCCGCGGAGGTCGGCTTCTGCGACCAGGCCCATCTGACCCGCCGGTTCAAGCGGTTCCTCGGCACCACCCCGGCCCGGTTCGCGGGCGGCCCGGTTCGCCGGCGGCCGCGCCCTTCCCGCGCCGCGGGCGAGCGCGGCGACCGTCAGTCGACGGCCGCGATCCCGCTGATCTCGATGAGGCAGCCGGCTGGGAGCCGGACGCCCACCGAGGTCCGGGCCGGCGGATCGATCGGGATGACCTCCCGGTAGGCCTCGTTGTAGGCGGCAAAGTCGTCGAGATCGGCCAGGTAGGCCGTGATCGAGAGCAGGTCGCCGAGGTCGGCGCCCTCGCTCCGGAGCACGGCTCGCAGGTTGGCGAGCGCCTGCCGAGTCTGGGCGCCGATGCCGGCGGGGAACCGGCCCTCCTCGTCGCGGCCCACCTGCCCGGCGGTGACGATCAGGTTGCCCCGGCGCACGACATGGCGGTAGTGGCCGCCGGTCGGGGGCAGGGCGGAGGAACCCGGATCAGGTTTGCTTCCATCCATCGCGCTCGCTCCTTCCCTGGTTGGGTGCCGGCTCCCGGCACGCTCCGGCTCCGGGCGCGGCCGGCGCATGGTGTCAGCCGAGCACCTCGAGCAGCCGGCGGGCGACGATCTCGCCTTCGCCTTGCTCGAGACAGTCGGGCGCGACCAGCAGCCCGGTCGGGCCATCCACCATGATCGAGACCGCCGGCTCGCCGTCCAGCAGCCTGGCGGCGATGTCGTCGGCGGGACCGTGGACGGCGGGGTCGAGGGTGATCCTCGCCCGGGGCACCGGCAGTCCGGCCTCACCCGGAAAGTCCCGCTCGACGCGGATGCCCGGGACCGCGCCGAGCGCGGTGACCCACGCGGCGACCTGCGCCTCCCATCGTTCGCGGACGGCGTCGGCGTCGAGGGCCAAGAATCGCCGGACGGCCACCAGGAGGCCGACCAGCTCCTCCTTGCCAACCTTGAGCGGCCGACCCAGCCGCTGGTTCGGCGCCCCGTGCTCGCGGCAGGCCTGGACCAGGCGCTCGTCGCCCAGGACGAGGCCCGACGCCTGCGGCCCGCGGATGGCCTTGCCACCACTGAACAGGACGAGGTCCGCACCGGCCGCGACCAGGTCGTGCAGGTTGCTGGCCGGCAGCACCTGGGCAGCCGCATCCACCACCACCGGCACGTTGCGCCGGTGGGCGATCCGGATGACGTCGGCCAGCGGCAGCGCGCCCCCGGCCATGCGCAATCCGGCGAAGTGGAACACGGCCGCGGTCTCGGGCCCGATCGCGCCCTCGAGCTCCCAGTCGAACGTCTGCCAGGTGTCGCCGACCTCGACCATGCGCGCATGCGCGAGCGTGAGGACCCGGTCGTAGGGGTTGCGCTGGGCGGCCTGCACCACGATCTCGCGGCGCGGCCAGGCGTCGGGCCGGGCGGCGAAGCGGGCGATGTCCACAAGGTCGGGGCCCGTCATGCAGGCGAGCGACGAGAGCAGCAGGCCCGCCGATGCGCCGCTGGTGACGTACGCAGCGGGAACGTCGACGAGCGCCGCGATCTCCCGAGAGACCGCCCGCTCCAGCTCGAACAGGTCGACGAAGGCGCGGCTCGCCTCCGCCATCGCGTCCATCACCTCGGGCGGCATCAACGAACCGCCGAGGCGCGTGAAGGTGGCGCTCGCGTTGATGACGCGGCGGACGCCGAGGTCCTCGTAGATGCCCACTGACGGTGGCTCCGATCGCGGTCACGGCCGGGTTCGAGCCGCTTGCCGACGCCCTGCGAGGGGCGCCATCGCGGCCCACGCGGCGTCCCCATGGTAGGGCGACCGATGCCCGCAGATCGGGCGCCGCGGAACGACCCTCGGTCGAATGACCGGGGGTCGTGCATGGTTGGCGAGCGATCGGGGCCCGGGCCGTCCTCGCCGGCACGGGACCCGACCGGTCAGCTGCCGCTGGGCGACGGCTGCATCGAGCCGATGGTGCCCAGGCCGGGCGTCTCGGGCCGCAGCACCCGCCAGGCGGCGAGCAGCAGCGCCCCGAACCCGAACAGGGTGGCGATCGTGCTCACGAACGGGAGGACCCCGGCGACCGCGAGGACGATCACCCCCACCACCGCGGCTCGGTACGGGCGGCCCGGCTCCCGGGCACCTCGGGTCGTGGCGATGAGCCAGTCGCCGATCCAGATCGCGGCCACCAGCCAGGCCAGGAAGGCGACGGCGGGCAGGACGGCGAGCAGGAGGGCAAGGCCGAGCGGCGCGCCGACGACGGTCAGGACCAGCAGGATCGCGATCACCGGCAGCGCCACCGAGCCGACGATGCCGGCAAGCAGCACATGCCCCGGTCGCTCGGAGATGAGCGCCTCGACCTCGCGGATCTGGCGAGCCGCGAAGGTGGCGACGGTGAGCGCTGCCAGGATGCCGGCGATCGCGATGCCGACCATGAGCACGATGATGAGCGGGATCATCAGCACGGCCAGCGCGGCGAGATCGGTGTCGAGGGCCCGGATGGAGCCGTCGACGGCGACCGTCGCCTCCCTGGTGACCGTGCCATGGAGCGTGCGGACGTCGCCGCGCACGACGGTGCCGCCCCTGAGGTCGGCGTTGCCGTCGATGACGACGATGGTGCCGACCGAGGCATCGGTCACCGTGGCGGTGCCGCGCGCGACCACGATCGTGTCGACGTCGCCGCTGATCCGGGCGATGCCGTCGGCCACGATCACCGTGTCGACATGCTCGCCGGCCGGGACGTCGACCGTCCCGTTCGCGGCGAAGATCACGCTTCCCGTCGTGGTGGTCGGTTCGGCCGCGAACGCGGACGGAACCGTGAGGATGAACAGGATCGCGACCGACGTCGCGATCGCCAACAGGCGCCGCATCGGAACTACCCCTTTCGGCGGGCCGAACGGGCCGTCCGGGGATCGCGTCGGGCGCATCCCGGCCGGTGGACCGGCCCGCAACAGCCGGTTTCCATGTCGAGCCAACGCTAGGCCCCCGGCGCCTCGCTGCCCAGCCGGGCACCCGGCGTCCTGACCGTGGGGCTAGCCCCAGGGAGATCCAGGCGGCTGGCGCCGCCGCCCCCAAGGCGGACCCTTGACCTTCAAGCCACTTGAAGGCATAGGCTCCCGCCACCGGCGTCCGGACGACCCGCGGGCTGCCGGCAGCATCCACTCGCAAGGAGACCGACGCGATGACCACCGACTTCTCGCCCGGCACGTCACGGACGCCGCTCAAGCTCGAGGACCTGCCGCTCGAGGAGCAGCTCCAGATCCGCCGGTCGGCGGTTGCCCTCCAGCGCCGCTGGGAGGGTCGCATGAACGTCGAGACGATCCAGCGGTTCCTGGTCGAGTCGATGGACCTGCTCGCCGACGCGAGGATCAGGACGTGGACCTCGGTCCTGGCCGAACGGCTCACCAACGACCGCCTGCGTGCCCTCGTTCGCCTCGAGAGCGCGCCGACCGACCTGAACCCGAGCGTCCTGTTCCTGTGCGTCCACAATGCCGGACGGTCGCAGATGGCGGCGGGCTGGATGCGCCACATCGCCGGCGACCGGGTCGACGTCTTCTCCGGCGGCTCCGAGCCCGCGTCCTCGGTCAACCGGGCGGCCGTGGCGGCCATGGCCGAGAAGGGCGTCGACATCAGCGCCGAGCTCCCGCAGCCGTGGGCGGACGAGATCGTCCGCGCGGCCGACGTCATCGTCACCATGGGGTGCGGCGATGCGTGCCCCGTCTATCCCGGCAAGCGCTACGTCGACTGGGAGCTCGATGACCCGGCCGGCAGGACGGTCGAGGAGGTGCGGCCGATCCGCGACGAGATCGAGCGGCGCGTCCGGGCGCTCCTCGCCGAGCTCGTTCCCGGCGCCTGACGGGATTCGCGCCGTGAGGATCTCCGAGCCGGCACGGCGCACGGGCGCGCGGCGGGGCCGATGAGGGCGCACGTCGCCGAGGGCATCGGAACCTACGCCCTCGTGTTCGCGGGCTGCGGCTCGATCGCCGTCGGGCAGCTGTCGAACCTGGGCGTCGCCATCGCGTTCGGGCTCGTCATCGCCGTGATGATCTATGCGCTCGGCCACGTCTCGGGCGCCCACCTCAACCCCGCCGTCTCGGTGGCGTTCGCCCTCGGGCGCCACTTTCCGTGGTCCCGCGCCGCGACGTACTCGATCGCGCAGATCGCGGGTGCGATCGCCGGCGCGGCCACCCTTCGGGTGACGCTCGGCTCGGACGTGCCGCTGGGAGTCACCCAGCCCTCGGGCTCGGACCTTCAGGCCCTCGTGTGGGAGGGCGTCCTGACGTTCTTCCTCGTCCTGGTCATCACCGCCGTGGCGACCGATACCCGTGCGGTCGGCGAGGCGGCGGCGCTCGCCATCGGCGGAGCCGTCGCGCTCGGCTCTCTCGTCGGCGGACCGGTCAGCGGCGCGTCGATGAACCCGGCTCGCTCGATCGGCCCGGCGCTCATCGGAGGGGACCTCTCCGGACTCTGGATCTACGTCGCCGGTCCGCTTGCCGGGGCTGCCGTCGCGGCCCTCGTCTATGCCTACCTGCGGGGCACCGAGCACGAACCGGATCAGGCTGCCCGTTAGGCACCTGGCGCCTGGGCGAACGCCGCGCAGCTCCCGTCAGCCGGCGCTCACGGCCTCCTGGAGCAGGCGGAACGCGCGCTCGTGCTGGCCGGCGGCAGCGAGCGTCTCGGCGAGCTCGCCCAGCACCAGGCGGATCCGGGCCGGCTTGCCCTCGCGCCTCGCCAGATCCGCGGCACGCTCGTAGCAGGCCAGCGCGTCGTCGATCCGGCGCTGCATGCGACGCGCCCGCGCCATGGTCAGCAGCGCTCCCAGCGCGGCGAAGTCGTTGTCGGTCTCGCCGGCCAGGTCCAGGGCCTGGGAGGCGAGCTCGATCGCCGTCCCGGCCTCACCCCTGGCGAGCACGATCTGGGCTTCGGTATCGGCAACATACGACAGCCACAGCTGATCGCCGAGGCGTTCGAAGAACGTTCGTGCCGCGCCGACCGCCTCGTCTGCCTTCTCGCTGTTCCCGAGCGCGAGGTAGGACAGGGCGAGATCCCGCTGGAGCGACGCGGCTTCGAACTCGGCCTGGGCGGCGCGAAGGAGCGCAAGCGCCGCCGTCCCGGTCCGGATCGCCGCCTCGAAGTCTCCGGTGTTGCGGTAGCTGAAGGCGAGATCGAACAGGTAGACACCCCGTCGGCGGTCATCGAGGCCTTCGCTCAGGCCGCGGATCTCCTCGAGATAGGCGAGGGCGATGGCGTGCTCACCCTCGAGCGAGGCGTTGCTCGAGAGGGCCATCAGCACGCGCGCCTGGAAGTCGGGCTCCACGCGCAATCCCGCCCGCAGCCTGACGAGGATGCCCTCCAGGAGCGCCCTGGCCTCGGCCGTGTTCCCCTGCTGATACTGGCCGCACGAGAGCCAGTAGTTGGCAAGCGCCTCCTCGCCCTCTCTTCCCTGGCTTGCGAACAGGTGCGCGGCGGTCGATGCCGCCCCGACGGCGTCCCGGGCCTGATCGAGGCCGGCGAACGCTTCCGCGAGTCCCAGCAGCAGCTCGGCCCGGGTCCCCGCCCCGGAGGGCTGCTCGAGCAGGGCCTGGTACGCGTCGACCGCTGCCTGCCATCGACCGGCGGCGAGCTCGAGGTCCGCCTGGAGCCTCGTCCAGCCTTCGGCCTCGTCCTCGAGGAACCGGCTGGTCGGCAGGCCGAGCCGCGCGGCGATGAAGCTCAGGGCTGCCATCGACGGCTTGCTCAGCCCGTTTTCGAGGGCGCTGATATAGGCCTTGGTGTAGCGACCCTGGGCGAGCTGTTGCTGCGTCAGCCCGGCGGCGGTCCTAGCCCTCCGGATGCGCGACCCGATGCTGCGTGCCAGGGTGGCCTGATCGGCGTGGTCGACCCTGTCGACCCGGACCGGCGTCCGTCGTTTGGCATTCATTGACCGAAGTGTACGACCCGAGGGATACCCCGTGGACGCCGTCGATCAACTCCCCGACGGTCACGCCGAGGCGCTGCGACAGCAGCCACACGGTCCCGAGCGAAGGCAGGGTCCAGCCGCTCTCGAGCGCCGATACGTAGCTTCGGGACAACGGATGGCCCAGCTGGCTCTGCGTCAGGCCCACGCGGATCCGCTCCGCTCGCACCCGGCCGCCGAGCTCGATGGCGGCTGGTGACCTCGGCCCCCAGCCGAATTGCTTAGCAATACTTGACTTACCCATGGACAGATCCTAGCATCCGGTTGATCTCTTGTTGATGGAGGTCCTCCGGGCCGCGGGCGAGCACCAGCTCCAAGGAGAAATGCTGTGTCTGCTCGCTCTCGTCGAATTCGCCCCATCGTCACCGCCTGGATCGTCGCTGCGGCCGTCACCCTGCTGAGTGTCGCTACAGCCCTCGCCCAGACCCCCTACTCGCACTGACACAACCCCGGCAATCGGCGTCTGGCACCTTCGCCAGGTAACCCACGGCTCGCCTGTGGCCCGGACACGGCGACGCCCGCGAGCGCCGGCACTGCGAGATGGCGACGTGGCGCGCGGTACACTATTGCTAAACTTCCGAGGCGTGTGCGCCAGCGGCGGTGTCCGCCGAGGCGACGTTCGCCGCAGCCTGGGGGCCCGGTGAGGGTGACCATCATGCGACTCGCCAGACTGCGCCCGAGACCCGTGAGGATCAGCCTCGCGCTGGCCATGCTCCTGCTGGGCGGCCTGCTGGCCGCGCTGCCTCGCGTCATCTACTCCGGCTAGCGCCCATGCCAGGGTTCGGGGCCCGGCGCGTCGGTACGGTGCCGGTCGGTGCAGGGTCGTCAGCGCAGAGCGCGACCGAGTCTGATCCCGACACGCTCGATGCCCCCGGGTCGGTCAACGCGCTGGTGGCGTCGGCCCCGCTCCTGCTCCGCCGCCCCGGTGACCCGTACCGGTCACGGGACCAGGCGATCGAGGCCGCCGGCGGCGAGTGGCGGGTCATGCGCCCGTTCGAGCCCGCGGAGCTCGCGAAGGCCATCCTCGCCAACGGCGTCCGCGCCCTCTCGGTCGGGGCGGGCGACTGCGCGTTTCTGGCCGGGCTGACCGGGATCGAGTTCCTTGACATCCGGGGCACACCGGACGCGACGGCGTTCCCCCGGATGGACCGCCTGCGCGGGCTCAGCTGCGACTCAGGCTGGCTCGGGCGTCTCGACTTCAGGCTCCTGCCCAACCTCGAATGGCTCTCGATCGGCGGCGCCGACCGCCGGCGCAACCGCGGTCTCGAGACCTTGTTCACCGGCCACGCGAAGGTTCGGCGGGTGCGCCTTGCGGGGTACCAGGGGACGGACCTTCGTCCGCTGGCACCGTTGCCTTCGCTGGAGCGGATCGAGATCATCGGCGCGCGACGCCTGGTGAGCCTGGAGGGCGCGAGGGATCTCGCTGCTTCGATGACCGAGCTGGTCCTCGTGCGCTGCCCGAACCTCGACTCGCTGGCGGGCGTCGAGGCGCTGGGCCGGCTTCGATACCTGCGCCTGCAGGCGTGCAACCGGGTGAGCGACGTCGGCCCGGTGGCACAGCTCAATGCGCTGGTGTTCCTCGACGCGAGCCTGTCGCCGGGGGTCCAGAGCCTGCGCCTGCTCGCGGGACATCCGTCGCTCGAGTACCTGGCGGTCGGCCGCGTGCTGGACGGGGACTTCACCCCGCTCCAGACGATGCCCCGGCTGCGGATGATCATCGTTCCGCCCGAGTACGCGATCCCGCCGGGTCGGTATCGCAGGGCCAGCGAGCTCGACGACAGCGACCCGGTGCGGATCCGCGGCCTCAGGCTCGCGGCCGGCTGACGAACGGCATCCGGCGGGACCGATCCGGGCGCGACGCCATGCCAGGTCGGATTCTGATCGGGCGTCTCAGAACTCGACGGGCAGCGACTCGAGGGCTCGGTCCGTCGGCGTCTTGATGCGGACGATCGGACCGCAGACGGCGTACTCAGGGATCCGCCGGAAGAGCTCCTCGAAGACGATCCTTGCCTCCAGCCTCGCGAGGGGAGCGCCGAGGCAGTGATGGATCCCATCGCCGAAGGCGACATGGCGCTGCGGTTCGCGGGTGATGTCGAGTCGGTCCGGATCCTCCCAGCGCCGCTCGTCACGGTTGGCCGAGGCCCACACGAGGGCGACGCGCGCACCTTGCGGGATCAGGCCGTCATGTGCGGCGACCGGACGGGTCGCGGTCCGCGCCAGGGTCTGGATCGGGGCGTCGAACCGGAGCAGCTCCTCGATCGCGGCGGGGATGACCGACGGGTCGTCCCGCATCAGGCGCCGCTGGTCCGGGAACCGGCCCAGGTGGAGCAGGGAGTTCGAGATCAGCCCGGATGTGGTCGTGATCCCCGCGACGAACAGGAGCATCGAGGCGCCGAGGATCTCGTCGGCGCTGATCTGGCCCGCCGCGTTCGCCTCCACGAGCAGCGACATGAGGTCCTCGCGCGGCGCCGTCCGTCGCTGGTCGGCCGCGTCCTGCATGTACTCGCGCATGCGACCGCGTCCGGCGATGGCCCGGTCCGGCAGCGCGCGCACGCCGGGGTCACGCTCGAGCAGCTCGCCGAACCAGGCGAGGAGCTGCGGATGATCCGCTTCCGGGAAGCCGAACCAGGAGAACATCGTCGTGCCCGGGAGCGGCCGCGCCAGGTCGCGGGCGAAATCGGCGTGGCCGGCGTCCGCGAACCTGTCGATGAGCTCGCTGACCTTCCTGCGGACGATCGGCTCGAACCGGGTGCGCAGCGCGGACGGGCTGAACGCGAGCCGCAACGCGCCGCGCAGCCGGGTGTGATCCGGTGGGTCGATCCCAGCCAGGTCGCCGGCCGGCAGGAACAGCTGGTAGGTGTCGTCGAGATCGTTGCCCAGCCCACCGACGCCGCTCGAGAAGGTCTCCCAGTCCTTCGAGGCTGCCAGCACGTCATCGAACCGGGTGAAGGCCCACAGGTCCAGCCGCTCGTCATGGTAGAGCGGGGCCTCGTCCCGCAGGCGCCGGTACACGGGATATGGATCGTCGAGCACGACCAGGGGGTTCCAGACGCTCGCGGGCTTCACGAGCGCATTGAACCAATCAGTCAAGGAGCCGGGGCTGCGCGCGAACGTGGAGCACCTGCGCATCGTAAACGGAGCCCCGCCCCAGAGACGATCTCGCCGGGCGGGGCTCCCTGGGCGCGGGAGGTCAGCCGGACCGCCGGTTCAGCGCAGGTACCACTGGATGTCGTACGCGGAGCCGCCCATCGAGGCGCTGCCCGTCGAGAGGGTCGCCGGGCTGTACCCGAAGGACGTGCCCTTGCGGATCGCGAACGCGGTGTACGTCCCCGACGAGGAGAGCACCAGCCGATAGGTCCCCGGGGCAAGCTTGACTGACACCGACCCCGTCCCGTAGCCGCCGCGGCCGCTGGTGTCGAAGGTGGAGCCGTTGCCGGTCGCGAACCGGGACGGTGCGATCGAGGCCGTCGCGAGCGTGCTGCCCGAGGTCGTCTTGATCCTGGCCACCAGGGGCGAGGCCCCCGATGTCCGCAGCGCCCGGACACCCACCTGCGTGAACCTCTTGGTCCGGCCGACCTTGAACGTCTGGGTGACCGTGGACCCGCCGCCGATCCGGGCGACCCTGCCCGACCCGTAGAGCAGCTCGACGTACCCGTTGCCCTCGTGGAACCCGCCGGCGAAGCCGAGGTCGAGCACGGGCGTGTAGCCCGGGCGGCTGTGCCAGGAGCCGCCGCTGTAGTACGACATCGTCCACGGCGCCGCGAACCGCGGCGACAGCTCACCGCTCGGCTGGCGCACGTAGATGCAGTTGAGGCTGAACGTGCCCGAACCGCCCGTGTGCGTGAACACGATCCAGTAGCGGTGTCCCGCCGTCACATGCCCGCCAACGGTGAGCAGCTTGCCCACCTGCGACGAGGACCCCATGGTGACCGTGGAACCCGTCCAGATCGCGGACGACGCGGGCTTGCCACCGTTGTTGGCACGGAGGCTCAGGCGGACCTGGCCACCGTTACCCGAGCCGTAGCCCGAACCCATCTGATCGAAGATCCGGACGGTCGCAAGGGTGCCCGAGTGGGTCGGGACGAACGAGTACGCACCCTGCGGGTTTGACGACCCGATCTGCGTGTTGGCAAGCCCGTCCATGCTGACGCCGGATCCGATCACCGCGCCGCCCCTGGCCGCGACCGCCGAGGAGCTCTTTCGGGCTCCCCTGCGGAGCAGCGCATCGACGGTGACCTTGGGGTGGCCGGCCGTGCCGACGGCGCGGACGACCATCGTGTGCGTGTGCGATGCGGCGAACGTCTTCGACCACAGCACCCGCCTGGCCTCGTAGCGGTCGGCATGGGCGCTCACGGTCGCGACCAGGTTTCCATCGAGGATGATCCGCACCGCACCGCGCCGCGGACCTCGGGGGCCGATGAGGGCGATCCCGGTGCCGGTGAAGCGGAACGTCAACGAGGCACCGGCACGCCTGGTCGTGAGCGCGCGCCCGCCGAGCAGCGAGGGCGAGTGCACGGCCCGCCAGCCCGGCGAACGCTGGGTGCGGGCGGTCTCCTGGAGCGTGCTGACGGCATGCCCAGCGCGCCAGGCGCTGCGCAGGTTGGCGTACGAGGCTGGGGCCGCGAGGCCGGACGGTACCGTGCCGACGAGCAACAGCGCGATGACGAGGGCGATGGCGAGCAGGGAGCGCGAGAGCAAGCGAACCATGTCGAAACCTGTGTGCTGGGGCGAGACGATGGAGGGGGCGCGCGGCCGGCGATGACAAGGCATGCGTGGGCGCGATGACGATTGCCCCTGGGGCCGTGGCCGTCCCCGGGACCCCGAACGGGCCGGGGGCGGGGATCGAGACCGATTCGTCGCCCGGAACGCCGGTCATCGCGGACGGCGGATCAGCAGATCGAGCTGCCGGCCCAGGTCACGGTGGGCCGGGATCGAACGAGGACCGATCGTGGTGCCGGGTTCCTCGTCGGTGGCCGTCAGCGATGCCCGGACCCTGGCACGCGGTGTGCCGACAGGGGTGGCACGGCTCGTTTCGTCGCCCGGAGCCGTGACGGCGATCGTCGTCGGGGGCATTGGACGCCGACGTGGCGGCCAACGACGGTGATTGGCATCGGACCCTACCTTCCTGACCCTCCATCCCGGCGCCGCCCTCGACGGATCCGGAATGCGGGGTCATTCGTGTCGGCCCCAAGTTGCGCCCTCGCCACCCGCCTGGCAGCGGTCCACAAGGTGCTAACACCACGGGCCATTGGTCGACCCTGGCGGGGGCCATCGGGTCGAAGGGCGGGGGTTCAGGTCACGTCCGCCCCTCGCACGATTCACCTTCCCTTCAGACCCACCGCACGATCCGGAGCACGACCGGTCGTCAGGTGACCGATCGACCCATCACCTCGGGCTGGGCCACAGCGGCGGATAGACGCCATCGGTGCAGGCGTCCCAGGTGCCGTCCTCGTTGTAGCCGCCCAGGAGCTCGTAGCGCTGACCAGTGCGGGCGACGACACGGCCGGTCGCGTCGAGGACCTCGACCTGGTCGCCGCTTGTTCGGCCGGTGAACCCCGGCGGCCACCGGACGGCAGCGGTCGTCTGGCCCATGTCCTCCGACACGATGGCGGTTCCCGCCTGCGCGTCCACGATGAGCATGCCCGTCGTATTGGCCACATAGCAGCCGGGCTGTGCCGCATTCGCCTGGAACGCCTGCGTCCGAGGCGGATGCCAGGTGGCATCGGGCTGGCCACCGACAGCGTCGCCTACCGGGTGGCGGCCACCGGACCCGGTGGCCCCGCGGACGACCCACTTGCCATCGACGAGCTGACGTCCACCTTCTTCGACGATCCGGTCCACTTCCCGTCCGGGTCGCATCGCGTTCGCCGTTGCGCCCGTCAGAGCCACCCACGGGAGACGACGTTCGTTCGGTTGCACGGTCCACGCCGACCGATGTCACCGGGCTTGACGGTCGGATCCCCTGCGGTAATATGCTACCTGTGAGCATCACGTTATCCTCAAACCGTGCTGCGGGCCACGTGCGGGACAGCCCGCACGTGTGGCGCAGGCCGGGGGCCCGATCGGCCGGCGGGGCGACCGTGGGGCGGCTCGGGCTGTCATGAGGCTGCCCATGCTGTGGATCACGACCGCGGTGCTCGGTGCGGCGGCGACGCTGATCACGAGCATCGGCGGTCTCCTCGGGAGCCTGCTGTTCCTCGTGCTCACCGCCCCGCTGGTCGTGCGCGGCGACCACGCGACCGCGCTGTCGGGCCTGATGATGGGCTTCGGTGGCTTCTGGCTGTTCCTGCTGGCTCGCCAGGCCGCCACCGGCGGCACGCTCGACAACGCCGGGTTCTGGACGGCCGTGGGGCTCGTCCCGCTGACGATCGGCACGGTGCTGCTGGCGGTCGTCGTCGTTCGGGCGTGGGCGGCGCACGGGGATGGCCGGCTGTGAGGATTCTCCCCGCAACAACGCCGGGTTCATGCACTCGACATTCGCAGGTCGCGTCGGCGATTCGCCCGGTCAGGGCATCGAGCGCCGCAGGACGAGGGTCTCGCAGGCGGTAGCGGCGCTACGGTTCCGCCGCAGGCGTCGGAAGCGGAGCGGGCGCGTAGACAAGGGCGAGCGCCTCGGGAAGGTACCCGTAGAGATCGAATACGAGACGCTGCTGCGGGTCTGCATGCTCGTGGTCGCGGGGGCCTTGGACAGCTCGATCATCCTCGATGCTCTCGCGACCAGATACTCGACCTCGTAGTCAAGCTCGCCCGTCGTGGCGCATCCATGGTATGGAGGATCGATCTCGGCAAAGGCCGTGAGCGTCTGGTCAAGCTGACCGATGGCGTCCGTGGCCTTGGCCGGGTCGAATGGCTCGGCGACGACGGCCGGCCGAAGCGATGCGATGTCGCGGGCCAGACGCTGGGCATATGCCGGCACATGCGACCTGGCAGCCACGCAGCCGGCACTCCTGTCCTGGCTGAAGGTCGACGGGGCAGGTTCCGGGGCCGGGCGAGCGATCTCCGGAGTTCCATCCAGCAGGAGCGACATCTCGCCCCGATAGGTCCCGAGCATCGCGACGACTCTCGGATCCGGGGTGACGGCCGCGGCCGTCGGCGTGACGAACGAGTTGCTGGCCACAGTCAACCGCGCCGCGAGCCGATCGTACGTGAGGAGCGTCTTCGAGTAGGTCTGGCCCCGGGAGCGATTCTCGACGACGAGCTGGCCGTTCACGATGCCCGAGTACTGGGTGTCGGTATGACCGCCGAAGATGACGTCGAAGCCGCTGACGGCGTTCGCGAAGTCGATCAGGGCACCCGTCGGGTTGGCGCCCGAGACGTCGGTGACTCCCTTGTCGGTGAGCGCGATGAACACGTCCGCACCCGCCGCCTTGGCGGCCGCCCTGGCAGCCATCGCAGCGGCGACGCTCTCGGTCGGGGTCATGGTGCCGAAGCTGCCCGGGGGGACGAGCGTCGGTGCGTCCTCGTTGACGATCCCGATGACGGCGTACTTCACGTCGCCGTATCGGAAGATCTCGTAGTCCAGGGTGCCTTCGAGGTTCGCGACGCGGTTGCTCAAGTTCGAGGTGATGTAGTGGAACCGGTTGTCCCCGCCACTCGCATCCGCGTAGGCCAGGTCGACCTGGCTCTGGAGACGGTCGATGCCCGCACCGAAGTCGTTACTCCCGAGCGTGCCGACCATGACGCCCATCATCCGTTCGGACAGGATCGTCGGCGTGTCCTGGAAGAACGTCGACAGCGGTGAGCTCGCGCCAACATCGTTCCCGGTGGTCAATGTGAGGATGCCTGCGTCGGCGGCTCGACTGGCGGCTCGGTCCTGCTTGAAGTAGGTGGTGAGCGCAGCCGCCCCACCGACGCCCGACAGCGGTTCGAGCTGGCCCTGCCAGTCGGCGATGCCCAGGATCATGAGGCTGCCGACCGCTGAGCGGAGCGGGCGCGGGTCCGGTGGAGACGTGGAGCCATCGAGCAGCGCCCGCCCCGCGAGCGGCTCGCTCAGCTTGACGCTGCCGCTCCAATTCGTGGTATAGAGGCCGCGCCGCCGCTGCAGTGCCCGTGGGCGTACGCATCGGTCTTCTGCATCGTGATGATGACGGACGATGGCGTGTACGCGATGTCTGGCGCCTCCAACCATGAGGCGGCCGGCGCGTAGCAGTCCTCGGGCGGATATTCGTCGATCGTGATCGGGATCACGGTCGCCGTCTGGGCCGTGACAGGGTCGAGGTCACCGAGCCGCCATTCGACCAACCGCGACGACGGAGATGCCGACGATCGCCCCTGGACGAACAGCAGGCCGACGGCGGCACCGACGACGGTACCGACGACCACGAACGTGACGAGCACCACTCCGACAGGCATGAATCGACGGAGCCGCGACCACGTTGCGTAGTCGCCTGGCGACGTGGTCATCTGTCTGTTGCGGTCGGGTCGACCACGGGTGGCGCCTCAGTTCGACGGGCCGGCTCCACTGGTTGCCGTCGACATGGCGCCAGGTCCTCGGACAACGTTTGTCGGTCCGCCGACGCACTACCCATCCCCCAGTGGTTCCGACCCGTAGGTACTTCCGAAGACGCGAGGCGAACAGAGCGCTCAACCGAGCCGGCCGAAGCCCGGTCCGTGGGCGGTACCCATCGACGCAGGAAGCGGACCGACGAGCGGCCACTCGCACGCCTGGACCGCAAGGCTCGCCGAAGAGCTGACGCCGGGCGTTCTCCAGGCACGTACGGGCGAGGGCCAGACTGCGTGTGGCGTGGCCGGGTCGTGACTCGGGCGAAACGGCCCCACGTCGTCCTCCACGAGCTCGGCCGAGCACGCACGCGGAGGGTGTCCTTCTCGAACTCCCACGCCCGGTCCTCGGCAGGCCTTGGCTGCCGGGTCCCAACCCGAAGATCGCGATCAGCCCGGTGCTCTCCGAAGTGGGGATCGGACGCTGTGTCAGGCGACTCCTGCTACAGCCAGCCGCGCTTCAGCCATCCAACTGCGAGGAACTGCTCGGCCCATCGCTTGGCCCTGTTGTCGGTGGCAGCGTCGGGGCCACCCTGGGCTGTCGAGCCGTCGAAATGGACGTGCGCAGGGACTCCGCCGTTCGTCCACATCGAGGCGAAATACTCTGTGTTCATGGGGCAGCCGCATCGCATGAGATCATCCTCTGTGGGGACCCGGAAGATCGATCCCCTTCCGGCCGGACGCACAGGACAGCGTGACCCCGTCCGGCTGGCGATCAAGGGTTACCGACGTACCCTGCCGGCGCCCAAACGTCACACCATCGACGGCCGCGATGCGTGGCTCGCTGAACCCGAGGTCGTCTGCAATGACGGAAATCGACGTCGCTCCGTGTCAAGTTGACGAGGACGAGCAAGGTCCCCGGCCTCGCCCGACGACCTGCTTTGCGGAGGACGGCAGGTTTCCCGCCACGAGCGTTGTGGCCGGGGAAGCGGGCCGCCCGGTCGGTGGGGAAGACGGAATAGCAGGTCTTCCCGAGCACGAAACCGCGCGAGTGGAGCCGACACTCGGACT
>CAWJDE010000004.1:0-1090799 GCA_963841545.1 uncultured Chloroflexia bacterium | reverse complement strand
CAGGTTGAACGGCTCAAGTCAGAAATTGCCGGCCTCGAGGGGCGTGCCGCTGACGAGCGGGCAGCGCGCGACCCGTGAGCGAGACGCTGCGCTCCGCGCGGCCAGTTCAATCACCAAGAGCACGAGTCCGAGCACCGTCAGGTCGAAACTGGCTGATGCGTCAGCGCCACGAGGGTCGAGCAGCGGACCATGACAAGCGTGCGGCCGGCTTCGCCTCGCAAGCCGCGGCCAAGACCAAGCAGTTGCATGGCGCCGAGCGATCCCTCGCCACTCCGCGCTCGGTCAGGAGCGGAAGAAGGTCGAGGCCGAGGACCGGCGTCGGCGAGACGCCGAGCTCCGGCACATTCAAGAGCTCGAGCGGCGGCGGCGGCCTCGCTCAGGCGGATCACGTCCCCGCGTTCACTCTGCCGGCTGAGCCGCTTCCTGATCGTCGGAGCGACGCATCCGGGCCTCGAGTTCGACGTGTGCCTGTCGCTTCGCCGGCGAGGAGCGTGGCCTACGTAGAGCTCGTGGCCCGTGGGCTCAAGGCGTGCGGGCCTGCGCGTCTTCTACGACGAGGACGAGAAGGTCAGGCTCTGGGGCAAGGACCTGATCGAGCATTTCGATCGGATCTACCGGGTCGCCTCCCGCTACTGCGTGATGTTCATCTCGGCCGCATACGCCGCGAAGGAGTGGACACGCCTCGAGCGACGCAGCGCCCTCGCGCGAGCTTTGACGGAGCAGGGCGAATACATCCTGCCCGCGCGTTTCGACTACCCCGGCAGCCGTGGATGCCGCCCACGATCGCCTACATCGAGCTGTCCGAGCTCGCGCCCGCGACCCTTGTCGAGTTCATTGTCGAGAAGGTGGGCCGGCCGGTTCACGAGACCAGCACAGGCGGCGAGATGTCGAAGGACGAGCGCGGCGCGGGGTCGGAAGGCGAAGGCGACGGAAGTTCTCAGAATTGATAATATCGAGATGTGACTCGTGCTGGCCCGGTCGGTCGAACCTATCGAGAAGCGCGGCGGGGTCGCGCCTTGAATAGTGTTTCGTATCGAGCCGAGCAGGCGCGGCTCGCTCCGTACGAGGCGCTGGCGCGGATGGTGATCGCCAGGCGAAACCGATACGGCCTCACCCAACATCAACTCGCCGAGCGCATGGGCACCAGCGTCTCGGCAATCAGCCGCGTAGAGAGCGGAGCACATTGGCCCAGCGTTGAGACCCTCGAACGGCTCGCGCGCGCCTTCGGAGAACGACTAATGCTGGGGTTCGAAGACCGTGAGGGACGTCGCGACTTGACGATCTTTATCAGCACCGGGCAAATCGAAAGGACCGAGCGGTGAGCGGTCCCTACAGGAAGTACCCAGCCACCTACGTGCCGACCGGATACGACCTCGAGACCGGACTGGAGTCGGTCGGCCGCGGCTGGCGGGACCTGGTGCGGGGGGCCTTCGTGGCGCTGCCCGAAGGCCACACGATCGTCCAGATCAAGGAGAAGTTCGGCTCGCTTCGCATCTGCTTCGAGCCCAACGAGCGGGCGTACGAAGATCTGCTTGATGACCTCGCCGCGGAGTCGTTGACGATCTGCGAGGTCTGCGGGAACGCGGGCCGGCTCCGAACAGACCGTTACTGGCAGCGCACGCTCTGCGACGAACACGCGGTCCGCCGGTGACCGGTGTTCCGCAGCATGCGGAACAGCCGGCCGTTCTGGAACACGGCTACTCGAGCCGCAGGCTCCGGAGCATGCGCGCGACCTCCTGATCACCTCGTCGACGGGCGGGAGCCGGCTGGGCTCGACCCAGGCGGACATCGTCGCGTCCCAGGCGCCCGGATCGCATCGAGGTTCGCTCGCCATGAGCCTGGGCCCCCATCGCTTGTGACGCGTGATGGCCAGCTTCGCATCGACGGCCTGACGGAGTTCAGCAGGATCCAGGTGCCAACCCGACTCGGCCAGGTAAGATGGAGGTCGAACAGGTCACGCGGTTGCGCACGCTGGACGAGCGTCCGGAGCTTCTCGGCGACGAGTTCGACCTGCGCCAAGGCGGGCACCGTGAAGGGCTGCAGCCCGAGGTCCGAGACGTCGAAGAAGGCATCGCGAACAGCGAACACGAGGTCCTCGCGCACGCTCACCTCGAGCTTCGCCGTCCCGGCGTCGGTCAACGACTCGAACCGGAAATGGACGATCAGGCCGCCCAGGGTCCGATCAGGATCGCCATCGAGCCGGACGCCGAACTCACGACCGGCGCGGCGCAAGTCCGCGACGACGCGATCGGGGTCGATGCGTCGACCCTGCCCCGTCGTCGCGTCGATGTCGGCCGATGATCGCGCCGACCGGAGCTCTCCGGCCATCAAGATCCCGCCCTTGAGGGCGATCTCGTGAACGAAGCTCCGATCGTCGGCCGCCAGGCGCTCGAGGATCGCGAGCAGGACGAAGCAGGCTTCCTCGTTCTGATATCGCCGCATCGCAGCGACATCGGACCGGTCGCGCGCATCCCGGTAGTCGTGGCGATTGCCTGGCGGTCGCGCGCGTCAGCCATACACGCGCCACCGCGTTGAGTACGGGCCTCGAGAGCGGTTCTGAGGGCGAAGCCGGACTGAGCGTACCGGGCCGGAGGTTGGCGAGGGCTGACGGCAGTGGCCTCCGCGCCTCTTCCAGTAGATAGCCGAGGCGTTGGGCGGCCGCCGTTGTCCGAGCGAGCGTCCGGCAGCCGTTCGCTCGACCTCGTCCTCGGAGATGGCTGCGAGGATCTCGGGCAGGAGGTCTCCGATACGATCATCCAGCGGGGCTCGGCGAGCGCGTCGACGACCGCCTGTTCACGGGACGCGACTCGGATCGGGAAGCCATCGACCGTCGTCTCGATAGGCGTCTGCCTCTCGGATCCGGTCTTCGTCGAGGGTCACTGGCCTGATGGTTGTGGTTGGGTCGACGGCGAACGAGCGGCGAACGCGGGACAAAACGACCGTGATCGTGGTGATCGGCTGGTCGATCAGCCCGTGATACGAAGCGCCGCATCCGTGGTGACATAGTGCGGGATCTCGGCGAAGGCGCCGCTCGCTACGGCGATGGCGGCGTTTGGCGGGCAGGGTCCACGACGACATACAGGCCACCTCGTATCCGTCTGATCCGGCCGCTTTGACGAATCGGCGAAGACACACGGTGGCGTCGTAGCCGGCTTGGCATGACCTGATTGCGCGCACGCTCGAAAGTCGCCGAGCGGCACATCGAGCACAGCGAACCGATTGCGGAGGTACCAGTCAGGAAGGTCGGCGCAACTCATGGATTTGGTGTCGTCTGTTTGCTGAGACAATACACTTCTGTATTGTTTCGGTCAATGGACGACACTAGAGAGAGCCTCGCCCCTTGACAGCCCGCCGTACGCTTGGGGACGCAGTCTGCGCTACGCGCAATCGGCGGCCGTACAGCCGCCGATCCCGCGCGTACGGCGGGTGAGGGGGCTGCTGCACCCCGCATGAAACGGATGCCTGGCGACGCCAGCATCACGGTGCTCGGAGGCGTCCTTGGAGTCCAAGTCGGCGCGGATGCGAGACCTCCTTGCCCAGGGCAAGCCCGTCGCCGAAGTCGCGAGGTTAGTCGGAGTCGAGTACCAGTTCGCGTACGGGGTGGCGAAGCGTGCCGGGCTCCTCGATGCGGGTCGCAGTGTCCCGCGCTCAGCCGATTCACCCGAGCCCCGTCGCCTCTGACGTGAATTATCGAACGCAACCTCCGGACCTATCTGGACGATCGGCGACCGGGGGACCGGTACGCGTCATTCGACTATTGCTTCAACTTCTTCCAGAGCCGACGCGAGGAAGGGCGCACGGCGGACTTGCCCACGGGACCGCACCTGCAGCTGGCCTGCCTGCATCTCGGCTTCTACCTGGCGAGCTGGGGCATGTATCGCGGGTCGACGATCCTGCTGAAGCGGTCTGTCGCGTATCTCGCGCCGGTCGTCGAGGTGATCGCGAGATCGCCGACGAGCGTGGTCGATCGACGCCGATGGCTACACCCGCGAAGCGTGCGGTGCTGCTTGACACGGCGAGACAGATCCGACGGCGCTTCCGAGGCGCCACGGACACCCTCGTCACCAAGATCATGCTCGGCGTGTTCGGTTCGTCCCCGCCTACGACACGAACTTCAGGAATGGCTTTCGGACGGTCGCCTTTGGCGAGAGCAGCCTGATGCGAGTCGGGCAGTTCTACCGAGACAACGCCGAAGTGATCGAGGGATATCGGGTCCAACCCTCGACTTTGACACCGGCTCGGACACGAACCGGAGGTACACGCGCGCGAAGGTGATCGACATGATCTTCTTCATCGAGGGCGGTGCAACCGCGTAGCGACGCCGCCGAAATCGCCTCGAGTGCCTATCGGACGCGATCGTGCAACGCCCGACGGCTGTGACCGCGATGCGACGGCGTTCAGTGGAACCCTGCCCCCGATCTCCTGAGGCGGTGCGGCGCCGGACAACGGCGGACCCAGGCGCAGACGGGCAGGTCTCGGCCAGGATCGTCCTAGTCAGCTCGCCTGCTCCGAGGACCGTGCTGCCTGAGTGAGGGTGTCGACCAAGTCGGCTTCCGACGGGGGCTGGTCCCACCCGACCAGCGCTACCAACCGCCCAGCGACCGCGCTGTCGATCCCGCTGTCATCGCCAGACCCCAGTGAGTGCGACCCGCTACCAGACATCGCTCCCAGGTACACCCAGCGAGGATCTGTGGGCACAGTCGTGAGTGGGAGGGTCACCGTCGCGCCTCGAACCTCGCGATCGGAGACCCGGATCTGCATCCTTGGAGCCGTCTCCCAGATGGCCTCCGCCCTTTCGCTTTCGAGGTGCGAGGCCATGCGTTGATCGATGAATGGTGTCGGTGCACCCGGGTCAAAGAAGTCGACTGTGGTTCCGCTTGTCTGCAACCACGCCCAGCTCATGAACCACTTCGTCAGTGCCGTGCCCGATGGAGGCATCGTGGCTTGCGCCCATCCATCAAGCTCCGTGATCCGATTTCGCTGCTCGATGCGGACGGTTTGAGGTGGTTGAGCACTTCGACCCCTTGCCTCTCCAGCGATCCATAGGTTTGCGCCCACCTCCACTGCGATGTCCGGCCGTGGTTTGCGGGCAGCGACCATCCAGGGGTCGCGCGACGAGGCCACATCGAGATTGACGATCCGTAGCAGCGGCGCTGCCAAGATGCTGCGGCAGACCGCAAGAGCAATGCACGTACCGATGGACTCGACGACGAACCGCTTGACCTGTAGGGAGGCATTCTCGAAGTCATCGTGGAGTGCGAGGTCCCCGGCCCTTGGCATTCGCAGGTGGCCAAGGAGCAGGAGGTACTCCGCCAACCACACACGGAATGTGTACGGCAGCTGGTTGCGCAGCGCTCGGCCCAGGTCCAGGGCAACGGCGGCAGCGTTCACGGAGATGCGACCGACTGACCGATAGGTCGGCGATGGCCCGCTCGTCCTCGGGTCGTAGATCGGTTCTCGGACCGTCACGCTAGCCATGCTGGCGCCTCCGCCCCGTCACAGCCGATCGCCCGGGCTGAGCCGCTTGTACGCCTCGCGGGCGCGCTCGTCGGCGGCCGAGGCGCCGTAGCGGGCGAGCATCTGGCGGCTCTTCCAGCCGGCGAGGCGCATCAGGTCGCCCTCGGTGCCGCCGGCGGCGAGCCACTGGTGGGCGTACGTGTGGCGGAACTGGTGGGGGTGGATGTCGGGCAGCCCGGCCGGCCGGCCGCGGCGCTTGACCGCCTGCTCGACGCCGGTCTCGGTCAGCCGGCCGCGCTTGCCCAGCCACAGCCACGGCTCGCTCGCGTCGGGCCGCTTCGCGCGCGCGCGCAGGTAGCGATCGAGGGCCTGGCCGGTCTTGTGGCCGAACGGGCAGGCCCGTGGTCGGCGGCCCTTGCCCATCACGACCGCCGCCTCCTGGTCGAGGTCGACGTCCTCGACCCGCAGCCCGGCCAGCTCGCCGCGGCGCATCCCGGTGTCGAGGAAGAGCCGGATCATCGCGTTGTCGCGGCGATCCTCGAAGTCGGTCCCGGCGCAGGCGTCGAGCAGCTTCCGCAGCTCGGCCTCGCGGAGGACGGGTGGGGGAGTCTCGGGCACGTGGGGCGGGCGCATCGTCGCCATCGGGCTGCCGTCGATCTCGCCCTCGGCCGCCAGCCACTTGAAGAACTGCTGGAGCGAGCGGAAGCGCTGCGACAGGGTCGCCGGCCGCATCCCGGCGTCCTGGCGCTCGACGAGGAAGGCCTCGACGTCCTCGCGCCGCACGTCGGCGACCCGGCGCGGCCGCCGGCGCCGCGGCTCGGCGAGGAACGCCTCGAACTGCTCGACCGCCTTCGAGTAGGTCACGATCGTCGACGGCGCCTTGTTCTCGGCCCGCAGGTGACGGGTGAACGAGGCCAGGTTGTCCAGAACGTCCGGCTCGGCTATAGAATCAGGTCGAGCCCGACCGCGGGCGCTAGAGCTCATAACTATCGACCGACCGTGCTTCGAGACCACGGTCACAGTTATAGGCTCAAAAACGGTTGTGGTCAAGCTCCGCGCCAGTTATGTCGTGTAACTGAGCGTGAATCCGTGGCGGAGTAGCTCAGTGGTAGAGCAGGGGACTCATAAGCCCTTGGTCGGTGGTTCGAATCCGCCCTCCGCTACCAATCCCGATCCCAGCCTATGAGGGTCGCCGCGCCGCCCGGGCCTTCGGATCGTGGCCACCGCGGGCTCCGCGATCGGGCGACCCCGGGGGCACGGTCGTCCGCTGCACGGCCAGATGGCGATTCCTGAACCGCGATTGAACGCGGGCGCAGCCATCCGGATGCGTCGCGCGCCCGTACGCCTGATAGGGTCAGTGCACTACCGGATCGCATGACCCGGAACCGGCCTCCGGGAGCGTCCCGGGGCCCGGCGTATACTCGCCCGAACGCCGGCCCGAAACCGGCAACCCCGGGACACGGAGGCGCTCCGTTTGAACGCGAAGTTCCTGCGCAACGGGATCGTGATGCTCGTCCTCGTGGTGGGCACGGTCGCGCTGCTCTACACGGTGGTCAACTCGTCCTCGCCGGCGGCCTCGACGGGCTACTCGGCGTTCTACGCGGACGTGCAGGCCGGCAACGTCACCAAGGTCGTCCAGGACGGCGAGACGCTCACGGTCACGTCGAAGTCGTCGGGCACCTATCAGGTGGTCGTGCCCAACGAGATCACCGGCAACGTGTTCACCGACATGCAGCAGGCGGCCAAGGACGGCGGCATCACCCTCCAGAAGGACGTCTACACCAAGGACAAGACGCCCGACAACTCCTGGATCGGGATCCTGCTGACGGGGCTGCTGCCGCTGCTCGTGCTCGGCGGCTTCATCTTCTTCATGATGCGCCAGGCGCAGGGGACCAACAACCAGGCGCTGTCCTTCGGCAAGAGCCGGGCCCGGATGTTCCTGGGCAACAAGACGGTGGTCACGTTCGCGGACGTGGCCGGCGTCGACGAGGCCAAGACCGAGCTCCAGGAGGTCGTGGAGTTCCTCAAGTACCCCGAGAAGTTCAACTCGCTCGGCGCGCGCATCCCGCGTGGCGTGCTCCTGGTCGGGCCGCCCGGCACCGGCAAGACGCTGATGGCCCGCGCGGTGGCCGGCGAGGCCGGCGTGCCCTTCTTCAGCATCTCGGGGTCCGAGTTCGTCGAGATGTTCGTGGGCGTCGGCGCGAGCCGCGTGCGCGACCTGTTCGACCAGGCCAAGCGCAACAGCCCGTGCATCGTGTTCGTGGACGAGATCGACGCCGTCGGCCGCCAGCGTGGCGCCGGCCTGGGCGGCTCGCACGACGAGCGCGAGCAGACGCTCAACCAGATCCTGGTCGAGATGGACGGCTTCGACACCAACACCAACGTGATCGTGGTCGCTGCGACCAACCGCCCGGACGTGCTCGATCCGGCGCTGCTGCGGCCCGGACGCTTCGACCGCCAGGTCATCCTGGACCGGCCGGACATGCGGGGTCGCGTTGCGATCCTCAAGGTCCACACCAAGGGCAAGCCGCTCGACAAGGGCATCTCGGTCGACGAGATCGCCCGCCAGTCCCCCGGCTTCTCGGGTGCGGACCTCGCCAACCTGGTCAACGAGGCGGCCATCCTGTCGGCGCGACGCAACAAGAAGGTCATCGGGATGAACGAGTTCTCCGAGGCCCTCGAGCGCATCGTCGCGGGCCCGGAGCGCAAGAGCCGGGTCATCTCCGACGAGGAGAAGAAGATCATCGCCTACCACGAGGGCGGACACGCCGTCGTGCAGCGGATCCTGCCCAAGTGCGACCCGGTCAACAAGGTGACGGTCATCAGCCGCGGCATGGCGCTCGGCTACACGATGGCCCTGCCCACCGAGGACCGGTACCTGCAGAGCAAGACGGAGTTCGAGGACAAGATCGCCGGCCTCCTGGGCGGCAACGTGAGCGAGCGGCTGGTGTTCGGCGATACCACCACCGGCGCCAGCAACGACATCGAGAAGGCGACCGATCTCGCCCGCCGGATGGTCACCGAGTTCGGGATGAGCGACAAGCTGGGACCGCTGTCGTTCGGCAAGCGAGACGAGCTCGTGTTCCTGGGCCGCGAGATCGGCGAGCAGCGCAACTACTCGGACGACGTCGCGCGCCAGATCGACGAGGAGGTCCGCGCGATCATCGACCGGGCCTACGATCGGGCGACCGAGGTCCTGACGGCCTATCGCGATCGGCTGGACCGGCTGGCCGAGAAGCTGATCGCCGAGGAGACCGTCGACGCGGAGGCGTTCGAGAAGCTGTTCGAGGACCTGCCCCCCAAGCCGTCGCGCCAGGCGCCGATCCCGCGGATCGTCGCGCCGGAGCCGGGCCAGGGCACCTCCTCGGGTGAAGGCCCGGCGGCACCCGCCACCAACCCGTCGCCCCAGCCCGCCTGATCGGTACCACCCGGCAGCTCCGCCGCGCGCCGGTCATCGGGCACCACCGGCTCCGCCATGGCGACCGCGTCCGCCGTCGGCCGTTGACGCCCCAGTGTCCGCGAGCGTCGGTCGACCCGGTGACCTGGCGCTACGATTCGGAGCTGACAGCCAGCAACGTATCGACGCCCACGGAGGACCGATGACCGAGACGACGCCCGCGCCCGATCCGTCCCCGATCGACCAAGCCGTCGAGGCGGCGCTCCAGGCGTCCTGGGAGGCTCGTGCCGGCGCCCTGCTGGAGCTCGCTCGGATCCCCAGCGTGTCGGCCCTTCCGGGGCACGCGCGCGACATGGTCACGGCGGCGGAATGGATCGCCGGGCGGTTGCGCGGCGTCGGCGCGACCGAGGTCGAGGTCGTCCCGACACCGCTCCACCCGATCGTCTACGGGCGCATCCACGAGGCCCCCGGTGCCCCCACGGCGCTCGTCTACTGCCATTACGACGTCCAGCCGCCCGACCCGCTGGAGCTGTGGGAGACGGCACCCTTCGAGCCGTTCCTGCGCGACGGGCGGTTCGTCGGCCGGGGCGTCGCCGACGACAAGGGCCAGATCGTGATGCATCTGGCGGCGCTCGAGGCGCTTCGGGCGACCGGTCGTGCCCCCGCCGTCAACTTGACGTTCGTGTTCGAGGGCGAGGAGGAGTACGGCTCGGACAGCCTGTACGCGTGGCTCGAGGAGCACCGGGACCGGCTGGCCGCCGACGTGGCCATCATCAGCGACACCGGGTTCTTCGAGGGCAACGTGCCGGCGATCACCGTCGCCCTGCGCGGGATCATGTACGCCCAGATCGATGTCGAGCTGGCGCCGGTCGACCTCCACTCGGGGGTCTACGGCGGCGCCGTCGCGAACCCGGCGAACGCCCTGGCCGGGATCATCGCCGCGCTCAAGGGCCCCGACGGTCGCGTCCGGATCCCGGGCTTCTACGACGACGTCGTCGAGCTCACCGGGGACGAGCGGGCGGCGCTGGCCGCGCTGCCATTCGACGAGGAGCGGTACCGGGCCGGAATCCCGGTCCCGGCGCTGGTCGGTGAGACGGGCTGGACCGTCCTCGAGCGCCTCGGCGCGCGACCGACGCTCGACGTGAACGGGATGTGGGCCGGGTTCCAGGGCGAGGGGGCGAAGACGATCATCCCGGCGCACGCGCACGCCAAGATCTCGACCCGGCTGGTCGCGCGCCAGGATCCGCGCCGGGTGTTCGCCGCCCTGCGCGACCACGTGGCCGAGATCGCGCCGCCGGGCGTGACGGTGACCACCACCTACATCCATGGCGGGGAGCCCAGCCTGACACCGATCGACCATCCGGCGACCCGGGCCGCGGCCGTGGCGCTGCGCGCGGTCTACGGGACCGACCCGGTCTACATCCGCGAGGGCGGCTCGATCCCGGTCACGTCCGCCTTCGACCATGTGCTGGGCTTGCCGGTCGTCCTGCTCGGCTTCGTCCAGCCGGGCTGCAACGCGCACGCGCCCAACGAGTGGCTCGAGGTGGACAACTTCGAGCGTGGCACGCGGGTGATCGTGCGCCTGTGGGACGAGCTGGCGAGCCTGCCGCGCTGACGCCGGGCGCGCCCTTCGCCGCCCGACCGGTGCCCTTCAGTCGCGCCGTTCACGGCCGTCCAGGTGCCGGTCGCCCGCGACGCGCCCCGGTACCTTCGGGTCATGGCCTCCAGCGGGTCGGGTGGCTGTGCCGGGAAATCCCGGTGCTAGGATGCACCCACGGTATCGCTGGCGGGAGGAACGGAAACACGTGACGACCGAAACGGGGGAGAAGTCCCGGGCCACCTGGAGGCTCGAAGGTCCGAACGGGAGCATGACGCCTCGCTCGGCGATCGATGTCCTGGTGGACCTCAACGACAAGGTCGCGACCGGCCGGGTCGGTGAGTACCAGCCGGTACCGCTCGGGTTCACCCCGCTCGACAAGACGATCGGGACCGGCCTCCGGGCCGGTGAGCTGCTGCTCATCGGTGGCGCACAGGGCACGGGCAAGACCACGATGGCGCTCCAGATGGCGCGCAACGTGGCGTCGGGCGGCCAGGCGAACGTCCTCTACATCTGCTTCGAGCATGACGAGCTGTACCTGCTCAACCGCCTGATCGCGGCGGAGTCCGCGCTCGCGCATCTTCCGCACAAGACGGGTGCCATCAAGATCCAGGACGTGCGCAAGGAGATCCTCGGCACCTGGATGTCCGAGGGCGGCGACGCGGCCGCGCTGGCGGCCAACCCGCGCCTGCGCCCGTCGCTCGACCGGATCGCCCGATACGGACAGAACCTGTTCCTCCTCCGCGGCACCCAGACCGCGAGCACGATCGAGGGCATGCGCGACCTGATCCGCCAGCACCGGGAGCTGTCGGGCGACCGCCGTCTGATGGTGGTCGTCGACTACATGCAGAAGGTGCCGGTCATCCCCGAGCCGCCGAACGAGGCCGAGAAGGTCACCTTCGTGATCAACGGTCTCAAGGACATCGCGCTCACCGAGGACGTGCCGATGATCGCCATCGTCGCGGCCGACAAGGAGGGCCTCAAGGCCTCGCGGCTGCGCAACTACCACCTGCGGGGCTCGTCGGCGATCAACTACGAGGCCGACATCATCCTGATCCTGAACGAGAAGTACCAGATCGTCGCCAAGGTCAACATCGAGTTCAACCCGTACCAGGCGCAGCGCTTCCGGGACTGGGTGATCGTCTCCGTGGAGAAGAACCGCGGCGGCCAGGACGCGGTGGACCTCGAGTTCGAGAAGCACTTCGAGTTCTCCTGCTTCGACCCCAACGGGCGGACCGTGCAGGAGAAGCTGATCGAGGAGCGCCTCTACAACGATTGACGCGCCGGCGGATCCGGCGCCATCGCCGCGTTGTCGCCTGCGGGTGCTCGCTCGCGCACGCTCGGGGTGCGCTCGCTCCGCTCCTCGGCGCCGCCTTGCGCTGACACCGGCTGCGCCGGCGCTGCGTCCAGCCGAGCGGATCCGGCGCCATCGCCGCGTTGTCGCCTGCGGGTGCTCGCTCGCGCACGCTCGGGGTGCGCTCGCTCCGCTCCTCGGCGCCGCCTTGCGCTGACACCGGCTGCGCCGGCGCTGCGTCCAGCCGAGCGGATCCGGCGCCATCGCCGCGTTGTCGCCTGCGGGTGCTCGCTCGCGCACGCTCGGGGTGCGCTCGCTCCGCTCCTCGGCGCCGCCTTGCGCTGACACCGGCTGCGCCGGCGCTGCGTCCAGCCGAGCGGCTGACGTGGGCCCGGACCGTGAGCCTCTGACCGTGAGCCTCTGACCGTGAGCGCCGGACGGGATCGCGATATCGTTCCCCGATGAGCAGCCGCCATGCAGCCGACTTCCCGGATGTCGTCGAGATCGTGGTCGAGATCCCGCGGGGCAGCCGGAACAAGTACGAGTTCGACGAGGAGGCCGGCGTCTATCGCCTGGACCGGGTCCTGAGCTCGGCGGTGTTCTACAACTTCGACTACGGGTTCATCGAGGACACCCGGGCCGACGACGGGGACCATACCGACGCGCTGCTCGTGATCGACGAGCCCACCTTCACCGGCTGCCACGTCTGGGCGCGGCCCATCGGCGGGCTCGAGATGCAGGACGAGAAGGGTTTCGACTTCAAGGTCCTGTGCGTGGCGATCGGCGATCCCCATCAGCAGCACATCGAGCGGCTGGAGCAGATGCGCCCGCACCGCCTGGTCGAGATCGAGCACTTCTTCGAGACCTACAAGCTGCTCGAGAACAAGGCCGTCGACATGGTGGGCTGGCGCGATCTCGACCGTGCCCTGGAGGTGCTTGCCGACGACCGTGACCGGTACCGCCGGGAGCGCGGTGGCTGAGGGCCCCATTCGGCTGTTCGTCGCGGCGCCGCTCCCGACCACAGCGCTCGAGGCCTGCCGCCGGCTGATCGCCGCTGCGCGCGACGCGCCGGCTGCCCGTGGCGTCCGCTGGGTCCGGACCGACAACCTCCACCTCACGCTCAGGTTCCTGGGTGCGACCGACCCGGACGCGCTGACGTCGCTGGAGCCCGCGCTCGTCCGGGCCGTCGCGACCGAGGCGGCGTTTGCGGCCCGGCTCGCCGGCGCCGGCTCGTTTCCCGTCGGGCGCCGACCTCGGGCGCTGTGGATCGGGGTCGAGCAGGGGGCCGCCCAGCTCGCGTCGCTCGCCCGGGCCGTCGACCAGGCGCTGGCGCCGATCGGCATCCCGCCCGAGGGCCGCCCGTTCCGCCCGCACCTCACGGTCGCCCGGACGGATGCGGCAAGCCACGCCGACGCAACCGGCGCCGTCGACGCCCTGCGCGACGCGGCGGTCGGCTGGAGCGTGTCGTTCGACGTTGCGCGGATCGTGCTCTACCGGAGCCATCTGGCGGCCGGGCCGCCACGCTACGAGGAGCTGGCATCGATCCCGCTGCCCGTCTGATGCGGTACGCTCGTGCCTCGTCCTGCCCACCCCCGAGACCCCCCAGACGAGACCCCCGGAGGACCGCGCGATGGCCAACGTCGTTTCCCAGCGGACCAAGTTCCTGCTCGACGAGGACCGGATCCCGCGGACCTGGTACAACGTCTCGGCGGATCTCCCGGTGCCGCTGCCGCCGCCGCTCCACCCGGTCACCAGGCAGCCGATCGGTCCGGCCGACCTGGCACCCCTGTTCCCGATGGCGCTCATCCTGCAGGAGGTGAGCACCGATCGCGAGATCGAGATCCCGGACCCGGTGCGCGAGGCCTACGCGCTCTACCGGCCATCGCCGCTGCATCGCGCGCGCCGCCTCGAGCAGGCGCTCGATACGCCCGCCCACATCTACTACAAGTACGAGGGGGTGAGCCCGGCCGGCAGTCACAAGCCCAACACCGCCCTGGCGCAGGCCTTCTACAACAAGCAGGAGGGCGTCAGGCGCCTGGCGACCGAGACGGGCGCCGGCCAGTGGGGGAGCGCGCTCGCGTTCGCGGGCGCGGTGTTCGGGCTCGAGGTCAAGGTCTACATGGTCCGTGCCAGCTACGACCAGAAGCCGTATCGCCGGATCCTGATGGAGACGTACGGCGCGTCGGTCGTTCCCAGCCCGAGCCCGGACACGAACTACGGGCGGGCCGTCCTCGCGTCGACGCCCGACTCGCCTGGCTCGCTCGGGATGGCGATCAGCGAGGCGGTCGAGGACGCCGCGACCCGCGACGACACGAAGTACTCGCTGGGCTCGGTCCTCAACCACGTGCTGCTCCACCAGACCGTCGTCGGCCAGGAGGCGCTGGAGCAGATGGCGATGGCCGGCGAGGAGCCGGACGTGCTCATCGCCTGCGCCGGCGGTGGCTCGAACTTCGGCGGCTTCGCGCTCCCGTTCGTCGGCCGGATGCTGCGCGGCGAGGCGCGCTACCGCGTGATCGCCGCCGAGCCCGAGGCGGCGCCGTCGCTCACCAGGGGCGTCTACGCGTACGACTTCGGCGACACCGGTCACATGGCGCCGATCGTGAAGATGCACACGCTGGGCAGCGAGTTCATCCCCGAGCCGATCCATGCGGGCGGGCTCCGATACCACGGCATGGCGCCGCTGGTGTCGCTGCTCAAGGACCAGGGGATCATCGACGCCCGGAGCGTCCACCAGCGAGCGTGCTTCGAGTCCGGGGTCCAGTTCGCCCGGACCGAGGGCATCCTGGCCGCCCCCGAGAGCACGCATGCCATCCGCGTCGCGGTCGACGAGGCGCTGGCGGCGAAGGAGGCCGGCGAGCGGCGGGTCATCCTGTTCAACCTGTCCGGTCACGGCCACTTCGATCTCACGGCCTACGAGAAGTACCTGCAGGGCTCGCTCGAGGACTACGAATACCCGACCGACAAGGTGGCGGCGGCGCTGGCCGATCTGCCGGTCGTGAGCTGAGGGGATCGGCCTTCGCGGTCCGATGCCGGGACGCGGGTGACCGACGGTGCCCAAGCTCGCCTGTCGAACGTGCGGGCGCCAGGTCTATACGGCCGTGCCGCTCGAGCTGCTCGCCGCCCACGAGCGTCGGTGCCCGAGGTGCGGCGCCTATGTGGCCGCGGAGCGACGGGCCACCGAGCGCCGCCTGAGCGATCGCCGGCGAAACCCGCCCGATGACCCCGGCCCGCCGCCGGGCGTCGCCGAACGCCGCGTCACCGAGCGGCGGATCGGGCCCCGGCGACGTGGTGCCACGAGCGGCTGGGAGGCGTCCTGAGCAGCACCCCTCGACGGATGGAGGCCGGTCGGGAGGCGCGTTGAGCCACCGCGCCGACGGAGAGGAGCGCCCGTCGACCGGCACGGCGGCCGAGCCCGCGGCGGCGCCGAGGGCACGCCGGCCATCCGCCATCCATCCGCCACCGCGATAATCGATCCGTGCGCATCGCCATGCTGGGGCTCGGCCTCATCGGGGGATCGGTCGCGCGCGCCCTCCAGCGGCCGGCGCCGGGCAGCGCGGCCTCGGTGGCCGAGCCGCGGATCGCGGCGTGGACACCCGACGGCACGGGTCCCGGCGCTGCGCTCGCCGCCGGGGTGATCGCGGCCGCCCCGAAGCGGGCTGAGGAGGCGCTCGACGGCGCCGAGCTCGTGGTCCTCGCCGCGCCGCCGGCCGCCTGCATCCGCCTGCTCGGCGACCTCGCGGGGCCGCTCCGGACCGCCCTGGCCCCCGACGCCGTGGTCACCGACGTCGCCAGCACGAAGTCGCTCGTGGTCGACCGCGCCCGCGAGCTCGGGATCCGGTTCGTCGGTGGCCACCCGATGGCCGGACGCGAGACGAGCGGCTTCGGGGCCGGTGATCCCGACCTGTTTCGCGACCGCCCGTGGGTCGTCGTCCCGTCGGCTGATGACGCGGCGGTCGGGCGGGTGGAGTGGCTCGCGCTGGCCTGTGGCGCCCGGCCGGTGCGGATGGACGCCGCCGACCACGACGCCGCGGTGGCGGCGGTCAGCCACCTGCCCCTGGTGCTCGCGGTGGCCCTCGTCGAGACGGTCGCGGGGCGGCCGGACCGGCCCCGGCCCGACTGGGAGACCGTCGGGTCACTGGCTGCCGGTGGCTGGCACAGCATGACGCGCCTGGCCCGCGGCGACGTGGAGATGGGCACCGGGATCGCGGCCACCAACGCGCCCGCGATCGCCGCTCGCCTGCGGGATCTGCGGACGGTCCTCGACGAGTGGCTCGCGCTGCTCGAGGCGCCCGGCGGCCCCGCGGCGGGCGACCTCCGCGACCGGATCGCGGCGGCCCGAGCCATGCTGGAGCGCCGAGGTGGGTGATCCCGAGCAGGTGCTGGTGGTCCCCAGGTCGGCGATCGTGCCCGGTGCGGGCTGGCTCGGGGTGCGCCGCGGCGGGGTGGCGGAGGCGCTCGCGGTCATCGCGCGCGAGGGCCGCTTCATGGCACGGCCGCTCGCGGAGGGGGACCCGGGCCACAAGCAGGTCATCCCGTATCTCATCCTGCGCGACGGTCCGCGCTGGTTCCTCATGCGCCGCACCCGGGCCGGTGGCGATGCGCGGCTGCACGACCGCTGGTCGATCGGCGTGGGCGGTCATCTGAACCCGGGCGACGGCGACGTGCCGGGCGGGTTGCGCCGCGAGTGGGCCGAGGAGCTGGTCGCGGACTTCGAGCCGGACTTCACGCCCGTCGGGCTGCTCAACGACGACACCACCTCGGTGGGCGCCGTCCACCTCGGGATCGTGTACCAGGCGGATGCGGCCGGCCGGAGCGTCGCGATCCGGGAGACCGACAAGCTGACCGGTGGCTTCGCCACGACCGGGGAGGTGGTCGCGGCGCGCGCCGCCATGGAGACCTGGAGCCGGCTGGCGTTCGATGCCCTGGCCGGCGAGCCGACGAGCCCGGCTGCCGGGGCCGCCGCCCGCAACGGAGCATCGGGACCGCCGGCGAACGAGACCCGTTGACCGTTCGATCGGGCGTTGCGGCACGGATGGCCCATCCACCCGGATGCGATACTCGTATCTGGAATCGATGACCAGGCGTACCGCCACCACCGCCGCTCGAGTCGCCCGCACGCTTGTCGCCCTGGGCCTGGTGCTCTTCGGCGTCACGGGGCTGGCGCGGGCGGGCGGCAACGACGTCGTCGTCCTCAACGCGACCGGCGTGGTCGACAACGTGCTGGCGGGCTACCTCGAGGATGGCATCGCCGCCGCCGCCGCCGACGGGGCGGCCGCCGTGATCGTCCGGCTCAACACCCCCGGTGGCAGCCTCGATGCGACGCAGCGCATCACGAGCGCGTTCCTCGAGGCGCCGCTGCCCGTGATCGTGTACGTCTCGCCCGCGGGTGGCTATGCCGCGAGCGCGGGAACGTTCATCACGCTCGCCGCCAACCTCTCGTACATGGCGCCCGGCACCAACATCGGCGCAGCGTCGCCGGTGGGCAGCGGTGGCGAGGACATCACGGGAACCGAGGGCGAGAAGGTCCGCAACCACGCGATCGCCAACATCACCTCGATCGCCGAGGCGCGCGGCCGGCCCACGGACTGGGCGGCGTCCACGGTCAGCGACGCGAAGTCGTATACGGCGAGCGAGGCGGTCGCGGCCGGCGCGGTCGACGGCATCGCCACCGACCTCGACGCGGTCGTCGCCGCGGCCAACGGCCAGACCGTGACCGTCATGGGCACCGAGGTCACCCTCGATCTCTCGGGCGCGCAGCTGACCGATTCCGACATGAACCCGTTCCAGGGGTTCCTCCACCTCCTGTCCGACCCGAACATCACCGCCGTCCTGCTCACGATCGGGTCGCTCGGGCTGGTGTATGAGCTGATCAGCCCCAACTTCGTCACCGGCACCCTCGGCGCGCTGGCGCTGATCCTGGCCTTCGTCGGCTCGCAGAGCCTGCCGCTCAACATCGCCGGCGTGCTGCTGATCGGGCTGGGCATGGTCCTGTTCGTGCTCGAGGTGAGCGTCGTCAGCCACGGCCTGCTCACGCTGGGCGGCGTCGTCTGCCTGGCGCTGGGCCTGTCCGCCCTGTACACGCAGCCGCTGAGCCCGACAGGACCCGATGTGAGCGTCGCGCTGCCGGTGATCGTGACGATGACCGGCACGATCGGCGTGCTGATGGTGCTGATCGTCGCGACCGCGATCCGGACCCGCAACATGCCGGGGCCGGCCGAGCTCGTCGGCGCCCCCGTGCGGCCCGGCACCGAAGGCGTCGTGCAGGCGCCGCTCGCCCCGACCGGCACGGTGTACCTCGCGGGCGAGCCGTGGAGCGCGCGGACGGGCGACGGCAGGGCCCTCGATCGTGACACCCCGATCCGCCTCGTGGGCTTCGAAGGCCTGACCGCCATCGTGGAGCCGATCGAGCCCGTCGATCCATTCGGTAAGCCGCCCAAGGCCGTCCCGTCGGGGGCGCCCAGCGGCGATCGAGCCTAGCCTGAAGGAGACCCGTTGGAGCTCGCAGTCGTTCTCGCGATCCTGGCGTTCCTCATCGTCGTGTTGCTGGTCATCCTGTACCTCTCGGTCAGGATCGTGCAGCAGTACGAGCAGATGGTGGTGTTCCGGCTCGGGCAGACCAATGAATCGATGGTCCGGGGCCCGGGCCTCCGGTTCCTGATCCCGATCGTCGACCGCCCGGTGAAGGTGGACATGCGCGAGCAGTTCATCGAGGTCCCGAGCCAGACGACGATCACCAAGGACAATGCCCCGATCAACGTCGACTTCCTGATCTACTGGCGGATCGCGGGCGCGCTCAAGAGCGTGGTCAACGTCGCCTATTTCGCGGGTGCCCTGCAGGGCGTCGCCACCACCACCCTGCGTGCCGTCATCGGTGACATCCTGCTCGACGACGTGCTGTCCAAGCGCGAGCAGATCAACGAGGTCCTGCGCACCAAGCTCGACGAGGTCACCGAGCGCTGGGGCGGCAAGATCACGACCGTCGAGATCCGGGAGATCACCCCGCCTCGTGACGTCCAGGACGCGATGAACCGCCAGCTGTCCGCAGAGCGCACCCGGCGCGCCGTGATCACGGAGTCCGAAGGGGCGAGGCAGTCGGCGATCAACGTGGCGGAGGGCCAGAAGCAGTCCGAGATCCTCAAGGCCGAGGGCGACCGGCAGGCCGCCATCCTGCGCGCCGAGGGCTTCAGCCAGGCGCTCGAGCGGATCTACAGCGCCGCCCGCGGGATCGACGAGAAGACGATGGCGCTCCAGTACCTCGAGGCGCTCAAGGCGCTGGGTGCGAGCCCGTCGACCAAGTTCATCATCCCCAGCGAGTTCACCCAGCTGGCCGACCGGATCGGTGGCTACGTGGCCGCGGGGATGGGCTCGAAGGATGAGGGCGGGCACGGCGCAGCGGCGGCCGACCCGGGACGGTGATCCGCCGCGTCCTGCTGATCCTGGCGTCCCCGCTGATCCTGCTGTTCGCGCGCGGCTCGCTGCTCGATTCGATCGCCCGGCGCCTGGTTCAGGCGCCCCGGCGTCTTGCCGAGGAGGGGGGCATGGCGGTGATGCTCGACGCCCTGGGCGGCGAGGTGGTGCGCCTGCGCTCGCGCGACGGGGTGCGACTGACCGGCCGCTGGCTGCCGGCCGTCCCGGAGCGCGCCACGGAGGCCCCGGTCGGGGCCGGTGCGCCGCCTGCCCGGACGTCGGCGTCGGACGGCTGGGTGCCGGATCCGCGCGAGGCGGTGCTGGTGCTCCACGGCTACAGCGGATCGGTGACGCCGGACCTGGTCGAGCTTGGCCCGTTCCTGCGCCGGACCGCCGGGGTGCTGGGCCTCGACTTCCGCGGCCACGGGAGCTCGGATGACGGGCTGACGACGTTCGGCGTGCTCGAGGTCGAGGACGTGGCCGGAGCGCTCGACTGGCTGGGCGAACGGGGCATCGTGCGCGTGGCGTTGCTGGGCTCCTCGATGGGCGGGATCACCGCGATCGCGGCCGTCGTCGTGCTCGGTGACGGGCGCCTGTCCGCGGCGGATGCCGATCCCGACGCGCCACAGTCGACGGTGTCGGCGCCGCGCCCGCGGATCGTCGCCGTGGTCGGCGATTCGGTCACGCCGCGGCTGTCGCTGGTGGTCGGCCGGCGGCTGGGGATCCCGTTCGGGCGCGTGCTCGCGGAGCGCGTGTTCGCTCGCGTGGCGAGGATCGTCGGCGACGACCCCCGCGCAACCCAGCCGATCGCGATGGTCCCGCTGCTGGAGGACGTGCCGCTGCTGCTGATCAACGGCACGGCCGACCGCACGCTGCCGATCAGGGACGCCCGCCGTCTGGTCTCCGCCGCCCCGACCGGGACCCGCCACCTCGAGATCGCGGGCGCCGGCCACGGCCGGGGTCACGCGGTCGACGGCGATGGGTACGAGACCGCCGTCACGGGCTTCCTGCGCGACGCGTTCCGGGTAGCCCGTTCGTAACACGGACATCGCCCGGTCCGCCCCTATACTTCGGGCTGGCACCTCCTGGGACCAGGCGCATCGCCGGTCGGATCCGGTGCCGCGCCGGGAGGTCGGATGGCCGGGAAGGTCCTCGTCGTCGACGACGATGCCAGCGTCCAGCGACTCCTCCAGCACACCCTCCGCCAGGAGGGCTACGAGGTCATCGTGGCGGCGGACGGGGCGGAGGGGCTGCGCCTGTGGCAGCAGGAGGTGCCGTCCCTGATCCTGCTCGACGTCACGCTCCAGGGACTCGACGGCTTCGCGATCGCGGAGCGGATCCGCGCCGAGGAGCCGGCGGGCACCCACGCGCCGATCATCATGCTCACGTCCGAGCGCGACGTGCAGCAGAAGGTGCGTGCCCTGCGGTCGGGTGCGGATGACTACCTGATCAAGCCGTTCCATCCGGCCGAGCTGATGGCCCGGATGAAGAGCCTCATCGCGCGCTTCTCGCCCAGCGAGCTCCTGGTGGGCCGCCCGCCGATGGGCAGGATCCATGCCTTCTACGGTGCCAAGGGTGGGGTGGGCACGACCACGATCGCGATCAACGCGGCCATCGCGCTCCACAACCTCGGGCGCCGGGTGTGCCTCGTGGACGGCAATCTCCAGTTCGGCGACCACCGCGTCTTCCTGGACCTCGGGCTGGACCGCAAGAGCATCGTGGACATCGTGAGCGCCCCGTCGATGGACGGTGACCTCGTGAAGCGGATCGTCCAGACCCATGACTCGGGGGTGGACCTGCTGCTGGCCCCGCCGACCCCGGAGTCGGCGGACCTCGTCACCGCCGGCCACATGTCGCAGCTGCTCGACCTGCTCAGCGACGCCTACGACTACGTGATCGTGGACATCGACAAGCGGCTCGACGACCTCAACCTCATGGTGCTCGACGTGGCCGAGACGATCTTCGTCGTGATGACCGCGGACCTGTCGTGCCTCAAGAACGTGCGGCTGGTGCTCGAGACCATCGGCCACCTGGGCTACCAGGCGGACAAGGTGAAGCTGGTGCTCAACCGGTCGAACGCCTTCACGGGGATCAACGTCAAGAGCGCGGAGGGGGCGCTGCGGCGGCCGATCGAGCACCAGATCGTGAACGAGTATCGGGGGGCCATCTCGGCGCTCAACACCGGGGCGCCGTTCATGGTCAGCAAGGCGGATTCGACGCTCGGCCGGTCGGTCCTCGACTTCGCCCGCGCGGTCGATCGGTCGGCGGCGCCGGCGCCGGCCCAGCTGGCCCCGGTCGCGGGCCGCCAGCGGACGTCGCCGGCCCGCTAGGGTTCGTCGCCGGCCCGCCAGGGTTCGTCGCCGGCCGGCCGGACTGCGCCGATGCCGCCCGGGGAGCCGTTGCCGGGCGTCGCGGGTTGGCCGGACGTCGCGGGTTGGCCGGATAAGCCGCCGATGAGACGCGCGGGCTACCGTGCCGCACGTGCTGGCCACGCTCGTCTCCGCAACGCTCACCGGGATCACCGGGCGCGCCGTGCGCGTCGAGGTCGACGTGGCGCCCGGGCTGCCGGGGTTCACGATCGTCGGGCTCCCTGACGCGGCGCTGTCCGAAGCGCGAGAGCGCGTGCGCGGCGCGCTCCGCAATGCGGGCTACCATCACCCGCCACGTCGGATCACGGTGAACCTCGCCCCGGCCGAGCTGCGCAAGGCCGGGGCGTCGCTGGACCTGGCGATCGCGGTCGGCATCCTGCTCGGGTCGGAGCAGCTGCGGGTCGCGCCCGGACCCCTGGCGCTGATCGGCGAGCTCGGGCTCGGTGGTGAGGTCCGCCGCGTCCCGGGCATCCTGCCCATGGTCGCTGCCCTTGCGGCGCTCGGGATCCGGCGGGTCGTGGTGCCCGCCGATGCCGGGCTCGAGGCCGGCCTCGCTCCGGGGGTCCTGCCGGTCCCGGTCGCGACGGTCGCCGAGGCCGCCGATGCGCTCCGGGCGCCGCGCTCGCGTCGCCGTCCCCCGGTGCCGCTGCCGCGGGCGAGCGCCACCGACGCCGCCGACCGTCAGCGACGCGTCGCGGTCGCGCAACGACCCGCCGAGCCGGCCGTCGACCTGGCCGAGGTCCGGGGCCAGGCCGTCGCCCGGCGGGCCCTCGAGGTCTCGCTCGCCGGCGAGCATGCCCTGCTCCTGATCGGACCGCCGGGCTCGGGCAAGACGCTGCTCGCGCGAACCATCCCGGGGCTGCTCCCGGACCTCGACGACGAGGCCGCCCTGGCGGCCTCCGCGGTGGCATCGGTCGCCGCCGATCGTCCGCTCGTCGCCCTGGTCCGACGGCCACCGGTGCGCATGCCCCACCACACGACCTCCTACGCCGGCATGGTCGGGGGCGGACCCCGGCTGTCGCCGGGCGAGGTCACGTTGGCCGATCAGGGCATTCTGTTCTGCGACGAGCTGCCCGAGTTCGGGCGGGACGTGCTCGAGGCGCTCCGGCAGCCGCTCGAGGACGGCTCGGTGACGGTCGTGCGGGTGGGGCGTTCGGCGACGTTCCCCGCACGGTTCACGTTCGTGGCGGCGATGAACCCGTGCCCGTGTGGCCAGCACGGCAGCCGGGACCGGACCTGTGCCTGCCCGCCCGGCCTGCCCGAGCGCTACCTGCGCCGGGTCTCGGGCCCGTTGCGGGACCGGATCGACCTGTGGGTCAGGATCGACCGCGTGCCGCCGGCGGTCCTCGTCGGGGCCGGGGCGCCGGAGCCGTCGACGTCGGTCGCCGCGAGGATCGCCGCTGCGAGGGCGATCCAGCGCAGGCGAGCTGGCGTGGCCAACGGGCGGATCCGTGGACGGGCGCTGCGGGCCGCCTGCGCCATGGGGCCGGAGGCGGTCCGCCGCGCGATCGTGCTCGCCGATCGGGAGGGGCTCTCGGCGCGCGGAACCGACCGGCTGCTGCGCGTGGCCCGGACGATCGCGGACCTCGCGTCGGCGGATGCCGTGGAGCCCGCGCACCTCGACGAGGCGGCCCGGTTCCGGGCGCCCGTCGACCGGCTGGCGCTTGGGATGACCGGCTGATGCTCGGCGTCGGGCGCGCGGGTCCGTACCGCCGCCCGGGCGGCCAGCCGGAGGCGACGGGCGGGTCGGGACGGCCGGACCGGCTCTCGTCCGGGCGCCAGGCGGGGATCCTGGCGCCGGGAGCGGCGGGCGAGGGCCTGCAGGCGAGGAGCGGCAACGGACAGCGTTCGGATGGACGGGTGCCGGGTGGGGCGGATGCCGGAACCGGCCGTGACCGGTCGTGGGACCCGCCGGGAAGGCACGCCGCCGTGCCGGGCGCGCCGGTCCCCGGCGACCATGCGGCGGCCGCCACGCCGGCGGGCGCCGACCGCGAGCTGCGGCTCGCCCACGCGATCCCGCCCGACGAGCGAGAGGCGTGGATCCTGCTGAACGCGGCCGTGGGCGTCGGGCCCGTCTCGTTCGCCCGGCTGGTGGCCGGCCTCGGCGACGCCCGGGCCGTGCTGGCGGCCGCCGAGTCGCCGGGCGGTGTGACGCACCTGGTGGCGGCCTCATGCGGGCCCGACGGCGGCTCGCCGACGCTCACCCGCGCCGCGGCGCGTGCGATCGCTGAGGCGGCCGCCGACCCGCGCCGCCACCTGGAGGAGGTTCGCCGGGCGGGTGTCGAGGTCGTGACGCTGGCTGACCCGAGCTATCCCGCGCGGCTGCGACGGATCGAGCTCCCACCGCCCGTCCTGTTCATGCATGGCAGCGTCGACGCCCTCGATCGCCCGCATGCCGTGGCCGTGGTGGGGACGCGTCGGCCGACGGCGGTCGGCCGCGCGACGGCGGGCCGGATCGCCGACGCGGTCGCCGCGCTGGGAGCGACCGTGGTATCGGGCCTCGCGCTCGGCATCGATGCCGCGGCGCACGCGGCCGCCGTCCGGTCCGGAAGACCCACGATCGCCGTCATCGGTGGGGGGCATGCCCGCCTGTATCCGGCTGGCCATCGCACGCTGGCCGGGGCGATCGCCGCTTCCGGCGGGGCCGTGGTCAGCGAGTTCGCCCCGGATACGAATCCCACCCGCGGGACGTTTCCCCGGCGCAACCGGATCATCAGCGGCCTGGCGGACGCGACCGTGGTCGTCGAGGCCGGAGCCCGCAGCGGCGCGCTCACAACGGCGGCCTGGGCGCTCGAGCAGGGACGCGGGCTCCACATCGTGCCGGGGCGACTCGATGATCCGGCCGTGGCCGGCAGTCTCGCCTTCCTGCGCGAGGCCGGTCCGGAGGCCAGGGTGGTGGCGGGGGTGCCGGAGCTGCTCGAGGACCTCGGTCTGCTTCCGGACCGAGCGTTGGCCGGGCTGACGCGGTCACAGCGGCGGCTCGAGGCTGCCCGAGCGGTCCTGCCGGCACCGGAGCGACTCGTGGCGAACGCCATCCTGGCCGGCGCGGGTTCCGTCGACGAGCTGGTCGCGGTCACGGGACTGACCGGCGCGGCCGTGCTCGGTACGCTCACCGCGCTCGAGGTCAGGGGCCTGGTGATCGAGGTGTTCGGCAGCTATCGTGCGGCCGGCGGGCTGGCGGCCGGAGGTCGCGAGCCGCGTGCGGTCGCATCGTCGAGGCGGGCGTCCCACGGGTCGCCGGGACCGCCGCCTTGTCGCTGAGTGCCGCGCGGTTGCGGGGTCCGAGGACCGGGTGGTAGGCTCGCGCCGTCCCGGCAGCCGCGAGCGCGTCCCGTGCTGTCCGGTCGCGCTGGGGTGGCCCGCCGCCCCCCGGCTGCGGGCCCGGCCCAACGGAGGAGATCGTATTGCGGAAGGTCGGCGCCGTCCTGCTCGCGCTGCCCGTGCTGGCCGCGTTCTATGCGGCATCGGTGGTCCGGCGCGGAACGATGCTGAGGATCGGCGCCGGCGTCGCCGCCGCCGCGGTGGTGGCCGTGGTGGCGCTCGTGAGCCAGGCCCCGGCGCCGAGCACGGCCGTCCCCGTCTCCACGCCACGGCCGGTGTCCGCGAATCTCCTCAGGACCGTGGGGACGGCACATCCGCTCGGCCAGCCGTTCGAGATCCGGTTCGACGGAGCCATGGATGCCGCGTCGGTCGCGGGTGCGCTCCGGATCGCGCCCGAGGCGGCCGTCCAGCTGACGTGGGACGAAGCCGGCCGGGTTCTCACGGTCGCCCCGGTCTCCCACTGGGAGCCCGACACGCTGTATGCGGTCACCGTCGACCGCAGCGCACGCGCGGTGGACGGCGGCGCGCTGGCGAACGCCGTGCACACGGTGTTCCTCACCTCCCGAGCCGGGACCGCGCGGCTGGCAACCGCCGGTCCCCTGGGCAAGCGGGCGCGTCTCGATGCGCAGGTCCTGCTCACGGTCGATCGCCCGGTCGCGCGTTCGGTGGTCGAGAGCGCGTTGCGGATCGAGCCGGCCGTGACGGGAGACCTCACGCAGGGCGACACCGCGACCCAGTTCGTGTTCACGCCGCGGACCCCGCTCTCGCCGGACACCCGCTATCGCATCTGGCTCGACGGGCTCCAGGACCAGGACGGCGTGGCGTTCGCCGACCTGCCGTCGCTCGACATCCGGACGGTCGCCGCACCCTCGGTCGTGCGGTTCCGGCCGTTCGACAAGACCCGGCAGGTCCAGCGGGCTGCGACGCTGTCGGTCCGCTTCACCGATCACATGGACCGGACCGCCACCACCGCCGCGTTCCACGTGACCGCGGACGGCAAGGTCGTCAAGGGCGTCGTGACCTGGGCCGAGCGCAGCGAGGTCCTGGTGTTCCAGCCCGCCGCGGCCCTCCCGTATGGCGCCGTGATCAGCATGTCCGTCGACCGCACGGCGCGCTCGCGCTCGGGGGTGCCGGTCGCGGACCCGGCAAGCGGGACCTTCACCGTGGCCCCCAAGCCGAAGCCGGCGCCCAGGCCCGCCACCACCCCGATCCCGCGATCGGGCGGCGGTGGCGCGGTCTCCGGCAGCTGGCATTCCGTCGAGCTGTATTACCTGAAGCTCATGAACTGCACGCGGACCGGCGGCTGGGTCACCTCGAACGGCAGCTGCTCGTCGCCCGGCGGCCGCAACGTCGCCGCGCTCTCGCTCGACGCCGGGATCAGCAGCCACGTGTCGCGCCCGTACGCCAAGCTGCTCGCGACGCGCAACCTGTGCGACCACTTCATCGGCGGCACGCCCGGCGATCGGCTGCGCCAGGCGGGCTATCCGAGCTATCGCTGGGGGGAGAACCTCGGCTGCCGGTCCGGCAACCCGTACTCGGCCGTGCTCGGATCGCACCTGTACTTCCAGAGCGAGAAGTCGTACGGCGGCGGCCACTACGTGAACCTGATGAACGCCGCCTACGACCGGGTGGGGATCGGGGTCTGGGTCTCCAGCGGTCGGGTCCGGCTGGTGGTCGACTTCTACCACCCCTGAGCCGGCCGGCCCCGGGGTAGCTCCTGCCGCGCGGCCGCAGATCGCGCGGAGGCTCGCGCCCGCGGCCGCAGGTCACGCCGACCGTAGCCGGCGGCTGACCGTCCGGCGGCCAACCGTCCCGGCGTCCCGGGAGGACCATCGGGCGGGGGACGTCCGGCGGGCCGTCAGCGAGCATCGATTCGTGATCCGCAACGTCTGCATCCACGTCGCCAACGAGCAGCCGCTGCTCGCGGACCTGTTCACGCTGCCCAGCTCCGCGGACGCCGGTCTCGTGTGCACGAACGTGCGATCGCTCGACGGCAAGCGCCCGATCTTCGTCGATGACACCAAGGCGACCTTCTTCTTCCCGTATCACGTCATCCGGTTCCTGGAGATCCCGGCCGGTGCGGTGAAGGCCAATCGCCCGCGCTCACGAGCCGGAAGCGCCGGACCCGACCAGGGCGACGGGGCGGCGGCATTCGACGGGCTCATGGACGACGATCCCGACCGCCAGCTCGCGATCGCGGTCGGGCCCCCGTCCGGATCCGACGCGGACGAGGAGGTCGAGCTCGACATCGAGATCGACGAAGGCTTCCTGCAGCGCATCCGCGACATCTGAGCCCGCGGCCCGGGACGCAGGCCCCGGACAGCGGCGGTGATTGGCGGGCAAGGGTCCGGTGCTACACTCCCGGCCGCCATGCCCAAGCACCTCGTGATCGTGGAGTCGCCCGCCAAGGCGAGGACCATCGAGCGCTATCTCGGCGGGGACTTCCAGGTCCTCGCGTCGTACGGGCACGTCCGCGACCTCCCGGAGAACCCCGGCAAGGGCAAGTTCGGCGTCGACGTCGACCACGACTTCGCGCCCGAGTACGTCGTGCCCGAGGACCGGCGCAAGCAGGTCTCGGCGATCGAGAAGGCCGCGCGCTCGGCCGACGACGTCTATCTCGCCACCGACCTCGACCGCGAAGGAGAGGCGATCGCCTGGCACGTCGCCGAGGCGGCCCACGTGCCCAGCTCCAAGACCCGGCGGGTGACCTTCAGCGAGATCACCGAAGGAGCCATCCGCGAGGCGTTCGCCCGTCCCCGGGACATCGACCGCAACCTGGTCGACGCCCAGCAGGCCCGGCGGATCGTCGACCGGCTCGTCGGCTACACGTTGAGCCCCCTCCTGTCGCGCAAGATCCGCGGCGGCCTGTCGGCGGGTCGCGTGCAGTCCGTGGCGCTGCGCATGGTGGTCGAGCGCGAACGAGAGATCCGCGCGTTCGTCGCCCGCGAGTACTGGACGCTCGAGGCGCTGCTCGCGACGCCCGACAGGAGCCAGCTGACGGCCGACGTCGTCCGGATCGGCGGCAAGCCGCTGGCCGTCGACAACGAGGCCGACGCCCGTCGTCACGCGTCGGCGCTGGGCGCGCTCAGCCCGGTCGTCGACTCGGTCGCCACTCGCCCCTCGAAGCGCAATCCGGCCCCCCCGTTCACGACCAGCACGCTCCAGCAGGAGGCGAGCCGCAAGCTCGGCTTCAACCCCAAGCGGACGATGTCGATCGCGCAGCGGCTCTACGAGGGCGCCGACACGCCCGACGGGCACGTCGGCCTGATCACCTACATGCGAACCGATTCGACCGCGATCGCGGGGGTCGCCATGGCCGAGGCGCAGGCGCTGATCGTGGATCGCTTCGGTGAGCGCTACGGGACGGGTACGGGACGCGTGTACAAGACGCGGGCGAAGGGTGCCCAGGAAGCCCACGAGTCGATCCGGCCGACGTCGTTCGGGCGGGACCCCGAAAGCCTGCGAGCCACCCTCAAGACGGAGGAGTACCGGCTCTACCGCCTGATCTGGCAGCGGGCGCTCGCCTCCCAGATGGCGCCCAAGGAGCTCGAGACGACGACCGTCGAGCTGGTCGCCGGGGACTACCGGCTGCGGGCCACGGCCACCCGCACCCTGTTCGACGGCTTCGCCCGCGTGTACACCGAGGGCCAGGACGACGCCACGGAGGAGACGGAGCGCACCCTGCCCCCGCTGCGCGCCGGCGATGTGACGCGCGTCCTCGACACCACGCCCACCCAGCACTTCACGGAGCCGCCGCCGCGCTACACCGAGGCAACCCTGATCAAGGCACTCGAGGAGCATGGCATCGGTCGGCCGTCGACCTACGCGGCGACCATCTCGACCATCGTCGACCGTGGCTACGTCCGCGTCGAGGACCGCCGGCTCCGTCCCGAGGAGATCGGCGAGATCGTGACCGATCTCCTCGTCGCGCACTTCGGCGAATACGTCGATCTCGCCTTCACGGCGCGCATGGAGGAGGAGCTCGACGAGGTCGCCCGTGGCGAGCGCGCCTGGGTGCCGCTGCTGCGCGAGTTCTTCGAGCCGCTCCGCCTCCGCGTCGACGAGAAGCGGCGCGAGCTCCGGCGACGGGACTTCACCACCGTCGAGACCGACGAGGTGTGCTCCGAGGGCCACCCGATGGTCATCCGGCTCGGCCGCAACGGGAAGTTCCTGGCCTGCTCGCTCTATCCCGAGCACAAGGAGACCCGGCCGTTGCCCGGTGAGGAGGCGCCCAGCCTCGAGGGTGAGGGCGACCCCTGCCCGCAGTGCGGCGAGGGCCTGCTGACCACTCGCCGGGGCCGCTTCGGCGCCTTCCTCGGCTGCTCCCGCTACCCCGACTGCACCTACATCCGCCGGGACGGGCCGCCGCCGCCCGACCAGCTGCCGTTCGAGGTGACCTGCCCCAGGAACCGCGACGGGCGCCTGGTGGCCCGACGCGCCCGCCGGACCGGAAACGTCTTCTGGGGGTGCTCCAACTATCCGCACTGCGAGTTCACGACCAACGATCCGCCGACCGGGGCGATCCACGATGCCCACGACGATGGCTCGGGGGCCGTGGCGCGCCGAGGGGCTGCAGGTCTGTGCCTGACCTGCGGGGCCGCGGTGGCACTGCCCGAAGGCGATCTCGTCGGCCTGCGACTGCCCGGTGGTCCCCCCGATCCGGCGGCGCTCGAGCGACCGGTTCGCGGTTCGCGTCGAGGCGGGGGCCGGACCTCGACCACGAGTCGCCGAAGCACCCGCCCGGCATCGCCGTCCACCCGCCGCGGAGCCGTGACGCGCAAGCCGGCGTGAGCGCGGAGCGCGGCGCCGTGACCGACCGGGAGGCGCTGCGGCGGTTCGTCCGATCGCTGGAAGCCCGCGATACCTCGCCCCACACCCGCCGCTCGTACGAGGCGACGGTCGCCGCCTACCTCGACTGGCTCGCGGCACGTGACATCGACTGGCGCTCGCCCGACCGCCGCGAGCTGCGCGCCTATCTCGCGTCCCTCACCGAGGGCCATGCCCGGACCTCGGTCGCCCAGCGCCTGGCCGCGCTGCGCGCGTTCCATCGCTACGCCTCCCGCGCCGGCCTCGCGCCCGGCGATCCGTGGGGTGCGATCGCGACGCCCCGCCTCCCACGTCGGCTGCCCCGCGTGCTCGAGGTGGACGAGGTCGAGCGCCTGATCGCGGTGGTCGAGGAGGACCTCGACGCCGGGACCCACCGCGCGACCCCGGTCCGGTCGGGTCGCGGGCAGCCGGATCCCGAGCTGCGGCGGGCCATCGCGCTGCGCGATCTCGCGCTGGTCGAGACCGCCTACGCCGCGGGGCTGCGGATCAGCGAGCTGGCCGCCGCCGAGCTCGCGAGCCTCGAGCTCGGACGTGGCGAGCTGCGGGTGCTCGGCAAGGGCCGCAAGGAGCGCATCGGGCTCCTCGGCAGGCCGGCCCGCGAGGCGATCGCCCACTACCTGGACGCCGGACGACCCGTGCTCGCCGGCCGGCGACCCGCCCTGACCGAGATGCCGGCCGCCCTGTTCCTCAACCACCGCGGCGGTCCGTTGGGGGTGCGTGGCCTCCGGGGGCGCCTGGACCGGCTCCGCCGCCTGGCGGGGCTGCCCGAGGGCGTGAGCCCCCACACGCTGCGCCACAGCTTTGCCACTCACCTGCTCGAGGGTGGCGCGGACCTGCGGGTCGTCCAGGAGCTGCTGGGTCACGAGAGCCTGGCGACGACCCAGATCTACACGCACGTGTCACCCGCCCGGCTGCGCGAGAGCTACCGGCTGGCCCACCCGCGAGCCCGGGCGAAGGCCACCTGATGGACGACACGGACGCGATCACCGGGCTGTCGGGCGAGCCGCCGCAGACCGCGGTCCAGGGCACAGGAGCCAGGGCCCGTGCCGGCTCGGCCTCGACCCGCGCCCTCGCCCAGGCCGGGCTCATCGTCACCAGCCTGTTCCTCGTGTCACGCCTGCTCGGCTATGTCCGGACCCTGGCCATCGCGGCATCGGTGCCGGACCCGGTGGTCCAGCTCGCCCCGTTCTACGCGGCCTTCCGGATCCCGGACTTCCTGTTCCAGCTGGTCGCCGCGGGTGCCCTGTCGTCGGCCCTGATCCCGGTCGTGACCGCCCTGTTCGCGACCGACGAGGAGGCGCGGGCGTGGCGCGTCGTGTCGACCGTGGCGAGCCTGATGCTGGCGGCCCTGGCGGTGCTGGCCGGTGTGGTCCTGCTGGTGGCGCCGCAGCTGGTCGCCCTGATCACGCCGGGCTACGACGCCGACCAGCTGGCACGGACGACCGAGCTCACCCGGCTCATGGTGCTCTCGCCGTTGTTCCTCGCCGGTGGCGCGGTGGCGACGAGCGTCCTCAACGCGCGCGGACGGTTCGCGGCGGCCGGGCTGGCGCCGCTCGTCTACAACGGCGCGATCATCGCCGGCGCCGTGCTGCTCGTGCCGGCCTTCGGGATCGACGGGCTGGCCTACGGCGTCGTCCTGGGTGCCGCCGGCCACCTGCTGGTCCAGGTGCCGTCGCTCGCCCGCATCGGGGCCCGGATCCGGCCCCGGATCGACCTCCGCGACGAGCAGGCCCGTCTCGCCCTGGCCCTGATGGCACCGCGCGCCCTCGGGCTGGGGGCCACCCAGATCGTGTTCCTGGTCATGACCAGCCTGGCATCGGGGTTGGGCACCGGTGCCGTGACCGTCTTCAACTGGGCGTTCACGCTGCTCCAGATCCCGATCGGCGTCATCGGCGTTCCGTTGGGCGTCGTGCTGCTGCCCTCGCTCGCCCGGGAGGCCGCGATCGGCGGCATGGAGGCCTTCCGACGGCTCCTGGTTCGCGGCCTGTCGATGCTCGGGTTCGTGATGCTCGTCATCGCGGCACTGGGCATCGTGGTGTCGGCCGACGTCGTGCGGCTGCTGTTCGGGGTCGCCAACATCGGCGAGGCCGCGACCGAGGCCACGGCGACGGCGCTGGCCGTGTTCCTGGTCGGGCTGACGGCGCACTCGCTGATCGCCGTGCTCGCCCGGGCCTTCTATGCCCTCCAGGACACGCGGACCCCGGTCGGGGCGGCGCTCCTGGCCGTCATCGTCAACATCGTCGCGGCCAACGTCCTGGTCGGTCCGCTCGGGCTCAACGGGCTGGCGGCGGCGATCGCGATCGCCGCGTGGATCGAGACCGTGACGCTGATCGTCCTGCTCCAGCGGCGCCTGCCCGAGCTGCGGCTGGGTGACCTGTGGGTGGTCCTCGCCAAGTCGCTCGTCGTCGCCCTGGCCGGCGCGCTCGTGGCGCTCGGCGTGGATGGAACGCTGACCGGCGCCTGGGGTGCGGATGCCGCCTACCCGCTCGTGCTGACGCGCGCCGGCCTCGCCGTGTCCGCGGGCGGGCTGGTGGCCGTCGCGGGTGCCCTGGCGTTGCGGATCGAGGAGCCGAGGCTTATCGTCGGGATCGTGGTCGACCTCATCCGCCGCCGCGGCCGCGCATGACGACCCGCCCCGCCGATGCGGCCCGACCCGGGCCCCGCGCCCCGGCGCCGGATGCCGCGGCGTGGGACGCGTTCGTCGAGGCCGACCCGCGCGGCTCCTATCTCCAGCTCAGCGGCTGGGCCTCGGTCAAGGCGGTCAACGGCTGGGGTGCCAGGCGGCTGCTCGACCGGTCGGCGCTGCCGGACGGGTCGGCGGCGGTCGTCGGAGCCCAGGTGCTGCTTCGGCGGCCGGGGCCGCTGCCGTGGGCATTTGCCTACGCGCCTCGCGGCCCCGTCCTCGGGGACTGGACGGAGACGTCGGTGGCCAGGTTCACCGAGCTGGCCCGCGAGGGCCTGGGGACGGGCGTCCGGGCGAGCCACCTGCGGATCGACCCGGAGATCGAGCGGGGCACGGGTCCCGACGAGGGCGGCGGCGTCAGCGTCGCCCTGCGGACGGCGGGCTGGCGCCCGGCGCCGGCGGTGCAGCCCGTCTCGACGCGGGTCATCGACCTCACCGCGGACGAGGCCGTCCTGTGGTCCGGCCTGCGCAAGAAGTGGCGCCAGTACGTCAACAAGGCCCGGACCGGCGGGGTGCGCGTGGTGGACGCGGGCGCCGAGCGCCTTGACGACTTCTACCGGATCTACCGCGAGACGGCGGTCCGGGCCGGGTTCCTGATCCGCGCGCCGTCCGCCTATCGCGACGTGTGGGACGCGTTCGGGCCGGCGGGCCGCGCGCGGCTGCTGTTCGCGGAGCTGCCCGACGGCAGCCCGGTCGCCACCCTGCTCCTGGTCCGCTCGGGCGCCCGGGTCGTGGAGCCGTACGGCGGCATGACCGCCGCCGGGGCCGACAGCCGCGCCAACTACCTGCTCAAGTGGGAGGCGCTCCGGAGCTCGAAGGAGCGCGGCGCGGCCGTCTACGACCTGTGGGGGCTCGCGCATCCGGGCATTGCCCACTTCAAGACCGGGTTCGGCGGCCGCGAGGTCGCCTACATCGGTGCCTGGGACCTCGTCCTGGATCCGTTCGGCCGACGGACCTACGCGGTCGCCCAGCGCGCGCGGGTGCGGATCGAGCGGCTGCGCCACGGGCTCGGGCGCGCCGGCGGCTCGGCATCCGGGTTCACCGGCGACGCCGGAGGCGACGGGGTGGGCGACGCATGAGCGGGGCACCCGTGGCACGGGCGGACGAGCCGGTTCGTGAGCTGGCGGACGGAGCGCTCGGTGACTGGGACGCCGCGGCCGTGTCCCGGCCCGGAGGTCACGTCCTGCAGTCCCGGGCCTGGGGTGCTCATCGTGCGGCCGGGGGATGGCAGCCGCGGTTCCTGGCCGCCGGCGACGCGCGGGCGCTGGTGCTGATCCGGCCCTGGCCGCTGGTCGGTGGCGGGTCCGCCTACGTCCCGCGAGGCCCGGTCGTGACAGGGACGCCATGGACCGGGGACGGCTCCGGGGCTTCGGTCGGCGGCGCCCTGGTGACGATCGCCGAGCGGCTGGCAGGGGAGGGGATCGACGTGCTGGCGGCCGACCCCGAGGTGGCCGAGGAGGACGCCTCGTACCGGCGGGCGCTCGAGACGGGCGGCTTCCACCCCATAGGCGACATCCAGCCCTCCCGGCACCGGATGGCCCTCGCGCTGCCCGCCGATCGCGACCCGGCGAGCGTGCTCGAAGGCGTGGCCAAGGCGACCCGCCAGCGGATCCGGCGCGCGGAGCGCGACGGCGTGGTCGTGCTCCGCTGGGACGCCGCCACGTCCGGGCTGGATGGCTGCCTGCCCGCCACCGAGCCGCCGGCGACGGCGCTCGAACGCTTCTACGGCCTGCTGCGCGCGACGGGGGAGCGTCGCGGGTTCGGGTTCGCCGGCCCCGGGGAGTTCGTCGCCTGGTGGCAACGCGCGCTGGCCGCCGGGCTCCTGGTCTACCTCGAGGCCCGCGAGGGCGCGCCCGACGGCGACGTGCTTGGCGGGCTGGTGCTCTACCGCCACGGCCGCCGGCTCTCGACCGCGCACTCGGGCGACCGGGCGGAACGACGCCGGGACCATCCGGGAGCGATGCACCTCCTGCGCTGGCGGGCGATCGAGCTCGCGCTGGCCGAGGGCCGGGCCGAGATGGACCTGGGCGGGGTGGACCTGCCCGGGGCGCGGCGTCCCCCGGAGCCCGGTGAGCCCACGTATGGCCTGTATGAGCACAAACGGTCGTTCGGCGCCCGGTGGGTCGCGCTGGCCGGCGCCTGCGAGCGGGTCGATCGCCGCTGGCGGTATGCGGCCGGCCGGGCCATGGTGCGGGTCGGGCGGTCGATCGGGGCGCGGGGCGGGCGCGCATGAGCGACGGCGCGGGTGGCGTCGCCGGGATGCTCGCCCGGGCGGGCGGGCCGGGCCTGCGACCGCTGGGCGGGCTCGTGTCGCGCCTCGCCGATGCCGGGCTCGTCCGGGGCACGACCGTCGGCGGACGGGCGGTCGAGCCGGGCCTGCTGGCGAGCGTCGCGATCTCGGGCGTGACCGAGGATTCACGTGCGGCGCCCGCCGGCGCGCTGTTCGTCGCCATCCGCGGGTTTCATGCGGACGGCCACGACTTCCTCGCGGGCGCCGCCCGGTCCGGCGCCGCCGCGGCGCTCGTCGAGGAGCCCGTGCGCGACGTCGATCTGCCGCAGGTCGTGGTGGCCGCGACCCGCCCGGCGCTCGCCGTGGCGGCCGGGTGGTGGTACGGCGACCCATCGCGGGCGCTCGGGGTCGTCGGGATCACCGGGACCGACGGCAAGACCACGACCGCGTTCCTGGCCGCCGCGGCGCTCGAGGCCACGGGTCTCGGGACCGGCCTCCTGGGCACGGTCGAGACCAGGATCGGCGGCGTGCGCGATGCGCACCGGGCCCACGTCACGACTCCGGCGGCTCCGGAGCTCCAGGCGGCGCTGGCCGCGATGGTCGCCGCCGGCGACCAGGCGGCGGTCGTCGAGGCCACCTCCCATGCGCTCGCGCTCGACCGCGTGCTCGGCGTGGCCTGGGACGCCGCCGTGCTCACCAACCTCACCCACGAGCACCTCGAGCTCCACGGCACGTTCGAGGCGTATCGGGCGGCCAAGCTGCGGCTGTTCGAGGGGCTCGCGGCGGGCCCGGGCAATCCCGCCAAGACCGTCGGTGGGCGCGCGTGGCCCAAGGTCGCGATCGTGAACCGCGACGATCCGGCGGCCGAGGCGTTCGCCGCGGCCGGGCAGCAGGCGGGCGCCCGCGTCGTGACGTACGCGCTGGACGCGACGGCCGACGTCCGCGCGATCGGGATCGACGAGGACGAGACCGGGCTGCGGGTCCGGTACCGGGCCGCGTCGGGCGAGGCCCGTCTCGCGCTGCGGATGGCCGGACGGTTCAACGCGTCGAACGCGCTCGCCGTGGTCGCGCTGGGCGAGGCCATCGGGCTCGACCCCGCAGCCGTCCGGACCGGGCTGGAGACGATGCCGGGCGTGCCCGGGCGGATGGAGCGCGTCGAGGGTGGGCAGCCGTTCTCGGTGATCGTTGACTACGCACACTCGCCGGCCTCGCTGCGGGAGGTGCTCGACATCCTGGGTCCGGTGGCGGCCGGGCGGGGCGGGAGCGTGATCGCCGTGTTCGGCTCGGCCGGCGAGCGGGACACGGCCAAGCGGGCGGTGATGGGCGGGATCGCCGCCGAGCGATGCCGCCTGGTGATCGCCACCGACGAGGATCCGCGGGGCGAGGACCGTGCGGCGATCATCGACGAGATCGTGATCGGCGCCGAGCGCGCCGGCGCGCGGCGCGGGCATGACGTCCTCGCGGTCCCCGACCGGCGCCTGGCGGTTCGCACCGCGTTCGAGCACGCGCGCCCGGGTGACGTCGTGCTGCTTGCGGGCAAGGGCCACGAGCGGACGATCCTGTATGCGGACGGCGCGATCGACTGGGACGAGGCGGCCGTCGCCCGCGAGATCCTGGCCGAGCTCGGGCACGGGGGCGGCTGACCTTGCGCGGCTGCCTGTTCACCCTGTTGCTGGGCATCGTCGCCCTCGCGCTGCTGATCACGGTGGGCCTGCCCGCCGTCGCCGCGGGCGTGCTGACCGGCGCGGTGACCGCGGCCGGCCTCCAGGCGGGCGACACGACGGTGACCGTGTCGAGCGATCCGCCGACCGACCTCGTGGGCCTCCACGCCGACCGGGTGCGGATCCGGGCGACGCATGCCACCTTCCGCGGGCTCGCGATCGGTGCCCTCGACGTCACGCTCACCGATGTCGACGTGCTGGGGCGGACCGCGGATGGCGTGGACGGCCGCCTCGCACAGGTGACGGCGCCCAACGTCCAGACGCGGCCGCTGACGCTGGACACGATCGCACTCTCGGGTGGTGGCGACGCCGTGGTCGCGACGACCACGGTTCCCGGGGCTGACGTCAGGGGGCGCATCGCCGACGCGGTGGAGGGCGCCATCGGCGTCCGGCCTTCGTCCGTGGTGCTCACCGCCCCCGACCGCGTCCAGGTCACCGAGCTCGGGGTGGCCGTCCATGGCCGGCTCGTGGTCAGCGACTCGGGCGACCTCGCGATCCGGATCACGGACGGCCCGACCGCCGGCCAGCGGGTCGTCCTGCTGACCGGGGGCGAGGACCTCCCGATCCGGTTGACGTCGGCGGAGGTGACCGGCGACGGGGGGCTGCGGTTGACGGGCGAGCTCACGATCGGCCTGCTGGGCTGAGCTCCCGGTGATTTGGGCCGGACCGACTGTCCCGGCGATCGGCCCGGCCCGACCCTCTCCGGCGATCGGCCCGGCCCGGACCGACTCTCCCGGCGATCGGCCAGCGCGCAGGATGGTTTCCGGCCCCGGGGTAGACTCCGCTGCATGGCCGAGCCTGTCGTCCGCGATCCCGAGATCCCGCTCAGCGTTCCCGCCGAGCGCGAGGCCGGGAGCCGGCGCGGTCCGCGGCGGGTGCCGCCGGCCGGCTCGCCCTCGCCCCGTCCCGCCCGTGGCACGTCCCCGCGCCGGACGCCGGCCAGGCCGCTGTGGGACATCGACGGGATGCGGGCCACGCTGCTGGCGACCCTCCACGAGCAGCACCCGCAGGCAGACCTCGGGGTCGTCGAGCGGGCGTTCGACCTCGCCGTCGAGGCGCATGCCAACCAGGTCCGCGCCTCGGGCGAGCCGTACGTCACCCATCCGATCTCGTCGGCGCAGATCCTGTCCGAGCTCGAGGTCGATCCGGACGCCATCGCGGCCGCCCTGCTGCACGACGTGCCCGAGGACACCGAGTACAGCCTCGCCGACGTGGAGGAGGGCTTCGGACCCGAGATCGCCCACCTCGTCGACGGCGTCACCAAGCTCTCGAAGTTCAGCACCCACAGCCACGAGCAGCAGCAGGCCGAGAACATCCGCAAGATGTTCCTGGCCATGGCGGACGACATCCGGGTCGTCCTGATCAAGCTCGCCGACCGGCTCCACAACATGCGCACCCTGGCCGCCCTGCCGGCGGAGAAGCAGCAGCGGATCGCGCGCCAGACGATGGAGATCTACGCGCCGCTGGCCGAGCGCCTCGGGATCTGGCAGATCAAGTGGGAGCTCGAGGACCTGGCCTTCAAGACGCTCGAGCCCGACGCGTACCGGCAGCTCGCCCGGCAGCTCGACACCCGTCGGCGCGGCCGCGAGCGGTACATCGAGCGGGCGATCGACGAGCTGCGGCCGCGCCTGGAGGCGGCCGGCATCGAGGCCGAGCTCCAGGGCCGCCCGAAGCACATCGCCAGCATCTGGAAGAAGATGCAGCGCAAGGGCGCCGACTTCGGCGAGATCTACGACGTCTACGCGATCCGCCTCCTGGTCCACGAGGTCCGCGACTGCTACGCAGCGCTGGGCATCGTCCACGCGCTGTGGCGCCCGATCCCGGGCCAGTTCGACGACTACATCGCGGTGCCCAAGAACAACCTGTACCAATCGCTCCACACCGCGGTGATCGCGCTCGACGGCAAGCCGCTCGAGATCCAGATCCGGACCCACGCGATGCACCAGGTGTCCGAGGTCGGGATCGCCGCCCACTGGCGCTACAAGGAAGGATCGAAGGCCGAGCGCGACTACGACGCCAAGCTCGCCTGGCTGCGCCAGCTCATGGACTGGCAGCGCGACGTGTCGGACGCGACCGAGTTCGTCGAGGGCATCAAGCTCGACATCTTCCAGGACCAGGTGTTCGTGTTCACGCCGCGGGGCGACATCAAGGACCTGCCCGCGGGCGCCACGCCGCTCGACTTCGCCTACCGCATCCACACCGACATCGGCCACCGGACGATCGGCGCCAAGGTCAACAACCGGCTGGTGCCGCTCGACTATCGGCTCAAGAACGGCGACATCGTCGAGATCGTGACCACCAAGGGCGAGCACGGCCCGTCGCGCGACTGGCTCAACCTCGTCCGGACCAGCCATGCGCGCGAGAAGATCCGGCAGTGGTTCAAGAAGAAGGACCGCGCGGAGAACATCGTCCACGGCCGGGAGTCGCTCGAGCGCGAGCTCCGCCGGCTCGCCCGGACGAACGTCCAGGCCGTCGGCCTCGACCGCATCGCCGAGGTGGCCAGGGTCTACAACCACGAAACCGTCGACGACTTCCTGGCCGCGATCGGCTACGGGGCGATCTCGGCCCAGCAGGTGGTGATGCGGCTGGGCGTCGTCGACGACGGCGAGATCGCGCTGCCCACGATCGCGCCGCCGCAGCCGGCCCGCACGGGTGGCGTCCGTGTCAAGGGGGTGGGCGACCTGCTGGTCCGCTTCGCCCGGTGCTGCCACCCGATCCCGGGCGACCCGATCCAGGGGTTCATCACCCGCGGCAAGGGGATCACCGTCCACCTGCGCTCCTGTCCCACCGTGCTCAACGAGCGCGAGGTGAGCCGGCTGATCGACGTCGAGTGGGAATCGGAGGCGACCCAGACCTATCCCATCGCGATCCGGGTCGAGGCCTACGACCGCACCGGGCTGCTGTCGGACATCACGCAGGTCATGGCCGAGAACCGGGTCAACATCCTGGCCGCCAACGTGGGCGTCCACCCCGATCACACGGCGGTCGTGACGATGACCCTGCAGGTGGCGTCGGTGGCCCAGCTGGCCAAGGTGATGAGCCGCGTGGAGCAGCTCAAGGACGTCCTCAGCGTCCAGCGCGACCTGAGCTGACCGGTCCGGCCACGGCCGGGCTCGGGGACGGCGAGGCCGCCGACGGTGCCGTGGTCCCCAGCTCCGTCGCGAGCGCGATTCGGCCCGCGGTGCTGCGCAGCCAGACGAGCCCGACCAGCCCGACCACGCCGCACGCGATCCCGCCGGCCGCCAGCGAGACGTCGACGCCGTAGGCGGATGCGATCCCGCCCATCAGCAGCCCGCCGACCGGCGTCGAGCCGGCGAACACGGTGACGTAGACGCTCATCGTCCGTCCCCGGAGCTGGTCAGGGACGACGAGCTGGATCGTGGTGTTGGCCGTGGCGGCCATCGAGATCGCGCCGAATCCGATGAGGAACATCAGCAGCAGGCTCACCGGGAAGCTCCCCGACAGGGCGAGCACGATCTCGCCCGCCCCGACCACGAGGCCGCCGATCACGATGAGCGAGGGTCGTGCCCGCCTCGAGAAGGCGATCGTCAGGGCGGCGGTGAGCGACCCGATCCCGGACGCGGCCATCAGGAACCCGTACCCGCTCGCATCCGAGTGCAGCACCTCCTGGGCCAGCGCGGGGATGATCACCGGGAAGTTCATGCCGAACGTCGCGACCAGCCCGACGCCGGCCACCGCGAGCAGGACCAGCGGCGTCGCCCGGACGTAGCGCAGACCCTCGCGGACCCCCGCGACGACCTCGGCGACGGACCCCGGCCGGATCATCGCGGACGGCATGCGAAGCTCCGAGTCCCGCATCGCGAGCAGGGCGCCGATCACCGCGAGGAAGCTCACGGCGTCGATCAGGAACGCCGTGGAGATGTCGAACGCACCGATCACCAGGCCCGCCACGGCCGGCCCCACGATCCGGGCGCCGTTGAACATGGCGGAGTTGAGCGCCACGGCGTTGGCGATGTCCTCGCGGCCCACCATCTCGACCGAGAAGGCCTGGCGCGTGGGCATGTCGAAGACGTTGGTCAGGCCGCCGAGCGCCGCGAGCAGGACGACCTGCCAGACCTCGACCGCGCCGGTGACGACGAGGGCGAACATCGCGAACGACAGGGCCATCTTGACCGTCTGCGTCCAGAGCAGCGTGCGGCGCTTGGGAATGGCGTCGGCGATCAGCCCGCCGAACAGGCCGAGGATCATGACCGGCAGGAACTGGGCCGCGGAGACGACGCCGAGCATGAACGGGTCGCCGGTGAGCTGGAGCACGAGCCAGCTCTGGGCGACGGTCTGCATCCAGGTGCCGATCAGCGACACCAGCTGGCCACCGAAGAACAGCCGGTAGTTGCGATGACCGAAGGCCCGGGCGCCGTTGGGCAGGCCGAGCGCGGGAGCGGTCAGCGGCAGCCGATGCCGGGTCTCGGCCGTGGGCGGATGCCGATGGTCGCGGGTCATCCGGCCGGATCGCGAGCCGGGGCGGGCCCGACGACGACACCGGACCCGGTCGCCCCGCCCGACGCGGACGCGGGGGCGGGGACGCGAGGCTCGTGGACGTGCGGGCGGCCGGCGTCGATGTCGGCGATGTGGCCGACCAGATGGTCGCGGCGCGCCCCCGCCTCGTCGATCATCGCCGTCAGCCGCTCCACCTTGCGCCGCAGGCTCGAGACCTGGCGATCGATGCGGACGATCGCGTCGACCAGGATCGCGCGCCGCTCCGAGGGGTCGGTGGTGATCCGCAGCTGGTTCGAGTTCCGCGCGCGGACCCGCTCGTCCTCGAGCAGCTGGCCGATCTCCGCGAGCGAGAACCCCGCATCGTCGCGCAACCCGTGGATGAACCGCAGCCGCTCCAGGTCTTCGGCGTCGTACAGGCGGTAGGCGCCCTCCGACCGTGCCGCGGGCTCGAGCAGCCCGAGCTCCTCGTAGTAGCGGATCGCGCGCGGCGTGAGCCCGGTCTCGGTCGCGACCTCCTGGATCCGGAGCAGGCCGTCGCGAGCGACCTCGGGCGCGGCTGCGTCGGGTCGTCGTGTCACGCCTCGAGCATAGCAAACCTTGCCGTTTGCGTAAACGTTAGGGATGTCAGTCGCGCCGCTGGCGGCGACCCGACAGCAGGGCGATCCCGTCGCCCGGCAAACCCGGACGCGCCTCGGCCGGGGCGGCGGGCGCTCTAGACTTCCCCTCGATGACGACCTACCGCGCCCCGCGGGGCACCCGTGACCTGCTGCCCGACGAGCGGGCCGCGTTCGAGCGACTCATGCGCACTGCGGCGGACCTCGCGTCGCGCTACGGCTATCGCGCGATCGAGACGCCGCTGTTCGAGCAGGCGGCCGTGTTCGAGCGGGGGATCGGCGAGGTGACCGACGTCGTCGAGAAGGAGCTGTTCCGGATCGCTGCCCGCAGCGACGAGGCGGATGCCGAGTCCTGGGCGCTTCGACCGGAGCCAACGGCCGGCATCGTCCGTGCCTACGTCCAGCACGGGATGCAGACGTGGCCGCAGCCCGTGAAGCTCACGATGACAGGGCCGATGTTCCGCTACGACCGGCCCCAGGCCGGCCGCTACCGCCAGTTCTGGCAGTTCGACGTGGAGGCGATCGGCGACCCGGGGCCGGCCGTCGACGCGGAGATCATCGAGCTCGGCCTGCGCTTCTACCGGGATGTCGGGGTCGAGGGCGCCGAGGTCCTGGTCAACTCGATCGGCGATCCCGCCTGCCGGCCGGCCTACGTGGTCCGGCTCACCGAGTACTACCGGCGCCACGCCGCGGCGCTGCCACCCACCGAACGCGAGCGGCTGGACCGGAACGCGCTGCGGCTGCTCGACTCCAAGGACCCCGCGATGGCCGAGCTCAACGAGGCGGCGCCGCGCATCACCGATCACCTGTGCGAGGCGTGCGCGGCGCATTTCGAGGCGGTGAAGGCGCATCTCGACGCGCTCGCGGTCCCGTTCCGGGTGGCACCGGGCCTGGTCCGCGGGCTCGACTACTACACGCGGACCGCGTTCGAGTTCTACGTGGCCGGGCGCGAGGGCCAGCAGCAGGCGCTCGGCGGCGGGGGTCGCTACGACGGCCTGGTGGAGCTGCTCGGCGGCCGGCCCACACCCGGCATCGGGTTCGGCCTCGGGCTCGACCGGGTCGACCTCGTCCTGGCCGAGCAGGGTGGGGCCGTGGAAGCCGGGCCCGGTCCGCTGGCGGTGGTGGTCGGCGCCGACCCCGACGACACCGTGGCCCGGCTGCGCGTCGCGACCGATCTGCGGGCGGCCGGGCTGCGGGTCCGTGCCGAGCTCGCGCGGCGCAAGCTCGGGCGTCAGCTGGAGGCCGCGGGGCGGGACGGCGCCCACTTCGCCGTGATCCTGGGCGACGAGCTCGCGGACGGGCACGTCCAGGTCCGGGACCTGCTTGCCGGGACCCAGCGGGCGGTGGCGGTGGCCGACCTGGCGACCGAGCTGGCGCGGGCGGGGCAGCGTCACCGGCACGGCTGACCCGGGCGTGGCCGGCACGGCTGACCCGGGCGTGGCCGGCACGGCTGACCCGGGCGTGGCCGGCGGGCCACGTGACGTACGATGGCATCCCGCTCACCCGTACCGGAGTCCATCGACCGTGCCCGCCCAAGCCGCCACGCTCGCCACGCCCTACCGCACCCACACCTGCGGGGCGCTGCGCGCCGACGACGACGGCCGTCCCGCCAGCCTCGCCGGCTGGGTCCATCGCCGCCGGGACTACGGCAAGCTGATCTTCATCGACCTCCGCGATCGCCACGGCATCACCCAGGTGGTGATCGATGCCGCCGACGCGCCCGAGGCCCATGAGATCGCGGACCGGATCCGGCCGGAGTTCGTGATCGCGGTGGAGGGCGACGTTGCCCGGCGCGAGCCAGGCCAGGAGAACGCGAAGCTCGCGACCGGCGCGGTGGAGCTCCAGGCCCGGAGCGTGCGGATCCTGAACGAGGCCAAGACGCCGCCGTTCTACATCAACGACCCCGATGCGCCGATCGACGAGACCCTGCGCCTCAAGTACCGCTACCTCGACATCCGGCGCGAGGCGATGCAGCAAAGGCTGATGCTCCGCAGCCGGCTGGTCCAGGCCATCCGCGAGGTCCACCACGCCAACGGGTTCGTCGAGGTCGAGACGCCAAACCTGATCAAGAGCACGCCCGAGGGCGCCCGCGACTTCATCGTCCCCTCGAGGCTCCAGCCCGGCACCGTCTACGCGCTGCCCCAGAGCCCGCAGCAGCTCAAGCAGCTGTTGATGGTGGCCGGCATCGACCGCTACTTCCAGATCGCGCGATGCTTCCGCGACGAGGACTTCCGGGGCGACCGGCAGCCCGAGTTCACGCAGCTGGACCTCGAGATGAGCTTCGTCGACGAGTCGGCCGTCATGGGGTTCGTCGAGCGGATGGTGATCGAGGTCAGCGGGGCCGTCGTCCCCGATCGACCGATCCGGTCCATCCCGTTCCCGGTGCTCACCTACGAGGAGGCGCTCGAGCGCTTCGGGACGGACAAGCCAGACCTGCGATTCGCGATGGAGCTGGTGGACCTCGCTCCGGCCATGACCGCCGATGGCGGCACGCCCGCGTCCGGCTTCCGCGTGTTCGACGAGACGCTCGCCGCCGGTGGCCGTGTCAAGGCGATCGCCGTTCGGGGACGCGGTGATGCGAGCCGCCGGGAGATCGACGAGCTCACCGAGCTCGCCAGGCGTTCGGGCGCGAAAGGCCTGGTCCATCTCTCGGTCGAGCAGGGCGGGGCGCTCCACGGCCCGATCACCAAGTTCCTCGACGAGGCGACCCAGGTGGCCATCCGGGAGCTCGCCGGGGCGGCCGCGGGGGACCTGATCCTGATCGTGGCCGACACGGCCGAGGCGACCAACAGCATCCTCGGCCGGCTCCGCGTCGAGCTCGGTGCCCGGCTCGGGCTTGCCGATCCCGACGAGCTGGCCTACGGCTGGGTGCATCGCTTCCCGATGTACCAGTGGGACGAGGCGCATCGCCGCTGGGATGCCACCCACAACCCGTTCAGCGGCGTCGTGCCCGAGGACGAGCCGATGCTGACGACGGTGTCCGGGGACCTGGACGTGCGAAGCCCGGATGACCCGGCCGGCCGGGCCCGGGCGATGCAGTACGACATCGCGCTCAACGGATGGGAGCTCGGCGGCGGCTCGGTCCGGATCTGGCAGCACGACCTGCTGGCCCGGAGCTTCAACCTCCAGGGCTACTCGATCGCGCAGATGCGCGAGCGCTTTGGCGCGATGCTCGAGGCGTTCGAGTACGGTGCGCCACCGCACGGGGGGATCGCGCTCGGGATCGACCGCTGGGCGGCGCTGTTCGCGAACCAGACGAACATCCGGGAGGTCACCGCGTTCCCCAAGACGCAGTCGGGCTCGGACCTGATGCTCGAGGCGCCGTCGGCGCCCGACGAGGAGCAGCTGGTGGAGCTCGGCCTGCGATACGTCGGCGCCTCGGGCAAGGGGTGACCGGGGTCCGTCGTCGCACGCCCGACGGGCGACGCCGAGCCTGATCGGGCCCCTGGCCCGCCGGCCGCAGACCGCGGCGATCCCGGGTGCGCCGGCGAGCGCGTTCTCCGGGATCGTCGTCGAGGGCGAGCTCGCGGAGCATCGTCGGCGGGATGGCCTCCTCGACCCCGATTCGGGTGTCTCGCCCTCGACCGGCGTGCTGGTCCGCTGTCGCTGCGGCCTGCCGATCCTGCTGCTGGTCGGCCGGGCCGGATGGCGTCCGACGTGGCAGGCGTTGGGGCGGGCGATCGGCGTCTCGGCCGGCCGCCGCGTCAGCCGGGGGGGTCGGTGACCCGAAGTCGCGCCGGTGTCTCGAGCGGGGCGTCGTCCGGCTCGTCGGCGGCTGCCGCGCCCCATTCGTGCGCGTGGGCGTCGGCGGGTTCGGGCGGCCCGTCGTACGGCGGCAGGTCTGCCCGCGGCGTCGCGACGTCGTACGTGATGCCGGGATCGCCGGTCTCGACCGTTCGGAAGGGGAAGCCCGCGGCCTCGAGCTCGGCCAGCAGCTCGTCGGGCGTTCGGTCCGCGCCCAGCCCGCGGAGGACATCGAGATGGCGGATCGGGATGAGCGCCGGCCAGCCCGCGGTGCCGCGCCACGACGGACGGGTGACGCTGACCCGGTCCTCCCCGTGGGCGGCGATCAACGTGGTCACGGTCTCGGCGTCGACCCACGCCAGCCGCGCCGGCCACACGAGCGCGGCCTCGGTCCCGGCAACCAGCCGACCCGCCGCCTCGATGCCGTTGATGATCTGGGCCACGGGCCCTCGCGCCGGATCGACCGGGTCCAGCAGGGTCACCTCGGCGTTGGCCAGGGCGGCGGCGACCTGGCCATCCGGATCGAGCGAGCAGACCACGACGGGGGTCGCGCCGCCGGACCAGGCGGCGTCGGCGATACGGCGGACCCCGCGTGTCCCGTCCGCATCGGCAAGGGCCGAGGCCGGGCTGGCCGCGAGGATCACGGCGGCGACGGTCACACGATCTCCGGCTGCATCGGCGCAGTGTACCGAGTGGCCATGGCCGCGAGGGCGGAGGCCCGAACGTCGCCCGGGTTCAGCCGGCCGGTTCGTCGCTGCGTGGCGGGATCCAGCGGGCGACGGTCTCGAACAGCCGGTCGGCATCGACGGGCTTGCCGAGGTGGTCGTCCATGCCGGCGTCGAGGCACGCCTGTCGGTCGTCATCGAAGGCGTTGGCCGTCATGGCCACGATCGGGGTGTGCTCCCGTCCAGGCGCCCGGCGGATCTCCCGGGTCGCCGTCAGCCCGTCGATCGCGGGCATCTGGACGTCCATCAGGATCAGGTCGTACGGCGTCTCGGTGGCCATCCGGACGGCCGAGCGTCCGTCACCGGCCACGTCGACGGTCACCTGGGTGAGCCGCAGCAGCTCCGATGCGACGCGCTGGTTGATCGGGCTGTCCTCGGCCAGCAGGACCCTGGCGCCGGGCCGGCGGGCCGCGGCGGATCGCTCGACGAGGCTCGCCGTGCGCTCCGCGTGGACGGCCGTGGCCGGGTCCCTGGGTCGTGACCCGCTGACCGCGGGAAGCTCGAGATCGACCATGAACGTGCTCCCGCGGCCGACCTCGGAGTCGACCCGGATCGTGCCGCCCATCAGCTCGACGAGCGAGCGGGAGATGGCCAGGCCGAGCCCGCTCCCGCCGTAGCGGCGGGTGGTCGAGGTGTCGGCCTGCTCGAAGCTCTGGAACAGCCGGTCCACGTCGCCCGCGGCGATGCCGATGCCCGTGTCGCGGATCGAGAACCGCAGCCCGGTCGGCCCGCGCTCGGGGAGCCGCGCGACGGTGACCGCCACCTCGCCCTCCCTGGTGAACTTGAGGGCGTTGCCGACCAGGTTGAGCAGCACCTGGCCGAGCCGGAGCCCGTCGCCGTGCAGGTATCGGGGAACGTCCGGGTCGACGTCCACCGACAGCGACAGGCCCTTCTCGGCCGCCCGCACGGCCGCGATCGAGCGCAGGTTCTCGAGCACATCGGCGAGCGCGAAGTCGAACAGCTCGAGCTCCAGCTTGCCGGCCTCGATCTTGGACAGGTCGAGGACCTCGTTGAGCAGGCCCATCAGGTGCTCGGCGGCCTCGGAGACGCGGCCCAGCAGCTCGTCCTGTCGCGAGGTCAACGGCTCCGCGCGCATCAGCTGGGTGAGCCCGATGATCGCGTTCATCGGGGTCCGGATCTCATGGCTCATGTTCGCGACGAAGGTCGACTTGGCGCCGTTGGCTGCCTCCGCCAGCTCCTTCGCGCGGGCGAGCTCGATCTCGGTGCGCCGGCGCAGGGCGATCCGCCACAGGTCCTCGCCGACCCGCGCGAGCGCCTCGGCGTCGGAGTCGTCGTATGGCGCATCCTTGTTGCCGACCCCGATGAGCATCCGGAGCCGATCGCCCTCGTAGACCGGTGCGCTCATGTGTCGCGTGAGCGCGGGGTGACCGGCGGGCAGACCTCGGGCGCCGGCCGCCGCCCAGTCGTTGTGGATCACCGGCCGGCGCAGGCGGGCGCTCTCGGCCCACATCCCCGCCGCCGGCAGCGGTGCGTGGCTGGCGAACGACGCCGAGCATGCGGCAAGCGCCGACTCGGAGAAGGTGTTGAGCTCGATGGTGCCGTCGTCGTTGACGTAGTGGACGTAGCCGATCCGGCTGGACGTCAGCCGCATCGCCTCGTCGAGGCCGGCCTGGAGCAGGTCGTGCTCGTCGAGCTCGGCCGCGCGTTGGGAGAGGTCGAGCATCGCCCGCATCCGGGCGTCATCGAGCGTGAGCCGGCGGTTCGCGGTGGCCAGCTCCGCGGTCCGGAGGGCCACGATCTCCTCGAGATGCTGGCGGTGGAACTCGAGCTCGAGCTGGGTCGCCTTGCGCTCGGTGATGTCGGCAGCGACGGCGATCACCTGGGTCTGGTCGCCGATCGTGACCGGTTCCGCGATGACGTCGAGCCACACCCGGCCGTCGCGCCCCGGCCTGACCCACTCGAACCGCTGCCGTCCGTCGACGGCCGCACGGCGGATCCAGCCGACGGCGTCGGCGGCGGCGTACGGCGGCTCGGTGCCGAACACGGCGTCGAGGGTGAGCTCCTCGACGTCCGTCGCACCACCGGCGGCGAGCGCCTTGCCGTTCGCCTCCACGATCCGGCCGGTGTCCGCTTCGTGGACCGTGATCGAGACGTCCGCCGTGTCGAACAGGGTCCGCAGCTTTCGCCGGCTCTCGACCAGGGCCAGCTCGCGGCGCCGGTCGTCGGTGACGTCGTGCCAGACGACCGCCGCGACCGCGCGACCCCGCAGCTGGAGCGCCCGCATGCTGACGTCCACGTCGCGGAGCGAGCCGTCCTTGCGCCGATGGAGCGCGGCCACCCGCACGGTGCCGCCACCGCCCAGCTCCCCGGTGATCCGCGCCGCGTCCACGGCCGGGTCGCTGGCGTCGATGTCCTGGATCGTGAGCCGCTCGAACTCCTCGCGCGTATACCCGAGTCCCTCGCACGCGGCATCGTTGAAGGACAGGAAGCTCAGGCGCTCCCCGTCGACGAGGAGCATCGCGTCGGCCGACTGGCTGACGATCGCCTCGTACGTCTCCTCCTGCTCCCGGAGCGCCGCCTCGGCCGCCCGGATGGCGGTGATGTCACGGGCGATCCCGAGCACCCCGATCAGCGAGCCATCGGCGCGGTACATCGGGGTCTTGATGGTCTCCACGAGCTCGCGGTGGCCGTCGGCGAAGGTGAGCCACTCCTCGTAGGCCACGGGTCCACCCAATTCCACCGCCCGGCGATCGTTGGCGAGGAACACCGCCACCGCGTCCTGCGGGACCAGCTCTTCCTGCGAGTGGCCGACGATCTCCGCCTCGGATCGGCCGCGCAACGCCTCGAACCGCCGGTTGCAGGCGAGGTACACGCCGTCCGCGTCCTTGAGCCAGACCGGATCCGGCAGCGTTCCCAGGATGGCCCGCAGTCGCTCGAAGTCGGCGCCCATGCCGAAGCGGCCCCGCCGGGTGTCGGCGGGATCGCGGGTGGCGGGATCGGGGGTGCGTGTCGGTTGATCCGTCATGGTTCGCGTCGCACGGCCGACCGGCCGTGCCCGGGCAGGCTCGTGCCCGTGCAGTCTCTCCCACGCACCACCACGGCGGCGATGGTCCAGACGGGTCGCACGGATGGGGGAGGACCGGGGTGCCCCGCGGCCGGACGACCGGATCGCCGGATGGCCGGATGGCCGGGATGTGCGACACTTCGAGCACCCATGAACGAACGACCCGGCCCCGCCGTGCCCACCGGTCCGACCGCCCAACGGGCGCCGGCCGGGGAGCCGAGCATCCGCCACGACCTGCGCAACGTCGCCATCGTCGCCCATGTCGACCACGGCAAGACCACGCTCGTCGACGCGATGCTCCGCCAGACCGGGGTGTTCCGCGAGAACCAGGCGCTCGTCGACCGGGTCATGGACTCGATGGACCTCGAGCGCGAGAAGGGGATCACGATCCTGGCCAAGCAGACCACGATCGAGGTGGGCGGCGTCCGGCTGAACATCGTGGACACGCCCGGCCATGCCGACTTCGGTGGCGAGGTGGAGCGGAGCCTGCTGATGGTCGACAGCGTGCTGCTCCTGGTCGACGCGGCGGAGGGCCCGCTGCCGCAGACCCGCTACGTCCTCCAGAAGGCCATGGCGCGCCGGCTCCCGGTGGTGGTCGCGATCAACAAGATCGATCGCGGCGATGCGCGGCCGGGCGAGGTGCTCGACGAGGTCTACGAGCTGTTCATGGACCTCGGCGCCGACGAGCACCAGATCGAGTTCCCGATCGTGTACACGAACGCCAAGGCGGGGACGGCCAGCCTCGACCCCGCGACGCCGGGCACCGACCTCCGGCCGCTGCTCGACATCCTGGTCCGGGTCACGCCGGCACCGGAGTTCGAGCCCGGGCACCCCCTCCAGCTGCTGGTCACCAACCTGACCGCGAATGACTACGTCGGCCGCATGGCGGTCGGCCGGATCCGCAACGGCACGATCCGGATGGGCCAGCGGATCGCGGTCGTCAGGGACGCGGCGGACGACACGGCGGGCGAGATCGAGCCCGGCCGGACGATCACCCTCGCGGGCGGCGTGACCAGCCTCCAGACGGCTCGGGGCATGGACCGCATCGACATCGCCGAGGCGGGACCGGGTGAGATCGTCTCGGTCGCCGGCCTGCCCGAGGTCACCATCGGTGACACGATCACCGATCCCGCCGATCCGCGCCCGCTCCCTCGGCTCGACGTCGACGCACCCACGCTGCGCATGACGTTCGGCGTCAACACCTCGCCCCTGAGCGGCCGGGACGGCCGGTTCGTCACCTCGCGCCAGATCCGGGCGAGGCTCGAGCGCGAGGTCCTGGGCAACGTCTCGATCGAGGTCCGCCCGACCGAGTCGGGCGACACGTTCGAGGTCCGCGGCCGCGGCGAGCTCCAGCTCGCGGTCCTGATCGAGCAGATGCGCCGCGAGGGGTACGAGGTCACGGCGAGCCGGCCGGAGGTGATCCTGCACACGGTCGGCGGTGCGATCCACGAGCCGTACGAGCGGATCACGATCGACATCCCACCCGAGTTCATCGGGGAGGTGCAGCAGGCGCTGGCCGGCCGCAAGGGCCGCCTGGAGCAGATGACCACCGACGCCGACGGCCGCGTCCGGATGGAGTTCGTGCTCCCCGTTCGGGGCCTCATCGGGTACCGCGGCCAGCTGCTCACCGACACCCGCGGCACCGCGCTCCTGCACCAGATCGGCGAGGGCTACGGACCCTGGGCGGGCGAGGTCACCCACCGGACCAGCGGCGTCCTGGTCAGCGACCGGTCAGGGACCTCCAACGCCTACGCGCTGTTCAACCTCCAGGACCGCTCGGAGCTGTTCATCGGCGCCGGGGTCGAGGTCTACGAAGGCATGATCGTTGGCGAGAACGCCCGGTCGGGCGACATGGACGTCAACCCGACCAAGGAGAAGAAGCTCACCAACATCCGGACCCACGCCCACGACGAGGCGCTCCGCCTCACCCCGCCGCGGCCGCTGACCCTCGAGAGCGCGATCGAGTTCATCGCCACCGACGAGCTGGTCGAGGTGACGCCGTCGGCCATCCGGCTCCGCAAGCGGCTGCTGGCCAGGCACGACCGGGAGCGCGAGCGGGGTCGCGCGTACGAGCGGGCGAAGGCGGAGGCGGGCGAGGGCTGACGGCTCGCGCGACCGCGCGGAGACCATCGTCCGATCCGGGCGCTCCCGCGCGGGTCACGACGCCTGATGCGCCGGGGCGCGGCCCGCGAAGGGTCAGTGGCCGCGCCGCAGCCGGGGATGTCCCGCGACGAGGCGACGCGCCGAGGGCGCCTCGGCGATACGCGGCACAGCATCGTCGCTCGCATCGCCTCGTGCGCCGGGGTCCCACGACCAGAGCGCGTCGTCGTCCTCCTGGACACCGGACGGCCAGCCCAGCCGCGGCGGCGCGAACAGGCCGCTCATCAGCTCGGTCGCGTTGCCCGACGAGCGGAGCGCGACCAGGACGATGGCTCCCGCGACCGCCACCAGCAGCACCGTGCCGATGTCCACGGGGTGATTCTCCGCCGCCCGGTCAAGGCACCGGTGGCGGCCACTCGATGCTCAATGACGTTGTCGGTGCCAACGGCTCGATGACGTTGTCCGTCCCCGGTGATGAAGGAGACGATCACGATGATCGGCCGCCGGCTGGCGCGGCTCGATGGCGTACGGCGTGCGGGACCGCGCCCGCCCCGGCGGCGCCGGTGCCGGGACCCGCTCGGGCAGACCGCTCGGGCAGACCGCTCGGGCAGACCGCGACCGGGCCGGGACTACAATCGCGGGCGATGCCGATCTACCTCGACCACGCCGCGACGACCCCGCTCCGCCCCGAGGTCCGCGAGGCGATGCTGCCGTTCCTCGACGGGATCTTCGGCAACCCGTCGTCCGTGCACGCGTTCGGCCGCCAGGCCCGCGAGGCGCTCGACGATGCCCACGACCGGCTCGCGACCGCGATCGGCGGCAGCGCCCGCGAGATCGTGTTCACGAGTGGCGGCACCGAGGCCAACAACCTCGCGCTCAAGGGTGCGGCGTGGGCCGGGCGTGCGAAGGGCCACCGGATCGTGACGACCCCGATCGAGCACCACGCCGTGGGCCACGCGCTCGCCCACCTCGAGAAGTTCGGGTTCGAGGTCGTCCAGGTGCCCGTGGACCGCTACGGACGGGTCGACCCGGACGACGTCGATCACGCGATCACCGACCGCACCATCCTGGTCTCGGTGATGCTGGCCAACAACGAGGTGGGCACGATCGAGCCCATCACCGACATCGCCGAGGTGGTCCGGGCTCGGCGTGGCCTCCTGTTCCACGTGGATGCCGTCCAGGCGGCAGCGTGGCTGGCGCTCGACGTCGAGGCGCTGGGCGCCGACCTGGTCACGCTGGCTGCGCACAAGCTCGAAGGGCCCAAGGGCACCGGAGCCCTGTGGATCCGGCGCGGTACGCACATCCTCGCGCAGCAGCACGGCGGATCGCAGGAGCGGCACCGGCGGGCGGGGACGGAGAACGTCGCGGGCGTCGTCGGCATGGCCGTTGCGTTCGAGCTGCGGGCCACCGAGCGCGACGCCATCGTCCCGTCGGTGCGCGCCCGCCGCGACCGGCTGCTGGGCGCGCTGTCCGCCATCGAGGGCGTCGAGCCCACCGGCCACCCGGTCGAGCGGCTGCCCAACATCGCGTCGGTGATCGTCCCCGGTGTCGAGGGATCGTCGATCACGCTCGCGCTCGACCTCGAGGAGATCGCCACCTCGACCGGATCGGCGTGCACCAGCGGGTCGTCGGAGGTCAGCCACGTGCTGGCCGCGATGGGCTACCCACCGGAAGAGGCCCGGGGCGCGATCCGGCTCAGCCTCGGGCGCACGACGACCGAGGCCGAGGTCGACACGGCGGTTGGCGTGACCGCGGACGTGATCCGGCGGCTCCGGTCGACCGCGGGCGCGGTTGCCGACCCGGGCCACGTCCCGGTCGGCTGAGGTCGTCCGCCGCGACCGGTCCGGGCCGGATGCGCGTCGCTGGTCCGCCGGGCGCGTCCGTTCGGGAAACGGTCGCACGGGCCGATGGCCGGCGCCGTCGCCGGGACCGCCGGCGCGCGGCCGTACAATCGGGGCCATGAGCGGTCGTCGCGTCCCGTGTCCGGTCATCGTCCCGTGTCCGGTCATCGTCCCGTGAGCCGGATCCTCGTCGCCATGTCGGGTGGCGTCGACAGCTCGGTCGCGGCCGCCCTGCTGCACGAGCAGGGGCATGAGGTCGTGGGCGTCTGGATGCGCCTCCACGACGTCGCGGACAGCTACTCCGAGTTCGGCCGGAGCTGCTGCTCGGCCGATGCCGCCGACGACGCCCGCCGGGTGGCCGCTCGCCTGGGCATCCCGTTCTACGTCATGAACCTCGAGCGCGAGTTCGCGGCCGGGGTCATCGATCCGTTCGTGGCCGCCTACCTCGGCGGGCGGACGCCGAGCCCGTGCGTCGACTGCAACACCTACGTCAAGTTCGGTGCCCTGCTCGGTCGAGCGCGCCAGCTGTACGGGTGCGAGGCGGTCGCGACCGGCCACTACGCGCGGCGGGTCGAGGCCGCCACGCCCGACGGGCCGCGGGTCAGCCTCGTCCGGGCGGCCGACGGCGACAAGGATCAGACCTACTTCCTGTACGGCCTGCGCCAGGACCAGCTGTGGCACAGCCGCTTCCCGCTCGGTGACCTCACCAAGCCCGAGGTCCGCGGGATGGCCCGCGGCCTGGGCCTGGTGACGGCGGACAAGCCCGAGAGCCAGGAGATCTGCTTCGTCCCGGGTGGCGACTACCGCGCCGAGCTTCGCTCCCGGGGCGGCTGGGTCCCCCGACCCGGGCCGGTGCTCGATGCCGACGGCGCGCAGGTGGGCGAGCACGGCGGTGCGGCCGGGTTCACGATCGGCCAGCGCAAGGGGCTGGGCATCGCGCTGGGCGAGCCGCGGTTCGTGTCGCTGATCGATCCGGGCACGAACGCGATCGTGCTCGGACGGCGCGAGGACCTCGAGACCCGCGAGATCCCGCTCGAGGACGCGACGTTCATCGCGGGCGAGCCGCCCGCGGGACGCAAGCCGGGTGGGCGCTGGCGCCCCTTCCGGGCACGGGTCCGGATCCGCCACCGGGCGCCGCTGGTCGAGGCGACGGTCCACCCGGGCGGCCCCGGCGAGCCGGCCCGCGGCGGGCGATGGCGGATCGAGACCGATCGACCGGTGTGGGCGATCGCGCCCGGCCAGGCGTGCGTGCTGTACGACGGCGACACCTGTCTCGGTGGCGGCCGGATCGCGAGCCCTCCCGGTGCGGCGCCGGCAGCTCGCGAGGTCGTGGCCGCGTCGAGCGCCGGGCGCCCGTGACCATCGGACCCGCGCTCCCGCTCGCGCTGCTCGTGGGGCTCGTCCACACCGCGATCTACGTGCTCGTCCGAGGCGACGCCGGTGGCCGTCTGCCGCTGACCTACCTTGCGGCCGCGCTCGGCGCCTGGGCGGGGGCGACGGTCGGCAACCGCCTGGGCATCGATCTCCCGGCGATCGGCGACTTCGCGCTGATCCCGGCCTCGATCGTCGCCTGGCTGGGGATCGGGATCGTGGCGATCCTGGCCACGCTGGGGCCCCAGTCCACCAGGCCCAGGTGAGCATGGCCGGCGATCGTCGATCCGATCCGGACGTCGCGGCGCGTGGCGCCGGCCCGCGCCCGCTGGGGGCGCTCGGCGACCTCGCGGAGCTGCTCGGCGGGGACACGCAGCGTTCTCGCCGGTTCCTGGGCGGCGTGATCGTGGGGGCCCTGGTGGGCGCCGCCCTCGCGGGAGGCTCGCTGCTGCGTCGCCGGGCGCCACGCCAGCGCGACCGCGAGTCCCGGTAGCCGCGTCGCGAGGCGCCGGCACCGGGCCGGCGCGACCGCCATCGGCCCCGTCCTGCCGTGCCGAGGATGCGGCCCCCGCGGTGGACCGACGACCCCGCGGTCGACCGACGACCCCGCGGTCGACCGACGACCCCGCGGTGGACCCGTGGGGCTGGCCAGCGATCCCGCGCCCGAGACGGATGACTCCGCCGTCCATCCCGCCCGCCACGACCCCAGCGCGGTCCGCGGCGACCCGGACGGCCGGCGCGACCTCGCGATGCCCACTGTTGGCAACCCCTCGTTCGCTACCATTGCCGCGATGGCCAGCCCCACCTCATCCGACCCGTCGATCCCGTACCTGTCAGGCGCCGAGATCCGGGCGCGGTTCATCGAGTTCTTCGCCGAGCGCGGGCACACCGTCGTGCCCAGCGCCAGCCTCGTCCCGGCCGGCGACCAGACGCTCCTGTTCACGAACTCCGGGATGGTCCAGTTCAAGGACGCGCTCACCGGGGCCGAGAAGCGGGACTACGTACGGGCGGTCGACTACCAGCGGGTCCTGCGAGTGGCCGGCAAGCACAACGACTTCGAGGAGGTCGGCCGCACGCCCCGGCATCACACCCTGTTCGAGATGCTGGGCAACTGGAGCTTCGGCGACTACTTCAAGCGCGAGGCGATCCACTGGGCCTGGCAGTTCCTGACCCGGGACCTCGGGATCCCGTCCGAGCGCCTGGCGGCGACCGTCTACTCGACCGACGACGTCGCGCACGCCGTGTGGCAGGACGAGATCGGGCTGCCCCCGGAGCGCCTCGTCCGCTGGGGCGACTTCCCGGCCGGCGACGAGAAGAACTGGTGGCGGATGGCCGACATCGGTCCGTCCGGCCCGTGCTCCGAGCTCCACTACGACCGCGGTGCGCACCTGTCCGAGGGACCGGAATGCGTCCCGGACCATTCCGAGCACTGCCCGCGCTGGCTCGAGGTCTGGAACCTCGTGTTCATGGAGTTCGAGCTCCACCCGGATCGCAGCCTGACGCCGCTCCCGGCACCGGGCGTGGACACCGGCATGGGGCTCGAGCGCATCGCGTCGGTGGTCCAGGGGGTGGCCAGCAACTACGACACGGACCTGTTTGCGCCGATCCACGCCCGGATGCGCGAGCTGCTCGGCCACGACCCGGAAGGCTTCGAGCAGGAGCGCTTCAGCTACCAGGTGATCGCGGATCACAGCCGGGCCGTGACCTTCCTCGTCGCCGACGGCGTTCTGCCATCGAACGAGGGCCGTGGGTACGTCCTGCGCCGGATCCTTCGACGCGCGGTCCGTCACGGGCGCCTGCTGGGCCGGACCGAGCCGTTCCTGGGCGAGACGGCGAACGTCGTGATCGAGACGATGTCCGATGCCTACCCTCACCTCGCCGTGCAACGGGACGCGATCCTGGGCGCGATCGCCCGCGAGGAGCGGCAGTTCAACCGCACCCTCGAAGCCGGCACGGGCCTGCTCGAGGAGGCGCTCATCCCGCTGACCTCGGCGGAGCGCGTGGTCGGAAGGCAGGCCGACACCCTCCCGCCCGATGCGCCGGTCCTGGCCGGCGACGTCGCCTTCCGTCTCCACGACACCTACGGCTTTCCGATCGACCTCACGATCGAGCTCGCGGCGGAGTACGGCGTTCGCACCGACCTCGCGGGCTTCGAGGACGCGCTGGCCGAGCAGCGGGAGCGGAGCCGGAGCGGGACCAGGGCCGAGCTGGCGAGGACCGCGGAGCTCGCCTCCCTGTACAACGCCCTGCTCGCGAGGACCGGGCCCACCGAGTTCGTGGGCTACGACGGCACGGCGGCCGAGGCGCGGGTGGTCGCGATCCTGCGCGACGGGATCGAGTACGAGACGCTCGAGGCGGTGCCGGAGATCGAGCTGCGGGCCGAGGCGGCGGCGCGGGCCGAGCTCGTCCTCGACCGCACGCCGTTCTACGCCGAGAGCGGCGGACAGGTCGCGGACATCGGCGTCATCCGGCGCGCCGACGGGGTGGCGCTGTTCGACGTCGACGACGTCCAGCGCGTGGCCGGCACCCAGACCGCGGGCCTGACCGTCCATCGCGGTCTGCTGCACGGCTCGGTGCGCGTCGGCGATCTCGTCCGCGCGGAGGTCGACGCCGACCGGCGCGCCGACACGATGCGCAACCACACGGGGACGCACCTCCTGCACCGGGCGCTGCGCAACGTGGTCGGGGACCGGGCGCGGCAGGCCGGCTCCCTGGTGCATCCCGAGTACCTGCGCTTCGACTTCCCGTTCGATCGCGCGCTGACCGAAGACGAGCGCCAGGCGATCGAGGCGGAGGTCCGGCGGGTCGTCCGCGAGGACCGCCCCGTGTCGATCGAGTGGATGACGATGGCCGACGCACAGGCGGCCGGCGCTGACGCCTTCTTCGACGAGAAGTACGGCGACCAGGTGCGCACGATCCGGGTCGACGGCTACAGCCACGAGCTGTGCGGCGGCACGCACTGCCGGGCCAGCGGCCAGGTCGGCAACTTCGTGATCACCGGCGAGCGGTCGATCGGGTCCGGCATGCGCCGGATCGAGGCCGTGACCGGGGCGGTCGCCGACCGGCTGATGGCCGAGCGGTTCGGTGCGCTGGAACGGGCGGCCATCGCGGCCGGTGCCCGCAACCCGGAAGCGCTCGAGGAGCGCATCGTCGCCCTCCAGGACGAGCTCCGGGAAGCGAGACGCCGGCTGCGAAGCGGGGCCGCGGACAGCCGGCCCCGACCGGGCGACCTGGCGGCCCGAGCTGCCGAGGTCGCCCCGGGTGTCCGGTTCGTGGGCTGGGCCGGCGATCTGGAGTCCGTCGACGCGCTCAAGGGGTTCGCCAGGGACGTGCGGGGCGCGTTCCCCAGCGGCGTCATCGCGCTCGGGCTCGACGCCGAGGAGCCGCAGCTGTTCGTGACGGTGAGCGACGATCTCGTCGCGCGTGGCATCGCGGCCGGACCGCTCGTCCAGCGGGCGGTGCGCGCGATCGACGGACGCGGAGGCGGACGACCCCAGATGGCCCAGGGCAGGGGCACGCGCCGGGAGGGGCTCGGGGAGGCGATCGCGGCCGTGCGCGCCGGGGTCTCCGCCCTGGCCGGCGACGCGTGACGCGCCCGGCCGGCCGACCGGTCGGGGCGGCCTGATGGCATTCCTGCGCCGGCTGTGGGCCCGGGACGAGGAGCCGGTGCCCGCCGCCTGCACCGCGCTCGACATCGGCACCGAGTACGCCAAGGCGCTGGTGTTCGAGATCGACGACCAGGGGCACGGAACCGTCCGGGGTGCAGGCCGCAAGCGCCAGGGCCTGTCGCACATGCAGTCGGGCACGGTCGCCGACATCGCGGCGGTGGTCGACAACTGCTCGGTCGCGCTCCAGGAGGCCGAGGAGATGGCCGGCTTCCGGCCCACCCAGGTCGTGATCGGGATCGCCGGCGAGCTGGTCAAGGGCTTCACGACCACGCTGACCCAGGAGCGCCGGAAGCCCGACCTGGCGATCACCGACGCCGAGCTCGTGAAGCTCATCGACAGCGTCCAGCACGAGGCCATCCGCGAGGCCGAGCGGTCGATCACCTGGGAGACGGGCCTCCCGCACGTCGACGTCCGGCTCGTGCACAGCGCCATCGTGGGTGCCTCGATCGACGGCTATGCGCTGACCAACCCCGTCGGCTTCCAGGGGCGCCACGTCAAGATCGCGATCTTCAACGCCTTCGCGCCGCTGGTGCACCTGGGAGCGCTCCAGTCCGTGGCCAGCCAGCTCGACCTCGAGCTGCTCGAGGTGGTGGCGGAGCCATACGCGGTGGCGCGCGTGCTGGGTGCCGAGCAGGTGCGCCAGGCAGGCGCGCTGTTCATCGACGTCGGCGGTGGCACGACCGACGTGGCGCTGGTGCGGCAGGGTGGGATCGAGGGCACGCGGATGTTCGCCCTCGGTGGGCGCGCCTTCACCAAGTCGATCGCGGACCGGCTCGACCTGCCGTTCCCCCGCGCCGAGGCGCTCAAGGTTGACTACGCGCGGGGTCTCGACATCCCGGAGCGCACGGAGATCGCCGGGATCATCCACGACGACGTCGCGGTCTGGGCGGCGGGCGTCGAGCTGGTGATGGAGGAGCTGGCCGCGGGCGAGATGCTGCCGGCGCGGATCTACCTGTGCGGCGGTGGCTCGCGGCTGCCGGAGATCCGGGAGGCGATCGCATCGGAGCGATTCTGGAAGCGGCTGTCGTTTGCCCGCCCGCCCGAGGTCTCGATCATGTCACCGGACCAGGTGGAGGCGATCACGGACGCCACGGAGCTGCTGGTCGATCAGCAGGACGTCACCCCGCTGGGCCTGGCCTACCAGGCGATCGAGCTGCACACGACGGAGGATCCGCTCGACGCGGCCCTGCGCCGCGTGCTGCGCGCGATGAAGGTCTGATCGGTGGAGGGTCCTCGATCCGGGCGTGCCCCGTGCCTCGCCGCGTCGCCGCTGACGGACCCGGCGCGGCCCGGCCGGGCGGGGTAGGCTCGGCCCCGCATGGCCACGATCGTCTACCTCGACGTCGAGGACGAGATCACCTCGGCCGCGTCGCGCATCCGTGGGGCGGCGGAGAAGCGCGTCGGCCTGGTCCTCCCGTTCGGCTCGCGGGTGGCGACGTCGCGGATCAACTTCCGGCTGCTCGCCCGCGAGGCGATGGACAACGGCCGCCGCCTGGACATCATCGCTCCCGACGCCTCGGCACGGGCGCTCGCGGCCTCGGCCGGGCTCCCGGTGTTCGGGTCGGTGGGGGAGTACGAGGACGCGCTCGAGCAGGGTGGTGCGGCCCTCGAGGCGATGACCGCGGCGACCGCGAGCGGGGCGGCCGCGGGTTCGACGGGCGCGGCGCCGACCGGCCGGGCACGCACCCCCGCGGCACGCACCCCCGGAGCGCGCCGGACGGCCGGCTCCGACGCGGCCCGGCCCGCGCCCGATGCGGGAGGCGCCGGTGCCACCACGCTCGAGCGGGCCGGGGGCGAGCCACACGTCGCTCAGGCGCGCCGCCGTCGCCCGGGCCGAGGCGTGGTCCTGGCCGTCGTCCTGGTCCTGATCGCCGGTGGTGCCGTGGCCGCCGCGGGCTACCTGCTGCTGCCGTCGGCGGTCATCACGATCACGCCGCACATCGAGGCCGTCGGCCCGATCTCGTTCACGGTGCGGGCCGATCCGGACGTCACCGGGGCCGATGCCACCGAGGGCGTCGTCCCGGCGCGGACGCTGACCATCCCGGTGGAGTCGGAGGGCGAGTTTCCGGCCACCGACAAGCGCGTGGAGCGGACGGCGGCGACGGGCGGCGTCCGCTGGACCAACTGCGACGTGACGGCCGCCTACACGATCCCGGCCGGGACCGTGGTCAAGACATCGGCCGGCATCGGCTTCACCACCGACGAGCAGGTGTTCCTGCCGGTGGCATCGCTGAGCGGGACGCCCCCGAACGTGAAGGTCAAGTGCCAGACCAGCGAGGTGTCCGTGACGGCGGTGGATCCCGGGCCGGCGGGCAACGTCGACGCGGGGGCCATCGACGTCGTTCCCGCCAGGTACAACCGGATCGTCATCAGCGTCGGCAACGCGTCGGCCACGAGCGGGGGGCGGCGCGACGTGTTCATGCGGATCGGACAGGCCGACGTCGACGCCGCGGTCGAGCAGCTGACCAAGGACATCGAGGCACAGTTCGCGACCGAGCTCGAGAACCCCTCGCGGGTGCCGCCGGGCATGACCGCCTTCCCGGACACGGCCGTGCTGGGCGACCCCGTGCCGTCCGTCGACCCGACCACCCTGGTCGGCCAGGAGGTCGACACGTTCACGCTGCGCATGACGGCGCAGGGAACCGTCCTCGCCGTCGACCCCGCACCGGTCACCACGATCGCCCGCGAGCGGCTGGCAGACCAGGTGACCAGCGGGTACCAGCTCGTCGAGGGCTCGACCAGCGTCGAGGTCGGCGACGGGTCGGTGGTGGCGGGCGTGGTCACCTTCCCGGTCACCGGATCCGCCCGGCAGCTGCGTCCCGTCGACGCCGCCGCGCTCGAGCAGGCGGTGCTCGGGCTCCCCGAGGCCGAGGCGCGGGCCAGGCTCGCGCCGTACGGCGACGTCGGCATCGAGCTGTGGCCGGGCTGGGTGCACGCGGTGCCGTCGCTCGATCAGCGAGTGACGATGACCGTGACGGCGCCGGTCGACGCTGTCCCGTCGTCATCGCCCGCCACGGAGACGCCCTCGGACAGGCCCTCAGGGGGCGCCGCCGGGAGTCAGCCGGTACCATCCGGCGGATGAGCCGGATCCTGGGCATCGACCTCGGCACGCGCCGCATCGGCCTGGCGGTGGCGGACGCCGGGATCGGGATCGCGCGACCACTGGCGACGGTCGGCCGCGGGCGCGACCTCCTGGCGGACGCGGAGGCGATCGGCCGCGTGTGCCGTGAGCAGGACGTCGCCGAGCTCGTCGTCGGGCTCCCGATCGAGGCCGGTGGCGACGAGGGGTCGATGGCGATGGCCGCCCGGGCGTGGGCGGCCGCCGTCGCTGCACGTCTCGAGCTCCCGGTCTCGCTGCGCGACGAACGCCTGTCCTCCTTCGAGGCTGAGCAGCGCCTGGGGCGAATGCCCCGCGGGCGCTCGGGCGGGCCGCCCTCGCGGACCCAGCGCAACGCGTTTCGCGCCCGGATCGATCGGGAGGCCGCAGCGGTGATCCTCCAGGACGAGCTCGATGCCCGGAGGCCGTCGGCCGCGGCCACCCCGCCCGAGCCGCCGACCGTGCGCCGGCCCGGGGTGCATCGCCGGTGAGCGTCCGCGGCGGCCGCGGGCCGCGTGACGACCTGCCGGGCAGCGATCCGGTCGCGCCGCGACCCGCCATGGTGACCCCGGCCCGTGCGCGCCGCGCCGAGGCCTACCGCAGGACGGGCCGCTACGGACGCGGGCCGGGCGATCAGCGGCGCTACGCGGATTACGGCGAGCGGCAGGGCGGTGTCCTGGGCGTGCTGCGGTTCGCCGTGTTCCTCGTGGTGCTGGCTGCTGCGGTGCTGGTCGTGCTCGCCACGGTCGCGCGGCCCCTGGCGCGGGCGGCGATCGTGCCCTGGGCGTGGGACAACCCCGGGATGATGCAGATCTCGTTCGTGTCCGACCTCGTACGCGAGGACCTGGGCTCGGCGCTGACGGACCCCGCGGGCAGCGATCCGTCCGAGGTGGCGTTCGTGGTCGACCCGGGCGACACGCCGGCCACCCTCGCCCCTCGGCTGGAGGAGGCCGGGATCATCCGGAGCCAGCGAGCGTTCCTGTACCAGGCCCGCATCGACGACCTGACGCCGAAGCTCAACGCCGGCCGGTTCTCGCTCGCGCTCAACCTCACGCCCGCGCAGGTCGTCGACGGGCTGGTCAACAACCGGATCGTGGTGCACACGGTCGCGGTCACGTTCCGTGAGGGCCTGCGGATCGAGCAGATGGCCGCCAAGCTCCAGACGGTGTCCGGCACGTCCGTCGACGCGAAGGCCTTCTACCAGCTCGCGATGCACCCGACCGACGCACTGCTGGGTGACTACCCCTGGCTCCTCGACGTGGCGGTGCTCCCGAAGGGCGCCTCGCTGGAGGGGTTCCTGTACCCGGCGACCTACGACCTGCGGGTGGGCGACGACCAGGCGACGACCGCGGACGACCTGGTCCGGATGATGCTGAACGCCTTCTACGATCGCGTCGGCGCGGATCGCCTGGCCGTCCCCGACGCGCGCGGGTTGACGTTTCACCAGATCCTGACCCTGGCCTCGATCGTCGAGCGGGAGGCCGTCCTCGACGAGGAGCGGCCGCTGATCGCCGGGGTCTACCAGAACCGCCTCAATCCGAAGAAATGGCCCACGGGCCTGCTCCAGTCCGACCCGACCATCTTCTACACCAACGACACGCTCCAGCTCGATGCGCTGGGCTTCGCGAAATGGCCGACGTACGTGTTCTGGGACAAGCTGGAGCAGCAGCTGCCCGTGCCGCTGCCCGACGATCTCGCCGGCTACAACACGTACACGAGCAAGGGCCTGCCGCCCGGACCGATCTGCTCGCCCTCGCTCGCTTCGATCGATGCTGCGCTCCAGCCGAACACCAGGACCGGTTACCTGTTCTTCATCGCGAAGGGCGATGGATCCGGCTCGAGCGCGTTCGCCAAGACGAAGGCGGAGCACGAGAAGAACGTCGCGAAGTACGGCGGCGGTGGCTGAGGTGACCGCGCGCGTCGCCGGTCCGTCCGGCGGTCCGCTGCCCGCCGACTTCGCGCCGCCCCCGGACGCGGTCACCCGTGGTCGCTGGGCCGAGGAGGACCGGGCTGCACGACCAGTCCGTCTCGAGCGCCTCAGGGAGCGGATGGCGTCGGAAGGCGTCGACGGGTACTTCGGTGTCCGGCCGGAGCACGTGCGCTGGCTCACGGGCCTCGCCCTCGCGGACGGCGAGGAGAAGGTCGCCGGGCACTCCGGACAGTTCCTGATCGGCGCCGACGAGGTCGTCGTGCTCGCCGATTCCCGGTACACGCTCCAGGCTCGTCGGGAGGCGCCGGACGCCTCGATCGAGGAGATCGGCTATGAGCTGCCCGCCGTATGGGCGGCGCTCCTCGCCCGGCTCGGCGCGCGCCGGGTGGCGGTCGAGGCGGCCGGGGTGTCGCATGCGTTGTGGGGGCGCCTGGCGGAGGCTGCACCCGACGTCGAGCTGGTGCCGATCGAGGGTTGGGTCGAGCCGTTGCGGGCCGTCAAGACCCCGGGCGAGATCGAACGGATCGCCGCCGCGTGCGCGGTCGCCGATCGCTCGCTGGCGACCCTGCTCCCGGAGATCCGCCCCGGGGTGACCGAGCGGGACCTGGCGCTCAGGCTGGAGTGGCTCATCCGGACGGGCGGGGCCGAGGCGCTGGCGTTCGACGTCGCCTGCCTGGCCGGACCTGAGGCCGCGCTGCCGCACGGATCGCCGGGCGACCGGCCGGTCCTCGCCGGGGCGGTGCTCCTGTTCGACTTCGGGGCCCAGGTGGAGGGGTACCGCAGCGACATGACGCGGACACTGTTCGTCGGTGAGCCGTCCGTCCGCGACCTCGACCTGTACCGGCTTGTCGCCGAGGCGCAGCAGGCATCGATCGACGCGATCGGTGCCTCCGTGGAGCAGGCCGCAACCGACGGGTCACCGCTGATCTCGGGGCTCGCGGCCGACGCCGCCGCCCGGGCGGTGATCGAGGCCGCCGGACATGGCGCGCACTTCGGCCACGGCACCGGCCATGGCATCGGCCTCGCCACCCACGAGGCGCCGGGCCTTTCCCGCCGGGCGGCCAGCGAGCCGCTCCCCAGCCCGACCGTGTTCTCCGTGGAGCCCGGCGTGTACCTGGACGGCGAGACCGGCGTCCGGATCGAGGACCTCGTCCACCTGGACGCCGGGCGCCGGCTCGTGGAGCGCCTGACGTCGTTCCCGCGCGAGGTGCTGGTGCTGCCCGTCTGATCGGCGGCGCGAGCGACCCCGCAAACACCCACCAGGCGCGTCGGTGACCGGCCCCGCGCGCCGGCGCCTCCGGCCGAGCCTCGGGCCTCGGATCGTGGGCCGCCACCTCGGCCGCCCACTCCGCCCCCTCGGCCGCCCCGGCCGCCCCGGCCGCCTCTGATAGCATCCGGGGGCACCCGACCGACCCTCGCGCGGGAGTCCGCACGCCTCGCGACCGCGCCACGCGAACACCGGAGCACATCCATGATCAGCACCGGCGAGCTGCGCAAGGGCGTCGTCATCGAGCTTGACGGCGACCTGTGGCAGATCCTCGACTACCACCACATCAAGATGGGCCGCGGTTCCGCCCAGGTGCGGATCAAGCTGCGCAACGTCAAGAAGGGCAGCACGGTCGAGAAGTCGTTCCAGGCGGGCGATCGCTGGCCGCGGGCCCAGCTCGACAAGCGCCCGGTCCAGTTCCTCTACCGCGACGGCGACGACTTCCACTTCATGGAGACCGAGTCGTACGAGCAGTTCAGCCTGCGCGCCGACCAGCTCGACGACGCCGTCGGCTTCCTCAAGGACGGGATGATGGTGGACCGCACCAGCTACCAGGGCGAGACGCTGGGCGTGGAGCTCCCGGTCACCGTGGACCTCCTCGTCGCGGAGACCGAGCCCGGGTTCGCCGGCGACACGGCCCAGGGGGCGCGCAAGAACGCCACGATGGAGACCGGTCTCGTGGTCACCGTGCCGCTGTTCGTCAACGCCGGCGACACCCTGCGCATCGACACCCGCACGGGCGAGTACCAGACCCGCGTCTGATCCACCGTGGCGCACGGGGCGGCTGCCGAGTCGGCCGGATCCACGCGACCTCACCGGCTGAGGCTCGGACGGGGGACCGCGCACGCAACCAGGCCACGGTTGCCGCCCGGGTGACCTCGCCACCGCTGCCTCGCTACCATCCGGGGATGCGTGCCCTTGAGCCCGGGTCGCCGGCGTGAGCCACGGCCCGGAGCGCCGCGATCGATGGCTGCCGGCCTGGGACGCCGCTGCCGACGGCCCCGACGAGCGGGAGCGTCACCGGCCCGCACCGCCGGGCACGTTCGGGCTGCGCGTCCGGAGCGTGTCCGAGGTCAGCCGGGCGATCCGCGAGCGGGTGCGGGCCGACGAAGGGCTGCGCGACGTCTGGGTCGAGGGCGAGATCGGACGGGTCACCGTGTCGGCGGCCGGCCACGCGTACTTCACGCTCAAGGACGCCCGCGCCCAGCTCCAGTGCGTGTGGTTCCGTGACGATCGCGCCCGGTCGCCGTTCGAGCCGCAGACCGGGCTCGCGGTCGTGGCCCACGGCCGGATCGACCTGTTCGAGCCGCAGGGGGCGCTCCAGCTGTACGTCGATGCGCTGCAGCCATCGGGGTTCGGCGATCTCGCCATCCGGTTCGAGCAGCTCAAGGCCAGGCTCAGCACCGAGGGCCTGTTCGATGCCGCACGCAAGCGCCCGCTGCCGGTCCGGCCGCGGACGATCGCGGTCGTGACCTCGCCATCGGGCGCCGTCTGGCGCGACGTGTGCAACGTCCTGGCCCGCCGCTGGCCGCTCGCTCGCGTGGTCCTGGTCGCATGCCAGGTGCAGGGTGACGGCGCTCCGGCCAGCATCGTGGCGGCGCTCCGACGGCTCGATCGCTGGATTCAGCAAGCCGGGACTCGGGGCGCCGGCGAGGCCGGGTCCGCGAATGGCGGCGGCGGCCGCGACGGTCTCGCCCTCCCGGAGGTCACGATCCTCGCCCGTGGCGGGGGCTCGCTCGAGGACCTCTGGTCGTTCAACGACGAGCGCGTGGTGCGGGCGATCGTGGCGCACCCGGTGCCCGTCGTGTGTGGTGTCGGGCACGAGGTCGACGTGACGCTGGCCGATTTCGCGGCCGACGTCCGGGCGCCGACGCCATCGGCCGCGGCGGAGCTCGTCGTCCCTGACCGCGCCGAGGTCGGGGCGGTGATCGGCGCAGGTGGCCGGCGCGCGTCCGCGGCGGCCGGTGTCCGGCTGGCGGCGGCCGCACGGGACCTGGCGGAGGAGCGACGCGTGCTCGACCGCGTCGAGCCCCGGGCGCAGCTGGCGACCTCGCGGGAGCGGGCGGGCCTGCTGCTCGATCGAGCCGCCCGCGCGCTGGGTGACCGGCTGGGTGCCGCGCGCTCGGGCCACGAGCGCATGGCGGCGCGGCTCGGCCCGCTCGTCGATCGGCGGCTGTCGGCCGCCCACGCGGGGCTCGCGGCCTCGGCCGCGTCGCTCGGCGCCCTGGCCCCGCAGGCCACCCTCGCGCGCGGCTACGCGATCGTCCGGCGGGCGAGCGACGGCGCCATCCTCCACGAGCCCTCCGATGCGCCGGCGGGTACGCGCCTCGACGTCGCCCTCGCGGGAGGCGGTCTTGGCGCCACCAGCGACGGTCCCGGAGCGTCCCAGCGAACGGACCCACCGCGGGGTGGATCGGGACCGTCGGCGCCGCGATGATGGAGCTCGTCGGGTTCGTGGCGATCTTCGCGCTCCTGGCGGCCGCCGGCGTCACCATCGGTATGATCGTCGCCGGCTGGCTGGGCCGCCGCCTCGAACCGCCGCCGCCCCCGCACGAAGACCCGTCGCCGACCACCGCCACCCGGGAGGACCGCCCGTGACCGAAGCCAGCGCGCCGATCAGAGCCGACGACGTGAACGGCCTCGACTTCGACGAGGCGTACGCGGACCTCCAGCGGGTCGTCACGGTGCTCGAGGCCGGCGGCCTCTCGCTCGAGGCGACGATCACGCAGTACGAGCGGGCGGTCGCGCTCCAGCGGCGATGCGAGCAGCTGCTCGGCGCGGCCGAGCTGCGCGTCCAGCAGCTCATGGCGCGGCCCGGTGGCACCCTGGCGGCGGTCGACGTCCGGCCCGAGGAGGCGACCGACGACGCGTCTGACGACGCGTCTGACGACGCGTCTGACGACGCGGGGGAGTCCGGATGATCGTGCTACCATCGGGTATCCAATAATCGTCGTGAGCCGGAGAGTGTCCAGCGACGTGCCGATCCTCGACCAGCTCCAGGGGCCTGCGGACCTCCGCGGCCTGTCCGAGACCGAGCTCGAGCAGCTCGCGGCCGAGATCCGCGAGACGATCATCCGCACGGTCGCGACCACCGGCGGCCATCTCGGCTCGTCGCTCGGCGTCGTCGAGATCACCCTCGCCCTGCATCGCCTGCTCGAGTCGCCGCGCGACCGGATCGTGTGGGACACGGGTCACCAGGCCTACGCGCACAAGCTCCTCACCGGGCGCCTGGCGCGCTTCCATACGCTGCGCCGGATCGACGGGGTGGGCGGCTTCCCGCGACGGTCGGAGTCGCCCCATGACGTGTTCGACGGCGGGCATGCCGGGACGGGCCTCTCGATCGCCGAGGGCCTGGCCACGGCGCGCGACCTGCGCCACTCCCTGGAGCGGATTGCCGTCGTGGTCGGCGACGCGGCCCTGCTGTCGGGCCTGTCGCTCGAGGCCCTCAACGACATCGGCCATCGCCAGAGCCAGCTCCTGATCGTGCTCAACGACAATGAGATGTCGATCAGCCCGTCGGTGGGCGCGCTGTCCAAGTACCTCTCGGAGATCAAGCTCTCGACCGCGTGGCGCCAGGGCAAGACCGCCTGGGACCAGGTCACCGAGCGGGTTCCCGTGGTCGGCCCGAGGCTGCTGGAGCTGTCGCGGCGGTTCCGGCAGTCGGTGGTCTCGTTCGCCCAGCCCGGCCAGCTGTTCGAGGACCTCGGGATCACCTACATCGGGGTCATGCCGGGCCACGACCTGCGGCTGCTGGAGGCAACGTTCCGGCGCGCGCTGGCGCTCGACGGCCCGGTGATCGTCCACGTGCGCACGCAGAAGGGGAAGGGCTATCGACCGGCCGAGACCGACCAGGTGTCGTTCCATGGCGCGGCCCTGCCACCGATCGCGGTGCCCGCCGCCGATGCCCACGACCGGCTGCCGGGCAGAGGCGGGCTCAACGGCGACGGGATGGCGTCGGCGGCCGCAGACGGATCCGCGATGACCCTCGGCCGGGCGGCGGAGGACGGTGCGCCGCCGTCGGCCTCGGTCATGGCCGACCGGCGGACGCCGGCACCCAGCGGCGAGGGTGCCGCCGAGCCACCGGCGGCCCAGGCGGCCGAAACGGGCCGGGCGCCCAACTACACCGCCTTCTTCGCCCGGGAGCTGGTCGACATGGCGGCCTCCGACCGGCGGATCGTGGCGATCACCGCGGGCATGCCGACCGGTACCGGCCTCGCCCGCTTCCAGGCCGCGTACCCGGACCGGTTCATCGACGTCGGCATCGCCGAGCAGCATGCCGTCACCCTCGCCACCGGCCTGGCCCTGGGCGGGATGCGACCGGTGGTCGCCCTCTACTCGACGTTCCTGCAGCGGGCGTTCGACCAGACGGTCCACGACGTGTGCCAGAACGACGCACCTGTCCTGCTCGCGGTGGACCGGGCGGGCCTGGTGGGCGAGGACGGCACGAGCCACCAGGGGATGTTCACGATCCCCGCGCAGCGGATGCTGCCCAACCTCGTCATCGCGAGCCCGAGGGACGAGCAGGAGCTCCGCGCGCTGCTGCGGACCGCGCTGGCCCAGGACCACCCGTTCGCGCTCCACTATCCCCGCGACCCCGGCTTCGGTGCTCCGGAGCGGGAGCCCGAGCTGCTGCCGATCGGTCGCGGCGAGGTCCTGCGGGAGGGGACCGACCTGCTGTTCGTGTCGTTCGGACCCATCACCGGACGCGTCATGGACGTGGCGGACGCGCTCGCAGCGCGCGGCTGGTCGGCCGGGGTGATCAACGCCCGGTTCGCAAAGCCGCTCGATCGCCAGCTGATCCTCGACCAGGCGCGCGGCAAGCGCCTGGTGATCACCTTCGAGGAGAGCGTCGTCAGCGGCGGCTTCGGCAGCGCCGTGCTCGAGGCGTTCGAGGAGGCCCGCCTCGCCGACCCCGCCTACCGGACGATCCCGGTCCGGCTGATCGGCATTCCCGGGGACCGGTTCGTGGACCACGGATCGGTGACCGACCTGCGGCGACTGATCCGGCTCGACGTGCCGGGGCTGACCTCGCAGGTCGACGAGGTCATCGCCCAGCTCGGGCTCCAGGTGCCCGCCGGCGGCGCCGCGATCGCCCGCGAGGGCAGCCGCTGACGCGGCGGCCCATGACGCGGCGGCCGCTGACGCCGCGGCCGCTGACCCGGCGGCCGCTGACCGCCGGCTGCTGATCTGGCGGCTTCGGGCTCAGGCGGCCCGCGGCGTCCGGCTCGGGGGGGTCCACGGTCCGAGGCGCGCCCGGGCGACGAACCCGAGCGATGAACCCGGGGCGATGAACCCGGGCGATCGGATGACCCCCAGTGCAGCGGCGTATGCCACGATAGCGGCATGTCGACGACCCGCCGCCTGCGGCTCGACCAGCTCCTCGTCGAGCGGCAGCTCGCCGACTCGCGCGCCCGCGCCCAGGCCCTCGTGCTGGCCGGTCGGGTGCGCGTGGGACCGGGCGATGCGGCCCGGCTCGACGTGAAGTCCGGCGACCTCGTGGATCGCGAGGTCGAGCTCGAGGTCGACCCCGGGCGACGATGGGCGAGCCGGGGGGCGCACAAGCTGCTGGCCGCCCTCGACGCGTTCGGGATCGAGCCTGCCGGGCGGGTGGCGATCGACGTTGGCGCCTCGACCGGAGGGTTCACCGACGTCCTGCTCGAGCGGGGTGCCGTCCGCGTCTTCGCGGTCGACGTGGGCTACGGCCAGCTGGCGGACCGCCTGCGCCGCGATCCGCGGGTGGTCTCGATGGAGCGCGTGAACGCTCGCCGGCTCGACGAGACGACGCTGCCCGAGCCCGCGGATCTCGGGGTCATCGACGTGTCGTTCATCTCGCTCGCGCTGGTGCTCGGTCCGGTCCGGTCGACGCTGCGGGGCGGCGCGGGCCCGATCGTGGCGCTCGTCAAGCCGCAGTTCGAGGCGGGCCGGCAGGACGCCAGGGGCGGCGTGGTCCGTGATCCGGACGTGCATCGCCGCGTGCTGCGCGAGGTCGCCGCCACCGCGGCGGGGCTGGGTCTCGGCGCGCGGGCGGCGATCGCCTCGCCCATCCGGGGTCCGGCCGGCAACCGGGAGTTCCTGGTCCATCTCCAGGCGGGGCCGTCGTGCGCCGAGATCGACGACCGGATCGACGAAGCCGTCGCGGCCGCGTGGGAGGATGCCCGGTGACGCTGGCCAGGCTGGGGTTCGCGTACAACCCGACCATCGAGCAGGCGATCGAGCTGCGCGAGCGTGCGGCCGGGTGGTGCCGGATGCGCGGCGTCGACCAGTGGGCCGCCGCCGCCGGTGACACGGAGGGCCTGCGGGCGAACCTGCCCGGCACGGACGTGCTGGTCGTGCTCGGTGGCGACGGCACGTTCCTGCGAGCGACGCAGGCCGCGATCGCGGCCGACGTGCCGATCCTGGGCGTCAACCTGGGGAAGGTGGGGTTCCTGTCCAAGGGCGAGGCGCACGAGCTCGAGCCGTTGCTCGACAAGCTGCGCGAGGGGGCGTTCGCGATCCGCGAGCGGCTCGCCCTGTCGGGGGCGATCCTCCCCGCGGGCCGCCCGGCCGCGGATTCGTTCACCGCGCTCAACGACATCGTGATCGCGCGAGGCTCGCTCGCGCGCGTCGTCCGGATGGCGGTCTCCATCGACGAGTCGCACCTGGCCACGTTCGTGGCCGACGGCCTCGTGGTCGCCAGCCCCACCGGCTCCACGGGCTACTCCTTCTCGGCCGGCGGCCCGATCCTCGACCCCCAGAGCCGCAACCTGGTGGTCACCCCGATCGCCGGCTACCTCTCGGCGATCCGGTCCGTGGTCGTGTCGCCCCGCCAGGTCGTTCGCTGCCGCGTGCTCGATGCGCACGAGGCGCTGGTCTCGATCGACGGCCGAGAGGATCGCCGGATCGAGGTGGGCGACGTGGTCGAGGTGTGCGCGCTCGACCGGCCGGTCCGGTTCGTCGAGCCGGCGGGGGCCCAGCCGTTCTGGGACCTCCTGCGGACCAAGGTCGAGCTGCTGCCCTCCTGACATGACGACCCAGGACGCGCCAGGGCGCGCCGGACGGCTGCTCGAGCTGGCGGTCACGGACCTCGCGCTGATCGACCGCCTGCGGCTGTCGCTCGTCCCGGGCTTCAACGTGCTCACCGGCGAGACGGGGGCGGGCAAGAGCCTGCTGATCGATGCCCTCGGTCTGGCCCTTGGCGCGCGCGCCGACACGACGCTGGTCCGCCACGGGGCGGAGAGCGCGCGCGTGGAGGCGCTGTTCGATCGCGTCCCGGAGCCGCTGATCGCCACGCGCGAGGTCAGCATCTCGGGCCGCTCCACGGCGCGCCTCGACGACGAGACGGTGACCGCCGGCCGGCTGGCGGCCTCGGTCGGGCCGCTGGTCGAGATCCACGGCCAGCACGACCAGCAGCGCCTGCTCGACGAGGACTGGCAGCGCGACCTGCTCGACGCCTTCGGCGAGCACGGCGAGCTGCGAACGGCGGTCGCCGCCGCGGTCGAGCGGTGGCGCGCCAACCGCGCCGCGCTGGCCGAGCTGGCGATCGACCCGCGCGAGCTGGTCCGCCGGCTTGAGATGCTCCAGCACGAGGCCGCGGAGATCGCCGCGGCCCGGCTCCGGCCCGGCGAAGCGGCCGAGATCACGGGCCAGCTGGCGGCAGCCCAACATGCCGAGACCATCGCGTCCGGCGCGGCGGACGTGCGGGAGACCCTGCTCGGCGACGGCCCCGGCGCCCGCGAGCGGGTGGCCGAGGCGGAGCGCGCGCTGCGCGGGCTCGCGAGGCTCGACGAACGATGGGCACCGCTGGCCGACCGGCTGGCCGGGCTCGAGGCGGAGATCGAGGACGTCGCGGGTGAGGCACGCGCGCTGGCCGACACGGTGGATCACGATCCGGCGTCGCTGACCCGGCTCGAGGACCGCCTGGGTGAGATCCATCGCCTGCTCCGCCGCTACGGCGACGACGAGGCCGACGTGATCGCCCACGGTGAGCGCGCGTCGGCGGAGGCGGAGCGGCTGCGCGGCCTCGACGACGAGCGGGCGGCGCGCGCCGCCGAGGATGGCCGGCTGCTGCTCGCGGTGGGGGCGGCCGCGGCGGTGCTGTCTGCCCGGCGCGCCGAGACGGCCGCCGGGCTCGGTGGGTCGGTCGCGGCCGTGCTCGCCGAGCTCGGGTTCCCCGCGGATGCCTTCGAGGTGGCGGTCGGGCGCCGGCCAGCGGCGCGTGACGATCCGGCGGTCGAGGTGGACGGGGACGCGCTCGCGTTCGACGCCACGGGCATCGACACGGTGGTGTTCACGTTCCGGCCGAACCCGGGCGAGCCGGCCCGCCCGCTCGCGCGGATCGCCTCGGGCGGCGAGCTGTCGCGCGTCGCGCTTGCCGTCAAGCAGGTGCTGGCGGCGGTCGATGCGACACCGACGCTCGTGTTCGACGAGATCGACACCGGGATCGGCGGCCGGAGCGCGGACCCGGTCGGTCGCAGCCTGTGGGTGCTGGCCCGCGACCACCAGGTGCTGTGCGTGACGCATCTCCCGCAGATCGCCGCCTACGCCGACGCGCATCTCCGGATCGCGAAGGTGGAGCGCGGAGGACGGACCGTGACCGAGATCGTGGGGCTCGGACGGGAAGCCCGCGAGGCGGAGCTGGCGGAGATGATCGGCGGCGCTGCGGGCGGGCAGGCGGCCCGGGAGTCCGCCCGCGAGCTGCTCGATCGCGCCGAGGCGTGGCGCGGGACGCGGCTCGCCGAAGCTCGAGCCTGAGCCCCGGGTGCTGCGGCGCGGCAGCGGCCGCGTGTCGCGGCGGCGAGGCGAGGGGGCGACAATCCGAGCGTGGGAATGCACCTGGACCAGGTGATCGAGGACTACCTGACCTATCTGCGGGTGGAGCGCGGCGTTGCCGATGCCACCCTGCGTGCCTACCGCGCCGATCTGACCGACTTCGCGATGAGCCGCGGCGCGACGGCCCGCTGGGCCGCAGGGCCGGAGGTCGCCCAGCGGTACCTGGCCGCGCGGGCCCGGCGGGGCCGCCCCAACGACCCGGGGCTGGCGCCCACGAGCCTCCGGCGTCGGGCAGCGGCGATCCGGGGCTTCTACCGGTTCGCCTATGGCGATGGGGCGATCGAGGTGGACGTGGCGGCACACCTCGAGCTCCCCCGGCAGCCGCGGCTGCTTCCCGAGACGCTGACCATCGCCGAGGTGATCCGGCTGCTCGATGCCGCGGGCGGGAGCCCCGGTGACGGGCCGGGTCCGAGCCGGCCCGGGGAGGGAGCGGCGACCGGACGCGGGTCCGAGAGCGAGCCCCGGCAGCGCTCGGACGACGCCGAGGCGGTTGCCGTCCGCAACCGGGCCCTGCTCGAGCTGCTGTACGCCGCGGGACTGCGCGTGTCGGAGGCGCTCGGCCTCGACCTCGAGGACGTGTCGCTCGACGGCGCCTGGGTGCGGGTCATCGGCAAGGGTGACCGCGAACGGATGGTGCCGGTGGGCGAGATCGCCGTCGACTGCCTGGCCCGCTACGCGAGCTGGCCGCGCCCGGTCTGGCAGGCCGGGTCGGGGCGCCCGGACGGACCGGCCGAGCCGCTGTTCCTGACGGCGCGCGGCGGCCGCCTCGGTCGGCAGCAGGCGTGGGCGATCGTGAAGGCTGCGGCGGCGACCGCCGGACTCAGCGACCGCGTGTCACCACACACGCTGCGTCATTCCTTCGCGACGCACCTGCTCGAGGGCGGCGCCGACCTGCGCGTCGTCCAGGAGCTGCTCGGACATGCCAGTATCTCCACCACGCAGCTGTACACGCACCTGACCGGTGAGCGCATCCGCGAGGTGTACGCCCGCGCACATCCGCGGGCCTAGGGAGGTCGAACGGGAGATGAGCTACACCAATTCGCTGCTCGCATCGGGCGAGCGGATCGTTCGCCGATCCCGGCAGCACTGGTTCGTGATGGCCTGGAACTCGCGAGGTGCGTTCCTCGCCGTGATCGCGGCGGTGGCGCTCCTCATCCTGCGGCTGGCGATCTCCGGCGACAGCGTCATCCTCGACATCCTGGGCTGGGTGACGCTGGCCCTGTTCCTGGTCGGCATCGTGGTGATCGCCTGGGGCTGGATCCGCTACCAGAACGAGGAGTTCGTGATCACGTCGCGGCGGATCATCCACTCGTCGGGCGTGATCAACAAGACCGCCTCGGACTCGTCGCTCGAGATGATCAACGACGCCGTGCTCACCGAGTCGCTGTTCGGGCGCATGTTCGGGTTCGGCGACCTCGACGTCCTGACGGCGTCGGAGTCGGGGATCGAGAAGCTGCGCATGCTCAAGGATGCGAAGTCGTTCAAGAAGGCGATGATCGAGGCGAAGCACGAGCTCGCGCTGGAGCTCGAGCGCCCGACCATGCCCCCGATCCGCACCGTGCCACAGGGACCGGGGGCCGCGGCGACCGGTTCCGGCCCGACGATCACCGGCGACGAGCGCCCGGCCTCGGCCGCCCCGGGCTGGGGCGCCACGCCCGCGGCCGGGACGCCGCCGCCCCCGCCGGCCGCCGCGGCCCCGGTGCCGACGACCGAGCCCGCACCGACGACCGAGCCCGCACCATCGTCGGCGATGTCCAGCGAGGAGGCGGCCGACGCGCTCGACCGGCTGGGCGACCTCCGTGACCGGGGGATCGTGACCCCAGAGGAGTTCGAGGCCAAGAAGCGCGAGCTGCTCGACCGCCTCTAGCCGCGATGGCCCGGTAGGATAGGCGGGACCCCACGGCCCAGCAACGAGGTCCGCCTGCCCTTGTACGAGAACCTCCCGCTCAAGATCGTCATCATCGCCATCTTCCTGCTCGTCGCGTTCCCCGTCCACGAGTTCGCCCATGCCTACGCCGCCTACCTCCAGGGGGATGCGACGGCGAAGCTGTTCGGGCGCCTGACGCTGAACCCGGTGGCGCATTTCGATCCCTTCGGCGGACTGATGACCGCGCTCACGATCCTGATCGGCGGGTTCGTGTTCGGATGGGCCAAGCCGACCCCGGTCAACCCCGCCAACCTGCGTGATCGTCGGAACGGCGAGCTTTTCGTGGCGGTCGCGGGGCCCCTGTCCAACCTGCTGATGGCCGTGCTGGGCGCGTTCGTCCTCCGGCTTCTCGTCGCGGCGGGGCCCGACCTGCCGAGTCTCGCCTACACGGGTCTCTACTGGTTCGTGGCGTTCAACGTCGCGCTCGCGATCTTCAACCTCATCCCGGTCCCGCCCCTCGACGGATCGGCCATCCTGTTCCGCTTCCTGACGCCGCGCCAGGTGTGGGAGATCCGCCCGTTCCTCAGCCAGTACGGGCTGTTCATCGTCATCGCCGGCGTCCTGCTGCTCAGCCGGCAGCTCTCGACCCTGATCTTCGGTGTCGCGAACTTCCTGGTGGGGTAGCAAGGTTCGCCAGCTCGGGAGCCACCTGCGCGCCCGGGTGAGACCCGAGGAGCGTGCCGCCCTGGCCGGCTGGCTGCGGCCCGCCGAGCTGGCGTTGTTCGACGGGATGCACGTCGCCGACCGCCGGCATGGGCTCGACGTGGTCGCGGCGCTGCGCCGGTCCGGCGTCGACGACCGGGACGTGCTCGCGGCCGGCCTCCTCCACGATTGCGCCAAGGGCCAGACGGGCGCCTGGCCGCGCGTCGCCTGGTCGCTGGGCGAGGCATTCGGGCCATGGGTCGTGCGGGTCGCGGCCCGGCTGCCCGGCTGGTCGGCGCCGCTCGCCCGGCTGCGCGACCACGCCGAGGCGTCGGCGTCGATGCTCGCCGAGGCCGGGCTCCCGCCACGGGCGGTGGATCTCGTCCGGTTCCAGTCGGCCCCGCGGGATCCCGAGTACGGCGCCCGGTTCCGCGCCGCGGACGAGGCGAGCTGATGGCCGCCGCGATGGGGCAGGGGATCGCCGGCGTCGTGCCGGCCATCGCGTTCGGCGCGGACCGCCGGCCGGAGGCCGCGACGCACGTCACCCTGCCGGAGTTCGACGGGCCGCTGGCGCTCCTGCTCGCTCTCATCGAGGCTCGCCAGCTCGATGTCCTCACGGTGCCCCTGGGGGCGCTGGCGGGGGCCTATCTCGATGCGCTGGCGACGCTCGAGGGGGACCGGATGGGCAACGTGTCGGCATTCGTCGCGATTGCCAGCCAGCTCATCCTGATCAAGTCACGGGCCATGCTGCCGCGCCATGCGGTCGAGGGCGCGGTTCCGCTGCCCGACGAGGGTCCGGACCCCGAGGCGGAGCTGCGGGCGCGGCTGCTCCTGTACCGCGCCTTCCGGGACGCGGGCGGCCGCCTGCTCGACGAGGCGCAGCGACGGATGGGCCTGTTCCATCGGGAGCCCGGGACGGCACGGGTCGCGGGGCTCGCAGGCGCCCGGCCGCCCAGCGCCGAGCCGCTGTCACCGGCGCTGCTGGTCGCCGCGCTCGACGACCTGGCGCGGATCGTCCCGCCGCCCCCGCCGCCGCCAGAGACGATCCGGCGCACCGTGACGCTGACCTCGCGAGCGGCGATCATCCGCGAGGCGCTGCGCGGCGCGCCCGCGATCGTCCTCCAGGAGCTGCTCCGCGGCGTCCGGGACCGGGTCGTCATGGCGGTCACCTTCCTGGCCCTGCTGGAGCTGATGAAGCGGCGGGAGATCGTCGTCGAGCAGGCGGAGCCGTTCGGTCCGATCGTCGCCCGCCGGACCACCCCCGAGGAGCGGGCGGCGGCGGGCCTCGCACCCGGGGTGGACGACGAGGCGCCGCTCGACGAATCGCTGGGGTCGTTCGCGTGAGCGCGTTCGAGTCGCAGGAGACCGGGCCGCCGGTGATCGATCCGGCGGCTGACCAAGCCGATCTCGATGCCGGGCCGGCCGAACGCGAGGGCGACGGGAGCGAGATCCAGGGTGACCTCAGCGAATCGCAGCTCGAGGCGCTCCTGTTCGTCGCCGAGAAGCCGCTCGGTCGCCGCGAGATCGCGGGTCTCGCCGGCGTGGATCGCGCGACCGTCGATGCCCGCCTGGGCGACCTCGAGGTGTCGCTGGCGGCCCGGGGCATCCGGCTGCTGCTGTCCGACGATCGCGTCGAGCTCACCACCGCCCCCGAGGCCGGCGCGCTCATCGCCCGCTACGTCGGCGCCGACGCGGTCCGCCTGTCGCCCGCGGCGCTCGAGACGCTCGCGATCGTCGCCTACCGCCAGCCCGTGACCCGGGCCGTGATCGAGCGCATCCGCGGGGTCGACTCCGACTACACCGTGCGGACGCTGCTCCACCGCCGCCTGATCGTCGAGCTGGGCCGGTCCGAGTCGCCCGGGCGCCCCTACCTGTACGGCACCGGGTTCGAGTTCCTCGAGCGCTTCGGCCTGACCTCGCTCGAGGAGCTGCCGCCGCTCGACGCCGAGGTGGCCAGCCGGCTGGTCGACGAGGCCGCGGCGACGACGACCCCCCGGTCTGGCCACGAGGCACCTCCGCCTGCCGGGGAGGACGGGCCGGCGGGCTCCCCGCCGGAACCACCGGCCGACGAGCTCCGCGAGGCCTGATCGTTGCCGGCCGAGCGAATCTCGAAGGTTCTCGCCACCGCGGGCGTCGCCTCGCGGCGCGGCGCAGACGCGCTGGTCGCCGAGGGCCGGGTGACGGTCGACGGGCGGTCCGCCGTGCTCGGCGAGCGCGTCGACCCGGATTCGCAGTCGATCGCCGTGGACGGGCGGGTCATCGGGATCTCCGAGCGGCGGTCCGTCTACCTCGCGCTCCACAAGCCCGCCGGCGTGACCTCCACCGTCCGCGACCGCCACGCGGGAACGACCGTGATCGACCTCGTCCCGCCCGAGCTCGGCGCCGAGGTCCGGCTGTACCCCGTCGGTCGCCTCGACCAGGACTCCGAGGGCCTGCTCCTGCTGACCAACGACGGCGACTGGGCGGAGCACGTCCTCCATCCGCGCTACGGCGTGGAGCGCGAATACGCGGTCGGCCTGGCCCGGCCCCTGAGCCGCGAGCAGGCCCACGCGCTCGAGGCAGGCGTGGAGCTGACGGAAGGCACCGCGACCGTGAGCGGGTTGCGCCCCCAGACGCATACCGAGGATCGCCGGCTCGGCGACATCCTGGAGCCGCCCCCCGACCCGCACCTCAGCTGGGTGCGGGTCACGATCCACCAGGGCTGGAAGCGCCAGCTCCGCCGGATGTTCGCGGAGGTCGGGGCCCCGGTCCGGCGCCTCGTCCGCGTCAGGATCGGCACCCTGCGCCTGGACGTCATGGCCACGGGCGACGTGCGGCCGCTGACCCGAGCGGAGGTCAGGCGGCTGGCCGTGGCGCGGGAACGCGGCTGAGGGCGGCGACCGGACCCGGGGCCGCTATCCTCCGCTCATGCCCACGACGAGCAGCAGGCAACGGTCCCGCGCCGGTCGATCGCGCGCGACGTCGCGGCGATCCCGGATCGTCGTCGCCCTCGACGGCCCCGCGTCGAGCGGCAAGAGCAGCGTGGGGGCCGCAGCGGCGGCGCGGCTGGGGCTGCGCTTTCTCGACACGGGGCTGATCTACCGCGCGGTCACGGCCCTGGCGCTCCGCGAGGGCGTCGCGACCGGCGATGCGGACCGGCTGGTGCCGCTGGTCGACCGGATCGCGCTCACCGACGATGGCACGGGTCGCCTGACCCGGGTCATGGTCGACGGCACCGATGCCACGGACGAGGCGCGCGGACCGGAGGTCGACCGAGCGGTCTCGGCCGTCGCGCGGGTTCCCGAGGTCCGGGACGCGCTGCTCGCCCGGCAGCGCGAGCTGGCGGCGGGCGGCGGGATCGTGGTCGCGGGTCGCGACATCGGCACGGTGGTGCTCCCGGACGCACCGCTCAAGCTGTTCCTCGACGCCTCGGTCGAGGAGCGGGCGGCACGCCGGATCGAGGAGCGCGGCCTGGACCCTGACGGCGACGAGGCCGCCGCGGTCCGCGACCAGCTGCGGGCCCGCGATCTCCAGGACCGGACTCGGAGCGTCGCGCCGCTGCGGCCGGCGGACGACGCGCGGGTCATCGAGACCGATGGGAATGCCTTCGAGCGAACGGTCGACCTCGTGACGGAGGCGATCGAGGCGGCCGAGCACCCGGGTCACCGGTCCCGGCGGGTGGGCAAGGCGGCAACGGGACCGGCGTCCGCGACGGTGGCGACGGCGGACGATGACGGGGGTGCGGCCACGATGGAAACGTCCCCGGCGCTCGTTCCGCCGACGGCGCAGGGACGCGACCCGACGCCGGTCCGGATCTCCACGGCCGAGCCGGCCCGGACCAGCCGCACCGGGCTGCTCGAGGTGGCGATGCGCCTCGACAACGACCAGACGATGCTGGTCCGGATGTGCGCGCTGGTCTCGCGCATCGGCGCCCGCCTGTTTGCCAACGTCGACGTGAAGGGTCTCGAGCGGATCCCCCGGACGGGCCCCGTGATCCTCGCCATCAACCACGCCTCGAACGCCGACCCGTTCGTCACCGGTGCCTGGATCACCACGGCCCTCCGCCGGCGCCGCATCCACTGGCTGGGCAAGCGCGAGCTGTTCGGCTGGCCGATCTTCGGCTGGCTCGCGGCGCACGGAGGCGTCCACCCGGTGGAGCGGGGGACCGCGGACATCGAGGCCTACCGGCTGGCGACCCGGATCCTCGAGCTGGGCTTCGTGCTCCTGATCTTCCCGGAGGGGACCCGAAGCCCGACCGGCGCGCTCCAGGAGGCGAAGGACGGCATGGCCACCCTGGCGATGCGGACCGGGGCCACGATCGTCCCGATCGGGATCAACGACTCGGACCGCGTGTGGCCCAAGGGTCGGCGGATCCCGCTGCCGGTCCCGCGCCGGACCATCCGCGTGCGGGTCGGCCAGCCGTTCCGGGTCGAGGACCTGCTCCCCCGGGATCTGGACCGACGCGCCGCGAAACGCTTCGCGACGACGGCGATCATGGGCCGGATCGCCGCACTCCTCGAGCCGCGGCAGCGTGGGTTCTACGCGGACGCCGTCTCCGCGAACGGGGACGAACGCGATCCGGGGCGATGACGCAGGCCTGATCGCAGGTTCGTCCTCCGTCGCGCGATCATCGGACGTGTGCGAACATCGAGCGGCATGGGAAGCGTCCTCGAGGTCCGGATCGCCAAGCGCACGGGGTTCTGCTACGGCGTGCGCGAGGCCATCGACAAGGCGAAGGAGTCCGCGGCCACCGGCAAGCTCACCCATACGCTTGGCCAGGTCGTCCACAACGAGGGCGTGATCCAGGAGCTGCAGCACATCGGGGTCCGGAGCGTGGACACCCTCGACGACGTGGACCACGGGGCGGCGGTCGTGATCCGCGCGCACGGCGTCAAGCCCGAGGTCTTCGAACGCGCCGAAGCCCGCGGCCTGGAGGTCATCGACGGGACGTGCACGTGGGTGATCCAGGAGCAGCGGCAGCTCCAGGAGCTGGTCGAGGATGGCTACACGATCGTGCTGCTCGGCACGCCGAGGCACCCCGAGGTCGTGGGCCTGCTGGGCTTCGCGCCCGATGCGATCGTCGTCGACGAGGAGGAGGACTGGGACCGAATCCCGCGGCGCAAGCGGATGGCGCTCATCACGCAGTCCACGCAGCCGCCATGGAAGTTCGAGAAGCTGGCCGCCTACCTCGTCTCGCGCGCCCATGAGCTCAAGATCCTGAACACCGTGTGCCCGGTCACGATCAAGCGGCAGGAGGACACGCTCGAGACGGCACGGGACGTCGACCTGATGGTGGTCGTGGGGGGTCGCCACTCGGCGAACACCAAGGAGCTCACCCGGCTGTGCCAGATCGTGGGCACGCGCGCCGTCCAGGTCGAGAACGCCCGCGACCTCGACGATGCCTCGGTGTTCGACGGCGTCGCCGTGGTGGGCGTCACCGGGGGCACGTCGACCCCGATCGAGGACCTGCGCGACGTCGCTGAGCGGATCCTGCGCCTCGCCGGCACCCCCGCCGTCGCCGAGCGGGCCGCCGAGCTCGCCCGCGGCGCGCTCGACGTCGCGGCCCACCCGGCCGGTCGCACGACCTCGCTCCCCACGCTGACCTCGACGCCCGCCGGCGCGGCGTAGGGCCGTGTCCGCCCGTACGGCCGGCCTCCCGGTGGTTGCCCTCGTCGGCCGGCCGAACGTTGGCAAGAGCACGCTGTTCAACCGGGTCGTGGGCGATGCCCGCGCGGCGATCGTCGAGGATCGTGCCCGCACCACGCGGGACCGGCTGTACGGCGACGCGGAGTGGAACGGCCGGCGGTTCGTGGTCGTCGACACGGGTGGCCTGGAGATGGCGCCCGGGGATGCGATCGAGGCCCAGGTCCAGCTCCAGGCGCGGCTCGCGATCAGCGAGGCGGACGTGATCGTGTTCATGGTCGACGCGGTCACCGGTCCGACGCCCGCCGACGAGGACGCCGCGGAGCTGCTGCGCCGCACGACCAAGCCGGTCCTGGTCGCCGCCAACAAGGCCGACAACGACAAGCGTGAGCTGGACGCCGCGGAGTTCTACGCGTTCGGCTGGGAGCACACGTTCGCCATCTCCGCGAGCCACGGGCGGTCCGTTGCGGATCTGCTCGACGCCGTGGTCTGGGAGCTGCCGCCCGAGAGCGAGGCGGAGCTCGCGCGCAAGACGCGCGAGGCCGAGGCGGAGGTCTGGGCGAAGGAGATGGCGCGGGCCCGGCCCGATCCGTACGTGGTCGGCGACCCGTCGGGCGCCCTGGACGAGGACGAGGACGAGGACGAGGACGCCGAGGGGGAGGACGGCGGACCGGCGCCCGGGACGACCGACGAGATCGCCGCCCGCTGGGATGCCGCGATGGCTGCCGAGGACGATGAGCCGCCCGGGATCGCCTTCGTCGGGCGGCCGAACGTGGGCAAGTCGAGCCTCCTCAACGCGCTCCTCGGGTACACGCGCACGATCGTGTCCGATGTTCCCGGTACCACGCGCGACGCCATCGACACGACCATCCCCTGGGGCAGGAGCGAGGTCGTGCTGATCGACACGGCCGGGATCCGCAAGCGCGGCCGTGTCGCGTCCGGCCCGGCCGCCGAGCGGTACTCGACGCTTCGGGCGCTCAAGGCGATCTCGCGGGCCGACGTGGCGGTGCTCGTGCTCGACGCCGTGGACGGCCTGACCGCGCAGGACGCGCACGTGGCCGGGTACGTCGTGGAGGAGGGGAAGGGCCTCGTCATCGCGGTCAACAAGTGGGACATCGTCGAGGACAAGACCCACCGCAGCTTCGACGAGTTCGTGGCCGACCTCCGGCGCGAGCTGCCGTTCATCGACTACGCACCGGTGGTCTCGATCAGCGCCAGGACCGGGCAGCGAGTGGGGCGGGTGCTCGAGCTCGCGGTCGACGTCTGGGGAGAGCGACGGAAGCGGATCCCGACCGGCGAGCTGAACCGGCTCGTTGCCGCGGCGGTCGAGCGGACGCCACCGGCGATGGTCCGCGGCCGGCGATCGAAGATCCGGTACGCGACGCAGGCGGGCGTCGCGCCGCCGACGTTCGTGTTCTTCGCGACCGATCCGGCGTCGCTCCACTTCTCGTACCGGCGGTACCTCGAGAACCGCCTGCGCGACGCGTACAGCTTCGACGGGACGCCGATCCGGCTGGTGTTCCGGGAGCAGGTGCGCGAGAAGCGGGAGCGGAAGCGAGCGCGCGCCAGGAGGCGCTGATGGGAGCGGGAGCGGAGACGAGGGAGCCCGCGGCCGCCCGGGTGGCCGTCGTGGGGGCGGGTGCCTGGGGCACGACGCTGGCGGCGATCCTGGCCCAGCGGGAGCCCGTGACGCTGCTGTGCCGCTCCCCGGAGACAGCGGCCCGGATCCGCGACACCCGGCGAAACGAGGCGCGCCTGCCGGGCATCGAGCTGCCTGCGGCCATCCACCCGACCGCGGATCCGGCGTCGGTCGCGGACGCCGCCGACCTCGTCGTGTTCGCGGTCCCGTCGACGCACCTGCGGTCGACCGTGACGGGGGTCGCGCCCCACGTCGCCGCGACGGCCGACCTGCTGTCGGTGGTCAAGGGCATCGAGCGCGGCTCGCATGCCCGCATGACCGATGTCATCGCCCAGGCCGGCGGGTTCGATCCCGCCCGGATCGCCGCCCTGTCGGGGCCCAACCTCGCACCCGAGATCGCCCGCGGCCTGCCGGCATCCGCGGTCATCGCGGCCGCCGACGTCGGTCTCGCCGAGCGCATCGTCGAGCGTCTCCACCGGCGCGAGTTCCGGCTGTACGTCAACCGCGACGTGCTGGGTGTCGAGCTGTGTGGCGCGCTCAAGAACATCGTCGCGATCGCCGCGGGTGCGGCCGAGGAGCTGGGCTTCGGCGACAACGGCAAGGCGGGCCTGATGACGCGCGGCCTGGCCGAGATGACCCGGCTCGGGATCGCAGCCGGCGCGAACCCGCTCACGTTCGCCGGTCTGGCCGGGATCGGCGACGTGATCGCGACCTGCGGCTCGTCGCTGTCGCGCAACCACCGGCTGGGCGTGGAGCTCGCGCGCGGGCGCCGCTGGGCCGACATCGAGGCGGCCCTGCCGGGGGTCGCCGAGGGTGCCTACACGGTCGACGCCGCGCTGCTGCTTGCCGACGAGCTGGGCGTCGAGATGCCGATCGCGCGCGAGGTCCATCGCGCCCTGTTCGAGGGCAAGAGCGTCCAGCGCTGCCTGATCGACCTGCTGGCCCGCGAATCGAAGGACGAGCTCGCCGACTACGACCGCTGGGCGGCCAGCATCGGCGCCTCGGGGACCTGACCCGGTCGGTGAGCTCCTCGCACGGCGAGCCGCCCGACGCGAGCCCGCCCGACGTGAGCCGCCCGACGCGAGCCGCCAGCGCATCCGGACCGCCCGCTCCACCGGTGACCAGGGCGCTTGCCCGGTACCCGGGCGGCCATCGTCAGCCCGCCGGACGCGGCAGTGGCAGTGATAGACTCGCGGCCTCGGGGCGTGGCGCAGCCTGGTAGCGCACCTGAATGGGGTTCAGGAGGTCGAGCGTTCGAATCGCTCCGCCCCGACCATCGATCTGAGCACGAAACGGGCCCCCGGATCGCTCCGGGGGCCTTCTCGTTTGGACGCCGTACGCAACGCCGTACCCAACGCTAGCCCGATGAGACGTTCGACCTCGGACCGATGATCCGGTCCATCCGGGCCGCTGCCCGTTCGAGCATGGCCGGCGTCAAGTGCGCGTAGACCTCCGCCGTGGTCGACAGGTCGGTATGGCCGAGCGACCGGGACACGACGGCCAGATCCTCCCCGTCCTCCAGCATGAGGGTCGCGTGCGCGTGCCGGAGGTCGTGGAACCGCTGGCGCGGCAGGCCCAGCCGGCCGAGTGCCTCCTGTAGCTCGCGGGTCACGTTGCGGCGACCCCCAGCAGGGCCAGGCCGGGGCGACCGGAGGCGCTATCCTCACGTAGAACAGATGTTCTGTATCGAGGATGCGATGGCGGACTGGTTGATCGAGCGCCCAGCGGACCCTCGAGCCTTCCCCTCGGTCCGTCACCGGCACCCAAACGGAATGATGGACGCTGTCCGCGACCGAACGCCAGAGACTACCCAGGAGGCTGTTGGTCCGCCGATGCAGCGCTGGACGTACGTCTGTCCATGCGGCGACGTCTGGATCCTCGAGCGTCGAAGGTAAGATTGGACCGTAAGGGAAGGGGGTACGCCATGCGGCGAGGCATCGTCAGTTCACTCCTGGTCGGGTTCCTACTGGCGGGTTGCTCGTCGAGCCCAGCCGAGCCCGCGGTGACCGTGGCCCCGGAAGCGACCCCGGCGCCACGATCCTCGGAGTCAATCGAGACGCCGACCGAGTCACAGGCGGTCGCCCCCGATGTGCCCGAGCCCAGGTCTTACAAGACGCTCACGAAGCGGGCGTGGCAGAAGCTCGTGAAAGCGCCCGACACCTACATGGGTGCGGGGTACAAGGTCTGGGCGTGCATCTCCCAGTTCGATGCTGCGACCGGCGCCGACACGTTCCGGGGCGATGCCTCATACCACAAGCTCGCGTCCTGGTTCAACGGCGACAACGCACTGTTCACCGGGTATGAGGAAGACCTCGCCGACTTCGTGCAGGGTGACATCGTCTCAATGAACGTGGCCGGCCTCGGGTCGTTCAGCTACGACACTCAGATCGGCGGAAACACGACCGTGCCGCTGTTCTTCGTCTACAAGATCACGCGGCTCAAAGGTTCGTGTTGAGGACCGGATCGGCGTAAGTCGAAAGTAAGGGACGCCGAATAGGCTGCCCCGGCCTCCGGCTCCGCGCCCGTCGGTTCGATCCCGGGCCCGCACTGCCACTCCTGGACGGGGCGACCGGAGGCCGCGGGCATTGCACCACCGGCCTACGATGTCGCCATGGACGGCGAGCCCACCACCGGCTGGTACTCGACTCGGGTCGAGCTCGCACTGGCGATTGGCCTCGTCCTGTGGATCGCCTTGAGCCTCGCGTTCCCGCCCCACTTCATGGGCGGCCCACCTGAGCCGCCGCCGATCTGGATGCAGCTGGTGCCCATCGCGGGGTTCCTCGGCATGCTGTTCGGGCTGGTCTGGATGGTCCGCATCCTCCGCGGTCCGAGCGACGAGCCGCCGCCCTGGCGCCACCGGGACCACTGACCGCACTACTCCGGCACCCGGCCGTCACGGATGACCCGTAGGCAGCGTGCGAGCTCGCGAATGACCTCGAGCTCGGTCGGCGCTAGTAGCCGTCCACTCTCGCTGCCTGTGCCCGGCCCGCGCCCGCTCCCGCGGATCGAACGCGTAATGCTCCCACACGCCCCGGCCCTCGATGTAGGTCGGGCGGCCCACGTACCAGCCAGGTGGCTTGGCGTCGTGGAGGCTCCAAACGGCCTCGAGGTCGGTCGGCACGGCCACGATCGTAGACGGTCGCGGGCAGGCGCCTCAGTTGCCGTAGCAGCCCGCACCCCGCATAGCGTCATCGATGTACGCCATTAGATCCGTGTTGCTGTGCCCGGTCCGCGATCGCGTTGCCGCATTGTTGGCGTCGGCCGTGTCGAATTCGCGTTGCAGGCCAGCGCAGTCGGCAGCTGCCGCCAGGCCGTCGATGCGCGGCTTGAGGTCCGATGCATAGTCCCGCCAGGGAACGCCCGACACTGGGGCGGCAGGGTTCGACGGCGCATCGGTCGAGCCCTTGGGTAGGTTCTGCAGACCGACGAACATGACGGCTCCGATGGCCAGGATTCCGACCACGATCGCGCGCGAACGCAAGGACATCGGCTGTCGAGCGGCCGACGATCCGGCGTCCGAAGGGCCGGACGGTGGCGCGGGCGGGACCGATGGCGGCGGCGGCGGATGAGGAGTACTCATCATCCCCTCTGAGGTCTTGGGACGCCGAGCGTCTGGCGAGGGCAACTCAGTATTGCTTGTGGAAGCCATCGACCGGAAGCGAGGGGGACGGAGAGATGCGCAGCCGATGTGCCGGGGCACTGTTGGCTCTGGTCTTCCTCAGCGCGTGCACGTCCAGCGGCGCTGATAGCGTTCCGTGGGACGGCTACCCGGAGGGATTGCAACAACGCATCGACGCGGCCGAGGCGCAGCACAACTGCGATGCGCTGAACAAGTGGTGGGACACGGCCCATGCGGACGGCATGGCCTGGCTTGCGTCGACGCCGCGCGAGAATGACGACGCACTGGAGCACTACATCCTTGAGGCTATCGTCCGAGCCAAGTGCGTCTAGCGGCGCTGACCACGCCCCGGCTCCGCACCGCGCCTGACCGATCGGCAGGGCCGGCGGGCGACCGGGGCGCCTCGTACCCAACGCCGTACCCAACACGGCGCCCAACGCGGGGCTATCCGGTGGACAGAATGGATGCCCTGCACGCACGAAACGCCCATCCGTGCGGGCCTCGGCGCTGAATGGGGTTCAGGAAGTCGAGCGTTCGAATCGCTCCGCCCCGACCATCGATCCGATCCGCGCCCGTCCGCCGCAGCGCCTTCCGCCCGGAGCGCCAGAATCGGGGGATGGCCACCGGTGCACCCGATCCCGAGCGCGCGGCGCCGATCATCGCGCTCAACCCACGGCTGTCGCGGCTCGGTGACCCGGCGCGCCGGCAGGCGATCCTCGAGGCGGTGCGCCGGAGCATCGCAGCGCGAACCGGATGCGAGCCCAGCGTCGTGGCCGGCGACGACCCCCTGGCGATGGTCGAGCGCGTCGCCTCGGCCGTGGACCGGGGTGCGCCGCTGATCGTCGTCGTGGGCGGCGATGGGACGGTTCGCGACATCGCGACCGTCGTCGTCGGACGTGGCGTCCCGCTGGCGATCATCCCGGTCGGGACCGCGAACCTGTTCGCAGGCTCGCTCGGGATCCCGCTACAGCCGGAGGCGGCGGCACGGGCCATCGCCGGCGCCGCGGTGCGCCGCGTGGATCTGGGTCGGGTCCGGTGGGGAACGGGCGACGGAGCCCTGAGCGACGGCGACTCGAGCGACGAGCGGATCTTCGTGGTCGGCGTGGGGATGGGGTTTGACGCGCGGGTCATGGTCGGGGCTGGAGAAGCCTCGAAGCGACGCCTGGGACGGTATGCCTACTTCCTTGCCGCGGCGCGCGAGCTGATCCGTGCGGCACCGACCCGCACGCGGCTGCTGGCCGACGCCGAGTCGATGGAGGTTCACGCGCTCGAGGTCCTGGTCGCGAACAGCGGCTCGCTCATCCCCGGCGTGCTGCGACCCGCGCTCCCCATCTCGCCGGGCGACGGGCGCCTGGATGTGTTCGTGATCGAGGGCAGAGGTGCTGTGGATGCCGCCTGGGGCGGGCTGGAGGCGATCGTGCGCCGCGGGACGGGCCGCTCGCGAAGCGGGCGGTCACGACGCCTCCGTGTCCGGACGATCCGCGTGACCGGTGCGCCGACGTCGCTCGTCGAGGTGGACGGCGACGTGGTGGGCGCGGGCTGGTTCGAGGCAGCGTGCCTGCCCCGGGCGCTACCCGTCCTCGTCCCACCGCGGCGGCAACGGATCGGCCGGCGGACCGAGCGCGCTACGCTACCGCGGGCGTGAGCGATCCCCGGACCCGCTCGCGATGCGTGGCCGTTCGGGGCCCCCGGAGGAAGAAGGCTCGATGACGCACCAGGGCGACGACCCGGCAGGATCGTTCGGCGGCCCCGAAGCCGACGAGACGCAGGCCGACCTGGGCGGTCTCGGTGGGCCTCCGACGCCCGACATGGCGTCGCCGGGAGGGTCGTCAGGCCCTCCACCACCGCCCGGATCGACGCCCTCGGCACGCGGCGCCCCACCACCACCGCCAGGCCCTGGGCTGCCGCCCTCGGTGACCCCGCCGTGGGAGGCGTCCATCGGAGACCCGCACGCCGGTGGCAGGCCGGGTGTGGGTATGGCGCCCTGGATGGCGCCCGCCGCCGACCCTCGCTACGGCGTCCCGGGCGCGCCCGGGCTCGAGTACGCGGGCGCCCTGCCCCGTTTCGTCGCGTATCTGATCGACTCGATCATCCTGAGCCTGATCTCGATCCTCGTCCTTGCGGCGACGACGGCCGCGGCCCCCGACTCGACTGCGGTCCAGCTCCTCGGCCAGCTGCTCGGCGTGGTGATCGACGCCGGGTACTTCACCCTGCTGTGGACGAGCGGCGGGCGCGCGACGGTGGGGATGCGGCTGCTCAGGCTGCAGATGGGCAACGCGGCCGATGGTCGCCTGATCGGATCGGGCCAGGCACTGCGCCGCTGGCTCGCCTTCGGCTCGTGGGTACCGTCGGTGGTCGTGGTGCCGGGTCTTGCGGCGCTCGCCATCATCGTCCTCGTCGTCTGGACGCTCACGCTCCTGTTCACGATCGCGACGAGCCCGACGCACCAGGGCCTGCACGACCGATTCGCCGACACCGCCGTGGTCCAGCCGGCGGGCGGGGCCGGCAGCTCGGTCGCGCTGGGCTGCCTGGCCGTCGCCGTCATTGCCGGGCTGCTGGTCCTCGTCTCGATCGTGGCCCTGATCTTCCTGGGCGCGCAGGTGTCGACGATCCTCTCGGACGTCGGGACCTCGGTCTAGGCGAGCCGTCGTCCGGCCGCCCCGCCGTCGGTAGACTGGACGGGTGACCGACCCGCAGGAGGCGTCCCTGGACCCGGAGCAGGCCCGCGGCCTGAACGACATGGACCCGGCGGCCTTCCGGGCGGCGGCCCACGACGTGGTCGACCGGATCGCCGACTACCTGGAGCACGTCGAGGGGTATCCGGTCCTGCCGCCGATCGAGCCCGGCTCCATCGGGGCGCAGCTGCCCGGCGAGGCGCCCGAGGCACCCGAGCCGCTCGGCGCCATCCTGGCCGACGTCGACCGTCTCGTGATCCCGAACGCCACCCACTGGCAGCATCCGGGCTTCTTCGCCTACTTTGCGACGTCCGCGTCCGGTGCCGGGATCCTCGGGGAGATGCTGACCGCCGCCCTCGGTCAGAACCCCATGCTGTGGCGCACCTCGCCCGTCGGCACCGAGCTCGAGACCGTGGTCGTCGACTGGCTCCGAGGTGCGCTGGGGCTGCCCGGGACCTTCGGCGGCATGCTCACCGACACCGCATCGACCTCGACGCTCATCGCACTCGGCGCGGCGCGCGAGGCCGCCGGCCTGCAGGTGGCATCCGACGGCCTCGCCGGACGACCCGCGTTGCCCGCACTCCGCGTCTATGCCTCGCTCGAGGCGCACAGCTCGGTCGACAAGGCGTGCATGACCCTGGGGCTGGGCCGGTCGGCGCTGGTCAAGATCCCGACCGACGACGCGTTCGAGATGGAGCCCGATGCGCTCCAGGCGGCGATCGACGCCGATCGCGGCGCAGGTCACCGCCCGATCGCGATCGTGGCCACGGTGGGCACGACGTCCTCCACGTCCGCCGACCCGGTTGGCGCGATCGCCGACATCGCCGCGCGCGAGGGGCTGTGGCTCCATGTCGACAGCGCCTACGCGGGCGTGGTCGCCCTGATCCCCGAGCGGCGGGCGACGTTTGCCGGCTGGGAGCGGGCGGACTCGATCGTGATCAATCCGCACAAGTGGCTGTTCACGCCGCTCGACGCGTCGCTCCTCCTGTCCCGCCGCATGAACCAGGCCCGGGCAGCGTTCAGCCTCGTGCCCGAGTACCTCCGCACGCTCGACCGTGACCGCCCCGTGCTCGACTACAACGAGTTCCAGCCGCAGCTCGGACGCCGGATGCGGGCGCTCAAGCTGTGGATGCTGCTCCGCTGGTTCGGGCTCGAGGGGCTGCGCCGCCGGATCGCGTTCCACCTCGAGCTCGCGGCCGAATTCGCCGCCTGGATCGACGCCGATCCCGACTGGGAGCGCCTGGCGCCGGTCCCGTTCTCGACCGTCTGCTTCCGCTACCGCCCGGCGTCGCTCGCGGCCCAGGAGGACGAGGCCGACGTGCCCGACCTGCTCGACGACCTCAATGCCCGGCTGATGGACGCCGTCAACCGCACCGGGAAGGTGTTCCTGTCGCACACGCGGCTGCGCGACCGGTTCACGATCCGGCTCGCGATCGGCAACGTGCGTACCGAACGCCGCCACGTCGCGCTGGCGTGGGAGCTCCTGCGCAGCCGAGGCCGCCAGGCTGGACGCCTGACCACCACTCCCCACACCAGGAGGCCACCGACCATGTCCGATCCGATCGAGGTCCTCTACTTCTACCGGACGAAGTGGGGGCATCACGACGAGTTCCTGACCCTGTTCCGCCGGAACCATTGGCCCATCCTCCGCGAGGGTCTCGCCGCCGGGCGCTACACCGACGTCCAGCTGTGGGCACCGCGGTTCCACGGCCAGGGCCGCGCCGACTGGGACGTGCTGGTCTCGATCACGTACCGCGACTGGGCCGCGATCCAGGAGCACAACGACGCCGACATCGCACGGCGCCTGTACCCGGACCAGGACACGTTCAGGGCCGAGGAGGCGCGACGGTTCGAGATCCTCGACGAGCACTGGGACACGGTGCTCGAGGTCCAGCCCCTCGAACGCTAGGTCAGCCGGAGGCCGTGCGTCGGGTGGTCGCGAGGCGCCGCGCGACGCCCGGGCCGGCGGAACCCGCGATAATGGACGGCGCTGGTCACGTTCCACGGAGGCCGATCGCCCGTGCCGCCCCTCGCCGAGCTCTCCCGTATCGAGCCCGTCCATCTCGGACGGCTCGAGAAGCAGGGCATCTTCACGACCGGGATCCTGCTCGAGGTGTCCGAGACGCCGACCCGACGACAGTCCCTGGCCGACCACGTGGCCGCGACCCCCAACGACGTCGCGCGGTGGCGCGACGAGGCCCTCATGCTCAATCTGGCCGGGTTCGGCGGCAGCGAGCACCAGCTGTTCATCCAGGCCGGCATCGAGGGACTGCGCGACATCCTGGACCTGGACCTCGACGCGTTCCGCGCCCGGCTCGGCAGGGCGGCAACCGAGCTCAACTGGGAGGCGCCGGCGGACCTCATGGTCGAGACCTGGTGGGAGCAGGCACGGACGCTCGCGGAGGCGTGATCGGGCGGGTATGGACCCGTCCTCGCGGCCAGCCGGTACCATCAGCCGCCTGATGCACACGATCCGCGGGGTCGCCGCCTCGGTCGCCATCGGCATCGCGACCGCGCTGGTCGTGGTGGCCGTGGCGATCCTGCCCTTCCTCAGCCCGGTCTGGGTCGGGTTCGAGCAGGGCCGGGCGCAGGCTGCGGCATGGACCGGGTTCGCGCCGGCCGATCTGCGCGCGGTGACCGACGCGATCCTCGCGGATCTCGTCATCGGTCCCCCGGACTTCGACGTCACCCTCGACGGGGCGCCGGTGCTCGAGGAGCGGGAGCGGGCCCACATGCGCGACGTCCGGGGCGTGTTCGCGGGCTTCTACGCGCTGGCCGTGATCGCGGCGGCCGGGCTCGCGGGCGCGTTCCTGCTGAGCCGGGCGGCGGGCGCGCGCGCGCGGCTGTGGCGACGGCTCGGCATGAGCGGCCGCGCGATCGCGATCGCGACGGTCGTGGTGGGCGTGCTCGGGGTCGCCTTCTTCGACGCCGCGTTCGAGCTGTTCCACGAGCTGTTCTTCCCGCCCGGCAGCTTCCTGTTCGATCCGCGCACCGATCGCCTGGTGCAGCTGTTCCCCGAGTCGTTCTGGGTCGAGACGACGGTCGCGGTCGGGATCGTGATCATCGTCCTGGGCATCGGCCTCGCCTGGCTCGGCGGGCGGCGGGCGACCGCGATCGAGGCGCGGACCGCGATCGGCGGCGTGATCGCAGCGTCACCGGTGGCCGGGCGATGAACCAGGCCGGGATCCCGATCGCGCGCGTGCTGGGCATCGAGGTCCGGGTGTCGCTCGTCTGGGCGCCCGTGCTCGCGATCGTGACCATGCTCGGCGTCGAGCAGGCGGCGCTGACCACGCCGACGCTCGATCCGGTGCTCGAGTGGCTGATCGGCGGCAGCGCCGCGCTGCTGTTCCTGCTGTCGGTGATCGCGCACGAGCTGAGCCACGCGATCGTCGGCCGGCGGCGAGGGGTCCCGGCAACCTCGGTGGTGCTCGGGTTCTTCGGCAGCCTGGCACCCCTCTCGATCCGGGCCACCCGACCGCGTGACGAGCTGGCGATCTCGCTGGCCGGGCCCGCCGCGTCGTGGGCGCTGGCCGTGGCGTTGAGCGCGCTCGGGATCGCCGTCGCGGCGGTCTCGCCCGACCTCGAGGCTGCGGGCGGAGGCCTGGTGGTCATCGGCGTCCTCAATCTCGCGCTGGGGGTCGTCAACCTGGTCCCGGCGATGCCGCTCGACGGCGGGCGCGCCGTGCGCGCCGTCGCCTGGATGCGGACCGGTGATGTCGATCGCGCCGGGCTCGTGGCGGCACAGACGGGCAGGATCGTGGGCTGGCTGGTCATCGGCGTCGGCATCGTCGCGGCGCTGACCGATCTCGTCACCGAGGGGCTGGTGCTGCTGGCCCTGGGCTGGATGATGACGACGGGTGGCCGGACGCTTGAGCGACGGGTCAACATGGAGCGCCTGCTGCGCGGCCTCCACGTCGAGGATGCGATGGATCGCGACGTCGGCTGGATCGGACCACAGCTCACGGTCGACACGTTCGCCGACCGCTTCGAAGGGCCGGACCGGCTGCCGGCCCTGCCCGTCGTCGACGGGGAGCGGGTCGTGGGGGTCGTCGGTCGTCGTGGCCTCCTCCGCCTCGGCCGCCGCCGCTTCGGCGGGACGCGTGCCGGCGAGGTCATGGGGTCGCCGCCCCAGGTGCCGTTGCTCGCTCCCGACGACCCGCTTTGGGACGCCCTCGAGCTGCTCAGCAGCGGCAGCATCGACGGCCTCGCGGTGGCCGATCATGGCCACCTCGCGGGCCTGGTGACGCGCGACGGTGTGGCCGCGGCGATCCGGAGCCGGGCCGCGCTCCAGGCAGCGGGTCAGGGCGGCGGCCGGGGTGCCGGCGGATGACCAGCGCCCGACGGTCGGGATGCCGGCGGCTGGGCCGCGCCCGACGGCCCCGACCGTGAGCGGGGAGCTGCTGCGCGTCGAAGCGGCGCAGGCCACCGTGCTCGCCGGCGTCGAGCCGCTGACGGCGACCGAGCGGATGGCGCCCGAGGCGGCCCTGGGGCGGGTGCTGAGCGAGCCGCTGGTGGCGGCGGTCTCGCTGCCGCCGTGGGACAACAGCGCGATGGACGGTTACGCGGTCCGGGCCGCCGACGTGGGCGGGGCGGCCGAACGCACCCCGGTGCGGCTGACCGTGGTCGGCGAGTCGCGTGCCGGCAGCGCGCCCGACGCACGGGTCCTCGCCGGGACGGCGATCCGCATCGCGACGGGCGCACCGCTGCCCGACGGCGCCGACGCCGTGGTCCCGGTGGAGCTGACGACGCCGATCGACGAGACCGGCGGGCTCGGCGCCCGCGGCCGCGACGCCACGGGCCCGCTGCCGGCATCGTGCCTCGTCCACGAGCGGGTCGGGGCGGGGAACGCCGTACGCCGGCGCGGCAGCGACGTCGAGGCCGGCGCCCTCGTGATGCCGGCGGGAGCGACCGTCACGCCGGCGCTGGTCGCGCTCGCCGCCGGTTGTGGCGCCGCCACGCTCGCCGTTCGCCGGCGGCCCGTGGTCGCGGTGCTCGCGACCGGGGATGAGATCCGGGCGCCCGGGACGGACCTCGGACCGGCCGGCATCCCGGACGCGAACGGCCCAGGGCTCCGGGCGCTGGTCCGGGACGCCGGGGGCGTGCCGCTCGACCTCGGGATCGCCGCCGACGACCTCGACGACGTCCGTCGCCGGCTCGGTCGGGGTGTCGCCGAGGCCGATCTCGTCGTCGTCTCGGGCGGTGTGTCGGTCGGCCCGTACGACGTCGTCCGCCTGGCCTTCGACGCGGTCGGCCACATCGACCTGTGGCGGGTCGCCGTCCAGCCCGGCAAGCCGTTCGCCTTTGGTCGGGCCGACCCCCCCGTGGGCACGTCGGCCGCCCCGGTTCTGCTGTTCGGGCTGCCCGGCAATCCCGTCTCGGCGTTCGTCACGTTCGAGCTGTTCGTCCGCCCCGTGCTGCGCCGGCTCGCGGGGCACGCCCGGCTCCATCGACCGGCGGATCGCGCGGTCCTCGAGGAGCCGGTCAGCAAGAGCGTCGGCCGCCGCGGCTACCAGCGGGTGACGGCCGTTCGCGACCCGGACGGGTTGCCGGCCCGCGACGCCCACGGCCGGGTCCGGGTCAGGCTGGCCGGGGGGCAGGGGAGCCACGTCCTGTCCGCGCTGGCGGCCGCTGACGCGCTCGCCGTGATCCCCGAGCCGGTCGATCGTGCCGAGGCCGGCACCGAGGTCGAGCTGCGCTGGCTGGACCGCGGGTGACCGCGCCGGGCCGCCGCCGCGCAGGCACCGCGGCTGACCACGCCGGGCCGCCGCCGCGAGGCACCGCGGCTGACCACGCCGAACCGCCCCCGCGCGGTACCGCGGCTGACCACGCCGAACCGCCCCCGCCGCGCGGTACGATTCGCCACCAGGAGGACCGATGGACCGCACTGACCCTCCGCCTCCGCGAGCCGAACGGCGCCGGCTCAGCCACGTGGACCGTCGTGGTCGCCCGCGCATGGTCGACGTGAGCGCCAAGCCGCCCACCGCGCGACGTGCGGTCGCCGAGGCGGAGGTGGCCGTCTCCGCCGAGACGCTCAGCCTCGTGATCGACGGTGGCGGCGAGAAGGGCGACGTCCTGACGGTCGCCGAGCTGGCCGGCGTGATGGGCGGCAAGCGCACCGCGGAGCTGATCCCGCTGTGCCACCCGCTGCCGCTCACCGACCTCGTGGTCTCGATCACGCCGGATCGCGCGGCATCGGTGCTTCGGATCCGCGCGGAGGCGGCGACGACCGGTCCGACCGGGGTCGAGATGGAGGCCATGACGGCCGCCTCGGTCGCCGCCCTGACCGTGTACGACATGGTCAAGGGCGTGGAGCGCGGCGTGGAGGTCCGATCGATCCGGCTGCTCTCGAAGGTGGGCGGCAAGAGCGGCGAATGGCACCGGCCGTCCGGCGATGCGGGTCCTGGCCCGCGCCGCCGGGGCGAGCGGATGGCCGGCCGGATCGGCAAGCGGAAGTCACCGGGGTGACCGGCGCCCACCCGGACGCCGGGCGGCGGAATGCGCGCACGGCGCTGGTCGTGACCGCGAGCGATCGGGCAGCGGCCGGCCGGCGCGAGGACGCCTCCGGTGATGGGATCGCTGCGCGGCTGGCGGCGCTCGGGTTCGAGGTCGAGCGCGCCATCGTCGCCGACGAGCAGTGGGCCATCGAGGACGTCCTGGTCACGGGCGCCGGCGCCCACCCGCTGATCGTCACCACGGGGGGCACGGGACTGACGCCGCGCGACGTGACGCCGCAGGCCACCCGGGCGGTGCTCGACTATGAGATCCCCGGCATCGCCGAGGCCATCCGCGCCGACGGCCGCCGGTCGACCCCGTTCGCGGCGCTCTCCCGCGGGGTCGTCGGCGTTCGCGGCCGCACGCTCATCGTCAACCTGCCCGGCTCCCCGCGCGGTGCGCTGGAGTCGCTCGAGACGGTGATCCCGCTGCTCGACCACGCGCTCGAGACGCTCGCGGGTCCATTCGACCACGCGGCGGCACGTGCCGCCGGGCGGAGCGACCTGCCACCCGGTCGCGTCGAGGGGGCCTGACCATGTTCGAGACCTTTGCCGACGTGCCGCTGTACCCGCTGGTGCTGCCGCTGTTCTGGGGCGCGGCCGGGTTCTTCGCGCTGGCGATGGCCCGTCACCTGCGGGTGTTCGCGGCCGCCGGCGCGACCTCGCCCACCGACCGCGCGTGGATCCGGCTCGCCGGCGTCGGCCGCTACGCCCTGCTCCAGGTGCGCATGTTCCGCGACCCACCGGCGGGCACGATGCACTTCGCCATCTTCTGGGGCTTCGTCCTGCTCACCATCGGCACCGCCAACATCGTCACCGGCGGGTTGATCGAGGCCGTGGTCGGCTACCCGCTCGACGGGCTGCTGTGGGCGCTCGTGAACGCGCTCCAGAACGCCGTGGCCGTGGTCGTGCTGGGGGCGGTCGGCTATGCGTTCCTCCGGCGCCTCGTGCTGCGGCCGGCCCGGCTGTCGCTCAACCGTGACGCGCTCCTGATCCTGGTCCTGATCGGCGGGATCGTGGCCGCCGAGCTGGGGTCGCAGGTGTTCGAGGTCGCAGCCCGCGGCGAGGTCGCGGGCGCGTTCGTCGCCGACGGCATCGGTGGGTCGCTCACCGGGCTCGACCCCGATCTCAGCCAGGCCGTGTTTGCGCTCCTGTGGTGGACGCACATGCTGCTCGTGGCGGCGTTCCTTGCCTACCTCCCGTTCAGCAAGCACCTCCACATCGCGACCGCGATCCCCAACATCGCGCTGCGCAAGCTGCGGCCGCGGGGCGAGCTGCCCGCGATGGACCTCGAGGCCGAGGACGCCACGTACGGCGTCCGGACCGTCGCCGACCTGTCGTGGAAGGACCTGCTCGACGGGTTCACGTGCACCGAGTGCGGTCGCTGCCAGCAGGCCTGCCCCGCGTACGCGACCGGCAAGCCGCTCAACCCCAAGAGCCTGATCATGAACATCCGCCACGAAGCGGTGGCGGCCGAGGCCGGGCTGCCGCTGATCCCCAACTCGCCGTCCGTCCGCGCCACCTTCGGGCTCGACGACACGCTGCGGCCCGACGCGCTCGCCCGACCCCTGGTGGACGTCGCCATCCCGTACGACGCGGTGTGGGACTGCCTGACCTGCGGCGCGTGCGTCGAGGCGTGCCCGGTGACGATCGAGCACGTGGACAAGATCGTGGGGCTGCGCCGCAACCTGGTGCTCGAGGATTCGCGCTTCCCGCAGGAGCTGACGGCGGCCTTCCGGGGCATGGAATTGGTCGCCAATCCGTGGGGCCAGCCGCCGTCGGCGCGGCTCGATTGGGCGAAGGGCCTGCCGTTCGAGGTCCGGACCGTGGCGGCCGTCCAGGCCGCGGGCGAGCTCGACGGCCTCGAGGTCCTCTACTGGGTCGGCTGCGCGGCCGCCTTCGACGACCGCAACCGGCGGGTCGCGCGCGCGGTCGCCACCTGTCTCGACGCAGCCGGGGTCTCGTTCGCGGTCCTGGGCCAGGAGGAGAGCTGCACGGGCGACCCGGCGCGGCGGATGGGCAACGAGTACGTGTTCCAGATCCTGGCCTCGGGCAACGTCGAGACGCTCAACCGCTACGGGATGGGCGAGCGGACGATCGTGACCGCGTGCCCCCACTGCTTCAACACGATCGGCAACGAGTACGGGCAGCTGGGCGGCTCGTTCACCGTGCGCCACCACTCCGAGTACCTCGCCTCGCTGGTCAAGGCGGGTCGGCTGGCGATCGGCCCTGACGGGCTGCCGGGTCGTTCGGTCACCTACCACGACAGCTGCTACCTCGCCCGTTACAACGGCGTCATCGCCGCGCCGCGCGACGTCCTGGGCGCGATCCCCGGCGTCGAGCTGCGCGAGATGGAATCCAGCGGGCGCCAGACGTTCTGCTGCGGGGCGGGCGGCGGCCGGATGTGGATGGAGGAGACGCGCGGCACCCGGGTCAACGCCGAGCGAACGCGCCAGGTGCTCGAGACCGGCGCCGACACCCTGGCGACGGCCTGCCCGTTCTGCATGACGATGCTCCGCGACGGGCTGACCGATGCCGGCCGGACCGAGGGCGCCGATGCCGTGACCGCGCAGGACATCAGCGAGCTGCTGGCCGCGGCGATCGTGACGGTGGGTGGCCGCGAGGTCCCGCCGGACCGCCGACTGCCGGTGCTGTAGCGTCACGCCGCCGTTCGCGGCGTGACCCACGGCTCAGCCCTTGAGGGCCGTGCCGCAGCTGACGCAATGGCGGTCCGTCCAGAGGTTGCCCATGCCGCACTTCGGGCACACCTTCTCGCCCTCGGTGGACGTGGCGAACGGCGACTCCGGCGGGACGGTCTCCTCGGCATCCCGCACCATGCGGGCGCGGATCACCGCCGTGGCGACGATCAGGACGACGATCGCGATCGTGAGGGCGAGGAGGTAGGTCTGGTCCATGGCCGCCTCTCGCCGGTCGGGGCCCGGTCCCCCGATGGCCGTGCCAGCCCCGCCGGTTGAACCGGCAGCGTAGTGCGTGGGCGGCGCGCTGTCACGCCTGACCTTCGGATGCCGCGCGCTCGGGCCTGACGGTCGCCGGACCCGCGCTGCCCGCTGCTAGGATGGCGCTGGTGTCGACGAACTCGCCTGTCCATGGCTCGATCCGGCTCACCGAGGACCAGATCCTCCTGCGCGACGCCGTGCGGGAGCTGGCCGACGAGCAGGTCGCGCCGCGGGCCGCCGACATCGACCGCGAGGCGGCGTGGCCCGAGGACATCCGGCGCCTGCTCGCCGCGCAGGACATCTTCGCGATCCCGTTCGGGGAGCGGCATGGCGGTCTCGGCGCCGACCTGTTGACGCTGTGCCTGGCGATCGAGCAGCTGAGTCGCGCATGCGCGACCACCGGGCTCATCCTGGCCGTCCAGGCGCTGGGTGCGATCCCGATCCAGCAGGCCGGCAGCGAGGAGCAGCAGGATCGCTGGCTGCCCGGGCTCGCATCGGGCGAGAAGCTGATCGCGTTCGGGCTCACCGAGGCCGATGCCGGCTCCGACCCGTCGGCGTTGCGGACCCGAGCCGAGCGCGATGGCGACGACTACGTGATCAACGGCAGCAAGCGGTTCATCAGCCACGGCAGCGTGGCCGACTACGTCGTGGTGTTCGCGGTCACGAATCCCGACGCGGAGCGGGCCAGCCGGCGCCTGTCCGCGATCCTGGTCGAGTCCGACCGCCCGGGCTTTGCCGTGACCCGCCTCGAGCACAAGATGGGGATCCGCGGCAGCCCGACCGCCGAGCTCGCGTTCGACAACGTCCGGGTGCCGATCGGCAACCGGCTGGGTGCCGAGGGCCAGGGGTTCGCGATCGCGATGCAGACGTTCGAGCGCTCGCGGCCCGGCATCGCCGCCCAGGCCGTCGGCATCGCCCAGGGCGCCCTCGAGGCGGCGGCCCGTTATGCGACCGAGCGCCGCCAGTTCGGCAAGCCGATCGGCGAGCTTCAGATGATCCAGGCGATGCTGGCCGACATGGATGCCGCGACCGAGGCGGCCCGCCACCTGCTGTACACGGCCTGCCAGGAGATCGAGGCCGGCGCTCCGGACGCCGCCCGGTGGGCGGCGATCTGTAAACTCGTGGCCGGGGACACGGCGATGCGGGTCACGACCGACGCGGTCCAGGTCTTCGGCGGCTATGGCTACGTCGACGAGTACCCCGTGGAGCGGATGATGCGCGACGCGAAGATCACCCAGCTCTACGAAGGGACGCAGCAGATCCAGCGGCTGATCGTCGCCCGGGCGCTGCTCTCGAAGGGCTCGTGATCGCGCCCCGACGGGCCGGGCACAGGCCCCGCAGCCAGGCACCCAGGGAGCGTTGAGCGCGTGCGGATCCTCGTCCTGACCAAGCCCGTCCCCGATCCGGCCGCCGGCTCGGAGCGGCTCGGCGCCGACTTCCGGCTCGACCGGGCGGCCTCGCCGACGGTCGTCAACGGCAACGACGAGTATGCGCTCGAGGCCGCCCTCCAGCTGGTCGAGGCGCACGGCGGTGAGGTCTCGATCCTGGCCATGGCGCCGCCCAACGCACCCGAGACGATGCGCAAGGCGCTCGCGATGGGCGCCCTGCGCGGCATCCTGGTCACGGATCCGGCGCTGGCCGGAGCGGACCTGCCGACCACCATCCGCGTCCTGGCCGCCGCCGCCGCGCGCGAGACGTTCGACCTGCTGCTCGCGGGCCTCGACACCTCCGACGGGACGAGCGGCGCGGTGGCTGCCGGGGTCGCGGTCCGGCTCGGGCTCCCGCTGCTGTCGGCAGCGGCGATGATCGAGCCCGACCCGGCCGCCGGGCAGGTGCGGGTGCGCCGCCTGACCGCCAGGGGCTACGACCTGATCGAGGCGCCGATGCCGGCGGTCATCTCGTGCACGCAGGCGCTCGGCGCGCCGCGCTACCCGTCGCTCAAGGGGATCATGGCGGCCCGGTCGCGCGAGATCGCGGTGCTGGGCCTGGCCGACCTCGAGGCGGGGCTGGCGCCGCAGGACGGAACCTGGGCCACGCGGGTGGTCGCCGCCGACCCGCCCGCGGCGCGCGCGGCCGGCCGGGTGGTCACCGCGCCCGCCCCCGATGCGGCCCGCGAGATCGCCGACTTCCTCGCCGACCGGAGGCTGATCTGATGGCCGCCGCGTTCCTCGTGGTGGGCGAGGTCGCCGACGGATCGCTGACCCGGCTCTCGGGCGAGGCCGCGACCGTGGCCCGGTCGCTCGCGGATGCGGCCGGTGGCAGCGTGCTCGGGCTGATCGTGGATCCGGCGCCGGACGCGGCCGCGGCGGAGCTCGCCGCCTTCGTCCCGCGCGTCGAGGCCGTGACCGCCCCGGCCACGGCCGGGGAGACCTGGGCGCCGCACGCGCTGGCCGAGGTGGAGCGCGCGGTGGCCGCCGGGGCGACGCACGTCGTGCTCGGCGCCACGACCGACGGCCGCGACCTCGCCGGGCTGATCGTGGGCCGGCTCGGCTGGGGGCTGCTCGCGAACGCGGCCGGCACGACCTGGGACGGATCGGGCCCGGTGGTCGAGGCGAGCGTCCTGGGCGGCAAGGCGATCACTCGCAGCACGCTCACGGGGGCCACCGGGGTGATCACCGTGGGCCCGGGTGCCGTCGAGGCAGGCCAGGCCGCAGCGCCCGGGACCGTCGAGGCCCGTGCGGCGACGGCACCCCTGACCACGGTCGCGGTGCGCATCGTCGACCGGGTGACCGAGGCCGGCGCCGAGGCCTCGCTCGAGGAAGCGCGCGTGGTCGTCGTGGGTGGTCGCGGCATCGGCGGCCCGGAGGGCTTCGCGCTGGTCGGCGAGCTGGCCGGGCTGTTGGGTGGCGTCATCGGCGCGACCCGTGCGTCGGTCGACGCGGGCTGGATCGCCTACGCCCGCCAGATCGGGCAGACCGGGAAGATCGTCAAGCCCGCGCTGTACCTCGGGCTCGGCGTCTCGGGCGCCATGCAGCACCGGGTGGGCATGCAGGCAGCCGATGCGATCGTGGCGGTCAACAAGGATCCCGACGCGCCGATCGCCGAGATCGCCGACGTGTTCGTCGTGGGCGACCTGTTCGAGGTCGGGCCCGCGCTCGCCGCCGAGCTCCGCGCGCGTCGCGGCGGCTGACGGACCGCGAGCCGGGCGGGACGGGGACCGCGAGCGATGACACTCGGCGTGGCGGCGTGGCTGATCGTCCTGGCGGCGCTCCTGGTCCTGTTCGCCGTCGTCCTGCGCCGGATGTCGGTCCTCGTCGCGCGCACGCGCGACCTCGAGCGCTTCCAGCATGCGACGCGCTCGCTCGACGCCCGGCTCGCGGGGACCGTCGAGCCGCTGGTCGTTCGTCTCGACGAGATCCGGCGGCGGGCCGGCGATCCGCAGGCGCTGGCGGCCCAGCTCGAGCCCGCGCAGGCGACCCTGCGGGGGCTGGCCGAGGAGGCCCACCGGATGCGGCCGCCGGCCGCCCTGGCCGGCCTCGGGGCCGCGCTCATCGAGGAGATCGAGCGCGCCGGGCGCGCGGCGGACATGGTGGAGCACGGGCTCGACGCCCTCGTTGCCGGGCGCTCGGGGCGTGAGCTCGAGGCCCAGACCTCGCTCAAGCGTGGGGCGCTCAACCTGCGCCACGCGCGCGAGGCGAGCGCGGGCCTGACCGCGCGGATCACCACCATCCGACCGGCGGACCTGGTGGAGCGAGGCGGCCGGTGGGGACACGCCGCGGCGGGAAGCGGTCCGGGTTCCATGCGCAGCCTGCCGACCTACCTGGTCGATGGCTACGAGCCGGACGATGTCGGGCAACACCCCCGCATGTAGTGGTATGCTCGGGCGACACCACTAGGGCTTGTGGTGCGGAGGACACGGAGGGTCCATGCGCTGCCCCCAGTGCGGCACCCGCGACACGCGCGTCGTGGACTCGCGGGATCTCGATGAGGCGACGACGATCCGGCGTCGCCGCGAGTGCCCGGCGTGCTCGACCCGGTTCACCACGTACGAGCGAGTCGAGTCGGCCCGCCTCGTCGTCGTCAAGCGCGACGGGCCGCGCCAGGAGTTCGACCGGGACAAGCTCGCCGCCGGGCTGGCCAAGGCCCTGACCCGCCGGCCGGTCGCCGACGACGCCGCCGAGCGGGCGGCGGACGCGATCGAGGCCGAGCTGCGCTCGTCGGGGCTCTCGGAGGTCCCGAGCTCGCGCATCGGTGCCATGGCCATGGAGCGGCTCCGGGCGCTCGATCACATCGCCTACATCCGGTTCGCCTCCGTCTACCAGAGCTTCGAGGACCTCGCCGACCTCAAGCGCGAGGTGGATTCGCTGTTCGCGGAGGGACGATCGCCCAAGAAGGGGAGCCTCAGCGCGTGAGCGTGCTCGCCGACCGCGACATCCGCGCGGAGCTGGCGACCGGGCGGGTGCGCATCGACCCGTACGACCCGGCCGATCTGCAGCCGTCCTCGGTGGACCTTCACCTCGACCGGAGCTTCCGCGTGTTCCGCAACAACCGATACGCGTACATCGACCCGCGGACGCCGCAGCCGGACCTGACCGAGCTGCTCACGATCGACGACGAGGAGCCGTTCGTCCTGCACCCCGGCGAGTTCGTGCTGGGGCAGACGCTGGAGTGGGTCGAGCTGCCCGACGACCTCGTCGCGCGGCTCGAGGGCAAGAGCTCGCTGGGACGGCTGGGGCTGCTCATCCACTCGACGGCGGGCTACGTCGACCCCGGCTGGAAGGGCAATCTCACGCTCGAGCTCTCGAACGTCGCCAACCTGCCGATCGCGCTGTACCACGGCATGCGGATCGGCCAGATCAGCTTCTTCAGGATGAGCTCCGCGGTCGAGCGACCGTACGGATCGGCGGGGCTGGGGTCGAAGTACCAGGGCCAGTCGGAGCCCACCGCGTCGGCGTCGCACGCCGACTTCGACCGCGGCCGGAAGGTCCGCGCGGCCGGGGAGGGCGTGCCACGGGCCTGAACGACGCTGTCCACTGGCGCACCGAGCTCGGCGGCGGGACCACCGTCGCCCTGATCCAGGCGGGCAGCTTCCGGTCCGATGCCGGTGCGCTGTTCGGGCCGGTGCCCTGGATCCTGTGGCGCCCCTGGGCCGAGGGCGAGCTGGACGACAATCGTCGGCTGCTCCAGGCGCTCAACTGCCTGCTGGTGGAGACGCCCGCGGGCCGCGTGCTGGTCGAGACCGGGATCGGGGAGCGCCTCGACGAGAAGAACCGCTCGATGCGCGGGTACCTCGGCCGGCCGATCGTCCCGGCGCTGCACGACGCGGGCTTCGACCCGGGCTCCGTGGACCTGGTCGCGATGAGCCACCTCCATTTCGACCACGCCGGCGGGCTGCTGCTCGCGGATGGGTCGCGGGCCTTCCCGCGCGCGCGCATCGTCGCCCAGCAATCGGAATGGGAGATCGCGCTGGACGGCAACAGCCGCCTGGTCGCCTCGTACGATCAGCCCGAGCTGCGCCTGGTCGCCGACTGGGGCGCCGAGGGCTGGGTGGAGGGCGATCGCGAGCTGCTGCCGGGGGTCTCGGTGGTCCGGACCGGGGGTCACTCGGCCGGCCACCAGGCGATCGTCGTCCGGGGAGCCGGTCCCGGGGCCCGGACGCTGGCGTTCTTCGGGGATCTGTGCATGCGGCCGTGGGCGGCCAATCCACGCTGGGTGACCGCGTTCGACGACTTCCCGCTCGACAGCGTCGCGGTCAAGGGCGAGCTGTTCCGACGCGCCGTGGCGGAGGACTGGCTCGTGGCGCTGTCGCACGAGGCACGCGCGCCGGTGGGCCGGCTCGCCACCGACCGCGATCGCTTCCGCTTCGAGGAGCTGTAGCCGGACGCAGCGGACGCCTGTCACCCCACGAGGTGGACGAAGGAGCGTGGTGGGGAAAGGGCTGCACGAGGTGGACGAACGGTGACGACTGACGCCGACCAGGCGACCCGCCAGCAGCTGGTGGTCGGGCTGCGGGGTGGCGACGCGCACATGGCCTTCGAGGAGGCTGTTGCGGATGTTCCGGACTGGGCGCTGAACACCCGACCACCGAACGTCGGCTATACGGCGTGGCACCTCGTCGAGCATCTGCGGATCACCCAGTGGGACATCCTCGAGTACGTCCGGAACCCGGGCCACGTCTCGCCGGAGTGGCCGCGCGAGTACTGGCCGGATCCTTCGGCCGAGACCACGCCGGACGGCTTCCGCGCCTCCGTCGAGGCATTCCTCGCCGATCGCCGGGCACTCGAGGCGATCGCCATGGACCCGGCCGTGGACGTGCTCGCCCCCATGCCCCACGCGCCTCGTCACACGATCGCCCGCGAGCTGCGCGTCGTCGCCAACCACAACTCGTATCACGTGGGGGAGCTGGCCGTGCTGCGCCAGGTGACGGGGAGCTGGGGGCCGGATCACCGCTAGGCGGCCGAAGCCGTCCGCGCGAACCGGCCGGCGCGAACCGGCCGGCGCGAACGGCCGGCGCGAACCGGACGGCGCGAGGACCGACGCTAGCGGAGCAGCTCGCCGATCAGCCGACGCTCCGCCCGGGTGACCAGCGAGCCCGCCGACTCGCCCGGCAGCGGGCTTGCCCAGCCGAAGCTCAGCCGGAGGGCCTGGGCGCCGCCGGGCAGCGCACCGGGGACGGACTCGCGCACCCGCTCGACGAAGTTGATCGCCTCGATCTCGTCGGTCTCGGTCAGCGCGACGCCGAATTGGGTCAGCGCGATCCGCGTGCAGTAGTCGCTGGCACGGGTCTCGCGCCGCAGGCACTGGGCGATCACCCGCATCGCATGTCGGGCCAGGTCGTCGCCCCAGCTGTCGATCAGGTCGAGGATGCCCTCGAGCTCGCACACGACGACCGTGAACGGGCGGCCATACTTGGCGACCCGCGCGACCTCGGCGACCAGGACCCGCTGCCACAGGTCCGGCCCCTCGAGACCCGTGAGATCGTCATCCCAGCCGGCAGGCTCGGGGATCGCCACTTCGTCCACGATCGCGAGGAACCTCCGTTGCTGTGACGACCGGGACAGGACACGGCGATCCGGCCGACCGCCCTGCAGACGACCGTGATCCGGCCGGGGACCGCCGGAATCCGTTCCCCCGCGGAGATCGTCAACCGCCGCTGCGCTGTTGGCCACCCGCCGATCGGCTGATCCGGGCCGCCAAACGTCCGGGGTGGAGGCCACGGCGCTCGCCGCGGTCAGCCATGGGGCAGCCACGCCTCGATGCGGGCGGCGGCGCCGGCGTCGGTCAGCGGGCCGTTCAGGACCTCGAGGACGCGCCCGTCGGGGCCGATGAAGACCTGCGTCGGGAGCGCGTAGACGCGGTATTCATGGAACACGTCCGCGGAGGCATCGAACGCGATCCGGTAGCCGAGGCTGTACCGCTGCGCATAGGCCCGAACGTCGTCTGGCGTCGTCTCCTGGACGGCGATCCCGATGATCGAGAGGCCACCGCCGCTGAACCTCACGTCCATGTCGCGCAGGACCGGCGTTTCGGACTGGCACGGCGGGCACCAGGTGGCCCAGAAGTTCAGCCATACGAGACGGCCTCGCAGGTCGGCGAGACGGACGGGCGCCCCATCGAGGTCGGTGAGCGTGACCGTGGTGCCGTCGCCGCGCGTCACGCTGAGCTCGGGCGCCTGGGCACCGGGCTGGAGGCCTTCGGCAACCGGCCCGACGATGTACAGCGTCGCCGCGGGAAACGGCGTCGGCGACCCGGGCCCTGACGCGATGGGCCGCGTCGCGAGGGTGAGGCCGAGCGTGGCGACGATGACGATCAGGGCGATGGTCAGCAGCTGCCGGCCGCCGAACGGTCCAATCCGGATGGATCTCGGCGGGGCGGGCGCGGCGCGAAGGCGGGGTGCCTCGTGGTCGAGCGCGTCGCCGTCGAGCGCGTCGCCGTCGACCACGTCGCCGATCGGGGCCCCCGGAACGACGCCGTCTCCCGGTCCGGGGTCGCTCATGCGAACGACGTGAACTGGAAGTAGCGCGGGAGCAACACGAGGAGATCGAAGATCATCGCGAGGCCGATCGCGACCACCAGCAGCCCGCCGACCAGGTTGACCAGCCGCCCATGCCGGACGAGCGGTCGGAGCAGCGCCGGCGCCCGGTCGTAGAACACCGCGACCAGGAGGAACGGGACCCCGAGGCCGATCGTGTAGCCCACCAGCAGCATCGCCCCCTGCAGCTTGGTGGCCGCGACCGCGGCCATCGTCAGCACGCCCCCGAGGAAGACGCCGATGCACGGCGTCCAGCCCACGGCGAACACGGCGCCCAGCGCGAACGACGCACCCAGACCGGCGCTGCGGCCGATCAGCCGGGAGCCGATCCGGTTGCCGAAGCCAGCCTCCGCCGGAGCGAGCACCATGCCCCCGGTCATCGTGGCCAGGCCCGCCGACGCGCCCGCGTCGAGCGGTCGCCATGTCCGCTCGAGCAGCGGGATGCGGAGGATCCCGGCCAGGCTCAGGCCCATGACGACGAGGAGCAGCCCACCCACCACGCGCAGCCGGTCGATGTAGTCGGCGATCGCCCCACCGGCGAACGCCGCCGTCACGCCCAGCAGCGTGAACACCGTTCCGAAGCCGGCGACGTACGCAACCGCGTGCTTGAGCGCGGCCCAGCGGGACGGCACGGCACCGGCGCCGCGCGCCGCCACCGCCACGGCCGTGAGCTGGCCGAGGTAGGCGGGCACCAGCGGCAGCACGCACGGGGACACGAACGAGATCAGGCCCGCGACGATCGCCGCCAGGAAGGTGTAGTCGCCGGTCACGCGCGGTCCGGCTCCACGGCGCGGTCCGGCTCCACCGCGCGGTCCGGCTCCACCGCGCCGTCGAGGACCTCGCTCAGGAGCCGCCGAAGCTTGGCCGGGCTCGTCGCGAGCTCGATCTCGCGGCCGCCGAGGGCGACCACCGGGATCGTGAACGCGTACCGGCGATGGAGCTCCTCGTCGCCGTCGATGCTGATCTCCTGGACGGCCGGTGCTGGCAGGCCGCGGGCCGCGCGGTCGGCGAGGAGCGCGTCGAGGGCCGCCCGGGCATCCTCGCACAGGTGGCACCCGGGGCGGCCGTACAGGATGAGGTCGGGAAGGGGCGTGATCACGGGTCCAGATTGTAGATGCGATCAGGCCGCCACCCTCGCCCCGTGCTCGGCCTGCCGAAGCGGTACGGTAGGATGCGAAGCCTCGCCCCCGTAGCTCAGTGGATAGAGCGCAGCCGTCCTAAGGCTGGCGTCGGCGGTTCGAATCCGTCCGGGGGCGCCAGAACCCCACGCTGGCGAACAGTGGCAGGTCGTCGTGCTGCGCCTGCGGCTGTGCGCGGACTTAGCAGATCACCTCGCCCGGGCCCGCGCGCCGCCACTCTCCCGGATCCGCGATCGCGAAGATGGAGTGACCGGCGGCGTTGTAGGCCGCGATGACGGTCGCTTCGTAATCGAGGCCATCCGGGCCGACCGGGGGCCCAGCGCAGTCATAGGAGAACGGCGCGATCCAGCTGATCTCGCCTGCGGCCGCCGGTGCCGTGGCCGCGAGCGCCATGACCGAGGGGGGAAGCAGCGTGTGCTCGACCAGACACGGCCCACTGGTCCCTGGCGGCGGGTTGCTCGGCTCCGACATGCACTCTGTCACACCGTAGACCCTGATCTCCACTCCCTCGATGCGGGGTGCCTTCCATCGGACAGTGTGCGTGACTTGGTAGGTGACCTCGCCTGTCCCGGTGGGCCCCGGGAGCTCTACTGAGTCCGTCGTGAATGTCACGCCCGACGGCTTCGCTGGCACCGTGGCCGCCGTAGCCTTTGGCGTTGGCCGTGAGGTCGGAGGTGACTGGAACGAGGCGGTCGGCATAGCCGAGGCCGGGGTCGCAGGGGGAGTCGCGGTATCAAGCGGTGCGGCTGCGTCGGAGGGGGAGCTGGGCGCCGCGCTCGCCGGGAAGGTGCTGGGAGTGGGTGCCGCAGTGGATTGGCAGGCCGCAACCGCGACACAGGCTGCGATCGCCAAGACGCGCCCAAGGGTGGTGACCGGAAACGGGTTCACGCGGACCTCCCGTCTGGCAGACGCGTTTTGTTGAGACGCGCTCGTCGGGCAGGATGTGTCACGGCATTCGCGACCTCCTCGCTGCGAGGATTGGCGCCCGTCGCGTCGATGCGGAAGTAGGTCGTGCCGGTCCGTCAGGCGCACCGCGTCGCGTACCACGCCAGTGGGTCAGCCGTGGGGGTGTCCGCGCCCCCAAGACCGTCCGGGGGCGCCAGTTCATGCCCAACCCTCGAGCATGCGCAGGACGTGGGAGCCGTCGAGGGGCGCGGTTTCGCGCGTGGACGGCGCTGCGCTCGCGGTTGCCTACGCCGGCGCCGAGAGGCGCCCGCGGTCCCCGATGGAACCGGGACGCCTCTCCGAAGATCGCGTGATCTCAGCCGCTGGTCACGCCGGGACGGACTCGTCATCGTGGGGGCCCCAAGGGGTGCCGGTCGAAGGGCGCCCTACGCCAGCAGCGTGAACGCTGCGAGCGCCACCCAGCCGAGGTAGGCGAGCATCGCCACCCGGATCGGCCAGCCGATGGGGACGTCCGGCGAGCCGCGACCGTCGGCCGGCGCGTGGCGGAGGGTCGTCGCCAGGAACCAGATGATCCCGGCCCAGCAAGCCACGGACGCCAGGGCGAGGCGCGGGCCGACCGCTGCGTGGCCAGCGGCGCTGATCCCGACGATGGCGGCGACGATCGGGAAGCCGAGGATGAACAGCGACCCGAGCGCGGAGTGCATGTTGCCCTTCGTGGTGAACGACGCCCGCGGCGTGGTGATGGGGTCGGTGTCAACGAAGGCGGCGCCAAGCGGGCCGAGCGCGACGACGAGCAGCCCGAGGTTGGCCGGCCACGCCACGGAACCAAGCGCGGCGCCAACCGCGATGACGGCGGTGCCGGCGGCGATGAACGCCAGCCGCATGAGGATGCCGTACCGGCCCAACGAGTACTCGCTGGGCATCCGCCACGACGGGTCGAACTCGGGCTCGAGGACGTGGAGGAGCACGACCAGCCCAACCGCCAGCGCGGCTGCACCCAGCGCGTAGGCAGCGAAGACAGGCCCCATCGAGGCGACACCTCCCAGGTTCCATGACCGGCGTCTGCGCCGTAGCTCGAAGCGTCAGCGGGCGGCACCCCGCAGGGACCCCGTCACCTGGTCCTGCTCGGGGTCGTACACCGCGCACTGGATCATACGGTCGCCCTGGCCCCAGCCCCCGCTGGTCGGGAAGAACCAGGCGAGATCGAGCGTGGACCGTTCGTAGTCCAGCCCGACGTACCCCCCGAACGCCTGGGTGCAATGCTGGGCGACGTAGGCATGAATGTCGTCATCCGTCGGGTAGGCACCGTCGGGCATCGCGTCGGCGAACAGCAGCTCGTAGCCATGGCGGTCGGCGCACGGCCGTGCCACGACCTGGTCGACCTGCTCGGCATCGGGATTGTGGAGGTCGAAGCAGTCGCCGACCTGCAGGTCGCTGACGTCGAGCTGGCCGGCGTGGTCGATGGCACCCGTGTCCGATCGGCTCGCGTTGTTGAACCAGTTGTAGGCGCCGCTCACGACGACGAACCCGATGACCAGGACGAGCCCGATCGGAACCCTCAGCCGCCTCGGCCGTATCGTGCTCGCGGCCAGCGTACCGGACTGCCAGAGGGGCGCCGCATCGGGCTGCCGTGAGGACGGCTCCTCAACGGGCTGCTGCGAGGACGGCTCCTCAACGGGTCGCTCCAGATCGCCGCGGGTCGCCCCCGGCATCGGCGCCGCGGACGGCCGCGGCGCGGGCGCGGCCGACGGTGGCGGAACCACCACGGCCCCGCGGATCATCCCGCAGCCCTTGCAGGCGATCGCGGTGTCGGGGTTGGTGACCGAGCACCTCGCGCACTTCCATTCCCTGGCCATGGTGCCCCCATCCGCTCGGGTCGCCGGTCCGGGCTGCTCGGCGTCGCGGTGAGATCGACCCGCTCAGGCTCACCGAACGCCTGGTCGTTCAGGGCGCAGGGTGAACGTGTTCCAGGGTTCCGTACCAGAGCCGAACGGACCGCAGCGGCAGGTGGCGGGTCTCAACGACCCGGAGCTCGACCATGCACGAGCCAAACCTGGCTCCCGGCACGCCGAGCCCGGATTCGACGCGGGGCAGCCGTGCTGCCACTGGCCCCGGCGCCCACCACCATCTCGTCTGGCTAGGGGCGGCTCGCCGCGAAGGCCCGCGAGCGCGCCGGCGTCGGGCAGGGCGAGAATGACCCTTGCGCCCTGCGGTCGCTGCGGCCACTATGCGCCAGCAGGGAGGCAAGGGAGCCCGCTCCCGCCGGCGCGACGTCCCCAACACGGTCGCCTCGACCGTCGCGCCGGGCCAGTGGCGAGACCGACCCCTGGTATCGGGCCACATGGCCCGTGGGAGGATCCGACGTGCCGAAGTTCATGGATATCCATACCGGGATGGTCGGGATCACACCCGAGGCCCTGAAGGCGGCCCACGAGGGCGACCTCGCGATCCAGGGCGATGAAGGCGTGAGCTTCGATCACGCCTGGGCCGACCCGGTGAGCGGGACCGTGTTCTGCATCTCGACGGCTCCAACCGCCGACGCGGTCCAGCGGATCCACACGCGGAACGGCATCCCGCCTGCCGAGATCCACGAGATCACGATGGAGGTCTGAACCGGCGGTCCGTCGGCCCGTCGGCCGTCCGGCCAGCTCGGACACGGGACCGGGGGTGGGCCCGGGAAGCGAGTCGTTGCGGCGAGGCGTCCTTGGCCGTGGGTCGTGGCCTCGCGCGTCGCGGCCTTGGACGTCGCGGCCTTGGATCCTGAAAGCGCTCGTCCCGCGCTGGGTACGATGACCCGGACCGCAGCGGCAGGAGGATCATGGGCGACTTCGAGACGATCGAGGCTGGCGGGGTCAGGGCGCGGCTGTTCGTGGCCGGCGGGCCATCGACCGCAGATGCTGGTGTCCTCGTGTTCCATCCGTGGTGGGGTCTCAACCACGATGTCATCGGGTACGGAGAGCGGCTGGCCGCCGCCGGGTTTGCGGTGGTCGTCCCGGATCTGTTCGACGGCCACGTGGCCACGACGATCGAGGCGGCCGAGGGGCTGATCCAGGCGGTCGATGAGGCGGAGGCCGATGCCATCGCGCTCGCGGCGGCCGACGAGCTGGCCGGGCGGGTTCGTCCGGCCGCGAAGCTCGCGGCGCTGGGCTTCTCGTTCGGCGTGCATTGGGCGATGTGGACCCCCGCCCAGCGCGAGCGGCTCGCCGCGTCCGTCGTCTACTACGGCACGACCGGTGGCCCGGTCCTCGCCGGCTCGCGCGCGCCGGTGCTCGGGCATTTCGCCGAGACCGACCCATACGAGCCCGAGGAGGGGATCGCGGCATTCGCCGCCGAGCTGCGGTCGGCCGGCCGCGACGCCGCGATCCACCGTTATCCGGGGACCGGGCACTGGTTCGCGGAGCCGTCACGGGACGCCTACCGGCCGGAGGCCGCCGAGCTCGCGTTCGAGCGGACGGTCGCCTTCCTGCGGCAGACATGACGAGAAGAGGCCGCCGGCCGTGTCCGGCCGGCGGCCTCGCTCAGCTCACCGATCGAGGCGGGCGCCTCGTGCTTACGGCAGGTAGTAGTTCGGGTTCGGCATCTTGAACGACCTGTCGGCGTAGCCGCCCGTCAGGTCGCTGTACTGGTCGCCGAAGTTGGCCACGATGTCGTAGCCCATGGACTCGATGTGGGCGCGCGTGGCCGACTTGTAGTGGATGGTCGTGCACTTGCCGCCGGGGTCCGAGGCACAGGCCGCCTGGAGATACGGCGGGTAGTCGATGACGTCGGGCTTGGTGAACAGGCCGTCCTCGCCGTCCGGCAGGGTCGTGGGGGCGGGATAGCCGGCGTCGACCCCGACACCATCGGCGGTGAGGTTGCCGAGCGTCGCGGCCTCCTGGGATGCCGGCCGGCCGGTGATGAAGAACACCGCGTAGCCGTGGTTGGCTGCCCAGTTGACCATCTCGACCATGCCTGGCGTTGCCGGGAACAGCTGCCCGTTGACGTACGTCGCGTTGGTCGTCGGGTTGTACGCCCAGTTGCTGAAGATTTCGTAGTTCCAGGTCGTCAGCGTCGTGTCGTCCACGTCGAGCACGATCGCCTTGGTCCGGCTCCCGTGGTACCAGCGCCAGTGCCTGTGCGATGACAGCCAGCGCTGGGCGGCATCGGCGACGGAATCGGTCTCACGGGCATAGTTGCTGTCCGTCCCGAACACGCCGGTTCCGGTCGGATCGCCGTAGTAGTTCTTGATCTGTGACCGCAGGATGTCGATGTTGGTGATCTGGTCCGCATGGCGCGGGGTGAAGCTCGGGGACGACGACGACGTGGACAGCGCCACCCCGCCGGTGAGCAGTGACAGGGCGACGGCCAGGCCGATGATCCTGGCGCTCCGGGATTGCCTCAGCAACGCAAGACGGCTCACGCAAGCTCCTCTCTCTGGTGGTTCGAACCCCCCGCCGACGGGGTGAACATCATGGATCCTAGTCGCCCCGACGGGTGCGGAGGGGTGACGTGCGGTCCGGATAGGTGTGGAAAGTGTTGCGGTTACGCACCGCCGGCGCATGTCGGGCGCAGGCTCGATCGACGGGCGCGTCAGCCCCGGTCGCTCGACCCGGACGCGGACCCGCACGCCATCCGACGGCCGCGCGCGGATCCCGGCCGCCCGCACCAGCCGGATCGGAGCCAGGACGTCTGGCGGGTGCCAATCCGGGCCGGGATCAGGCATCATGCGTGGCGCAATGGCCGCCATCGACGAGGCCCGCGCGCCACAGGTCGACACGCCGGACGCGCATCCCGACACGCCGGACGCGCAGGTCGTTGCCGCGCGCCCGAGGGTATGGCCGCGGTTCCTGGCCGGCTTCCTGCTGGGGCTGGCGGTCTGTCTCGGGCTGGCGGCCGGAGCGCTCCTCGCCTGGGACGCCGGCTACGAAGGACGGGTGCTGCCCGGCGTCCACGTCGGCGGCATCGACCTGTCGGGCCAGGATCGTACCCAGGCAAGCGCGACGCTCGCCGCTGCGTTCGCCGGCATCGGTGAGGGACAGGTCGTGCTCCACGCGGATGCCACCACCACGGCGATCGCGTACCAGGCGTTCGGGCGGCACGCGGACGTCGATGCGATGGTCGATCGGGCGCTCCGCGAGGGCCGGACGGGCACGATGGCGGAGCGCGCGGTCGGCGAGGTGCGGATGGCGCTCGACGGCACGAACCAGGAGCCGATCCTCGTCCTCGACCCGTCCGCGCTCCGCCGCGAGGTCGCGTCGGCGCTCGGCGCCCTGGAGCGCGTCCCCGTCGATGCCCGCGTGGTCAAGGGGCCTGACACCATCGACACCATCGGCTCGGTGGCCGGTCGTGCCTACGACGTCGATGCGGCGGTCCGCGACGCCCTGGCGTCCGTGGCCCTCCTCGACGCACCGTCTGCGATCGACGTTGCCGTGGCCGGCAGCGACGTTCCGGCCGCGCACCCCGATGCGGAGGCGCTGGCCGCCAAGACGGCGGCCGAGCGGATGATCGGCAAGGTGACCGTGACGTTCAGGGACCAGCGGTGGACGATCAAGGCGCCGGTGGTCCGGTCGTGGATCGGGTTTCGGAACGGTGCCGACGGATCGGTCGCGCCGGAGGTGGATCAGACGGCGATCGCCGCGGCGCTGCGCAAGGTCGCCAAAGGCGTCCACAAGGACCCCGTCTCGGCAGCCTACCTCGGAGCCCGATCGGGCCACGTGGTCGGCGTCGCAGCCGCGCATGACGGGCGCGATCTGGACCCGGCGGGCACGGCGTCGGCGATCGCCCAGGCCCTGATGGACCGGGCGGGTGGCGCCGAGGCGACGCCGGTCGCGGTCAAGGTGTCGAAGGTCCAGCCCAGGCTGACCACCGACAAGGCGCTCCTCAAGGCGCCGCTGATGCAGCGCCTGGGCTCATGGAAGACCTGGTTCCCGATCAGCGACCACAACTTCTTCGGGGCCAACATCTGGCTGCCCGCCAGGATCATCGACGGCACCGTCCTCAAGCCCGGGCAGACGTTCGAGTGGTGGCGAGCCGTCGGCCCGGTCACCACGGCGCGGGGCTTCGGCCCGGGCGGCTTCATCGCCGGCGATCACACCGATCCCACCGGGGCGCTGGGTGGCGGCATGTGCTCGAGCTCGACCACGTTGTTCAACGCGGCCCTGCGGGCCGGGCTCCGGATGGGCTCGCGGGTCAACCACCAGTACTACATCTACCGCTACCCGCTGGGCCTCGACGCGACCGTCTCCAAGTCCTCGAGCGGGACGCGGACGATGACCTTCACCAACGACACGAAGCACCCGATCGTGATCCGGACCTACCGCTACACGAGCGGGGGTCGAGGCTGGGTCCGCTACGAGATCTGGGGCATCCCGGACGGCCGCACGGTGAGCATTGGCGCGCCGGTGGTCAGCAACGTGCGCAAGGCGACCACGCGGATCGTCTACGTGACGACCCTGCCCCACGGCGTGCGCAACCAGACCGAGTACCCGGCGGACGGGATGGACGTGTCAGTGACCCGCGTGGTTCGCGACAGCCATGGACGGATCATCCACCGCGAGACGTACGACTCGCACTACCAGCTCTGGGACGGGATCATCCAGGTCGGGGTGTAGCGGTCCCGTCGGGGTCGGATCCGATCGCCATGAGCTCCGTCGCGATCCGGGTGGCCCAGGCGCGAATCGCCGTCCAGTCGCGGAAGTCCCCGGTCGGGTGCGTGGCGAGGATCTGCGCGTCCAGGCCCGGCGTGTCGGCAAGCAGCCGGCCACCGAACGTCCGGTGGTCGCGGGGCTCGATCGGCCCGATCAGCTGCGCGACGGCGGGCGTGGCCGGCAGCACCCCCGCATCGGCGGACCGGTCGAGCGGGCCGCTGCTGAACAGCCAGACGGGCCGCTGCGCGAGCACCTCGCGATGGCGGGTGACGAACCGGTTCGCGTCTCGCTGCCAGTGGGCGGCGTACAGGGCGCTGCCGAGGACGACGGCGTCGTAGCCCGTGACATCGCGCACGGCGCGCGCCTCGATCACCTCGAGCTCGACGGCCGAGTCGCCAAGCGCGCCGCGGATCGTCTCGCCGATGAACGCTGCGATCTCGCGCGTCGACCCGTACTTGGTGGCGTAGGCAACGAGCACCCGGATGGACATCCCTCATCCTCGACGTAGAGGCCGGGCAGCGCCGCCCGGCGAAGCTTCACCTGGTCGCGCCGTGCCTTCGGTCGCCCGTGATGCGGCCGGACGTGTTGAGCCTCAGGGTACCCAGCGGAGGATCCAGGCGACAGTCCCCTTCGGCTGCGGCGGGCCCTCCGGATCGGGACCGGGCTCCAGGACGTTGATCCACGCGCTGGCCCCGGAGCCGATCGTCACGATAGCCGACCCGAGCGGCCGGTTGCCCGCGAGCCTGGTCGGCGGGCAGTCGAAGTCGTCTCCGCACAGGATCGTGTCCCACACCCCGATCGCGGTGACAGGCTCGGCATCGGCGGGCAGGATCGCCATGGCCGAGACGGCGATCGAGGCGCAGGTGGTGGGGCTGAGCTCGTGACAGTCGATCGCGTCCGGACCGGGAAGGCCGGCCTCGACGCCCGGAGGTGACGAAGCCGGCACGGCACCCTGCTCACCGGCATCGGCGATGATCGCGGCCCCCGGCGTCGCCGCTGCCTCGTCCGGCCCGGCGGTGGCACCGCCGCGCGGGTCGGCCCCGGTGCCGGCGGTGGCGATCGCCACCGCGATCACGGCGATGGCCGCGACCACCACGAGCAGAGCGGGCAGCCGGCTGCGTCGGCGCACGGTGGAGGGCTCGATGCCGAACGGGGCCCTGCCGGGTCCCGTCATCACGCCCGCCCTCGCTGTCGGATCACGGGCGGACCGCAACGGCGACCAGGACGAGGGCGATCGACGAGGCCGCCTCGACCATGCCGACATGGATCGGGCGCAGGGGGTGTGACGACCCCGCCAGGCGCGCCTGGACCATCGGCAGGGCCACGGCCCGCAGCGTGAGCCACGCGGCGACCGCGACGTAGGCCGCCGGCAGCAGGATGGCTGCCGCAGCTGCCATCGCCGCGTGGACCGCAACCGCGGCGGCGACCGCGATGTGCCGGCCGCGGTCGCGCAGGACCGACCGGACGACGAGCACGGTGCCGAGGAGGTAGCCGCCGGCGATCAGGGTCGCCTCGGCCACCGGCCTGACCTCGAACGACCCCGAGACGAGGGCAGCGGCTGGTACGAGGAACAGTGCCTGGGCGACCTGGGCCAGGCTGTTGGCAAGGTCGCGGCGGCGGCCGGGCCTTGCCCCGCTGAGCACGACGACGGCGCTCGGCACCAGGACCACGAGGCCGGCCAGCAGGGCGGGAAAGGTGATGGCCAGCGGGACCGCCAGGGCGCTGAACGCGAGCATCCACACCGCGATCGGCGCGCGATAGGCTGCGGGTCGGCGCGCTCGCGACCATGCCTGGACCGTCGTCGAGGCGACGTAGCCCGCGAGCGCAGCTCCCGCCAGCGCGAGCTGCCACGGGTCGGGGCGACTCGCCGCGACCCCCAGCAGCAGGGGGAGGAGCACCATGGCCCAGCCACCGTGCTGGCGTGGCAGCCAGCGGTGACGGATGGTGACGGAGCGGGGGGCAACGATCGGCGACGCGGGCGTCATCCCGTCCATCCTGCCACCGCCGGCCGCGACGTGGTTGCTCGCCGGTCCTCGATGAGCGGCGAACGAGCGGGGAGCCGATGCGAGGCCGGGAGGCGACGCCGCACGATCGATTCGTCCGGGCGGCCTCGACGACCTTCCGTTGCCTGCATGCAGCGAACCGGCGGGCGATGCCCGCCGGTTCGCGACGTGACGGCGTGCCCCCGTCAGGGGGCCTGCCCTCAGGCGGTGACCTGCACGGGCTCGCCCGACATCAGGAACTGCCGGATGGCCGGGGCGACGCGGTCGGCGAGGACCCCGTCCAGCCCGTAGTAGCGACCGGCGCCGATGCCGGTCAGGGTCGCGCACACCAGCGCGTAGGTGAGGTGCTGGTTCACGATGCCGTTGGTGAAGTTCCAGGCGGCGACGAAGAAGAACAGCATCATCAGCGTGCCCATCGCGCCTGCGAACCGGGTGAACAGGCCCAGGATCAGCGCGACGCCGATCCCGATCTCGCCGGCGACCACCAGGAAGTTGACGATCGACATCAGGCCCGCGTTGCCGGCCAGGCTCACCCAGAAGTCATGGGTGGGGTTGAAGATCGTGCCGTCGGCGGGCGTGCCCGTCACGAACGGCCAGCCGAGCGTCCCGGCCGTGCCGTGGATGAGGAACCCGCTCGCGTCGAACGGCCCGTCGCTCAGGAGCTTGTCCAGCCCCGCCCACAGGAAGATGACGCCCACCAACACCCGGAACAGCGCGAGGCCGCCCTGGTGGACCCTGCCTTTGATCTCCATCGTTTCGTTTCCTCCGACCCCTCCGTCCGGCTCCACCGCCGGCGGCCCTCAGCTGCGGGGTCTGTATCTGATGGGCACCACACTGCGCCCGGCCAAAGGCTACTCCTGTGATCCATCCGGCATGCGCGCCGCAGGCCATTGGTCGGACAACAGATGACCCAGGGACCGGGCCACCGGGTACCCTGTGATCGGGATGGGCGGGTTCGAGGGCGGCGGGGGAGTGACCGCGCGGCGCGGACGGACCGGTCGGCGATCCGGCTGGACGGCTGCGATCGGCCGTGCCGCGGCGCGCGGCTGGGCCTGGATCACGGCGGGACCCGCGTATCCGGCCGATGATCGCGATCGACGGACGGTGGACCTGCTGGGCCTGGCGCTTCCGGCGCGGGCGACCGTCGCGACGCTGGCGGTCGCGCTGCTGCTGCTGCTCGACTATCACGGCCGGATCAACGGGCTGGTGGATGCCGTGCTGGGACCGTTCGCGACCGACCCCGCGTCCGCCAGGCGCGTCACGGCGCTGGGTCGCCTCGTGCTGGAAGGTGCGGTCCCGCTGGCGCTGGTGATCCTGCTGCTGCGTGACCGGCCTGGACGCTACGGGATCCGGATCGGCGATGCGCGTGCGGGCATCACCCTGGGCATCGGTGGGGCGCTGGTGATGACGGCGGTGGTCCTGGCACTGATGCGGCTGCCCGAGTTCGCCGCCTATTACGCGCCGCAGGCGACCGGGGTCCCCGATGTCTTCGCCACGACCGCGCTCGAGGTCATCCCGGCCGAGTTCTTCTTCCGCGGATTCCTGCTGTTCGCGCTGCTGCGCGTGGTGGGACCGCTGGCCGTCGTCATCGCCACGCTCCCGTTCGCCTTCGTCCACCTGGGCAAGCCGGAGCTCGAGACCGTGAGCACGCTGGCCGGCGGGATGCTGTACGGATGGCTCGACTGGCGAACGGGCTCCGTCCTGTGGAGCGGGCTCGTCCATACCTGGATCCTGTCGCTCGCCATCGTGACCGCCGGCGCGATCGGGGCGCCGGCCGGCTAGCGTCCCGGCCGGCTGGCGTCCCGGCCGGCTGGCGTCCCGGCCGGCCGGGGTCCCGTGGCGGCCCCGCGCTCGTCACCCGACGGCGGCTATGCTCGGGCGCGATGGCCAGCGAGGAGATCCCGCCCGAGATCCGGCAGCTCGCCGACGCGCGGGCGGCGGCGCGACGATCCCGGGACTGGGCGACCGCCGACGACCTTCGCCGCCGGATCGAGGCGGCCGGCTGGTCGATTGCGGACGCCGCGAGCCTGTACACGCTGCGCCCGGCCGTGGCGCCCGACGTCGAGCAGGACGGCGTCGTCCGATACGGGTCGAGCCGCTCGGTACCGTCGAGGCTGGACGAGCCGCCGATCGGCCTCGCGTCGGTCGTCCTGGTCGCCACTGACTGGCCCGACGACCTGGCCAGGGCGCTGCGCGCCCTGATCGACCACTCCCCGGACGGTACCCAGCTGATCGTCGTGGCGAACGCCCCTGCCGAGGAGCAGCTGGCGCGCCTCGACGCCCTCGACGTGGTCGATCCCGGCGGACCGGGCGTGGTCACCGAGGTCGTCCGGACCAGCGCCCGCCTCGGCCACGCTGCGGCGCTCAACGCCGGCATCAGGCGCGCCGCCGCCCCGATCGTGATCGTGCTCGACACGAGCGTCGAGCCGGCAGGCGATCTGGTCTCGGTGCTGGTCGACGCCCTGGACGATCCCGGCGTGGGCGTCGCGGGGCCGTTCGGGATGGTGTCGGCGGACCTGCGCCGGTTCGAGGCCGCGCCCGATGGCGTGGTGGAGGTCGACGCGATCGAGGGCGACGCGCTCGCCTTCCGGCGCGCCGACTACGCGGCGAGGGGACCCCTCGACGAGCAGTTCGCCGTCGATCGCAACCTCGATGTGTGGTGGAGCCTCGTGCTGCGCGACCCCGCCACCGACGCGGATGCCGCGCGGCGCGCGGTCCGCGTGGCGGGGGTGCCGATCACCCGGCACGAGCACCGGGCCACGGTCGGTTTGACCGACGCGCAGCGCGACCGGCTCGCAAAGCGCAACTTCTACCGCGTGCTCAAGCGGTTCGCGACCCGCCGCGACCTGCTGGTGGCGAACCGGGGCCGAGGCCTCGGGCCGTAGCGACCGCGCCCGGGATCGGCGCGCGCTCGACGTCTCCGGCGACACGGATCCGCGGCGACGGGCCCTCCCACCGGCGCATCGCGGCGGCGCGGCGGCGGAATTCGCCACCTGCCCGTAACGAAACCCTCGAGGCTTCGTTCTCAAGGCAGAGGCCTCGCAGACAGCATCGTTCCCCCGGCGGTGTGGCACGGCGAGGCCTCACTTCCTGTCCGCGGCCCCCTTCGCCGGCCCTTCCCTCCCGCGCTCGTATACTCCCGATCGTGCGCCGCTGGGTCTGCATCGTGGCATTGCTGGCCGGGTTCTCCGGTGATCGCTATCCGTGGACGGTGCGAGTACGCACCACTGTTCCGATCGAGCGGGTCATCGACGGCCTGCGCCCGGACGCCGCGTTGCCCGAACGAGCCTGGTGGAGGCTGACCTGACCGATTGGACGCCGCCGCCGCCGGCGAACCCGGCGGGGCCCGAGGATGGCTGGTCCGGATCGTCCGGACCTCCCGCGTCGCCCCCACCACCGCCACCCCCGGAATGGTGGCCACCCGGCGACGCCCGATCCGGTCCAGCCGATGCCTGGGGCCTGCCCGTCTCGGCGCCGTCGCGAGGTCGTCGCCTGGCGGTCGCCGCGATCGCCGCGATCGTCGTGGTCGCGATGGTCGCCCAGCTCGCGCCCTCCCTGCTGGGCTCGCCTGGCTCGACGCCCGGGCCCGTGGTGCACCAAGCCTCGGGCTCGGTGACGATCCTTGCCGGGGAGCCCGCGTCGATCGATCCTGCGCGCCACGGCGACCTCGGCAGCGCGACGTACGTGAGCCAGCTGTACGAGACGCTGACGTATGTCGATGCCTCGCTCACCATCCGCCCGGCGCTCGCCGAAACGTGGAGCATCGAAAACGACGGCAGGCGGGTGGTATTCACGCTGCGGGACGGCCTGACGTTCAGCGACGGCAGCCCGCTCACGGCGTCGGACGTGGTGCGCAGCTGGCGACGCCTGTTCGCACCCGGCCACCCGTCGCCGCTGGCGTCCCTGGTGGCCGATGTGGTGGGTGCGCGCGACCTGCTCGCCGGACGTTCGAGCGATGTCGCCACGCTCGGCGTGCACGCCGACGGCAACACGCGGGTCGTCGTCGATCTCGATGGCGGGGGAGGCGATCTGCCGGCGATCGTGTCGAGCGCGCCCTTTGCGATCGTCCCGCCGGACGCGGGCGACGCGGAGATCGAGCCCGACCCGGGCAGGATGGTGGGGAGCGGGGGATACCTGATCTCGAGCGTGGCCAGTGACGAGATCGTGCTGACGGCCAACCCACGCTACTGGGCCGGCGAGCCCGCGATCGGCACCGTGCACATGGTCACGACCCTGCAGGGTGCGAGCCCGGTGGATGCCTTCGTCGCGGGTCATCTCGACGTTGCGCCGATCGGGTTCCTCGATGCCGGCTGGATCGCCTATGACCGCGCACTCGGGCCGTCGCTCCGGAGCGACCCCTCGCTGTCGGTGACGTACTACGGCTTCGACACCGGGCGGCCGCCGTTCAGCAACCTGCGCGTCCGCCAGGCGTTCGCCCGCGCGGTCGACTGGCGCCGGCTGGCGGCGCTCGACGAGCCCGGATCATCGGTCGCGGCCACCGGGCTCGTGCCGGCCGGCATGCCCGGCGCGCCCGAGGGCGACTACCTGCCCCCGTACGATCCGGCCGGCGCCCGGCAGCTGCTTGCCGACGCCGGCTACCCGGGCGGCGCCGGGCTCGACCCGATCACATTCGTGGCCAGCGGCGGCAGCTACGACGCCGCCATCGTGACCATGCTCGAGCAGAACCTCGGGGTCGACATCGCCTACCAGAGCATGGACTTCGACGCCTACCAGGCACGCCTGGCAACCGACCCGCCCCAGCTGTGGAGCCTTTCCTGGGTGGCGGACTTCCCGGGCCCCAACGACTTCCTGGGCGTCCTGCTGGGGACGGGCTCGACGGCGAACCAGGGCGTCTGGTCGTCGCAGTCGTTCGATCAGGCGATCGCCGAGGCGACCTCGGCTGCCAGCCCTGCCGACGCCATGGCCGCCTACGGGCGGGCCGAGGGCATCGTGCGCGACGAGGTCCCGGTCGTGCCCGTGAGCTACGGCACGTCGTTCTCGCTGGTGCGTTCCGGTCTCCTGGGCGCCAGCCAGAACGGGCTGGGCATCCTGCGCCTCGCGGGGCTGGCGTGGGGGAACGGGCAATGACGGCCCTGCCCGGGGTGCGGCCGGTGCTGATCGGGGTCGCGCTCGCGCTGGTGGCCCTGCTCCCGGCCGCCCCGCCCGCCGTGGCCGACGCCGGGATCTCGTTCGACCACCCCACTTCGGCGGCGAGCTACGACCAGTCGATCGACCTCTCGATCAACCTGACCACCGATGGCCCGATCGACCGGGTCGAGCTGTGGCTGCGCTTTCCGGACACGATCGGGCCGTACGTCGTCCTGGTGGACGACCCGGGCGGCACGGCGCCACGGACGCTCCACTACAGCCTCGACCTGACGGGAAGCGGGCACCTGGTCCCCAACACGACCTTCACGGCCACCTGGGCGGCCTACCCATCGGCTCAGTCCGAGCCCGTGACCAGCACGACCCAGACCGTGCACTATCAGGACACGTCGGAGGACTGGCGCACGCAGGTGGGCGACATCGTCACCGTGCACTGGTACCAGGGGGACGAGGCGTTCGCGACCAAGGCGCTCGACATCGGCGAGCAGGCGATCCGTGCCACGGCCGGCCTGCTCGGGGTGACCGAGACCGAGCCCGTCGACTTCTTCATCTACGCGGACGATGCGGCGTTCCGCCAGGCCCTGGGACCGGGCACCCGCGAGAACGTGGGCGGCCAGGCGCACCCGGACATCCGCACCCTGTTCGCGCTGATCACGCCGGACGAGATCAACGATCCCTGGGTCGGGGTGGTGATCCCGCACGAGCTCGTCCACCTCGTGTTCGACACCGCGGTGCAGAACCCGTATCGCTTCCCGCCCCGCTGGCTGAACGAGGGGCTCGCGGTGTACCTCTCCGAGGGCTACACGCAGAGCGACCACGGTCTCGTCGCCGATGCCGTCTCCAGCGGCGACCTGATGCCCCTCGACGCGCTCAGCGGCCAGTTCCCGACCGAGTTCAACCTCACCTACCTCGCCTACGCGGAGTCCGTGTCATCGATCGACTACCTCGTGCGCACGTACGACCAGGACGCGCTGGTCACGCTCGTCAAGGCGTACAAGGACGGCCTGACCGACGATCAGGCGTTCACCCAGGCGCTGGGCGTCGACCTGGCGACCTTCGAGGCCGGCTGGCTCGCCGATCTCGGCGCGCAGCCGCCCCGGCGGTACGGCCCCCAGCCCGCGCCGACCGCCCCGCCACCCAGCGCGGTCGCCGCGCCCGAACCCTCCACGACGCCTGACTCGGCTCCGGCGTTGATCGTGCTGGTCGCCATCCTTGCGATCGCCGTCGCCGGGCTCGGACTGGTCCTCGCGAGGCGCGGAAGGCGCGCCGCATGACCACGGTCGTCTCCCGGATCCGGGCGATCCCGAGCTGGCAGGTGACCCTCGGCGCCGCGCTGCTCGTGCTCGGCTTCCTGATCGCCGCCCAGCTCGCCTCGGAGGGTCCGCGCATCCGGATCACCAGCCAGGAGCGCACGCCCCTGGTCGAGACCGCGCTCGACCTTCAGGCGCAGCAGGAGGACCTCAAGCAGCAGGTCCTGGACCTGCGCGCCGACATCAAGAGCCTCGAGGACGCCGGCCAGGGCGGCACCGCCGTCACCCAGTCGCTGAACGACGAGCTGCAGCGCGCGCAGGTGGCCGCGGGCCTGGTGGCCATGAGCGGGCCCGGGCTCGTCATCCGCCTCAGCGACTCGGACCTGCCGGTCGCCCAGGACGCCGACCAGCGCGACTACCTCGTCTCGGGCTCGGATGTCCGGACGGTCGTCCAGGAGCTGTGGCTGGCGGGCGCCGAAGGGGTGGCCGTCAACGGCGAGCGGGTGACCGTCGCGACGGCGGTGGTGGACATCGGAGGCTCGGTGCTGGTCAACTCCGCGTACCTCGCGCCGCCGTATCAGGTGGGCGCGATCGGCCCCCCGGACATGTTCGACCGCCTCACCCGGTCGGTCGGCTTCGTGGACTTCATCCGAGCCCGCGCCGAGACCTTCGGGATCGGCGTGGACTACGCGACGCTCGATGAGGTGGACCTGCCCGCCTATGCCGGCTCGGTCACCCTCCGCTACGGGCACGTGGAGCCGACGCCGAGCCCCAGCCCGGCCGAGCCGACGCCGCGAGGGGTGCCCTGATGCGCTCGCGGTCCGGCCGGCTGGTCGTCACCGGCGTCCTGTTCCTGCTCGGCTTCCTGGTCGTCGTCCAGGCGCGCTCGCAGAGCACCGACCAGGGCCTCGCGACGCTGTCGGTGCAGGACCTGACCGAGCTGGTGGCGAACGTGACCACGCGCAACAACGAGCTGCGGGACCAGATCCGGGCGCTCGAGATCCAGCGCGATTCCGTGCGGTCGGCCGTCCAGCGAGGCGACACCTCGGCGGTCCAGATCCGTGCGGACCTCAACCGGATCGAGGGCTGGTCGGGCGTGGTCGCGGTCACCGGCGCCGGGGTGCAGATCACCATCTCCGGCGCGATGCCCGGCGATGCCATCGAGCTGCTGCTCAACGAGCTCCGCAACGCGGGCGCCGAGGCCATCGCGATCGGGGACATCCGCGTGGTCGCGGGCGTGGTCGCCAGCGGCCCGCCGGGCAGCGTCGTCGCCGGCGGGATCCTGCTGCCGAACCCGATCGTGGTCAGCGCGATCGGCCAGCCGCAGACGCTTGCCGGGTCGCTCACCCGCGCCGGCGGGCCGGTCGCCCAGCTCGCGGCCCGGTTCCCGGACGTGACGGTCAGCGTCTCGGCCGCCGACCTCGTCACGGTCCCCGCCACCACCCGCAGCCTGGATCCCGTGCTCGGGCATCCGCGGCTCTGACCGACTGCGCCTTGAGCCGGCGGCAGCACCCTCCGGCGAACCCCCGGACCGCCGGTCGTCGCGACGGCCTCTGCTACGCTCGGGGGATGCCGGCCAAACCCGTGCTCGACCTGCTGCTCGGCGACGTCGTGCAGCTGAAGCGCCGCCATCCGTGCGGCGGCGACACGTGGCTCATCGATCGCCTCGGTGCCGACATCGGGCTGCGCTGCGAGACCTGCGGTCGCCACGTGCTGCTGGAGCGCGCCACCCTCGAGCGGCGGATCTCGGCGTTCACGCGCCGGGGGGACCCGGCCATCACCGCCGCCGTGGCGCCCCGCGGGTCGTGAGCACGACGAGGCCGCCGGCGACGCAGCTCTCGGACGGTGACCTGATCGTCGGCGACGCGCCCGGGTCGACCAGCGCCCTCGCCGTCTTCCGCAACCGGCCGTTCCTGCTGCTGTGGTTGAGCCAGGCGTTCACCCAGATCGGCGGCAACATGGTGATCTACGGCCTGACCGTGATCATCCTCGAGGCCACGTCCTCCAACACGGCCGTGAGCGCCCTGATCCTGACCTTCCTGGGTCCCGCCGTCCTGTTCTCGGCGGTCGCCGGGGTCTACGTCGACCGGGCCGATCGACGCTTCGTCCTGGTTGTCACCAACCTGCTGCGCTCGGGCGCCTTCGTCCTGATCTTCCTGTCGGGCGGCTTCGTGCCCGCGATCCTGGTGCTGAACATCGTGGTCTCGACCATCACCGTGTTCTTCGCTCCGGCCGAGCTGGCCATGATCCCGTTCCTCGTTCCACGCGGGCAGCTGCTGGCGGCCAACGGCGTGTTCACGCTGACGCTCAACGGCGCGTTCGCCCTGGGGTTCGCCCTGCTCGGCCCGATCGTGGTCACGTTGTTCGGCGCCCCGGCCCTGATCCTGCTGGTGGCAACCTGCTACCTGATCGCGGCCGGGTTCTGCTGGACGCTGCCCGCCGCGCCGCCCGCGGCAGCGGTGGAGGGAGCGGCCGCGCGAAGCGTCACGCAGGACGCCGAGCGCGCGATGGGCTCGACGTTCGCCCAGCTGCGGGAGGGGATCGCGTTCATCCGGGCCAACCCGAAGATCACCTGGTCGCTGCTGTACCTGGGCATCGCCGCCTCGCTCGTCGGGGTGCTCGGCGTGCTGGGCCCGGACTTCGCCACCGATTCGCTGGGTCTCGAGCCCAAGGACTTCGTGGTCGTGGTCCTGCCGCTCGGGTTCGGGATCGTGACCGGGATCCTGGTCCTCAACTCGTTCGGCCACCTGCTGCCACGACGGCGGATCATCGAGCTCGGCCTCGTGGCGCTGGGCATCCTGCTCGCGATCCTGGCCGCCGCGGGCCCGATCGCGCGGTTCCTGCAGCGGGCCGAGACCGCGACCGGGCTGGTGTCGTTCGCGGACTTCACGTCGCTGCTGGCGATCGTCGTGTTCGTCGCGCTGCTGGCCGGCATGGCCTACGGCTTTGTCGCCATCCCTTCGCAGACCCAGCTCCAGGAGGACCTGCCCGAGGACGTCCGGGGCCGCGTGTTCGGCGTGCTCAACATGCTGGTCTCGGTGTCGAGCTTTGCGCCGATCATCATCGTGGGACCCGTGTCGGACCTGGTCGGGACGACGACCGTGCTGCTGATCGTCGCGGTGCTGATCACGACGGCCGGCGTGCTTTCGATCGCCACTCGAGGCCCGCTCATGCCGGCCGAGCTCCACGCGGCACCGACCCACCACGGCCAGCCTGCGGGGCTCGACCTCGTCGCGGTCGTGACGGCAACCGAGCTCGAGGCGGGCGGCTGGCGGCCGGGCGAGGTCGACGGGGTTCCGGCCTCGGCCCAGGACGGCCACGAGGCATGATCGCGCGCCGGAACGCCTGCGGGGCGTGACCGCCTCGGACACCGGTTCCGGGTCGCGACCCGGGGCACCGGCGCGCGGGCGGGTCGACCTGCTCGTCACCGGCCGGATCGCCACCCTGGCGGGCGACGAGGGACCGGCATGGGTGGAGGCGGTGGCGATCGCCGCCGGCCGTGTCGTCGCGGCCGGTCGCCGGTCGGACATCGAGCCGCTGGCGGGCGGCGCGACGCGCCGGCTGCCGCTCGCGCCCGACGAGGTGGCGGTCCCCGGCATGACCGACGCGCACCTCCACCTGGTGGACGCCGCTCTTGCCCGGATGGAGGTCGGGCTCGAGGGCTCGGCGTCGGTGCACGAGCTGGCGGGCCGGGTCCACGGGCGCCTCGGGCCCCGTGCCGGCGACCGCGTGGCGGACCGCGAATGGATCACGGGCGCTGGCTGGGACGCCGATCTCCTGGGCCGGTGGCCGACCGCGGAGGACCTCGAGGCCGTGGCGCCGGGCCGGCTGGTGGCGCTCTGGGCCCACGATCACCACGCGCTCCTCGTCAGCAGGGCCGCGCTGCGCGCGGCCGGCATCGACGAAGACCGCGGCGATCCCGCCGGCGGCGTGATCCGCCGCGGACCGGACGGGGCGCCAACCGGTGTGCTCCACGAGAATGCCGCGCGGCTGGTCGCGGACCTGGTCCCGGGGCCAACCGGGGACGAGGTGGTGGCCGCCCTGTCGGCGCTCGTGCCGGACCTCGTCGCGCTCGGCGTCGTCGCGGTCCACGACCCTGGCGGGCTTGCGGTCCAGGAGGGCCTGGGCCACGGGATCGGCGCCTACCGGCGACTGGCGGCCGACGGCGCGCTCGGCGTCCGCGTCCACGCCTGTATCCGCCCGGAGCAGCTCGGCGCCGCCGTGGCGGCCGGGCTGCGGAGCGGCCAGTCCCTGGGGCCGGACCCGCGAGCGCGACTGCGCCTCGGGTGGCTGAAGACGTTCGCCGACGGATCGCTCGGATCGCGCACCGCGGCCCTGCTCGCGCCGCTGGAGGCGATCGCGGGAGAGGCACCGGGTCCGAACGGGGGGATGGGGGTCTGGATGACACCGCCCGAGGCGCTCCGGGGACAGGTGGATCGCGCCGCGGCGGCCGGGATCGCCACCCAGATCCATGCCATCGGCGACGCCGCCGTGCGAGCCGCGCTCGACGTCCTGACGCCCACGGCCGGCCGCCTTCCCCTCATGCCCCGCGTTGAGCACGCCCAGCTCGTGGACGATGCGGACGTGGTGCGGTTCGCGCGGGCGCGCGTGGCCGCATCGGTGCAACCGGTCCACATCCGCTCGGACGTGGACAAGGCGCGCCGGCTGTGGGGGCCGCGCGCCGACGTCAACGCGTTCCCGCTGGGCGCGCTCGCGGACCATGGCGCGGTGGTTGCGTTCGGCACCGACGCACCGGTCGAGCCGATCGACCCGTGGCCGGGGATCGCGTGCGCCGTGACCCGCGCCGCACCGAGCTGGCCGCCGACGACGCGTCCGCTCGGCCCTCCACACGCGCTCGGGCTGTGGCGGGCGATCCGCGCCGCCTGCGTCGATCCGGCGCTGACGGCCGGCGAGCGCGACCGTGGCCGGCTGGTCCCCGGACACCGCGCGGATCTCCTCGTGGTGCCGGTGGCGACCGTGCTCGAGCCGGTCGAGGTCGGCGGTGCGCTGTGGCATGCCCGTCCGCGGTTGGTCCTGCTCGACGGTGAGGTTGCCGCTGGCGGCTAGGCTCTTGGGGCCAGGGCCCCGAGCCGCTCAGGCGGATCCGAGCCGCCCGACCGCCTCGGCGAACAGCCCGTTGAAGATCCGGGACGTCGACGGGAAGGCATGGATCGTCTCGGCCAGCACGTCGACCTTGACCCGTGCCTTGATGGCCAGCACGCACTCGTGGATCGCCGCCGATGCGTCAGGGCAGGCCATCGCGGCGCCCACGAGCTCGCGGCTGGCACGGTCCACCGTGATCGTCACGTGGCCGGTGTCGGCTTCGACGGAGTAGCCCTTCGCCGTCGTCGTGAAGTCGGCCGTGCACTCGAGCGCGTCGAGCCCGGCCGCCGTCGCCTGGTCCAGGGTCATCCCGACCGAGGCCGCTTCGGGGTCCATGTACGTCGCGCGGGGCAGGGCCCGATAGTCGGGGACGACCGGCTCGCCCAGCGCCATCCGCACGACCAGCTCGCCCTGGTAGTGGGCCTGGTGGGTGTGCAGCTCGGGGCCGGCCGGGTCGCCCGCCGCCCACAGCCCGTCGGCGAGCCGGAGCCGCCCGTCGCGGGGGTACGCGTCCGGGCCGCTCACCGCGACGCCGTAGTGTTCGAGCCCGAGATCGGCCAGCGGGAACTGCCGCCCGACCGCCAGCAGGATCGCGTGCCCCTCCGCGGTGGAGCCGTCGTCGAGCTCGACCACGTGGGCGCCGTCGGTCCCGGCACCGGCCCTCGCGCGCATCGCTCGCACGCCGGTCCGGACCGTGACCCCGTCCCGCTCCAGCGCGAACCGGATGACCTCCGAGTTGCGCGGATGGTCGGTGGGGACGAGCCGTGGCCCGGACTGGACGATCGAGGTCGGGACGCCGAAGCGGACGTAGACCTGGGCGAGCTCGCAGCCCGTGGGGCCACCGCCGAGCACCAGCAGGCTCCGGGGGAGCTGCCGGGTCAGCGTCGCCTCGCGGTTCGACCACGGCTCGGTCGCCGCGAGCCCTTCGATCGGCGGCACCCTGGACGACGAGCCGACGGCGACCACGACGTTGCGACCGGTGACCTCGTGCGTCGTCCCGTCGTGGGTGACGGCGATCCGGCCGCGCCCGATGATCCGTGCCTCGCCACGGTAGACGACCGCACCGCCGCCCTCGAGGGCAGCGACGTGGGAGGTGTCGTCGGGTTCGGCGGCGTCCGGTGCCCGGTTGACCATGTAGTCGCGACGTGCCGACGCCCGAGACCACGGGTAGTCGGCCCCGCTCGCATGGCGCTCCGCGGCGTGAAGGAGCGCCTTCGAGGGCACGCAGCCAATGTGCGGGCACGACCCGCCGAACCAGCGTCGATCGATGACGGCCACGGTGGCGCCGAGCGCGCGTGCCTTGTGGGTGGCGGCTTCGCCGGCCGGACCGGCGCCGATGACGACGAAGTCGAAGGTATCCATGCCGGTCATCGTCGTCGGCCGGTCAAGGTCCGGAGATCGTCGCGCCGCGGCCGCCGTCCGGAGCCTGGTCCGGGGCCGCGCCACCGCGCTGGCGGCGAGCTTCGAACAGGAGGACCGCCGCCGTGATCGAGACGTTGAGGCTGTCGGCCGCGCCAAGCATCGGCAGCCGGACCGTCTCGACCGCGTCGCCGGCCCAGGCGGCGGTGAGGCCCTGGGCCTCGCTGCCCAGGGCGATCGCGAGGCGGCCGCGCAGGTCGGCGCCCACGTAGTCGACCGCCCCGTCGACGCGCGCCGCGACGATCCGGACGCCCGCTCCGCGCAACCACGCCAGGACCTCGGCCGAGGATGCCGCTGCGACCGGGACGCTGAACACGGTGCCCATCGAGGCCCGGATCGTGTTCGGGTTGAACAGGTCCGTGCGGGCGTCGGCGGCGACCACCGCGGTCGCGGCGACGGCATCGGCGGTGCGCAGGACGGCGCCCAGGTTGCCGGGCTTCTCCACGCCCTCGACCACCACCACCAGCGCATCATCGCCCAGGCACAGCGCGTCGAGCGAGGCGTCCGGGATCCCGACTGTCGCGACCAGCCCGTCCGCACGCTCGCCGTACGCCAGCCGCGCGATGACGCGCTCGTCCACCAGCAGCGTCGCGGCCCCGGCGGCGCGGGCGCGTTGGGCAAGGTCGCCGGCTCGATCCGCGGCGGCGGGGGTCAGGAACAGGTCGCCGATCCGCGCGCCGGCATCGAGCGCCCGGCCGAGCTCACGCACCCCGTCGACCAGGGTGAGGCCGGTCCGTTCGCGCGCCCGACGCTCGCGCAGGTCGAGCGCAGCACGCACCCGGGGGTTGCGGGTGCTGCTGATGATCGGCACCGCCATGGCCGAATGGTCGCACGGCCGGGCCCATCTGGTCGCACGGCCGGGCCCATCTGGTCGCACGGCCGGGCCCATCTGGTCGCACGGCCGGGCCTATCTGGTCGCACGCCCGGGCCCGTCTCGCCGCAAGGCCGGCCCATCTGGTCGTATGGCCGGCCCATCTGGCCGCACGGCCGGGGCCGAATGGTCGCACGGCCGGGCCCGTCTCGCCGCGGTCAACGCGTGCGCGAGCGGGACCGCGCCCAGGCACCCAGGGGCAAGACGGCGCCCGATCGGGCGACGAGATCGAGCGAACCGCCGTCGGCCGGGACGTTGAGCCGGTCGCGGACGAGGGCGCCCAGACGCTCCCCGTCGAAGCCGGGCGTGTGGGAGGTCAGCAGCACGAACGCGGGTGACGGACCCAGCAGCGCCGCGAGGTCATCGAGGAGCGCCGGCAGGTCGTCGTCGATGCGCCAGGTCCCCGTCCCGTGTCCGTACGAGGGGGGATCGAGCACGACCGCGTCGTAGCGGCGCCCCCGCCGTCGCTCGCGCCGCACGAACGCACGCACGTCGTCGGGGAGCCACCGGATCGAACGGTCCGCGAGCCCCGACAGGTCCGCGTTCCGGCGTGCCCACGCGAGCGCCGGCCGCGAGGCGTCCACGTGGGCCACGCGCGCGCCGGCGCGCGCGCAGGCGAGCGTCGCCCCGCCCGTGTAGGCAAACAGCGACAGCACCTCGGGCGGGCGCCCGAGCGTCGAGGCGGCGGCGCCGACCGCCCCCGAGAGCCAGGCCCACGTCTGCGCATGCTCGGGAAAGACGCCCACCTGCCCGCCGGCTGCAGGCCGGCACTCGAGCGTCAGCCCCTCGACGCCGACCGTCCACGGTTCGGCCCTGGCCCCACGGGCCCAGCGCCCAGCGGTCCAGCGAAGGGCAGCGTGGCCCCAGTCGCCTGGCGCCAGCCTTCGAGGGTGGGACGCCGCCGGCGCATCCCGGTCCACCACCAGGGCGCCGAAGCGTTCGAGCCGCCGGCCGTCGCCGCAGTCGATGAGCTCGAGGTCGGTCATGCCTCGATGGTGGCACGGCCGGCGCATCGCGGCATCCCCGAACCTGCAGGCCCGTTCGTGCCGAGACCGCGTCCCCCGGCCGGGACGAGCGGCGTGACGAGGCTCCGGTGACGGCTTCCGGTCTCGCCAGAGCGGTCCACCCGGACCGTCGTACCAGGGCCGATGGGGAACGCTGGGGCTATGCTTTCGCCGGAGGGCTGGACGGCCAAATTGACTCCTGAGATCGCACTCGTCACGGTCGTCGTGCTCCTGTGGGGGCCGACGACCCTGTGGTTCCTGTTTCGCGCGATGCGTGGTCGCGACGATGCGTACCGGCACGGGTCGGAGGCGCCGGCGGCCGCGGACCAGCTCGCTCCGGGGGCGGCATCCGCCGTCAGCGCCGTCCAGGCGCTGGTGGACGACCACGGCTTCTGGGTCTGCGGCGCATGTCGCTCGCTCAACCGGCCCGAGGCCCGGCGGTGCTATGGCTGCCAGACGGCCAGGGATATGGCCATCCGCGAGATCCAGGCGCATCCGGCCACCCGGATGGTTCCCGTGATGTCGGCGGAGATCGCGCATCGCACGCAGGCCGAGGAGGGGGCGCGCGCTGCGGTCCCGTCAGGCGACGCGATGGCGGCCGGGAGGCCGCAGGCCCAGGGAGAGGCGGTCGGGGAGGCCGGGGCGCCGCCGGTCCCCGACCTCAGCCCGGGCGCGCCGGTCGCCGACGCCGGGTCGAGATCCTGGTGGACTCCGGATCCGTCGTACGCGGCCGGTCCCGCCACGACCGGCGACGCGGTGCGGGCATCGGGCGCCCCGGAGACCCGTGGTTCGGGGACGCCCGAGCGGGGGTTCGCTGCCGGGTGGGCGCGCTCGGGAGGGCTCGTCCGTGCGGCAGGTGAGACGGCAGGTGACGCGGCTGGTCATGCGGGAGCCGAGGTCGTTGGTGGCGGGGCCGCCGGTGACGGGACAGGGCTGGCAGGCCCGAGCGCCATTCCCGGTCTCGGCTGGCCGCCCGCCGAGTCACCGAGCCCGGCGGTCCTCGCGGCGGACGCGGCGCCCAACACCGCCCGGGCGGGCCTGAGCGTCTGCCCGTTCCTCGGCCTGGAGCTCGATCCGTCGACCTGGTTCGATTTCCCGGATCCGGGCAACCTGTGCCATGCCGTGCCCGCCGAGGACGGATCGGCGATCCGGGCCCTGCGCCGGCTGATCGGTCTGCGCCCCGGGGGCGGGTCCCAGGAGATCTCGGCACAGCAACAGCGGACGGCCTGCCTGACCGCCGCCCATCGCACCTGCGGCCGATACGTCGCCGTGCAGGCGATCGCCGCACCGCCCCTCACGCCGCAGCCCGACCCGGATCCGGCAGGCCCGACCAGCCCGGCACCGCCCGCCTCGCCGGATCTGGACCCGGCGCCGGCTCTCGCGGCGGCGGGCCCGGTGGCCGCGATGCCGCCCGCCGCGCCGTCGCAGCCGTCAACCCCAGCGCCGACCAGGAACGAGGCGCAGGCCGCCGTCTCTGCTCCGGCCCGCAGGGCCAGGGGCACGACCGGGTCCGCATCGAATCGTGACGACGCCTCCGCAGCGCCCGCAGCCTCCGTGACGGCCTCCGCAGCGGCCTCCGCATCGAATCGTGACGACGCCTCCGCAGCCTCCGCACCGCCCGCGGCGGCCTCCGCAGCGGCCGGGACACCATCCGCCGCGTCCCTCGACCCGCAACCCGCCTCGAAAACGACCAGGCGCGCAACGGCCGCGCGCGCTCCGCGCTCGACGCCGGCCAAGCCGGGGACCGCTTCCGCCGACCGAGCGCACGGGCGCAGACCGGCACCGGCCGCCGATCCGGGGACGCCGGCGGAGCTCGAGGCGGCGCCGGGACCGATCGCGCCGGAGCCGACGTCCGCGCCCGGGGCGGCAACGGCTGGCGCTGCGGCGCCGCAGGGCGGGGCCACTCGAACGGCCGAGGCGATGGGAACGGCCGAAGCGACACCGAGGCCGGCAGCCGCAGGCAAGACCGCCGCCGCAGGCAAGACCGCCGCCGCAGGCAAGACCGCCGCCGCAGGCAAGACCGCCGCCGCAGGCAAGACCGCCGCCGCAGGCAAGACCGCCGCCGCAGGCAAGACCGCAGCCGCAGGTAAGAGCCGAGCCTCACGCAAGAGCCCGGCCGCAGGCAAGACGACGGTCGAACCCCGCCGCGCTACGACGCCCCTCGATGCAGAGCCGGCAGGGTCGGCACGGGCAGCCGATCCGTCGTGGAAGGCGGCGGCCGAGCCGGCGTCCAAGCCGGTCGCTCCGGCCAAGACTGCGCGAGCGTCGAGGCGGTCGGGTGGCGCTGCCGCAGCAGCTGCCCGGCCGGACCCGGGGCCGGCGGCTCAGGACGCCGCAGCCTCCGGGCCCGACGGAGCATCACGGGGCGCCGGCACGAGGTCGTCGCCTCCACGACGCGAGAAGCGCGGCCGATCGGCTGCCTGACGGCGTCGTGAGGGCCTGACACACACCGCGGGCGCCTGACGACGCCGTCGGGCGGCCTCGCTCGCGGGTCGCTCCGTGGATCGCGGCGCCGCGCGGTCCGCACGAACTCGGAGGCGTGGACCCCCCGGGGCCTGCCGCATGGAGGCCCGGCCGCGGGGAGGCTTCGTGCTATCCTCCGCGCCCGAGGGCGATTAGCTCAGCTGGTTAGAGCGCATGCTTGACATGCATGAGGTCACTGGTTCGAGTCCAGTATCGCCCACCACCCACGGCCGGCCATGCGGGATCGGCAGGGAACGTCACATAGCAATGCGTCGAGCGGGACACGCCGCGCCGGGACGTCGTCAGAGAGCCGGGGCCGATGGCTGGAAGCCCCGACCGGCCCAACGGCAGCGGCACCACCCGTGAGCGGCCGGCGAACCGGCCCGGGATCCGCCCGTTAGCGCGGCACGAGCGCACGGCGTCTCGAGCGGACCACCGCCCGGGTCGCGTGAAGGCGGGTGGAACCGCGGGAGGTCGAACCTCTCGTCCTGTCGGGCGAGAGGTTCTGTGATTCTCGGAGCGAGGCGACATGACGGACGACCAGGAACACGAGCGAGACACCCAGGGCGACGAGGAGGAGCTGGCCCTCGAGGCGCCGTCGAGGGGATCGGCGGACGAGCTGCTCGATGCCGGCGCCCACGCGCCCATCGACGCGATGCGCCACTCCACGGCGCACGTGATGGCGGAGGCCGTGCTCGGGCTGTTCCCGGACGCCCGGCTGGGCATCGGTCCGGCGATCGCGAACGGCTTCTACTACGACTTCGAGCTGCCCCGGCCGCTGACGCCCGATGACCTCGAGGCCATCGAGGCCCGGATGCGGGCGAGCATCGCGGCCGATCACCCGTTCGTGCGCCGTGAGGTCCCGTTCGACGAGGGCCGGGCAGTCGAGGAGGGCGAGGGCCAGGCATTCAAGGTCGAGATCCTCGACGACCTGGCCCGCACGGCCGCCGAGACGGGTCAGCCGCTGCCGGCGGTGAGCTTCTACGAGCACGGCGCGTTCCGTGACCTGTGCAAGGGCCCCCACGTGGGATCGACCGGACGGATCGGCCCGTTCAGGCTGCTCGCGGTCGCCGGGGCCTACTGGCGTGGCGACGAGCACCGCCCGATGCTCCAGCGCATCTACGGGACGGTGTGGGAGACCCAGGCGGAGCTGGACCTCTACCTCGCCCGGCGCGAGGAGGCAAGAAAGCGCGACCATCGCAAGCTCGGCGTCCAGCTCGACCTGTTCAGCTTCCACGACATCTCGCCCGGGTCCGCGTTCTGGCATCCCAAGGGCCAGCGGATCTGGCGCACGCTCGAGACGGCGATGCGCGAGCTCCAGGACCAGCGCGGCTACCAGGAGGTCTCGACGCCGATCGTGGTGTCCGAGCGGCTGTGGCGCCAGTCCGGTCACTGGGACCACTACGCCGACAACATGTTCATCGTCGAGTCCGAGGGCCAGAAGTTCTCGCTCAAGCCGATGAACTGCCCGGAGTCCACCGTGATCTACCGGAGCCACCTGCGCTCGTATCGCGACCTGCCGCTGCGCCTGAGCGAGTACGGCCGGCTCCACCGGAACGAGCGCTCCGGGGCGTTGTCGGGTCTCACCCGCGTCCGCCAGTTCATCCAGGACGATGCCCACGTGTACGTCCGTCCCGACCAGCTGACGGCCGAGATCGAGGCGCTCGTCGGCGAGGTCAACACGGCGTTCGGCTGGTTCGGTCTCCGGCCACGGTTCGCGTTCGCCACCCGGCCGGACAAGGCCATCGGCGACCCGGCCCTCTGGGACCTCGCCGAACGGCAGACGAAGGAGGCGCTGGACCGGGTGGGCGGCGACTACGTGACCAAGCCCAAGGACGGCACGTTCTATGCGCCCAAGATCGACATCTATATCGACGACGCGCTGGGTCGCGAGTGGCAGATGGCAACGATCCAGATCGATCTCACGATGCTTCCCGAGCGGTTCGACCTGACCTACATCGACGAGGACGGCCAGCCGAAGCGCCCGATGGCGATCCACCGCGCGATCTACGGCTCGCTGGAGCGCTTCATCGGCATCCTCGTCGAGCACTTCGCGGGCGCGTTTCCACTGTGGATCGCGCCGGTCCAGGCGGTGGTCATCCCGATCGCCGACCGGCACTTCGAACCCGCCCGCGAGCTGGCCGCGGAGCTCGTCGCCGCCGGCCTGCGCTTCGTGGAGGTGGACGACTCGGACAGCCGGATGCAGAACAAGATCCGGCTGGCGCAGGGCCAGAAGGTCCCGTACATGCTGATCCTCGGCGACCGCGAGGTCGAGGCGCACACGGTCTCGGTCCGGCACCGTGACGGCTCGCAGGAGCAGGGCGTCGGCTGGGCCGACCTGGCAGCCCGGCTGGGCGAGGAGTCCCGAGAGCGCCGCCTGGCCTGAACGGCGTCGACCGGGAGGGAGACTGGAAGGGCGCCGCGGCGGAGCGCATGGCGACGGGCGCGTCGAGCCCGGGTTTGGAACGCGTGGCGTTCGCTGCGGCGGTCCGGTCGGGCCAGATGGTCACGCGTCCGCCGGCTGGAACGGCCATCGTTCCGAGCCGCGGATGGCAGCGAGACGACCGCCACTTGGAACGCCGCGGGAGCGATCCGGCGGCCGGACCGCTGGAGTGAACGCAGGGCGTTCCAGAGGCCGACGGCGGGCCGGACCGGGAGGACCGGCGAAGCGCAGCCGGGCCAGGGCAGGGTCCACGCGCCGGGCCAGGGGCTGGGTCCACGCGCCGGGCCAGGGGCTGGGTCCACGCGCCGGGCCAGGGGCTGGGTCCACGCGCCGGGCCAGGGCAGGGGTCCACGCGCCGGGCCAGCAGCCCGAGCTCGGAGGGTCATGGGCGGCCCGCCGTGCGTCGACGGATGAGCGCCGTCCCGGGACCGCCGGACGCGCCGCGGAGGCGGTCCTCAAGCGGTCCTCCGAGCGGTCCTCAAGCGGTCGGCCGCAGGGGTCAGGTTCATTGCGACCCCGAGAACGCGTGTGCTATCCTCCCGCGGCGACCGCGACGGGCGCTGTCCGCACGCGCCGCACACCCAGCAACGTTCGCACAAAGGGACCACGTCATCAGCCGAGACCTGCGTGTAAATCAGATGATCCGGGTCCCCCAGGTCCGGGTCGTCGACGAAGATGGCTCACAGCTCGGCGTCATGCCGACGCAGCAGGCCATGGCGATGGCGCAGGATCGGGGGCTCGATCTCGTTGAGGTCGCGCCCACGGCGGCCCCCCCGGTCGTTCGATTTCTCGACTTCGGGCAGTACAAGTACGAGCTGACGAAGCGCGAGAAGGAGGCGAAGCGGAAGCAGCGGGCGGTCGAGTTCAAGGAGGTCCGCCTCACGCCGAAGATCGGCACTGGCGACTTCGAGACCAAGGTCCATCGCGCGATCGAGTTTCTCGAGGACGGCGATCGGATCAAGGTGACCGTCCGGTTTCGCGGCCGGGAGCTCACGCACCCGGAGCTCGGGCGCAACCTGCTCGCCAGGTTCGGTGACGCGGTCAAGGACCACGGGGTCGTCGACCGGTCGCCGGCGCTCGAGGGCAAGTCGATGTTCATGACGCTCGCTTCGGTCCACAAGCCGAAGGTCCACGAGCACCGCAACCCGGGTCTGCGACCCGAGGGCGATCAGCCGCCGGAGCCGGGCCCCGTCCCGCCAGCCGCGGAGGCCGCGCCCGTCACGCCGCCACCCACGCCACCCGCGCCAGCCGGACCGCCGGCGACCGCGGCCGCGCCAGCAGGAGAGTGAGGCCAGCGTGCCGAAGATGAAGACCCACAAGGGGACCCAGAAGCGCGTCGGGGTCACCGGCAGCGGCAAGTTCGTGCGCGTGAAGTCGTGGCGTGGCCATCATCTCGAGATCAAGTCCTCCCGCCGGACGCGCCGCTACGCGGGCAAGGCCATCGTGGGCCCCGAGCACCAGGAGCAGCTTCGTCGGCTGCTGCCCTACCTCTAGGAGCGATCGATGGCACGCGTCAAACGGGGCGTCACGGCGCACAAGCGCCACAAGCGCCTGCTCAAGTCCGCCGAGGGTCGCCGCGGGACCCGCCGCAAGCTGATCAAGCCGGCCCGCGAAGCCCAGCTCCATGCGCTGGCCTACGCGACGCGCGACCGCAAGCAGCGCAAGCGCGACATGCGCGAGCTGTGGATCATTCGCATCAACGCCGCGGCGCGGCTCAACGGCATCACGTACGGCAGGCTGATCGCCGGCCTCAAGAAGGCGGGCGTCGGTCTCGATCGCAAGATCCTTGCGGACATCGCCGTCCGTGACGCCGGCACCTTTGGCCGGATCGCCGAGGTTGCCCGCAGCGCCTGATCGCGCAGACCACGCGGACCGAACCCTCGGCGTCATCGGCGCTCGAGGGTTCATGATTCAGAGGACGCAGCGACCACCCATGGACCTGGCCCAGCTCACCGGCGATCTCGAGGCCCTTCGCTCGCGCGCGACCGCAGCGGCGGCGAGCGCACCGGACACGGCCGCGCTCGACGCGCTCGAGCTCTCGGTGCTGGGCAAGAAGGGCGAGCTGACCGGCGTGCTGCGAGGCATCGGTGCGCTGCCGCCCGGGGACCGGCCCAAGGTGGGCGCGGCCGCCAACGAGGTTCGGACGGCGGTCGAGGCGGCGCTCGCGGCCGCCCGTGAACGGCTCGGCGGCGCGGAGCTGGCCGCACGCCTGGCGGCCGAGGCCGTCGACGTCACGACCCCGGGCCGCCCGATCCGGCGGGGCAGCCTCCACCCGATCATCGAGACCGCACGCGAGATCGCCGAGGTGTTCGCGCAGTTCGGGTTCGTGGTCTACGAGGGACCCGAGATCGAGGACGACCTCACCAACTTCCAGATGCTCAACATCCCACCGGATCACCCCGCGCGCGACCTGTGGGACACGCTCTATGTGGACATCGACAACCACCTGCTCCGGACCCACACCAGCCCAGGGCAGATCCGGGTGATGCACCAGGAGCGGCCACCGATCCGCGCGCTGCTGCCCGGACGCTGCTTCCGCTACGAGGCCGTCGACGCGAGCCACGGCTCGGAGTTCTACCAGGTCGAAGGCCTCATGGTCGACGAAGGCACGTCGCTGGCCGACCTCAAGGGCCTGCTCGACCAGTTCGCGCACGCGATGTTCGGCGCCGACCGCCCGACGCGCTTCCGACCCGGCTACTACCCGTTCACCGAGCCCTCGGTCGCGTTCGACATCCTGTGCGTCATCTGCAACGGCGAGAAGTGTCCCGCCTGCTCGCGCAGCGGCTGGATGACGATCCTGGGCGCGGGCATGGTCCATCCCGTCGTGCTCCGCTATGGGGGCATCGACCCGGAGCGGTTCCAGGGCTTCGCGTTCGGCATGGGCGTCGAGCGGATCGCGAACCTGCGCCACCAGGTGGCCGACCTGCGGCTGTACATGGAGAACGACCTGCGCTTCCTGGGCGCCTTCCGATGAGGGTGCCGCTGTCCTGGTTGGGCGAGTTCGTGGATGTCGAGCTGACGCCCGACGAGCTGGCCGAGCGCCTGACCCTGCTGGGCATGGAGGTCCGGGCGGTCGAGGCGTGGGGCGCCGACTGGCAGGACGTCGTGGTGGGCGAGCTGCTGAGCGTCGAGCGGCACCCGCGCGCCGACCGCCTGTCGCTGACCACGGTGACGCTGGGTGACGGCGGCGAGCCGCTCTCGATCGTGTGCGGCGCCACCAACATCGCGCCGGGCCAGCGGGTGCCGGTCGCTCTGCCCGGGGCCGTCCTGCCGGGCGACCGGCGGATCGAGCGGGCGGAGAAGATGGGCGTCGTGTCCAACGGGATGCTGTGCTCGGGCGACGAGCTGCGGCTGACCGGCGATGCCGACGGGATCCTCATCCTGCCCGGCGACACGCCGCTCGGGATCGCGCTGCGCGACCTGTACGGCGACGTCGTGCTCGACGTCGACGTCAAGCCCAACCGGGGCGACGCGCTCTCGATCCTCGGCCTCGCCCGGGAGGTCGCCGCGGCGACGCGGCAGAGCGTCCGCATGCCCGCGATCGAGGCAGAGGAGGGGAGTGGTCCCTCGACCGCCGACCGGCTCGTGGTGGAGGTCCGCGACCCGGACCTCTGCTCGCGGTTCGTCGGCCGCTGGGTGAGCGGCGTGACGGTGGGTCCGTCGCCCGACCACGTCCAGATGCGCCTCCTGGCCGCCGGTCAGCGGCCGGTCTCCAACGTCGTCGACGCCTCGAACTACGTGATGCTCGAGCTCGGCAAGCCCATCCACACGTTCGACGGCGGGCGCGTCCATCCCGATGCCGACGGCAAGGCGCGGATCATCGTCCGCCGCGCCCTCGCCGGGGAGCGGCTGGAGACCCTCGATCACGTCGAGCGCGAGCTGTCCGACGAGACGCTCCTGATCGCCGATCCGGCCGGGCCGCTCGGGCTCGCCGGCGTGATGGGTGGCGCGGACTCCGAGATCTCCGACGCGACGACGGAGGTCGCCATCGAATCCGCCGTGTTCGACCCGGTCAGCATCCGCCGGACGGCACAGCGGCTGGCGCTGCGATCCGAGGCGAGCAGCCGGTTCGAGAAGGGACAGGAGGTCCGGCTCGCGCGCCTGGGCGCCGACCGCACGGCCCAGCTCGTTCGGGCGTGGTCCGGCGGCGAGATCGCCGCCGGCCGCGTGGACACGGCGCCCGACGAGCCCGCCCGCCGGCGCCTCGCGTTCCGGCCGGCGCGGGTCAACCGGCTGCTGGGCACGGAGCTCCCGACCGCCGGCCAGCGCGATCTGCTCGGGCGCGTCGGGGTGGAGACCGAGGCCGCCACGCCCGGCGATCGCGTGCCGGTGTCCCTCGATCCCCAGGGCCTGTCCGTCGACGCGGCCGCCGGCGAGGCGATCGTCGCCCTGATCCCCACCTGGCGCCGCGACCTGGCCATCGAGGCGGACGTGGCCGAGGAGATCGGCCGCGTCCATGGGTATGAGCGCGTGCCGTCATTCCGCCCCGACACCGAGATGCCGGCCTTCCGCCCGTCACCGCTGGAGGTTCGGGAGCTGGTCAGGGACACCCTCGCCGGGTCGGGGCTCACCGAGATCGTCACCACGGCGCTCGTCTCGTCCCGCCATGTCGAGACGTTCGCGCTCCGCCGCGAGGTCGCCTCGGTCGCCGGCGACCCGGACCCCGTGGGCGACCCCGTGGTCGTCACCAACCCGCTGTCCCGCGACCACGCCATCCTGCGGCGGAACCTGATCGGCAGCCTGCTGGACGTGGTCGGGACGAACCTGCGCCACGGCACCGGCGACGTGGCGGTGTTCGAGGTGGGCAAGGGCTACGCACGGACCGGTGACGTGCCGAGGGAGTGGTGGCGGCTGGGCTTCGTGCTCCTGGGGGCGGCCGAGCCGCCGTCCTGGAACCGCGGCCGCCGGGCCTACGACCTCGACGATGCCAAGGGCGTGGTCGAGCTGCTGGCCCATCGCCTCGGGCTGGGGCGGCCCACCTACCAACCCGAGCGCGACGAGCCCACGTTCCACCCCGGCCGGACCGCGCGCGCTTCGATCCCGGGCCGTCTCGAGGCGCTGCTGGGCGAGATCCACCCGGACACGGTCGATGCCTGGGACCTCCGAACCGCCGAGCGCGTGATCCTGGCCGAGGTCGCGCTCGAGGGGCTCTCGGGCGGCCGGCTCGCACCGGAGCACGCGCCCGCCATCGGTCGCTTCCCGGAGGTCGAGCGCGACCTCGCGATCGTCGTCCCCGAGGCGGTCACCGCGGCGGCCGTCACCCGCGTGGTCGAGGACGCCGGAGGACCGCTGCTCCGCGAGGTCAGGCTGTTTGACGTCTACCGGGGCACGCCACTCGCCGCGGACGAGAAGAGCCTGGCCATCCGGTTGCGCCTGGCGTCGCCCGAACGAACCCTGACCGACGCGGAGGTCGACGAGTCGCTGAGCCGGGTCGTGGTCGCCCTGGCCGGGATCGGAGGCCGGCTCCGGGCCTGACGCCGCCGTGGACCGCGGCGGCGGCCGCGTGGCTGCTCCCGCATCCCGGCAGGCGCACGGACGCACCACTCGTCGGGTTGCGGGCGCGCCGCGGTCACCCGGGGTGTGCTGCGGTGCATTGCGGCGGCGGATCGCGCGCTGCTACCCTTCGCCGCAGGCCTCGGCCCAACGATCGGGGGAATCCGTCACGAGCAGGGGTGGGTGAACTTGGCCGAATTCCTCAACAGCCTGAACGTGTTCGACGTCGTGGTCCTGCTCTACCTGTTCGGATGGTTCATCCTGGGCTTCATCCAGGGCACCGTCCGGCGGGTCGTGGGCACGGCGTCGATCGTGTTCTCCTTCTTCATCGCGGCCCAGCTCAACAACGCCTGGCTCGGCGGGTTCCTTGCGGAGAACTGGACCCAGTTCCCGCGCGAGTACTCGGTCATGATCGGGTTCCTCACCCTGTTCGTCGCCGGCGTGGTCGCCTTCACCCTGGTCATCCAGGGCACCTATCGCAAGGCCCCGCTGTTCGCCGACTACCCCGTGGTCGACGAGATCCTGGGTGGCCTGGTGGGGATCCTGCAGGGGTTCCTGCTGCTGCTGTTCGTGACCATCGTCCTCGACCAGTATTTCCTGTACACGAACCTGCCCCAGGACCCGGACGAGCTCCCGATCCTGCGCACGTTCTGGGATGCGGTCAACACGTCCGGGACGGGCGCGCTGCTGCACAACAACGCGATCCCGGCCTTCATCACGATCACGGGCTTCCTGCTCCCCGACTCCGTTCGCGCCCTCTACGGACGCTGATCCGGCCGCGCTGGCCGGTGACCGGTCAACCGTTCCCGCGCGGGCTCCTCGCCCACGGCACGCTCGATGCCGCCCGCGCGTTGCTCGGGGCCCGCCTGGTACGGGACGGTGACCCGGCACGGGACGGGGGCGGCGGGTCGAGCGGCCATTCGGCCACCCGCGTCGGCCGGATCGTCGAGGTCGAGGCGTACATCGGCGAGGGCGACCTCGCGTCGCACGCGCGGATGGGCCGCACGCCGCGCAACGCCGCGATGTTCGGGCCGCCCGGCCATGCCTACGTGTACCTTGTCTACGGCATGCACCACTGCCTCAACGTCGTCACCGAGCCCGCCTCCACGCCGGCCGCGCTGCTGGTGCGCGCGGTGGAACCCCTCGCGGGGACCGACGCCATGCGGGCCGCGCTCGAGCGGTCGCCGGCGCGCGCGGCGCGACGGTCCGCCGCCGGCGCGCGCCGGGCACGCAGACCGCGGCACGCGACGCCGGACGCGCGGCTGGCCGCCGGTCCGGGCCTGGTGGCCGCCGCGTTCGACATCGACCGTACCTGCAACGGCCTCGACCTGTGTGATCCGTCCTCACCGCTGCGCCTCGAGCGGGCGCCCGACGGCGAGCCGGCCCCGCCGATCGCCGCCACATCCCGGATCGGCATCGCCTACGCCGGGGAGCCATGGGTCACCGTCCCGTGGCGGTTCATCGTCGCGGGGAGCCCATCGCTCAGCGGGCCGCGCCGGGCGCGATAGGCACCGCCAGGATGGACCCTCGCTCGATCGCCCTGCTCGAGTTCCCCGCCGTCCGGGCGCGGCTGGCCGACCACACCTCGTTCGCGCCATCACGCCGGCTGGCCGAGGCGCTCGAGCCGTCCGCCGACCCGGTGATCGTCGGCCGTGGCCTTGACGAGACCGACCAGGCGCGGGCCGTGCTCCAGGAGCGGCCCGGCGTCGGGATCGGCACCGCCCATGACATCGATCCGTGGGTCGGTCGTGCGACCCGGGGCGGGCGTCTCGAGCCGGATCAGTTCCTTGCGATCGGCGAGACGCTCGACGCGGCCGCGCGGCTGGGGACGGCGCTCGCGGATGAGCGCCGGCCGCTGCTCCGCGAGCTCGGGCGGCGCCTGCATCCGCTGCCGGCCCTGCGCAGCACGCTGGCGCGCAGCTTCGACCCGACGGGCGAGCTGCTGGACACGGCCTCGCCGCGCCTGGGCGGGCTGCGCGCGGCCGTCCGGGTCGCCTACGACCGGTTGCGGCGCCGGCTGGACTCGCTGGTCGGATCGGAGCTCGGCGGCGCGCTCCAGGAGCCGATCGTGACCCTGCGCAACGGGCGATATGTCGTGCCGGTCCGCGCCGAGGCGCGCGCACGCGTGAAGGGCATCGTCCACGACGCGTCCGGCAGCGGCCAGACGCTGTTCGTCGAGCCGCTGGTCGTGGTCGAGCTGGGCAACGCGTGGCGCGAGGCCCAGGCGGCCGCCGAGGAGGAGGAGGGCCGGATCCTCGACGAGCTGTCGGCGCTGGTCGGGGCCAACGGCACCCTGCTGCGCGAGACGCTCGACGCCTTGGCCCAGTTCGACTTCTGGGCGGCCAAGGCGCAGCTCGCGGCCGAGCTCGACGGGGTCCGCCCGGCGGTTGCCTCGCGGACCGAGGTCGTGCTGCTCTCCGCCCGCCACCCGGGACTCACGGGCCACGTGGTCCCGATCGACCTCCGCCTGGGCGACGGCTACACCGCGCTCGTGATCACGGGCCCGAACACGGGCGGCAAGACGGTCGCGCTCCGGACGCTCGGGCTGCTGGCGCTCATGCACCAGGCCGGCCTGCACGTTCCGGCCGCCGCGGGGTCGTCGCTGCCGGTGTTCCGGGACGTGTTCGCGGACATCGGCGACGAGCAGTCGATCGCCCAGTCGCTGTCGACCTTCTCGGGTCACCTGCGCTCGATCATCCGGATCGTCGAGCACGCAGGACCGCAGACGCTCGTGCTGCTCGACGAGCTGGGCGCGGGCACCGACCCGACCGAGGGCTCGGCGCTGGCCCAGGCGCTGCTCGACCACTTCATCCGCTCGGGCGCCCTGATCGCCGCCACGACCCACTACGCCGAGATCAAGGTCTACGCGCACGAGACGCCCGCGGCGCGCAATGCGTCGGTCGAGTTCGATCTCGAGACGCTCACGCCGACCTACCGGCTCACCATCGGACTGCCGGGCGGGAGCCAGGCGTTCGCGATCGCCGAGCGCCTCGGCCTGCCCGACGCGATCGTCGCCGACGCACGGAGCCGGCTTTCGGAGAACCAGCAGGCCTTCGAGTCCACGCTCGCCTCGATCCGGCGCCAGGAGGACGAGATCGCCGGCGCCGTGGATCGTGCGCGCGCGGCCGAGCTCCGGGCAGCGGACGCGCTGCGCGCCGCCGACGAGGAGCGGCGCCGGGCCCGGCGGGAGCGCGACGAGGCCGTCAAGGCGGCCCGGGTGGAGGCGGAGCGCCTGGTCGACGACCTGCGCTCGGATGTCGCCGGGGTCCGCCGGCGCCTGGAGCGCGAGACCATCACCGCGCCGGCCATCGACGCCGCCCTGCAGCGCGCGGATCGAACCCTGGAGCGGCTACCCGTTGGAGAGCGCCCGGAACCGGCTCCGGCCACCGCGCCACCGCGAGCGTGGCGGCCCGGGGATCAGGCGCGGAGCCGCAGCGGCGGCTGGGAGGGTCGCATCGCGGCCATCGAGAAAGGCCGGAGAGCCACGCTCGAGGCCGGGGACATGCGCGTGTCGGTCGCGCTCGACGATCTCGAGCCGGTCGCCACCCCGGGTCCGGGGACGGCCGCATCCCCGTCGCGCGGCGCCGCCGGCGCCGCCGGGCGGGCCGCCGAGGCATCCGGCATCGGCGAGCTGCGACGGTCGCGTGCCCGCGAGGTCGCCTCGTCGCTCGACCTCCGGGGCGCCCGCGTCGACGAGGCGCTCGACGCGCTCGGCCGCTACCTCGATGACGCGGCGCTGGCGGGCATGGAGCAGGTGACCGTCATCCACGGCCTGGGCACGGGCGCGCTGCGCGACGCCGTCCGCGCCCAGGCGGGCTCGAACCCGCTGGTCAGCAGCCTGCGCGCCGGCGAGCGTGGCGAAGGTGGCGATGGGGCCACGATCATCCGGCTGTAGCCCATCGCCACGCGTTCGGCGACGGGCCCGGGTCCGTCCGGGTCAGGGGTGGCCGTGGGTGGGCGGTGGCAGGATGGTCGGCTCGGGCGTGATGCCGGGCTCGGACGGACACGGCGAGAACGGGTCGCCCGGGACACAGGCCGACGGTGGTGGTGGCGCCAGCGGGCAGGTCTTGGTGGGCGCGAACGACCCGCCCCAGGACAGGCCGTACGGGTAGAAGCCGCCGCCGTAGAAGTACGCCGTCCGGGTGTGCTTGGGACCGCCGTAGACGCCGGCGCCACGGGCGGCCCGGGCCTGCCAGCCGATATCCGCTCGCTGCCAGGCCTTGTTGAAGGACTCCGCGCTGCTGAAGTCGATGTAGCTCCTGGTGACCATGGGGCCGACGCAGCCGTCCTGCCACAGCTTTCCGGTCGCCGCGTCGATGTCGAGCGTCACCGTGACCGACGCGGCGCGCGTCGGCTCGGTGCCCGGCAGGAACAGCTCGTCCACGGTCCTGCGCGTGGTCGGACCCGGCTTCATGCCGGTGAAAGCGTCGACCTTCGCGGTGACGAGGCCCTTTGGCTTGGTGCGCTGGAAGTGGTCGATGGGCATGCCCTTGGCAATGTCGGACATGATCGCCGACCACAGCGGGGCGGAGGAGTCGAGGGACAGCCGGCCGTCATTGGGTGAGTTGTCCGAGTTGCCCATCCAGACGCCCGCGACGAGCCCCGGCAGCGACTTGTCGGCCGGCGCCGGCAGGAAGCCGTCCGCGAGCACGTCCCGGTTGTCCTGGGTGGTGCCGGTCTTGTAGGCGGCGGGCCGGTTGACCGACGACGTGACGCCGTCAGTGACGTTCCACTTGGCCCAGAACGGGTTGACCTTGCGGTCGGTGTTGCCGGCCAGGATGTCCGTGATGATGTACGCGGTCTGGCGTGAGATCACGCGGGTCCCGGCCAGCTTGGCGTTGGGCAGCGGCCAGACCTGGTTTCCGGACGCGTCGAGGATCCGGAGGACCGTGTGGCGTGGCATCAGGACCCCGCCATTGGCGATCGCCCCGAAGGCGCTGATCATCTCGATCGGGTGGGTCCCGAGGGTGCCGATGCTCTCCGAGATCACCGGGCCGGTCCCGGTGGGGAACTCGAGACCGAAGTCCTGGAACCGGTTGAACTCGTGCTCGATCCCGTTGAGGATGCCCGCCTTGACGGCCGGGATGTTGAGCGAGAACTGGAGCGCGTTGCGCATCCGCACGGGTCCCCGCTCGGCAGCGTCGGCCTGGGTCGGCTCGTACGGCTTGGCGCCCGCCGGCGCGAAGTTGGTCACCACGTCCATGAACATGGTCGCGGCGGTGAACGTCCGATCCTCGATCCCGATCGAGTAGACGAGCGGCTTGATCGACGAGCCGGGCTGCCGCCAGCCGTCGGACAGCACGTCGAACTGCGGCTGCATCTTCTTGGTCGCCTTGCCGTTGTACTGCGCCGAGCCCGCGTAGGCGAGGATCTCGCCCGTCTGGTAGTCGAGGACGCCGGAGGCCGCGTTGTGGACGTTGTGCCCGCCGAGCGCCTTGATCCACGACCATTCGTGGCGCGGGATGCCCCGGAGCTTGAGCAGCGCGTCCGGGTTCTTGGCGTTGGGCACGATGGCCGCCGCGTAGACCCACTTCTCGACGATCTTCTGCATGCGGTAGTCGAGGGTCGAGATCACCGTGTACCCGCCGGTATCGATCTTCTGGCAGTCGGCCGCGTCCCCGCACAGGATCCGGCCCAGCTCATCGCGCGTCTGCCACACGAACTGCGGCGCGAGCCAGCTCGCTGATGTCTGGGGCGCCAGGATCACCGGCTCGGCCTTGGCCGCCTCGTAGTCCGCATCGGTGTAGGCGGGATAGCTCTTGCCGAGGAAGGTGTACGGCTGGCTGGTGAGATGGCTGCGCGTCTTCATCAGATCGAGGATGAAGTTGCGCCGCTGCACGACCTCCGACGTCGACGGCACGATCAGGTGGAACTGCTCGTTGCCCTTCGCGTCGGTATACGACTCCTCGACGGCGTTCTTGACGAGGTCGAACCGGGTCGGCGACTGGGGGATGGCAGCCAGCAACGCCATCTGGGCCAGCGAGAGGTCCTGGAGGTCCTTGTGCCAGTAGCTGTGGGCCGCCGCCGCCACGCCGTAGCTGCGGTTGCCGTAGAAGTTCTGGTTGAGGTACTTCTCCATGATCGCCTTCTTACCCTCGTCGCCCGGGTAAGCCTCGGTCAGGCGGATCGACTGGATGATCTCCTTGGCCTTGCGGATGTACACGCCTTCGGTGAACGCGCTGTCGGGCAGCAGGCGCGTCCGGACGAGCTGCTGCGTGATCGTCGAGCCGCCTCGATCGTTGCCGTTGATGGTGTCGATCGCGGCGGAGATGAAGCCCATCGGGTCGAAGCCGGCGTTGTCCCAGAACGTCTTGTCCTCGATCGAGGTGGTGGCGTCCACGAGCGCCGGCGGGATCTGGTCGAACGTGACGACCTCGCGACGGTCGTCCCCGAGCTTGGCCAGCAGCACCTTCCCCGAGCGGTCGTAGACCGCCGACTGCGAGGTGAAGGTGATCGTGTCCAGGGCCGCCTGCGGGTCCTCGAGATCCTTCGAGAGGTACTGGTAGGCGGCGACCGAGGCCATCGCGCCCGCCGCGCCGATCAGGACGAGGGTGCCGAACAGGAAGAGCGGGAGCGTGATGGCGACCGCTTGGGCCGCACCGCTGCCGCGGGGGCGGCGACCGCCGAGCCGGCGTTGCCGCTGCCTCCGGGCGAGGCTGGTCTGCATTGCGGGCGGAACGATACCATGCGTTGGATGGACGCCCGATCCCCCCGCCCGGGCCGCACGCACGACGCGCTGCCGCCGGTGCCTGTGACGCGAGCAACGCGGTCGGCACCCATCCCGTGACCGGCGGCACGACGATCGACGGGACCCGGGACCCGGCGCCCGGGCTCGCGGGCCTGCTGGACGATCTCGCGTGGCGGGGCATCCTGCATGCCGCCACGCCCGGGCTGCCCGACCGGCTGGCGACCGGACGACCGATCGCCGCGTACAACGGGTTCGACCCGTCGGCCGACTCGCTCCACGTCGGCCACCTGGTCCCGATCTTCGGGCTCATCCGGCTCCAGCAGCGAGGCGGCAGGCCGATCGCGCTGGTCGGCGGGGGCACCGGCATGATCGGCGATCCATCGGGCCGCTCGGCCGAGCGCAATCTGCTCGACTCGGCCACGATCGAGCACAACGTCGCGGCCATCGGCGCCCAGCTGGCGCGGTTCCTCGACTTCTCGCCGGGTCCGGCGCAGGCGCAGATGGCCAACAACCTCGACTGGCTGGGCCGGCTGTCGCTGATCGAGTACCTGCGCGACGTGGGCAAGCACTTCACCATCCCCTACATGCTGGCCAAGGACTCGGTCCAGCAGCGCCTCGACCGGGGTCTGTCGTTCACCGAGTTCAGCTACATGACGCTCCAGGCGTTCGACTTCGCCACCCTCTACCGTGAGCAGGGGGTGGAGATGCAGATGGGCGGCGCCGACCAGTGGGGCAACATCACGGCCGGCCTGGAGCTCATCCGCCGCACCCAGGCCGCCGATCGCGACGAGAGCCCGGCCCATGGCGTCGCCTACAAGCTGCTGCTGGCACCGTCGGGCGCCAAGTTCGGCAAGAGCGACGACGGCGATTCGGTCTGGCTCGATCCGCAGCGGACGACGCCCTACGCGTTCTACCAGTACTGGATCCAGGCCGACGACCATGACGTGCCCGTCTACCTGCGCTGGTTCACGCTCTGGTCGCGCGAGGAGATCGAGGCGCAGGACGCGGAGATCGTCGCGCACCCCGAGGGGCGCGAGGCGCAGCGCCGCCTCGCATTCGACGTCACGGCACGGGTCCACGGGGACGCTGCGGCACGCGAGGCGGTCCGGGTGTCCGAGGCGCTGTTCCAGCGGGAGCCGATCACCGATGCCCCGTTGCTGGCGTCGATCCATGCGGCGACCCGCGGGCCGTCGGTCACCATGGGCGTCGATCCCGTCCCCGCGTTCGTGATCCTGGCCGACGCCGGGCTCGCGGCGTCGCGCGGCGAGGCGCGGCGCCTGATCCAGGGCGGCGCGATCACCATCAACGGGGAGCGGATCACGGATCCCGCCGCACCGGCTCCGGCCGCGATCTCGGGCGAGTGGCTCGAGATCCGGGTGGGCAAGCGGCAGCGCACGGTCGTCCGGCTCAGCGGCGGCTGAGGGGGCAGGGCGAGGTCGGGGTCCGCGAGGTCGGGGTCCGCGAGGTCGGGGTCCGCGAGGTCGCGGTCGGCCGTCCCGGCCTGCGGCTTCGGCCGTCGGCGCGCCCGGCCGGTTCGGCCGTCGGCGCGTTCGGCCGGTTCGGCCGGTGGCGGCGCTCAGCCCGGCCGGGCGCCGTGCCTTGCGCGAAGCACGTCGATGACGGCTCGTGGCTCCAGCCCGCGTTGCGCGAGCAGCACGAGGACGTGGTAGAGCAGGTCGGCCGCCTCACCGGCCAGCAGGGCGTGCGTCTCGTTCCGCTCGACCGCCGCGCGCTCGGCCGTCTCGTCGTTCTTGGCAGCCAGCAGGACCTCGACGGCTTCCTCGGCGACCTTGCGCCCGGCGAGATCGACGCCGCCCTCGAGGAGCGTCACCGTGTAGGAGCCCACCGGCCGCGCGGCGCGGCGGTCGGCGATCGTCGCCCACAGGGTCTCGAGCCAGCCGAATCCCTGATCCGGCGCCGCGACGTCCGGGGCGAGATCGGCGTCGAAGCAGGAGCGGGTTCCGCGATGACACGTGGGGCCGGCCGGGTCGACGCCCAGCAGGAGGGCATCACCGTCGCAGTCGAGCGCGAGCGTCCGCAGGCGGAGCGTGTTGCCCGACGTCTCGCCCTTGCGCCACAGGCGGCCGCGCGAGCGCGAGTGGAAGTGGACCTCGCCGGTCTCGAGCGTGGCCGCCAGCGCCTCCGCATCCAGCCAGCCGACCATCAGGACGCGCCCGTCGGCCACGTCCTGGACGACGCCCGCCACGTGCCCGGCCGCATCCCAGTCGACGCCGGTCGGCGGCAGGCCGGCTGCGAGGTCAACCGGGCCGGGTGACGCCGTCACGCCGCCGGCTCCGTGGCCACGGCGCGCACCGGCATGCCGGCCCTCGCCATCGCGGCCTTGACGTCCGCGATCGAGACCTCGCGGCGGTGGAAGATGCCTGCCGCGAGGAGCGGCGTCGGCACCGCCCTCGCGGACCGCGGCGATGAAGTCGTCCGGTCCCGCGGCGCCGCCGGACGCGATCACCGGCACCGTGACCCGATCGGTGATCGCGCGCAGCAGCTCGAGATCGAACCCGGTCCCGGTCCCGTCCCGGTCGATCGAGGTGACCAGCAGCTCACCGGCGCCGAGCTCGACGGCGCGCTGGGCCCAGGCGATCGCGTCCAGCCCGACGGGCTCGCGCCCACCACGCACCACGACCTCGAACCCGCTCGGGATCGTCCCGGCATCGCCGGCGACCCGCCGGGCGTCGATCGCGACGACCACGGCCTGGCTGCCGAACCGGGCCGCGCAGCCCGTCACCAGGTCCGGGTCGGCGACGGCCCGGGTGTTGAGGCTCACCTTGTCCGCGCCCGCGCGCAGCACGTCGCGCATCTCGTCCACCGTGCGCACCCCGCCGCCGACCGTCAGCGGGATGAAGGCCCGCCTCGCCGTCCGTTCGACGATGTCCAGGAGCGTGCCGCGCTCCTCGGGTGCGGCCGTGATGTCGAGGAAGACGAGCTCGTCGGCACCCTCACGCGCGTACCGTTCGGCGAGCTCCGGCGGGTCACCGGCATCGACGAGGTCGACGAACCGGGTGCCCTTGACCACGCGCCCGTGGGCGACGTCGAGGCACGGGATGATGCGGCGGCGGAGCATCAGGCGGCGCTCGGGGCCGGGACCGGCCGCCCGGATCGGCCGGTCGGATCCAGTGCGAGCGCCACGACGTTGGCGATCAGGCGCAGCCCGTCACCGCCGGAGCGCTCCGGGTGGAACTGGACGCCCAGCAGGCGGCCGCGGGCAACGGCCGACACGAATGGCGATCCGTGCGTCGTCTCGGCCAGGATCTCCGGGCTGGCCGGGTCCGCGGGTGCGCCGACGTAGGAATGGACGAAGTAGAAGTCCGCGCCGTCGGGGATGCCGTCGAAGGCGGGGTGCGACGCCCGGCGTTGCACCTGGTTCCAGCCGATGTGCGGGAGCGTCGGGGCACCCTCGATCCGGACGGTACGGCCCGACAGCACCCCGAGCGTCTGCGCGCCGTCCTCGTCGCTCCCCTCGAACAGCAGCTGGAGGCCGAGGCAGATGCCGAGGAACGGGCGGTCGGCGTCGATCCAGGCGCAGACCGGACCGACGAAGCCACCCGACCGCAGCCGGTCCATGGCGGGTGCCGCGGCCCCGACGCCGGGGACGACCAGCAGGTCCGCCCCGCCGATCTCGTCGCCCCGGGTCACGCGGGAGACCCTGGCCCCGGCGGCGACCAGCGCCTGCTCGATCGAGACGAGGTTGCCGGCGCCATAGTCGACGACGGCGGCGAGCGGCCCGACGGTCACCCTGACGCCCCCTTGGTCGAGGCGACGCCCGTTCGCCGCGGGTCGGGTTCGCAGGCGTCGCGCAGGGCACGGCCGAGCGCCTTGAACGCCGCCTCCGCCAGGTGGTGGTCGTTCCGACCCGTCCCGCGCAGGTGCACGGTCGCTCCGGCGGCGCGCGCGAAGGCCTCCAGCGCGTGCTCGACCAGCTGCAGCGGCAGGGCACCTGCACGCTCACCGCGGAACGGCAGGTCGATCACGGCGTAGGGCCGGCCGCCGACGTCGACCACGGCGGTCGCGAGCGCCTCGTCCATGGGCACGGCGCTGTCGCCGAAGCGCCGGATCCCCGCGCGGTCGCCCAGTGCCTCGGCGAATGCGGCGCCGAGCACCAGGGCCACGTCCTCGACCGTGTGGTGCTCGTCGACGTCGAGATCGCCGCTTGCCCGGATGTCGAGGTCGAACAGGCCATGGTGGGCGAGCGAGGACAGGAGGTGGTCGAAGAAGCCGACGCCGGTCGTGACGGAGGTGACGCCCGAGCCGTCGATCGTGAGGGCGACGGCCACGTCCGTCTCGCGCGTCCGGCGCTCGACGCGGACGCGACGGCCATCGCGCTCGGTGACGCTGACGCTGCCCAGCGGGGTGGTCATGCACGGGCCTCCGGTCGGGCGGCGTCGGCCGCGGTGGGCTCGGTGGTGCCAGTCCGCGGGCCGGCGTCGTCGGTGCGCGGGTCGTCGTCGGTGCGCGGGTCGTCGCCGGTGCGCGGGTCGTCGCCGGTGCGCCGGCCCGCCTCGTCGAAACCGGCGGCGATCTCGCGGGCCGCGGCGACGATCCGGTCGTTCTGCTCGGGGGAGCGGACGGTGATGCGCAGGCAGCCCGCCAGCGGGTGGCCGGCGGGAAACGTGCGCGGCACGAGCCCGCGGCGCATCAGCGCCTCTGCCGTGGCGCCCGCCCGCTCCGGGGTGCCGAGATCGGCGAGCACGAAGTTGGTCACCGACGGGTAGGGTGCCCAGCCCGCGGCCGCCAGCCCGGCCGCCAGCCGCGCTCGGTCGCGCTGGACGCGGGCCACGTTCTCGCGCATCTCCTCCCCGTCGCGCAGCGCGCGGGTGACGACCGTCTCGGAGATCGTTCCGACCGAGCCCGGCGGACGGAACAGGGCAATCCGCGAGAGCGTCGGCGGAGCCGCCACGGCGAACCCGACCCGCAGACCGGCCAGCGCGTAGGCCTTGGAGGCGGTGCGCACGACCGCAAGCGCCGGATAGCGGGTCCGGAGCCCGATCGAGCTGTGGCCGCTGAACTCCGCGTACGCCTCGTCGATCACCACCGGCGGAGCCGTGCGGCCGTCGCTGCGCGCGTCCGCGGCGAGCCCGTCGAGCAGGTGCTCGATCATCCCCGGCGGCTCCTCCGAGCCCGTCGGGTTGTTGGGGTTGCACAGCCACACCATGTCGGCGGCCCGTGCCGCGTCCCGGACGGCCGGCAGGTCGATCGACCAGCCGCTGTCCGGTCCGAGGCGCGGCACCGGCACCATCCGCCCGCCGCGCTGCTCGATGACGACCCGGTACATGGCATAGCTCGGGACCGGGACCACCGCCGACCCACCGGGCGGCAGGAAGGCCTTGGCGCACATGTCGAGGATCTCGTCCGCACCGGCGCCGGGCACGACCTCGTCGACCCCCACGCCATAGCGGATCGCCGCAGCCTCGACCAGATGCCGGTAGTCGCCGGGCGGGTACTCCGACAGGGAGGTCTCGAAGGTGCCCGCGGCCAGCATCTCCCCGAGGAGGCGCGGCGGGGCGGGGGAGGTGTTGAGGTCGAAGCGGACGATCGCCGTCGATCGGCAGGCCGTACCGTTGGGCGACCCCTTCGTCGGTCGCCTCCCACGAGTACGAGGCCGGTGCGGTGGGCGAGGCGAAGGTCACCGGGCTGGGGCTCACGGGCGTGCCTCCTCGTCCTCGAACCGCACCTCGACCGCGTCGCGGTGCGCGAGCAGGCCCTCGGCCTCGGCCAGGGTGCGGATCGCCGGTCGCAGGGCCGCGAGCCCGTCGCGCGTGATCCGTTGCACCTGGTTGTGCTTGCCGAAGGCCTCGACGGCCAGCGGCCCGCAACCGCGGGCCAGACCCCCGGTCGGCAGCACGTGGTTGGCCCCGGAGGCGTAGTCGCCGGCGGATTCCGGCGACCAGCGGCCGACGAAGATCGAACCCGCGTTCCGGATCGCCGCGACCGCCGCCTCGTCGTCGGCGACCTCGACCGACAGGTGCTCGGGCGCGTAGCCGTTGATGAAGGCGATGCCGGTGTCGAGGTCCGGGACGAGCACGATCCGGCCGTGATCCGCGAGCGCCCGTTCGAGGATCTCGCGGCGGGCCGCCGTCGCGAGCCGGCGGCGGACCTCCGCCTCGACCGCATCGGCCAATCCCTCGTCGGGCGTCACCAGCAGGGCAGGGGAGTCGACGCCGTGCTCGGCCTGGGTGATCAGGTCGGCGGCGACCGTTGCCACGTGCGCGGTGGCGTCGGCGAGCACGAGGCCCTCGGACGGGCCGGCGGGCATGTCGATCGCGACCTCGCCCACGACCTCGATCTTGGCCGCGGTGACCCAGGCGCTGCCGGGCCCGACGATCAGGTCCACCGGCGCCAGGCCTTCGTCGGGCAGCCCGTAGGCGAGCGCACCGACCGCCTGGACGCCACCCGCGACCACGAGCGCATCGACGTCGAGCAGTCCGGCGGCACCCAGCAGCACGGGGTCGAGCGCGCCCTCGGCGTCGGCGGGCGACGCGACCACGATCGACGCCACGCCCGCCACGCGCGCGGGGACGACCGTCATGACCAGGGACGAGGGATAGGGCGCCGAGCCACCGGGGACATAGGCGCCGACGCGCTCGAGCGGCAGCCAGCGGCGCTCCAGCTCGACGCCGGGCGTGATCGTGGTCACGACCGACGCCGGCCGCTGCGTCTCCGCGAACCGGCGGACATTGGCCACGGCCGTCTCGAGGGCCCGGCGCTGGGCGCCACCCAGGGCGTCCCTGGCCTCTCGGAGCTCGCCCGCGCCGAGCACGAGCCGGCCGTCGGGTCGACCGCCACCGAACCGGGCGCTCGCCTCCCGCACGGCGACGGCGCCACGCGCACGAACGTCGGCGAGGATCGACCGCGCCGCCTCGCGCACCCGCGCATCCGGCACGGCACCACGCCGGAACAGTCGGTCGCGCTCGCGCAGGGCCGCCGGGTCGCCGGTCCGCAGGTCGAGGCGCCGGAGCCGGAGGCCGGCCGCCGTCCCCGCTTCGAGCGCCGTCACGGGAGGATCTTCTCGATCGGGAGCACGAGGATCCCGGACGCGCCGGCCGCCTTGAGCCTCGGCAGCAGCCCCCAGACCTCGTCGGCGCCGACCACGGAGTGGATCGCGATCATGCCGGCGTGGGCGAGCGGGATGACCGAGGGCGACTCGAGGCCCGGCAGGAGCGACTCGAGCTCCGCCAGGTGGGTGGCCGGGGCGTTCATCATCAGGTACTTGCGGCCGCGGGCGGCGATGACCGAGCCGAGCATGGTCACGATGCCATCCAGCTCCCCGGAGCGCTGGCGGGCCGCGCTCGGGTTGGCGATCAGGATCGCCTCGGACGCAAGGATGTCGCCGATGGCGCGCAACCCGTTCATCGCGAGGGTCGACCCGGTCGACACGAGGTCGACGATCGCGTCGGCGAGCCCGAGCCGCGGCGCGACCTCGACGGCGCCCGACAGGGCGACGACGTCGACGTCGATCGCCTGGCTCGCGAAGAACCGCCGGGTGATCCCCGGGTGCGACGTCGCGACCCGCGTGCCGCCCAGGTCGCCGATGGCCTCGTACGGCGAGTCGGAGGGCACGGCGGCGGCGAGCCGGCAGCGCCCGTAGCCCATCTCCCGGAGGACGGGCAGCTCGGCACCGGTCTCGCGCAGGATATCGAGGCCCGTGATGCCGACCTCCGCGACCCCGTCGCCCACGAACTCGACGACGTCGCCGGTGCGCACGAACAGGATGTCGAGGGGATGGTTCTGGACCCGTGCCACCAGGCTTCGGTCGTGCTCCTCGAACACCAGGCCCGCATCGTGGAGCAGGGCCAGCGTGGGTTCGACGAGGCGGCCCTTGTTGGGCACGGCCAGGCGGAGGCGCTCCCTCATCGTTCGCGGCCCGCCGGAGAGCGGGTGGCACCGCTCGTTCCGCCGGCTCCGTCGACCGCCGCAGGCTGGCGCAGCCGGTCCAGCATGAGACGGTAGCCGCCCTCGCCATGGTTGAGCCACGAGGCGATGCGGGTGATCGTGGCCGTGCTGGCGCCCGTCCGCTTGGAGATCTCCGCGTAGTGGAGGCCTGCGTCGAGCAGGCGGGCGACGGCCCAGCGCTGGGCGAGGGCATGCAGCTCGCCGAGCGTGCACAGGTCGCGCAGGAACCGCTCCGCCTCGTCGGGGTTGTCGAGGCGCAGCATGGCGTGGATCAGCGCTTCGGTCTCGGGCGATCGCCAGGCCTCGGCCATCGGACGGCATGCCTCCAGGGTTGCATCGTGAGCGACCGTCGGTCCTGGCCGCCAGGCTGGCATATTAGCGTAGTAGCGTAGTAATATGCAAGCAGGATGCGAGGTACCGAACAGCCGGGGTGGCCGGCACGGTATCTTCGGGCGGGGCGGTCACGAGCGAGGCGACGGTGTCCACATTCGACCTGATGGCGGCGATCGACCTGCGGGGCGGCTCGGTCGTGCGCCTCGAGCAGGGCGACTTCGACCGGGAGCGGGCGTACGGGAGCGACCCGGTTGCCGTCGCCGCCCGGTTCGCCGCGCTGGGCGCGACCTGGCTCCACGTGGTCGACCTCGACGGGGCACGGGACGGGGAGCCGCGCCAGCTGGACATCGCGGCCTCGATCGTGGCGGAGACCCACGGCCGTTCGAGGGTCGAGCTCGGTGGCGGCCTGCGGACCCTGGAGGCGGTTGCCGGCGCGCTTGGCACCGGGGCGGCGCGCGTGGCGGTGGGCACGGCGGCCCTGCGCGACCCGGCGTTCGCGGTGTCGATCGTCGCCCGGTACGGGCCGGACCGCGTGGTGGCCTCGATCGACGTACGCGACGGACAGGCGCTGGGCGAAGGCTGGCGGCAGGGCGCCCCCGGGCTCCCCGCGATGGACGCGATCGAGATGCTGGCGGGCGTCGGGATCCGGACGTTCGAGGTGACGGCGATCGACCGCGACGGCGGGCTTGCCGGGCCGGACCTCGCGCTCCTGCGCGCCCTGGTCGAGCTCGACCAGGGCCAGGTCATCGCGTCGGGCGGGATCTCGTCGGTCGACGACCTGCTGTCGGTCCAGGCGCTGGGCTGCGGCGGCGCGATCGTCGGCCGGGCGCTCTACGAGGGCCGGATCAGCCTGGCGGCCGCGCTCGAGGCGGTCGGCGAGCGACAGCACGGCATGCTCTGAGACGAGCCGCCGCCCCGGTCGGCGGCAGGCACGCTCGCCGGATGCGGGCGCCGCCCGCCCCGTTGCGCCGCGCGAGGCTGCCGCCCCCGCGCGCGTGGGGTCAGTGGCCCTCCGCCTGCTCCTTCTTGTGCGCCTCGACGATCTTGTCGGCGAGGTGCGAGGGGACGTCCTCGTAGTGATCGAGCGTCGCCATGAACGTGCCCCGGCCGGCGGTCAGCGAGCGGAGCTCGGTCGCGTACGAGAACAGCTCGGCCTGGGGAACGTGGGCCGAGATGACCTGCACGCCGTCCGCCGTGTCGAGCCCCATCACCCGGCCGCGCCGGCCGTTGAGGTCGCGATTGACCTCGCCCATGTACTGCTCGGGAACCCGGACCTCGACGGCCATGATCGGCTCGAGCAGCGCGGGCTTCGCCTGGAGCACGCCGTCCTTGAGCGCCATCGACGCCGCGATCTTGAACGACAGCTCGTTGGAGTCCACGGGATGGAACGATCCGTCGTAGAGCGTGGCCTTGAAGTCGATCAGGGGGTAGCCGGCGAACACCCCCTCGGCGGCCGTCTCCCGGATGCCCTTCTCGACGCCCGCGAAGAACCCTCGCGGCACCGAGCCGCCGACCACCTTCTCGGCGAACTCCACCCCGCCGCCCGGGCTGGGCTCGAGCTCGATCCACACGTCGCCGAACATGCCGTGGCCGCCGGTCTGCTTCTTGTACCGGCCGTGCACCTGGGTCTTGCCGCGGATCGTCTCGCGATAGGGGACGGTGGGGGTGCGGGTGACGATCGCCGACCCGAACTTGCGCTTCAGGCGCTCGGTGATGACCGCGACGTGCGCCTCGCCGATCGCGCGCAGGATCTGCTCGCCGGTCTCGCTCCGCTCGACCCGCGCCGTCGCCTCCTCCTCGAGCATCCGCTGGAGCGCCGGGCCCATCTTGTCCAGGTCGCCCTTTGACTGGGGCTCGATCGCCACCTGGAGGGTCGGCTCGGGGAACGCCATCGGGGGCAGCCGCAGCGCCGCCTCGCGGGTGGACAGCGTGTCGCCGGTCTCGGTCACGCCGAGCTTGGCCACCGCGCCGATCTCGCCGGCACGGAGCTCGGGCGCCGGCTCCTGCTCCTTGCCGTGCAGGTAGAGCAGCTGGCCCACCCGCTCGTCCTCGCTCTTGGTCGAGTTGTAGATCGCGCCCTGGCTGTGCATCGTGCCCGACAAGACGCGCAGGTACGTCAGCCGGCCCACGAACGGATCGGCCGCGGTCTTGAACACGCGCACCAGGAGCGGGCCATCGGCGGTCGCCGGCGTCATCACCGTCCGGCCAGCCTTGTCGGTGGCTTCGAAGGGCCCTTCCTCCTCGGGCGAGGGCAGGTAGCGCACGATGGCGTCGAGGAGTGCCGAGAGCCCGACGCCCCTGCCCGCCGACGCGACGACGACGGGAGCCAGCACCGACTCCCGGACGCCCTTGTGGAGGCAGGCATCGAGCTCGGCGTCGGTGATCTCCTCCTCGCCCAGGTACTTCTCGAACACCACGTCGTCGGCCTCGGCAGCGGCCTCGAGCAGCTGGTCCCGGCGCCGCGCGACCTCGTCGGCCAGGGCGTCGGGGACCGGGATCTCGACCTCCCTGTCACCGTCGAACCGGTAGGCCTTGCGATGGACGAGATCGACGTAGCCACTGAACGCATCGGCGGCGCCGATGGCGAGGTGCAGCGGGGCGATCTTGTTGCCGAACACCGACCGCAGCTCGTCGAGCGCGCGACCCGGGTCGGCGTTCTCGCGGTCGCACTTGTTGAGCACGAAGCAGGACGCCGTCCGGGTGGCCCGCGCCTGGGCGACCGCGGTCTCGAGCCCGGCCTCCACCCCGCCCGAGGCGTCCATCACCAGCAGCGCGGCGTCGGCCGCGTGGAAGCCCTCGATCATCTCGGCCACGAAGTCCGGATAGCCGGGCGTGTCGACGACCGTGATCTCGTGCTCGCCATGCTCGAACGTCCCGACCGCGAGGCTCAGCGACTGGTTGCGCTTCTGCTCCTCGGGCTCGTAGTCCAGGTGGGCGGTCCCGTCGTCCACCCGACCCAGGCGCGGGATCGCACCGGCTCGAAAGAGCACCTGCTCCGCGAGGGTCGTCTTGCCCGCGCCGGCATGGCCGGCGAGAACGACATTGCGGATGTGGGCCAGGTCATGACTCTTCAGCGTCATCGCGTGCGGTACCTCTTCGGTGGGCGACCGTCCCGCCGGGTCGTGGAGCGGACGGCACGCTTGGGGCAGGGCTGGCGGATCATCGCGATGGGCCCAGGCTTCTCGGGACGGCTGCGGCTCGGGCGCCAGGGGGGCAAAAGCCCGTTGGCCCGATGATAGTCGGTATACTCGCGGCCGATGTCCGGACATTCAAAATGGTCGACGATCAAGCGCCAGAAGGGCGCCAACGACTCCAAGCGCAGCGCCATGTTCACCAAGGTCGCGCGGGAGATCGCGGTCGCGGCGCGCGCGGGCGGCGGCGATCCGGACGCGAACTACCGGCTCCGGCTGGCGATGGACAAGGCGCGCTCGATCAACATGCCCGCGGACAACATCAAGCGGGCGATCGAGAAGGCGACCGGTGAGGGCGACGCCGAGCAGTACGAGGAGATCATCTACGAGGGCTACGGCTCGGGCGGCGTGGCGGTCCTGGTCGAGGCGGCGACCGACAACCGCAACCGGACGGCGGCCGAGGTTCGATCGATCTTCAGCAAGGCCGGCGGCCAGCTGGCCGGTGCCGGTGCCGTCGCCTGGCAGTTCGAGCCACGCGGGCTGATCACCGTCGCGCGCGACGGGATCGACGCGGACGAGGTCGCGCTGGCGGCGATCGATGCCGGGGCGGTCGACGTGGACGTCGAGTCCGACCCGATCGAGATCTACACCGAGCCGCACGATCTCGAGTCGGTGCGCACCGCGCTCGATGCCGCCGGGGTGGCCGTCGAGGACGCCGAGTCGGCGATGCTCGCCAAGCAGACGGTGAGCCTCGATCCCGAGCACGTGCGCAAGACGATGCGCCTGGTCGAGCTGCTCGAGGACCTCGACGACGTCCAGCGCGTGACCACCAACGTCGACATCCCCGAGGAGCTGCTGGCCGAGGTCGCCGGGTGATCGTCCTCGGGATCGACCCGGGGACCGCCGCGCTGGGATACGGGATCGTCGAGCGGACCGGCGGCAGCCTGCGGGCCGTCGACTACGGCTGCCTCACGACGAGCGCGGACACCGCGATGCCGGATCGCCTGCGCGACATCCACGCGCTGGTCGTCGAGCTGATCGAGACCCATCACCCGGATCTGCTCGCGGTCGAGCGCGTGTTCTTCTCGCGCAACGCCCAGACGGCGTTCGGCGTCGGCCAGGCGCGCGGCGTGGTGCTGCTGGCGGCGGCACAGGCGGGGGTCGAGGTCCGCGAGGTGACGCCCAACGAGGTCAAGATGGGCGTGACGGGCTATGGAAGCGCGGACAAGGAGCAGGTCGGGCGGATGGTCTCGGTGATCCTGCAGCTGCCCGAGGTCCCGACGCCCGACGATGCGGCGGACGCGCTCGCGGTCGCGGTGACGATGGCCAACGCCGAGCGGCCGGGCGACCGCCTGAACGGGCGTGCCGGCGGCCGGCGTTCGAGCGTGGCCGACCGGGCGGCGGTCGCTCCCATCGTGCGCGGCGAGACGCCGTATGAGCGTGCCGTCCGCGAGGCGAAGGCGCGCGAGGGGGGCACCCGAGCGACGCTGACCCGCGAGGCGAATGCCGCCGCGGGCAGGCGCCGCCGCTAGGGCGATGCGGGACCGGGCCGGCGTGTCGTGATCGTCTCCATCGAGGTCGCTGCCGGCGCGACCGGCACCATCGGTGCCGTCGGGGCGGCGACGTCCCGTCGAGGCGCTTGCCGTTCGATGGGTTCGAACGGCTGGGTGGCGGCGGGGTGATCGCCTCGGTCGAGGGCACGGTCGGAACGATCGCCGCGGATTCGCTGGTCATCGAGGTCGGTGGCATCGGCTATCGCGTGTTTACCGCACCGTCGGTCATCGCCTCGGCCGCGTCCGGCGGCCGGCTGAAGCTCCACACGTACCACCTCGTCCGCGAGGACCAGCAGGCGCTGTTCGGGTTCCGGACGCCCGAGGAGCTGGGCTTCTTCAACCTGCTGCTCACGGTCACCGGGGTGGGGCCGAAGGTCGCGCTCGCGATCGTCGGCTCGCGCGCGACCGCCGATCTCCAGCTCGCGATCCTCCAGCAGGACCAGGCGGTGCTGGTGTCGATCCCGGGCATCGGCAAGAAGCTGGCCGAGCGGATCATCTTCGAGCTCAAGGAGAAGGTGTCGGCGGCCGGCGTGGCGGCGGGGACGTCGGCCGCCGTCGCGAGCGCCTCCGAGGGCGAGGTCGTGGCTGCGCTCCAGGCGCTCGGCTACTCGATGGGCGAGGCGCGCGAGGCATCACGCCTGGCCCTGTCGGATACCGCCGTGGGCGCCGGTCTCGAGGAGCGGGTCAAGGCGGCCCTGCGGACGCTGCTGCGCGACTGAGGGGGCTGCGGCCGAGGGATCCCGCGCACGGCGGCGCCGCCTGACGCCAGACCTGCGTGGTCCCGGCGCCGGGCGGCTGGGGCTCCAGGTGGAGGGACTCGGCCGCCTCGGCCCGGTCTCCCGGCGTGGCCCGTGCCGGCCGCCAGCGGCATCGAACATCTGTACCAATCGACGCACGGACCTGCTAGACTGCCGGCGATGACGGACGACGCCCTGAGCCTGCTCGCGGCCGGCGCCACGGACCCCGGCGAGGTCGCCGTCGAGGGCTCGCTCCGGCCCCGGACGCTGGACGAGTACATCGGCCAGCGCGAGGTCAAGGCCAGCCTGTCGGTGCTGCTCCAGGCGGCGAAGGGCAGGGGAGAGGCGGCCGACCACGTCCTGCTCTACGGCCCGCCCGGGCTGGGCAAGACGACCCTGGCCACGATCATCGCGCGCGAGCTCGGCGTCAACGTCCGCTACACCAGCGGCCCGGCGGTCGAGCGGGCCGGCGACCTGGCCGCGATCCTGACCGCGCTCGACGAGCGCGACGTGCTGTTCATCGACGAGATCCACCGCCTCAACCGGGCCGTCGAGGAGATCCTGTACCCCGCGATGGAGGACTTCGCGCTCGACGTGATGATCGGCAAGGGGCCCAGCGCCCGGAGCCTGCGCCTCAGCCTCAAGCCGTTCACGGTGGTCGGCGCCACGACCCGCGCCGGCCGGATCAGCGGTCCACTGCGCGACCGGTTCGGGATGACCTACCGGCTCGACTTCTATGGCGAGGACGACCTCGCGGCGATCGTGCGCCGGTCGGCCGGCATCCTGGGGGTCGAGGTGGACGCCGACGCGGCCCGGATGATCGCCGCCCGCGGCCGGGGCACGCCCCGGATCGTCAACCGGCTGCTGCGCCGCGTCCGGGACCACGCGGAGGTCCACGGCGACGGCACCGTCCACGAGCAGGCGGTGGCCGAGGCGATGACCGTGCTCGACATCGACGATCTCGGCCTCGACACGACCGATCGCAAGCTGCTGGCGGCGATCGTCCAGAAGTTCGCCTCGGGCCCGGTCGGGGTCCAGGCGCTGGCCGCCGTGCTGGCCGAGGAGGCGGACACGATCGAGGACGTGTACGAGCCGTTCCTGCTCCGCCTGGGCTTCCTCGATCGGACGCCGCAGGGCCGCATCGCCACCGAGGCGGCCAGGACGCACCTGGCCGCGCTCGGGTACCAGGTCCCTGCCCCGCGACGCGCCGAGCCGGACATGCCCGCCCTGTGGGACGAGGTCCCCGGCAGCTGACGATGGACGCGCAGGAACGCGCCGGCCGGCCGCCGGTGACGCCCGGTCCGCTCGGCCCTCGCTGATCGTGCCCGGCGCTGCCACCTTCGAGATCCTGGTCGCCCCGCCCGCCGACGGCTCCACCCGGGCGAGGCTCGGGCGGTTGACCCTGTCCCACGGCGTGGTCGAGACCCCGCAGTTCATGCCGGTGGGCACCAATGCCACGATCAAGGCGCTGCATCCGGACGAGGTCGCGGACGCCGGAGCCTCGATCATCCTCGCCAACACGTATCACCTCTACCTGCGCCCGGGCCATGAGCGGGTGGCGCGGCTGGGCGGGCTGCACCGGTTCATGGGCTGGGACGGGCCGATCCTGACCGACTCCGGCGGCTACCAGGTGGTGTCGCTGGGTGACCTGCGGGTGATCGACGACGACGGCGTCACGTTCAAGAGCCACCTCGACGGGTCGATCCACCGGTTCACGCCGGAGCATTCGATCGCCGTCCAGGAGGCGCTGGGCGCGGACGTCGCGGTCGCCTTCGACCAGCCCGTGTTCCCGAGCTCGCCGCGTGCGGTCGTCGCCGACGCCACGGCGCGCACCCATCGCTGGGCCGAGCGCTCGCTGGCCGCCCACACCCGAAGCGACCAGGCCCTGTTCGGTGTCGTCCAGGGCGGGCTGGACCCCGGGCTGCGAGCCGAGTCGGTGCGGTTCATCGCCGGGCTCCCGTTCGACGGGATCAACATCGGCGGCCTGGCGGGCGACGAGACGCCCGACCAGCGCAACGCGACCCTGGACCTGGCCATCGCGCACCTCGACGGCGACCCGCGGCCACGCTACCTGATGGGCCTGGGGTCGCCGCTCGACCTGCTCGAGGCCGTCCAGCGGGGCGTCGACCTGTTCGATTCGGTGCTGCCGGCGAGGGTCGCGCGCAACGCCCAGCTGTGGGTTCCCGGCGGCCGGCTGAACCTGCGCAACGAGCAGTTCCGCGACGACGCCCGGCCCGTCCAGGAGGGCTGTCCGTGCCCCCTGTGCACCCAATTCTCGAGGGCGTATCTCGCCCATCTGTTCCGCGCCCGAGAGCTCCTCGCGTACCGCCTCGCGACTTGTCACAACCTGACCTTCACCCTAGACTTCATGGCCAGGATCCGGGCCGCGCTACGCACCGGAACCTTCCCCGTCGAGTCGCCGGTGCTGCGCGCTCGCGCCGTCCGGATGAGTGGCGGTGAAGGCGCCGACAAGCCCGCGTGAAGCCCGTGCCGGTATCGTCAGTCGTGCGTGGAGGCGCGAAATGGGATCACGGGATCGCCCCCACAAGGAAATCAAGAAGAAGCCCAAGGACCGGGCCGCCCAGCCGCACCTTTCGCCGCTGTCAGAGCCTCCCCAGCAGGTGGAGGTCATCAGGAAGCAGCGCAAGCCCCGCTGGGACGAGCAGGAGTCCGACGAGGGCTGAAGCGTCGGGCGGACGGGGACCGGGTCCCGCTCCGTCGAGTCGGCTGAAGCCGCACGGAGCGAGGAAGCGATGACGATCACCGGCAGGGACACGGACGCGCGAAACGGCGACCGGGCGGGCGCGGAACGCGGCAAGGCCGTCGCCGCGGCGATCCTGGCCATCGAGAAGCAGTTCGGGGCGGGGTCGATCATGAAGCTCGGCTCGGCCGAGCGACAGCATGTCGACTTCATCCCCACGGGCTCGATCGCGCTGGATCTCGCGCTCGGCGTGGGCGGCATCCCGCGCGGCCGGATCACCGAGGTGTTCGGCCCCGAATTGTCGGGCAAGACCACGCTCTGCCAGCACGTGATCGCGGAGGCGCAGCACAAGGGTGGGATCGCCGCCTTCATCGACGTCGAGCACGCGCTGGACCCGGGCTACGCCCGCGCCTGCGGGGTGAACGTGGACGAGCTGCTGGTCAGCCAGCCCGACACCGGCGAGCAGGCCCTCGAGATCACCGAGACGCTCATCCGCTCGGGTGGCGTCGACTGCGTCGTGGTCGACTCCGTGGCGGCCCTCGTGCCGCGTGCGGAGATCGAAGGCGAGATGGGCGACAGCTTCGTCGGCATCCAGGCCCGCCTGATGAGCCAGGCGCTGCGCAAGCTCACCGGTGCCGTCAGCCGTTCGAACACCGCGCTCGTGTTCACCAACCAGCTGCGCGAGAAGATCGGCGTCATGTTCGGCAACCCCGAGACGACTCCCGGTGGCCGGGCGCTCAAGTTCTACGCCTCGGTCCGGCTGGACATCCGGCGGGTGGAGACGATCAAGAGCGGCACCGAGTCGATCGGCAACCGGGTGCGGGTCAAGGTCGTCAAGAACAAGGTGTCGCCGCCGTTCCGGGTGGCCGAGTTCGACGTGATGTACGGGGAGGGGATCTCCCGCGAGGGCGGTCTGCTCGACGTCGGCGTGGCCATGGACGTGGTGACCAAGACCGGAGCCTGGTTCACGTTCGGCGAGACCCGCCTGGGCCAGGGTCGCGAGGCGGCCAAGGAGTTCCTCAGGTCCAACGCCGACCTGACCGCCGAGATCGACCGCCGGATCCGCGCCAAGATGTCCGACATCGAGCTCCCGGTCGAGGGGATCGAGGAGGCCGAGTAGGGCCACGTGAACCCGGGCACGCTCTCGGGCGGGGTTGCCCTCGTCCATGCCCTCGTCGGGGTCGCGTTCGTGGCCGGCCTCATCGGTCGCTGGATCGTGCTCGTCGCCGCCGAGCGAGCCAGCACGCTGCCCGAGATCCGGGTGCTGACGGCGCTCGCCGAGCCGTTCGAGCGGTTGGTCCAGGTGGGATCGCTGCTCGTGTTCGTGCTGGGCATCGCCACCGCGCTCATCGAGCACCGGCTGCTGCTCGGACCGCTGCAGGGCGGCAGCGTGGACTGGCTGTTCGTCGCGCTCCTGCTCTACCTCTCGATCCTGCCGCTCCTCCCGCTCGTGTTCCTGCCCCGCGGCCGGGTGCTCGAGGTGGCGCTCCGCGACGCGGAGATCCGCGGCGAGGTGACCCCCGCCCTGCGGCGGGCCTTCGGGGACCCGGTCGTCCGGGCCGCCCACCTGTACGAGCTCGGGGCGGTGACCATCATCCTCGGGCTGATGTTCGCCAAGCCCTTCTAGCGATGGGCGGCGAGCGACCCGACGGGGCGTCCGCCGGGCGGCGTCGGAAGCCCACGGTCGCCGAGCGCCGTGAGCGCCGGAGTCGGGTCGAGGACGTTTCCGAGGTGCTCGAGGCCGCGGCGCGGTTCCTCGAGGCGCGGCCGCGCTCGGTCACCGAGGTACGCCGGCGGCTGACGACCGCCGGCTATCGCGGAGCCCTCGTCGAGGCCGCCATCGGCCGCCTCGTGGAGCTCGGCTATCTGGACGACGAGGCGTTCGCGCGGACCTGGCTCGAGTCGCGGGACCGCGCCCGCCCCCGTGGGGAGCTCGCCCTGCGACGGGAGCTGCGGCTCAAGGGGATCGAGGGAGCCCTGATCGAGCGGGTGCTCGCCGAGCGTCGCGAGACCGTCGACCCGGGCGCGGACGTCGATGCGGTCGCGGCCGAGCGGTTGCTCGCACGGCACGCCCGCGCGCTCGCCCGGGTGATCGATCCGCGATCACGGCGCCAGCGAGCGTACGCGCTCCTCGCGCGCCACGGCTTCGACCCCGCGACGGCTTCCGACGCGGCGCGACGCTTTGCCGCAGCCGGCGACGAGCCGGCTTCCGCGGAGCCGGAGTAGCCACGGCGGAGCGAGCCGGCCGCATCGGCCCGGGCCGTCCGGCGCCGTCGGCTGACCGGAAGCTCTCGTTCGGGTTGCGAGCCGGTTTCGGGACTCCGTAGTAGGCTACGAAGACAACCGGATGCGGACCCCAGGGCCGCCTCCGGGCGAGCCGCGGCACCGGCGGAGAATGCGGAGGAGCCGTCCGAGCCCTCCCCGTTCCCGAGCCCAAGCGAATGCCGGCGCTGCGTAGCCCGAACTTGATTCGACAACGCCTCCGGCGTACCGCCGCCGGATGGGAGGAACCGAAGATGGAGCTCTTCGTCGCTGGCGCGGCCGTGGCCGCCGTCGTCGGCGTGGTCGTGGGATTCATCGCCCGCGGCGTCTGGTCGAACCAGACCATCAAGTCCGCACAGGACAAGGCCGCGCGGATCGTCGCCGAGGCCCGGACCTCGCAGAAGGACATGATCCTCGAGGCGAAGGACGAGAAGCTCCGCCTCCAGCGCGAGGGCGAGGATGAGGCGCGGGCCAAGCGCAACGAGCTCCAGGGCCTCGAGCGCCGGCTGCTGGCGCGCGACGAGCAGCTCGACCAGCGCGCCGACCTGCTCGAGGAGAAGAGCCGCAAGATCACCGACCGCGAGCGCGACCTGGAGCACGAGCGCGACGCGCTGGCCCGGCTCACCCAGGAGCGGATCGCCGCCCTCGAGCAGGTGTCGGGGATGTCGGCCGACGACGCCCGGGGCGTCCTGCTCGACGCGGTGCGGGACGAGGCCGAGCACGACGCGGTCAAGCTGGCCCGCTCGATCGAGCGCCGCGCCCGCGACGAGGCGCAGGACCGGGCACGCGAGATCATCGTGACCGCGATGCAGCGGGTGGCGGCCGATCACACGGCCGAGCACACCGTGACCACGGTTCACCTGCCGAGCGACGAGATGAAGGGCCGGATCATCGGCCGCGAGGGACGCAACATCCGGGCCCTCGAGCAGGCGACCGGCGTCGACCTGATCATCGACGACACGCCGGAGACGGTCGTGCTGTCGGGCTTCGACCCCGTCCGCCGCGAGATCGCGCGGCTCGCGCTGACCAAGCTCATCGCCGACGGCCGGATCCATCCCGGTCGGATCGAGGAGGTGGTCAACAAGGCCAAGGCCGAGGTCGAGCTCGTCATCCGCCAGGCGGGCGAGCAGGCAGCCTACGACGCGGGCGTGCCCGGCCTGCCAACGGAGCTCGTGCACCTGCTCGGCCGGCTCAAGTACCGCACCAGCTATGGCCAGAACGTGCTGCTCCACTGTGTCGAGACGAGCCACCTGGCCTCGATCATCGCGGCCGAGCTCGGCGCCGACGTCCAGGCGGCCAAGATCGGCGGCCTGCTCCACGACATCGGCAAGGCGGTCGACCATGAGGTCGAGGGGCCGCACGCGGCGATCGGGGCCCAGATCGCCCAGAAGCACAGCCTGCCGTTCAAGGTCATCAACGGCATTGCCGCCCACCACCAGGAGGTGGAGTTCGCGTGCGTCGAGGCGCCCATCGTGCAGGTCGCCGACGCGATCTCCGCGTCGCGGCCGGGCGCCCGGGGCGAGACGATGGAGACCTACGTCAAGCGGCTCGAGGACCTCCAGGCGATCGCCGAGAGCTTCGTCGGCGTCGAGCGCTCGTTCGCCGTCCAGGCCGGCCGCGAGGTCCGGATCCTCGTCCGGCCCGAGGAGATCGACGATCTCAGCGCGACCCGGCTGGCGCGCGACATCGTGCGCAAGATCGAGGACAGCCTGACGTATCCGGGCCAGATCAAGGTCACCGTGATCCGCGAGACGCGCGCGGTGGAGTACGCGAAATAGCGTCGCGGTCGTCGGTCACGGGCCGGAGCGAGCGAGCGGGTCTCGGCAACGCGCCCAACGGCAACGCCGCCCGGCCGCCCGGCGCCTGCCGGGTGCTGATGATCGGCGACGTCATCGGCAAGCCCGGGCGGGTCGCGCTGGAGCGCCACCTGCGGCCGCTGCGCGAGGAGCGCGGCATCGACTTCGTCACCGCCAACGGCGAGAACCTGGCGGGCGGCATGGGCCTCACGCCGGCCACGGCCGAGATCCTGTTCGAGGCCGGCGTGGACGTGATCACCTCGGGCAACCACATCTGGGACAAGCGCGAGGTGTATGCGTACCTCGACCAGTCCGAGCGCGTGCTCCGCCCGCACAACTACGGGACCCACGAGGTCCCGGGACGGGGATGGGGCACGTACGAGGCGCTCGACGGCAGCGAGATCGCGGTCATCAACCTCCAGGGCCGGACGTTCATGCAGCCGATCGACAACCCGTTCACCGACGCGGACCGGCTGCTCGACGAGGCGTCGGAGCCGCTGCCGCCGATCCGGCTGGTGGACTTCCACTGCGAGATCACGTCCGAGAAGAACGCGCTCGGGCTGTATCTCGACGGCCGTGTCTCGGCGGTGGTCGGGACTCACACCCACGTCGTCACCGGCGATGAGCGGATCCTGCCCCGCGGCACGGCCTACCAGAGCGACCTCGGCATGACCGGGCCGCTGTGGAGCGTCATCGGCTTCGATCCGGCGACCGTCCTGCCGCGGTTCGTCAATGCGCTGCCCACCCGGTTCGAGGTGGCCGACGGACCGGTGGTGCTCAACGCGTGCCAGGTCGACATCGATGCCGCGACCGGCCGGGCGCTCCAGATCGAACGGATCCAGCGGCTCGTCGAGCACTGAGCCCGTGGCCACCAGGCATGCGCTCCGCGACGCCGGCGGCGGCGCTCCCAGGCCGGGCACCGCGACGGTCGACGTCCACACCCACACGAGGCGCTCCGACGGGGTGCTCGAGCCGGCCGAGCTCGTCGCGCAGGCGGCGGCGGCCGGCGTCCGGCTGTTCGCGATCGCGGACCACGACAACCTCGCCGCCTACCGGGAGCTGACGGCGCCCGATGCTGCCTCGCTGCCGCCGGGCCTCGATCTCGTCCCCGCCGTCGAGATCAACGCCGTCGGCGGCCGCGACAGCGGGGGCCGGGACGGCGGGGGGACGATGGCGGGGGAGCTCCACGTGCTGGGGATCGGCGTCGACCCCGGCGACGAGGCGTTCGAGACGGCGCTGTCGCAGCAGCGCGACGCGCGCCGGCGCCGGTTCCGGGCGATGGTCGGGCGGCTGCGGGAGCTGGGTCTGCCGATCGACGCCCAGGTCGCCCGGATGGACCTCTCCGCCGACGATGCCCTGGGCCGCCCGACGCTGGCGCGGGCGCTGATCGCGGCCGGCTTTGCCAGCAGCGTCGAGGACGCGTTCGAACGGATCATCGGCAACGGGCGGCCAGGTTACGTGGGCCGGTCCGGTCTCGGGCCCGTGGAGGCCATCCGCGCCATCCGGGCCGCGGGCGGGCTGGCGTCGCTCGCCCACTTCCCCGAGGCGCCCCTCCAGCTGCCGCTCCTGCGCGAGCTCATCGGGGAGGGGCTCGACGGCCTCGAGAGCCACCACCGCTCGTTCGATGCCGAGACCCGCCGGGCGGTCAGCGAGGCCGCCCGGACGCTGCGCCTGGTCGAGACCGGGGGCACCGACTACCACGGCGACCTCGGGCCCTACGCCGAGAGCCATGCCGAGCTGATCGTGCCCGGCTGGCTCGAGCGCGGCCTGCGGGCCGCCCTTCGCGATCGGGGCGCATTACCATGGGCCACCCGATGACGAACCGCTCGCTTCCCGTCCTGGACGTGCCGCCCCCCGTCGCGCCGGCGACCGGATCGCGGCGCCCCGTGCCGGCGGGCGACGCGCGGCTGGCCGAGTTCCGGCCCGAGCCCCGTGTCCTGCCGTCGTTCTTCGTCTGGACGCTCGGCTGCCAGATGAACAAGAGCGATTCCGAGGAGATGGCGGGCCGGCTGCTCGCCGCCGGCTGCGCCGAGGCGCCCTCGATGGAGGCCGCGGACCTGGTCGTGATCAACACCTGCGCGATCCGCGAGGCCGCGGAGGCCAAGGTCATCGGGCGCCAGGGCCTGCTGCGGCACCTCAAGGCGGCGAACCCGGGGCTCCGGGTCGTGCTCACCGGGTGCTCGGTGCGCGAGGCGAACCGCGATGGGCTGGCCCGGCGCTATCCGGCGGTGGACGTGTTCCTGCGCCCCGACGAGGAGCCGGAGCTCATCGACCGGCTCGGGCTCGCGTCGGCGCAGGCGCCGGTGGGGGCGACGGCCACGGCAGCCACCACGGTCGTCAAGGGCGCCAGCGTGTCGGACGCCACCCATCTCGTCCGGGCCCGGTCGGACGCGATCGCCGCCGGCGCGGTCAGCCGCGAGTCGGCGATCAGCGCATGGCTCCCGATCATCTACGGCTGCGACAAGACCTGCACCTACTGCATCGTCCCGTTCAGCCGCGGCCCGGAGCGCAGCCGCCCGTTCGACGAGATCGTGGCCGAGGCGCGCACGCTGGCGGCGGCGGGCTACCGCGAGGTGACCCTGCTCGGGCAGAACGTCAACAGCTACGGCCACGACCTCGCGCCCGAGGCTCGGTTCGCTCACGTGCGGACCGAGCGCACCGTCGGCCGCCACCAGGACCGGACGAGCCGCCCGGACCTCGCCGAGCTGATCCGAGCCATCGACGGGCTGCGCACGGCGGACGGCGCACCCGCGATCCCGCGCCTGCGGTTCGTGACCTCGCACCCGTGGGATCTGTCCGACCGCCTGGTCGCGGCCATGGCCGGCTGCGCGTCGATGTGCGAGGCGCTCCACCTGCCGGTGCAGTCCGGCGCGAACTCGATGCTCCGTCGGATGGGCCGCCAGTACACGGTCGAGCACTACCTCGAGCGCCTGGGCCGGATCCGCGAGGCGGTGCCCGGGATCGCGCTGTCCACGGACGTCATCGTCGGCTTCTGCGGCGAGACGGAGACCGAATACGCTGCGACGCTCGAGCTGCTCGAGGCGGTTCGCTACGACCAGGTGTTCGCGGCGGCGTACAGCGAGCGCCCGGGGACGCCCGCCAGCCGGCTCGCCGACGACGTCCCCGCGGCGGAGAAGCGGCGCCGGCTGGTCGAGCTGCTGGGCGTCCAGGAGCGGATCGGCCATGAGCGGAACCGCGCCTGGCTGGGCCGGACGACCGAGGTGCTCGTCGACACGATCGTCCCGCTCCGGGGCCACGACCACGAGGACGACGATGCGCCCGGGGCCGCCTCCGAATCACGCGACGCCTTCGCGCACCTGCCCGACGGCAACGTCCACCTGGCCGGCCGGTCGCGCGAGAACAAGCTGGTTCACGTCGCGGGCCCGGCCGGCCTCGTGGGCAGCCTCGTCGACGTCCGGATCGAGCACGCGGGCCCGTACGCCCTGCGGGGGGCCGTCGCCTGAGCCTCGCACCGCTGGTGGTCCTCGGGGGCCCGACGGCCACCGGCAAGACCGCGCTCGCGATCGAGCTCGCGGAGCGGATCATCGCCCGCGGGATCCCCGCCGAGATCGTCAGCGCGGACTCGCGCCAGGTGTACCGGGGCCTGGACATCGGGACGGCGAAGGCGACCGCCGCCGAGCGTGCCCGCGTCGTCCACCACGGCCTCGACCTCGTCGACCCCGACCAGCCGTACTCGGTGGCCGAGTTCCGGACCCACGCGCTGGGGGCGCTCCAGGCGCTCGGCGCACGCGCGGGGATCGGCATCCTGACCGGCGGGACCGGGTTCTGGCTGCGGGCCGTGATGGCGGGCATCGACACCGACGCCCTGCCGTCCGACGCGGCCGTCCGGGCGGATCTCGAGGCGGCGCTCGAGCGCGACGGCCTGCCCGTGCTCGCCGAACGGCTCGGGGCCAGCGCCCCGGTCCTCGCCGCCCGCACCGACCTGCGCAACCCGCGCCGCGTCGTGCGGGCGCTCGAGATCGCGACGCTCCGCGGCGACGCGCCGCTGCCCGAGCCCGTCGGCTATCCGGCACCCGTCCTCGGGCTGCAGCTCGTGGTCGGCGGGCCGGAGCTGGCCCGCCGGATCGGGGGGCGTGCGGTGGCCCAGTTCGCGGCCGGGCTGGTGGGGGAGGCGGGGCGGCTCCGCGAGCGCTACCCGCCGGGGCTGCCGTGCTTCTCGGCGATCGGGTATCGCGAGAGCTGGGCGTACCTCGACGGCGAGCTCTCGCTCGAGGCGGCGATCGAGCTCGATGTTCGCCGCAACGTGCGGTTCTCCAAGCGCCAGCAGACGTGGTTCCGCGGCGAGCCGTCCCTGGCGGTGATCGATGCCGCCGCCGATGCGCGGCCGGACGCCTTTGCCGCCGCCGATCGCTTCCTCGCTATGCTGGGTGCTCCATGAGCCCGCGCAGCAACGGTTCCCAGGCGACCATCGACCTCGCGCCGCCCATCGAGAAGGCGTTCCTGGTCGCGGTCGACACCGGGGCCGATGCGGGCTGGACTGCCGAGGACAGCCTGACCGAGCTCGCCGCGCTCGCGACCACCGCGGGCGCCGACGTCGTGGGCGCCGAATGGCAGAACCGCCGGCACGTCGACCCCAACTGGTACGTGGGCAAGGGCAAGGCGGAGGCGCTGCTGCAGGCGAAGTCCGAGACCGGGTTCGACCTCCTGGTCGCCGACGACGAGCTGAGCCCGGGCCAGCAGAAGAGCCTCGAGAGCCTGCTCAACGTCAAGGTCATCGACCGCAGCCGGCTGATCCTGGACATCTTCGCGCTCCACGCGCAGACCCACGAGGGCCGCCTCCAGGTGGAGCTCGCCCAGCTCGAGTACCAGCTGCCGCGCCTGACGCGCCTGTGGACGCACCTGTCGCGAACCGGTGGCGGGATCGGGACGCGGGGACCGGGCGAGTCCCAGCTCGAGACCGACCGGCGGCTGATCCGCGAACGGATCAAGAAGATGAAGGAGCGGGTCGAGGACGTTCGCCGCCAGCGCCAGACGGCGGCCCGCGGCCGCGATCGGCGGCTGTACTCGACGGTGGCCATCGTGGGCTACACGAACGCGGGCAAGTCGACGCTCCTCAACACCCTGGTCGGAGCCGAGGTCGCCCGGGCGGAGGACAGGCTGTTCGCGACGCTCGACCCCACCTCGCGCCAGGTCAAGCTGGGTGACGGCCAGACGGCCATCGTGACCGACACCGTGGGCTTCATCCACAAGCTGCCGCACCAGCTCGTCGACGCCTTCCGGGCCACGCTCGAGGAGGTCACTCGCGCCGACGTGCTGGTCGAGGTGGTGGACGTCGCCGACGGGCACGCCGACGAGCACCGGGCCACCGTCCAGGTCGTGCTCGACGAGCTGGGCGCGGGCGACAAGCCGCGGCTCACCGCGTTCAACAAGGCCGATCTCGTGTACCCGGGCAGCGACGGCTCGCGACCCGCCCCGGCCATGGCCGGCTCGGTGCTGGTGTCGGCCGCCACGGGGTTCGGGCTCGACACCCTGCGGGCCGGGATCGCGGCGCTGCTGGCGTCGATCTGGGAGGACGTGGACGTGGCGGTGCCGTATGCCGCGGGCGAGCTGCTGGCGCGCGTCCGGGAGCGCGGCACGGTCGATCTCGAGTACGGGGAGCGGGACGTGCGGGTCCGCGGACGGATGGCACCCGGGCTGGCGGGCGAGCTGCGGGCCGCCGCCGAGCGCTGGCGCGACGTCCTGGTCGCGGGCGCGGTCGACGCGTGAGCGCGGGCCGGCCGTGACCGCTCCCGGCGGCGGCGGGCTGGTGCGGCGGGCCGGATGGGGCCGGACCGTGGCAGGGGCGTCGGTGTGGTGGAGCGTGGCCGAGGGGCGTCGCGGTCGCCGCTGGCGAGAGGCGATCGTGGCGGACGGTGGGCTGCGGCACTCGCTGCTGCTCGAGACCTCGCCCGACGGCCGCTTCAGCCATCTCGAGCTCTCGACGCCGGCCGGACTGCTGACCCTCCATCCCGAGGGTGACGGCACGCTCCACGGCAATGCGCTCGTCGAGGGTGGCCTGCGCCACGTCACCGGGCTGGCGTGGGATCGCGACGGGCTGGTCCTCCTCGACGGCTCGCCGGTGGCACGCGCCGTCGCGGCGCACCTGCTGGCCACGACGGACGTGCGCGCCGCGGCCACCCGGCGCCGGGTGCTGCGGATCACCCCGGCGCTCGATCTGGCCGCGGAGACGGAGGGGCTGGAGCGGTTGGCCGACGGTGGCTGGCGGTCGGTCGCCGGCCCCGACCTCGCCGCGGACGCCTTCGGCCTGCCGAGCCTCCTCGACGCGGTGGGCTGGCCGCTCGAGCTGCCGGAGTAGGGGAGGGGTGCGGCCTCCGTGGACGGGCTGTGGACAAGTCGACGGGCGGCGGACCGGAGTTGCGAAACTCGTGGATAAGGACGTTGTGGCCCGGTAGCGCCAGCGGATAGGATTCGGTTTGCCCGAAGGGGCAGCCGACCCGGAGACGGAGCCGCAGGTGCTTGCATCAGCGGAAACCGCGTCGAGAAGGAAGTTCCTTCGGGCGTTTCGTTGTGCCCGGCGTGCGGGGTGCCCGGCGTGCCGGCTCCCGTGGCTCGGGGACGCCGCCGTCGACGCCGTGTGAGCCTAGCGTCGACCGAGTACGCGCTTGATCCACCCCCGGATCTGCAGGGGCAACCGACGCCACAACGGCCGCACGACGCGGCGACGCACCCGCTTGCGGGCCTTCCGCGAGCCACGGATCACGGACCTGCGGACCCCGCCGGCAGAGACCCGGATCGGCGCGGTGACGCGGAAACAGGTAATCTAGGCAATCGTTGATCCGCCACTGCCTCCGCCCGGTCAACATCGACAGCAGACGCAGCGGCGGCGTGCGCTCGGCGTAGATCTCCGGGCGCCGGGCGAACAGGAACACGCCGGGCGACGCCGTGTCCGACTTGAGCACCAGGATCTCGAGATCGCCGAATATCGCCTGTACGTCGTCGAGCTCGTAGCGCCAGAAGTCGTGCGGCCAGGCGTAGTACATGAACCCGGGCGAGCGGGTCGTGATAAGCAGGTGCGCACCGGACCGCAGAGCCCTTTGAGGTTGTGGACCACGGTCGGCCAGTCGCGCACTTGCTCCAGCATCTCGGTCGATATGACCAGGTCCGCCGAATTCCCCGCCCAGAGCCTATACTAACTCGCGGGCGTCGAGGACACGGTCGACCCGCGGACCCGCCGTGATGTCGACCCCCAGGTACGAACGTGTGCCCCAACGTCTCGACTAACAAACGGACCGACCCGTTGACGTCATAGGAGGCGACCTCGACCACCATCCTGTCGCTGACGACCGCTGCCGTCAGTACGCGCTCGGAAGCCGGTGACGGTGGGGTTGCACCCGACCCCAGGCCTACCGCACGGGGGCCGGCGCAGGTCAGGGGCCCAGCGTCGCCTTGAGGGCGAGGATCCGGTCGTAGGAGGCGCCCAGGGTCGATGCCGGGATCGAGCCCGACGCGGCCTCGGCCAGCAGGTAGTCGAAGGCGCGGGCCGTCGAAGCCTCGTCCCCGGTGAGCATCACCATGTCCGTGCCGGCTCGGGCGGCCGCCGCGGCCAGCTCGCGGGCGGGGACCCCGCGAGCGTGCGCCGTACCGCTGAGCGAGTCCGTGATCGACACCCCCGTGAAGCCGAGGGTCTGGCGTAACAGGGTGGTCGCGATCGCGGGCGACCAGCCGGCGGCGTTGTCGGGGTCGTACGCCGTGTAGGTCGCGTTGGACAGCATGATCATCGGCACACCGGCGGCGATCGCCCGGCGGAACGGGGAGAGGTCCGCCGCGAGGGCAGAGCGGCTCGCGGTCACCGTCTGGACGAACCGGTCCGTGTCCAGCCGGACGCGACCGATGCCCGGGAAGTGCTTCACCGTCGCGATCACCCCCGCGGACGCGAGGCCCCGGGCGAAGGCGAGCGCGAGCCGGCCGGTCCGGCGGACCCCGAACGAGAACGTCCGTCGCGCCCGGTACATGAACGAATCCGTCGAGCTCGGGACGTCGGCGACCGGCGCGAGGTCGACGTTCACGCCCGACGCCAGCAGGGCGGTCCCGGCGCGTCTGCCCCGGGTCTCGATGACCGTCGTCCGTCCGTTGGCACCCATCGCGCGCGCCGAGGACGCCGGTGGCGCCCAGGGGATCCTCCGGATGCCGCCGCCCTCCTGGTCGGCCATGATCAGCAGCGGAGGCTGCCCGCCGGCTGCGGCCGCAGCCTCGAGCGCGTCGACGGCTGCGACGAGGGCGGGCTGCGTCGTCAGGTTGGACCCGAACAGGACGATCCCGCCGATCTCGCCCCGCTGCACGCGGCCGAGCAGGGCCACCGACGGCGTCGGGCCATCCATTCGGACGACCAGCTTCTGGCCGATCAGGGCGGCGAGTGTCGGCTCGGCCGGCGCCGGAGCCGACGGGTCGTCGTCGCCGGCCAGTGCCGCCGGGGTTACGGGCAGGGCCAGCGCCACCGCGAGCATGCTGACGGCCAGACGCAGGAGGCTGGATCGATGCACCAGGCGATCCTCGGTATGGGGTCCGTCATGAGATAGATGCTCGGACCGGTCCCAGCCGAATCGTCGCCCGGACGGCGGCTCGGTGTTGTAGTATGCTACACCGATGCTGACGGTGCCTGAGGCCGCCCGCCGGGTCGGCCGCAATCCAGAGACCATCCGCCGCTGGATCCGCGAGGGCCGCCTTCAGGCCCGCAAGGTCGGCACCCAGCACGTCATCGAGGAGGCCGACCTCCGGTTGGTCACCGAAGGCGCGCAGGTGCCGTTGCCGCCGGGCTGGGGCGCGTCAGCCACCGGTGAGCCGATGCCGGACGTCCTGGCCGCCATCCGTCGGTCACGAGCCGACCATTGAGGCAGCTCGTTGCCGACGCAAGCGTGGTCGTGCGCGCCTGCCTCGCGGCCTCGGGGTTCACGCCGCTCGACGGCTTCCAGCTCGTCAGCCCGCCGCTCGTTCGCTCGGAGTCCCTGTCGGCGCTCCACGAGCTCGCGTGGCGTGGGGAGATCAGCGCCGAGCTCGCGTCGATCGCGCTCGATCGGCTCCGTGGCGCTCCGATCGAGGTCATCGCGCCCGACGATCTCCACGACGCCGCGTGGTCGTTGGCAGACGCTCTCGGCTGGGCCAAGACCTACGACGCGGAGTATGTCGCGCTGGCGCGATCGCTCGATTGCCCGCTGGTCACGCTCGACTCGCGCCTGATCCGGGGGGCGTCGTCCGTGGCCAGCGTCATCGGCCCGGCCGACGTCCCGACGCTCGCGTAGCCAGCAGACCCGTCACCCGGGGTTCCCAGGCCGCGCCGCAGGTCTGACTAACTTCCGATAAGGTGAGTTATGTCTCACCCCGGCTTGCTGGCAATGCCCACGGCGGGTCAGGCATCCACGGCAGGGGCGACGCCACGGTTTTTTTTTTTTTTTTTTTTCTTATTAATCTTTTTTTTTTTTTTTAATTAATGAATTTTGAGTTATCCCCGTAAGTTTTCTCGTAATTGGGCGGGAGATCTAGGTCCGGGTTAGTCGTTGAGTCGTGGGATGGATCCGACGGTGGAGATCTCGACGTGGTGGTAGGTCTGCTGGCGGACGCAGCGCGTGACGATGGTCGAGGTAGAGGGAAATACACGGGGTAGGAGTGTGCGTTGCGTTGGCAGTGTGATGGTGGTGGCATGGAGAATGTTTCGAAGCGGTGGTCGTTCAGGATGGCGCGTGGTGGTTGGCAGGAAGTTTGGTTTGGAGGGGGGGGAGGTATTGAAAGAATAGATGCGATACGAGGTGGTGTTCAAGGTGTTCATGAGTGGTGGTGAGGGGTAAGGAGGCGCTGCGCACACAGCGCGATACTCATCGAAAGAGCTAGAATGTATCCTTCACATCGACTCGTCGTAGTGATTTAGCGGATGTACTCGGATTCGACGCCGTGGAAGCGCTCTTCTGGATGTTGGACTATGTCTCTATCCGGTGATCGTCGCGCTAGACCACTGCTACAAGGCGCGCGTGTTCGGCGGCAGGTCGAAGGTCGTGCAGTCGATCGAGGTCGGAGATGCTGGACCCCGCGATCGTTGCTCAGTCGACAGCGATCTTCTCTGGACTTTGGAATCGAGCCACATTTCGAGGCGTTGTGTCGCGGATTCAATCTGGGCGTTGACGCGGAACTCTCTTCACTCTGTGGACGTGGACAGCGAGGTGGCGCGCATCAAGATGATCAGTCTTCGGTGCGAGGCCTGGTACATGGCCATGCGAAGGCGCTCGACGCGTCTGGGGCTTCGCGTTCGTCCGAGCGCAAGCGCAAGATCTGAGCGCATCGACGTCCTCAAGGACCTCTTGCGAGTGTCGCGCGATGCTCTTTTCCTGGACGCGACCATGGCTCCCGGCTTCCGGATCGGCTCGCCGTCGAGATGTACGGTCCGCAACAACGCCAGCCACGCAGGGTCAAGGCCAAGCGGCCGCTCACGACAGCGAGATCATCCGAGGCCAGGACTGACGTCTCCCTGGGCGGCTCTGTGCTGGAGCTCGCCGATGTCCCGACGGCGACGGCGATCGACTGGGTGACACGCGGAGCAGTGTCGACGGACAGCCAGAAGGCGGCGGCACCCTGCTAGGCGCACGCCCCGCCATCGCTCATGCGGGCGCGGCCGGCCCCTCGCGTCACGTCCCCGCGCCTGCGCTGAGGCCTCGACCTCGTCGCGCCTCTGGCCCCTCGCGATGCTTGTCCGCGAGCATTGCGTCGAGCCGCACCCACGATCCTCGAGGCGGCTCATCCCGTCGGAGGGCTGGGACGCTCGGCGCGGTCCACGATCTCGAGGTGTTCACGGGAGCGGACACGCGCGCCGCCCATACTTCCTTGATGACGAGACCTGCGTCACATGCTCTGCTGGTCAGGCTCAGATCACGCTCGAACTAGCTCGGGTCCTCCTAGCCCCCGTCGACCGCGCGATCCAGACGTGTTGTCCACGCTCCTCGGGTTGTACGCGCTGCGGTAATTTGTCCCTGCCGCGAGCGCGGTCGGTCTTCGCATCCAGCCGGACGAGCCAAAGAAGTCGTCCTGGAGGTAGTACGCCACGGATCCTCGCTGGCGGACTTCGCGATGCGTTGATGCGATCGGGGTGTCCTGTCGGCCTCTCCAGTGTCAGCTCTGGCCCGCCGGGCACATCGTCCAGCACACGACAGAAACCTCCGTCTCACAAACAGCGGCACCTGGTAGAACGAGCCATGTTACCGCGGGCGCTTCATCCTCTCTGTGCCAAGATCGCGCGCTGACATCGGCTAGCGAGACTTGCTACGCGTAGCGCGTCCTGCGCCTCAACCGAGCACGCAACTGCCTGACGCATGGCGGAACGTCGTCAACGACCTCAGGCGGCGGCCGTCGAAGCCCTCAGTACGTGAGCGCTGACTCTCGGCATGCACGATGGTCACTCGACCGCTCGCCATCCGGTCACTGTGGAGCGGGCGAACGTCCGTGTCGAGGTGGCCGCCACGAGTCGCGTGTTTGCCCTTGGCGAGCGGATCACCTTCTCTGAGGCGGCTTCTCCGAGATGCGCTCACCTTCAGCTATACGCGACAAATCAACGCCGGACCTCGAGATGCACGGCGACGCTTCGAGTCGCAAGGTACAGCGCGTCTGGCACCACAGCGTCATCTTCCTCCGTAGAGGGGTGTCGACCCCAGGTGTTGCAGCGCTCGGGTCGGTCGGGCTGACCCGGAGTCGGCGCTGGCGTCCTCCACGTCTGACGAGTCGCGACCTCTGCGCTCGCAGCACGAGGAAGTGCCCGAGTCGGAGGGCCCGCTGGGGCACTCTAGGTCACCGTCCGCGGAGGTCGTGACCCCTTCCCTCGTGACCCTCAGTGCCCCTCACAGCCTCTCCCGCGCCAAGCAGCTGCGGTTCGCTCGTCCATCCGCGGCGACGGATCCTCTCCGCATCCGCCGCGTCCACCCGCCCCTCTCCATGGCCTGTCTTGAAGTCGCTCATCGAGTGTCCCCAGAACGTGCCGTCGCCTTGCGGGCCCCCTTCGGCTCTCCCGAGAGGCTCCGTCGCCTCCTCGTTCTGCACGCGCAAAACGACCTGCGAATGCAGTCGGTCCCATAGGTATTGACGTCCAGCCCATCACATCTTCCCGTCCTGTCTCCTCAGTCAGTTCCTCCTCTCCTTCTATCTGCCGTCCCCCGCTACCCCCAGCCCACTTTCCCTCATATTCCACCCTCCTTCCGCATTTCACACCTCACGCCAAAACCCAAACACATCCTATCATCCTCTACTCCCTCCTCTCCCTCCCCCCCTCTCCTCACTCGCGAGCACCCGGGTGGCTGTCCGTCTGTCGCCCGACGTGCTGCTAGGCGGTCAATACTCGCTGCGCAGTGGTTCGACCACAGATAACTCTCAAGCTCGTGGCGACGCAGGATCAGAAGCTTGTCCACGTGCCGTTGAACTCGCCCGCAGCTCGTCCACTCTTCATCGCAGCGATAGTCCCGTCAAAGCATGCAGCGATATAGCTCGCCTACCCATGACTCTCGTATTCCTTCGCAGACCGAGCGAGCGCTCCGACGTCGGAAATCCCTTCAGCGCCAAAGGTGCGATTGTTGCGGCTGTTGCGATACGAGGCAGGTTATTGCCCGTGCAATGCGCTAAGTATTGCGAAGTCATCACCCTCCTCAAGCACCGCGTTGCCGGTCCTAGCTAGATGAGTGACGTCAACGATCCTTCGAGAGCCAAGTTGTCCATCGCTACTCGAACTCCAGCGAGATCCGCAGCACGCCGAGCAGCTCGCCGCGCAGCATCAATCATGAGGACTTCACGAGGCTCAGCCTCCGCGACGATCTCACTCGAGTGGTTGCCATGAAGACGTCGGAACCTGATCGACGGAACAACTGAAGTATCTGACGCTGCAAGACAGCATGAAGATAGTCTCCGGCTCGTCGACGACGACCATGGTGGATTGCTGGCTCTCGTAATGTGTGTGAGCAACTGACACCACACTTGGAATCCGAAACCCGCCCAGTAGACCTCGCGAAGGAAGCTCCCTTCCCTCGCGAACATGCTCAACTTCGTATCGAGAGGATCTTCCTGTCGCCCTCGTTCTATATCGGTTCCTGGCCAGTAGCGATCAGCGACTCCCGACGCCTCGTACCCGCTTGGTAGTGTCACCAGTAATTCCTGAAGTTGCGTGACGCCCTGTGTGTGTCGAGATTCCGGCGGACGGTCTCCTCGAGGAGGCTTTCCTCCTCGTGCTCGGTGGTCCGAGCTCGGGTATGACACTAACAACGAGCGGATAGTGATGGCGGAATTCAGAAGGACTTATGACCTGTTTGCTATCGCACCCAGGAAGAGGCCGCGCCACCAGTCGACGGGACTCAAGTTCAAGTTCGTTTCCATTACTCAGTATGAACGAGACCGTGCAGTCAACATTCTGGTAGTCGGTGTGAATGTTCTCCATCGACATCGGTATCTGAGATTCCATTATGCGCCATCCGCGCCGGGATGACGTCCCAAGGATCCCCGGTGTCTTTGCCCTCGCCGTAGTCAACCCCGCAGCCAGAACGCGAAGTCCCCACGATCGTCGACTTGCCGGCGTTGTTCGGACCTACAGCAACGTTCATCTATTCGCTCCCGATCCTGAGTCACGAGTCGCTTCACGTTGCGAAAGCGCATGGATACAAGCCTGCCCGCGGCGAGTCGGTCATCCGCAAGGCCTGGATCGCGACCACTTGCGTCGGCTGGCCTCTCGAGGGCGGTCGTCCGCCGCGAGGTCATCGAGCGTGATCGTGGCCAGACCGGGCTCAAGCCGGTGAAGTTGGTGCGGATCTCGATCCGTCGAGGTCGCTGACGATCAGCAGCGGCGGGTTGCCGAGGTCGTCTTTGTAGTCGAGCAGCTGGCGGTAGGCGGCCCGCAGGTCCTTCCTGTGGCCCTTGTACTCCCAGGCGAAGAAGCCCCTCTTCCAGACGTCGGCGAAGCCGTCCCCGCCGCCGGCCTTCTCCACCCGGCGCTCGAAGGCGTACTGCTCGCCGGTGGGGTCGGCCTCGTGGGGCGTGGGCTCCCCCACCATCCGGCACAGGTCGATGAAGTGCTCCTGGGCCGCCGCCTTCTCGGTGGTGGTGCTGCCGCGCCATTTGGCGGCGAAGGCGGCGGGGGTGAGCGTCGGGGCGCTCATGACGGTCGCGGCGTGAAGGTCAGGGCGTGCATCGCGTTGCTCGCGTACCAGTCTGTGATTGGCCTGATGAGGTCCGTCATCGTGCCGGATACCAGGAACCAATAGAACGCCATGCCGAACAGGATGACGCCGACGATCTGGACGACGCAGCCTTGCAGGGGCGTCAAGCTACGACCGATCAGGCGGGCGACGAGGAACTCTGCGTAGTCGCCGATGTCGCGAGGCTCGCGATGGCCCGAGGTCAGGCGCGGGCGGGTCCGTCGGCGACCCGACGGCTGTTGGATCGCACCTCGAGACACGGGCATCGGCATCGTGCGCTGGCATGCCGGGAACTGGGAGCATCCGAGGAATGCCTCCCCGGTCCGGCGATTCCGTCGCGTGACCATTGACCAGCCGCAATCGGGACAGGCGATCACCGTGGGCGTCGGTTCCGTGCCAGCTGTCGCCACTCCCCTCCCCCGTCCTCTCGGCGATCAAGTGGGAGTGTACTGCGCTGCACGACTCACGTTTCCTCACGCTCACGTTTGCGCACGCTCGCGGCGATGACTGTCTGCGGGTCTGTTTGGCTGGCCCGAGTACCCGTAGCCAATCAGCCCCAGAACACGGCCGTCGGATCGCGTCCGATCTCCGCCAGCAGGTCAGCGACAGTCGCGGTGGGCTCCGCGTTCGGATATCGGTGCCAGCTGCCGTTGTGATCGATCCAGAACAGCGACCATCGGCGATGCGTCGGCGAATAGCGAAGGCTCGCGATCGCGGACTTCGTCCACCCCGGGCCGTACTCGGGTTTCCAGGGTGCGCGCAGCTCGTAGATCGTCACCTTGCTGCCGGTGACCTCGACCTCCAGCCTGACCTGATCACGCGCGGACGCCGGAACGCGGTCGTCGCAGAACTGCCGGACGCGGTGCAGGTCGAGGTCGGGAATGGGCGATCTCGGCAACGGCTTCCCCAGCGCTCGTTTGGCGACCCGATCTTACCGGCGCTTCCGAGCACCCGGGGACGGCTCGGGAACACCGCTCAACCGCCGAGTGGCTCGGTCGCACCCGGTTGCGAGCCAGAGATGTGGTCGTCACGGTGAGCTGAGTCTGTACACGACCCTCGGCACGTCACCTGGAACCTGCGGATCCGCCGTCAGGATCGCAGTTCGGTCATCCGGGCCCACCGAGATCGACGGGAAGTTGATGCTGGTCATCGGGTACGTGAACAGGCTGGTCCCGTCGGGCGCGTACACATCGAGTCGCCACTCGGTCGTGTCGAGCGGACCGGTCTGATCGGGAATCGCCTTGGGCCAGATCACGGCGGTCCCTGCGGCCAGGTGGGCCACATGGGCATTGAAGAACGCGCGCGGCACCCGGGGCGGCCGAACGAAGATCGCCGTTCGCTCGTGGTTGATCCATTGCCGCTGCAGTCCGCTGTCGTCGACCGCCGCGACCGAATGGTCATCGACCCACGCTGGCCCCTGGAATCCGAATGGTCCGGCGGTGTTCAGCACCTCCGGCGAGGAGCCGTCGAGGGGGACCACGAGCAGGGCCTCGCTGGCGCGCGTGGGCAGCGCATCGATCGGGACACAGATGCACGCGAGGTTCGAACCGTCGGGCGACAGGCTGGGCTGATCGGTCACCTCCACATACCCGGCCGCCAGGGGCGTGGTCCCGCGTTCCTGGGTCCAGACCGCCAGGGTCCCCACGCGGTAGAACGCGTTGGCAAGGACGAGATCCTCAATGGGGACCTTCACGACGAGCGAACCATCGGGCGTCCACAGCAGCGGGCGTCCGCCGACCTTGGCGACGTTGGCGCCCGTCTCGGGGTCGACCACGGCGCTCTTCACGGGGTCGTCCAAGCGCTGATGGGCGAGATGCCCACGGCCGTCGGCCACCAGGCGGCCCAGCGAGTAGGGGCCATCGGGGGGCATCGGACCTCCCACCTCGATCGGGCCGACCACCCGGCGCTCGCCGGAGGGGACGCTGATCAGGACCAGCTGCCCGGTGGCCGAGCCGGTCTGCTCGAGCATCGCGATCGTCTGGTCATCGAGCCACACCGGGGATGTCCCCGCCATGCCGGACAGCACAGCCCGACCGTCGGCCGTGGCGACGTCGAACACCGTTGCCGTTTCCTCCCATGCCAGGTAGCGCCCGGACGGGCTCCAGCTTGGGACGCCAAGGCCAAGGTTGCGGAAGCCCGGGACGGCACGCATTTCCCAGCGCGGCAGCAGCGCCAGCGGGACGATGACCGCGACGATGGCCGCCTCGACGAGGAAGCCGATGATGAGGGGGCGGTGATCGCGAACCAGCCGGGTGGCTCGGCCGTCGGTCACCGGGCTCACCGCCCGCCGCGTAGCGGCGCGTCAGCCGGCGGCAGATGGTCGAGGTTGCGGCTCCAGATGATGCGGCGGCAATCCATCGGTGTCCTCTCCCTGGACTCGCAACTCGGGGTCGAATCGATGCTTGCCACACTTCTCAGGAGCGCGCTCGAAGCGGCCTGGCGGCGGGGTGGTGGTTCTCGGCGCCAGTCTAGGTCGGCGTTCTTGATGCTGACGCTGATGCCCGGTACGCTTCGCACAGCTTGACACAATCCGTGCAGGAGCCTGACGTGGCAGAGCAGCACCGGGTGAACGTCCTGCTCGACCCCGAGCACGCGACACGCCTGCGCCGGCTTGCCGACCGGACGCATCTGAACCCCGGCACGCTCGCGCGGTCGCTGCTGTCCTCGGCGCTCGACGCGGCGGATCCTGACGCGGCCTCGGTGACCGCCCTCCTCGACGCCATTCCGGGCGCGTGGGAGGATGCCCAGGCGGGGCTTGCCGACGCTGCCGCTGGACGCGTGATCCCGCTCGACGCGCTCTAGGGCCGATGGCCCGGGTCCTCATCGCCGAGCGGGCCCAGGCCAACCTGCGCGCCATGATCCGCACGCACAGTCTGCCCGCAAGCACGCTGGAACGCGTCCGGCTCGCGATCGCCCCGCTCGCCGAGTTTCCGCAGCTCGGCCCCGAGCTCCGGAGCCCCTGGGAGGGCCTCCGGTTCGTGCTCGGTCCGTGGCCTTGGATGCTCATCGTCTACCGCTGGGACGAGACGGCCGACACCGTGGTCGCGCTCACGATCCAGGATGCTCGGTCGTCGAGCGCAGCGACCGCCGACCGATAGCGAGCTGCGGCCGCTCGGCAGCGTCCGCGCTGCTTGGCCAGGTTTCGGCGGGCGCATATCGGCTGCAAGCCTTCGACGCTGGCGATGTGGCAGGGGCTGCCGAGGTGTTCGACAGCTCGATCCTCCGACGGACCGAGCCCCGGGTCAGGTGCGGTCATCCGCTCTTCCGGCCCGTCGGCTACGCGGACGACGCCGACGCAGCATCGCCACCCGAGGTCGTGTGGGCGATGCTGCCACCGGCACCCATGAGGCAGGCGGTGCCGGACGGACGTCGACGGATGCCCTGGAGGCTCCTTACGCCTCGGGTGGGGCCGACGTCGTCGGATCGAGCAATCGGGCGCCGGTGCGTGCGACGTCCCGCGTGTTCCGCGTAACCAGGATCAGGTCGTGGACCAGGGCAGTCGCCGCCAGGAGGCCGTCAACCGTGGGAACTGGGTCCGGCACGTTCAGGGCGCCCCATCGGTCCGCGACGCGGGCATCGACCGGCAGGATGCGGTCGTTGAAGCTCCCCGTCAGGCGCTGGAGCCACTGCTCCAGGGCCAGCGCCGACGGGACGTCGCGCCGACGGATCGACTCGATGCCACGACGCACCTCCCCCAGCACGAGCACGCTGGTGAACAGGTCCTGCTCGCGGCTAGCCGCGAACCACGCGCGGATCCCCTCGTTCGCCCGATCCCCCTTTCTGAGCTCGGACAGGATGTTGGTATCGACGAGCCACGTCACGGCGTCGGACGCGGGAGGTCTCGATCTACCAGGAAGTCCTCGTCCTCCCCGACCTCCGGGATCGAGGCCAGGACCGCCTTGAATGAGTCCCGCTCGACATCCTCTTGGAGGGCCGCCCGGAGGATCTCGCGATGTTCCGCCTCCGCGGATCGGCCGTGATCAGCAGCCCGGCGCTTCAACGCCCGGACGATCTCCTGCCCGACATTGCGGACGATGAGCTGGCTCAATGTCGGCACCTCCGCTATCAATGATAGCACTGCCCGGAGCGGGCGCCGGTGCGCAAGAAGCGGACACGACATCCAGTCCTGGCGGGTCAACACTGGGCACGCAAACTCCGGGTATCGACGTCGCAGCGCGTCGTCGGTTCGCTTTACGACGCCGGTCCCGGACGGTCCGTGTATGGTGCGAGCGTGATCGACCGGCTCTCGGACGCGGCGCTCGAGCTCCTGGCGTCGGACGCCGTCGCGACCGTCGCGACCCTCGACCCGGATGGGTCGCCCCACCTGAGCGTCGCCTGGGTGGGCATCGAGGACGGCGAGATCGTGATCGGCACCCTCTCGGATCAGCGCAAGCTCCGGAACCTGCGCCGCGACCCGCGGATCGCGGTCACCGTGCAGTCCGAGCACATCAACGACTGGGGCCTCCGGGAGTACCTCGTCATCAACGGGAGCGCACGGATCACCGAGGGCGGGGCCCCCGAGCTCCTCCAGCGGCTGGCACGAACGTACCTCGGTCCCGACGTGCGCTTCCCGGCCATGCCCGATCCGCCGCCGGGATACGTGACCCGGATCCGGGTCGAACGCGTCACCGGCATCGGTCCCTGGCGGAGGGGCGGCTGAGGTTCTGGCCGCGTGGCGGGAATGCGGATCGCGGTCGTGGACCACTAGACTTCCTGGACAAGCCATCCCGCCCCCAGGAGGTCGGTTCTATGACCATGGAGTACGTCTCCCTGCCCGGCGAGACCGCTCCGCCCGTGCCTGACGGGCCGAAGCTGTGCGACGGCGACGACATGCGCATCCTGCACAACGCGTTCCTGTGGGGATACGAGGAGGCACCCGGAATGGTGCGCGGCGCACCCGCCGGTGACGTGGCGCGCAGCGCGTTCCTTGGTGAGTGGCTCGCCGTCCTCGATGCGTCGCTGCACACGCATCACGAGAGCGAGGATCAGCTCCTGTGGGACAAGCTCGAGCAGCGTGCTCCGGCCTGCGCGCTGCACGTCGGCCAGATGCGCGCGCACCACGCGCAGGTCGCGGCACTGATCGAGGAGGCGCGTCCGCTCCTCGCCCGATGGCGCGCAACGGCCGACCCGGCGGTCGGCGAACAGCTCGCGGACGCCTACGAGCGGATGCTCGAGGTGCTGAAGGTGCACCTGCGCCGTGAGGTGGTGGAGGTCATCCCGGTCGCGGAGCGGGTGGTCACCAAGCAAGAGTGGACCGCGATGGCCGACCACAGCATGTCCGTGATCCCGAAGAATCGACTCCTGCCGCAGCTCGGGATGCTGCTGGCGAACTCCACGCCCGCGGACCGGCAGAGCTTCTACGCCGGCATGCCCCTGTCCGTCAAGGTGCTCTGGCGCCTCGTAGGCAAGCGCCAGTACGCGACGCAGTTCAAGTTGCTGTTCCCCGGCAGGTCCGTCCCACCGACCATCTGACGATGGAGGATCTCCCCTGGGCGGATCGACCGGGAAGGCTGGGAGCCGAATGACGCGTCCCGACGGATCGTCCTTGGCGCGCGAGGCGCCACGCGCGACGGACGGATACGAGCCGGCGTGGTTCTCCGCCGATGTCGGCGGGGCCGCCGTTGGGCACTGGGTCTATCGTGGCGGTCGCGCTGGGCCCGCCGTGATCGTCATCCACGAGGCCGCCGGCCTCACCCGCCGGACGGTGGGTGTCGCGACGCGCATCCAGGCCGGCGGGATGACGCCGATCCTGCCGTTGCTCGCCGGCGAGGTGATGCCCAGCGCGGTGGGTCGCCTTCGAGCGTTTGCGCAGGTGTGCGTGAAGCGGGAGTTCGGGGCGCTCGCCAACGGCGAGGCGACGCCGACCGCGGCATGGCTGCGCTCACTGGCTCAGCACGAATCGACGGAGTCGGGAGGACTCGGAGTCGGCGTCATCGGCATGTGCCTCTCGGGTGGTTACGCGCTGGCGATGGCGATCGATCCCTCCGTGAAGGCGGTCGTGTCGAGCCAACCTGCGTTTCCCGTTGCCCTCGCGTCGCGGCGACGGCAGTTCGGCGTCAATTCCGGTGATTTGGCTGCACTACAGGCGAACACCGACGACGGCCGGTGCGTGAGGACGCTTCGGTACCAGCGGGATTTCATCTCGCCTCGTGCCCGGCACGAAGCCATCCACAGGGCGCTGCCCAACGAGACCCGCGTCGAGATCCGAACCTGGAACCCGTTCGATCATCCGGTGCTCTCCGACGCGGTCGAGGCTGCACCGGACACGCCGCTTGGCCGTGCGCTGACCGATACGGTCGCCTTCCTGCAGGCCCATCTCGGGATCGCTGCCGAGGGTGCCGGTCGCGATATTCCGTCATGACGACAACGGGGCACCGTTGCGCGCCGTCGGGATGGGCGACGAGCTTCGGTTACCGGAGCGCGGGCCGACGCACGACCTGACGCTGGTCGAGTCGCGCATTGACGCCGTCGGGCGTGGATGGGGCCGGTGATCGACGTCCTTCATCACGACGACGGCGCCGTCCTGTCTATCGGCGGCCTCGGTCATCCGCAAGGGGACCCGAGTGCCAGGGCTGGACGGCCCACTGCCGGAGGTTGTCGTCCCGATCGCGGCCACCGTCTCGCCTGCGGCGCCGGGCACCGGACATGCGATCCACCCTGGGAGTCGTCTACTCTCGGTTCGTGACCAGGTACGTGGTGCTCCTGCGCGGGATCAACGTCGGCGGCAAGAACCCCGTGTCCATGGCCCGCCTGCGCGAGCTGCTGGGCGAGCTGGGCTACGTGGACGTCGTCACGTACATCGCGAGCGGCAACGTCATCCTGAGCTCGACGCATGAGCCGGCTGAGATCAAGCAAGAGATCGAGGCGGCCCTGCCGAAGGCCTTCACGCTCCACAGCGAGCTCATCGGCGCCCTGGTCCTCACCGCGGCCCAGCTCCGGGCGGTCGTCGCCAACCGACCGACGGGCTTCGGGGACGAGCCCGACCGCTACCACAGCGACGCGATCTTCCTGATGGGGATCGACGCGACCGCCGCCATGGAGGCGTTCGACCCGCGCGACGGCGTCGACACCGTGTGGCCGGGCGATGGCGTCATCTACTCCCAGCGGCTGAGCGCGCAGCGCACGAAGAGCCGCCTCAACAAGGTCATGGGCAGCCCGATCTACCGGTCGATGACGATCCGCAGCTGGGCGACCACCACGAAGCTGGCGGAGCTCGCCACGGACTGAGCCCACCCGGAGGTCGACTCGCCGCGCTGGCAGACCCCGAGGATGTTGCCCGGGATCGGCGTGCGATGGCCGGATCGTCGACCCGAGTCTGCGTCCCGGCAGCCGATGATCCTGCTTTGGAACGATGCCGTCGCCCATCGTGAGGTGGTCGAGGTCGTCCCGGTCTCGGAGCGGACCGCCAACGGTTCTACGTGCGGCACCGCTCGACAGCTGTGCTCATCGGATGCTCACGTCGCCGGATCACTCGGTCCCGGCGGTAAAGACCCATGCGTTGGCGTCATCGCCACCATGGATGCCAACTCGGATCGTGAGCGGGACCAGGTCAGGTGTCCACGCCTCGGGTAGCGCCACCATTCGCACGACCGCCTGGCCTGGCTTGCTTCCCTCGCTGGAGTCGAGGCCGATCCCATCTCGATTGCCGGGCCAGGTGGCAGTGATATCGCCCAGCTCCTCCTGGTCGTCGCAGCCGACGTCACCGCGGGATGCGATCTTGAACTCGGCGGCGGCTGCTCCATCCGAGTAGACCGCGACCCCCAGCAGGCTGGTCTTGATGGTCGCCTTCTCGTCAACCCCGCACGTGAAGTCGATCCAGTCAGCCACGTCGTTGTATGCGTGCGATCCCGCGCCATCGATGAACCGCGTGATGAGGTGACTCTGTGCACCGTCGACCAGCCACGATCCATCCGCTCGAGTGAGGGTCAGGTCGCCGGCCCATGCGGCCAGCTGATCGCGCGTGGTGTCCAGGGAGTACTCGTTGACCTCCATCACGGTCGGCAGCTGCTCCTTCATCGCCTCGCGGCCCGAATCGGTGATGATCGGCGACCCATCGGTCATCAAGGGCTGAAGGGGTTGATCATTGAGGATCGCCGCGGTGAACGCGTGCGCCGCGGTAGCGACTTGCCTGGCCACGTCGTCAGGCGTGAGGGTCCCGACGCTGACCACCTCGGCAACGGGCTGCCTGGTGACTGCCGTGGCGGCCACAACCGTGTCGACGGTCTCGTCGTCGATGGCGAGGCGGACCGACCATGTCGTTTGAACACCAGGTTCCGGGGCCTGCGTCTGAACGCTCCAATCCACGAGATGATCGGGATCCGGCGTTTGGATGACCTCTGCCGTGGTCTCCATCTCATCGGGCTCGATGGACACAGAGGTGCCCGGCAGCCACGAGATGCCATCCCTCAGGTCCGCAGCGATGGCCTGAGCATCGGCAGCGCTCGTGCCTTCCTCGAAGTAGCCCTCGCAATCGAAGGCGAGGGCTGGTGTGATCACGACGTCGGCAAGGACCTGCCGACCGTCGACCGAGGCAATCCTCGCCGACAAGGATTGATCCACCTCTGCCAACACGCCGTGTGGGCCCGACGCAGTCAGCGTCCAGACCGCGTCCACGAGGTCGGCCTCACCAGCCTCGGTTGGCGTCACCTCGAGGCCGGTGACGGCCAGCGTCACTGACTTCGGCACGCGCTCGATCCCCATCTGGGAGGCCGCGTCGAGGAGCGGCTCATCGATCAGATCGCCCACGCCCGCATCGCGGGCTGCGAGGCGCGTCACGACATCCGTCGTGAGGCGGCTGCCGCCATTGGAGCCCGACGCAACCGCGAATGCAACAACCAGCACCGCGACCAGGACCAGCCCAACACCGAGTACCACGCCCCAGGGACGGATCCGGGGTCGACGTGCGATGGCTGCACCCTGGCCCGCGCCCGGGTTTCCGGGCCCAGGTTGTCGGTCGGAGGTGGGAAGTGTCTCGCCAGAGATGGCCACGGTCTCGTGCCCCCAGTAGGTACCGCGAAGTCGACAAGGGACGCCCTCGCCGACTCTTTGCTTCGGGGGCCGATGGTTCAAGACCTCCGCTCGGGTTATGACACCCCCCTGACCGGGGAGGGACCGTCGGAGGGCAGCTGGCGACCGCGCGCGCCGGCTGGGAAGCCGTCAGCCGCGGCGACGGGACGGCGAGACCAGCCCGGCGTCAGGTCTTCTTGGTCCCCACGATGGTGACACCGTTGACCGCCGGGTAGTTCGAGAAGTACCGCTTCCGCCAGTGGAGCTTGCCGTGGTCGTAGATCGACACGGTGACCCAGACCTTGGCGCCGTTCACGGCGGAGTTGTTGACGTAGTAGTAGCCCACGGGCTTGGTCGGGTCGTGGACGACCGTGTTGATCGCGCGCTGGCCCGGCTGGATGACCAGGTTGGTGACCTTGGCCTTCCGGTGGTTCGGCACGCTCCAGATCTTGAACGTGAGCCAGCGCTTGCTGCCGGCGTGGGTGACGGTCCGGGTGATCAGGATCGGGTACTCGGTGTCGTTCCTGAAGCTCATGGTCTGCTTGGCGTTGCCGACGATCCACACGGTGGCATCGAGGCCCGGCGGATACCGGTCGATGAACTCGTTGTGGTTCTGTTTGGCGAGCGGCACCATGCCTGCCCGGAACGCCGCGTTGAACAGCGTCGTGGACGTGGTGCAGATGCCGCCGCCGAACGCGCCGGTGACGGTGATCTTGCCGCCCTCGATCGCATTCCCCGGGCCCTCGCCCGGGAGCTTGTGCAGGTCGCCCACGACCTTCCAGAAGTCGAACTTTGCGCCTGCCGGCACGACGGTGCCGTTGATCTTCGTGGCCGGCGCTTCGATGTTCCCGCCCCAGTGGTTGTTGACGATGACCCAGTAGTAGACGCTGTACGAGCTGATCATCTTCATCTTCGGGGCGAAGGCCTTGGCGTCGGCCGACGACAGCCTGGGTTCGACGGCCTTGACGACGGCCGCGACCGGCGATGCGGCCGCGCCCGCCCCGCGGGCGGCGATCTCGCTGATGATCGCGGCCTTCGTGTCGGCCGCGTTGAGCGTCCGGCCCTCGCGGCTGGTGCCGGTGGCGACGACGTGTCCGCTGACCAGCTTGAGGCCCGCGTCCCGCCTGGTCTGGTTGACCTGCTTGGCCATCGTCGCGAGGATCGGGTCGAGGCCCGCCTCGTCGAACACCGGGGTGATGCTCCCGTCGGCTCCCGTCGAGAACGAGATCAGCGGCGCGAGGCTCGTGCCGGCGATCGTCCAGCTGTCCTCGCCCCGGACGACGACCACGTCGGCGGCCATTCGATCCGCGGCGGCCTTCGCCGCCTCGGCCGAGGTGGTGGTGACGGCCGGCGTCAACGTCACGACCGGCACGTCCATCGTGATCGACGCCGGCGTGCCGAGCGCACCCAGCTGCTGGTCGAGCGCGGTCAGCAGCGCCGTCTGGTCCACGGCGCGACCGTCCGTCGCCGGGGTGACGCTGACCGTCCCGTCCACGCCGGTCGACACGGAGGCATCCGCGGGGGTCTGGTCGATCGTCGTGGCGAGGGCCTCGACCGCGGCCGCCAGCTTGTCGCGGTCGTAGGCAACGGCGGAGTCGAGGGTCACGCCGTGGATCGCGGCCTGGGGTGCGCTGATGAGGTTCGCGAGGGGCTCGCCCTCGCGGCCTGCCGCGAGGGCCGCGTCGAGCACCGCCGCGGTGTTGGGGCCGCGGCCGATATCCGCGTAGCTGATGGTCGTCGTCTGGCCGTCCGGACCGGTGAGGGTGATCTGCCCGGTGGACAGCGACCCGTAGGCGTTCGCGATCGCCGCCTCCGCCTGCCCGCGCGTGAGCCCGCCGAGCTCCGTGCTGCCGACGCGGACGCCGGGCAGCACCCGGCCGTCGTACTGCTGGCCCCATGCGTAGAGGACGCCCGCACCGATGCCGCCGGCGAGCAGGAGGCCGAGGACGAACGAGATGCCGAAACGGAGGGCCAGCGACCGCCGGCGCCGAGGCCGTGCCGGGGGCTTGCCATCGGTCACGGCGGCCGCGAGGGGCAGAACCGGCACGGCATCGACACCCGACTCGGAGGTCGGCGACGTGTCCGATGGGTCGGTGTCGGTCGGCTCGCCCGGCGCAGGGGCATCGACGGTGGGCGCATCACCCGGGGCGGCCCCAGCGGGTGACGATCCGGCTGCATCGGCAGTCGCCGACACGGGAGCCGGCTTGTCGGGATCGGGCGCGGTCGAGTCCGCCGCGACCGCGGCGACGTCGACGACGGGCTCGGGGGCACCCGCCCCGGCCTCGGGTGTGGCATCGCCGGCGGGCGTCTCGGCGTCCGGTGTGGCGGCGTTGGCAGCCCGGTCGGCTGCGGAGTTGGGCAGTTCGGTCATCAGATTCCCATGCGCGGTCGGCCAGCGTGGGGCCTCGTCCCTGACAGCCGCGACATCTTCGCGTGTGTGCGCGAATTTGTCACGCGACAGTCCGATCCTTGTGCGTCAAGCAGCACCGGTGAAGCGGCGACACGCACATCGCGTGGCGCGCGTATCAGCTCGAGGCGGCCGCCACCACGGAGTAGAAGCTGAGCAGTGCCACGGACAGCTGGACGCACAGCGCGACGGCATACACGGCCACGGATGCGAACACGATCGCGTTCGCCGCGAACAGCAGGCAGGCCAACGGGCCAAGGACGAAGAGCACCTGGCCACTCCGGGTATGGATCGCGTCGGTCCTGAGGAACTGGCGCCCACGCATCACCACGATCCACACGGCATACACGGCGACCACGGCGCTCGAGGCGACGAGGGCCGTGTGAGCGTCATCGAACCACGCGAACGCGATCACGGGCAGCAGGCTCTCGAACAGCACGTTGAAGCTCGTCGAGACGATCGCTCGCTGCCGGATCCGCTGGTCCGGACTCCACGAGCCTCCTGGCGGCGTCAGCGCGGACGTCACGGCCGTGAACCCGGCGATCACGACGGCGATCTGGGCGATCCCGAGGAGCAGGCCTTCGCTCGGCACGCGCGGCATCGTAGCGCCCGGGGAAGCCGCGCGGGTGCCGTTGTTGCGAACCTCCCGGGCAATCACGACGACCGTGACTCGGCCTCCTCCCGCCGGCCGGCCACGCGAGCGAGGGCTCGACGCGTCGGTACCGCCTCGTCGCCGGTCGGCACGATCGCGGCGATCTCCCGCCCCGGCTTGAGCTCGCACATGGGCCATCTTCGCGACCTTCCGTCCCTCAAATCGAGAAAGATCGAACCATCCGGCCCGCATGCCGGTCATCTAGGTTGTGATCGAGATCAATCTCCAGGCAGGGGACGACGGGGTGGACGACATCCGCGCCATGCTGAGCGGGTCGACCGATGACCGGGCCGAGGCGTTCACGCGCCTGCTCGACGACGCCCTCGATCGGAGCTTCCGTCTCGCCGCCGTGATCCTGGGCGATCGCGATGAAGCCGAGGACGCCGTGAGCGACGCGGCCCTCCGCGCGTGGCAGCACGTCGCGTCGCTGCGCGACCCGGAGCGATTCCAGGCGTGGTTCTCGCGGATCCTGGTCAACGTCTGCCGCGATCGCCTCCACCAGCGCCGTCACGCGCCGATCGTCGCCCTGGCCTCTCCCGACGCTGCCGATCCCTTCGCGGCGTCCGTCGAACGCGCCGCGCTGCGCGACGCCCTGGGCGCCCTGACGCCCGAGCACCGGGCCGTGATCGCCCTGCACTACCTCGAGGGGCTGACGGCGGACCAGATCGCAACCCACCTCGACCTGCCGGTGGGCACGGTCAAATCGCGACTCCACTACGGCCTGGCCGAGCTGCGCGCGGCGTACGACGCCGTTGCGCGCGATCCCATGGGAGCGGTCCGATGACCGACGAGCGCTTCGATCGCGACCTGACCGCCGTCCTCCGAGAGGTCGCCGGCGATGGAGCCCCCGCCTCGCTCCGATATCGTCTGCGGGCCGTCACCAGCGCCCCGACGGCGGGCCGGCGCGCGTGGTTCGCGCCGCTGGTGCAGCTGGCCGCCGCGGCGGCCGTGGTGGCCGTCGGCGCGATGCTCGGCTGGACGTTCCTGCTGGGTCCGATCGTGGGCGACAAGCCGACGGCTTCGCCCGAGCCGACCTCCAGCGTCCCGGCCCCGACCGGGAGCCCGTCGCCGAGTGCGTCACCGAGCGAGTCGCCGAGTGCGTCACCGAGCGAGTCGCCGAGTGCGTCGCCAGGCGAGTCCCCGAGCGCGTCGCCGAGCCGGTCGCCCTCGGCCACCCCGCCACCGAGCGGCTGGACCGGCCTCTCCTGGTCGGATCCGGTGGTTCCGTCCGCCCGGGGCGGGCTACGGATCGAGGACGTCGCAGCCTGGGGCGAGGGGTACGTCGCCGTCGGCGAGACCGGCGTCACCGACCCGGCCACGGAGCAGGGTGCCTTCCTGACCTCACCGGACGGACTCGCCTGGACGGTCGTCCAGACGGCTGACCTGCGGCGATCGGGCGAGCTGATGACGCACGTGTTCGTGGTCGGCGGCCGACTGCTGGCCACGGCCGAGGGCGGCGGCGTGGACTGCCCGGCGGACACCGCCTGCCCCACGCCCGACTTCTCGCCGGACCTGTGGATGTCCACCGACGGGTCGCGCTGGACGCCCATTGACAGCCCGAGCTGGCACGCCGGCTGGTCGAATGCCGGCGCCCCGATGTGGATGGTTGCGGGCAAGGCCGGGATCATCGCGGTGGGCTACCAGGGCCGTGGCGTGGGCGAGCCCGGTCAGCCCCCGGCGCCGGCGGTTCCGCTCGTGCTGTACTCGCGGGATGGGACGACCTGGGCGCCGGCGGACACGGCGCATGGCTTCGCCCACGCGGTGTTCCGCGATGCCGTCGCGTTTCCGGGTGGATTCGTCATCGTCGGCCGTAACGGTGTGCGGGATCCGAGCACGGAGGTGGTCGACCCCGCGAACCCCTTGGCCCTGGGCATCGGCCGGCCGGCGGCGTGGGTGTCGTCTGACGGGATCAGCTGGACCGTGGCCCAGGTGGACGGGATCAAGATCGCAGGTGGTGAGCTCACCGACGTCGAGGCAGGGGCGGGCGGGCTGTTCGCGATCGGCGCGGGCTCCCCCAGCGCCGGCGACGCCACCCCGAGCGGCTGGTCCTCGGCCGACGGCGCGACATGGCATGTGGTTGGCCGGTTGGGCAAGGAGCTCCCCGCCATCGACCAGGCCATCAACCAGGTCCCCACCTTCGGATCCACCGTCCTCGCGTCGGACGGCCGGCACATCGTCGTCCTCGATCGCGACGCGCCGGGCTCGCAAACGATGGCGGCATGGGTCTCGAGCGACGGCGCGACGTGGGTGCGGCTGTCGTTCGCCGGGTCCACCTCGCTGCCGAGGATCGGTCGCTACGACGCCAACGACGCGCAGGGCACCTACGTCACCGGTGCGACGGTGCTCCCGGACCGAATCGTGGTCTCGGGCTACGGCGCCCGGACGGATGCCCTGTGGATGGCCACGGTGGTCTCGCCCTGATCCCGATGCGCGCCGCCTGAGGCGCAAGGCCGTCGCGCGCCGTAGACCAGCACCGCGAATCAGCCCGCCGGCAGGCGGACGAGGAAGGTGGTCCCCCGACCGGGACCGGCACTCGTGACCTCCACCGAGCCGCCCATCGCCTCCACGAGCGATCTCGTGATCGCGAGACCGAGCCCGCTGCCGCCGGCATCGCGCGAGCGCGACGGGTCGGCACGGTAGAAGCGCTCGAAGACGCGAGCGGCCTGTTCAGGGTCGAGGCCCGGGCCGTCGTCACGGACGGAGAGCACGGCCGAGCGGCGATCCAACGCCAGCCCAAGCTGGACGTGGCCTCCCGGCTGCGTGTACCGCAGGGCGTTGCCGATCAGGTTGTCGAGCACCTGGGCGAGGCGGATCCGGTCGGCACGGATGGTGGAGGGCACGACCTCGTCAAGCGCGAGATCGATCGACCGCGTGGTCGCAGCCGATCGATGCCGATCCAGCGCATCGGCCAGCAGTGTCGGCCCATCGAGGCTCGCGATCTCGAGGCGGAGGTCGCGCAATTCCGCCCGCCACAGGACCGCGAGATCGTCGACCAGGTGCTCGAGGCGGGCGGTCTGCTCATCGAGGACCCGCCAGGCATCGGTCCCCGGTTGGAAGACGCCGGCCTGCAGCCCCTCCACGTAGCCGCGGACCGACGCGATGGGTGTCCGCAGCTCGTGCGCGACGTCTCCGATGAGGTCACGGCGCCGCTGCTCGGTCGCCTCGAGCGCGGCCGCCATGTCGTTGAACGAGGTCGCGAGGTCACCGAGCTCTCCGTCCGCCGGCGGCACGCGCTGCGCGTAGTCGCCGCGGGCCAACCGCCGGCTCGCGGCCGCCAGCGCGTCGATCGGGCGGGACAGCCACATCGCCAGGAGCACGGAGACCGCGACGGCCACCACGATGGCGGCGCCGAGTCCCAGCAAGAGCGCCGTCCCGACCGCATCGCCGAAGGCGGCGCGGAGGGCGGGGTCCATCCTCCCGGCGCCCGACCCGCCCATCATGCCCCCGGAGCCGCCCATCCCCATCGCGTTCTCGAAGGCGCCAGGCGCCGCCAGCCACACGCCGGCGGAGACCGCCCCGACGACGACCGCGGCGACGGCGAGGTTGGCTGCCAGCAGTCGCCAGCGCAGCCGGCCCGGGTCGAACCCGCTCACCGGTCGTCGGCTCGGAGACGGTAGCCCACGCCGCGTACCGTCTCGATGTAGCGCGGGCTCGTGGAGTCGTCGCCGAGCTTGCGCCGAAGGTTGGCGACGTGGACCTCGATCACGTGCTCGTCGCCGACGAAATCGACGCCCCAGACGGCGTCGAGGAGCTGCTGACGCTTGAGCACGACCCCGGGATCGCGGCCCACGGCCTCCAGGATCGCGAACTCGATCGCGGTCAGCTCCACCGGTTCGCCGCCGATGGCGACCGTGTGGCGCAGCGGGTCGATGACGAGGTCCGCGACTCGGATGACGTCCTCGCGTTCGGGCCCCGGGGGCCGGCGACGTCGTCGCAGGAGCGCCTCGACCCGCGCCACGAGCTCGCCCGGCGAGAATGGCTTGGTGAGGTAGTCGTCGCCGCCCACCTTGAGGCCCACGATCCGATCGACCTCCTCCGTGCGGGCTGTCAGGAAGATCACGAGCGGGTCCGCGAAGGCCCGAATGCGGCGAAGCGCCTCGATCCCGTCGAAGCCCGGCAGCATGATGTCGAGGACGACGATGTCGGGCGCGAACGTGCGCACCGCCTCGACAGCAGCTGGCCCGTCCGCGGCCTCGGCGACGAGCATCCCATCGCGCTCGAGGAAGCCACGCACGATCGCGCGGATCGGCGGTTCGTCGTCGACGACGAGGATCCGTGCCGGACTCGAGCTGATGGCCATGGGCTCCCTGGATGCTTCGATCGCTGGCTGGGTGGACTGCTGCAAGCACCCGCCCGCATCGTACGGCGGCGTGTCAGCCGACGACGGTCAGCGTCCCTCGCATGCCGGCCTCGTAGTGGCCGGGGGCATGGCACGCGAAGGCGTAGGGCCCGCTGCCGTCGAAGGTGTACGTCACGGACCTGGTCTCCATCATCCCGATGTCGGCCGCCTCGGGCGTGCCCTCCTGGTCGGCCGCCACCGCGTCGGCCGGGCCGACCATGAACTCGTGGACGAGGCCACCCATGGAGGTCACCTCGAACGTCACGGTCTCACCGCGGGCGACGGCGATCGTCGACGGGGTGAAGGTGTAGCCGGGACCCGCGATCACGCGGACGACGCGGGGCGCGGTGACCGTGCCCGCGGCGAAGCCGGCCTCGCCCGGACCGGGCGACGTGGGACCCGCCCATCCGTAGCCGCCCGACCCGGCGCCGCCAGCCGTGCCGGGCGCGCCCCGCATCATCTCGCCAGGTACACCGACGGGGACGGAGCCGATCATGCCTGCCGGGCCGAAAGCCCCACCAACGGACGCCCCCGCGCCGATCAGGACGGCGCCGCCGACGACGAGGCTCGCGCCGAGCAGTCCAAGCCGCCGGTTCATCGCCCAGCCTCGAGAAGCTGCTTCGCGGCTGTGAACTCGTCGGCCGTGAGCTCGCCGCGGGCGAACCGCTGCCTCAGGACCTCGATGGCGTCCGGAGTGGTCCGCCCCGAAGCGTGCCCTGGGGCGACCTGCGTGCCCTGACCGGATCGGCCCACGGCCCACACGACCAGCACCACGACACCCACAACGAGGAGCGCGCACCCGAGCAGGCCGAGCAGCCCTCCGTAGCCGAGACCGAACCCCGCGCCGTATCCCATCATCAGATCGTCTCCCTGTTGCTGACGCCCCCCACCGGGGCCTCGACCCAACGATGGACGCCGTGGCTCTGGCTGCCCGCTGCCCTGCCTCAAGAACCGCTCAAGAACGCGGCCCCGACGCATCGAGCACCTCCTTGTCAACGGCGCGGCGAAACCGCTTTTGGCGCGCCCTGTGGGGTGCTAGGCTGCGCGGGCACGGTCACCGAGGGGTTGACGGCATGTCGGTCATGCTCAAAGCCGCGCTGCCGGTCCGGGGTCGAGGCTGATGCCGCTGCTCAGGCGGAAGCCGCCCGCGGGCGCCGCTCCCGCCCCGTCCCCCGATCCCGCAGCGTCGACGGACGTGCACCGGCGCCGACGCGAGTCCGGGATCCAGCTCGACTGCGACCGTCCCGACGTCCGCCACGTCGGCATCGTCTTCGTCCACGGCATCGGATCGCAGCAGGCCGGCGAGACGCTGCTGGACTGGGGCGGCGCGATGGTCCGAGTGCTGCTGGACGCGCGCGTCCGGCACGAGGCCTCGGCGGACCCGGTCATCGACGTTCAGCTCGACCCGGGACCCGGGGAGAGCCGGTTCATCGAGGTCCAACTCCCGGCCCTGACCACGAAGGACCCCGCCGGCGGCCCGGACGTCCCGGTGGTGGAGCAGCACTGGGTCATGACGGAGGCCTGGTGGGCTCAGCGCATCCGCCCGCCTGCGTTCGGGCAGATGGCCGAGTGGCTGGGCACGGGCGGCGCCATCAGCCGGATCGTCGAAGCCCTCATCTCGCGCGCCGGCGACGAGCACGACCCGAGGCTCCGTGCCGCCGCCAGGCCCTACCCGCTTCACCGCGAGAACGGTCGCGTCGAGGAGGACAGCGGCCCACGGGTGCTCCTGGGCAGCCGGCGCGGCCAGCCGGCGGTGAGCCTCGGCGGCAACCTGTACCTGCAGGCCGTGTCCGCGCTGCTCCTCGTCCTGTACGGGCTCTTGCGGACGATCGAGAAGCTGCTGCCGATCGGCCCGCTGAAGGACGGCGCCCTCACGCGACCGCTCGACAACTTCGTCCTGGAGTGGTTCGGCGACGTCTACGTCCTGCTGGGCGATGCGGCTCAGGCCGCCAGCGTCCGGAGCCGGCTCGTCGGATCGCTTGACGACCTCGCGGGCATCAACTGCGACGAGATCGCGATCGTCGCCCACTCGGGCGGCGCCATCGTGAGCTACATGACGCTGGCGGACCTGCCGGAGTCGCGCATCCGTGTCGATCGCCTGATCACCCTCGGCGAGGGCCTCAACCTCGCGTGGAAGCTGCTGGCCGGCAAGGGTCCGACGGCGGCCCCCGGCCGGGTGGGCGCGGCGATCGAGGCCGTCCGCAGGGCCCTCACCAACCTCGTCGGGCGACCGGTGCCGCGCGGAACGGGGGCCACGAAGCAGGCGCTCAAGATCGCGAGCAGCAAGGTCCAGTACGAGCGCCTCTATCGGAACGTCTTCGACACCCACCCGAAGCTGCGCTGGGATGACTTCTGGGGCTCGCAGGATCCCGCGCCGGTGGGGGTCCTCGCCTTCCCGACGGAGGCGGCGCCGACCGACGAGGACCTCCACCGCGTACAGAGCCACGCGACCTGGAACCTCCTCTCGTTCAGCGAGGACCACGGCTCGTATTGGGACAACGACGAGGAGTTCGTCATCCCGATGCTCCGGCTGCTCGAGGATCGCGTGCCGGGCAGCGCCCTGTTCGGCGATGCGGACGACGACCGGACGCGATCCAACCTCCGGCGGCGCCGGCTCTCGCTGCTCTCGCTCCTGCGCCAGACGGCCGTGGTCGCGCCGACCGTCGAAATCGTCATCGCCTACGTCCTCCAGACGAACCCGGCGTTCCACGTCAGCGATGCCGTGGCCGAGGCCTGGAAGGTGATCCCCGGCACGGCCTGGCTCAACGACATCCTCAACTACCTGCGCGAGCAGTCGCTCCAGGACTCGCCCGTGTGGCGGCCGCTCGCGGAGGTCGGGGTCTGGATGGTTTCGGGTGCGATCGCGGGCTCGGCCGCGTTCTCCCTCGTCGCGCCGCCGGAGCGCCACTTCCCGTGGGACACGGGCGGCATCGTGCGGCTCATCGGGCTCGGGTTCGCCGTGGCGCCCGTGGTCGTCGGCGTGCTCGTGCTCCCGTTCCTCGTCGTGGGCGCCGCGCAGTTCCTCGGCGGCTCCACGGACTGGGCGCTGCTGGTCGGGCGCGCGCTGGTCGGCGGCATCGTCCTCGCCGCCGTCATCGGGTTCGGCCTGTGGGTCATCGTCGGCAACCGGGCCGAGGAGGCGGACGGCTGGCGGTTCGCCGTGATCGCCCTGTCGATGATGGTGTTCATGGTGATCGTCGCGGCCCTGGTGGCCGCGCCCGTCGTCGGCGCGGTCGTCTTCGCGGACGTGGGCCGCACGGTCGTCGGGACCATCGCGATCATCCTGGCCTTCCAGGCCCTGGCGCGCGTCGCCTCGTGGCGATGGTCTGTTTGGGACTCGCGGGAGCGCACCGCGGCGCGCACGGGACGTCCGTATGGCGGGATCGGCCGGGTGGTGGTCCAGTTCGTGGTCATCACCGCGATGTTCGCGACGGCCTTCGTCGCGGTCGTCCTGGCGTCCGACGTCGCCCTGTACGTGACGCTGGGCATCGTCGCCGGACTCGTGCTCCTGGGCGTGGCCATCGACGTGCTGGACGCTGCCAAGGAGGCCGTGACGAGCCCGTCCGACAGCATCCGCCGCTACCAGACCTGGCGGGCCTGATTCCGCGGGTACTCTCCCGGCCACGTCAGCCGAGCGCATCGAGGAGGGCAGCCCAGCCGTTCACCCATGGTCGACCGGCCGCTATGCCTCGGCCAGCACGTTCCGATCGGCGGCGAACGAGAACGGACGCAGCGCCAGCGTCGAGAGCAGCACGAGCGCGGCGAACCCGGCGATGACGAGGAAACCGCTCGCGAACTCGCCGGTGGCATCGAGCAGCTGACCCACGAGCGGCGGCCCCACGATGGCGGTCAAGACGCCGCCCCAACCCACGAACCCCTGCGCCGACGCGGGGCTCGACGGCGCACTCTCGGCCGCCCCGTTGAACACCGCCGCGTACGGCAGGCCCACCCCGGTTCCGGTCAGGAGCAGCCCGGCGATGGCGATCGCGAGATGGCCGGCGAGCGCCATCGTCACCAGGCCCGCGACGGCAAAGGCGAGCCCCAGCCGGATCAGGTGGATCGGCGGCAGGCCGCGCTCGAGGATGAGGCCCCCGCCCGATCGCGCGATCATCCCGAGGACGAGGACCAGCGAGCCGAGCAGCCCGCTCGTCGCGAGCGGCACGTCGAAGCCGCGCATGACGTAGGTCACGACCCACGTCCCCAGGACCATGGCCAGGCCGAACCCGCACATGTGGCACAGCGCGAGCAGCCACGTGTTTCGAGCCCGCAGCGCGGGCGCAAGGCCGAGCCCGCCACCGCGCGCCACGACCGCCCCCGGACCGGCCGGCGCCAGCCGCCACCACGCCACCCAGATCCCGAGCACGGCCAGACCGGAGACGAGGTACGCGCGTCGCCAATCGCCGTCCGCCCCGGCCAGGATCGGCATGTAGATCAGCGTGACGGCCGACCCCACGAGGAACGAGGCGCCGTACAGCCCCTGGGCCAGGTGCTGACCCCGCCCCGCGAACACGCCTCGCGTGTAGGCGGCGCCGGCGGCGAACGAGAAGCCTCCACCGAGCCCGCCCAGGAAGCGCCACGCCAGCAGCGCGGGATAGGACGGCGAGAGCAGTCCGCACGCGATCGTGCCGAGGCACGCCACGAGGAACCCGGCCGTGACGGCGGGGCGGGCGCCATGACGATCGGCGGCGGCCCCACCGAACAGCATGGTCGCCGCCGTGCCCAGGAAGAACGCGGTCGCGATCCCGCCGGCGCTCGCCGCGTTGAGCGCGAACGCGTCGCTGATCAGGCCCAGGACGGGACCGTGGTTGGTGTAGCTCGTCGAGACGGCAACCGCGAAGGCGCAGATCAGGAGCAGCGCACGGCGAACGTCGGTCGAGGGCACGCTCGGAGGGTACGCGGTCGGCACCGGCGCCGGCAGGCCGTGTCCGGCCCACCACCCCCCGCCAGATGGGCTACGCGATCGGGTCGAGATGGATCACGGGGATGACACGCGTCGTCTTCTCCGGGTACGTCTTGAACGCCGGGTGCTCGGTGGCATGGGCGGCGTAGAGCCGGTCCCGCTCCCCTCCCTCGACCACCGTCGCGTGCGCCTGGAACGTCTCACCGCCCAGCTCCACGGTGACGACCGGGTTGGCCAGCAGGTTGACGTACCACGCGGGGTTCGTGGGCGCCCCGCCCTTCGACGCCACGATCACGATCCGGTCGCCATCGCGGGTGTAGGCAAGCGGCGCCAGTCGCGGCTCGCCGCTCCGCGCACCGATGGTGGTGAGCAGCAGCAGGTTGCGCCCGGCGAACGGTCCCGACGTCGCCCTGCCACCGTTGGCGCGAAGGTCGGCGACGAGGGCCTTGGTGAAGTCCGCGTAGGCGGACGGACCGTTGGTAGTTGTCATGGCAATTATCATAGCCGCCCGGGCGGCCGGGCCCGCTCAGCCGCGTTCGGGACCGGGATCCTCGCCGCGAAGCGCCTCCTCCAGCCGGGCCCGCTCAGTCGCGTTCGGGACCGGGATCCTCGCCGCGAAGCGCCTCCTCCAGCCGGGCCCGCTCCGCCGGGTCCTTGATCGAGTCCTCGGTGCTCGCGAGCAGCTCGCGAACCTCACGCCGGAGCGCGGGATCGGGGATGTCCTCGAGCCGGTCGACGGGCTTGCCGTCCACCATGATGCTCATCGCCTTGGGCGTCAGCCGTGCCTCGACCCGTCGCTTGACGATCCCGGCGTGGGTCGTCGCGACGGCGTCGCGCTCGACCGCACCGGGCGACGGCGCCGACGACGACCTTCCTGCCGTCAGGCGTGACCCCCACGAGTCTTCGGCCTGCCGCAGCCTGGCGATGAGCAGCCCCACCACGATGCCGATCGCGAGACCGGCGACCAGCCCTTCGATCATGTCTCCCGGGTCCTCCAGTGTCGGCGTCTGCCGGCAGCGCGGCCGGTCAACCCTCGCGCTGGTGCGTCGTCGCGAGCGAGCTGAGGGCCTCCTGGTCCAGCGCCTCGGGGGAGACGCTCGCGACGCGACCCCGCGTACGGGCCCACAGCGTCGCGGTACGGCGGCCGTCCACCTGCGACGCCCGCTCCCCCACCACCGCACCGGGGCCGATCTCGGCCACCTGGCGGTCGTCCACCTCGACCACGAACATGCCGTCGAGGATCAGGAACACGTCGGTGCCGGCCTCGCCCTGGCGAACGAGGTTCTCGCCCTCGGCGATCGTGCGGATCCTGGGCTTGTGGCCGCCGCGCATGATCGCGCCCGACAGGGACCGCTCGAGCGCCGACTCGACCGCCGCCACGACGGCCGGCGAGTCCTGCTCCCCCCAGGGCGTCCGCTCGCCGAACGAATGGTTGAACCAGGTCGTGAAGTCGACGACGCCCGACTTCTCGACGAGCGCACCCTCGTGGTCGTAGATCCAGTGGCGCGGGAACGGGCTGGCGCCCACGAGCTCGTGGCTGGAGGTGCCGTCGGCGTTGATCGTGAGCGCGAGCGTCGTCCAGGCGATCGACGGCCAGAGCTGGACGAACGGCTTGTGGGTCACCGGCCGCGGTGTGGGCAGCCCCATCCGGCCGCCGATGGTCTGGACGAAACGGGCGGACGTCGGGCCGACCTCGGGCGCCTGTTGGATGTCCGGCAGGTGGACCGCGGGAAAGCGGACGGCCGCCGGGCCGACGCGGACGGTGGTGGCGCCGATGTGGCCCTTGCCCAGGTGACCGGCGTTCACGATCCGGCCGTCCTCGACCTCGATGAAGGCCCGCAGCTCGTTGGCCTCGCGGAACCGGTCGCTGGTGCGGAGGTCCTCGATGCTCTCGAGCCGATCGGGCGGCGGCTGGTCGTAATGGGTCACGCCCAGCTCGAACGGGACCTTCGACGGGCCGGTGATCGCCTCCGACGGGATCCACGAGATCGCGGTGATGGACGACTCGAAACGGTTGGTGGCCACGGGACGCCTACCTCGTGCGTGGACTGCCTGGTCGTGGGCCCCCGTCGGCGGCCATTATCCGCGCTCGCCGTCAAGCGGTTCGCGGCGGACCTGCGCTCGCTGTCGACCGGTTCGCGGCGGACCTGCGCCGGCTGACCTCGCCGGGCCTCGCGAGCACGCATCGAGACTTCGCGAGCACGCGTCCGCCGTGCGCGAGGTACGCTCCGCGGCGGCTGCCGTCCGGCAAACCCGCACCCTCGAGCGGCAGGCCGCGCGATTGATCTACCCACGCCGCACAGGGGATCAAGGCCATGCCGCTGCACGCTCGCAACGAGATCCGCCACCGGCTCGACGACTCCATCTTCGGCAGCCGGGACGCGTCGATCGTCCTGCCTCGCTACCGGTTCCCGGCGGGCGAGCTCCGCCCCGACGTCGCCTTCGAGGTCATCCGCGATGAGCTGTTCCTCGACGGCAACGCTCGCCAGAACCTGGCCACGTTCTGCCAGACGTGGGAGGAGCCGCAGATCCACGCCCTGATGGAGCTCGCCATCGACAAGAACCTGATCGACAAGGACGAGTACCCGCAGACCGCCGAGCTCGAGCGACGATGCGTCCACATGCTGGCCGACCTGTGGAACGCGCCCGACGCGGCGAACACGGTGGGCGCCTCCGCGATCGGATCGTCCGAGGCGTGCATGCTCGGCGGCATGGCGATGCTCTGGCGCTGGCGGGCGCGGCGCCGCGCGCAGGGAAGGGACACCGCAACGCCGAACCTCGTGTGCGGGCCCGTCCAGGTGGTGTGGGACAAGTTCTGCCGGTACTGGGACGTCGAGATGCGCCAGGTGCCCATGGAGCGCGGGCGCTACTACATGGACGCCGGGTCGATGCTCCCGTACATCGACGAGAACACGATCGGCGTCGTGCCCACGTTCGGGCTCACCTACACCGGCCGCTACGAGCTCGTGGAGCCCCTGTCCCGGGCGCTCGACGAGCTCCAGGCACGGACCGGCCTCGACGTCGACATCCATGTCGATGCGGCGTCGGGCGGCTTCCTGGCACCGTTCTGCGCCCCCGACATCGCCTGGGACTTCCGGCTGCCGCGCGTCAAGTCGATCAGCACCTCGGGCCACAAGTTCGGCCTCGCCCCGCTGGGCGCCGGATGGATCCTGTGGCGCGACGCGGACGAGCTGCCCGACGACCTGGTGTTCCACGTCAACTACCTGGGCGGTGACATGCCGGTGTTCCAGGTCAACTTCTCGCGTCCGGCGGGCCAGATCATCGCGCAGTACTACCTGTTCCTCCGGCTCGGGCGCGAGGGCTACCGCAAGGTGCACATGGCGTGCTACGAGACCGCCCGCTACCTGGCCGCCGAGATCGCGAAGCTGGGACCGTTCGAGATCGTGTTCGGGGGCGAGCCGCTCGAGGGGATCCCCGCGCTCACCTGGCAGCTGGCTGACGGCGCGAAGCCGGGCTTCAACCTGTTCGATCTTGCCGACCGGCTCCGGATCCGTGGCTGGCAGGTCCCCGCGTACTCGCTGCCGGACAACGTCAGCGACGTCGTCGTCCAGCGGATCCTGGTGCGGCAGGGGTTCGGGCGCGATCTGGCCGACCTGCTCCTCGAGGACCTGCGGCGCGCGGTCGAGTGGTTCGTGCGGAACCCGGTGACCGTGTCCGCGACCGAAGCGGAGGCCGGCGGGTTCCGCCACTGACGGCAAGCGCCCGGCGTCCCGCGCCGCGCCGCGATCGCCACGTCCGGCATCGCGTCGGCGGAACAAGCGGCTCGGCGACCGATGGTGTGGGGGCATGGTCACCAGCGCCGGGCGGCCTCCTGGCGCCGTCTCCTGGTCGGCACCAGACCTCGTCGGCGCCACCAGACCGCAGCGGCGTCTCGCGTGTCCCCGCGGCACGCCCGTGGAGGTCGAGCACCGACCCAATGCCTCGTGGGCAGGGTTCTCGGGCTCAAGGGCCTTCGTCGAGGCTGCCTGGGCGTCCTCCCGGCACGGATCTGCCTGCCGGGCATGTGAACGGGGTCGACTGCCGCCAGTCAGCGGGCTCAGCCGGATTTCCCTGCCCCACGGGCATGCAGGGCGGCCGCTGAGCGGCGGCCATGGGTCGTGCGGGCATGGAGGACGGCGCAGGCAGCACGTGCCACGCCGCCGGGGGCTCGCCGGCGCAGCGGCCGGGATGACGGTGTTGTCGCCGGGTGGGGCTGACAGGGTCGCCGCATCGGCACGTCCGCCGGGACCCGCTGCGCCTCGGTCGCAGTACGATGCCCGCACCCGAACGAGGTGCGCGCGATGAGCTTCGAGGGCATCCCCCGCGCGAGGGGTGCGGGCGCGGTCACGTGCCAGCCGAGCCCGGCCTGATGGCCAGCTTCGACCACCACGACCCGCGCTTCGTCAAGGATCCCGAGAGCGTCTTCGGGCCGATCCGGGAGGAGCAGCCGCTCCTCCACTCGGATCTCTACGGCGGCTTCTGGCTGCTCAGCCGCTATGACGACGTGACGGCGGCGGCGCTCGATCACGAATCGTTCACCTCGGCGGTGGTGGGCACCACGGTCATCCCGCCCTCGCAGCCGCGGGAGCACCCGCTGCTCCCGATCGAGCTCGACCCGCCCGAGCACACCCGGTATCGCGCGCTCGTCAACCCTCTCTTCGCCAAGCCGCGCATCGACGCCCTGCGCCCCGACCTCGAGGCGCTCGCGACGAGACTGCTCGAGCCGATCGCGCGCAACGGCGGCGGCGATGTCATGGCCGAGTTCGCCCACCCCATGTCGCTCGGCTCGCTCGCGCTGCTCATGAACCTCCCGGCGGACGATGAGGAGCGCTGGTTCGACTGGGTCGAGCGGATGTTCTCGAACGCCCTGCGCGACAAGGCCGACCAGGCCGAGGCGGTGCGCGACGCGGAGGCCTACATCGACGAGCTGATCGCGGAGCGCAGGCGGGCGCCTCGCGACGACTTCCTGGGCACGCTGCTCGCGGCAGAGGTCGACGGCCATCGCCTGTCCGACCTCGAGCTGCGTCAGTTCGGGGTCCTGATGCTGCTCGCGGGCTACGAGACGACCTCGGGCGCGATGGGCATGAGCCTGCTGCACCTCGCGCAGCACCCGGAGCAGCGTGCCCAGCTGTTCGGCGACACGCACGGGCTCGCGCACCTCGCGGTCAACGAGCTGCTGCGCTTCGTGTCGCCGGTGCAGGTCTTCGCCCGCAACGCGGCGCGCGACGTCGAGCTGCATGGTCAGACGATCCCGGCAGGCGACGTGGTCCTGCTCGCCTACGGCGCGGCGAACCACGACCCGCGCGCGTTCGAGCATCCCGAGCGCTGCGTCATCGACCGCCACCCGAACCGCCACGTCGCGTTCGGCCATGGCCGTCACCTGTGCCTGGGCGCGAACCTCGCCCGGCTCGAGCTCACGATCATGATCGAGCGCTTCGCCGAGCGGTTCCCCGACTTCCGCGTGGATCCCGACCGTCCGCCAACGTGGAAGCCGCGTGGCGACGTCCGGGCGCTGGCGTCGCTGCACCTGGTCGGTGCGTCGGGTCAGGTCGGCCGCGGGCGACCCTAGGCGACGGTGATGACCGCGAGGCGCGCGGCGTGCGGCAGCGTGGGGCCCGGTCCGTGTATGGTGCGAGCGTGATCGACCGGCTCTCGGACGCGGCGCTCGAGCTCCTGGCGTCGGACGCCGTCGCGACCGTCGCGACCCTCGACCCCGATGGGTCGCCCCACCTGAGCGTCGCCTGGGTGGGCATCGAGGACGGCGAGATCGTGATCGGCACCCTCTCGGATCAGCGCAAGCTCCGGAACCTGCGCCGCGACCCGCGGATCGCGGTCACCGTGCAGTCCGAGCACATCAACGATTGGGGCCTCCGGGAATACCTCGTCATCAACGGGAGCGCACGGATCACCGAGGGCGGGGCCCCCGAGCTCCTCCAGCGGCTGGCACGAACGTACCTCGGTCCCGACGTGCGCTTCCCGGCCATGCCCGATCCGCCGCCGGGATACGTGACCCGGATTCGGGTCGAACGCGTCACCGGCATCGGTCCCTGGCGAAGGGGCGGCTGAGGCAGGCGCCGTCGGCGATCGACGCTGCCGGCCCCGTCGTCAGATCGTCGTCAAGCGGCCCGGTCCGTCGACCCCGTCGAGCGCGGTGGTCACCGCAGCGGGACCCAGGCGAACAGCAGCGTCAGCTGGTCGGCGTCGCCGGCCCGGATCAGCCACAGCTTGGCCAGCCCGTCAGGTCCGACGGCCGGCATCGGGTCGCCGACGAAGTCGAGCGGCTGACCGCCGATGGTCGGGGCGCCCGAGAGCAGGGCCGGCGTCGAGCCGTCGGCGGGATAGCGCCAGATCTCGTCGGCGCCGGCGGCGCCGGCCACCGAGACGTACGCCGCGCCGGGGTCGCCGGCCAGCAGCGATCCGCCGACCGGGAGGCTGACCGGGGCCGGACCGCCGACCTGCTGCGCCGCGCCGCCGGTCTGGAACCAGACGGCGGCACCCGCCGGGAAGAAGGACGTGCTGGTGACGCCCATGGGCTCGAACGCCGTGCCGCCCGTCGTGAGGCGCTGCACGCCCTGGTCCGACTCGGCGAGGAAGATCGCGCCCTGCGAGTCCACCAGCCGATCGAGAACCGGCAGGGGCACGCTCGCGCCCGGCTGGTTCGTCGCCGGATCCAGGCGCCGCAGCACGGGCTTGTCCACGTTGCTCGTGTCGCCGAACCAGAGCGCCTCGCCGTCGGACGCGGTCACGACGCCGTCGAAGGTGCATGGGACCGCGATCGTCGCCTGCTTCGCCAGGGTCGCCGCATCGAACCGGGTGACGTTGCAGTTGTTGCCGTTGGCGTCGAGGTCGAGGCCCGGCGCCCAGATCGATCCCGCGGCGTAGTGGAGCGGCGTCGCGGTCCGGACGTCCGTCCGGGCAACGATCTGCCCGCCCTGCGGATCGATCTCGATGATCGATGACTGGCTGTCCGACACCTGGATCGAGGCGTAGACGTGGTCGTCCGGCCCGACCAGGTAGCCGTTCAGGAAGACGGTCGGGCCGAGGTCGAACGCGCCGGCAACGGCGCTCGGCGTCGAGCTCGGAGGCGGGACGGATCCCCCTGGCGTCGGCGCGGGCGAGCTGACGACCCCGCTGTCGTACAGCGCCTGCAGCGGCTGGTAGCTGCCGGCAAAGCCCTGGTCGCCGCTGATCGCCACGTCGAAGACACAGTCCTCGCGGAGCGTGGGGTCGGTCACCGCGCCGCAGGCGGCGTTCCCTGCCGACTGCTCGTCCGGGGCGAGGTCGCCATACGTGCGCACCTGCGCCGGCGGCGGGAAGTCGCGCTGGGTGTACGTCTCGGTCGAGGTGCCCGGGTCGTAGTCGAACAGCGACGTGGCGGAGGTGATGCGCCAGGCATCGGCGAACTGTCCGTACAGGATCTGGTTGCGCTGCTCGGTGGAGATGGCCGGCGGCAGCCGGGTTCCATCCGGGAGTGCCGGCAGGCCGATCCCGCCCGGGTCGAGCACGCCGAGGAGCCCGACGCCGTCCGATGCCAGCGTGGTCGACGGGATGACCACGGCATTGATGCCCCATTCCTCCACGGACAACGCCATCAGCCGCGTGCCGTCCGGGAAGTCGATCTCGAAGCCGTTCGGGATCGCCGCGATCCGCCCGCCGTCGAACGTCACGCCGGCGCCCGGGTCGATGGGCGTTCCGTCCAGCCTGGCCTGGAGCGTGCCACCCACGACGTACACGCCCACGCGGTGGCCCGAATCCCGAGCGGCGATCGCGGTGTTCGTGGCGATGGGCCTGTCCGGGTACGGCTCCTGGCGGCTCTGGATCTCGATGGCGCCGTCCGGTGAGCGCAGCAACGTGAACTCACCCGCGGCCTGGAAGTCGTACCGGAGGTGGTTGACGCTCGTGAGGTGGGGATCGCCGTTCGAGCCCGGGCACGCGCCCTGGCAGGGACCGGGGGCCGGGGCCTGTGACGCGGGTGGCGGAGGCGTGGGGCTGGCAGCGCCGCACAGCTCCGCCAGGGTCTCGCTGGCGATGACGTACTGCGAGCCTCCCAGGGGCGCGTTGAACGCCACCACGAACGGGATCGTCATCGTCTGGTCGGCCACATGCTCGCCGGCCCGGAGCGTGCCCGGCGGGCAGATGCAGTCGCCCTGGACGCAGAACGTCCTCCCGGTGAACGCAAGCGCGCTGTCGGAACCCTCGTCATGTGCGCTGGCAAGGCCGGTGGTGCCCACGACCACGACCTCACCCGAGGAGCCGGTCACGTTGAGGACCGTGTTGGACCGGCTCAGGAGCGAGCCGGTGTAGCCGGAACCCAGCGTGGCCTGGACAGGATGCCGCTGGGCCTGCGCATCGTCAGGCAATCCAAAGCCGGTCGTGACCCACGGGTCGCCCCACCCGGCCTCGCGGAGGTAGGACGGCGCCCAGGGGTGGCGGATATCGTCGTCGTCGCCCTTGAGCACGGCGATGTAGGCGTTCGAGCGCTGCCCGCTGGCCGCGGCCGCCTTCCAGGCCGGCTCCATGAGGTTCCACAGGTCGCGCCCCTTCTGGGCGAGCAGGTCGTAATAGCCGAACGCGTCGTACTTGCGTGCGGTCAGCGGGATCTCCGGATCGAACCACAGCTTCCAGCTGCTGGGCAGGACGACCTCGGCGACGGCGGTATCGAGCTGGGCGAGGTAGAACGCGCTGCCCTCGGTGATCCAGGCCGGGATCAGGTAGGACGTCGCGGTGTTGCCCCAGACCACGTTCTGGTAGCAGTGGATGACCTCGTGCTCGAGGAGCTCGTGGAGTCGCGGGCTCACGCCACCGCCGCCGTTCGTGGTCTCGCCGGACCAGGCCTCCTTGTAGGCCGTGATGTAGCACGGCTCGTAGTGGGTCCCGAGGAGGTTCGTCCGCTCGAGCGGCACCGTCAGGAGCAGGGCGTTGCCGCCGCTGCTGTCGGTGACGTTGAGCTCGATGTTGGGAAGGAACGGGACGTTGCCGGGGATCGGCGTGGTGCCCAGGAGGTTGGCGACGTGACCGATGTCCGATGCGATGTCCGACTCCATCGCCTTGACCAGGTCGTCGGACGGGAGGTCGGTGGTCGTCCGGGACGACGGAGGGGGTCGGGCGACCGCAAGCTCGAACGGCGCCCGGCCGGTCGGATTGGCGGGATCGATGGGGACGGTCAGGTCGCCGGGCTGGGGCGTGGTCAGCCGATCGATCACGGCCTGCTGGTCGGGCGTCAGCTCGTCCCAGTGGGCACGGACCCAGCGGGTGACGCCCGAGCCGGAGGTGGGGACATCGGCGCCCTTGACAGCGTTGGGCAGGGTCACGCCGGGGATGTCGACCTCGTACACGTAGGCGAACGCCTCGAGCGCGACGTCCTTCGGGACCGTGTCGTCGGTCGCTCCCGACATGATCGTGCTCCACATCGTCGCCTCGCCCGTGCCCCCCGGGCGCGACGCGAGGAGGGTGACGATCGCGACGACGACGAGGAGCAATGCCGCCGCCGCGCCGAGGAGCCACCACGCGCGGCGTCCGCGCAACCGCGACGTCAGGCGCGAGGACGCACCCACGCGACCTTCAGGACGGGGCCCGGCGGGGGGCTCGCTCACGGCCGGGACGCCCGGACTGGGCGCACGCCGGCACGCCCGTCACGGCCCGATCCGCCCACGCTCATCACCCCGCCTCCGGACGTGCACGGTGATTGCCAGGTGGCAAGCAACCGTGCGCGATCGTACAACCGAGCGGGGAACCGCGTGCGCAGGCGCGTCCGCGGCCGCCAGTGTCCCTCGCCCGAATGTACGGGGTTCCGCGGTCCGGATGCTGCCGGCGAACGGGCTCCGGCGGTCCGGGTGCTGTCGGCGAACGGGCTCCGGCGGTCCAGATGCTGCCGGCGAACGTGCTCCGACTGCCCGGCTACTCCACGGTCGAGCTCGTGAACGTGATCGAACGGCCCAGGAAGAAGATCCCGGGGTAGGTCCTGAAGCCGTCGCCGGTGTTGTTGCGCAGGGTCGAGTCCACGATCTCGACGTCGCCGCTCCGATCGTTGCTGACGAAGAAGATCCCGCTGCCGCCTTCGTGGTTCGACGTGTTGCCCTCGATCCGCGTCCCCTCGACATGGAGCGTCATCGTGTTGCCGTCGTTGTAGATGGCGCCGCCGTTGCCACCGCCCGGCGTCCCGGACTTCGGCGGGTTGGCTCCGGTGCCGATGGCCCGGTTGCCGGTGAGCACGCTGTTGAGGATCGTCCACGACACGCCGATGGACGAGATGGCGCCGCCGTTCGAGCACTCGTTGCGCCGTGCGCCCGGGCCGCCGAACGTGCTGTCGACCACGTAGACCGGCAGGCCGTCGTACTGCGAGAAGACCTGGACCGAGGCGCCGCCCACATCGGGCCCGGTGGCGGCGCAACGGTTGCCGTAGAAGCCCGCGTGGACCGCGCGGAACCGCCCGCCGCGCACGAAGATCGCGCCGCCCCCGTCCATCGTGGCCGTCCCCCTGGCGCGCCCGTTGACGAACGTGAGGTGCTGCACGGTCAACGTCGGGTGGGCCTGGTTCTGGCAGTGGTCCGTCGTCCACACGAGATCCGGGTCGCACGTGTTCAGGTACAGGATCCGCCGGGCGCCCTGCCCGTCCAGCGTGACGAGGTCACCGCCGTCGATGACCACGTCGGGGTGGTTGTTGAACACCCTGGCCGTGGCGGCCATCTTGATGGTCACGGGATCGGGGCCACAGTCGAACGTGATCACGCCGCCCGCCGCCACGGCGTTCACGACGGCCTGCGAGGTGCAGCTCGACGGGGTCCCGTGGCCGACAACGTGGTCGGGCGAGGACACGTCGGCCGCCCCCGCCCCGGGCGGGACAGCGGCGGTCCCTGCCGGGTTGCCGGGATCGGGCTGCGCCGGGGTGACCCTGGTGACGCCGATCACGCGCGCGAGGAAGCCCGCCGTCTCGGCGCGGGTGATGGTGCGGCCGGGGCAGAACCGGTGGTCACCGCAACCGATCGCGAGGCCCGCGGTCGCGAGCCGGTTGATCGCGGTCGCGAACCGCGTGCTCGCGTGGATGTCCTTGAACGGCATGGCGCCCGTTGCCGAGAGCCCGAGGCCCCGGCTGATGAACTGCGCCATCCGACCCCGGGTGACGCCCGCGTCGGGACAGAAGCGGTGCTTCCTGCACGGTGTCGCGATCCCGGCCGTCACCACCTTGTCGATCGCCCTGGCCCGGGCGCCGGTTCCCGGGACGTCACGGAAGCGGACCCCGCTCGTGGCCGTGAGGTGGAACGTTCGCGCGAGGAACACCGCCATGTCGCCCCGGTCAACCTTGGACCCGGGGCAGAACCGGTTGTTCCGGGGCGGGTTGCAGGGCTTCATGATTCCCGCCGCCGCAACCGTCTCGATCGCGGCCTCGAACCGCGAGCCGTTGTCGTCCACGAACCGGCCGGAGCCGGCGGCGACGGCCGTCGGGGAGGCCACGGCGACCACCCAGCCGCCGAGGATCAGGAGCAGCCGGATGCGGCTTGCGATCGACACGGGCGAAGCTTTCTCCGAGCCTGAACGGGCGACGACCGTAGCAGGGCGATTCGGCCGCCACAAGCGGCCCATCCGTACCTGCGCACCCATGTCGCCGTGCTCGGGGTCATGCCGGGCGGGATGGGCCGCTCGGGTCGTGTCGCGCCCGGGCACCATCCCTCCCTCGACCGCACGAGGGCGATCGCCGGGCCCCGCTCCGCCCGCCCCCTCGAGCCGCGGCTCTGCCGGATCTCGAGGCTGCGATCAGGTTGTTTCCTGGTTGACCACGGGTCGGTGCGGGCACACCATGCCGCAGAGGTCGCGCGAACGACACTCGATCTCGATCTCGCCGGCCGTACCGGCGGCCCGCAGCGGGAGATCAGTCCGATGGCGATGCCGACGCTCATCCTCACCCACGGGCGCGCCCAGGAGTGGCAGATCGAGCTCACCTTGCACCGCGAGTGGGAGGAAGCCCTGCGCTCCGGCCTGAAGCGGGTCGGAGCGAGCTACTGGGAGTCGATCCCGGTCCGTTTCGCGTACTACGCGGGTCCGTGGCGTGACGACGCCGAACACGAGCGTGGCGACGACGAGGTGATCGCCATCCAGGACGAGTTCGCCCGGGAGCTCGTCACGCGGGGCACCAAGGGTGCGGCGGTCGACGACCTGGCCGAGGACCGATCGCTGTTCAGCACGCTCACCAGCCTCGTGGGCTTCGTGGACGAGCACGTCGGCGTGGGCGGCGAGCTGGTCCTCCAGCTGTTCCTCAAGGATCTCGCGCTGTACTTCAGCAACGCGACGCGGCGGAAGCAGGCCAACCGCGTCCTCGCGGCCGAAGCCAAAGCCGCCAGGAGCGACGTGATCCTGCTCGCCCACAGCATGGGCACGATCGTGAGCTACCTGTCGCTGTTCGAGGAGCGGGCGGCGCTCAAGCGGGTTCGTGGGCTGCTCACGTTCGGGTCGCCGCTCGGGATGGACTCCATCCGCCACCACGCGGACGCGATCGTGAAGGGCCTCCCCTTCCCCGATCAGCCGCGTCGCTGGGTCAACGTCTTCAACGACGAGGACTTCGCGACGATGATCCCCCACCTCGCGCCGATCTACCGGTCCACCGACGGCCGGACCGTCGAGGACGTCCCGGCAGTCGGGCGCCGGCCCACCCTCAAGGACGCCGGCCGGGGGCACGATCCGCTGATCTACCTCAGCTCCCGCGGCCTGGCCGAGCACCTGCGCAGCCTCATCGAGGACGCGGCTCCGGGCGGGGACGAGGCAGCACGGCCCGCAGCCACCCGGCGCGCCGAGGCCTTTGACGATGAGCGGGCAGGCCCGCCGTCGCTCGACGACGCGACCGCCGGCGCGCTGGATGACTACCTGGGTGGCGAGGTCGGCGCGGCGCTGGGCTACGACCTCGTCGGTGGGGGCGGCGGCGGCGGTCGTGGCGTCGGCCGTGGAGCGCCACGCGACGACGCCCGACCGGCGATCGGACGCCTCGACGTCGCGGACCTCGATCGGATCCTGGCGCCACCCACCGAGCGCACGGCCCACACGGCGAGGGCGAAGCCACCCGAGCGCACGGCCCACACGGCGAGGGCGAAGCCACCCGTGCCGAAAGCGAGGGCCCGGGCGGCGCGCCGACCGCCACGACCCACCGCCGCAGGCGCACGCCCCGCCGACGTGTCAGCACCGCGTCCGGCGGTCAACCGAACGCTGTCGGCCGATTTCCCGCCCGTGATCTCGCCGGGCGACGAGCGCGAGCTGCTCATCGCGATCGCCAGCCAGGCGATCTTCGGCGGCGGGCAGACGGTGATCTCCATCGAGCGGCCGGTGGGCGACCAGCACGTCCAGATCCGGATCGGCGTGTATGCGCCGGACTTCGAGGTCCGGGACGCGACGGGCTCGGATGTGTCCGTCGCCATGGTCACGCTCGATCTCGACAACCCGACGGAACGGGTCGACGCCCGCTTCCGATTGACCGCCCCGAGGACGCGCAAGGCGATCGACAGCTCGATCTGGGTCTCCGTCTGGCGCGGCAACCTGCCGGTCGGGCAGCTCGAGCTGCGGACCCGCGTCGACCCACAGTACGTCGCGCCGGCAGGCGAGGTGAAGCTCAGCTTCTCCGGCGCCCCGGACCCCGATGTCGTCCTCGTCGTCGCCGATCGGAGCGAAGACACGGTGGGCAAAGGCCCCTTCGACTTCCGCGTGAGCCGCGAGGGCCAGTTCATCGACCGGTCGCTCGGCCAGCTGCGCGTCACCGCGTCCGCCTGGAGCGCCGCAAGGGACATCCTCGAGAAGTACCGTGCGGTCAACCGGCTCCGGGTCAAGGACGATCGGATCGCGAAGGCCACGTCGCTCGGGGTCGAGCTGTGGTGGAAGCTGCCGCAGGCGTTCCGGGACTTCTACTGGGACGAGATCCACGGCAGCGACGTCGGGTCGATCGCGATCTACTCCCAGGAGCCCTACATCCCATGGGAGCTCATCGTCCCGCAGCGACGCCAGGGCGGCCGGACGGAGCCGATGCTCGGCATCGCGTACTCGATCGCCCGCTGGAAGCAGGGTCGTCACTTTCCCGACCCGCTCGTTGTCAACGGCATGTCGGTCATCGCGCCCGACTACACGGTTGGTGCGCTGCCCGAGGCTGCGTTGGAGGCCAGCGACCTCGTGACCGGCTACGGAGCGCGGCTGGTGGCTGGCAGCTACCGGGCGGTGACGAAGCTGCTCCGAACCCGCGGCACGCAGCTCATCCACTTCGCGGGCCACGGCTCGTACGACCCGGCCAACGTCGAGGACAGCGAGATCCGGCTATCGGACCGGGCGCTCGTGCCGGGCGACCTGTTCCGCGCCTCCATCGGGCGCAGCGACCGGCCGTTCGTGTTCCTCAACGCCTGCCAGGTGGGCGAGGCGGGCTGGGATCTGACCCAGATCGGTGGCTGGGCGGAGGCGTTCTGTGCCGTCGGGTTCTCCGGCTTCGTGGGGCCGTATTGGAAGGTCAACGATCTCGTGGCGCACCGGGCCGCGGGTGTGTTCTATGGCGCCCTGCGCGATGGCCAGACCGTCGGCCAGGCCATGCAGGCGATCCGGCGCCGGTTCCATGAGGACGACCGGTTCCCGGGCCATACGAGCTGGCTGGCGTATTCGCTGCACTGCCAGCCGAACGTGCACATCCAGCTGCCCGTCCCCTGACGGGCAGCTGACGCGGAGCGGATTCCGCCGGTCCGCGGCCCTGGCAGGCCGACTAGTACCGGCGGTGTGAAGGGCCCTCTTCCTTCTTCGGCTTCGGCTCGTGGCCGGGACGAGGCGGGCGCGGGAGCGTCCCGGGTGCCATGTCCGGCTGCTTGGGCAGAGGTCCACGGGCATGGGCGGCTGCGACCGCCCGTGCGAACTCCGCGGCGACCGGGGCCGGGATGCTGCCCACCCAGGCCCGCTCGACCTCCACCATGCGCGCGGACTCTGCTGCGCGACGATCGCGCTCGTTCCTGGAGTGCTTGGTCATGTCGCCTCGATCCGGTGACGCTCCCGATGCATTGGGGCGTTGCGCGATCCTACGCGTGTTGACGCGATGACGCGAACGCAAACGCCCGTGCACCGCTCGTCCCGGACCGTGGCGCCCGGCTCGGGCTCACCGCAGCGGGCGGAGCTCGAAGACCCGCCGATCCTCGGCGACCTCCGCCGGTTGGTTGAGATCGACGCCATCCGCGATCCGGATGAACTGGACGCCGAACGGGATGCCACGTGCAAGCGGTCCGAGAACGTCGCGAAAGAACCCGACGCGCTGCGGCAGGTCCAGCTCGGTCGCGAGGACGTCCTCGGACCGGCGGCGCACGGTGATGGTCGCCCGGCCCGCGGCGCGCAGGTTCTGCACCCACTGGACCTCGCCCCAGGGGCACCAGATCCAGCGCCTGCCCGAGACCTCGATGATCGCCACGGGTGTCGTTCGGGGCAGGCCGCTCTTTCGGCCGCGAACGGTGACGAGCCCATTGGGCCCGATCGGGATGCCGGCGGCCAGCATCGGCCTGGCCAGGGCATTGAGCACCGGCATGAATCGCGGCGGACGTCCGGGCCGTGTCGGTGCGAGCCTGGTGCCCTCAAGTGTGGTGCGCTCCATTGATCATGTCCTTTCTGGGAGTCGTGTCATCACGGAGAACCGCGCCGGTCGATGGATGTGACAACGCCTCTCGACCACCCCGCGACCGCGTCGGCTCGCGCGCCGGTGCCTGATTCGTGGTTGGATGGGGTGGCAGATGACCGACCACGATCTCCTCGCCCGTCGCTTCGAGGCGAACCGCTCGCACCTGCGCGCGGTGGCCTACCGGATGCTCGGCTCCCAGGCGGAGGCCGACGACGCCGTGCAGGAGGCCTGGATCCGGCTCAGCCGGAGCGATACCGGCGACGTCGAGAACCTGCGGGCCTGGCTGACCACGGTCGTGGCTCGCGTGTGCCTCAACCTGCTGCGGGCACGCAGGACCCGCCGCGAGGCGCCGCTCGACACGCACGTCGCCGATCCGATCGTGAGCCCGGCGTCCGGGACGCAGCCTGAGCACGAGGCGCTCCTGGGCGACGCGATCGGTCTGGCCCTGCTCGCGGTCCTCGATTCCCTGAGCCCCGCGGAGCGCGTCGCGTTCGTGCTTCACGACGCGTTCGGCCTGCCGTTCGACGAGATCGCCCGGATCATCGGCCGGTCATCGGCCGCGGTGCGGCAGCTCGCAAGCCGGGGGCGCCGTCGGGTGAAGGGAGCGCCGATCCCGGACGCCCCTCTCGACGGCCAGTGGGCGGTGGCCGATGCCTTTCTCGCCGCGTCACGCGAGGGCGACTTCGATCGGCTCCTGGCCGTGCTCGATCCGGATGTCGTGCTCCGCTCCGACGGCGGCAGCGCGCGTCCGGACCTGACGTCGCTGCGCCGGGGCGCGTCCGCCGTCGCCACCGGCGCGATGTCGTTCCGGCGGTTCACCGAGACCGCCACGCCGGTGCTGGTCAACGGCGTCCCGGGGGGCGTCGCGTGGTTCCCGGACGGCACGCCGTTCGCGATCGTCTCGGTCACCGTCGCGGGTGGCCGGATCGTCTCGATCGACATCCTCGCCGACCCCGATCGGCTCGGTCGACTGGACCTGTCGGACCAGCGGGACCGCCGCCAGGGTGATCGCTGACCTCCGGCGACCCGCATCGCCGGCAGGCAGGCAACCCCCGGGACCCGTTCCCCTGCCGGCGAGCGGTGCGCCGGTTCCCCGCACCGTCAACAATACGCAATCCGGGTGTGTGTCGCTTGTTGACTGCGCGCTCGAACGTGCGAACGCGCAGCGCGTGCCGCCTCGGGAAGGGATCAGTCGCTCGGTGGCTCGGTCCCCGCGGGAGCGACGTTGTGGTTCACGTGGAACACGTTGTCGGGGTCCCACGCCCGCTTCAGGGCCACGAGGCGGGCGAGCTTGGCGTCTCCGTAGATCAGGCGCGTCTCCTCGGGACCGGCATGCGAGATCCCGTTCGCATACCGGCCGTGCGTCGCATCCGGCTCGACGACCGCCATCGCCCGTCTCACCCACGCGACGTTCGATGCGTCCGCTGCGGGGTCCGTCCATGCGGCATCGGCGCTGAGGTCGAATCTCGCCGCGCGGCCGGCATACGCGGTCCCGTCCTCCGGCACGCGGGCGATCGCGCCACCGAGGGCGGTGATCGAGAACGTGCCATCGCCCGGGGCCGCCCCGACCAGCTCGGCCAGCTCCTCGAGCGCGGACGGGCGGACGTCGTCCGCATTGCATCCCGACAGGAACGATCGACGGCCCCAGCCGAGCACGAGGTCGTGGGCGGTCTGTACCTCGAGATAGGGCTGGCTGCCGACGGTCGAGCTGACCGGCTTCGGGCCAGCGTGGAGTCCCCTCGTATCCTGCTCGACGGCGTCCGCAGCGCCACTGTGGTTGTAGGAGAGGTAGACGATCGGCCGCCCCACGAGGTCGTCCGGGTAGCCCTGGTCCGGCGCGGCGCGATCGATGCCGAAGATCGCCGACACCGCATCAGGGGCATCGGATGCGTAGTCGCGGAAGACGGCCCACACCTCGTGGAGATCGGTGACCGCGAAGGTCAGCACGCCCCGGTGGAGGGCCGGTCCGAAGGGCCGGAGCCGGAGCTCGAAGGCCGTCGCGATCCCGAAGTTCCAGCCCGCGCCGCGGATGCCCCAGAACAGCTCCGGCTCCTCGTGCTCGCTCGCCCGCACCAGCCGGCCGTCGGCCGTGACCAGCTCCACCGCGGCGAGGTTGTCGATCGTGAGGCCGAACTGCCGTTGCAGGCGGCCCACCCCGCCCCCCAGCGTCAGCCCGGCGACGCCGGTGTGCCCGACCACCCCGACCGGGCAGACGAGGCCGTGGGCCTGGGCGGCGACGTCGAGCTCGCCCAGGAGCGCGCCGCCGTTGGCGCGGGCGACGCCCGCCTTGCGGTCGACGGTGACGCCGCGCATCGCCGAGAGGTCGACGACCAGGCCGCCGTCCCGGCCCCTGAGCCCCGCCACGCTGTGGCCGCCCGACCGGACGGCAAGCTCGAGGTCATGGTCGAGGCCGAAGCGGACCGCGGTCGCGACCTCGATGGCGCTCGTGGGGCGGAGGATGATCGCCGGGCGGCGGTCGTGGATCGCGTTCCACAGGCGCCGCGCATCGTCGTAGGACGGATCGGCCGGCATGATGATGTCGCCACGAAACGATCGGCGCAGCTGATCGAGATCACGATCCGCGAGCGTGTGGAACGAGCCGCGTCCGTTGTGCATCGCCTGACCTCCCTGCGTCGTGCAGTGTGGACGGCGTTCGAGGGGCGCGCTCATCGGCAGCGTCCCTCGCGACGGTGCCGGGCTCGCCGGCGCGTGTCCCGCAGCGACCCTGTTCGGATCGCGTGCGCGCGGTTACGATCGCCCGATCCGGGAAGCGGGGCTGGCCGGCGGACGTCCAGACGCTCCAGCAAATTCTCGTACCCGGGTGGGAGCGGTCGATGGAGCAGCAACCATCCGTCCACCAGGTCGCCTGGGGACTGCTGGGGGCGGCGGCTGCCGCCTGGTTCGCGATCTGGATGTTCTTCTTTCCCCAGCTGGTGCCGGACTACTTCGCGTGGGACGTCCACCCACGGGCCGCGCAGGCGTTCATCGGCGCCGGCTACGTGTTTCGGACCTTCTACTTCCTGAACGTCGCCCGCGAGGGCAACTGGTTCCGCCTGCGATGGATCGTCTACGGCAACCTCGCGTTCACCGGGACGCTGCTGTTCGCGACGTACTGGCATCTCGATGCGTTCCACTGGAATCCGTTCGAGACGCCGCTCGCGCACATCTGGATCATCCTGTACGTGTTCGAGCCGGTGACGATGCTGTACCTGATCCCGCGCGGCCTGCTTCACGCGGCCGCGCCCCGCACGGGCGGTCCCATCCACCCGGTCCTCAAGGGGTTTCTGGTGCTCGTCGCGGGCCTGCTGCTGATGAACGGCCTGATGATCGTCATCAATCCCGAGTTCGCGGTCCGTCGGTGGCCGTGGGAGCTGAACCCGCTCGACTCGCGGATCGTCGGCGCCTGGTTCCTCGGCTGGGCCGTGTGGTCCGCGACGATGGCGTTCGCCGTGGACTGGGACGAGATCCGGCGCGCCTGCCAGCTGTTCATCCTCAGCGGGGTCGCGTTCTTCGTCACCGCGATCGTGTTCCGAGACGACTTTCTGCCCGATCGCGGCACGGTGTACGGCTACATCGGCGGCCTGCTGATCCTGACCGGCGTCATGGCGGCCCTGTACCTCGTGCAGGAGCGGGCGCGTCCGGCCGCGGCGACCGTCGGTCCCTGAACGCGGCGATCTCCTGCGTGGCCTACGGCGCCTGACGATACTCGCTGAGCTCGAACAGGTGGCCGTCCGGGTCGCGCAGGAAGCAGCGGGTCTCGGCGCCGTGGGTGACCGGCGGCGTCAGGAAGGTGCCGCCCCTGCCGAGCAGCAGGTCGTAGGTCGCCTGGCAGTCGTCGACGCGGATCGTGAACAGGTTGTCGCGCACGTTCGGGTCGGAAGGCGGAGCCAGGACCACGCCGGGCTTGTCGTCGGTCGGCGCGCCGCCTTCCACCAGGAGCAGCCAGGCACCCGCGAAGCTCAGCACGACCGAGGAGCCGTACTCGCGGTAGAGGGTGGCGCCCAGCACGTCGACATACCAGCGCTTGGACCGGGCCGGCTCCGAGACGACCAGGATGTGGGTCAGCGCGGTGTCGGGCGCCGGGAACCTCATGTGATCCAACCCCGCTACCGGCGGGCCGCCGGCGATGCCCCCATCCTCGCCGGCCGACGACCGGCCGTCCTACTCTACGCGATCCCGGTCTTCGCCCCGAGCGTCGCGGCGATCTCGCGAGCCCATGCCTCGATCAGGTCCCACTCGCGGAAGTCGCCGGGCGGGAGCAGGCCGGCGGATCCCGGCATCATCCGGATCAGCCGCTCGGCCAGCGCGTGCGGTGGATCCTTCGGGTCGAAGGCCCCGTAGAACACCCGGTGGTCGCGGGGCCGGATCACGTCGCTGAGCTCGGCGATCTTCCGGCGACCACCGCTGCCGGGGCCGTCGGCGGGCCCGAGCACGTCCGCCATCGGATCGTTCTCGTCCTTCGCGGCCGTCGAGCCGCGCAGGGGTCCGCTGCTGAACAGCCAGACGGGCCGCGCGGCAAGCGCCTCGCGGTTGGCCTCGAGGAAGGCGATCGGCTCCTTGAGCCAGCTCCCCATGTAGACGCCGCTGCCGACCACGACGGCGTCGGCGGCACGGATGTCCGGGCCATCCGCCGCGCCGGCGACGCCCGCCTCGATCCCCTCCGTGCGCAGCACCTCGCCGATCCGCTCGGCGATCCCGCGCGTGCCGCCGTGCCGGCTGCCGTAGACCACGAGCACCCTGGCCATGCCGATCCTCCCGGCGGGTCGACGGACTCGCCCTTGGACGCAGGTCCCCGCGCCGCCGCCAGCGTCAGGAAAGCCCAAAGCCGATGCTTCGGGAAGGGTCCGACGGCCCGGCCGGATGGAGTGATCCGCTCGGGGTCAGTCGCGGGCCATCGGCTCGGCCCGCCGGTGGCGCCAGCGTTCGCGTGGTGACCCCGAGCTCGAATCGGGCGTGGATCCGGCGGTTGGCGGCTCGCCTTCGGTGGCCGCACGGCGCCGGATCGACTCAGGACCCGGCGTGCTTCCGCATCGCAGCGAGGAGCGCCTGGGCCTGCTGATGGTCCTTCTCGTTCGGGTGTTCGTGGTCGGCCGTGATCCCGCAGTACACGTCGTGGATCGCGCGGCTCATCGTATCCTCGTCGGCGATCCCGATCCCCCGGTCGCCCAGCCATCGGAGCGAGTCGCTGCCGGCCGGCAGGTGCATCGCCTCCACCAGGGACTCTCGCATCGACATCGCCTGCCTCCTGCCTGTTGCCGGTCGCGACAGCGTACGCCACGTTGGTCGGTCACGGAACCCCGCAAGACGGCGCAGGTTCGTCGACGGCGGCCGCGATCAGGGACAGAGGTTTCCCCGGCCGCGGTTCCGGCGCGTCTGCGACGATACGGGCATGACCCACGACCACGACGCTCACGACGACCACGCACACCACCACCAGCACACCGTCTCGTATGCGGATGCGGTCCGCGAGTTCCGGGAGGACAAGGACGAGTTCTTCCGCACGAGCCCCCACAGTCCCGTGCCCGTGACCGAGCGAGCCGGCTTCACGGGCCTCCCCTACTACCCGATCGACGAGGCGTTGCGGTTCGAGGGGCTGGTGCTGGAGCCATACGACGGCGAGGAGCCGGTCAGCTTCACGATCCCGACCTCGGACGGCAAGCTCCGGCCAGCGGTCCGTGCAGGAACGTTTCGGTTCGAGGTCGCCGGCGTGCCGTCCCGGTTGACTGCCTACACCTTCGAGAACGGGCCACGCGACGGCTCGGTGTTCGTGCCGGTCCTCGACGCGACGTCGGGCCGGGAGACGTACGGGGCCGGGCGCTACCTCGACCTCGAGCGCGAGGACGACGACACGTACATTCTCGACTTCAACCTGCTGTACCACCCGTCGTGCGTCTACGACCCCCGGTTCTCCTGCCCGCTGACACCCGGGGAGAACCGCCTCTCGGTCGGGATCGAGGCGGGCGAACGGCTCGCCGAGGATGCCACGCACTGATGCCCGGCCCTGGCGCAGGCCTGCCGACGCCCGCTAGGCGGGCGTGAGCGCAGCCCGTCAGCCCCGTCAGCCGGGAAGCGCGTCGATCTCCGCGTCGCTGCGCGGCCGGCCCGGGAACGGCGCGTCCGGGGCGTTCGGGTCGGGATCGCTGGTCGGCGCGAGCGCGCCGGGATCGGCCCGATCGGCGCTGAGATCGCCGTTGGGGATGCCAGACGGCATCGCCGCCTCGTGGGCCCCGGCCCCCTGCCCGGGCACCTCGTCGGCCACGACGCTGTCGGCTCCGGCCTCAGCGGGTGGAAGGATCGGCCAGTCGTTCATCGCGACCGCCTGACCCGCCTGAGCCCGCTCACGTGGACCCATTCGGTGCCTTCCTTGTTCCCGAACCAGACCCTCGACCCGGATCCCGGCGGCAGCGCACCGGCCTCCACGCGCTGGTACGCCACGAACAGCTCCCGCGGTCCCAGCAGGTCGATCACCGCCCCCGCGTCGAGGCGCCTGGGCGTGCTGCGCACGTTCACGCGACGCCCGGCGGGAGGATCGGCTCGGGTGCGGATCCGGTGCGGCAGCCTGGTCGCTCCGAAGCGAAGCTTGACGCCGTCGTGCGCAATCGTCGGCGGCTCCACCTGGGCCTCCGCCGGTGTCAGCTGGCGGGGGACGAAGCCCGCGTACAGCCGCTCGCGCCCGAGCTTCAGGGTCCCTGACGGGTTGAGTCGCAGACCCGCGCCGAAGTCCAGGATCGTGGCCCAGGGCACCCATCCCTCGTGCGTTCGCTGCGGATCGAAGAGGAGGGCCTCGGCCGGCTCCTGCGGCGTGCCGCCGCGGACCTCGTGGACATAGATCGCGTGGTTGACAGGCCGCATGCCGAAGGCCTCGTTGTTGCCCTGGAGCAGGAACCCGCGGCCGCTCCGGATGCGCTCGACGGCCTTCGCGATCGGGATGGCGTTGGGGCCCGTCCGGACCGAGACCGCGACGTCATAGTGGCGTTCCGCGACGGTCGCGACCTGGCCGAGCGTGAGGCCGGCATCGATGTCCCGCGGCCGGACCCGACGACGCACCTGACAGCCCTTCGGGCGGCTCGTCCCCTCCGTTGCGGCGTCGATGAGCATGGCCATCGCGTACGCCGTGCACGACAGCCAGCCGAGCTTCGCCCCGTCGATGACGCAGTTCGAGTCAGGGCCCTGGTGCTGAAACGCCGGACGTGCCGTCATCGCCTGAACCTCGCCGACGGGACCGATCGACGTGCCGGCCCGGGCCGGCCCGCACGGCTGCGGACGAAGTCTGCGACGGGCCGAGGATCCGGGTCAATCCCTCGCTCCGAGCCGGGTCGGGCCTGGCGTGGACCACGCTCGCATCGGCCCCTGGCCGCCCCGGGCGTCCGCGGCCGTGGAGCGATGCCCTAGAGTTTCGCCGATGAGCTTCGACGTCGAGGCGCAGGCGTACGACCGGTACATGGGCGCCTGGTCCCGCGAGCTCGCCCCGCAGCTGGTGGAGCTCGCGGGTGTGGGCTCGGGTCAGCACGTGCTCGACGTCGGCTGCGGCCCGGGGTCGCTCATCGCCGCGCTGCTGACGAAGCTCGAGCCCGCGGCCGTCGCGGCCGTCGACCCGTCCGCGTCGTTCGTGGCGGCAGCGAAGGAACGCTACCCCGGCGTCGACGTCCGCCGGGCCGCTGCCGAGGCCCTCCCCCACCCCGATGGCGCGTTCGACGCGACCCTCGCCCAGCTGGTGGTCCACTTCCTGACCGACCCGGTCGCGGGCCTGCGCGAGATGGCGCGGGTCACCCACCCGGGCGGCGTGGTGGCAGCAAGCGTCTGGGACTTCGCCGGGGGACGCGGGCCACTGGGCCCATTCTGGGAGGCGGCCCGGGAGCTCGACCCGGCCACCATCGACGAGTCCGGGCTGCCCGGCGCCGGGCGTGGCCGGCTGGCCGAGCTGCTCGCGGCCGCGGGGCTCCGCGAGGTGGCGGAGCACGACCAGGCGGCGAGCCGGCGGTTCGACGGCTTCGACGCATGGTGGGACCCCTTCACCCGAGGCGTCGGACCGGGTGGCGCCTACGTCGTCGCGCTGTCACCCGGCCGGCGGGCCGCATTGCGCGAGCGATGCCGGACGCAGCTGCCCGCCGGCGCGTTCTCGATCACGGCGCACGCGTGGGTCGCGCGCGGGATCGTCTAGCACGCATCACTGGCCAGGCAAGCACCGCTGGCAAGGCACGCACCACTGGCAAGGACCACGACCCTGCGGGTGGGGGGCGCTCTGGCCCGTTGCCTCCTCGAACAGCGAACCAAGCATGCGCCGCCGCGGGCGGCGTCGCGACGGGGCGTTCGACACGCGGCGTCCGAGGCGTCACGATCGCCGGGTGGAGATGATCCCGCCCGAGGCCCTCCTCGAGCCATTTGCGCCTTCCACCCGCCGGATCGCGAACGAGCTGCGTGCCCTCGTCCGGCAGACGCTCCCCGACGTGGTCGAGCGCGTCCGGGTCGGCTGGGGCCTGATCGGCTACGACGTGCCGGTGGGTCGCCGGACCGCGTACTTCGCCTGGATCCTGCCGCAGCGCGAGCACGTCCACCTGGGGTTCGTCCACGGATCTGCGATGGACGATCCTTCCGGTGCGCTCGACGGCGCGCCCGGCATCCGGGCGCGATGGCTCACGATCGAGCCCGGCGGGCACCCGGATCCGTCCACGGTCGAGGCGCTCCTGCTCGAAGGGGTCCGCATCGCCTCCCTGTCGCGCGCCGAGCGGTCGCTCCTCGGCTGATCGTCCGGCGCTCGCTCGTCCTGGCGGGGACGCGGCGCGCCACCTCGCGCACCCGGTCCCGGTCGCCCACCGTTCCCGCCGCGCCGGCGGATCCCCGGTCCCCCGGTCGCGTCACGCACATTCGTACTTGCGCAAATGCGCAAGGTGCCGGTAGTCTGGTCCTGCGCCCCCGCCGCGGCCGATCCTGACGACGGATCGCTGCCGCCCCGCGAACGACCCGTGTGCACGCGCCCGCCGGCTGCCGGCCGGGCGCGATGGCGAGGAGCGAACCATGGAGATGACCATCGACTTCCCCGGAGGGGCCCGGGTGGACGCGCACTTCGGCGATTTCGTGGTGCCCACCGACCAGCCGCCGATGGGCGGGGGCGACGGCTCCGCACCGACGCCGTTGGCGACGTTCCTCTCGACGATCGGGACCTGCGCCGGGATCTACGTGCTGGGCTTCTGTCGCCAGCGCGGCATCCCGACCGAAGGGATCCGCCTGGTCCAGCGGATGCAGGTCGACCCCGCGACCCATCTCGTGCGCGATGTCCGGGTCACGATCGAGCTGCCCGAGGGGTTCCCGGCCAGGTACGCCGATGCGGTCGTGCGGTCGGCCGAGCAGTGCGCGGTCAAGAAGCACTTCGAGCAGCCGCCGGTCATCCGCGTGGAGAGCGTGCTCGCCGGCTGAGGGTTCGCGGGTCGCACCCTGTCACGTACCACCGCACGGGTGTCGGGACCGGCCCACCCCAGGGCGACGGCGTACTGTCTGCCCGATGCGGACCATCGTCCCCCGCCCCCTCGCCCGCCGCTCCGTCATCGCGCTCGCGGTCACGCTGCTTGGCCTTGCCTCGTGCGGATCGCCCATCCCCGATGCCGGCGTGGGCACCGCCACCGCTTCGCCGGACGACCTCGCCGCCGTCGAGCTGCTGACCCCCGACGAGCTGGCGTCGCTGTTCGTGAGCCCGCCATCGTCCGGGTTCGCCAACCCGGACGGTCGATACCGGTTGCGGGTCGAGCCGGCCGGCACGCTCCACCTGCCGACGGGGGCCGTGGTGGCCGCGGACCCGGGCTTCGACGTGCGACCGTTCGTTGCGCGCCTGCCCGCGGGATCGGCGCCCGTGCACCTGCTGCGAGCCGCGCCCCCGGGAGAGGTCGGGGAGCTGGTCGCCGCGGCGCTGCTGGGCGACCCGGCCGGTCTGGGCGGGCTGCGCTGGGAGAACGCCTACCGCGAGGGCGACGACCCGGCCGCCTTCGGGCCCGGAGACGTGGTGATGTACGGCGTCGACTCGGGGACCGGGTCGTTCGCCAGCGACGAGGCGACCCGGGCGATGCTGGCCGATGCCGGGTTCACGGACCGCCTCCTCGGTGCCGAGGCACAGGCGGGATGGGACGATGCGGTCACCGTGCCCGTGGGCGAAGGGCTCGAGATCGTCGCCTTCCCGAGCGGTGTCGGTGACGGGGCGTACCCGACCTGGGTCGGTTACGACGCGGACGGCAACGCCGCCGCCTTTCTCACCGACTTCGGGATCCTCGCGCATCCGGCGAGCCCGCCCGCCCCGTCGGTCTCGTCGAGGGTCTCGTCGCCCGCGACGGCGACGCGTCTCAGATGAACGGGTCGAGCACGAACCAGCTGACCTTGGTCTTGGCGCCGACCTTGCCGTTCAGGTAGACCGTGAAGGAGCCCGAGGCCGGCACGACCGCGCGAACCCAGCGGCCGCTGCGGCTCGACGCCAGCATCGCGTACACCATGCTCGCCGAGGTGACGCCGGACAGGGTCACCTTCCGGGATGCCGCGCCCTTCGCGATCGTCGCCTTGCCGCTTCGCCGGAAGCGGACCTTGCCGTCGGCTTCGAGCGCCGTGCCACCCGCGGTGTTGCGGGCGAGGACCGCAAACCCGGAGGCGCTGTCGACGCGTCCGGCAAGCCCGACCGTGACACCGGTCACGGAGCTGGACCAGCCGCGGGTCCCCGTGCCGCCGTCCGCGTACGAGCGCCCGTCGACACCGATCCGCTCCGCCGACAGGCCCTGGCCCAGCACGCCCGTGGGACCGTTGCCCACGACGCCATAGGCACCGTCGCTGTTGCCGAACACGGCCGTGCCGGTCCCGTTGCTGACCGTGAATGCCTGCGAGGCCTGGTCGCTGTACAGCGCCAGCACGGTGTCGCTGGTCGAGCCGTTGATGATCGACGTCGGGGTCGTTGCCGAGTTGCTGCCACCGAGGCGCACGTCGTCGGCGTCATGCCCCAACGCCGTCGCCGGGCCATTGATCGCGGCGGCTGCCGTCGCCGCCATGGCGCCAACCGCCGAGGCGAGCACCGCCCGCCGGGTCTGAGAGCCGCCAATGCCCGCCATCCGGACTCCCTCCTTGCTGCGGCCGGACCTGGGCCAGGGACCGCGCGGCACCCGTCCGGCGCCGCGACTATACCGGCGGCCCGGGCGTTCGATCCCGTGCCCGGCGCCGGATCCGAGGTCGGTCGCGGCTTCAGAGGTGCGTCCCGGCACCACGAAACGGCCCGATCCCCGGGTCGGCCGACTCGGGTATCGTGCGTTGGGTGACCGCATCGAGACGCCGCCGACCGGGCGCGAAGGCCCGGGACGGGACGGACGACTCCGGCATGCTCAGCGCCGCAGAGCGCCGCGCCCTGCAGGTGCGCTGCACCCGCGCCGTCCAGGCGCACGGCGCTCCGGATCCGGCCAGAACACTGGCGGAGCTGGCCGTTCTCCGGCCGGACGAGCTGGCCGCGGACACCTATGGGGACGGCGGCGCCGTCGGCGCGCTCGAGACCGAGGTGCGAACGCTCCTCGACAAGCCGGCCGCCGCGTTCATGCCCAGCGGCACCATGGCCCAGCAGATCGCGCTTCGGATCCACGCCGACCGGCGGAACCGGCGCGTCGTCGCCTTCCACCCCACCTGCCACCTCGAGCTCCACGAGGACAAGGCGTACCAGCGCCTGCACGGCCTGGTGGGCCGGACGGTGGGTGACGGGCGCGAGCTCGTCACGCTGGCCGATCTCGAGGCCATCCGCGAGCCCCTGGCTGCGCTCCTGATCGAGCTGCCGCAGCGCGAGATCGGCGGCCGCCTGCCCGCCTGGGACGATCTCGTGGCCCAGGTCGGCTGGGCGCGCGATCACGGCGCCGCCGTGCACCTGGACGGGGCCCGCCTGTGGGAATGCGGCCCGTTCTACGGCCGGCCCCTGGCGGAGATCGCGGCACCGTTCGACACGGTCTACGTGTCCTTCTACAAGGGACTCGGCGGGACCGCCGGCAGCATCCTGCTGGGCGAGGACGAGGTGATCGCCGAGGCGCGCGAATGGCGGCACCGGCACGGCGGCACGCTCTACAACCTGTGGCCGTACGCAGCGTCGGCCCTGGCGGGCCTTCGGCTGCGGCTCCCGCGCATGGGCGCCTACGTCGAGCGCGCGCGGGCGATCGCCCTTGCGGCGGCCGTCCTGGACGGCGTCGAGGTGGTGCCCGATCCGCCCCAGACGCCGATGCTGCATCTCCACCTGCGAACCGACGCTGCCACGGTGCTTGCCGGGATCCGTCGCATGGCGCGCGAGCAGGGGCTGTGGACGTGGGGCGGCTCGACGCCCACCGACACGCCGGGGATCCGACGGGTGGAGCTGACGGTCGGCGATGCCACCCTCGTCCTGTCCGTGGACGAGGTGGTGGCGGCCGTGCAGGCCCTGCTGCCGGCGTGACCGCAACGGCCGAGGCCGGGTCACCGGTCGAGGTTGCTGCGCGGTCGAGCTTGCTGCGCGGTCGAGGTTGCTGCACCGGCCCGAAGGATCGACGATTGGCATGGGCTCGTGCCCGAACGGGCAGGCCCGCATGCCCGTCCGGCTGCACGCCCTCGACTGGTGACCGCACGGAAACGGGGCGCAACGTGGGCTGCGCATGAGCCCTGATGCCAGGCCGGCCCACGACCGACCGACGTCGGACGCGACGCGACCGGCCGCGCGCCCTGATGCCACCTCCGCGAGCGCCCGCGTGGACAGCGCAGGCGTCCGTCTGCCGGTGAGCCGGTCGCTCGCCATGGCACTGTCCGGGATGCCCGATGCGTCCCTGGCCCAGCTGCAGCGCCTCGCGGGCAATGCCGCCGTGACCAGGCTGGTGACTCGCGGCCCGGCGCCGACCGTCCAGCGCTGGGGGCTGGGCGGCCTGCTCCCCCCCGCGCATCCCGACCTTCACCAGGGCGATACCGGCGAGGCGGTTCGCGAGCTCCAGGAGAAGCTCAGCCTCGCGACCGCCGCCGGCGGTCCGCTGACGACCGATGGCCAGTTCGGTGCCGCGACGCGCCGCCGCCTCATCGCGTTTCGCCGGGCACACGGCCTCGGCACCAGCCCGGCGGCCGACGCGGCCCTGTGGACCGCGCTCGATGCCGCGGCGGCGGCACTGCCGGCGCCGGTGCGACCGGTGCTCAGCGTCGGCAGCACGGGTCCGGACGTCGCGCTCGCGCAGCAGAAGCTGAACGCGTTCGCCGGAGCCTCGGCCGCCCTGCCGATCGATGGCGTGTTCAGCGTCGGGATGGCCGCCGTCGTCGTGCTGTTCCAGACCGGGCAGCACCTGACGATCACCGGCCGCATCGACGCGCCGACCTGGACCGCCCTCGACCACGCGGTGTCGGGTGGTGGAACGCGGCTCGAGGGGGGCACGCCGGTCGAGCAGCACGTCGACAACCGTGCCGGCGCCAGCCCGCTCGGCACGCCGATCGCCGGTACCTCGCTCCATGCCGCCGTGGGGCCAGGTGGCCTCATGCGCGGCGCCGCGGTCCGCGAGCTCCAGCTGAAGCTCAACGTCTGGCGCGCCGGCCAGGGACTGGCGCCGATCGGAGCCGATGGCCGCTGGGGCACGGACACCCGCAACGCCACGCTCGCCTTCCAGGCGGCGACACCCGCCCTCGCGCCCGGCAGCGGCGTCGGCGACGCCGGGACCTGGGCTGCCCTCGACGTCGTCGCGCCCGCGGTCGAGACCGGCTACCGGGAGCGGCAGTGGCAGGAAGAGGTCGGCGGCCACGTGTACTCGATGACCAGCGCCGGTGGCGGCGGCTCGCGGTACAGCTGGGACATCGGGGCACGCGAGGTCGCGGTCACCGCCCGGATCCGGTTCGTCGGCGCGACGCCTCCGTCGTCCTGGTTCGGGTACGTCCCCCGTGCCTGGAACCGGTTCAAGGCTGTCCGCGAGGGGACCAACGAATTGCTCCTCATCAACTTCACCCTGGCCCGTGGCGGCGGCGGCGACGCGAGGACCGTCAGCGTCGTCGGGCCGCCCAGCGTCGGTCGCGCGAACGCCGGGACGTGGTACGTGGCCGATCCCGACGCTGCCAGCACGATCCCCCACGAGTTCGGCCACCTGATCGGCCTGCTCGATGAGTACCAGCTCCACCCCGGCGACTTCCGGTCCATCACCGGCCGCGAGCCCGACGTCGGCTCCGCCGCGGGTCCGGTCGGCGTCACACCGCTCCAGATCGCCCAGAACCTGCGCGCCGCCATGATCGCCCGGAGCGCCGCGAATGCGTTCGCGGCGGTGAACGGCGTCCAGCCCGGCGCGTTTGCCCAGCAGGTGGTCGGGCAGTACCAGACGCTGGGAGCCGCGACCGTTCCGGCCGTGGCGGCCGCGCCGGGGGTCGTGGCGCGGCCGGCGATCCCGCTCACGACGAACCTCGTCCGGGATCTCGACGCCGCCCTGGTCGAGAACGCGTCCATCGACAAGTACAACACGATCCAGGTGCTGACCTACTCCAGCGGATCGATGATGGGCGACCCATCGCGGGCGTTCGATCCCCACGATCACGGCGTCCAGGCACGGCATGTCCAGGAGTTCGTCGACATCCTGCAGCAGGCCCGCGGCGGACGCTGGCACGCGGAGCTTCGCTGATGCTGCGCTACCGGGTCGTGGGCGGTCGCGGCGCGCCGCCGAGCGACGAGCGGCTCGAGATCGACGACGACCGGTTCACGTTGTGGCGATCGACCGGGCTGCCGCTGGCCGGCCGGTTCGCCGGGCAGCTCACCGAGGCCGCGGCGCGGGACGTGGCCGCTGCGGAGGCCGCTGCCATCGGTGCGCGCCCCCCGGACGCCGAGGTGCCACCCGACGCGCCGATCGAGACCGTGGAGCTGGGCGACGGAACGACGATCGAGCTCGGGCACCGGGGCGAGGTGGAAGGTCCCTGGGGCGAGCTCGTCGAGCATCTGCGCCGGCTGGCTGACGACCTCGTCGACCACCCGGCGGCGGCCATCGCGCTCGAGCTGGCGCAGGACGAGCGCAGCGCCGGGCTGGTGCATCGCGGTCCCGATCCCGTCGGCATCGACCTCTCGGCAGCCGGGATCTCGGTGCATGCGTGGAAGGGCTACTACGAGCCGGCGGGCCGCTGGCTGCGGGGGCCGATGGCGCTCGACGCGCGCGGCGCGGCGGGCCGTGGCTGGCGGGTCGACCTCCCGTTCGACCATGGGCTGAAGACGGGCGCCGGCCGTGCCCTGCAGGTCGCCGTCGACTTCTCGCTGCGGGACGGGGACCAGTGGCGTCGGGTGAGCGTCGTCCACGTTCCGGTGATCCCGCCACCCGGCGGTCGCGGCCGGAGCTGACGGGAGACGCCGGCAGCCGCGGCCGGAGCTGACCGGGAGACGCCGGCGGTCGCGGCCGAAGCTGACCGGAGACCCCGGCAGCTCGGGCCGGTCCGCGGTCAGACCGCCAGGCGCTTGTACCTGATCCGGCGTGGCTGGTCGGCGGCAGTGCCCATCTCCTTGCGGCGGAACGCCTCGTAGTCGGACACGTTCCCCTGGAAGAAGCGGACCTGGCTGTCCCCCTCGAACGCGAGGACGTGAGTCGCCACTCGATCGAGGAACCAGCGATCGTGGCTGATCACGGCGACGCAGCCCGGGAACGACTCCAGCCCGGCCTCCAGCGCCCGGAGCGTGTCCACGTCGAGGTCGTTGGTGGGCTCGTCGAGGAGCAGCACGTTGCCGCCGGTCTGGAGCAGCTTCGCCAGGTGCACCCGGTTGCGCTCGCCGCCCGACAGCGTGCCGACGAGCTTCTGCTGGTCAGCGCCGCGGAAGTTGAAGCTGGAAACGTACGCTCGCGCCGGGACCTCGCGGTTGCCCACCCTGACCAGCTCCACGCCGTCGGTGATCTCCTCGAACACCGTCCGGTCCGCCCGCAGCTCGTCGCGGCCCTGGTCGACATAGCTCAGCTGGACGGTGTCGCCGATCGTGATCTCGCCTGCATCGGGCGCCTCCTGGCCGGTCAGCATCCGGAACAGCGTCGTCTTGCCGGCTCCGTTGGCGCCGATGATCCCGACGATCCCCGAGCGCGGCAGCGAGAATGTCAGGTCCTCGATCAGCAGCCGATCACCGTAGCCCTTGCGCAGGTTGGCAACCTCGATCACCTGGTCGCCCAGCCTCGGGCCAGGCGGGATCGCGATCTCGAGCTCGCGCGCGGTGACCTTCGCGTCGTTGGCCTCGGCAAGCAGCAGCTCGTAGGCCGTCAGCCGCGCCTTGCCCTTGGCCTGCCGGGCCCGGGCGCCCATCCGCACCCACTCGAGCTCGCGGGCGAGCGTGCGCTGGCGCGCGTCGGCCTGCTTCTGCTCATGGCTCATCCGCTCAAGCTTCTGCTCGAGCCAGCCGGAGTAGTTGCCGCTGAACGGGATCCCGCGACCCCGGTCGAGCTCGAGGATCCACCGGGCGACGTTGTCGAGGAAGTAGCGGTCGTGGGTGACGGCGACGACGGTGCCGGCGTACTCGTCGAGGAATCGCTCGAGCCACTCGACGGACTCCGCGTCGAGGTGGTTGGTGGGCTCGTCGAGCAGGAGCAGATCCGGGTGCTGGAGCAGGAGGCGGGCGAGGGCGACGCGACGCCGCTCGCCCCCTGAGAGGGTGCTCACGTCCGCGTCGTCGGGCGGGCAGCGGAGCGCCTCCATCGCGATCTCGACGTTGCGCTCGACGTTCCAGGCGTCGGCGGCGTTGATCCGGTCCTCGAGCCCGGCCTGCGCTTCGCCGATCGCCTCGTAGTCGGCATCGGGCTCTGACCACCTGGCCATCACGGCGTTGTACTGGTCGATCAGGTCCTGGACGCCCCGGACGCCGTCCATCACGTTGCCCTTCACGTCCTTTGCCGCGTCCAGCTGCGGCTCCTGGGACAGCAGGCCGACGCTGAACCCGGGGGTCAGCCGGGCCTCGCCGGTGAAGCCGTCGTCGAGCCCGGCCATGATCCGGAGCAGGCTCGACTTCCCGGCCCCGTTGGGCCCGATCACGCCGATCTTGGCGCCGGGGTAGAACGAGAGCGAGATGTCCTCGAGGACGGTGCGATCCGGCGGGTAGTGCCGGGCGAGGCGATAGGTCGTGTAGATGAACTCGGCGGGCATCGCCCAAGGGTACCGAGCGTGGCCGTCCGGCTGCGCGTCGGGCCTGTTTGGGCACGAGAAGCAGCCGCGGCGGGGACAGCCACGTGTCGCCGCATCAACCCCACGAGGCAGGTATCTGCGATGGGCGGGTGGCGGCGCCAACGGTGCCAGCGTGCGCCGGAAGTTCCGCGACGGGCCTTTCGCCTTCGTGGGACGGTCGCATGGGCCCTGTGCCTGGGCCCGCTGGACGAACCTAGAATCCAGGCGCGGACGCAGTCGCGTCCCGCCCGCCGGCCCACGTCATGCCACGGCGGGCAGCCCAGAGGGGGTCCCATGCTCCATCGCCGTCGATACCTCGCGCCCCTGTTCGTCGCCACCGCGCTCGTCGCGACCCTGGGCGCCGCCCCGGTCGCGGCCGTGGACCCGGCTCCGAGCACCACAACCCTCAACGTGGACGATCAGGGCCACTTCCTCCAGGACAACCATCCGTTCGCTCTCATCGCGGTGATCTCACCCAGCGACGTCGACTTCGTGACCGACGCGACCGTCGACTTCGTCGACACCGACGGCATCGGCCCGTCCTGCCTCGCCGTCCCGGTGGATGCCGGGAACGCGACGACCTGCCCGGTCGACGACCTGGCGGCCGGGACCTACCACTACCAGGCGACCTACTCCGGCAACACCGTCCTCGCGACGTCCCAGAGCGACATCGTCGAGCTCGTGATCGCTCCCGACACGGTCGAGGCGGCGGCCGTCGGCGTCAGCCTCGGGACGTTCTACCCGGTCAAGGACGGCTATCGGGATACGGTGCGGATCTCCGGCAATCGCCTCGAGCCGATCTCGGTCACGATCCGGATCTACAACGCCGGCAACAAGCGCGTCCTGCTCGTCACCAGGCCCCTCGCCTCCGGCACGTACAGCTATACGTGGAACGGCCGCAAGGCGGGCGTGCTCCTGCCCGCCGGCCGGTACCGGGTGGTCCAGAAGCTCACCGACGCGGCCGGGACCAGCCAGTCGATCACCAGGTACGTGACCCTGTCCCACAAGCGCCTGGTGACCAGGACGGCGTACGTGACCAAGGCTGGCGACAAGATCACCGCCCGCGGGACGACCGGGAGCGGGAAGCTGACACACACCGCCAGCGGGGCGCTCATCCTGCGAGCCGGAACCGGAACCGCGAGCGTCGGCTGGCAGTTCACCATCCCATCCGCGCTGGTCTACAAGTCCATCACCTTCCAGGTCGACGCCGCGAGCCCACTGGCCGTCCCGCCGACCGTGATCGCGATGCAGAACTTCAACTGGTGTGCCAAGGCCGGCACGTGGTACACGAGCTGCTTCAACCGCGTGAAGGACATTGGCAGCGCGAGCGGCAGCGCACGCTGGTACAACGACAAGGGCTCCGTCAGCGCCAACCGGTCCGGCCGGACCGTGCGCGGCCTGATCTGGGTCGGCCATGGCAAGGTCACCGTGTCCAAGGTTCGTGTGAAGGTCGTGTACCAGGTCCTTCGCTAGGACCACACACAGACGCTCAGAAGGGCGCCCTGACGGCGAGGATCACCTCGTCGCCGGGCGCCCTTCCTGCTTGTCTGGATCTGCGGCCGGGTGGGAGCCGCGGATCACCGCCAGCGAGCCTGCTCCGCTACCCCTTCGGCGTCCCGCCCGGCAGGAAGATCAGCACGTTCCAGCCCGCCAGACCCGCGACGACGACCAATCGCGCGGCGAGCGGCCAGCCCGATTCCCAGACCCAGAGGCCTGCGACGACCGGCAGGAACAGCAGCCAGGCGATCCCCTGCACGAGGAGGTTCTGGCTCCCGATCCAGTGCCACACGGCGTCCACCCCACCCTGGTTCCAGACCAGCCCCGCGCCGAACACGACCCACAGCGCGCCGAACGCGAGCAGCAGGATCCCGCTCGATGCCAGCACCGGGATCACCCCTGTCACGGGCACCACGACTCCGTCCACGACCGCTGAGATGACCTGCTCCACCGGACCGCTCCTTCGACCTTGATCGTTCCCCGTCTCGGACCTCGAGACTGCCTTCGGCTCCACCGTGATCGCCATGCCTCCCATCCTCTGTCGGCGTTCGTTGTTCGTACGATGTATAATGCTCGTACGCTGTACGTCTTAGAAGTGACGAACGGCCCGATCTGGAGCGGACCACCATGCCGAAGGACACGGCCACCGAGAACGATCGAGGGGTCCGGCGACCTCCGCCGCCGCCATGGGCTCGGCCCCTGCGCACCGGACGACGACGGGCTCCCCGAGCGCCGCTGGATCGCGGCCGGATCGTCGAGGCCGCCCTGCGGATCGTCGACGCCGACGGCGTCGACGCGCTGTCCATCCGTCGCCTGTCGACCGATCTAGGGACGGCACCGATGTCGATCTACTGGCACGTGCGCGACAAGGCGGAGCTGCTGGACCTAGTCGGCGAGTCGGTCCTCGAGGGCATCGACGTGCCGACAACCGTGGGCGACTGGCGCGAGGACCTGCGCGCGGTCCACCGGGCGATGCTCGATGCCGTCCTGCGCCACCCCAACACGGCAGACCTCATGATCGGGCGTGCCCGCTACGGCGCGGCCGGGATCGCCCTGTTCGAGCGCCTGCTCTCGATCCTGCTCGGCGCCGGCCTCGAGCCCGAGGCGGCGTTCGACGCCTACCAGTCGCTGTACCTGTTCCTGCTGGGCTATATCGCCACCGCGAGCCGGACGCCCGCGTTCGTCGAGGGCCAGCGCCAGGGCGTGCTGTACCTGCGCTCGCTCGATCCCGCGGCGTTCCCGTCGATCGGCGCCGTGGCACCCGTCGTCGGCGCCCGTGTCCCGAGGGCCCAGTTCGAGGTCGGCCTGGACGTCGTGATCGAGGGCATCGCGGCGCGGCTGCTGCCCTAGGCTCGCGCCACGAAGCCTCTCCCGTGGGTGATGCGACTCCCGGCGACTCCCGGCGACTCGCAGCGCGCCGTCAGTCGGTCGCCTGGCCGATCTCGAACGTGGACAGACGCCGGACCGCGATCAGCGCCCCGACCGCGATCGCGACGATCGCGAGCAGCAGGGCCGTCGTCCCATCGAGCAGGCTTGGATCGCTGTGACCGGGATCCGTGACGAAGGCGGTGATCCCCAGCGTGTACTGGCGGATGCTCAGCACGCGGGTGCCCTCGAGCAGCCCGGCGAGGATCCCTTCCCACACGATCACGTAGACGATCCCGATGGCGAGGGCGCGCGAGGTGACCAGGCTGAGCGCGAAGAACACGGAGACGTAGGCGGCTGCCCCGAACGACGCCCCGATGGCCGCGCCGATCGGCCCGGCCAGGGTGCCGCCGCCGGTCTCGAGCAGGAAGCCCGAGATCAACGCCGTGGGCGCCACGATCGCCACCGCCAGGCCGACGGCAACCGCGAGCTTGGCCGTCACGATCCGCCATCGCTCGACCGGCTTGACGATGAGGAACACGGCCGTGCCGTCCTCGATCTCCGAGCCCAGGACCGCGGTCCCGAACACGAGGGCGACCAGCGGCAGCAGGGTCGTCACGATCAGCCGGTCCATCACGGCGTCCACCACGTCGTGGCCGCCGGTATGCAGCCTGCCCGACGCGCGGATCAGCAGAGCGATCGCGATCGGCAGCAGCGCCAGGAGCACCAGCAGCAGGCTGCGGCGCCGGCCCAGCAGGCTTCGGACGGTGACCGCCGCGATCGTCCGGATCATCGCTCCACCTCGCCGCCGGCGCGACCGCGCGCCGCCACCCGCCCGCTCACCGGTGCACCAGGTAGCCGAACACCGACTCCAGGTCTTCGTCGGTCGGTCGCAGCTCGAGGATCGAGACGCTCGACGCGCGGGCGAGCGCGGGCAGGGAGCGCGCAAAGCCGACGTAGTCCGACGTCCGGATCGCGAGCCGTCCGCCGGTCAGGTCGAGACCGAACACCGACGGGTGACCCACCAGCGACGCGGCGAGGCGGCGATCGTCCGAGGAACGGAGCATGAACGTGTGCGGGCGGTCGGTCATGAGTCGCCGGATCTCGCGGAAGTCGCCCGACGCCGCGAGCCGGCCGCTGACGATCACCAGCACGTTCTGGGCGAGCCGCTCCACCTCTTCCAGGATGTGGCTGCTGAACAGGATGACCCGGCCCGCCGCGGCCATCTGCTCCAGCAGCTCCATCATGTGCAGGCGCTGCCGCGGGTCCATGCCGTTGAACGGCTCGTCGAGGAGCAGGATCGACGGCTCGTGGACGAGCGCGCCCGCGATCTTGGCCCGCTGGCGCATGCCCTTGGAGTACGTCCCGACCGCCCGATCGGCGGCGTCGGCGAGCCCCACGGTCGCGATCGCCCGCCGGGCCGCGGCCTCCGGGTCGGGCAGACCCTGCAGGCGGGCGTTGAACAATGCGAACTCGTAGCCGGTGAGGAACGGGTGCACCGACTCGCGCTCGGGCACCAGCCCGATCTCGCGGTACACGGCCGGGTTGCGCCAGGTCGTCGCGCCGCGCACGGCGACCAGCCCGTCGGACGGCCGGAGCAGGCCCGCGAGCATGTGCAGGATCGTGGACTTGCCGGCGCCGTTGGGACCGAGCAGGCCCGTCACCCCCGAGCCGAGCACGAACGAGATGTCGTTGACCGCCACCACGTTGCCGAACCAGCGCGACACGCTGACCAGCTCGACCGCGGCGCCCGGGGTCAGCCGGCGGGGCACGAACGGCACGCCCGCCTGGGCGGCGGCCGCGGCCGGACCCCACAGCGGCCGGTTGTCCCGCGATCCGCTCATGCCTGGATCGTCCGGTAGCGCTGCGCGACGATCGCGCTCCCGCCGACGCCCATGACCAGCGCCGCGGCGACGCCGAGCCAGCTGGGCAGGTCGGCGTCGACCCAGATCTCGTTGGTCGGGGTGACGCCGAAGAACCAGGCGTCGGCCGCACCCAGCACCTGCCCGATGTCGACCAGCAGGAGGTAGTGGGTGATCTGGCCGACGTCGATCACGATGATGATCGTGGCGATGATGCCGGGCACGATGAACAGCGCGAAGATCGCCGCGGTGGCGTACGCACGCCGGGCGATGAACGCCGCGACGATCAGGGCGATCGCGGCGGTCGCCAGCGCGTCGACGGCGGTCGAGGCGAGGATGACGGGCCACACCTCGAGCTCGGTCCCGATGGCGCCGACGACGTCCGAGGTGAGGAGCACGTTGCCCACGGTGAGGATGATCTGCGGCAGCAGCAGCAGGATGGCGACCGCGGTGGTCAGGGCGGCCAGCTTCGCGAATGCGTAGTCGACCCGGAGCAATGCCCGCGAGAAGTACACGGTGAGCACCCGGTAGCGCACGTCGCGTCCCAGCAGCTCCGGTGCCTGCGCGGCGACGAGGATCATCGCGAGGCCGCCCACGCCGCTGCTCAGGTCGGGATGACCGGGGACCCCGGGGACCTCCTGCGCCCCGACCCGCGAGGCGAAGGCCATGATCCCCACGACGATGATCGAGAGCAGGGCCGGGATGGTGAGGCAGAACGCGGGCAGGATCTTGGCGCGGGCGGGCCGCCCCAGCCCGAACACCGCGCGGAGTGACTGGCGATACAGCGTCGTCACCGCGTGCCGACGACCCAGCCGGGGCCCGTCGTAGCCGCGATAGCCGATGTCGTAGATGCTGCCCGTGCGTCCCGGTGGACCGCCCGCGACGGCGAGACCGCCAGCCGCAGGACCCGGCCCCGACGGGGTCGGTGGCGCCGGCGGCGCAGGCGGTCCGGCGGGCCCGGGCGCCTCGGCGGGCGTGTGGGGTCCCGCGGGCGCCGCCGTCGGTTCGACGGGCGCCGCGGCGTCGGGCGGGAGTCCCGGGTCGCTCATCGGCCGTCACCCGCGGCGGTCGCCGACGCGGCCGGATCGTCCCGGAACAGATCCTCGAGGGAGTGCCGGCCGCGCTCGAGCCGGACCAGCGGCAGCCCGAGATCGACGATCGTGTCACGCACGAGGTCGTGCGGCGCCCCCCCGTCGAGCGCGATGCGGATCACGCGGCCTCCGTCGGCGTCGCCGTCGAGCAGCCGCAGCCCCCGGTCCGCGAGCGCCCGGGCGAGGGCCTCCCGGCCGTCCTCGACCTCGACCGTCAGGATGTCGGTCTCGCCCGTGAACTCGGCCATCGGCGCCGCGCGGAGCAGCCGACCGGCGTCGATCGCCACCAGGTGGTCGCACACCTCCTCGATCTCGCCGAGCAGGTGGCTGGCCATCACGATCGCGATGCCGAACTCGGTCCCGGTCCGCCGGACCAGGGCCAGCATCTCGTCCCGGCCGGCAGGATCGAGGCCAACCGTCGGCTCGTCGAGCAGGAGCAGGCGGGGGTCATGCACGATCGCCTGGGCCAGCTGCACCCGCTGGCGCATGCCCATCGAGTACCCGCCGATCGGACGGTAGCGCTCCTCGGCCAGGCCCACGTGGCGGAGCACGTCGGCGGTCCGCTCGCGCGCGACCTTGGTCGGCAGGCCGGACAGGGCGCCGACCTGGGCCACGAACTCGGTCGCGCTCACGTCGGGCGGCAGGGCCGCGTGCTCGGGCATGTAGCCCACGTACCGGCGGAGCTTCGGTCCATCCACCCAGGGGGTGTAGCCCATCACCGTCGCCTGCCCGCCGGTCGGCGCCAGCAGGCCGAGCAGGATCTTGAGCAGCGTGCTCTTGCCCGCGCCGTTGGCCCCCACGAGACCGACGATGCCGGGCGCGATGTCGAGCGTGAGCGCATCGAGGGCGAGCACGCCCGGGAACCGCTTGGTGAGCCCGGTCAGGCGGATGAGCGGCGCCGGCGGCGGCGCAGGGTGGGGGTCGGTCATGCCACGGTCGATGGTACCGACCCGCGACGCCGCGGGTGGGGCGGGCGGGTCAATGGGGTGCGGCCCGGCTGGTCAGCAGTCGCAGGCCGATCGGGTCACGAGCGCGTTGCACCGCCAAGGGCCAGGTCCAGGAAGGTGAGCACGTCGGCCCGCTCGCCGAGCAGCTTGCTCACGGGCTTGCCTGCGCCGTGCCCGGCGTCCGTGTCGATCCGGATCAGGATCGGCGCATCGCCCGCCTGCGCGGCCTGGAGCGCTGCGGCGAGCTTGAAGGAGTGGCCGGGAACCACCCGGTCGTCGTGGTCGCCGGTGGTCACGAGCGTCGGTGGATAGACGACCCCCGGACGGCAGTTGTGGAGCGGCGAGTACGCGAGCAGCGTGGCGAACTGCTCGGGGTCCTCCGCGGACCCGTAGTCGCTGGACCAGGCCCAGCCGATGGTGAACCGGTGGTAGCGCAGCATGTCCATCACGCCCACCTCGGCGACGGCGGCACCGAACAGCTCCGGGTGCTGCGTGATGCTGGCGCCCACGAGCAGACCGCCGTTGGAGCGGCCGCTGATCCCGATCCGCGACGCTCGGGTCCAGCCCGAGCCGGCGAGCCAGCGCGCGCACGCGGCGAAGTCGTCGAACACGCGCTGCTTGTTGGCGAGCCGGCCGGCGTCGTGCCAGGCCTTGCCGTACTCGGATCCGCCGCGCAACGCGGCCACCGCCAGCAGGCCGCCGCGCTCCATCCAGGCAAGCCACTCGGGTTTGAACGAGGGCCCGATCGCGACCTGGAACCCGCCGTACCCGTAGAGGAGCGTGGGGACGTCCCCGGTCGGCGTGACGTCGCGGCGCCTGGAGAGGAACAGCGGCACCCGCGTGCCGTCGGCCGAGGTGACGAACGCCTGCTCGGTGAGGTAGTCGTCCGGGTCCCAGCGCAGCGCTGGGCGATCCAGCTCGCGGACGGCGCCATCGGCCATCGACACGGCCAGGCCGACCGCGGGCGCCGCGAACGAGGTGAAGGTCAGGAACAGCTCGGCGTCCTCGCGCCGGCCCGCCAGGTCCGCGATCATCCCGAGACCGGGCAACGGGACGTCGGCCACGAAGCGGCCATCGACCTCCGAGATCGCCAGCCGGTGCCGGGCGTGGTGGAGATACACGGTGGCCAGGCGGTTCCCGACGAGGAGGACGTGCTCGAGCGCGTCGTCGGCCTCCGGGACGACCTCCCACAGGCGGCCCGGGTCGCGCACGTCGACCGCGATCACCCGGCCCAGCGGGGCGTCGCGATCCGTGCGCAGGTAGAGGCTGCCGTCGATCGCGGCGATCGGCGTGTACGCGGCGTCGGCGGCCACGAGCAGCGGGCGCACGGTCAGCGCCTCGACGCCGGCGTCCAGATCGGCCACGAAGACCCGATTCTCGGGATCCGTGCCTCGCGTCACCGTGATGACGAGCAGGCGCCCGTCATCGGTCACCTCCGGCTCGAAGCTCCATTCGGGCTCCTCGGGCGTGGCGAACACCACGCGGTCGCTGGCGGCATCCGTCCCGACGCGGTGATAGCAGAGCTCCATGTCGCGGTTCGGCGCGTCGTAGGCGGCGCCCGCCGGCGGCTCGGCAAAGCGCCCGTAGAAGAAGCCCTTGCCGTCGCCGGTCCAGGCGGCCGAGGTGAACTTGCTCCACGGCACCCGATCCGGCAGCATCTCGCCGGTCGGCACCCGGCGGACGGACCACGTTCGCCAGTCCGAGCCTGCATCGCTCGTCGCGCACGCCACGAGGTCGCCCCGCTCCGAGACGGCCACGTCAGCGAGGGTGGTGGTGCCATCCTCGCTGAGCAGGTTGGGATCGACGAGCACGCGGCCCTCGCCCCCCACGCCGTCGGCTCCCGGGCCGTCGGCTCCCGGGCCGTCGCCTCCCGGGCCGTCGGCCACCCACAGCACGTCCTGATCCTGGAGCCCGGTGTTGCGCAGCCGGAACCAGCGGTCGCCACGGCGCCACGGCGCCCCGGCCCGCGGGTAGTCCCACAGCTCGGCCAGGCGGGCCCCGATCGCGCGCCGCGCGGGTGAACCCGCGAGCACCCGCTCGGTCAGCTCGTTCTGGGCGGCGATCCAGGCTCGGGACGCCGGGGCGTCGCTGTCCTCGAGCGGCCGGTACGGGTCGGCGATCCGGGTGCCGTGATAGTCGTCGACCTGGTCGCTGGTCGGCGCCTCGGGATACGTGAGCCTGGCCATCGCTCCCATCGTACGGTCAGCCCGGTGGTCGGCGCCGCGGAGCGACGGCCGGACCGGGGCACGCCGGCTCGCGCACCCGCCGCTTCAGGCCGGCCGCAGCGGAACGACCCAGGTCGCGATCGGCGGGTAGTGCTCGACGGCGACCTCGAGCGGCAGGGCGCCGTCCGTTTCGACGGCCAGCCGGACGGCGGCCGCGTCGGTGACCAGCGCGTAGGCGCCGTGACCGACGAGGCCCGCCGCGTCGGTCTTGAGCAGCCGGTGCGCCATGACCACCTCGGGCCCGATCAGCTCCGGCCGGCCGGCGATCTCGTGGACGACGAAGGAGCCGGCATGAACGATGAACTTGAGATCGAGCGACTCGATCCGCAGGCACGCGCCGCAGGTGCATGACCAGATGCCACGGGCGGCGGCGAGCTGATCCCGGAAGGCGCGGTAGCAGGCGTCGATGCAGCGCAGCAGCCCGGCGCCGCGCGCGATGCCCAGGTCATCGGTGGAATAGGCAAACACGGCGTCGCCCTCGAGCTTCGAGAGCGTGAACGGTGGGACCAGCCGCTCCACGATCCCCCCGAGCAGGCTCGTCAGCATCGCGTAGGCGTCCGGGATCGCGCCGCCGGCAAACGCGTCGTCCGCGTGCGCCGTGGCCACGTCGCGCAGGAACGACGTGTAGCCGCTGATGTCGGCGAGGACGAGCGGCCCGGCCGCGGCCATGGGTGGTCGGGGTTCAGCCACGGGACGCGATGACCCTCCTGCTCCTGGCCCACCCCGTGCGGTGGTGGGATGGTGCGATGGTAGGGCGTGTTCCCGGTGGCCCGATGCGTCCGGCGCGTTCCCGCCCGGCCGAGGCGTCCGGCGTGTTCCCGCCGGCCCGGTTCGTCAGGCGTGTTCCCGCGGGCCCGGTTCGTCAGGCGTGTTCCCGGTGGCCCGATGCGTCCGGCGCGTTCCCGCCCGGCCGAGGCGTCCGGCGCGCGGTCCGCGTCGGCATCGCTCGCCTACCGTCCCGACAGCAGCCGTCGCAGGTTGCGCATCGCCTCGTCGAGCATGCGGTCGACCTCGGTCGTCTCGACGTCGTCGCCGAAATGCAGGTGGAGCGACACCTGGGAGGTGCTCGCGGTGCCGGGGCTCACGGTCGCCGTGCCGCCGTAGCCGGCGCCGCTCCCCCACTCGATCCGGCGCGCGGCCGAGTCGGCGATGAAGCGCGCCTGGTGGCCGCCCTTGCCGGCCTCCGGGTCGGTCCCGTCACCGAGCTCGCCGTCGATCGCGATCGTTTCAACGTGCGTCAAGGCCGGAACGTACTCGGCCAGCCGCGAGGGGTCGGCGAGGAACGCAAAGGCCGCGTCGGCACCCACACCGACCGTGGTGCTGCGCTCGAAGTCAGCCATCCGTGTCCTCCGTGCAGGCGTGCTCGCTGTCGCGTCCCATGCCGGTCATGCGAGCCGCTCGTCCGTGGCCGCATCCGGCGCCCCACCGTAGTACCGGTCCAGCACCTGCGCGAACAGCGGTTCCCCGGGACCCGCGCGGTGGAACAACGTCATCGACGAGCGGACCTTCATCGCGTCGAGCGGACCGAGCACCTCGTCCGCGGTCGCACCCTCGATGGCGAGCAGGGTGGCGGCGCACTCGCGCAGCCGGCCGCCCAGCACCGGGTGCGCGAGATACGCGCGCGCCTCCGCGAGCGAGGTGATCGCGTAGGTTCGCGACATCGGGCTCGAACCGAGGCCCTGGACCTGCGGGAAGATGAACCAGATCCAGTGCCCCGTCTTGCGAGCGGCGCGGAGCTCGGCGAGCGCACCGGCATAGGTCGTCGACTGCGCGGCGACGAATTGGTCGAGATCGAACGGCATCGTCGCATTGTGCGACCTTTCGTCGAGGCGCAGGTGCGCCGAAACCGACCTGGCCGGTCGGCCGTACCCTCGGTGAGCATGCCGCGACCGGACCCGCGTGCCGCCGGCAAGCGCATCGATCTGGAGCATCCCGCATGCGACCCTCCCGCCTCGTCATCGCCCTCATCCTCGCTCTCGTCGGGATCCTCTGGATCGGCCAGGGCACAGGGCTCATCGGGGGCAGCGTGATGTCCGGCAGCGCCTTCTGGGCCGTCGCGGGGTTGATCCTGGTCGCGCTGTCGGTGGTGATCGTGGTGTTTGAGCGCCGGCCGACGACCCGCGGTTGATGCCCCCGGGGTGACGACCCACGGCTGATGCGCGCGAGCCGTCTCGACCTGCGGCTGATGCGCGCGGGGTGACGACCCGCGCCCGGCCGGCCGCGTGGCCGCGATCGCGCCTGGCCACCAACGCCCGACAACCCCGGGGCTGCGCTGCCGCTCGGCCCTACCCCGTGTCAATCCGGGCCAGCCCCACCGCCCGGGTAGGGCTGGCCCCAGGGCGAGGATGCCGGGTGGCCGGCTGGTGGCGACGCGCCCGCGGCCATAGCCTCGGTGTGACCGGGATCTGCGCGACAGGTGCGGACCGGAACCGATTCTGCGGCGAACACCTCGGCGTGGCTCCCTTGCGCGCCGGCGCCCGCACAGGGAGGAACCACCCGTCATGCGCGATCTCGGACGCCGAAAGCTCCGGACGACGCTCACGATCCTCGGCATCACGATCGGGATCTGGGCGCTCGTGGTCTTCGGCTCGATGGCCAACAAGATCAACGCCCTGGTCGAGGGCGGCAGCACGTACTTTGCCGGCAAGATCGAGCTGACCGACAGCTCGGGTAGCGGGGGCGGCTTCGGCAGCGCCCCGATGGAGCTCGCGACGGCCGACGTCGTGCGCGAGGTCGACGGCGTGGCCACGGTCGTGCCCGGCGTGAGCATGCTCATGGACGATCAGACGAGCGGCGTCAGCATGGGCATCCCACCCATGATCGACGGCCACGTTGCCGGGGCCGACGGGGGCCATGAGACGTTTCCCCTCAACATCGCACAGGGTCGGGCGCTGACGGCGGCCGACGAGGGCGCCGACGTCGCCGTGCTCGGTTCGGACATCGCCCGCCAGCACGACCTCGGCGTCGGCGACACGATCACGCTCAAGGGTGCCGCCTTCACGGTCGTCGGGGTCCTCGAGCCGACGCTCACCGCGCCCGACACGACGACGTTCGTCCCGCTCGAGGCGGCCCAGCGGCTGTTCGTGGCGTCGCTGCCGCCGATGATCCGCCAGGACGTCGAGCCGTCGACCGTCGCCACGTCGCTCACCGTCTACCCGGCCAGCGGCGTCGATCCGGAAGCGCTCGCGGTCCGGATCGAGGCGCAGGTGCCGGGCGTCGCCGCCATGACCGGCAAGGACTTCGACCAGCAGATCGGCTCGGCGACCTCGATCTTCAACGCCATCCTGGTGGGGATCGCCCTGATCAGCCTGGCCGTGGGCGGGCTCTCGGTGGTCAACACCATGGCCATGTCGATCGCCGAGCGGACGCGGGAGATCGGCATCAAGCGCGCCATCGGCGGCAGCCGGGTCCGGATCGTCCGGGAGCTCGTCGTCGAGGCCGGTCTCATCGGGTTCATCGGCGGCATGATCGGGCTGGTCCTGGGGGCGCTCGTGGTGACCCTCGCCAACGAGGCCGGGCGGGCGTCGGGCAACGTGCTGTTCGACCTGACGTCCGGCACGGCGGTGACCGCCGTCGCCTTCTCCACCATCCTCGGCGCCCTGGCCGGGTTCGTGCCCGCCGTGCATGCGGCTCGCCTCGACCCGGTTGCGGCGCTGCGCTACGAATGACCCCCTCCACGACACCCGGAGAACGAACGATGGCACTCCTCGAAGGACGCAACCTGCGCAAGACCTACAAGCTGGGCAAGCGGAACACGGTCGAGGCCCTGCGTGGCGTCGACGTGTCGATCGAGCGCGGCGAGATGGTCGCGATCATCGGCCCGTCGGGCTCGGGCAAGAGCACCCTGATGCACATCCTGGGGCTCCTCCACGGCCCGGACCTCAACCACGGGCCGCGGCCCGAGCTCAGCTTCGCCGGCCGGGACATGGTGCAGCTGGGTGAGGGCGAGCGGACCCGGATCCGGGCGCGCGAGATGGGCTTCGTGTTCCAGGACTTCAACCTCGTCCCCACCCTCAGCGCCCTCGAGAACGTGATGCTGGCGTGCGACTACGCGGGCATCCGCGGCAAGCCCGCGAGAGCCGCCGCGCTCGAGGCGCTCGCCCTCGTCGGGCTCGCGGACCGGGCCGACCATCGCCCCTCCGAGCTCTCGGGCGGCGAGCAGCAGCGGGTCGCGCTGGCCCGCGGCCTGGTCAACAAGCCGAGGCTCGTGCTGGCCGACGAGCCGACCGGCAACCTGGACTCCGAGCGCTCTGCCGAGGTGCTGGGCATGCTCCGCACGTTCAACCGCGAGCAGGAGCAGACCTTCATCCTGGTGACCCACGATCCCGAGGTTGCCGCCGCCTGCGACCGGGTGATCCGCGTCCGCGACGGCCGGATCCAGGCGCCGGAGGGGCCGCACCGGGTGACGATCCCCGTCTCGTCCTCGTTCAACCCCGTGGTCGAGCGGGAGCTGGCCAGCGCATAGCCGCGCTGCGGCGCCGCCCGGCCGCGGACCCGTTGCGGCGGGTGTGGTGCGGCGGGTGTGGTGCGGCGGAGCTGCTGCCCCGGACCCGTTGCGGCGGGTGTGGTGCGGCGGAGCTGCTGCGGCGGGTGTGGTGCGGCGGGTGTGGTGCGGCGGAGCTGCTGCGGCGGGAGCTGCTGCCCCGGACCCGCTGCGGCGGAGCTGCTGCCCCGGACCCGCTCCGGCGGAGCTGCTGCTCGCCCGCCGAGCGACCGGTCGCACGGCGCGGCGATCTGATCGCCGGGCGAGCGGCCCATGGCATCGACGCCCCGGTCGACGCCACCAACCACCCGCCCCGCGAGCGAAACCAGCGGCCCCGCCATGGGTCGCTCGACCGGCGAGCGATCGGGCCGGACGAAGCCGGTGGGCTCGGGAGATCAGAGCGGCTTGCCCAGCTGCCGGGTCCCCCGGAGCTCGTAGCCACGGGCGATCCAGAAGTCGAGTCCCGGGTCGTTGTCGGCCTCGACCATGACCAGCGCCCTCGGGCAGCCGAGCCCTCGCAGGCCGGCCTCGATCCGGGCCACCAGGTCCGTCGCAATCCCACTCCGTCGGTGCGCGGCGGCCACGGCGACGTGGTAGAGCCAGCCCCGACGCCCGTCCCAGGCGCCCATCGCCGAGCCGATGATCGCGCCCTCGGACTCCACGACCAGGAACAGCCCCGGATTGCGGTCAGCGAATTGGCGCAGCCCGGGGTCGTCGTCGCCGATCAGCCGGAACCCGGCCGCCGTCCACAGAGCCCGCAGCGCGGCGCCGTCCCCGGGCCGAAACTCCCGCACATGCATGCCCGGATCATCGCGCACCCGGCGCGGGGGGTGCATGGGCGCGGGACCGGCGAGCCGCCACCGGAACGGTGAGCCGCGCCGGACCGGCGAGCCGCCACGGAACGGCGAACCGGCGTGGATCGGCGTGGATCGGCGAACCGCCGACGGACCGGCGGACCGCCGCGGAACGGCGAACCGGCGTGGATCGGCGAAGGTCGGCCCTGCCCGGCGTCCGTTGCGACGTCGATCGACCGCCGACGGGCCGGTGGCGGCGTTCGACCGGCAGACCTACATCTGCGAAGATCCCGCGGTGACGGCGCGGGCGAGGGATCGAGGATGACGCAGCGTGGCCTCGTCCTGTTCGGACTGATGGCGGTCATCTGGGGGATCCCGTACCTGTTCATCCGGGTCGCCGTGGGCGAGCTGTCGCCCGCGACCCTGGTGTTCGTCCGGACCGGGCTCGCGTCGCTGATCCTGGTCCCGGTCGCCCTGCTCCGCGCCGACCTTCGCCCGGTGCTCGCCCGCTGGCGGTGGGTCGTGCTGTTCGCCATCGTCGAGGTGGCCGTGCCCTGGGTGTTCCTCGCCTCGGCGGAGCAGGCCATCTCGAGCTCCCTGGCTGGGCTGCTCGTCGCCGGCGTGCCGCTGGTGGGTGCCGTGGTCGCGGTCGTCACGCGCGGCACCGACCGCCTCGGCACCACCGGGATCGGCGGCCTGCTTATCGGCCTGCTGGGTGTGTCGGCGATCGTGGGCGGCGACCTCGAGGCCTCGAACGCGATCGCCCTCGTCCAGGTCGCGGTGGTCGTGATCGGCTACGCGTTGGGGCCGGCCATCCTCGCGCGGCGCCTCGCTGGCGTGTCGTCGCTGGGCGTGATGGCGGTGTCGCTGTTCCTGTGCAGCGCGCTGTACGCGCCGCTCGCGGTCGCCCAGTGGCCGACGGAGGTCCCGAGCGCGGACGCGATCACCTCGGTGGTCGTGCTGGGCGTCGTGTGCACGGCGCTGGCGTTCATCCTGTTCGCGGCCCTGATCGTCGAGATCGGCCCCGTTCGCGCCACCGTGATCACCTATGTCAATCCAGCGGTCGCCGCGCTGCTCGGCGTCGTCGTCCTCCGGGAGACGTTCACCGTCCCGATGGCCGTCGGCTTCGCCCTGGTCATCCTGGGCTCGACGCTCGCCACGAGACCGGCCGCCCCGCCGCCCGCACGCGAGCGGACCGCGGTGCCCGGCCCGCCCGCGGCCCTGCCGACCGGCACCGACGAGACCGCCGCGTAGGCCAAGCAAGGCCACGCAGGCCACGCGGGCCGCGGTCGCACGCGTCCGCGCCGGACGGGCCGCTACCGCTTGCGCTTCCCGTCCGCCGGAGGCGGTCCCTCGGCGAGCAGCCGCTTCGGAGCACGAGCGCGCCAGGCGTTGGCCAGCAGCGTCGAGAGCAGGTCCGGATCGACGAGGGCAAGGTGCACCAGGATCGCGGGATAGCCGTCGTAGTGCGGCTCCGTGAAGAACACGGCCGGGGCCATGTCGATCAGGATCTCCTTGTCGGTCTCGCTGGCAAGCCGGATCGCGATCACGTCGGGGTTCGGGACGCGGGCCCGCTTCGGATCGATGCGCTCGAGCCACGGCCACACGAGCTGCTTGCCGTCGACCGAGACATGCATCGCGGGCGCGTCGATCTCCACGGCGGGCAGCGCCGCCGCGAGTCGCCGCAGGTCGTCGCGCGTGGCCATGATCAGGCGGTGCCCTGGCGGTGGAGCGGACAGTAGAGACTCACACGCCCAGCGTACCCGCTGCCCCGAAGCTGGCCCAACGAGTCCCGGCTCGCCGCCCGGACTTCCGTTGGCCCTACCATCGGTGGGTGAGCATCACCCGATGGATCGTCCTCGACGTGGGCGAGACCCTGATCGACGAGACGCGGTTCTGGGCCGCCTGGGCCGACGAGCTCGGAATCTCGCGGCTCACGTTCATGGCCGGCCTGGGCGCCGTGATCGCGCGCGGAGGCGAGTACCTCGGCGTGTTCGACCTGTTCGGCATCACCGGCTGGCGGGACCTGGCGGGGGCGGTCGAGGCACGTCACGGCGGGTTCACCGCGGCCGACCTGTACCCCGATGCCGCACCGGCTCTGGGCGCCCTCCACGCCGCCGGGTATCGGATCGCGATCACGGCCAACCAGCCGGCCATCCGGGACGCGCAGCTCCGCGCCCTCGGGATCGTGCCCGACGTCATGGCGATGTCGGAGGCGATGGGCGTCAGCAAGCCGAACCCGGCGTTCTTCGCCCGGACGCTCCAGCTCCTGGGCGATCCACCGCCCGGTCGGGTCGCGTACGTCGGCGATCGGATCGACAACGATGTGCTGCCGGCGATCCGCGCCGGCATGCGCCCGGTCTGGCTGCGCCGCGGACCCTGGGGTCGGATCCAGGCGCCGCCGGCAGATGCCGCCGGGGTGCTGGTGGTCGGCTCGCTGGCCGAGCTGGTCGACCGCGTCGGCGAGGTATGGGCCGACGATGGCGGACCTCCCGGGCTCGCCGGTCAGGCGTCGGGACCGGACGAGGCGTCGGCATCGGGCGACGGTGGATCGGCGGGGACGAGGCGTCGGCATCGGGCGACGATGAATCGGCGGACGAGGCGTCGGCATCGGGCGACGATGGATCGGCGGACGAGGTCCTGCCGGCGGGTGGCGACGATGGATCGGCGGGCGAGCCTGCGCGGTCGGCCGGCGGCGTCAGACCAGCGAGTCGATGAGCCGCGCGAGCTCCGCCGGTCGCGACAGGAAGGGCGAGTGCCCGCCGGCGATCTCCACGGCCTCGACGCCCAGCCGATCGTGCGCGGCGGCGCGTACCCAGTCCGGGTTGATCGCCCGGTCGTCGCGGCACACGATCGAGGCGCGCGCGACATCGGGCCACGCCGCGAGCGGCGTCGTCTCCGACAGCGCGCGGTAGCACTGGGCCCGCAGCCGCCGGGTCGCCCAGCGAGCGGTCGCCGGCGGGACATCCGAGTAGAACAGCTCGGTCGCCGTGTCAGGCCCGATCATCCACACGTCGTCGCCCATGTCGGTCCACTGGGCGGTCTTGGGGGTGACCGGCGGGTCGATCGGCTCGGCCGCGCGCTGCTCGTTGGCGCTCATGCCGGCCGCGGGCAGGAACGCCGCCAGGAACACGATGCGGCGCACGGGGCGTGCGGCCGCCACCAGCGGCGCGACCAGCCCGCCCATCGAGTGCGCGACCAGGACGGGCGCCCCGTCCGGGTCGGGCAGCGCGTCGAGGGCCCGCTCAACCGCCTGCGCGTAGACGGCGCTGCCGGCGTCGGGATCGGAGATCGGCAGGTCCATGACGACCACGCGGTGCCCGAGCCGCTCGAGCTCGGGCGTGAGCAGGTCCCAGCACCACCCGCCGTGGTACGAACCGTGGACGAGGGCGATGTCCATCACGGGCTCCAGAATGCGGCCACGCCGTCGCCGATGGCGATCGGCGACGACCCATCGACGGGGATGACGGTGACGTGCGAGCTCCCCACATCATCGACCAATGGCAACACGAGCGCATCACCCGCCGGCGACCAGATCCGGTGGCTCAGCGCGTACTGGTCGAAGAACGGCACGAACTGCCCGAGCAGCAGGTCGGGCAGCCGGATCGTCCTGGTCAGCTTGATGTCGCCGCTCGGCACGTCGACGATGTCGAGCTCGAGCGCGGTGGCGACGGCGCCCCTCGGTGGCACGAGGGAGGCCGTCTGGTCGTTCGCCAGGACGAGGCGGATGGCCGCGATGCGCCGTCCGTCGGGTGCCCAGAAGTAGGCGACCACGAGCCCGCTGAGCAGCGTCCGAGTGTCGCCCGTCCGCGCATCCAGCGTCTCGAGGGTACCGAGCGGCACGCCGTTGTCCGCCAGCGGTGCGGTGAACGCGAGCAGGTTGCCGGCCGGGCCCCAGCCGAGCGAGCTCGCACCGTCGACCGGCGCCTGGACGCGCGTGTGCCTCGTCCGATCCTCGGCCACGACGGCGACCGGACCGTCGGCAGCGACCACGACGAAGGCACGCTCAAGGCCGTCGGCCGACACCCCGGGCGCCTGGAACGATCCGGGAGCATCGGCGATCTCGTTGCTCCGGGTCGCATCGAGCCCCACCTCGCCCACGAACGCGTCGGGTGCCGACCCGCCGCTGTGGACGAGCAGGTGCGAATCGTCGATCCAGTCCCAGTACATCGGCTGGCCACGCACGATGGGGCTGGCCGGGGCGCTGCCGTCGGCCGGGGCGATCCGGAGGGCGATGTCCGCGGTCTCGCTGGTGATGAACGCGAGTCGCGATCCGTCGGGGGACCAGTACACGTAGATGGGATAGGCGCCCGAGGGCGGGTAGAGGGTGAGTGGCACGCCGCTGACGGACGCACCGCCCGCTCGAGCGGCCGCATCGTCGAACACGTAGACGCCGCCCTCGGACCCGTCGCCGCCGATCGCCGCGATGCGCGTCCCGTCGGGCGACCAGGCCGGGAACTGGTACTGCACGCCGGGTGCGCCGAGCGCCCGGCGATCGGAGCCGTCGGGCGCGACCGTGAACAGCCCGCCCGTCTCGTCGATGACGGCGATCCGGTTCGGATGTGCCGGCCCCATGGCGGGCGGGAGGGTGTTCGTCGCCACCAGGACCAGCACGACGACGATCAGGAGCGCGAGCCCGGCGGCCGCCCGGCGCAGCCGCCGGCGCAGGGGGCTCACCGGGCCACCGACGGGCTGGACGTCGACCTCGAGCACGTTCGTGTTCATGAGGTGCGCAGTGTCCCACCTTCGCGCCGCAGCGCATCCGCCCGGGACGCCGGCGAGTACCATCACGCGATGCGTCCTGGGGTTGGGTTCGTTCGGACCCGGCTGGCCGGATCCCGGCGGGCCTGCTGGACCGCGCCGGGCGCGCGCCGTGCGGAGACCGCGTTCGACCGGCGCCCCGGCTCCGCCGGTGACCTCGCCGTGCCGGTGACCCGGCCGTGCCGGTGACCGGCCGTCGGACCCGCCGCCATGGGCACGAGCCCGGCATCGAGCTCGCCTGTGGGTCGCCGCCCGGGGTCCGCCACGTCGGCATCGTGTTCGTCCACGGGATCGGCTCGCAGGGCGAAGGGGAAACGCTCCTCGACTGGGGCGGCACGCTCGTCCGGTCGCTGGTCGACGCCCGGGTCCGGCACGGCGCCTCGGCCGACCCGGTGATCGACGTCCAGCTGACGCCGCGCCCATGGCAGTCGCGCTACATCGAGGTCGAGCTGCCGGCGATCGAGTCGCGGGGTCGGGAGCTTCCCGAGCAGCACTGGGTGATGACCGAGGCCTGGTGGGCGAACCGGGTCCGTCCACCCTCGTTCGGCCAGATGGCCGAGTGGCTCGGGCCGCGTGGGGCGATCCGCCGGATCCTCGAGGCGCTGCTCGTGCGTCCCAAGGGCACGCACGATCCCCGCCTGCGTCCCTGGGCCGAGTCGCACCCGCTGCGCCACGCGGAGGGCGGCACCACCGAGGAGGACGTGGATCACGGTCCGCCGATGGGCATGCGCCGGCCGCCCGGCAACCCCGTGCTCCGGATGCTCCAGTCGGGTGGCGGGGGCCTGTACCTGCAGGCGGTCTCCGCCCTGCTGCTGGTGATCTATGGCGTCCTGCGCTCGATCGAGAAGCTGCTGCCCTTCGGCCCCCTCAAGGACGGCGCCCTGACCCGTCCGCTCGACAGCTTCGTGCTCGACTGGTTCGGGGATGTGTACGTCCTGCTGACCGATTCCGCCCAGGCCGCCGGGGTCCGTGACCGGCTCCTCGACGCGCTGCTCGACCTCGAGGACGCCGGCTGCGAGGAGCGCGTGATCGTCGCCCATTCGGGCGGCGCGATCGTCAGCTGCATGACCCTGGCGGACCACGCGCCCGCCGAGGTCAAGGTCGATCGCCTGATCACACTCGGCGAGGGGCTCAACCTTGCCTGGCGGCTGACCACCGGCGAGCAGGGCCGCCCGACCACGGATGCCTCGGTCGAGTACGAGCGGCTGTATCGGGACGTGCTCGCGCTCCACCCCGACCTGCGCTGGGACGACTTCTGGGCATCCCAGGATCCCGCGCCGGTGGGCGTCCTGACCTTCCCCGGCGGCACGGCTTCCGACGACGAGCTCCGGGCGCGGGTGCGCAGCCACGCGACGTGGAACCGGCTTTCGCTCGGCGCGGACCACGGCGCCTACTGGGAGAACGACGAGGAGTTCGTGACCCCGGTCGCGCGCCTGCTCGAAGGTCGGGCAGACCTCCCCGGGCTGTTCGGCGATCCGGATGGCGACCGGGCGTGGTCCAACCTCCGTCGTCGCCGGCTGTCCATGCTCTCGCTGTGGCGGCAGCTGGGCGTGCTCGCGCCGACCACCGCCATCGTGGTCGCCATCGTGGCCGGCACGACGTTCACCCTGCGGGCCGCCGACGCCGTGCTCCCGGTCGTGGGCGCGATCCCCGGCATGGACGTGGTCGCCAGGGCGTTCGGCGACCTCCATGCGATGCATCTCGAGACCCAGGATCCGTGGCGGCTCGTCGCCGAGGCGGGTGTCTGGGTCGTGGCGGCGGCGGTGGCGAGCTCGGCGCTGTTCGCGCTCAAGGCACCTCCCGAGCGCCCGCTGCCCTGGGCGACGTCACCGGTTGGCGCATGGGTCGGCCGGACGCTCCGATACCTGCCCTGGGTGATCGGGGTGCCCGTGATCGTCGCGCTGGTCCTCGCGGGCGCCCGGTTCATCGGCGGCTCGACCCCGGCCGCGATCGATGCCGGCCGCGGGCTGGGGATCCTGGTCGCGGCCGTCGTCGGCGTCGGCGCGCTGACCGTGTTCACGTTCGGCGCGAGCGAGGGAGACTCGCGGGTGGGCTACGTCGTCGACGCGGCGCGGATGATCGGGGCCATGGTCGCGCTGGCGGGGCTCATCATCGCGCCGGTGGTGGCCGTCGTGCTGTTCCCGGACACCGCGCGCAACGTGATCGGGATCCTGGTCGTGGTCGTCCTGTTCGAGGTCGTCGTCCGGGTCGGCGGCTGGCGCTGGGCCGTGTGGGACGAACGCGAGCGTGCCGCGATGCGCGGCGGTCGCGCAACGCCGGCGATCGGGCGCGTCGTGGTCCAGGCGGCGATGCTCGTCGCGACGGTGGTCCTGCTGTTCCTGGCCGTCGTGCTCGACGTGCCGGCGCTCGTTGGCTGGGCGGCCGCGGCCGCGATCGCCCTGGTGCTGGTGGGCGTCTCGATCGACGTCCTCGACTCCCTTCGCGAGGACCGTGCCCGGCCGGTCGAAGGGCTCCGCCGGCGCCGGTCGTTCCGGGCCTGACCGGACACCACCCCCCATCTCCGGCGCGGTGGTGATCCCGCGCACCGACCGGGGCCGGGCCGTCGGCGAGGCGGTCGACCCGCGCAGCGCCGCCGCCTGACCGATCCTGGGCAGCGCCGCCGCCTGACCGATCCTGGGCAGCGCTGTCCGCCGGACGATCCGGACGCGGGCCCGCGCGCAACCCATCGAGCGCCCGCGCGTGCCGCCCCGCAGGCCGACGGAATCCGCTTGCCCTGCATGCGATGATGCGGCCATGCTCGAGTACGGACAGGGCGTGGGGCAGGCGACGGGCGTCGCCGGCGGCGGTGGTGGCGGTGGCACCCAGGACATCGGGGCCGGCGCGGCGGCCTTCGTGTCGGACGCGGTCAACACGCTGTCCTCGATGCCGCCCGAGACGCTGCTGCTGATCGTCGTCGTCATCCTGCTCGGGCTGTTCGTGCTCCGCCAGGCGTTCTGACGCCCCGTCCGCCCGTCGGATCGGGGCCTCGCCGCCGGATCGAGGCCGCCGCAGGATCGGGGCCCCACCGCCGGATCGAGGCCGCCGCAGGATCGGGGCCCCACCGCCGGATCGAGGCCGCCGCAGGATCTTGGCCCCGCCGCAGGATCGAGGCTCGTCGCAGAGGCGGCCGTCGCCCGGGCAGCCGCCGCCCAGCCGGATCCCGCGATCGCCGGGCGGAACGGCATCCCGAAACCGGACCGCTGTCCACTGTCCGGTGGCCGGATCGCGGCGATACTCGCTCCTGTCGGGCGTCCCGGTTCGTTGGAGGTCCGCGATGGCCACGCGCTCGATGCCTGCAATCCGGAGCTGGCCGGCGGTCGCCGCGCGTGCGAGGACGATGGACCGCATGGCCGCCGGCACGCTGCTCGCGATCGCGGGGGGCGTGATCCTGCTCGGGATCATCAGCGCCGAAGCGCTGTACCCGGGCACGTACTCGACGGGCGCCAACGAGATCAGCGATCTCGGCGGAACACGGCCCCCGGAAGGGCTCGTCGTCCAGCCATCGGCTGCCATCTTCGACGGCTCGATGGTGCTCATCGGCGTGCTCGTGACGGCCGCCGCCTGGTTCGTCCAGCGGGCCTTTGGCCTGCGCTCCGTATCGATCCCGATTGCCGTGCTGGGCGTCGCCGCCTTCGGCGTGGGTGTGTTCCCCGGCAACACGGGCGCTCCGCACGCCATCTGCGCGATGGTCACGTTCGTGGCCGGAGGGGTGGCCGCGCTCCTGTCGTCGCGGGTGACGGCCGGCCCGATGCGCATCCTGACGGCAGGGCTCGGGGCGGTGACGCTCGGGGTCCTCCTCTCGTACCTGTTCCTGGGCGATGCGCACCCGATGGCCGCCATGGGTGTCGGTGGCATCGAGCGCTGGATCGTCTACCCGGTGGTGATCTGGACCATCGTCCTGGGCGGCTACCTGGCCGGAGGTGCGGCCGAGCCTTCTGCTGCGTGACCGCGGGCACCTGACCGCGGGCACCGCACCGCAGGCACCTGACCGCGGGGCACCGCACCGCGGGCCTCCCCGCCCTCCGGACCGCGGTGCGGCCCAGGGCTGCGAGACTCGTGCCTACCCGGCCCGAGGCACCGGCTCCGCTCCGTCGATCTCGTGACCGAGCGTCACGTCGGGCATCGAGCGGATGGCGACCACCAGCGCCGCGACGGCGGTCAGCACCATCAGCCAGTAGATCACGCCCAGTCCGGCCGCCAGCGAGGCGCGTCCAGCGTCCAGCGTGGCCGGCGGCAGCTGGCCGCGCGAGATCGGATCGAGGATCGCCGACGAGGCGCCGCCGACGAACGCGGTCAGCAGACCACCCATCACGCCCACGCCCACCGCCCCGCCGATGGTCCGGCTGAACTGGACGAGCCCCGTGGCCACCGCCCGGCGCTGCCAGGCCACGGCGCCCTGGACCACGACCAGGATCGTGGTCGACGAGAGCCCCATCCCCACGCCCGTGACCGCACACGCCGCCATCGCATACCACAGGGCGTCGAACCGCTCGAGCTGGGTCGTGAGCAGCGTGCCCACCACGAGCAGGAGGGTGCCGGCCAGCACCAACGGCCGCGCCCCGACGTGGATCAGCAGCCGCCCCGCGATGACCGAGGCGACGGGCCATCCGATCGACATCGCGGCCACCGCCGCGCCGGCCTCGACGGGCGTCCCCCGGTGCACGCCCTGGACCATCGGTGGCACGTAGGTCGTGATGCCGAACATGACCACGCCCGCAAGGGTGCCGACGCCGAGGCCCGCCCGGATGATCGGAGCCGCCAGCAGATCGAGGTCCATCAGCGGCTCGGGTGTCCGTCGTGCGTGGCGGGCGAACCCGACCAGGAGCACCGCCGACGCCGCCACCATCCCGACCACGATCGGCGAGATCCACCCGAACAGGTCGCCGCCCTCGGACACCGCGAACAGGAGCAGCACGATCGATCCCGTCAGCAGCGCCGCGCCACTCCAATCGATGCGATGCGGGCGGCGCTCGAACCGCTCCCGGAACGTGAACCAGATGATCGACCCGGCCACCAGCCCGACGGGGATGTTGATCGCGAACACCCACGGCCAGCCGACGGTGCTCGTGATCAGGCCACCGAGCGCGGGGCCCACGATGGCGGACACGCCCCAGACGCCGGAGAAGAACCCCTGCATCCGTGCCCGTCGCGCGGGCGAGAAGATGTCGCCCGCGATCGTGAACGAGATCGGCTGCACGGCGCCGGCCCCGAGACCCTGGATCGTCCGGAAGGCGATCAGCTCGACCATCGAGCCCGACAGGCCGCACAGCGCCGAGCCCGCCACGAACAGCGCCAGCCCGAACAGGAACACCGGCTTGCGCCCGTAGATGTCGGCCAGGCGCGAGTACAGGGGGACCGTCGTCGTCGACGCGAGCAGGTACGCGCTGAACACCCAGGCGTACTCGGACAGGCCGCCCAGCTGGCCGATGATCGTCGGCATCGCCGTGCCCACGACCGTGGTGTCGAGCGCGGCGACCGCGACCGCGGACATCACCCCGGCGGTGACCAGGATCTGCTCCCGGGTCAGCGGCTCGAGCACCATGGGCTGGCGCGATCGCATCCCCTACCCCGCCCGCCCGGTGCGGGCTCGCGCCCGGGATCGCGACCCGATCGATCCTCGCACCGTCATCAGGGCACGATACCGTCCGGAGCGCCAGCTGGGCGGTACGCTCCGTCCCCACCGTCAGGAGCCACCAGCCATGCGTCTCGCCTACGGCCTGCTCACCGCCCAGCATCACCCCTCCGACTCCCGTCCGGTCGCCGACCTGTACCGCGAAGCCGTCGACTACGTCCTGGTCGAGGACGTGCTCCCGCTGCTCCGCGACTGATCGCGGCTCACCGCAGGACCGTCGCGGCTACCCGCCTCGCGCCGCCGGGGACGCTGCTGCGAGCGCGGCGGTCTCGGCGCCCCAGGCCCGGGCGCGCTCCGCCTCGGCAGGCAGCAGCCGGTCGAACAGCGGGCCGGTGGGACCGTCGACGAGGAAGCTCTCCGGCCCGCGAATCAGCGAGCATGAGCGAGCAACGAGGCTCGTCGCAGCCTTGGCGGCGGAGCCCCACAGCAGGCCGGGCCCCTTGATCCGGGTGTCGAACACCGCCGCGGCCACGGGTCGCACCGGCCGCTGGAGCCCGGTCAGCCACTCGCGCAGCCCGATGCCCCGCGAGACCAGGCGCCCACCGGCCCGGCGGCCGGCGTCGGCCCGGGACTCGGGCTTCGTCATGCCGTGAGCGTGCGTCGGCCCGCCGACCACCAGCAGCCCCACCCCCGGTGGCAGCGCCGCGGGCGCGTCATCCACCTCGAGGACCTCGACCTCGAGACGCGTCGCGATCCCGGCGGCGATCGCCCGCGCGATGGCCTGCGTATTGCCGAACATCGACTCGTAGACGACCAGCGCTCGCACGTCCTGCTCCTCGCTCGTGGTTGCCCGGCGGCCGTCAGGCGCGCGGCGCCCGGCTCACGGTCGCCGGTTCGGATCGCCCGCGGAACCGGGCTGGGCGGGCTCGGTCGACGCGATCGCTTCGACGGGCGTCCGGGCGACCGCGTCGGGCGCGACGTCGGCCGCCGCATCCGCCGTCGCCGGGCCCGCGAGCCGCTCGGTCCGGAAGACGTACACCGCGGTCCCCGGGTCGCGCCATGCCGCCGGCGGCAGCGCGGCCTTGCGACAGGCGATCTCGAGCATCTCGACCCGGTCGCCGACCATCGCCGCGACCTCGGGCAGCAGCAGCCCACGCCGCCCGTGCCGCTCGACCACGATCCCGTCCACGCCCAGCCGGAACGACAACGGATCCGCGATCCTGACCATGGGGCCCAGGACCGAGACCCCGATCTCGAGCGCCGCGACCTCCGCCGGCTCCACCGGTTCGAACCGCGGATCGGCGCGAGTCGCGCAGGCCGCCGCCTCGATCACCGACTCGGCGAGCGGCCGGTCCGGGTCGAGCATGCCCATGCAGCCGCGCAGGACGCCATCCCGGGTCAGGGTCACGAACGCCGCGCCGCACCGATCGATCCCACGGATGGCCGCGGCGCTCCGGGTCAGGGCATCCGGCGGCAGGGCACGCGCCGCGACCGCGACCGCCGTGCGGGCGAGGTCCAGCAGGCCCCGCCGGGCCGCCTCGGGCAGCATCACCGGGTCCGGCCGCGCGACCTTCACGGCGATGGTGGTGGGCATCAGGCCAACTCCTCGATCCTGCTCGACGGCAGGCTCGAACCGATCGTCGTCGCCCCGAGCGTCCGTGACGAGGGCAACAGGGCCCGAAACCGGACCGGCTGGCACTGGTGGCCGGGCCGGGCCGCGGACCACACTCGATCGCGAAGGCCATGCCGCCGCCGATCCCGCCTGCCGCCGAACCACCCGCGACCCGTCTCGCCACCACCCTGCCCGACGGCGCCGTGCGATGTGCCGTCTGCGCGCACCGCTGCCTCGTGCGCCCCGGCCGGACCGGCATCTGCGGCGTGCGGGCCAACCGTGATGGCCGGTTGCTCAGCCTCGCGTACGGCGAGCTCGTCGCAGCGTCCCTCGATCCGATCGAGAAGAAGCCGCTGTACCACGTCGCCCCCGGCTCCACGGCCTGGTCGATCGCGACGCCCGGGTGCCCGTTCCACTGCGACTTCTGCCAGAACTGGGAGATCGCCCAGGGACCGAGGCTCGGGCTCGACCTGCCGACTCGGCCGACCACGCCCGACGCGGTGGTGAGCGCCGCGCTGGCCCGGGGCGCCGATGCGGTCGCCTTCACCTACGTCGAGCCGACCGTGTTCCTCGAGTACGCCCTCGACGTCGGCGGCCTCGCGCACCGTGCCGGGCTGCGCAACCTGTGGATCAGCGACGGCTACGCGACGCCGGAGGCGGTGGCGCTGCTGGCGACCGTGATCGATGCCGCCAACATCGACCTCAAGTCGCTCGACGACGCCTTCTACCGGCGCCGCTGCGGCGCGCGGCTGGCGCCGGTCCTCGACGCCATCGTCGCGATGCGGATGGCGGGGATCTGGCTGGAGCTGACCACGCTCGTCATCCCCGGTCACAACGACGACCCGGGCGAGCTGCGCGCGATCGCCGGGTGGATCGCTGCGACCCTCGGTCCCGAGACGCCCTGGCACATCAGCCGCTTCCATCCCGCCTTCCGGATGCGCGCAGTCCCCTCGACGCCGTCGGCGACGCTGCGCCTGGCGGCCGACATCGGTCACGCGGCCGGCCTCGACCACGTGTACGTGGGCAACGCGCCGGAGCTGGGCCTCGAGGACACCACCTGCCCCCGCTGCGGGACGGCGCTCATCGAGCGGGCCGGGTACCGGGTGCGGACCCACCTGGTCGACGGCGGCTGCCCGGGCTGCGGTCGCGCGCTGGCCGGGGTGGGGCTGGCCGGGGTCGAAGTGGCCGGGGTCGGGGTGGCCCGGCCGACCACGGCATGATCCGCGAGCCGGCGGTCGCGGGCTCCTTCTACCCGTCGGACCCGGTGGTCCTGCGGGACCTGGTCGCGGGCCTCCTCGACCCGGCGGGCCGGCCCCTGCCCGGGGAGGCGGACCGGGCGCCCGAGGCCATCCCCGCGGGCAGCCGCTGCGGGCTGCTCGTGCCGCACGCCGGCCTCGAGTGGTCCGGTGGGGTCGCCGCGACCGGCTGGCGGTGGCTCGCTGACGCGGTCCGCGATCACGGGACCGTCGTCGTGCTGGGGACGAACCATTCGGCGTGGCTGGAGGGCGTGGGCATCTGGCCCGAAGGCGCCTGGCGCACGCCGCTGGGCGAGGTTCGCGTGGACGACGAGGTGGGTGGGGCGATCGGCGATCTCGGTCCCCCATTTCACGAGCGTCCGGGCGCCCACCTCCGCGAGCACTCGATCGAGGTCCAGCTGCCGCTGCTCCGGGCCGTCGCGCCGGATGTGCGGATCGTGCCGCTGGCCGTCTCGACGGGGACGGGTCCGGCAGCGGTCGACGCGGGCGAGCGCCTCGGGCGCCTGGTCGCGGCCCTGGATCGGCCCGGGCGGCGCGTCGTGCTCGCGATCAGCACCGACCTCGCCCATTACCCCTCGCACCGGGATGCCGTGCGGGTGACCGGCACGCTGCTGCCGTCGATCCTGGGGCTCGACCCGGTGGCCATCGCGGCCACCGAGCGCCGCCTGGTCGAGGAGCGGATCCCCGCGCTCGCCTGCGGCATGTGCGGCATCGAGCCGACCGTGGTCGGGCTGGCCGCGCTCCGTGCAGCCGGGGCCACCCGGGCCACCCGGCTCGCCGCGGCGACCTCGGCCGATGCGGGCGGCCCGACCGGGCGCACGGTCGGCTACCTCTCGGTCGGATTCGCCGGCCCCCCGGCCTGAGGGCGCACGGGCTGACGCCGGGTCGGCGCCCGGGGTCGGCGTGGATGGGTGCCGCACTGCCTCGCCCGCTCGCCTGCCGATAGGATGGGCGCGGATGCACACCCGGAATCGGAGGGAGCACGTGAGCAGCCATCGCATCCCGGCACTGGCGATCGCCGCGGTGTTCCTCGTCGCGGCGTGCGGTGACACGGCCCCCACGCGAGGTCCGGCAACCGTCGCGCCCACCGGATCCGGCACGGTCGCGCCGTCGTCGCCCGGGGCGAGCGTGGCGGCAGGGACGCCCGGGCCAGTGGCGACCGCCACGCCGGCGGCCGCCGACGTCCCGGCGTCGTTCTCGCGCGTGCTGGCCGATGCGACGTTCTCCGCGACGATGGCGGTCGCTGGCTCGAGCCGGATCGGGTCCACGACCACGATCACCAGCGGCACCCTGGACCTCAACGGTCGCCGCTCGCACCTGGTCGCCACGCACCGCACCGGCGGCAAGACGTCGAAGGACAACCTGGTCAACGACGGCGTCTCGCTCTACCGCTCGACCTACGGTCTGTGGTTCGCAGCCGGGCCGTCACCCGGGGACGACCTCGCCGCGGCCATCCGCCTGCTCACGGCCGAGGCCCGGGATCTGGGCATCGAGACCCGTGACGGACAGGCGCTCCATCACCTGTCGATCCCGCCGCCGCCGATCCTCGCGGCCGCCCTCCACCTGCCGACCAAGGCCGTCTCGAAGGTCGCCCCGACGGCCGATGCCTGGACGCTCGAGGACGGCACACCCGTCGTCATCTCGTTGGGCGCGACGTGGACCCAGGTGCTCGCGAGGAAGACCGTGCACGGCACGACGCGGCTTGACCTCACGCTCTCCGGCGTGGGCTCCGACGTCCCGATCCCCGACATCGGGCAGCTGTGGACGCTGCACACCTCGAAGCTCTACCACTACCGCATCGCGTCACCCGACGACTGGGAGGTCAAGCCGGGCAACAAGAAGTTCCTCGACGCGTACTACGGCTTCGACGCGCGCACCGTCTACGCCTATCGCTTCTCCGCCCACGGCTTCAGCCTCAACCAGTTCTCGAGCCTGCTGATGCGACGGCCCTCGGATGTCACCGGGTTCAGCGCGGTCAAGGTCCATTCGAACAAGACCGCGAAGCTGGGCACGAACCGCGCGAGGGTGGTCGAGCTGACGGGCAAGTACCAGGGCGCGAGGCACCACTGGATCATCTATTTCGCCGTCAGGGCCGGGTACGTCTACTGGGTCGAGCTCCGAACCGACACCGCGACGACCGCCGCCGATCGTGCCATCGCGGCCCAGTTCGCCGCGACGTTCTCGGTCCGCTAGCGTCGATCGCCGACTCTCGGCTCGACGGCGTCCTGCCAGCGGGTGCGTCAGCCGCCGTTGAGCAGGACGTCGTGATCGGCGAGACGACGGATCAGGCTGCGCCGCTCGATGACCGACAGGACGGCGACCGGCAGATGGTCCGTCCACACCAGCGCGAGCGTCGGATCGTCGATCCGGTCGGCCGTCGCGACCAGCTCCCGCACCGTGGCCGCCAGCTGCGACGGCACCAGCCATTCGTCGGCGCTCACCCGCTGCTCGAGCAGCCGCCGCCGGTGGCGCTGACGCGGAGTCAGATCGAGGCGGGCTGCGTCGGCGGTCCGCTCGATCGTGCACAGGCGATCGAAGGCTCGCATCGCGTCCTCGCACAGCCGCCCGGAGCTGATGCCGTCCGCCATGGTTCGTCTCCCTCACGACGGAGGTCGCCGGCGCTCGGCCGTGACCCGCGTCCTCCCGTTCGGCTCAGCATAGGGCACCGGGGAAGACCCGAGATCGACCTCAGGGCAGGTCGGCGCCCGCGGCGAAGTCGCGCATCAGGCCGGTGTAGCCGGGGAGGCCGCGCTCGTATCCGATCGCCCAGAACCCCACGCCGGCGAAGCCGCGCTCGAGGCCGAGCCCGATCTTGGCCGCCAGCGTCCGGGGCGAGTCGACGTAGACCGCCTGCCAGGTCACCTGCGAGTCGGTTCCCGACGGCCCGGGCGTGGCGGTCCCGAAGCTCGATGCCCGCGAGCCCACCGGAGCCGGCGATGACGAAGCGGGCGTAACCGGCGAAGACGAAGCGGGCGTCGCCGGCGGTCCGAGACGTCCATCCGAGCCGATGAGATAGACGTCGACCGACTCGACGTCATCGTGGAGCGGCGACGCCGCGGGATCGCCGAGCAGGTCCAGGTGATGCTCCGGGATCCAGGCGACACCCTGCCCGGTCTCGGGTGCGCCGATCGCGGGTTCGCTGACGGGCCAGGCGTAGCCGTACAGCGGCAGGCCCAGGATGGTCCGCTCCGGCGGTACCCCGAGCGCCGCGTACAGGTCGAGCGACCAGGTCAGATCCTTCTCGCTGCCGTCCCGCCGGGCGATCGGGGTCGTCGCGCCGGGCGAGGATCCGGCCGTCCGGTAGTTGTAGGCCATCATGAACACCCGGTCGACGCCGGCCTCGACCGCCGCCAGCGCCATCGCCGCCCCGATCGTGTTCGCGGTCGTGGCGACCGACAGCTGACGCTCCGGCCCGGCCGCCCGCAGGGCCGTCCGCAGGCCGCCCACGAACTCGCCGTAGGCCGGGACGAGGAGCGGATCGAGGCTCTCGACGTCGACGTCGATGCCGTCGACGCCGAGGTCGTCGGCAAGCGCGACCAGCGAGGCCGTCACCGCCGCCTGGAGCGACGCGTGCTCGAGCAGCCGCCGGTTGCGGGCGGTCCCGAAGCTGGTGTACACGAGCTCGACCCGGGTGCCACGCTCGTGCGCCTCGCGGATGAGCTGCCTGCCGATCGCGCCCGTGATCGCCTGGTAGCCCCCCTGGCCGGCGTTGATCGCGCCCTTGGCCGTGTGGGTGACGCTGAACAGGGCAAGGGTGGTGAGGGGCGTCGCCGCGAGGTGGTCGGCGATCCCCGCGTCCATCTCCCAGTAGGGGACGAAGCCGAAGATCTCGCGACCGGGCTCGGGCGGCGGGGTCGGGCTGCCCGAGGCCGTCGCCGCGGGCCCGTCGGTGACGACCGGGGCGATGGTCGGCGTGGGCCCGGGTGCGGCTTCGCAGGCGGCGACGACGAGAACGACGGCCAGCAGCAGCCCGAACGCGGGGAGCGGGCCTGCCCGTCGGGTGGGTCCCGATCGGCGCCGCCCCCCCGGCACGCCGGTCACGGCGCGCTCAGCCGAGCCCAGCCAGGAACCGCAGCACGGGCACGGCCGTCGCGTAGCCGTCGACGAGCAGGTCCGGCAGGCTCGCCGAGCACACGTCGGCATCGGACAGCCGGCGGCCGAACACCACGTCCTTCCGGCGCAGGAGGTCGGCGTGCGGGTGGTCGGCCGGGAAGCCCGCCGGGACCCGCTTGAGGTCCTCGTGGCTGTGGGTGCCACCGAACCAGGCGACGAACGCCGGCTCCTCGAGCACCGCCGTGACGCCGTCCGGATCCTCGATGACGGCCCGCCGGAATGCATCGAGCCTCGGCTTCGACGGCATCCACATCCCGCCGCCCGCGTACATCTCGCCCGGCTGGAAGTTGAAGTAGCCACCACCCGTGTGGCGCCCGTCCTCGGGCGGCGGTGCGGGCGCGGGTCCGCCCGGCGGCGGTTCCACCCATGGGAAGCTCGCACCGAGATGGGTCTTGTACGGCGACTTGTCGCGGCTGAAGCGCGTGTCACGGTAGATGCGGAAGGGCGAGCGCCTGGGATCGGCGTGGAGCGGGATCCCCCGCGCCCGGAACCGGTCGTCGAGCGCCACCATCAGCCGCTCCATCGGCAGCTTCACCAGCGCCTCGAACGCCGCCTTGCGCGGCTGGAACCAGTCGCGGTCGTTGTTCAGGGCGAGATCGGCCATGAACTGGATGGCCTCGGGCGTGAACCCCTCGAAGGCTTCGTCGACCACCTGGCTCCCCTGGGCTGGCTGGGAGCCGCAGTCTACCCTCCGCCCGCGAGTCCGGCCGGAACCGCCGCCGCGCCGTTGGGCAGCGTGAACTGGAGGCGGTAGAGGCGGGCGTACAGCCCGTCGCGGGCCAGCAGCTCCTCATGGGTGCCGAGCTCCACGAGCCAGCCGTCGTCGAGCACCGCGATCCGGAACGCGGCCCGGATCGTCGAGAGGCGATGCGCGACGATGATCGTCGTCCGGCCCTGCATCAGCCGGTCCAGCGCCTCCTGGACCAGCCGCTCGGATTCGTTGTCGAGCGAGCTCGTCGCCTCGTCGAGCAGCAGGATCGGCGGGTCCTTGAGGATCGCCCGGGCGATCGCGATCCGCTGGCGCTGGCCGCCCGAGAGGCGCGATCCGCGGTCGCCGACGATGCTCTCGTAGCCGTCGGGCAGTGCCGTCACGAAGTCGTGGGCGTTTGCGGCGCGGGCGGCCGCCTCGATGTCGGCCTCGGTCGCGTCGAGCCGCCCGTAGCGGATGTTCTCGCGCACCGTGCCACCGAACAACGTCGCCTCCTGCGGGACGAGGCCGATCTGGGCGCGCAGGCTGTCGACCGTGACGTCGCGCACGTCGACGCCGTCCACCCGGATCGTGCCACGGGTGACGTCCCACAGCCGCGGGATCAGCGCGACGAGGGTCGTCTTCCCCGACCCCGACGGACCGACCAGGGCCAGGACCTCGCCCGGCGGAACCGCAAGGTCGATGTCGCGCAGCACCGCCCGGTCGCCGTCGTAGGCGAAGCTGACGCCGTCGAACTCGAGCCGTCCGGTCACCGGCCCGATCGGGGTCGCCGAGGGCGAGTCCACCACCGTCGGCTGCATGTCGATGATCTCGAACACCCGGGCGATGGCACCGGTGCCCTCGCGGAACTGGCCGTACAGGCTCGCGATCGTGGCCAGGCTCGCGCCGATGGTGACGCCGTACAGCAGGAACCCGGTCAGCGTTCCGATCGCGAGCTTGCCCTCGATGACCTGGTGGCCCGTGTACCACAGCAGCACGGCCACGGCGCTGAACCCGAGGAAGCCCATGGCGGCGCCGAAGCCCGCCCGCCACAGGGCGAGCCGCGAGCCACGGGCCACCACGTCGCGCAGGTCGCCCCCGTAGCGATCGATCTCGTAGCGCTCCCGCACGTAGCTCTTGACCACGCGGATCCCGCCCAGCGCCTGCTCGGCGGTCGAGGTGCTCCGCGCGATCGAGTCCTGGACCTCGGTGCTCACCCGCTGGAGCGGGCGCCCGAACACGATCGCGACGACGAGGAGCGTCGGGGCGAGGACCAGCGCGACCGCGAGCAGGGTCGGGCTGAGCGTGAACAGGATCACGATCGCCCCGATCAGCCCGATCAGGTTCGACAGCAGGGTGGTGACGGTCTGGGTCAGCATCGTGCGCACCAGGGTCACGTCGCTCGAGAGACGCGACACCAGCTCCCCCACCCGGCTCCGGCCGTGGAAGTCGAGCGACAGGTTGACGAGGCTCGCGAACAGCTCGGCCCGCATCCGGGCGACGATCCGCTCCCCGACCACGCCCAGCAGGTAGCCCTGGACGAAGCCGCCCAGCGCCTGGGCGAGGAACAGCACGACCAGCCCGGCGATCAGCCGGTTGAGGCCCTCCGCGTCGCCCCCGCTGACCACCACCGTGACCATCCCGGCCACCACCAGCGGGACGGCCAGCGCCAGGCCCGAGCCCAGCAGCAGGCCCAGCACGGCCAGCCCGAACGGCTTCAGATCCGGCCGCAGGTAGCCGAACAGGCGGCGCCAGGGGATCCCGCCCAGGACCCGGACCCGGCGGGCGACCTCGGCGGCATCGGGCGGCATCGTCGTCGACATGGGGCCGATGATGCCATGCGGCAGATCGGCCGGCCCGGCTTCCCGCGTCCTGGTGCGCAGGCTCAGGCGTCGCGGCCCGGCCCGTCTCACCGATGCCGATCGGGGGCACAATCGAGGCACCCGACCTCGCACCCGCGGCGGTCCGACCCGGAGCGCGGCTCGCCCGGCGGAGACCGACCGACCCCGGAGGGAGAGCCGCAAGCCATGACCGAGCCAGCACCGGCCGGCCCCGCGGTGCAGGCGCCGCCCGCCAGCATGACCGACCTGTACGAGCTGACCATGGCCGCCGGCTACTGGAAGCTGGGCCGGACCGACGAGGAGGCGATCTTCACCCTGTTCTTCCGGCATGCGCCGTTCGGCGGCGGGTTCACCCTCGCGGCGGGCCTGGACGGCGTGATCGCGTACCTCGAGGCCTACCGGTTCACGGCGCCCGAGCTCGCTCACCTCGAGGCGCTCCGGGGCGGCGACGACCGGCCGCTGTTCGAGCCCGCCTTCCTGGAGCACCTCGCCCGCCTCCGGCTGACCGTGGACCTCGACGCGATGCCCGAGGGCACGGCGGTGTTCCCCCACGAGCCGCTGGTCCGGGTCCGCGGGCCGCTGCTCCAGGCCCAGCTGCTCGAGACGGCCCTCCTCAACCTCGTCAACTTCCCGACGCTGGCGGCGACCAAGGCCGCCCACGTGGTGCTGGCCGCCGGCGGTGCGCCGGTGATGGAGTTCGGGCTTCGCCGCGCCCAGGGCCCCGACGGCGGCCTCACGGCCTCCCGATCGGCGTTCCTCGGCGGTTGCAGCGGCACCTCGAACGTCCTGGCCGGGCGTGTGTTCGGGATCCCCGTGCTGGGCACCCACGCGCACTCCTGGGTGCTCTCGTTCGCCGACGAGCAGGCCGCATTCGACGCCTGGGCCGAGGTCATGCCCGGCAACGCCGTGCTGCTGGTCGACACGTTCGACACCGAGCAGGGCGTCGCGCACGCGATCCAGACCGGCCGCCGGATGCAGGAGCGCGGTCAGCGGCTGGCCGGGATCCGGCTCGACTCCGGGGACCTTGCCTACCTTTCCATCCGGGCGCGCGAGATGCTCGACGAGGCCGGCTTCTCCGACGTCCGGATCGTCGCCTCCAACGACCTCGACCCCGAGACGATGGAGTCGCTCCAGGCGCAGGGCGCGCGGATCGATTCGTGGGGCGTCGGGACGAAGCTGGTGACCTGCTACGACCAGCCCGCGCTGGGCGGGGTGTACAAGCTCACGGCCATCCGGAGCGGCGACCGCGAGCCCTGGCGCACCCCGGTCAAGGTCAGCGCCGACACGGCCAAGATCACCGTCCCGGGACAGCTCGCCGTCCGCCGCTTCCACGATGCCGACGGGACCGCCCGCGCCGACATGATCCACGATGAGCTCGCCGAGCTCGACGGATCGCGCGTGATCGTCGACCCGGTGGATGCCCATCACCGGCTCACGATCGATCCCGCCTGGACCCCACGCGAGCTGCTGGTCCCCGTATTCCGCGCGGGCCGGCGCGTCTACGATCCGCCCGCGCTCACGGCGTCGCGCGACCTCGGCCGTCGCGAGCTGGGCTCGCTCCACCCCGCGATCCTGCGCCAGCTGCGTCCGCACTGGTACCCGGCCGGGCTCGAGTGGGGCCTGCACGTGCGACGCGAGGCGCTGATCGAGGGCGCCCTCGCGCAGGAGCGGGATCTGGCCTGAGCCAACGTGCGACGCGAGGCGCTGATCGAGGGCGCCCTCGCGCAGGAGCGGGACCTGCCTGAGCCCTCGCGCAGGAGCGGGACCTGGCCTGAGCCCTTCCCCGTCGCCGACGGGTCCGCGGTCCTCGTGCGCTCAGATCCGGGCGATCGTCCGCACCGACGCGAGCACCACGCCCACGAACCCGAGCGCCGCCGCAACGAAGATCGCCAGCGCGACCCCGCCCGGCACGGCGACGACGGGCACCTGCGCCGCACCCCACACGGTGAGGCCGGCCGCCACCCCGGCCACCCCGGCCACGGCGGCCAGCGCCGACACCACCCGATCGCGCGCCCCGAACCGGATCCGCCGGTACGACGTCCGCGGCCCAGATGCCCCGAAGCCGCGCGACTCGAGGCTGATGGCGAGCTGCTGCATGCGCTCGAAGGTGCCCGCGAACACGGGCACGAAGCTCGGGACGAGCGCGCCGAACCCCGACCCGCGCATGCCGCGCGCGCGCTGGGCTGCCAGCACGAGCCCGATCTCCCGGCGCGTGACCGGGACCAGCTCGAGCGTCATCGACAGCATGAACGCGAGCGCGTAGGGAACCCGCAGCCGGACCAGGGCGGCGACCAGGTCCGCGGGCTCGGTCGAGGCGAACACGACGACCGCGACCACGTCCATCGCGAGCACCCGGGCGATCAGCGACAGCGCCCGGGCGAGGCCCTCCTGGTGGATCGTGAGCGGCCCAAGGGTGGCGGCCGGGGTGCAGACGCCGCAGATCCCGGGTGCCGTGGACTGCACGACGACGATCGACGCCGCCAGGGGCGCCACGACGAGGAGGCTGCGGGCGACCGGTCGCGACAGCCCCGAGCGCAGTCCGGCGCTCAGCCCGAGGGCGGTCACGAGCAGCAACGGCACCGGGTGGTAGGTCGCGAACGCCGTGCCCACCACCGCGACCAGCCAGGCGAGCTTGGGGACCGGGCTCATCCGATGGAGCCAGGACGCGCGGCTCACCCGCGTCGCTCCCGGCTGCCGGCCGATCCCGGCGGCGCCAGCGCCTCGACCAGCTCCGGCACCGTCAGCGCCGGCACACCGGCCGTCCGCCCGGCGGCCGCCAGTCGCTCCCAGAGCCGGGTGACCTGCGGCGCGACGAGCCGCGCCCGTGCCATCAGGGAGGCGTCGGCGAACACCGCGCGCGGCGGCGCATCCCCGATCACCCGGCCCGCGTCGAGGACCACGAGGCGCTCCGCGACCTCGGCCAGGAAGGCCGTGTCGTGAGCGACGACGAGGACCGTCGTGCCGGCCGCGCGGAGCCTGCCCAGGAGGCCCGCGAGGACCGCCACGGTGCGGTGGTCCTGGCCGGTGGTCGGCTCGTCGAGGACCAGCACCGGCGTCCGCATCGTGACCACCGACCCGATCGACACGAGCTTGCGCTGCGCGAGCCCGAGCCGCCGGGGATGCGCGTCGAGGACGTCCTCGAGCCCGAGCTCCGCGGCCACCGCTCCCACGCGCGCGTCGACCTCGACGGGGGCGACGCCCAGGTTCCTGGGGCCGAACGCGAGCTCGGCCCGGACGGTCGACGCGAACAGCTGGTGACCTGGGTTCTGGAAGGCGAACGCGACGTGGGATGCCAGCTCGCGAACCCCGTGCCCCGCCGTTTCGACACCGTCGACGACCACCGTCCCCGCCTGGGGTCGGAGCAGGCCCGCCACGATCCTGGCCAGAGTGGTCTTGCCCGACCCGTTCCGCCCGCCGATGCCCAGCACCTCCCCGCGCGCGACGGCGAGGCGCACGCCGTCGAGCGCGGGCGGCGCGCCGGGATCGAACCGGAACCGGACGTCCCGGAGCGAGACGGCAGGATCCGCTCCGGGCCCCGCGCTCATCGCCGGCCCCCGAGCCAGGCCACCGCGCCCTCGACGGTGACGGGAAGGTCGGGCGGCGCGCCCGCGCCGCCGGTGACGGCCGCCGCAACCTCGGTCACCTGGGGGACGCCCAGCCCGAGGTCCCGGAGCTCGGCGTGCCGGCTGAACACCTGCGCTGGGCTGCCCTCCATGCGCAGCCGGCCGCGATCGAGCACCACGATCCGGTCCACGTGCTCGGCCAGCAGCTCCACGTCGTGCTCGGCGAGCACGACCGTCATCCCCTGCTCCCGGTTGAGCGACCGCACGACGTCGAGCAGGGCCGACGTTCCGGCGGCGTCGAGGTTGGAGGTCGGCTCGTCCATCAGCAGGACCCGCGGGCGCATCGCCAGGGCACAGGCGATCACCAGCCGCTGCTGCTCGCCGCCCGACAGCGTCGACGGCGACCTGTCCTCGAGCCCGGCAAGACCGACGGCCTCGAGCGTGCCGGCGACCCGCTCGGCCATCGCCTCCCACGGGATCGCCGCCGCCTCCAGGCCCAGCGCGACCTCCTCGGCGACCGTCGGGCGGCTGAGCTGGGCGTCCGGGTCGTCGAGCACCACCCCGACCCGCCTCGCCAGCTCGCGCACCGGCGTGGCACGAACGTCGACGCCGGCGACGCTGACGGCGCCTTCGACGCGGGCCGGCACGAGCTCGGGCACGATCCCGTTGAGGCAGCGCAGCAGGGTCGACTTGCCGGCACCGGTCAGGCCGACGATGCCGAGCCACTCGCCCGGCCGGACGTCGAGCGTCAGCGCGTCGATCGCCGGCCGGTCGGCTCCGCGATACCTGACGCTGAGATCGCGGACCTCGATGGCGGCCGGCATGGCTGCTGGCACCCGGCTCGCTCCCGGGCCGTCAGCCGGCTGGCCGGAGCAGCAGGTACACGAGGATCACCGCCACCCCGGCCACCGTGCCCGCGGTCGCCACCAGCAGCGAGCGCATCCCGACCTCGGCCGGCAGGCGCAGGTCCGCGGTCAGCGAATCCGGCAGGGCCCGCAGGATCGCGAGCCCGACGAAGCCGGCGATGATCTTGTCCCCCAGCGACGTCAGCACGCTCGAGCCGAGCACCGCGTCGCGGAGCGTCTCACCCGCCTGGACCAGCGCCGCGGTGATCGCATCCGACGCGTGCCCGGTGGTGCCGCCGAACACGACCAGCGCGATCAGGGCCCCCACCGCGCCCACCGCGACGCCGACCACGGCGTTGAGCCCGAAGTAGGTGTACGGATTGCGACCCAGCAGCAGCGACCGCACCCCGTAGCCCCAGAGCAGGCCGGCCAGGGCGTTGGCCAGCCCGAACGGGATGTTGGTCGGCCCGTAGTACACGGCGCCGCCGATGTTGGCGAGCACGCCCGCAAGCGCGCCCCACCACGGCCCGAGGGCGATGGCGACGACGCAGGTGCCGATGGTGTCGAGGTACGTCGGCAGGTTGAGCAGCCCGTTGAGGATGCTGCCCACGATGTCGAGCGCCGCCGCTGCCGGGATCAGCGTGACGACGACGGCGGTGGGCACCGCCGACCAGCGCCTGCGCAGCATCGCAGCGATCATCGAGCCTCCGAACGACCTCGCCTCCCGTGCGCCGGCCACAGGCGGCGCACCGACACGGTAGACGAAACGACCGGTTGTCGTAGGCTTGGCGACGCGTCCCGACCGGGGCGCCTGGAGCGCCGGAGACCACATGAGCAAGCGATGCGTTCTCCTCGTCGGCACCCCCAAGGGCGCGTTCATCCTTGACGGCGATGTGGACCGACACCGCTGGGCGCTGCGCGGGCCGTCGTGCGAGGGATGGCCCGTCCACGACATCGCCGTGGAGCCCGGCAGCGGGGCGCTGCTGGCGGCGGCCGGGAGTCCCTGGTTCGGTCCCGCCGTATGGCGGAGCGAGGATCTGGGACACACCTGGACGCACTCGAGCGAGGGCCTCACCTATGGCGACGACGGCCCGGCGATCCGCACCGTCTGGAACGTCACCGCAGGTCCCGGCGGGCTCTACGCGGGCGTCGAGCCGGCCGGCCTGTTTCGCAGCGCCGACGGCGGCGCGACCTGGGAGCATGTCGCCGGCCTGACCAACCACCGCACCCGGCCGGAATGGCAGCCGGGCGCCGGGGGGCTGTGCCTCCACTCGATCGTCCCCCACCCCACCGACACCGCTCGGATGTGGGTCGGGATCTCGGCCGTGGGCGCGTTCGAGACGCACGACGGCGGCGCCACCTGGGAGACGCGCAACAAGGGGGTACGGGCCGACTTCCACCCCGACAAGTACCCCGAGTTCGGTCAGTGCGTGCACAAGCTCGTGCTGGCGGCCGACGGCGGCGAGCGCCTCTACCAGCAGAACCACTGCGGCGTCTACCGCTCGCTCGACGGCGGGCGCCAGTGGGACGAGATCACCGGCAGTCTCCCGTCCGACTTCGGCTTCCCCATGGCGGCCCACCCTCGCGACCCGATGACCGTGTGGACGATCCCGCTCAACGGCGCCGACCGCGGACGCTACGCCCCGGACGCCAGCCTCGGCGTGTGGCGGACGAACGACGGCGGCGACAGCTGGGTTCGCTCAGGGGACGGGCTGCCGCAGCAGGACGCGTACCTGGGCATCCTCCGCGAAGCGATGGCGGTCGACCGCCTGGACCCGGTGGGCGTGTACTTCGGCACCAGCACGGGCCAGCTGTACGGATCGGCCGACGAGGGCCGGAGCTGGTCGCTGATCGCCGATCACCTGCCGCCCGTGTGGTCGGTCGAGGCGGCGCTCGTTGACTGAGGCGCCGGCCGTCGTCCACCTGCCCCGGTCGCTCGTCGCCCTGTTCCCCGGCGCCCCGCGCCGGCTCGAGGCACGGGGCGCCACCGTCGCCGAGATCCTCGCCGACCTCGACCGGCAGATCCCCGGGTTCGCCAACCGCGTCCTCGATGCCGGACCCGTGATCCGCACGCACCTCAACGTGTTCGTCGACGGCGAACGGGCCCGGCTCCCGACCCCGGTGGGGGCCGGCGCCGAGGTCCACATCATCCCCGCCGTGTCGGGCGGCTGAGGTCACTGCGGACGAACGTGCCCGCCGCCCGTCGGGCGCACGATGCGTGAGGTCGCAACCGCTCGCGGGGCCGGATCAGCCGCGCCGGTGCGGGTCGCGCCGGTCGCCGGCCAGCAGCCTGGCCGCCTCGTCCGGCGCACGGCGCTGGGCATCCGTCTGGAGGTGGCGGCGGTCGTGGCTCGACGTGTAGGCGTAGCCGTCGAGACGACCGAGCAGGTCGCGCAGCCGGTCGAGCTGGCGCACCTCGATCGCGTCCCAGCCGGGCGTCCCCGGGTGCGCCGCGAGCAGCCCGGTCAGGTGCCGCAGGCAGAGCGGCGACGTGGCGATCGCCTCCCCCCAGACCGGCTGCTCGGCAAGCGCGATCAGCCGCTCGAGCGACCGCGTCTCCGAGCCGCGGATCCGCGCGCACGCCGGGCACGCCGGCGCTCGCATGGCCTCCGCGAGCCGACGTCCACGCCGGCGCCGCCCAGCCGCCGCGGCCGCCTCGAGCTCGCGGACGCGGATCGACAGGGTCGCCCACAGCAGGATCGCCGCCCCGAGCCCGCCCGTGGCTCGCCGGTCGGCTGCCAGGAGGGCCACCGAGTGACGCTCGCAGAAGCCACGCGCGCCGTCGAGCGCCTGGCGAAACCGGACGTCGTTGACGCTCTCCGCGAGGATCGAGTCGAGATAGCCCGTCTCGGCCCGATCGCACTCACGGCACACGGGGCATCCGGTGGCGGCCAACGCCGAGGCGAGGCTGGCATCCGCACCCGAGCGGGCGGGAAGTCGGGCGGTCATGCCGTCCATGATGACGGCCGACGAGGCGCGTGGCGCGCGCCGCTGGCCACGACAGGGGGTTGCGGCGGGTCTGATAATGGGGGCATCCACCCCCTCCTCGCGCGGAGGGCGTCCCGGGAGGCTGCCGGAACCATGACGATGCGAACGGCCCCAGGGCACGGCTCGCGACGGCGCTGGATGGAGCTGCGCCGGATCACTGCGAGCGAAGACGCATCGTGCGGTGCCTCGAACGCGTTGACGCGGCCGCGCGCGGGCAATCTATCGAGTGACACTCGCGCCGGCACCTTGGCGCGGTCGAGGTCGTGAACCCTCGGCCGCGAACGGCTGGGGCCGGCACTGCATCCGGCCCCGGCACACAAGGAACGCCGGCCGTCTGCCCGCATGGGCCGACGGCCTTGCCGATTCTCGACCGTTGACGGCCTGCGCCGGTGGGGCGAGGATGCAGCGATGCACGAGGACGCGCCCGAGGCGGGCTGGGGCGAGCCTGGCGAGGACGAGCGCGACGAGGACGGGATCGACCCGCGCGAGGCCGCGCGGATGCGCCGCCGGGACCATGAGGCGGCGGCCGAGCGCCGCGCGCTGATGCGCCCGGGCATGGGCAAGGTGTTCAAGCAGATCCTCGACCGGCAGGCGCGTGATGTCGACGACCTGCCATCCGACCGCCAGCGGCATCGGCCTCGAGCCTGAACGCCGCCACGACCGCGGTCTGATAGCGTCGGAGGGATGCATGCCTCCGACCCCGTCCCCTCGTATCGTGCGCTCCTCCGTGTGCCCTCGATCGGCAGGATCCTGCTCGGGATGGCCATCAGCCGGATCGGCGTCAGCATGCTCGGCGTGGCCATCGTGCTGTTCTCGCTCGATCGGTTCGGGTCGCCGGCGCTGGCGGGGATCGTCACCTTCGCGAGCGTCGCACCCGGCATGCTCCTGAGCCCGATCGCGGGCGCCATGCTCGACCGGCACGGCCGCACCCGGCTGATCATCGCGGACCAGCTGGTCGGCGCAGGCTCGCTCCTGCTGATCGCCGGGCTGGCCCTGGCCGGATCCCTCACACCGCCGATCCTCGTGGCCATCGTCGCGATCACGAGCCTCACGGCGCCGCTCAGCAACGTCGGGCTCCGGACCCTGTTCCCGATCATCGTCCCGCGGCGGCTCTGGGAACGCATCAACGCGCTCGACTCCAACGGCTACGTGCTCGCCACGCTGGTCGGGCCACCGGTCGCCGGGATCCTCGTGGAGGTGGCCGGCGGGCCGGCAGCGCTGCTCCTGATCTCGGTCCTGTACGGCATGTCAGCCGTGGTGATCCTCGGGATCGCCGACCCACCGGGCGACGTCGCGACGACGGGGCGGCTGCTCGACGACGCCTGGCGGGGCCTCCGCTACACGCTCGGCCACCCGACCCTTCGGGCGCTGGGCGTCTCGCTGTCGATCCTCAACCTCGGCTGGGGCATCGTGACCATCGTGATTCCGGTGCTGGTCATCCAGGACTTCGGCCTCGGGGAGAGCATCGTCGGGCTCGTGTTCGCCGTGTCCGGCGTCACCGGCGGCATCGGCGCCCTGGTCGTGGGCCGCTGGCGGACCCAGGGCCGCGAGCGGGCGCTGCTCGTGTGGCCGATGGCGGGGATGGCGGTGACGGTGGGAGCCGTGATGCTCTCACCCACCCTGCCGATGCTGTTCGCGGCGATGGCGATCCAGGGACTGCTCAACGGTCCGCTCGATGTCAGCCTGTTCACCCTGCGCCAGCGGCGCACCGATCCCGCCTGGATGGGCCGCGCGTTCGCGGTGTCGATGGCGCTCAACTTCAGTGGCTACCCCATCGGGGCCGCCCTGGGCGGCGCCCTGCTCGCGATCGGGCCGACGGCGGCGCTGGCCGCCGCGACCGCGGCCACGGCGGCAAGCGCGCTGCTCGCCTGGTGGCTCCTGCCGCGCGGCGAGCCGCGACCCCGGGCCGCCGGCTCCGTCGCCTGAGGACGACCCCGGCAGGGCCGGATGCCGCAGGGCCGGATGCCGCAGGGCCGGATGCCGCAGGGCCGAATGCCGTCGGACAGGGATCCCGCGCCGTCAGACCGGGACGATCGCCTCGAACCGGCCCGCCGCATCCCGCTCGAGCCGGCGCACCTCGGTCACCGCAGCCGGGTCGATCGGGCCGTAGAGATGCGGATACCGGTGGCCGGGATCGTCGAACCGCCACGGGCTGCCGTTCTGGTCGAGGTCCACCGTGAGCAGCAGGAACGGACGCGGATCGTCCGCGTAGAAGCGGTTGGCCACCTCGAGCATCTCGTCGTCACCGTCGGTGCAGTGGATGAACCCGTCCTGCTCCCACGCCGCGGGCAGGTACGGCCGGACCGGATCGTGGGCGCGCCACGCGGCCTCGGGGACGAGATGGAGCGTCGGCCGGGTCACGCCCGGCCGCGATGCCGGAGGCGGAGACCCGCCGCGTCCCAAGCCGCGCCGGTCACGACACGGCCGGTCGGTCGACCGAGATCCACCGCCGGTCGAGGGTCAGCTGGATGACGCTCGGGCCCGATGCCGCGAGCGCCGTCCGGAGCGCCGGCTCGAAGCCCGCGTCGCCGTCCACGCGGATCCCTCGCGCGCCGCAGGCGCGCGCGACGGCCGCGAAGTCGATGGGACCGAGCGTGGTCCCCGGGGTCGTCTCGCTGCCGGCATCGACCTGCTCGGCGTGGATCATGCCGTACTGCTCGTTGTCGAACACGATCACGACCACGTGGGCATCCTCCCGGACGGCGGTCTCGAGCTCGGCCATGGTCATCGCCATGCCGCCGTCGCCGACCAGCGCCACCACGCGCCGCTCGCGATGGACGAGCGCTGCCGCAATGGCCGCCGGGAGCCCGTAGCCCATGGCACCCGACGTCGGGCCGAGGAACGTGCCCGGGCGCCGGAAGCGGAGACCGCGAGCTGCCCAGCCCGCGAACGAGCCGGCGTCGGTCGTCACGATCGCATCGTCGGGCAGCAGCCGCTGCAGGTCGGCGATGATCCGGCCCGGATGGATGCCCGGACCGTCCCAGGTGCCGCGGTCGACGACCGTGGCCGCCTCCCAGGCCTCCCGGTCCTCCCGGTTGTGCGCGTCGCGCAGCTCCAGGGGCCCGGCAACCAGGACCGCGTCCTTGAGGCGTGCCACCGCGGCTCGCAGGAAGGCCCGGGCGTCCGCCTCGATCGCGCGCGTCGGGGCAGGGATCCCGCCTGCCGCGTCGAGGCGCGGAGCGACGTCCACGTGAATCCAGGGCTGGCCCGGCCGCGGCACCACGTAGCCACCGGTCGCCACCTCGCTCAGCCGCGAGCCGATCACGAGCATCGCGTCGGCGTTCTCGACCCGCTCTCGGACCACGCTCGGGCTGCCGAACCCGGTCATGCCAAGGTAGAGGGGGTGATCGTTCGGGATCACGTCGCCGCGTCGCCACCCGGCCACGACCGGGACGTGCAGCAGCTCCGCGAACCGGACCAGGTCGTTCGAGCAACGCGCTCGCAGCACCCCGCCGCCGGCGAGGATCACGGGCCGCTCGGCCGCGGCAAGCAGATGGAGGACCGCGCGGACGTCCTCGGCCGACGGCGCCTCGGGACGCGGCCGGACGACGGGCGCAAGCGTCCCGTCGGGCAATGGCAGCTCCAGGACGTCCTCGGGCAGGACGATCATGGCCGGACCCGGTCGGCCGTCCACGGTCGCCCGGACCGCCTCCTCCAGCATGGCCGCGGCCGCGGCCGGGTCGTCGATCTCGCCCGCCCAGCGCGCCAGCCGGCCGATCGTGTTGACGAGGTCGACCTCCTGGAAGGCCTCGCGGCCCCGGACGCTCCGGCTGACCTGGCCGACGAGGACGAACATGGGCGTCGAATCGGCGGTCGCGGTATGGATCCCGATGGCGAGGTTCGCCGCGCCGACGGCGCGGGTGCCCAGGCAGGCGGCGGGGCGGCCCGTCAGCTGGCCGTAGGCCTCGGCAGCGTGGGCGGCCGCGCCCTCGTGGCGCGTGGCGACCACGCGGATGCCCATGGTGGTCATCGCATCGAGCAGCGGCAGGAAGCTCTCGCCGGGCACGGTGAACGCCAGCCGCACGCCCGCCGTGCGCAACGTGGCGGCGACCAGCTCGGCCACGGTCGCGGGCACCTGCGGCGCGGCCGGCTGCGACCCGACGCTCGCGCCCGAGGGTCCGCCGGCTTCGGGATCGGGCTCACCCTCGAGGCTGCCCGGTGCGAGCGGGGGCTCCGCCAGCGCTTCAGGCTCCGGCTCGTCCGGCAACGCCGGGTCGGGCCCGCGCTCCGCGGTCGGCTCGGCTTGCGCTTCGGTCTCGGCTTGCGCTTCGGGCTCGGCCTGCGCTTCGGGCTCGGCCGGCGACGCCGGCTCGGGCTCGGCGCCTTCCTCCGGGGTGGACGCCGCCGGTTCAGGTCCCTCGACCTCCCCGGCCGCGACCTCCCCGGCCGCGGGCGCGTCCTCTCCGGCCCCGGCCGCCCCGGCCGCGCCGGTCGATTCCGGTGGTGAACCAGCTGCGACCGAGGCGCGCTCGGGCGCCTCCGCTTCGATCCCTGCTGGCTCGACCAGCTCCGATCGACCGCCCGGCCAGCCATCGCGCACCGGATCCGGTGTCCGCGTTGCCGGCTCCTCAGGGGTCGGTGACCCCGTGTCCGCCTCGTCCGTCGGGGGTGCCTGCGGCTCGAGGACGTCCTCGCTGCGGGGCTCCATGTCGACCTCCTGTTGGCCGGCCGGGACGGCGGTCCGTCCGGGGCCAGGCCGCGTGACGCGGGGCGGCGACGCCTGGTTGGCTCGTTGCCTCCGCGCCTGGTTGCCTCGTTGACCTAGTTGCCGACGACGGGCGCCGTGAGCAGCATCGCGGCCAGCATGCCGGCGATGACGACGACGGCGACCGTCACCATGACGATCTTCGCGGTTCGACCTGATCCGGGCACGACAGCACCCCTATCGGTAGTTCTCGAACTGGAGCGGCACGACCTCGTCCATCGCGCGCAGCCGCGTGATGACGCGCTGGAGCTCGTCCCTGCTCTTGCCGGCAACGCGGATGGCATCACCCTGGACGCGGGGCTGGACCTTCGGGAACTCGTCCCGAATCAGCTTGACCAGCTTCCTGGCCAGATCGTCGGGCAGCCCGCGGCGGAGCGCGATGTGCTGGCGCACCTTGTTGCCGCCCGCCGGCTCGACCGTCCCCCAGTCGAAGATCTTGAGCGACAGCCCGCGGCGCAGCGCCTTCGACTCGATCAGGTCGCGGATGGCGCGGGCCCGGAAGTCGTCATCGGTGACCAGGACCAGCTGCGTCTTCTCCTGGGCCAGGTCCACGTGCGCACCCTTGAAGTCGTAGCGCTGCTGGACCTCGCGCCGGACCTGGTCGAGCGCGTTGCGAAGCTCCTGCTCGTCGAAGTCCGAGACGACGTCGAACGAGATCTCGCCCGCCATCCGTCCTCCTCCGTCGGTCAGCCCGCGAGGTGCTCGCGGGTGACCGTCCACTGCCGCAGGCGCTCGATGCGCCCGTCCTCCCCCACCTCGGCGGAGAGGAACCCTGCCTGTCGGATCGTCGCGCGATCGGCGCGACGGTTCCAGCCGGCGTGCCAGGCCGCAAGGACCGTCGTCCCCGAGACCCAGTGACGCTCCACCACCAGGTCGTAGTCGACCTCCTGGCCGGCCGTTTCCAGCAAGTATGCCCGGAGCGCGTTGTGACCGGCCAGCGGCGCCGCAAACGGATCGAGCGCCAGCTCGCCGCGCTCGGCGAAGCAGGCGACCCAGGCGTCGCCGTCGTGGCGCACCCGCGCGCGAACGAGGGCTTCGAGCAGGTCGTGTGCCTGGGCATAGCCGACCGTCATCGGCCGGCCAGCCGCTCGAGCAGCAGCTCCCCGATCCGGTACGAACGTCCACCGCCCATCACGAGCACGGCGTCACCCGCGCGGACCTCGCCCGCCAGCCAGGCGGCGGTGGCCTCCACGCTGCCGGGCGCGGCGACCGGCCGTCCTGGCACCCGCCCGGCGACCGCCGCCGCGAGCGCCGTTGCGGACGTGATCGTGGTGTCCGGGTCGCGGCCTGCCCAGATGTCGGCAATGGCCACGGCATCGGCGCCGGCGAGGACGTCGGCGAAGGCATCGAGCATCGCCGCCGTGCGGTGATAGGTCAGCGGCTCGTAGACGGCCCACACGCGACGACCGGGCTCCCGCTGCCGGACGGCCGCCAGGGTCGCGCGGATCGCCGATGGGTGGTGGCCGTAGTCGTCGTACACCACGACGCCGTTCACCGAGCCCTTGCGCTCGAGCCGGCGCCCGACACCGGCGAACCCGGCCAGCCCCCCGGTGACGGCAGCAGGCCCGAGCCCGACCGCCAGGCCGGCACCGGCGACCCCGAGCGCGTTCGCGACATTGTGCCGGCCGGCCGTCGCGAGCCGGACCCGGGACGGTCCGGCGGACGCATCGAGGCCCTCGATCTCGACGAGCGTCGACGCCGGGTCGGCGCCGATGATCCGGCCCAGCAGCGGGATCGCAGGCCCGCCCGCCGTCCGGAACCGCTCGGCGAGCGCACCCGCATCGCGCACGGTCCATGGCGCGGGGCCGTCCGCGACCGCGGTGGCGATGATCCGTCCCGGCCACCCGGACAGCCGCCCGGCCACCTCCGCCACGCCGCCGTCCCCGACGTTCGCAACCAGCACCGGCGCCGACAAGATGCCCGCCCCTCGCCCACCACCCGCTCCGCGGTCCTCGCCCGTCGCCTGCCCATCCCCAGGCGAGCCACCCACGGCCGAGCGGCTGATCCAGGCCTCGAATGCCGCCAGGACCGCGGCCCGGTCCTGGAACACATCCGGATGATCCCATTCGGCCGAGGTCAGCACGATCACCTCGGGCCGGTAGGCGTCGAAGTTCCCCGCATACTCGTCGGCCTCGACGACGACCACGGCTCCCCGGCCACGGCGCGCGGTCGCCGGCACGTCGATCCCGGTCAGCGAGGCCGGCAGCAGCGCGCCGACGAACGCCGCAGGATCCTCGCCCGCGGCCGCCAGCACGTGGACCAGCCAGCCGGCCGACGTGCTCTTGCCGTGCGTGCCGGCGATGGCGACCAGGCGCCGGCCTGTCGCCGCGTCGGCGACCACCTGCTGCCATGGCTCCACCGGGATCCCCGCAGCGCGGGCGGCGGCCAGCTCGGGGTGATCGGGGTCGACCGCCGTCAGCGCCTTGGTCACGGCAAGACGCTCCGGCGGCACCGCTCGCCGGACGTGAGCCGCGGCGTGGGCCCGCGCGACCTCGATCCCCGCAGCGTCGAGCGCGGGGGTGTACTGGCTCGGCCCGCCGGGATCGCAGCCGTCGACCGCCGCGCCCGCCCAGGCCGCCAGCAGGGCCGCTGCGGACGCGCCCGCCCCGGCCGCGCCGACCACGTGGATCCGTTCGCCGGCGCGGATCGCCCGGGCGGCACGGGCCGGCGCCAGCCCGGCACCGATCACCGCCCCGGTGCGGAGGGTCACGGCTCGTCCGGGGCGGGTGACGAGGCGGGTGCAGGCTCGGTTTCCGGATCCGGGTCGGGACCGGGCCCGGGGGACTCGGCCGCGTGCGCGTCCGGGGAGGTCGCCGGGCCGGGCCGCGTCGCGTGCCGCAGGACCAGCTCGAGCGCCGCCTGCGCGCTGTCGCGCTTGTTGGCCGACCGGTCGCCGGGCCAGTGGTGGCGCTCCACCTGCGTGCCGTCCGGGGCGACGATCGCGATGTACACGAGCCCGACCGGCTTCTCGGGCGTGCCCCCATCCGGGCCCGCGATCCCGGTCACCGACACGCCGACGTCCGAACCCAGGCGACGGCGCACCCCGGCGGCCATCGCGAGGGCGACCTGGGCCGAGACCGCGCCGTGCGTCGCGAGCATGTCCGCCGGAACCCCGAGCACGTCGCGCTTCACGTCGTCCGCATACGCCACGATCGCGCCGCGGACCACGACCGACGACCCGGGGACCTCGGTCAGCAGATGGGCGACGAGGCCCCCTGTGCACGACTCGCCGGTGGCCAGCGTCAGCCGCGCACCGGCGCAGGCTGCCAGCGCCCGCCCGGCGAGCTCGGCCAGCGGATCGGGCAACGTCAGACCCGGTTGGTCTTGACGGGCGCGTCCGGTGGCGAGAACAGCCATGTCTCGGGATTGCCCTTGTTCGACATGCGACCGAGATCCGTGCCGTTGAGCGTGAAGTACGTCGCGCTCGACTTGCCGGTGCGCACCTCGATCGTGTGCTCGGCGGTGAACGTCAGCACCTTGCCCGGGTCGTACACGGTCCCGGCGACCCCGGTGACCTTGGACAGCTTCCCGTCCACCCAGACCTTGAGCCACGCGCGCGAGCCCTTGACCGACACGACGAGGTTGATGCCCTGGTACTTGACGGAGACGTTCCGGGTCAGGGTCACCGCCTTGCCCTCGGACGACGTCGCGGTGATCACGATCCGCCACGAGCCCGCCGCCAGGTCGAGCGGGGAATCGAACGTCCCGTCGTCCCCCACGTCCTGGCTCGTCGGACCGACCGTCGGGCCTGACGGGGCGGCCGTCGTGCCGGGCGACCCCGCAGCCGGCGTCGGGTTGACGGCGATCGGGGTGCCGTCCGCCTGCGCGGTCTGGATCGCCGACACGGCTACGGTCGCGGCGTTGGTGGTCGACCCCTTGACCGGGATCGAGCCGTTCTCGAACTGGGCGCCCTCGGCCGGCGAATCCACCGTCAGCGTCGGGCTCTCGGAGACGAGGAACGGCACGGTGATGAACACCCGCGCGGTGGTGTCCGCCGTCTTGCCGGTGTCCGGGTCCAGGGCATCGATGTCGAACTGGTTGCGGCCGCGGCGAAGCTCGACGTCCACGCTCCAGCGACCGGCGGAGTCTGCCGAGACGCGGTACGGCTCGGCAAGGCCCGCGACGGTGACGGTGATGGTGGCGCCCGGGATCGAGGTTCCGCGCAGGGTGTACGAGGTCGCGTCCTCGGCCACGTCGATGACCGCCTTGGCAGGGCTCGTGACCTCGAGCGTCGGCGGCTTGGCGAAGCGCACGACCTGCGCGCCGAGGTAGACGACGAACACCACGATGAGGACGGTGAGCAGCGCGGCCACGACCACGGCCGGCGAGAACATCATCCCCTGGCGGGGTGCCTGCAGCGGCTGTGGCACCGCGAGCACCGGCTCCGACGGGATCGACGCGTCCCCGCGCTCGCGCTTCCACTGGCGCAGGACGTCCTCGGGGTCGAGCCCCAGGTAGAGGGCGTAGTTGCGGAGGAAGCCCTTCGTGTACACGGCGCCGGGCAGCTCGCTGTACTCGCCGTGCTCGAGCGCCGCGAGATAGCGGGCCCGGATCTTCGTGTCGCGCTCGGCCCGGTAGAGATCGACGCCCTTGCGCTCCCGCGCGCCCAGCAGCCGCTCGGGCAGCGCGGGGCCGGCCTCGGTGGCGTAATCGCGAGCGTCCCGACGCGCATCGGCGCGACCCCGTCGCGCCTCGTCTCGCGTGGTCATGCCTCGTCCTCGTTGTCGCCAGGGGCCGTTCCGTCGTCACGACGCAGGACCACCCGGGCGTTGGAGCCATCGAACGCGCCCACGTATCCGCGCGCCTCGAGCTGGTCGATGATCCGGGCCGCCCGGGCGTACCCGATTTGCAGACGCCGCTGGAGCAACGACGCCGAGGCACGATCGTACTCCCGGACGACGGAAATGGCATCCGGCAGCAGGCGGTCCGCGTCGTCGTCGGCGAGCTCCGCGAGGCTCCCCGTGGCGTCCTCGTCGGACTCCACGATCGAGAGGTCGTAGTGCGGGTCTTCGATCTGGTCGCGCCAGTGCCCGGTCACGCGGCCGATCTCGGGATCGGACACGAACACGCCCTGGAGGCGCATCGGTCGCGGCAGGTCCGATGGCTGGTAGAGCATGTCGCCACGGCCGATCAGGTCCTCGGCACCCGGGGCATCGAGGATCGTGCGCGAGTCGATCTGCGACGCCATGGCGAACGCGATCCGGCTCGGGAAGTTCGCCTTGATCAGGCCGGTGACGACGTTGACCGACGGCCGCTGCGTCGCCAGGACCATGTGGATCCCGGTCGCCCGGGCCTTCTGCGCCAGCCGGACGATCGGATCCTCGATGTTCTTGCCCTCGCGCATCATGAGGTCGGCCAGCTCGTCGATCACGATCACGATGTACGGCAGCCGGTCGGCGGGGTCGACCCGGCTGTCGTTGAAGCCCTTGATGTTGCGCGCGGTCGCCCCGGCGAACCGCCGATAGCGGGCCTCCATCTCGCCCACCGCCCATTTGAGCGCTGCCTTGGCGCGCTCGGGCTCGGTGATCACCGGGACCAGCAGGTGCGGCAGCCCGTTGTAGCCCGCGAGCTCGACCCGCTTGAGATCCACGAGCACCAGGCGCACGTCGTCGGGGGTCGCGTTGCACAGCAGGCTCGTGATGAGCGCGTTGACCATCACGCTCTTGCCCGAGCCCGTGGCGCCCGCGATCAGCAGGTGGGGCATCTTCGAGAGGTCGACCGCCTGCGCGCTGCCCGCGACGTCGCGCCCGAGCGCGAACGTGAGCCGCGACCCCGAGCCCGCGAAGTCGACCTCCTCGAGGATCCGCCGCAGGGCGACGATGTTGAACTCCTTGTTGGGGATCTCGATGCCCACTGCGCTCTTGCCCGGGATGGGCGCCTCGATCCGGATGCTCCGGGCCGCCAGGGCCATGGCGAGATCGTCGGACAGGGCCTCGATCCGGCTGACCTTGATGTGGGGCGCCGGCTGGACCTCGTACTGGGTGACCACCGGGCCCGCGTTGCGACCCACGATCCGCGCGTCGATGTCGAACGAGGCGAGCTTGCGCACGATCTGCTCCTCGTTCCAGGCGTGCACGGCAGCCTGGTTGCCGGCGGTGGCCGGCGACGGGGGCTCGCCCGCATCGAGCAGGCCATGGGCCGGCAGCACCCAGGCGTGGTCACGCTTGGGCGGCGAGTCCGACGCGTCGGTGACGTCCTCCGGGTCGCGGACGACGGGCCGCGGGTCGCGCGCCCCGGCACGTCCGAGCGCGTCGGCGGCCGCAACCGACGCCGCCGCGCCGACGGCGACCCCTGCCCCCGCGGCCGGACCGGGACCGACAGGCACGCCGGCGACCCCACCGGCGCCGTGCCCGTTGCCGCGCGCAGGCGCGAACGTCGCCGAGGTGGGCGATGCCGATGCCGAGGCAGCGGGCGCGCCACCCGCGTCATCGCCCCAGACCCCCGTCTGGCCGGGGGCCTCGCCGCCCAGGATCCTGGGCATCCGGCTCCGACGCTGGCCCTCGGTTCTGGTCGCGGCCTCCGGTGCTGCTGCCGTCGCCGGCCGGCGATCCGGGACGGACCTCGCTGCCCGGCCCGCGCCCTGGGTGCGGTCCTGGAGCGTCGATCCCGCCGCGCGGGCCGCGCGCGTGAGTGGGGCGACGAGCGCCCGCAACGGCATGTCGAACGCGATCAGGAGACCCGCGAACAGCAGCCCCAGCACGATCACGACCGCACCGGGCGCCGTCAGGGCCGGCTCGAGGACGCTGGCGATGAAGCGGCCGATGCGGCCGCCGGTGAACTCCCCGGAGAAGCCCGACAGCTGGATCAGGCCCAGGAACCCGGTGAACGAGAGCGCGATGCCCAGCAGCGTCCGTCCCCAGGGGGCGCCCGGCTCCCGGCCGGGACCCCACTCCAGGTACCAGCCCGCGACCAGGAGCACGACCGGCAGCGCATAGCGGCCGGACCCGAAGAACGGCACGATGTCGTCACGCACGAGATCGGTCAGCCGGCCCTCGCCGGGCAGGGCCAGGGCGATCGCGAGCACCGCGCCCAGGACCGCGAGCGCGATCCCCACCAGCGACCGGACGACGGCCGGCGACAGCCCGAGCGACAGCCGCGGGAGCGGCAGCCCACCGCCACGCGACCGGCGCGCGCCGGAGCGCGTCCGGCGGGTGCTGCTCGAGCGGGTCGTCGGCCGTCGACGCTGGGCCACGGCTAGATCTCGACCACGACCGGGAACACCATCGGTCGCCGCTTGGTCTGCTCGTACAGGAACCGGGACACCCCGTCCTTGACCTGCTCCTTGAGCAGGGCCACCTCGCTGATGCGATCGCCCGGCTGCTGGAGCGCCTCGACGATCCGGCGCCCCGCCTCGTCGATGATCCGGTCCTCCTCCTTGCCGTGGACGAAGCCGCGGGTGATGATCTCCGGGCGGCCGACGACGCGACCCGTCTGCTTGTCGACCTGGACCACGACCATGAACATCCCGTCGTTGGCTAGCGCGCGCCGATCGCGCAGCACGATGTCGCCCACCTCGCCCACCGACAGCCCGTCGACGAACATGTAGCCGGCAGCCACGGGCTGGCCGCGGCGGGCCGTCCCGTCGGGGAAGATCTCGATCGGGGTGCCGTTCTCGATGATGTAGACGTTCTCCGGCTGGACCCCGGTCTCGATCGCGAGGCGTCCGTGCTGGACCTGCATCCGGAACTCGCCGTGCATCGGGATGAAGTGCGTGGGCCGGGTCAGCCCCAGCATCAGCTTGAGCTCCTCCTGGCTGGCATGGCCCGACACGTGGGCGCGCCGGATCGTGTGGTAGTACACGTTCGCACCTGCCTTGAACAGGTTGTCAATGGTGCGAGCGACGTATTCCTCGTTGCCGGGGATCGGGCTGGCCGAGACGATCACGGTGTCCCCAGGCTGGATCTCGACGAACCGGTGATCCCGGTTGGCCATCCGGGCAAGACCCGACATCGGCTCGCCCTGGGCCCCGGTGGTCGCGATCACCGTGCGCGCGGCCGGGTGGTCGGTGATCCGGTCCTTGGGCAGGACCTGCGACGGCGCGAACGTCAGGTAGCCGAGGTCCGCCGCGATCCGGGTGTTCTGCTCCATCGACCGGCCGACCACCGCGACCTGGCGGCCGAACGTGTCGGCCGCGTCGAACACCTGCTGGATCCGGGCGATGTTCGAGGCGAACGTGGCGACGATCACGCGGCCCTCGAGACCCTCCATGATCTCGCGAAAGGCCTCACCGACCGTCCGCTCCGAGGGCGTGTAGCCCGGGTTCTCGGCGCGGGTCGAGTCGGACAGCAGCGCGATCACGCCCTCCTCACCCATCCGGGCGAGCGTCGCGAAGTCCGAGTGCTTGCCGTCGACCGGCGTGTGGTCGAACTTGAAGTCTCCCGTGTGAACCACGATCCCCACCGGTGTCCGGAGCGCGATCCCCATCGCGTCGGGGATCGAATGGCTGACCCGGAACGGGATCACGTCGAACGGCCCGACGCGCAGCTCGTCGCCGGGGTCGAGGGCGAGCAGCGGGTTGTTGTGGAGCTTGTGCTCCTTGATCTTGTTGCCCAGCAGCCCGCGGGCGAGGGTGCTGGCGTAGATCGGCACGCCCGGAAACTCCGGCAGCACGTACGGCAGCCCGCCGATATGGTCCTCGTGCGCATGGGTGATCAGGAACGCCCGAAGCTTGTTGCGATTCTCCTTGAGGTAGGTGACGTCGGGGATGACGAGGTCGATGCCGAACATCTCCTCGTCGGGGAACATGAGCCCGCAGTCGATGACGACGATGTCGTCGCCGTACTCGAAGCAGTACATGTTCTTGCCGATCTCGCCCACGCCCCCGAGGGGGATGATCCGGAGCGGGGTGCTTGGGTCTGCCATCTGGGTTCTCGATCTCGATACGGGTCAGAACAGGGTGAGCTGGGACGCGTCGACGGCGTCGGGGTCGGACGCCGGTGTCGGAGCCGGAACCGGTCCGGCAGGGGCCGGCGTCACGACCGTCGGGTCGAGGTCGGCATGCGCCGGAACGTCGGCGGCCGTGGCCATGCCGACGGGCCGGACTGCATCGACGGGTGCCGCAGCCCCGGCCGTCGCCGTGGCCTCGATGGATGCCGCAGCCCCGGCCGTCGCCGTGGTCGGCGCGTCCGCCGCCTCCGCCGCGGCCGGTGCGTCCGTCACGGTCGCCGCGGCCGGCGCGTCCGCCACGGTCGCCGCGGCCTCGACCCCGACGGATGCGGCGCGTCGGTCACGCGAGCGCACCAGGACGTCCGGCACACGGGCGACGTCCTCGTAGCTCTCGCGCTCGATCGCCTGGGTTCTCAGGGCGGCGGCCGGGTGGTACATGGCGAAGGCGAGCGCGTCACGCGGCCCCAGCGACGGGTCCACCGGTTGGCTCGTGCCGTGTGCCTGGCCGATCCGTGCGCCCGGCATGAACGTGCCCATCGAGTAGCGCCCGAGCGTCACCACGACGGCCGGGTCGAGCACCTCCAGCTGGCGTCGCAGGTATGGTGCGCAGGCGGCGATCTCGTCCGGCTGCGGGTCACGATTGCCGGGCGGCCGGCATTTGACGACGTTGGTGATGAACACCTCCTCGCGCCGCCAGCCGATGCTGCCCAGCAGCTGCACCAGCAGCCCGCCGGCCCGGCCGACGAACGGCCGGCCGTCGCGATCCTCGTTGAACCCGGGGCCCTCCCCGACGAACACGACCTCGGTGTCCGGGTCGCCTTCGCCCGGCACGGCCCGCGTGCGGCCCTCGCTGAGGCGGCAGCGCGTGCAGGCCCTGACTTCGTCGGCGATGGCCTCGAGCGCCTGGCGGCGCTCGTCGCCCGTCACGCGGGCCGTCCCCCGGACGCACCTACCGGCTGACGGTCGCTGGCCCTGCGGATCCAGTCGCGCTCGACGAGCAGCCCGGCGAGCTCGACGGCGTTCGAGGCCGCGCCCTTGCGGAGGTTGTCGCTGACGACCCAGAAGGCGAGTCCCCGGTTGCCGTCGATCGACGGGTCCTGGCGCACGCGGCCGACGTAGACCTCGTCCGAGCCGGCGGCCTCGGTGGCCAGCGGATACGTGTTGGTCGACGGGTCGTCCTGGACGACCACGCCCCTGACCCCGGCGAACAGCGCCCGGGCCTCGCCCGGCGTGATCGGGTCGCGGGTCTCGACGTGGACGGCCTCCGAATGGCTGACGAACACCGGGACCCGGACGGCCGTGCAGCTCACCCGCAGGTCGGGCAGATGCAGGATCTTGCGGCTCTCGGTGACGACCTTCCACTCCTCCTTCGTGTACCCGTTGTCGAGGAAGGTGTCGATGTGCGGCAGGGCGTTGAAGCCGATCAGGTGGGGATACACGCTGGCGACCTTGGGCCGCCCCTCGGCGTGCGCGCGGATCTGCTCCTCGAGCTCGACGATCGCCTTGTGGCCCGTTCCGGCGACCGCCTGATAGGTGTCGACGATCAGGCGCTCGATCCCGACGGCATCGCGCAGCGCCATCAGCGGCGGCATCAGCTGCATCGTGGAGCAGTTGGGGTTGGCGATGATGCCCTCGTGCCACTCGAGGTCGTCCGGATTGACCTGGGACACGACCAGCGGCACGGCCGGGTCCATGCGCCACGCGCTCGAGTTGTCGATCACCGCGGCGCCCCGCTTCGCGGCCTCGGGCGCCAGCTCCTTCGAGGTCCCGCCACCAGCGCTGAACAGCGCGATGTCCACGCCCTCGAACGCATCCGGCGTCGCGAGGCCGACCTCGATCTCGCGGCCGTCGACGGGGAGCCTGCGGCCGGCCGAGCGCGACGATGCGAGGAGCCGAAGCTCCGTCACCGGGAGCTGCTGCTCGAGGAGCACCTGGATCATCGTCCGCCCGACGGCGCCGGTGGCGCCGACGACGGCGACGGTGAGCGATTCGGGGCGGTTTCCGGGCATGGTCCGACCTGCTAACGATGGGTTGTCGGGCACCGGCGGAGTATACCAGCGGGCTCCGGCCGGCCAGCGATGCCCCCGATTGGACGGCGATCCGTCGAAGGCCGGGCTCAGGCGGCAGGAACGGCGGGTGCCGCGAGCTCCCGGCCCACCACCTCGCACACCGCCCGTGCGATGTCGACGAACGCGCGAGCGGCCGGTGACCGGTACCGGTCCCGATGCCAGATGAGGGCGATCCGGCGCGGCGGCAGATCGGTCGGCAGGATCGCGACGGCGGGGTCGGTCGGGTCGACCGCGAGGAACGGGACCAGCGCCGTCCCGAGGCCCGCGGCGGCCATCGCCTGGACGGTGCCGTTGTCCTCGGACCGGAAGACGAAATCCGGATGGAGCCCGCGCCCGCGCAGATGCTCCTCGACCCAGCGCGTGCTGCGGCACATCCGGGAGCCCAGCAGCCGCTCGCCGTCGATCAGCTCGAGCGAGCGCCGGGCCGCCGGCGCGGTGGCCAGCGGGCTGCCGGTCGCGGTGACCAGCACGTACGGATCGCGGAGCAGCTCCACTGCCTCGAAGGGCCCGGGCGGGAGCGGCAGCACCCCGAACGACAGATCCAGCTGCCCGGGGCCCACCAGCTCGAGCAGGCCCTCGTCGCTCGCCGATTCGGTGAGCTTCACCTCGACCCGGGGCCAAAGCTCGGCGAACCGGGCGATGACCGCCGGCAGGATCCGCGTCCCGACGCTCTGGTAGACGCCGACGCGGACCGTGCCCGTCTCGCCCGCGGCGTACGCGAGCAGGTCGGCGCGTGCGGCCTGGAGGCGGTCGGCGATCGCCTCGACATGACGCAGGAGCAGCGCTCCGGCCTCGGTGAGCGCGATGGTCCGCCGGCCGCGCGAGCGGTCGAACAGGCGAACCCCGAGCGCACCCTCGAGCGCCATCACGTGCTGGCTGACCGCGGACTGCGTGTAGTCGAGCGCCGCCGCGGCGCCGTGGAACGAGCCCTCGGTGGCGACCGCGCGGAAGCTCAGCAGCTGGCGAAGGCTGACGTCCGAGAGGGCCTCGGGCAGCAGTCGCGACGGTGGCGGCGTGTCCGTGAAAAGATCAGTTTCCATGATCACTTATTCGAACACATCCGATTGCTGTTATCAAGCGGCCGCGCGAAGATTTGGGTCATGGAACTGCTCGTCCCCCTCCTCCTCCTCATCCTGATCGGTGTGCTGGCCCAGGCGGGCGCGGACTCCCGCGACCTCGATCCGGACCGCCGCCGGCCCAGCTGGTAGACCCCCGGCACCCTCGTGCCGCATGTGCCCCGGTCCGCTGCCCGGGGCGCCCTTGTGTCCGCGGGACGATGGCCACCTGTTGAAGGTGTCGATCACGTCCTGGACGGCTGCCAGGAACTCTTGCTCACCGCTGCCCGGGCGTCGATCGACAGCGTTCGGAACAGGAGGGACGCCGTCTTCCAGCTAGCCTCTGTGTCCCGGTCCGCATCTCGCTCGCCGGTTGGCCCAGGCTCGCCGGCCGGATCTCTGCTGAGCCCGACCCTGCGACTCACCCGGGGGTCAGCACGCGATGCGTCGTGCAGCGGTGCGGTCCCGAACCTGGGGGTTCAGGGTGCGAGCCATGCCTGTCAGGTGCGCTCCTGACTCTGTGGTGGGTCAAGCAGCCAGGGACCAGTGATTTGGGAGACAAGGACCGGGCGCCGGGACGACGGCGACGCCGGGCGCCGGGACGACGGCGACGCCGGGCGCCGGGACGACGGCGACGCCGGGCGCCGGGACGACGACGACGCCGGGCGCCGGGACGACGACGACGCCGGGCGCCGGGACGACGACGACGACGCCGGGCGCCGGTCGACCCGCGGGCGGCTCAGCGCTTCCGTCGCTCGGACCTGGCGCGGGAGGCGCCCCGGGGCTTTGCCACGGGGCGCCGAACCGGCTGGGATGGGCTACTTCGCGAGATGCCGCTGCATCGCCGCCTTGCGCGAGAGGTTGACGCGGCCCTGGCGGTCGATCTCGGTGACCACCACCATGACCTCGTCGCCCACCGAGACGACGTCCTCGACCGAGGGCACGTGGTAGTCGGCGAGCTCGCCGATCCGGACCAGCCCCTCCTTGCCGGGCAGGATCTCGACGAACGCACCGAAGGTCATCAGCCGGGTGACCTTGCCCAGGTACAGGGCGCCGATCTCGACCTCGCGGGTGAGGCTCTCGATCCAGTTGATCGCCTTGCGCGAGTTCTCGCCGGAGACGGCCGCGATCTCCACGGTTCCATCGTCCTCGACGTTGATCTCGGTCTGGGTCTCCTCCTGGATCTTCCGGATCATGGACCCACCCTTGCCGATGATCTCGCGGATCTTCTCGGGGTTGATCTTGATCGTGATGATCCGCGGCGCGAAGTCGGACATCTCCTCGCGCGCGCTCGGCAGGACCGCGGTCATCTTGTCGAGGATGAACAGGCGGGCAGCGAGGGCCTGCTTGAGCCCCTCGCGGATGACCCGCTCGTCGATCCCCTTGACCTTGATGTCCATCTGGAGGGCCGTGATGCCCTCGGTCGTGCCGGTGACCTTGAAGTCCATGTCGCCGATCGAGTCCTCCTTGCCGAGGATGTCGGTGAGGACCACGAAGCTGCCGGTCTCGGCGTCGAGCACGAGACCCATCGCCGCGCCGGCGACCGGCGCCTTGATCGGGACCCCGGCATCCATCAGGGCGAGCGTCGAGCCACAGGTGGAGGCCATCGAGGTCGAGCCGTTGCCCGACACCACCTCGGACACGAGGCGGATGACGTACGGGAACTCCTCCTGGCTGGGGAGCACCGGGATCAACGCCCGGCCGGCCAGGTTGCCGTGCCCGATGTCGCGCCGCGACGGGCCGCGCATCGGCTTGTTCTCGCCCGTGCTGTACGGGGGGAAGTTGTAGTGGTGGAGGTACCGCTTCTCGGTCTCGGGGCTGATGGTATCGATCCGCTGGACGTCCGACGACGCCCCGAGCGTGGCCACGGTCAGCGCCTGCGTCTGGCCACGGGTGAACAGGCCCGAGCCATGGGCGCGCGGGAGGAGACCGACCTCGACCGAGATCGGGCGGATCTCGTCGGTCGCGCGGCCATCCATGCGCACGCCCTCCGTGAGGACGAGCTTGCGGACGGTCTTCTTGTTGACGAGCGAGAACAGGCTCTTGCCGAAGCGCGCGTTGCGCCGGGCGGCCTCGAGCAGCCTCGCCGACTCGTCCTTGTCCGTGCGCGTGGCACGGACCGCGGTGGCGATGCCGTCGGCCAGGGTGTCGATGCGCCCGGGAAGGTCGTTCGCGAACCAGATCAGCAGGTTCGCGGTCGCCTCGGCATCGGGCAGCGCTCGATGGCTCTCGGTGAGCTCGACCCCGAAGAAGGCGGCCAGGGTGGCCAGCTTGTAGTTCTCGAGGTCCGGGTACCCCTCGCGCGCGATGACCAGCGTGTCCAGGTATGAGCCCGGCTGCACGCGGGTGCCGTCGCCCAGGGCCTCCTCGAGGAACGCGATGTCGAAGCCGACCGAGTGTCCGACGAGCGGCGCGCCGCCGACGAAGTCGAGCGCCTTGCGCGCGGCCTCGGCAGGGCTCGGTGCGCCCTTGACGTCCTTGTCGGTGATGCCGTGCATCTGGTTGCCGACGATCGGGCGGCCGGGATTGACGAAGGTCGACCACCGGTCGGTGATCTTGCCACCCTTGACCCGGACGGCAGCGACCTCGACGAGATCCGCCATCTTGGGATCCGTGCCGGTCGTCTCGACGTCCACGACGACGAACTCGCCACCCGTCCTGGCTCGCTCGACGAACGCCAGCACGGAGTCGGTCAGCGGCTCGAGGTACGGCAGCCGCTTCGGCTTGCCGACCTTCTCGCGCAGCTGGTCCTGGAGGTCGATGAGCGGGGCGATCGACCGGTGGGCGAACAGGATCGCCTCGGCCATGACGTCCTCGGGCAGGATCTTGACCCCCGCCTCGACCATCATGATCGCGTCGCGGGTGCCGGCGACGACGAGGTCGAGCTCCGATTCCACCAGCTGGCCGATGGTCGGGTTGAGGACGAACTCCCCGTTGATCCGGCCGACGTGCACCGCGCCGATCGGGCCCTGGAACGGGATCTCGCTGATCGTGAGAGCCGCGGACGCAGCGATCGTCCCGAGGACGTCGAGCTCGTTCTCCTGGTCCGTCGACAGGGTCGTGATGACGATCTGGACGTCATCCTTGTACCCCTCGGGAAACAGCGGGCGGATCGGCCGGTCGGTGAGCCGCGCCGCAAGCGTCGCAGCCTCCGATGCGCGGCCCTCGCGCTTGATGAATCCGCCCGGGATCTTGCCGGCGGCGTACATCCGCTCCTCGAAGTCGACGGTGAGCGGGAAGAAGTCGAGGCCGGGCCGCGGTTCGGAGCGGTTGGCGGTCCCGAGGACCATCGAGTCACCGTAGCGGACGGTCACGGCGCCCCCGGCGTTGCCGGCGAGCCTGCCGGTCTCCAGGGTCAGCGTACGACCGCCGAACTCGATCTCGAGGGTGGTGGGAGTGGGCACGGGTGAACGACCTCCTTGGTCGTGTTGGGTTGGAGCGACCTGCGGCGATGCGGGCCGGGCTTGCGATGACCGCCGGACACGAACGACCCCGGGATCTGACCCGGGGTCCGAGCGGTGTGTCCTAGCGGCGCAGTCCGAGCGAGCCGATGACGGCTCGGTAGCGCGTGGCGTCCTTCTTCACGAGATACGCGAGAAGGCGCCGGCGCTGGCCCACGAGCTTGAGGAGGCCGCGGCGCGAATGGTTGTCCTTCGGGAAGCGCCGGAGGTGCTCCGTCAGGTCGCGGATCCGCGCTGTCAGCAGTGCGACCTGGACCTCCGGGGAGCCGGTGTCGCCGTCCTTGACGGCGTACTCCGTGATGACCTCTTGCTTCTGTTCCCGCGCGAGCGGCACTCGATCCTCCGACACGAACGATGGCGTGACTGTATTCCTTGTTCTTCGACCGGCGGAGGATAACAGGGACGCTCCCGCGCGGCAAACCTCAGCCAGGCGGCCGCGACCCCGGAACGGCGTCCGGCGCACCGCGCGCGATGTCCAGGTACTGGTTCGCCGTCACCGTGAGCCATGGGCCCTGTTCGCCGTCGGGCCACCGGACGCGCACCTCGGCGCTCGTCGCCTGCCCGATGCCGAAGTGGATCGGGCCGAGCTGGCCGGAGATGTGGCCACCACCGATCGTCAGCTCGCGCCGCTGGACCACGTCGCCGACCCGCACCTCGACCACCGCCCCGATCGCATCCCGGTTGGCTCCGGGCTGGGTCACCCGCAGGCCCAGCCAGCTCCCCATCGGCAGCGGCGAATTGGGGGTTCCGGCGCCGACGTTGCGCCACAGCACGGTGGGCGCGCCGAGGTTGACCTCGACCAGGTCCAGCAGCCCATCGAGGTTGAAGTCGGCCAGCGCCGCACCACGCCCCCGAGTGAAGCTCAGGATCCCGGCGGCCTCGGCACCCTCGACGTACGTGCCGTCCGCCTGGCCGATGAACAGGTTGCTTGGATCACGGCTCGCGTAGTCGACCTGCTCGTTGACGTTGCCCTTGGACACGAACAGGTCCGTGAAGCCGTCGTTGTTGACGTCCTCGAACTCGGGGTGCCAGGCCGTCGAGGGCAGCGGGTCGCCTCCGGCATCCGGACGTGTCCCGATCACGCCGCGCTTGAGCGCGATGTCCCGGTAGGTTGGCTGGTCCGGCCCGGCGAGGAGCGTCTGGAGCTTGTTGTCGCCCTGGCTGGTCAGGTAGACCTCCGGCAGGCCGTCGCCGGTGACGTCCTGGCTCGCGATCCCCATGCCCCACAGCTGCATGTGCACCCAGCCATCCGACGGGCCGTACAGGCGCGGCGGCCGGTCCGGCAGCACCTGCCACAGCTGCTCCTCGCCATGCACGTAGTCGTAGTACTGGCGATCGTTGCTCACCCGCAGGTCCCGCCGACCGGACCCGTCCCAGTCGCTGAACAGCATCGAGAGCGCGCAGTAGCCGGGGTCGAGCGGGATCGCGGGGCCGTAGCCGCCGCCGGACGCGTCGGGCCGGAACATCGCGTTGTGGTCGCAGTCGTACGTCGGCTCACCCGATGCGTCGAGCTGGAGGTACTGGCCGATCGCCAGCGTGGGCAGCTGGTCGGATTCCTCCCAGGTGGCGCTGAACGCGGTCGCCCAGCCCGCCATCCCCGCGAACGACCAGGCGTCGTTCGCCCGCTCGAACCGGCAGCCACCGAGCCCCCGGAGGAGGTCGACGCCACCGACCCGCAGCACCGCGAGGTCGACGTGGCCGTCGCCGTCGATGTCGATCGGGTAGGCGCCGTCGACGTTCACCTGGTCGGTGAGCGGATCCTCGACCCGGCTGAACCGAAGCGGACCGCCGACGACGCTGACGTTGCGGTACAGGGCGGCCGGATTGGCGCCACCCGCGAGGTACAGGTCGGGCAGGCCGTCCTCGTCGCAGTCGAGCACGGCCACGCCCCCGCCGATGCTCGCCGTGTAGCCGTCGTCGACGGCGTGGTCGATCCCGGACGCCGTGGTCTCGTCGACGAACCGCGGCGGGCCGAGCGCCGCCCCCGCCGTCGTGGCGCCCGGCAGCATGCGCCACCCCGCGAGCGCGACGACCGCGACCGCGCCCATCCCGGCCAGCGCGGCGAGCCACCGCCGCCGGCTCACGGCGCGACCAGCCCCGCGCGGACCCGGTCCATCCGGCGGGCCGCGCATGCGCCACCGGACGCCCGCACGAGCCGGCCGTGCCGGCGTCGTCGCGCCCGGCCAGCGCCCGGGCGGCGATCGCGCAGGCCGATCCGATCCGCCGGCCCGCGAAGATCGTCGGCCGGCACGTGGATGCCGCCCCACAGCCGCGACCGGGCCGCCTGGTCGGACGCGTCATCGTCCGTCGCCCACGCGAGGCGGAGGTCCGTGGTCGGCCCCTGCTCGAACGCGGGCGCCCCCGCCTGGATCGTGCGGCCGCTCATCCCGCCCGGAACATCCTCACTGCCGGTGAACCCGATCAGGACCTCGGCGCCCGCCCGGCTGGTGGCGCCGCGGCCCGTCTGCAAGATCATGGGCTCGATCCGACGGGACTGCCGGCGGCTGGGATCCGCCATCCCCGGAGGCGCGGTCGGCTGCGTCGAGGGACGGGATTGACGGGCTGGTGGCCGGTGGCCGCGCAGCCCCCGTCCACGTTCGACCCATCCCTCCGGCCGAAGGCGATGACCGCGGCGGCGATCCGGTTGCCGGATCAGCGGGCGTCACCGGCCGCGAACAGGCGCTCGATCACCCGCAGGTTCGCCACCGCATCCTCGGGCGGCGTGGGAACGGGTCCGCCGGCCCGCACCGCCGCCGCGAACCGCTCTGCCTCGACCGTGTACGGGTCGGCGGTGTCGAACACCAGGGTCTCGGTGGCCGGGGCCACCGGGGGGTCGCCGCCGGCGGTGAGGAACACCCGGGTGGGACGATCGGGCGGGATGTTGAACGGGATCCCGATCGAGATCCGGCCGGTCGACCCGTAGATGTCGACCCGCTGGTCCGGCTCGGTCCGGGTCGAGCAGCCGAACGTCGCCACCCCATCGCCGAACGCGAGCAGCCCGCTGGTCAGCGTGTCCACGCCGCTCGCCGGGTCGCGCACGATGGCCGCCTCGACGCGCTGGGGCTCCGACCCGAACAGCATGCGCGACAGGTTCACGCAGTAGCACCCGACGTCGTACAGCGCGCCGCCGCCCGCCTCGCGGATGTTGCGGATGTTGGCGGGATCGTCGTTGAAGAACGAGAACCAGCTGTCCACGGCTCGAAGGCGGCCGATCCGCCCGCCGGCGATCAGCTCGCGAACGCGCGTCCACGACGGGTGGAGGCGGTACATGAACGCCTCCATCAGCAGGACGCCGGCATCTCGGCATGCGTCGACCATGCCCTGTGCCTCGTCCGCCGTCAGCGCCAGGGGCTTCTCGCACAGCACATGCTTGCCGGCCCGCGCCGCGGCGATCGTCCATCGCTGGTGGAGATGGTTGGGCAGTGGGATGTACACGGCATCGACGTCGGCATCCGCCAGCAGCGCCTCGTACGAGTCGTGGGCGCGCTCGATGCCCATCCGGCCGGCGACGTCGCGCGCGCGTGCGCCATCGCGGGAGCCGATGGCGACGACCTCGCACCCGGTCGCCTTCTGGATGCCCGGGATGACCTTGTCGACGGCAATGCTGGCGGTGGACAGGACGCCCCAGCGGACCGGCGAGCCCCTGCCCCTGTCCTGCGTCATCGCCGTGCCTCCTGCGCTCCTGCTGGTGTTGCAGCCCGGGCATCGGGCGAGCCCCGACTTGACACGGACGGTGCCCGTGTACCAGTCTGGCACATATTTGAGCGAAAGGATCACAAACCTGTGCGACCTGGTCGGATCGACCTCGGACAGCGAAGCGAGACGGTTCGTCGGGCGAACCTGAGCGCGATCATCCGCGATCTGCACGAGCACGGTCCCAAGTCGCGCTCGGAGCTCGTGGCGGCGACCGGGCTCACGCGGAGCGCGATCCGCGGCCTGGTCCAGGAGCTTGCCGCCGCGGGGTTCGTGTCGGAGAACGCCACGGCCCGGCTGGGGACACCCGGCCGGCCGTCCCCCGTGGTCCGGCTCGAGCCGGGCCGGGCGACGGTGCTCGGGCTGGAGGTCCTGGTGGACTCGATCGCTGCCACCACGGTCGGGCTCGGTGGCGAGACGCTGGCGCGCGTGCGCGTCGACCTCCCCCGCGGGCACCTCGCGCTCGACGAGGTCGTGACGGCCCTCCTGGACCTGGCCGACCGCCTCCATGCCCGGGACGACGAGTCCCTGATCGGGGTCGGCGTCGCCGTGGCCGGCGTGGTCCGCCGGAGCGACGGCCTTGTCTCGATGGCCCCCAACCTCGGCTGGCGCGACGCTCCGCTCGGGGCGCGCCTGCGGACCGCGCTCGATGTCGACGTCCCCGTCTCGGTCGCCAACGACGCCGACCTGGGCCTCCTCGCCGAGCATCGACGGGGGGCCGCGAGGGGCGTCGACGACGTGCTCTACGTGTCCGGCGAGGTCGGCGTGGGCGGCGGCATGATCGTGGGCGGACTGCCGCTGACGGGCGCTGCCGGCTACAGCGGGGAGATCGGGCATCTGCCGCTCAACCCGGATGGCCGGCGCTGCCGCTGCGGGTCGATCGGCTGCTGGGAGACCGAGATCGGCGAGGGTGCCCTGCTGCGACTTGCCGGGCGCCCTGCAGATGCGGGCGAAGCCGGCGTCGCTGCGGTGCTCGCCGACGCCGCCGCGGGCGACGCGACGGCGCTGATCGCGCTGGAGCGCGTCGGGCGCTGGATCGGCATCGGCCTCGCCGGCCTGGTCAACGTCCTCAACCCACGGCTCGTGATCCTGGGCGCCATGCTCGGCCGCATCCACCCGTTCGTCCGCGAGACGATGGAGGCCGAGCTCGCCCAGCGGGCCCTGTCGGCCCCGGGCGGACTGGTCCGGATCGTCCCCGCGACGCTCGGCGTCGATGCGCCGCTCCGCGGCGCCGCCGAGCTTGCCATCGAACCCCTCCTGATGGACCCCGCGGCCTGGTTCGCGCCGCGTGCGGGAGTCCTTCGAGCTGCGAGCGCCTGAATGGCGTCCCGCGGCGTGTCATCGCGAACGACGGTCGTCCCTGCTGGACGGCTCGTGACGAAAGGGGTATGCCTTCCGATGTAGCCTGTGCGGCGAAGCCAGCCGTTTCTTTGGCGACGAAGCCTCGTCAACCTGGAGGAGGAGAACGCGCATGGACATTCGCAGGTTCGCGGCGCTCGCAGCCGCCTCGGCCATCCTGGTCGGCGCCTGCTCGAGCAGCTCGACACCCGCCCCCGCGACGCAACCGCCGGCAACGACGACCCCGACCACGGCCGCCGAGACCAGCGCGCCGCCGTCCACGGCCACCGCGTGCACGGTCGCGGTCTCGTGGAACAACTTCCAGCAGCCGCGCTGGGCGGCCCATGACAAGCCGAACATCCAGCAGACGGTGGAGGCCGCCGGCGGCACCTATATCGACAAGGACGCCAACCTCAGCACCGAGCAGCAGCTGACCGACGTCGACACCCTGATCTCACAGGGTGCCAACGTGCTGATCCTGCTTGCCCAGGACACGTCCCTGATCCTGCCGGCCGTGCAGAAGGCAAAGGACGCGGGCATCCCGGTCATCGCCTATGACCGCCTGATCGAGGACCCGAGCGTCCTGTACATCACGTTCGACAATGTGGGCGTCGGCAAGGCCGAGGCGTCCGCAGTCCTGGCCAAGGTCCCGACCGGGAACTACGTCCTCATCAAGGGCGACCCGGGCGACCCGAACGCGTCGACCTTCCTGCCCCAGGGCTGGGACGAGGCCGGCCTCAAGGACAAGGTCACCTCCGGCGACATCAAGATCCTGAACGGCCCTGACGGCACGTTCACGGACGCGTGGAAGACGGAGAAGGCGCAGTCGAACATGGAGGCGATCATCGACAAGGCCGTCTCCGACGGCAACACGATCGACGCCATCCTCGCGGAAAATGACAGCACGGCACTCGGCGTCGTCGCCGCACTCCAGGGCAAGAGCTACGGGTTCCCGCCGCTCAGCGGCCAGGACGGCGACCCTGCCAACCTGAACAACGTCGCCCAGGGCAAGCAGTACGTCGACGTCTGGAAGAACGCCAACGAGCTGGGCAAGGCCGCCGGTGCGGCCGCGCTCGCCCTGTGCGCCAATCCCGACATGTCGGCCCTGACCCTGCCCGACGGCCTGATCGACCCGTCCGTCGCCCCGACGGCCGGCCTGAGCGCCCAGGACTTCACCACCCCGGGCAACAACGTGGTCAAGTCGTTCATCCTCCAGCCCACCCCGCTCACGGCGGACAATCTGCAGCTGGCTGTCGACGGCAACCAGATCTCCAAGGCCGACCTGTGCAAGGGGGTCGACGCGGCAACCGCGCCGGCCGCCTGCCAGTGACGCGCGTCACGAGGTAACGAAGCGGCGGCCCGCATGCCCCCCCGGGGCATGCGGGCCGCCTCATCCCCGGACCCGGAGGGTCGACGTGACGAACGTAGCCGACGCGTCCCGGCTGACAGGCAAGAACCAGTCCCCTGCGGGCACGTCGATACGTGGCCTGATCGCCAAGACGGAGGTGGATCTCCGGCTGTTCGGCATGGTGGTCGCGCTGGCAGTGATCCTGGCCGTGTTCCACATCCTGAGCGGCGGCAAGCTCATCCAGCCCTCCAACATGGTCACGCTCTCGGTGCAGGCCACGGGCGTCGCGATCATCGCCACCGGGATGGTGCTGGTGATCGTGTCGCGCAACATCGACCTGTCGGTCGGATCGCTGGTCGGCTTCGTCGCGATGGCCTATGCGCTGCTCATGACGGACATCATGCCGCGGGTCCTCGGCATGGGACCCGACTTCCCGTTCCGGTGGGCCATCGCGCTCGCGATCGGGATCGGGATCGGGGCGGGGTTCGGCGCCATCCAGGGGTTCATCATCGCCTATATCGGCGTCCCGTCGTTCGTCGTCACCCTGGGCGGGCTGCTCGCGATCCGCGGCCTCGTCTGGTACCTCTCCAATGGCGCGGCGGTGTCGGGCCTCGACCCCAACTTCCAGCTCATCGGCGGCGGTGCGCAAGGCTCGATCGGAGGCACCCTGACCTGGGCCGTGGGCCTGATCGGCTGCCTGGCGATCGTCGGGATCCTGTTCAACGGCCGGCGCCAGCGCCGGCGGTTCGGCTTCCCCGTTCGGCCGATGTGGGCGGAGGCCCTGATCGGAGCGCTTGGCTGCCTGGCCGTGATCGGCCTGGCCGCGTTCGCGAATGCGAACCTCTGGCCCGAAGGCCTCGCCAATCGGATCGCCGCCCAGCAGAACTGGGGACCGGCGCCGGCGGGCGGCTGGAACATCCCGACCGGGTTCCCGGACCCGATCATCCTGTTGATCGGCGTGACCCTGGTGATGACCTGGATGGCGACCCGACGACGATTCGGGCGGTATGTCTACGCGTACGGCGGCAATCCCGACGCCGCCGAGCTGGCCGGCATCAACACCCGTCTGACGATCCTCAAGACCTACGTCGTGATGGGCGTCCTGTGCGCCCTCGCCGCAGCGGTCGCGGCGGCGAGGCTCAACGGCGCGACCCTCGACATCGGGGTGAGCTACGAGCTGTACGTCATCGCTGCGGCCGTCGTCGGCGGTACCTCGTTTTCGGGCGGCATCGGCACCATCCCGGGTGCGGTTCTGGGTGCGTTCGTGATGCAGTCGCTGGCCTACGGGCTGAGCTTCATCAACGTGGACTCACCGGGCCAGAACGTCGCAGCCGGGGTCGTCCTGATCGCCGCCGTCGGCTTCGACACCATCAACCGCCGGCGCGGCTCCTGAGCGGCGAGGAGGAACCACCCATGACCGTCGCCGCGACCGAAGCCGTGAAGGCGCCGCTCGTCGAGATGAACAACATCCACGTGGCATTCGGCGGCGTCCATGCCGTCGATGACGTGAGCGTGGACCTCATGGCCGGCGAGGTGGTCGGGATGGTCGGCCACAATGGCGCCGGCAAGACGACCCTGATGCGGGTGCTCTCCGGCGCCCATCCGGCAGACGCGGGCGAGATCCGCATCAACGGCACGCGCGTGCAGATCTCGAACCCCCGCGACGCGCAGCTGCTCGGCATCGAGACCATCTATCAGACGCTCGCCCTGGCGGACAACATCGATGCCGCCGGCAACCTGTTCCTGGGCCGCGAGATCTCCACGCTCCTCGGCGGGCTGGACGACAGCGCCATGGAGTCGGCGACGCGCCAGGTCATGCACCGGCTCAACCCGAACTTCACGAACTTCAAGTCACCCGTGAAGTCGCTGTCGGGCGGCCAGCGCCAGTCGGTGGCCATCGCTCGTACCGTCCACTTCAACGCCAAGATCCTGATCATGGACGAGCCGACCGCCGCGCTCGGTCCGGCCGAGACGCAGCAGGTCCGCAACCTGATCCGGCAGCTCAAGTCCGAGGGGATCGGCATCTTCCTGGTCAGCCACGACATCCACGACGTGTTCGACCTGTCCGACCGCATCAGCGTCATGTACCACGGGCAGCTCGTCCGGACGGTCCGGCCCACGGACGTCACGACCGACGAGGTCCTGGCCATGATCATCATGGGCAAGCAGCCGGAGGAGGTCACCGAGAGCGACCGCGCCGCGGTCGAGCTGCGCGCCTGAGACCGGCCGCGCCGGCGAACGTTCGCTCCGCCCGATCCCGGGCGCGCCGACGCCGAAAGGGGTCAGCCGGCGAGCTGTCGGAACGTGCTCGCGAGCGCCGGGTAGAGCTCGCGGTATCGGGCGTGGAACGCCCGGTATGCCGGACCGTCGGGCCCGGGTGACGCGACCGGGGTCACCCGTACCAGGGCGTCGGCGGTGGCCTCCACGGTCGGGTGCCAGCCGGCGCCGACCGCGGCCAGCAGGGCTGCGCCGTAGGCCGCGCCCTCGGTCGTGCTGACCGTCGCGATCTCGGCCTCGAGGACGTCGGCCAGCACCTGGCGCCACAGCGCGCTCGCCGTTCCGCCGCCCGACGCGCGGATCTGCGTCGGCGCCGGCATTCCGGCAGCGACCATCAGGTCCAGGCCGTCCCGCAGCCCGAACGCCACCCCCTCGATGACGGCGCGCGTCAGGTGACGCCGGTCGTGAGCCAGCGTGAGCCCGACGAAGGCGCCCCGGGCAAGCGGGTCGGGGTACGGGCAGCGCTCGCCCGAGAGGTACGGCAGGAACAGCAGGCCGCCGCTCCCGACCGGGACGTCCGCGGCCGCGCCGACGAGGTCCCCGAAGGCCTCGCCGGGGGCCACCGTGTCCCGGAACCAGCGCAGGCTGCCGGCCGCCGAGAGCATCACCGACATCATGTGCCAGCGGCCGGGCACCGCGTGGCAGAACGCGTGCACGCGGCCCGCAGGCTCGTACAGCGGCCGGCCGGTGGTCGCGAACACGACCCCCGACGTGCCGAGCGACAGCGCGACCCGCCCGGGCACCACCGCCCCGACCCCGACGGCGTTCGCCTGCTGGTCCCCACCGCCGGCCACCACCGGGATCCCGGCTGCGAGGCCCAGCCTCGCAGCCACGCCGCGATCGAGCCCGCCGGTGATCTCGGGGCCCTCGAACGTCGGCGGCATCCAGGCCGGGTCGATCCCGAGCGCGTCGAGCATCTCGGGTGACCAGGCGCGGGCGGCGAGATCGAACAGGATCGTCCCCGACCCGTCACCCTTGTCCATCGCGTGCCGGCCGGTCAGCCGCAGCCGGACAAAGTCCTTGGGCAGCAGCACGTGCCGGACCCGCGCCCAGACATCGGGCTCATGATCCCGCACCCACAGCAGCTTGGGGGCCGTGAACCCGGTGAGCGCATCGTTGCCGGTGATCCGGACGAGCCGCTCGGCACCGATCGCGGCGCGGATCGCGTCGCACTCCGCGGCGGTCCGCTGGTCGTTCCACAGGATCGCGGGGCGCAGCGGCTCGTCATCGGCACCGAGGAGAACCAGCCCGTGCATCTGCCCGGTGAGGCCGATGGCCTCCACGTCCGCCGCGCCGTCACCGGCCGCCGCCAGCGCCCGGCCGACGGCCTCGACGGTGCCATCCCACCAGAGATGCGGATCCTGCTCGCTCCACAGCGGCTGCGGCTGGCTGAACGGGTACTCGGAGGATCCGATGCCCACCACCGCCCCCGACCCATCGACCAGGATGGCCTTGGTGGCCGTGGTCGAGACGTCGATCCCGAGGACGAGCCCCACGGCTTCAGCCGGCGCGCCAGACGTGACGGTTGACGACGTTCTCCAGCAGCTCCTGGTGACCCGACACGGGCCGCGGGTCGATCTCGCCCGCCGCCACCCTTGCCTCGAGCGACGCGAGCGACTCTCCCCCGCCGAGGATCGCCGTCCCCAGCGCGTCCGACCAGCCCGCATAGCGAGCGTCGCGCATCGTGCCCAGGGTCCCCTGCTCCACCATGTCTGCCGCGGCGAGCAACGCCCTGGCCAGGGCGTCCAGGCCACCGATATGCGCGTAGAACAGGTCGCTTCGATCGCTGCTCTGGCGCCGCAGCTTGGCGTCGAAGTTGAACCCGCCGGGCGCGATGCCGCCGTCGCGCAGGATCTCGTAGATCGGCAGCGCCAGGTCGTCGACCGAGTTCGGGAACTGGTCGGTGTCCCAGCCGTTCTGCGGGTCGCCCCGGTTCGCGTCGACGCTGCCCATCACGCCGTTCGCGCACGCGAACGCGACCTCGTGGTGGAAGCTGTGCCCCGCGAGCGTCGCGTGGTTGGCCTCGATGTTGACCTTGTACTCGCCGTCGAGCCCGTTGCGGACGAGGAACCCGTACACCGTCGCCACATCGTAGTCGTACTGGTGCTTGGTCGGCTCCTGGGGCTTGGGCTCGATCAGCAGCTGGCCCCCGAAGCCGATCTTCGCCTTGTGCTCGGCGACCAGGTGGAGGAAGCGGGCGAGCTGTGCCTGCTCGCGGCGGAGGTCGGTGTTGAGCAGGGTGTCGTAGCCCTCGCGGCCACCCCACAGGACGTAGTTCTGGCCGCCGAGACGCTGGGTGACCTCGAGCATGTGCTTGACCTGGGCCGCCGCATAGGCGAACACGGCCGGATCGGGGTTGGTGGCCGCGCCGGCCTGGTACCGGGGATGCGTGAACAGGTTCGCCGTGCCCCACAGCAGGCGCACCCCGGTCTGCTCCTGGTAGCCGAGCGCGTCGTCGGTCAGCGCGTCGAGGTTGTCCCGGAACTCGGCGAAGGTCGCCCCTTCCGGCGCGACGTCGCGGTCGTGGAAGCAGTAGAAGGGCGTGCCGAGCTTGGCGAAGAACTCGAACGCGGCGGCCATCCTCGTCCGCGCCCCGGCCATCTCGTCGGTGGCCGTGAGCCAGGGACGATCGAGCGTCGCGATCCCGAACATGTCGCGACCGTCCCAGGAGAACGAATGCCAGAAGCAGACGCCTGGCCGGAGATGGTCCTCCATCCGCTTCCCCAGCACCATCCGGTCAGGCTGGTAGACCTTGTAGGTCAGCGGATCGGTCGAGTCGAGGCCGCCGAAGGCGATCGGCGCCGTCACCTCGCTGAAGAACGGCTCGGACACGACGGCGGTCCTCCTCCGCTGCGAACGGCCGCCCCTGCACCGGCCGCCCCGCCCGCGATCATCCCGGGGCGAGTTTGTATGACGATATCACATACTATTCCGGGTCCCACCCGGCTCGTCGGCATCCGACGCGGCCCGCTCGATGAACGCCAGCCGGACCGGACCCGCAATCGTGACGCGGGGCAGCGTCACGGCGCCCCCCCCGACCCGCGCTTCGACGACGTCAGCCGTCGGCCGGTCGGCGGCCGCGATGACGGTCAGGGCCGCGTCGGTCGGCTCGCGGTCGGTCGGTCCGCCGCCGAAGCCACCGACCGCGGATCCAGGGCGCACGAGGTAGGTCCCCGCCGGTGGCAGCGCCACCGGGATGGCGAACCGAACGACCGAGCCGCCATCCCCGGCGGACGCCGAGCCGACCACGCCGTGGTGCCGGCCGAGCATGCGGAACGCCGCCTCGAGGTCGCCGGCCTCGATCGCTGCGCGGACCTGCGTGCTCGAGACCGGCCGACCCTCGACGAGGAACGGCGGCACGACGTCCACCGCGAACCCCATCCGGCGGCCGAGCCCCGCGAGGGCCTCCGGCGTGCCCGCCCGCTGATAGCCGAAGGCCGCGTCCGGGGTCATCAGGAACCCGGACAGCGGAGCACGTCGGGCGATCCTGTCCACGAACGCCTCGTAGGTCGTCTCGCGCAGCCGCTGATCGAAATGGACGACCACGGTGGTGTCGACGCCGGCCGCGGCCAGCCGCTCCAGGCGCTCGTCCGGGTCGCACAGGAGCGGCGGGGCCTTGCCGGTCAGGATCTCGTCGGGGTGGTGGTCGAACGTGATCACGACGGGTCGCGCCCGGCGCTCCGACGCCCCCGCGACGAGACGGTCGAGCAGGTACACGTGGCCGAGGTGGAGGCCGTCGAACACCCCCACCACCACGAACACGGGCCGGGTCGAGTGGTCGAGGTGGTCGAGCCCGTGGATGACGTCCACGATCAGCCCGCCGCCCGCGCCGGCTGGGGCAGCGGCCGGCCGGCCACTGCGGGCCGCTCGGCCAGCACCTTGTGCGGGTGGAGCGCACCCTGGACGGCACGGCACACCGCGGCCACCCGGCCGTCGGGTCCGATGGCCAGCACGATCTCCGCGTCGCGGACGGCGAGCCGGATCGCCGGGGCGGTGATCAGGCCCTGGCCCAGGCGCCGGATCTCGTCGTCGGTGACCGTCGCGTGGGGCAGCGCCTCGAGCCCGGCGTCGACCGGCCGCAGCAGGCGCTCGACGCCGGCCGGGCCATCGGCGGCCCGCTCGCGGAGGGCCTCGAAGGTGATCGCCTCCTCGAGCCGGAAGCCGCCGGACGCCGTGCGCACGAGCGCGCCCAGGTACGCGCCGCTCTCGAGCCGCGAGCCGAGGTCCCGGGCAAGCGCGCGGACGTAGGTCCCCGCGCTGCATTCGACCTCCGCCACGGCCACCGGGCGCTCCGGGTCGTCGTCGTCCCACTCGACCAGGGCGAAGCGGTGGATCGTCACGTCGCGCGGCGCCAGCTCGGGGGATCCTCCCGATCGCGCGATCTGGTACGCGCGGCGTCCCGCGATCTGGACGGCGCTGTAGGCCGGTGGAACCTGGCGCAGACTGCCGGTCATCGACGCCATCGCGGCCTCGACCGCCGGCCGGCTCACGGGCGGCCCGGCGACCGGCGTCCGCTCGCCGTCGATGTCGTCCGTGGTCGAGGTCGCCCCGAAGCAGATCGTCGCCCGGTACCGCTTCGCCGCCCCGAGGTGGTATTCGACCAGGCGCGTGGCGCGGCCGAGGAACACGGGCAGGACGCCCGCGGCAAACGGGTCCAGCGTGCCGCCGTGCCCCACCCGGCGCGTGGACGACAGCCGCCGGACCAGGCCGACGACGTCGTGCGACGTCGGCCCCGATGGCTTGGCGACCACCAGCACGCCGTCGAGGCCCCCGCTCCGGTCCCTTCCCGTCACCGGCGAACCAGGGCGGCGAGTCGCTCGGCCACCTCCCGGGCCCGGGGCACCGCCGCATCGACCGGCGCGTCGATCGTGGCACCGGCGGCACGGGCGTGTCCGCCACCGCCGAAGCTGCCGGTCAGCACCGTGGCATCGACGCCGCCCGGCCTCGTCCGCACGCTGAGCCGGGTGGTGCCATCGGGCTGCTCCTTGAGCAGCATCGAGACCTCGGCCGTCTCCGACTGGGCGAGCAGGTCGATGATCCCCTCCGAGTGGGCGGCCACCGCGCCCGTGGCCGCGAAGTCCGCCAGCTGCAACGTCGACCACACGACGAGCCCGTCCGCCGAGTCCTGGAGACGTGCCAGCACGCGACCGAACAGGCGCAGCTGGGCGTCGGGCTTGGTCCGGTACAGGCGGCGCGAGATATCCGACAGCGGCGCGCCCGACTCGACGAGCGCCGCCGCGACCGCGAGCGTCCGCGGCGTGGTGTTGGGGTGGGCGAAGGTCGCCGTGTCCATGACGATGCCGGCCATCAGCAGGGTTGCCAGCGCGCCGCCCGCGGCGTCGAGCGGGATCCCGAGGCGCACGGCGAGCAGCGTGATGAGCTCGCAGGTGGCGGCCGCGCCGGGATCGTTCCAGTCGGCGGGGCCCAGCCGGTCGTTCGACACGTGGTGGTCGAGGATCAGCCGGGGCACGTCCGCGAACAGCATCGCGTGCCGCCGCGCCACGTCGCCGACGCGCTCGGGCGTCGCGCAGTCGGACAGCACCAGCAGGTCGTACGGATCGTCGTGGCGCGGGTCGATCCGCACCTCCTCCACCCCCGGCAGGAACGCGTAGAGCGGCGGCACCGGGTCCGAGAACACGACCGTTGCCCGCCCACCGAGCGCCTCGACGATGACGGCCACGGCCAGGCTCGCGCCCAGCGTGTCAGCGTCCGGGTGCTCGTGACCGACGGCGAGCACGTGACGGGCCGCCCGCAGGCGCTCGACCACCGCGTCCGGGACGGCCGCGCGGGCGAAGGCCGCGAGGTCGACGGTCGCGCTCATCCTCGACCGCGACCGGTGTCCCGGCGAGCCGACCGGCGGCCGACCGGCGGTGGAGCCCCGCGGCCGTTCCGGGTGGCGCCGGGACCGCGCCGCAACGGGGGACGGCCGGTCGGTCGGCCCGGCGGCCCATCCGGTTCCTCGGATCCGGTGAGCGGCACGGCATCGTCCGCGTCCCCCTCGTGCGGCAGCCGCCCGACGGGCTTCGGCAGCGTGTCGTCGAGCGGGGAGATCGCCTCGGGATCGACCCCGGCCTCGAGCTCCTGGAGCACGTGGAGCACACGGGTCCCGCGGGTCGCCGTATCGTCGAGCTGGACGTGGAGCTCGGGGATCCGCCGGATCCGCAGCCGGCGGCCGAGCTCATGCCGAATGAAGCCCATCGACCCCTGCAGGGCACGGACGGTTGCGACGCGGTCGGCGTCAGGACCGATCACGCTGACCCACACCTTGGCGTGGCGGAGGTCGGGCGACGTCTCGACGTCGGTGATGGTCGCGAACCCGATCCGCGGGTCGGCGACCTCCTTGGTGAGCAGCGCGCCGATCTCCTGCCGCAGCAGGTGGTCGACCCGCTCGGTCCGCTGGCTCATGGTGACCCTCCGAGACCCGAGACGACGCTCCTGCGAGCCGCCGGCCCGAGGCCTAGCCCGCGATCCGACTTCGCGTCTGGCTCGTGAAGCACTCGATGATGTCACCTTCGGCCAGGTCGTTGAAGCCGGCCAGGCCGATGCCGCACTCGAAGTTCTGGGCGACCTCGCGGACATCGTCACGGAACCGCCGGAGCGAGTCGATCCGGTCGGTCACGATGACCTTCCCGCCCCGCCACACTCGCGCGCCGCCGGCACGGACGATCCGGCCATCGGTCACGTAGCAGCCGGCGATCACCGTGCTCTTGCCCACCCGGAAGATCTGGCGGACCTCCGCGCGGCCCTCGACGACCTCCACGACCTCCGGCTCGAGCATGCCCTTGAGCGCCGCGTCGATGTCGTCCGTGAGCTTGTAGATGATCTCGTACAGCCGGACGTCCACGCCCTCGGTCTCGGCGGCACGACGGGCCGTGTCGGTGATCCCGGTGTTGAAGCCCACGACGATCGCGTTCGACGCCGTCGCGAGCATGATGTCGTTGTCGGTGATGTCGCCGGCAGCCTCGAGCAGGACGTTGATCTTGACCTCGTCCGACCCCAGCTGCTCCAGCGCATGGCTGATCGCGCCGAGCGACCCGGACACGTCGGCCTTGAGGATGATCCGCAGTTCCTTGGCCTGGCCGGCCTGCACCTGGCGGTACAGGTCCTCGAGCGTCGCGCGACCGCTGGTGCCACCCTCGCGGGCCGCCTGGGCCGCCTTGCGCGTCTCGACCTGGGACCGGGCCGCCTTCTCGTCGGCCACCACGCGCAGCACGTCGCCTGCCTCCGGGACGTCCGCGAGACCCAGGATCACGACCGCGGTCGCCGGCCCCGCCTTGGACACCCGCTTGCCGGCCGCTGTCTCGAGCGCGCGGATCTTGCCGAACGTGCTGCCGACCACCACGACATCGCCCACGCGCAGCGTCCCGGTCTGCACGATCAGCGTGGCCACGGGCCCACGACCCTTGTCGAGCTGGGCCTCGATCACGGTGCCCACCGCCGCGCGCTTGGGGTTCGCCTTGAGCTCCTGCAGGTCGGCCACCAGCAGGATCATCTCGAGCAGCTCGTCGATCCCGACGCGGGTCTTGGCCGACACCGGGACCAGCGGCGTGTCGCCGCCGTAGTCCTCGACCACCACGCCGGCCTCGGCGAGCTCGGTCCTCACCCGGTCGGGGTTGGCCTCGGCCCGGTCGATCTTGTTCATCGCGATCACCAGCGGCACCTTTGCCGCCTTCGCATGGCTGATCGCCTCGAGCGTCTGGGGCATGACGCCGTCGTCGGCGGCGACGACGATGACCGCGATGTCGGTCACCCGCGCGCCACGCGCACGCATCGAGGTGAACGCCTCGTGGCCCGGGGTGTCCAGGAACACCAGGCGCTTGCCGTCCTTGGTGGTGACCTCGGAGGCGCCGATGTGCTGCGTGATGCCGCCGCGCTCGCCCGCCGCGACCGTGGTCGAGCGGATGGCGTCGAGGAGGCTCGTCTTGCCGTGGTCGACATGTCCCATCACGGTCACGATGGGCGCTCGGTCGACGAGGCTGGCGTCGTCGTCCTCCTCGAACAGCACCTCCTTGGTCGCCTCGGCCGGCGGGCCGTTGCCGTCCTCGTCCTCCGTCGCCACGGCGACCGCCACCGGCTCGGCGACCTCGTAGCCGAGCTCGCCGGCGACGAGCGAGGCCGTGTCCCGGTCGATCAGCTGGTTGATGGTCGCGAAGATGCCGCTCTTGATCAGCTCGCGGATGATGTCCGCAGGGCTGACGGCGAGCAGCTCGGCGAGCTCCTTGACGGTGATCGTCGGCGGCAGCTCGATCGGACCGCGCTCGCTCGGGTCGACGACCGAGACCGCGCCCGGGGCGAACCCGCTCGCGCGGCGCGGGGGCTTGCGAGGGCCGCGACGGCCGCGGGTGCCGCTCCTACTCCTGGCCATGGGCGCCTCCTTCATGAAGTTCGGTGGTGGCGCCGCCGGACGTGGCCGTGGCGCGGAGGTTCGGATCAGGTGACGTGGCCGCGCCAACGCCCGCGGCCAGCGCGTCCGCGAGCCCAGCCGGCAGCGGCCCGCCCAGCGCCCGCTCGAGCGCGTGGCGCCGGCCCGCCGTCGCGAAGCACGCGGCATCGTTGCACAGGTACGCCCCCCGGCCCGGGGCCCGACCGGTGGGGTCGATCGCGATCATCCCCTCGGGGGATCGGACCACCCGCACGAGCTCGCGCTTCGACCGCGTCGTCCGACACGCCACGCAGGTGCGCGACGGCTGGCGGCGAGGTGTCGGATGCCGGCTCGCGCCGACGGCCGCCCGGCCTACGATGACACCTCCTCGGAGGCCTTGGCGCGCGAGCGTCGGGCGGCCGCCGGCTTCTTGGCCGGCTTGGCCGCCGGGACCGCGCCGTCCCCGGGGACCGGCTCGTCGCCGGCCGCCGCGTCCGCGGCCGGCGTCGCGACGCCTTCGGCAGCAACGGCGGGTGTCGGCTCGGGGACGGCGGGTGTCGGCTCGGGGACGTCGGGTGACGCCGGGGTGGCCTCCGCGCGCTCGGTGGCGGGCGACGCCGGGGTGGTCTTCGCGGGCGAAGCCGGCGAAGACCCGACATCGGCGGCCGCGGCGTCGGCGACGTCGCTCCGGATGTCGATCCGCCAGCCCGTCAGCCGTGCGGCCAACCGCGCGTTCTGACCCTCACGACCGATCGCGAGCGATAGCATTCGCTCGGGCACCGTGACGTTCGCGATCCGGTGCTCCTCGTCGATCAGCACGCCGATGACCTGCGCCGGCGACAGCGCGTTGGCCACGAACACCGAGGGATCCTCGTGCCACGGGATCACGTCGATCTTCTCGCCGGCCAGCTCGGCCACCACCGCCTGGACCCGGGCGCCACGCTGGCCCACCGTCGCGCCGACGGGGTCGAGGCCTTCCTGGCGCGATGCGACCGCCACCTTCGACCGGCTGCCGGCCTCGCGGGCGACCGCCTTGATCTCGACGGTGCCCGCATGGATCTCGGGCACCTCGAGCTCGAACAGGCGTCGCAGGAAGCCCTTGTGCGTCCGCGAGACGAGGATCTGCGGGCCTCGTGCCGAGCGCCGGACCTCGAGCACGTACGCCTTGACCGGCTGCCCGATCCGGTAGTGCTCGAGCGGGCTCTGCTCGCTGGTGGCCAGCACGGCCTCCACGCCCTTGCCCACATCGAGGATGATCGCGCGCGGCTCCACCCGGCTCACCGACCCGGTCAGCAGGTCCCCCTCGCGGTTGGCGAACTGGTCGAACACGAGGTCGCGCTCCACCTCGCGCATGCGCTGGAGGATGATCTGCTTCGCCGTCTGGGCACCGATCCGGCCGAAGTGCTCGCCATCGAGCTGCTCGAGCTCGATCACGCCGCCGGGCTGGGCGTCGGGGTCCGTCGCCCGCGCCTCGTCCACGGTGACCTCGACCATCGGGTCCTCGACCTCGCTCACCACGTAGCGACCGCGGAACACGCGGATCTCGCCCGTGGACGGCTCGACCTTGACGAAGATGTCCTCCTCGGCGGCGACCCGCCGATAGGCGGCCTGGATCCCCTCCTCGACGGCCCGGATCAGGGCCTCCTGGGGGACCTGCTTCTCGGCGTTGAGCTGGAGGAGGGCACCGACGAAGTCACGGCTCATCATGCGCCTCCCTGCAGCCTGCTCGATGGCGGCAAGGTCGCCCGACACGAAGAAACGTGGGCTGGTCACCCACGTCCTGCGGCGGCCTTGCGTTGTTCGCGGCAGTATACACCCGGCCCCGTGGACCGCCAGCCGGCCGCGCTCGGCGCGGGATCCCGTCAGTCGCCGGCGGCGACCCCGTAGCGACGGTCCACGTAGCCCTCGAGGAGCTCGATGAACTCCTCGACGATCCGGCCGCCGCGCAGCGTGCGGTCCAGCTTCCCGTCGACGAACACGGGTGCCACGGGGGCTTCGAACGTGCCCGGCAGGCTGATCCCGATGTCCGCATGCTTCGACTCGCCCGGCCCGTTGACCACGCAGCCCATGACGGCGACCCTGAGCTCCTCGATGCCCGGATGCGTCTCACGCCACTCCGGCATCCGGCGCTTGAGGTGGTCCGTGATGTCGCGCGCCATCTCCTGGAAGAAGGTCGACGTCGTCCGGCCGCAACCCGGGCAGGCGGACACCTGGGGCATGAACGCCCGCAGGCCCATCGACTGGAGCACCTGCTGGGCGACCTCGACCTCGAGCTCCCGCCCGGCACCGGGCTCGGGCGTCAGCGAGACGCGGATGGTGTCGCCGATCCCCTCGTTGAGCAGGATCGCGAGGCCGGCCGTCGAGGCCACGGTGCCCTTCATCCCCATGCCTGCCTCGGTCAGACCCAGGTGGAGCGGGTAGTCGGAGCGCGGCGCCAGCCGCCGGTAGGTGTCGACCAGGTCCCGCACGCCCGAGACCTTGGCCGAGAGGATGATCCGGTCGTGGCGCAGCCCGGTCTCCTCGGCCAGCTCCGCGGACCGCATCGCCGACTCGATCATGGCGTCGATCATCACGTCGCGCGCGTCGCGCGGCGCGTCGAGCCGGGCGTTCGCCTCCATCAGGTCCGTGAGCAGCTGCTGGTCCAGCGAGCCCCAGTTGACCCCGATCCGGACCGGCTTGTCGTGCTCGATCGCGACGCGCACGATGGTCGCGAAGTTCTCGTCGTGGTACTTGCTCCCCACGTTCCCCGGGTTGATCCGGAACTTGGCGAGCGCCGCAGCCATCTCGGGGAACTCGACCAGCAGCTTGTGCCCGTTGTAGTGGAAGTCGCCGATCACCGGGACGTCCACCCCGAGGTTGTCGCGCAGCCGGCGCATCATCCCGGGGACGGCGGCGGCGGCGGCTTCCGTGTTGACGGTGACGCGCACGAGCTGCGAGCCGGCGTGGGCCAGCCGGGCGACCTGGATCGCGGTCGCGTCCGGATCCGCCGTGTCCGTGTTGGTCATCGACTGGACGACGATCGGGTGCGCCGACCCGACGAGGACGCCGCCCACGTCCACGGACACCGTCGGCCGCCGGGTCGGTCGATCGGTGGTCACGGGGTGGCCTCCCACGGCCGAGCACGCGCTGCGGCGCGCACCGGCCGGCGGCGTCGCCGACGGTCCGGCGAGGTCATGGAGCTCCCCCGCCGAACTGGCGCACGACGTCGAACACGGTGACCCAGATGAGGAAGGCGAACAGGGCGATGAACCCGATCGCATAGGTCAGGCGCTCGGCCCGCAGCGAGATCCGCGGGCCGTAGCGAGGCAGCGCCTTGAGCACGATGACCAGCATCCGGCCGCCGTCGAGCGGCGGGAACGGGAGGAAGTTGACCAGGGCGAGGTTGGCCGACAGGATGCCCGCCACGTACAGCGTCAGGATCGGGCCGCTGCCCCGGAACACGTCGCCCAGCGAGGTCGCGATGCCCACCGGTCCCTGGACGGGCGGCGCCGCGGTCGGATTGCGGGCGATCTCCCTGGGGAGGTTGCCGAGGGTGTCGAGGATGAGGCCGAACCAGCGACCGGTCTCCGACACCCCGATCCGCACGGCGTCGGGGAACGGATGACCGGTGTACTCGCCGTAGAACAGGGTCTCGAAGCCCTGGTCCCCTGCCCGGATGCCGAGCGCGCCGTTGCCCGCATCGACCTCGGCCTGCGACCGGAGGGTGACGGTGAGCGTCCCCCGGCTGCCGTCGGCGTGGATGACCCCCAGGGCGACGGTCTGGCCGGCGTGCGATCGCAGCGCGTCGATCATGTTCTGCTCGCCGTAGAAGTCGAACCGCTGGCCGTCGAGCGAGATGATCGCATCCGTGGTCATGAGCCCGGCGTGCTCCGCCGGCGAGCCCGGCTCCAGCGTGGCGAACCGCAGGCCGACGAAGGGCGTGGCCAGCCATGCGATCGCGCCGAAGATCGTGACCGCGAGCAGCAGGTTCATCAGCACGCCGGCGACCAGGATGAGCAGCTTCGTCACCAGCCGGGCGTTGATGAACGACCGCGGGTCGTCGCTCTCGCCGCCGTCCTCGTCCTCGAGCTTCACGAAGCCGCCGATGGGCAGCCAGTTCAGGGTGTACAGCGTGTCCCCGCCGCGCCGCAGCACGCGGGCCCGAGGCGGGAACCCGATCCCGAACTCGAGCACGCGCACGCCGGCCAGCCGGGCGCTCACGAAATGCCCGAGCTCGTGGAACAGCACGATCCCACCCAGCACCACGACGAACAGCACGATGGTGATCGCCGCGTCGACCAGCCCGCTCATGCGGTGCCGCCCACCGGACCGCTCATGCGGTGCCCCCCGCCGGACCGCTCATGTGGTGCCCCCCGCCGGACCGACGGCGAGTGCCGACCGGACCTCGCGATCGAGCTCGACCAGCGCCTGCAGATCGGGCTCCTGGTCGGCGCCCTGCCCGTACCGATCCACGGCGGTTGCGAGCAGGCGCGGGATGCCCGCGAAGTCGAGCGTGCCGGCGAGGAACCTCGCCACCGCGACCTCGTCGGCGGCGATCAGGGCCGCGGCCGCCCGGCTCCCCGTCCGGCCGGCGTCGCGCGCGATCCCCAGCGCCGGGAACCGCCCTTCATCCGGCGCGCGGAAGTCGAGACGGGCCGCCGCGACGAGGTCCGGGGCAGCGGCGGGCGACGGAAGCCGCTCGGGGTGGGTCAGGGCGTACTGGATGGGAAGCCGCATGTCGGGGGTGCCCAGCTGGGCCTTGAGCGAGCCGTCGACGAACAGGACGGCCGAGTGGACGACGCTCTGCGGATGGATGACCACCTCGATCGCGTCGTAGCCGACATCGTACAGCCAGTGTGCCTCGATGACCTCGAGGCCCTTGTTGGCGAGCGTCGCCGAATCGATCGTGATCTTGGCGCCCATCGTCCAGGTCGGATGACGGAGCGCCTGCTCGGGCGTGACCGCCGCCAGCTCGCCGCGCGAGGCATCGCGGAACGGCCCCCCCGACGCCGTGAGCACCAGCCGCGCGATCGCCGACGCCCGCTCGCCCGCCAGGCACTGCCAGATGGCCGAGTGCTCGGAGTCGATGGGCCGCAGCCAGGCCAGCGGTGACGCCCTGGGATCGTCGGCATCGACCGATGCGCTGGCTGCGGCCAGGTCCCGTGCCAGGCGCATCACGAGGTGGCCGCCCGCGACGAGCGTCTCCTTGTTGGCGGTCGCGACGACCTTGCCGGCGCCGAGCGCGGCCAGGACGGGGCGCAGCGCGACCACGCCGCCGGTGCCGACCACGACCAGGTCGACGTCGTCCCGGGTGGCCAGGACCTCGAGCGCATCGGGCCCGCCGGTCCTCCCCACGCCGGCCGGGAGGTCGAGCGGGACGGCCTCGTCGGCCAGCGACGCCGTCTCGGGGCGAAGGCGGCGTGCCTGCCGCTCGAGCTCGACCGCGTTGTGCCCGGTCGCGAGGGCGACGACCCGGAACCGGTCCGGGTGGGCCTCGAGCACCTCGACCGCCTGGCGTCCGATGCTGCCGGTCGACCCCAGCAGCGCGACGCGCAGCGGCGCCCGCTCAGCCGGCCAGCGCGAGGGCATACAGCACCACCACGGGACCGGCGAACAGGAACGAATCGATCCGATCGAGGATCCCGCCATGGCCCGGGATCAGGGTTCCGGAGTCCTTCGCACCCGCTGCCCGCTTGAGCATCGACTCGGCCAGGTCCCCGGCCTGGGCCGCGAGCCCGACCAGCGGACCGAGCACCAGGGCGCCCGCGGCCAGCTGCCCGAGCCCGGCCAGCATGCCGGCCGTGACGATGGTCGTGGCCACCAGCCCGCCGATCAGGCCTTCGACCGTCTTCGAGGGTGAGATGTGGGTCAGAAACCGGTGGCGGCCGATCTGGCGACCGACCAGGTAGGCGCCCGTGTCGTAGCTCCAGACACCGAGCACGAGCAGCAGCACCCATCCTCGCTCGGGCCCCAGGATCGCCAGCGTGGAGCCGGCGGGCACCGGCGGCGCCGACGCCGCGACCTGGAGCACGAACGCGATCAGCCCCACATACAGGGCCCCGAACACGGTCGTGATCCACGACGCCAGCCCGTCACGCGGGTCCTGCCGCACCAGCGCGCCCATGCCCGCCAGCACCGTCCCGATCGCGACCAGCACCAGGCCCTTGTCGCCGCCGGGGTGTGCCGCCGCCTCGAGCACCAGCGCCACGGCGAGCACCGTCCCGAACATCGCCATCGACGGATAGCCGGCCGCGCGCAGCAGTCGGAACAGCTCGATCGCACCGAGCGCGGCGACGACCGCGAGCACCGCGGTGAGCGCCAGGACCCCGAGCAGCAGTGCGACGAGCAGGGGTGGGACCAGGACGAGGGCGGACAGCGCCCGGGTGCGGAGCACCGCTCCTAGCGACCGAACCGTCGGGTCCGGCTCGCGAACTCGAGCAGGGCCTCGTCGAAGGCATCGGGCCCGAAGTCGGGCCACAGCCGGTCGCTGAAGACGAGCTCCGCGTAGGCCGACTGCCAGATCAGGAAGTTGCTGATCCGCTGCTCGCCGCCGGTCCGGATCATCAGATCGGGGTCGGGCAGACCGGCCGTGTACAGCGCGTCGCTGATCGTCCGCTCGTCGATCGAGTCGGCGGCCGTGCCGGCGGCCACGATCCGCCGCAGCGCGTCGACCAGCTCGGTGCGGCCCGCGTAGTTCCAGGCGATGTTGAGGTCGAGACGTCCGCCGTCGATGGTCCGGTCGAGCGCATCCACGATGGACGCACGGGTCTGGTCCGGGAGCTCCTCGAGCCTGCCCAGCAGGCGGACCCGGACGCCCTGCGCCCGAAGCTCGTCGGTCTCGTCGCGGATCGCCTGGCCGAGCAGCGAGAACAGGCCGGCGACCTCGTCATCGGGACGGGCCCAGTTCTCGCGGCTGAAGGCGTACAGGGTGAGCATCGGCACGCCGCGCCGGACCGCATGCTGGAGCAGGCCCCGAATGGCCTCGACTCCCGCCGCATGGCCCTCGTAGTCGGACAGGTCCCGCGCTCTGGCCCAGCGCCGATTGCCGTCCATGATGATCGCCACGTGGCGCGGCAGCTCGTCGGGCGGGAGCAGCGGCGCCTCGGCCTCTGGCACCGTCGCGGCGGACGCCGTCGAGCCGGCCGCGGCCTCGTGCGCCAGCGATGGCGCGTCGGTCGGGCGAGCAAGCGATCGAGCGAGCGGCGCCTGGGCCACTAGACCTCGAGGACCTCCTGTTCCTTGACCTCACCGAGCCGGTCGACGTCGTCGATCGCCCGGTCGGTGATCTTCTGGAGCTGGTCGAGCTGGCGCCGGGCATCGTCCGCACCCACGGCCCCGTCCCGCTCCTCCTTCTTGAGCGCGTCGGCGGCCTCGCGGCGAAGGTTCCGGACCTCGACCCGTGCCTCCTCCATCCGCTTGTGAACGGACCTGACGATGTCCCTGCGGCGCTCCTCGGTCAGCGGCGGGATGTTGAGCCGCACCACCGTGCCGTCGACGTTGGGCACGAGACCGATGTCGCTCTTCTGGATCGCCTTCTCGATGGCCCCCAGGACGCCACGATCCCACGGCTGGATGACGATCTGATGAGGCTCCGGGACGCTGATCGAGGCGAGCTGGTTGAGCGGTGTCTGCGTCCCGTAGTAGTCGACGAGGATTCGCTCCACCAGCGCCGTGGATGCCCGTCCCGTTCGCAGGCCCTGGAAGTCGCGCTCCATGGCCTCCACGGCGCGGGTCATCTTGTGCTCCACCCCGGTCAGGATCTCCGTGGTCATCGGGTGTGACCTCCACGCTGCGCGGAGATGAGGGTGCCGACGGGCTCGCCGCGGGCAACCCTCGTGATGTTGTCGGGCTCGTTGAGGTCGAACACCACGATCGGCAGGTCGTTCTCAAGGCACAGGGCAACGGCGGCTGCGTCGAGCACCTTGAGCTGGTCGCGAAGCAGATCCTGGTAGTCGAGCGTGGCGTACCGGGTGGCCGTCGGGTTGGACAGCGGATCGGCGTCGTACACGCCGTCGACCTTGGTCGCCTTGAGCAGCACCTCCGCCCCGATCTCGACCGCCCGCAGCGCCGCGGCCGTGTCGGTCGTGAAGTAGGGGTTGCCGGTCCCGGCGACGAAGATCGTCACGCGGCCCTTCTCGAGGTGCCTGACGGCGCGCCGCCGGATGTACGGCTCGGCGACCTCGTTCATGGCGATCGCGGTCATCACCCGGGTGGGCACGCCGGCACGCTCGAGCGCGTCCTGCAGCGCGAGGCCGTTCATCACGGTGGCCAGCATCCCGATGTAGTCGCCGGTCGCCCGGTCCATTCCCCGGGCCGCGGCGGCGAGGCCCCGGAAGATGTTGCCACCACCGACCACGATGCCGACCTCGACACCCTGCCCCTGGACCTCCGCCACCTGGCTCGCGATGAACGCGCAGAACTCGGGGTCGACGCCATACTGGCGCTCGCCCAGGAGCGCCTCGCCGGAAAGCTTGAGCAGGATCCGGCGGTAGCGGAGCCGCCCGGCACCGAGCACGGCCCCGGCAGCGGGTGCCGCCGCCGCAGCGGGTGTCGCCGCCGCAGCGGGTGTCGCGGCCGCAGCGGGTGCCGCCGCATCGGTGCCCGTGGCCGGCCCTCGACGGTCGTCCGTCACAGCTCCTCCCCGAGCTCGAACCGCACGAACCGCCGGACCCGGATGTTCTCGCCGATGGTCGCGATCGACTGCTTGATCAGCTCCCCCACGGTCATCTCGGTGTCGCGGAACGGCTGCTCGGTCAGCACGACCTGCTGGTACCACTTCCGGAGCTGGCCGTCGAGGATCTTGTCCCGGACGGCATCGGGCTTGCCCTGCACCGTGCGGTCGGCGAGGATCTCGGCCCGCTTGGCCTCCAGCACGTCGGCCGGGATCGACTCGATCGACGGGTACTCCGCGTGGAGGGCGACGACCTGCATCGCCAGGTCGCGCGCGAGCTTCTGGAACTGGTCGGTGCGCGCCACGAAGTCTGTCTCGCAGTTCACCTCGACCATCGCACCGACCCTGCCGCCCATGTGGATGTAGCTCCCGATCAGCCCGTCGTTGGCCTCGCGGGTCGCCTTCCGCTCGGCCGACGCGGCGCCGCGCTCGCGCAGCAGCACGACGGCCCGATCGACGTCACCGTCGGTCTCCTCGAGCGCGCGCTTGCAGTCCATGAACCCCGCGCCCGTCTGGTCGCGGAGCTGCTTGACGGCCTCGGCCGTGATTGCCATCGACGTGGTGCTCCTGTTGTCTCGATGCGGCGCGGGCGGTGCGGTCGCGGCGCCCGCGCGGTGATGGGTCGCCGTTCGTCAGGCCGGGGTGGCCGGGTCCTCGGCCGCCGCAGGTGCGTCTTCGGCCGGGATCTCGGCCGGCACGGCGTCGGCCGCGGTCGCCGCCTCGGCGTCGGCCGCGGTGGCGTCGTCCGGCGTCGCCGCATCGGCTTCAGCGAGCCGGGCCAGGCCGGGAAGCAGGTCCTCGTCCTCGAGCTCGGGGTCGAACGAGAGCGTCCCGCCGGCGGCAAGCTGGGCGACCAGGTCGGCCGCCGCGCTCTCGTCGAACTCGGGCTCCTCGATCGCCGCCGGCTCGGGTGCCTCCGGCTCCGCGCTGGCGCGCGCGGCGCGCTCGCGGGCACCCTCGATCGCCGCATCAGCCACCAGCTGGCACAGCAACCGGATGGCCCGGATGGCGTCGTCGTTGGCCGGGATGATGAAATCGAGCTCGTCGGGATCGACGTTGGTGTCGCCCGTCCCGACCACCGGGATCTCGAGCTTGTTCGCCTCGGTCACCGCGATCCGCTCGCGGTGCGGGTCGACGACGAATATCGCGCCCGGGAGGCGCTTCATCTTGCGGATCCCGCCGAGCATCGCCTGGAGCTTGTTGAGCTCCTCGGTGAGCCCCGCGGCCTCCTTCTTGGACAGCCGCTCGAAGTCACCGGCCTGCTGGCGCGCCTCGAGCTGGTCGAGCAGCCCGACGCGCTTCTTGATGGTCACGAAGTTGGTGAGCATGCCACCCAGCCAGCGCTTGGTGACGTAGGGCTGACCCGACCGAATCGCCTCCTGCATCACCGGTTCCTGCGCCTGCTTCTTGGTGCCGACGAACAGCACGCTGTCGCCGCGCGCGACGGTCTCGGTGACGAACTCGAGCGCGGTGTCGAGCCGCTTGACCGTCTGGGCGAGATCGATGATGTGGATCCCGTTGCGCTCCGCAAAGATGTACGGGCGCATCTTGGGGTTCCAGCGCCGGGTCTGGTGGCCGAAATGGACGCCGGCCTCCAGCAGCTGGCGCATCGAGACAGTGGGCACCGGGCGACCTCCTGCGGTTGTTCCTCCGCGGATCCCCTGCGGGGGCCACCGGCATGGCTCGCCGACGGCACCGTCCCGCTCGGGACGTCGATCCGCGTGTGGGCTCCACCGGGCATCCCCGGCGGGCATGGATGCACGCCGCGGTCGGTTCCGCGGCGCGGCGGAGTGTAGCACAGGGCCCCTATCGCACCCATGCCCGGGGCGGGCCCATGCCCGGGTCTCACCCATGCCTGGAGCGGTCCTCGCCCGGGTCTCACCCATGCCTGGAGCGGTCCTCGCCCGGGTCTCACCCATGCCTGGAGCGGTCCTCGCCCGGAGCGCGCGGATCAGAGGCCGATGCCGCGATGGTGGCGGATCGCCGGCCGGCCGTCCGGGTCGCGATCCACCGCGACGAGATCGATCCGCAGCGGCAGCCAGGGTAGCGCCACACCGCCCGGCAGCACGCCCGCGGTGAGCAGCCCTCCGATCGCGCGGCGGAGTGCCAGCCGCTTGCGCCGATCGAGCGACTCCTCCGCGAGCCCGAAGTCGCGACGGCCCCGCCAGCGGACCTCGGCCACGACCAGCGTCCGCGGCGGACCCGGGTCGACGGCCAGGAGATCCAGCTCTTCGCGGCCCACCCTGACGTTGCGCCCGAGGATGTCCCAGCCGAGCCGCGCGAGACGCCACGCGACCAGGCGTTCCGCGACCGCGCCGGCGCGCTGGGGGGAGCCGGCACGCGACGACATGGCGCCGATGGTGCCTTCGGACCCTCACCACCGCCTTATCCGGCTCTCCCGTTCCGAAGCCCGTGCCGCGTCCGAGCGCCACGGGCGCCGTTCCGCGGCCCGTGCGGCTCATCCGGCGTGGGCGGCCTCGCGACCGATCAGATCGCCGATCCCCGACCCGGACGATGCCACGGCCTCGCGGTCCTCCCCCGCCGCCGCGGCGTCCTCGTCGCCCGCATCGTCCTCCGCGACCGGCGCGTCCGGATCGAACATCGAGAGCTGGTCGCCGGCCAGCAGCACCTGGAGGGCCTGCCAGCTCTGCCGGTGGTGCGGGGTCAGGCCGTGAGCCCGGATCGCGTCGCGGTGCTCGCGCGTTGCGTAGCCGGCATTGCGCTCCCAGCCGTAGGCCGGGTAGCGCCGGGCGAGCCGGCGCATCATCCGGTCGCGGACGGTCTTCGCAATGACCGAGGCGCAGGCGATCGAGTAGACGCGCGCGTCGCCGTCGACGATCGCCGTGTACGGCCCGACCTGCGCCTCGAAGTCGGCGATCCGAAGGCCGTCGACCAGGATGTGGTCGTGGGCGCCGAGACGCGCGATCGCCCGCCGCATCGCCAGGTGCGTCGCGTGGTAGATGTTGAGCCGGTCGATGTCGGCGACCGACGCCGCCCCGACGCCGACCGCGATGGCTCGCCGCCGGATGACGGGGGCCAGCCGCTCTCGCTGGGCGGCGGACAGCGTCTTCGAGTCGCGGACGCCCGGGATCCGGTGGCAGTTGGGCGGCATGATCACGGCGGCGGCGACCACCGCCCCGCAGGTCGGCGCCACCCCGACCTCGTCCACGCCGGCCACGAGCAGGGCGCCGGACCGCCACAGGGGGCGTTCCCAGCGCAACGTCGGGACGATGGCAGCCATGCACCCGCTAGCGTAGCGCGCTCGCCGTGGGCGACATCGGTGACGCTGCCGCGGCGCGATCGGCGGGCGTGGCGGGGCTTCGCCGACGCGGGCACAATGCGGCGATGGCGCGTGCGTTTCGCCAGGTCGACGTGTTCACGACCGAGCTCTACCGCGGCAACCCGGTGGCCGTCGTGCTCGACGGGCAGGGCCTCTCCGACGAGGCGATGCAGCGGTTCACCCGCTGGACCAACCTGTCCGAGGCGACCTTCGTCCTGCCGCCGAAGGCGCCTGCCGCGGACTACCGGGTGCGGATCTTCGAGCCCACGAAGGAGCTCCCGTTCGCGGGCCACCCAACCCTTGGAACCTGCCACGCCTGGCTCGAGGCGGGGGGCATGCCGCGCGACCCGGATCGGGTCGTCCAGGAGTGCGACGCAGGGCTGGTCGCCATCCGCCGCACCCCCGACGGGCTGGCGTTTGCGGCTCCGCCCCTCGTCCGCTCCGGGCCCGTCGACGCCTCGGTGGTCACCCGGATCGCCGCGTCGCTCCGCATCGCTCGCTCGGCCGTCATCGACGCCCAGTGGGTCGACAACGGACCCGGCTGGGTCGCCGTGCTGCTTGCTGACGCGAACGCGGTGCTGGCGCTGGAGCCGGGCGCCGTCGACCTCGACATCGGCGCCGTGGGGCTCTACCCGCCGGGCTCACCGTCCGCGATCGAGGTGCGTGCGTTCTTCCCCGTCGACGGCGTCACCGTCGAGGACCCGGTCACAGGGAGCCTCAACGCCTCGCTCGCCGACTGGCTGATCGAGACCGGCCGGCTTCGGGCCCCCTATGTCGCCAGCCAGGGCACGGTGATCGGGCGGCGCGGCCGGGTCTCCGTGACCCGCGACGGCGACGGCACGATCTGGGTCGGCGGCGGGTCGGTGACCTCCATCAGGGGCACGGTCGAGCTCTGAGCCCGCGGCCGTGGCGCGGGCCGCCATGCTGCGCCGTTGGGGGACACGCTGCATTCGGTGCCCATCGCGCCGGGCGCGGCCGGATCGATCTCACATGCCTCGCGGTCAGGACGGTCATGGGCGCATCGGTGGTGCTCAGGCCCGTGAGGCACGCAAACGAGCCCGAGCCGCCACCGATGGCGAGCCGCGCTGCTCCTCGACGCGGGATCGTGCCACACGGACAGGCCGTGGACTCGTAGCGGGGCCAATGAGCGCACCATCGCGCCCAAAGGCCGAGATGCTTGCCTCGCAGGCAGGTCGCGGGCGGAACCCCGACATCGGGGCGCCCGACCGACTAGCGGCGCTCGCGCAGCGTGGTCGCGGCCTTGCCGACGCGGTTGCGCAGGAAGTACAGCTTGGCCCGCCGGACCTGGCCGTGGCGGACGACCTCGATCCGCTCGATCCGCGGGCTGTGGATCTTGAACGTGCGCTCGACGCCCACGCCCGACGCGATCCGGCGGACGGTGATCGTGGACGCGATGCCACTGTTGCGCATCCGCATCACGAGGCCCTCGAACACCTGGACGCGCTCCCGGTTGCCCTCGACGACCTTCGCCGCGACCTTGACCGTGTCGCCCGGCGCGATCTCGGGGAGGTCGGTGCGCAGCTGGTCCTGGACGATCTCGTTGAGCACGTTCACGATGGGATCCTTGTTCGGTCGGCAGCCGCGGCGGCGGCGATGGGCTCGGGTTCCCGGCGCTTGCCGGAAGCGGCGCGGCCGACGGCGGAGGATAGCACGCGCCAGCACGGGTGTCAGGTCCGGCTTGTGTCCATGCCCGCCGGCCGCGTCAGGTCCGGCGCGTGTCCATGCCCGCCGGCCGCGTCAGGTCCGGCGGGATGTCACGGTCGCGACGGTCCGTCCCCTGCCTCCCGCTCGCCCTCATCGCGCAGCTCGGCCAGCAAGCGACGCTCCTCCGCACCCAGCGTTGCCGACTCGAGCAGGTCGGGCCGGCGCTCGAGGGTGCGGCGCAGGGCCTCGCGGAGCCGCCAGCGCCGGACCTGCTCGTGGTGCCCGGAGACGAGGACCGGTGGCACGGTCATCCCCTCGAACGTCGCGGGGCGCGTGTACTGCGGGTACTCGAGCAGGCCCGCCGAGAACGACTCCTCCTCGGTCGACGCCGGGTCGATGGCGCCTGGCAGGAGCCGCAGCACGGCGTCGATCACGACCATGGCGGCGAGCTCGCCGCCGGTCAGGACATAGTCCCCGATCGAGACCTCGCGATCGACCATGACCCGGATCCGCTCGTCCACGCCCTCGTACCGGGGGCAGAGGAGCACCAGGTGGAGGTGCGTCGCGAGCTCCGCCGCCAGTGGCTGCCGGAACGGCTCCCCCGCCGGATCGAGCAGGATGACCGTCGATCCCGGCCGACGGAGCTCCGCGAGCGCACCGGCCACGGGCTCGGGCCGCAGCACCATGCCCGCCCCGCCGCCATAGGTGTAGTCATCGACCGAGCGGTGCCGGCCCAGGCCCCATCGCCGCAGATCGTGGACGCGCACGACCGCCAGCCCCTGGTCGATGATCCGGGCGGGGATGCTCTCCCGGAGCGGCGCCTCGACCATGGCCGGGAACAGCGTCAGGACGTCGACCTCGAGGGTCACGGCGACTTCGGGGCGGTGCGTGGACGGCGGCGCGGGCGCCGGTCGCGCGGGCGGACATAGCCCTCGTCCTCCACCGGGCGCGCGTCGAGGTCGAGGGCGTCGAGATCCACGATCAGCTCGCCCCGCTCGGGTGCCAGCTCGAGCACGATGCCGTGCACGCCCGGGACGTCGAGCTCGCCGCGCGGACCGCGGACGAGGAACACCTCGGCACCGCCGGCGCGATACACCTCGACGATCCGGCCGAGGTCCTCGCCGCTCGCGGACCGCACGGCCAGCCCTTCCAGCTCGCCCCACCGCCAGCGGCCGGGCTCGCGCGGCTCGTCCGGTGGGTCGATCTCCAGATATACCCCGCGCAGCTGCTCGGCCTCGTCGCGATCGTGGATCTCGCGGAAGGTGAGCCACCAGCCGGGGCCGTCTGCGACGGCCGAGGCGGTCGCCACGGTCAGGGCGCGCGCGTCGCCTTCCGGGTAGAGCCGCGCGCCCGGCACGAAGCGGTCCTCGGGGCGGTCGGTGAGCAGCTCGACCCGGACCTGGCCACGGAGCCCGCGGAGCCCCCGGACGAGGCCGACCGCGAGGCGCGGGGCACCGGCGCCGGCCCGGAGGCTGCTCCCGCCGGCGTCGGCGGCCGTGTGGTCAGGGGTGGATTGACGGGTCAGCGCAGGTCGTGCCCTAGACGTCCACGATCTCGAGGCTGACCGGATCGCCGGTCCGGGCGGAGGTCACCTTGAGCAACGTCCGCAGCGCCTTGGCCACGCTGCCGTTGCGCCCGATGACCTTGCCCATGTCGGCCTCGGCCACGTGGAGCTCGATGATCGTGCCGTCATCGCCGTCGACGACCTCGACGCTCACGGCGTCCGGGTCGTCGACCAGCGACTTGGCCACGTACTCGACCAGATCGGCGGCTGCCATGGCCCGCCTACTTCGTTGAGCCGGGCAGCACGCCGGCCTGCTTGAACAGCCGCCTGACCGTGTCGGACGGCTGCGCACCCTTGGCCAGCCAGCTCCTGGCCTTGGCCTCGTCGACCGAGAGCTCGATCGGGTCGGTGCGCGGGTTGTAGTGGCCGATGGTGTCGATCGCGCGGCCATCGCGGGCGGCGCGACCGTCGGCGACCACCAGCCGGTACGACGGCTGCTTGGTCGCCCCCACTCGGGTCAGGCGGATTCGTACGGACATCTGGTTCGGTGCTCCTCCTGGGCGGGCGTTGGGCGGCCCGCGGTCTGTGTGGGGACGCTGCGGGGCGTCAGGGCTTGACCGTCAGGACGATCGTCGAGCGGTCGACGTCCGTCCCCGCGACCGCGGCGCCGACGAGGGTGTCGAGCGGCTCGAGATAGGGTTTCACGTCGGTGTCGTAGCGCGATCGCTCATTGGCCGGGATCATCGTCTCGATGAGCTGGCGGACGCCGTCGATGTCGACCCAGGTCACCCCCGAGCTCGACCGTCCGACCCGGTCCAGGCCGCTGCTGAACCGTGCCTGATCGGCAAGCGAGTGCCCATCCCCGGCATCGAGCACGTCCTTCACGAAGTCGGTGCCCACGCCGAGCACGACGACGCGGTCGGTCGAGGCCCAGGCCAGGCTGAGGTCCGAGGGCATGCCGGACACCGGGAGCATGCCACCCCCGGCCAGCCCGGCGAGGCTGGCGAGATCGAGGCTCACGATGGTCGTGCCGTCGTACGGCTCCTCCTTGAACTGCAGCTGGCCGCCGGCGCCCAGGGTCGCGAGGCCCCGGATCGTCGTCACCAGCCGGCTGGCGGCCGCGGGATCGGTCGGTGCGATCAGCAGCCCGCCGCCCACGGTGTCACCGTGGCGCGTGATGGCGACCCCGGACTCACCCATCCAGCTGGTCGCGGCGTCGAAACCGCCGAGCACGGTCAGCGCCTGGTCGACCTGAGCCAGGGCGTCCGAGAGCCTGGGCTGGTCGGCGAAGGCCTGATGGACCGCCGCGAGCCGCGCCCCGAGGTCGCGTCCCGTGGCGAGCAGCAGCGTGTCCGCGGGGGCGACGGCCGCCAGGTCGGATGCGGCGTTGGCGGGGGCGCCGAACGCTGCGATGTGCGGGGCCGCCGTATCCACGACCAGGCCACCGTCCGCGGCACGCACGGAGATGGCCGTCCAGCCAGGCGTCAGGCCCCGGTAGGCATTCCACACGGCCGTGAGGGTGCCGTCCGTGTCGAGCGAGCCGAGCGCATCGGTCACCGACGACAGCGACGCCGACGCGTCGGTGTAGGCGAGGGCAAGCCGGTCGCCGGGCAGCGCGGCGACGGCGGTCTTGAACTGGCCGGCGGCAGCCAGGCCGGACGTTCCACCGGTGTCGATCGAGTCCTGGACGGAGGCGAGGTCGCCCGCGATCAGGAGGTCATCCACGATCCCGTAGGCGAGCTTTGGCGAGCTGAGCGAGCCCGACCCGGTGCCGGTCAGCGAGATCACCCGGATGGGCGTCCCGTTGTAGGTGTCGTCGGTCGCGGACGTGCTGCCGCTCTCGGTCAGGATCGACTCGACCCACGCCTTCGCGGCCGCTGCGTCCTTGACCCGGACCAGGATCAGACCGCGCGGGTTGAACGAGCTGGAGCTGGGGCCGGTGCCGGCCGGCGACGGGCCCTGCACGAACGCGACCTGCCCGTCGAACCAGGGCTGGATCTCCGTCAGGTAGCTGTGCGTGTCGTTGGTCGCGGCCTTGACGAGCTCATCGGCGAGCTCGCCCAGCTTGGTGCCGAAGGCCGCCTGATCGGCGAACCCGGGGAACGCGGACATGAATCGCGGCAGCTCCGACCCCTGGCTCCCGGACAGGTCGAGCCGGAGCTCGGCGTAGGAGACGGCGTCCGATGGCGCCCACGCCGAGACCGCCGAGGTGGTGTCGCTCCCGGTGAGCAACAGCGTGGCGCCGGCCGCCGTGCCCGCGACCAGCACCGTCACCACCAGGGCGACCAGCCACTTGATGCGGCTGCCGCCCGGCCGTGAGGTGGGGGTTGCGACGACGTGGACCGTCGGCGCCGGTTCGAACCCTGCGGGGCCGGCGCCGGACGCGGGGCCGGCGGGACCGGGCGGCGGCGGGAGCGCGGGCGCGGCGGCCGACGGCTGCGGCGGCGATACCGGCACATCGGCGGGCGGCTGGTAGCTGGTGGTCGGATCCTGGTCGGTCATGGTGTGTGCCCCCTACCGGTGTCCGAGGAGCTGGCCCATCGCGGCGCGACGGCCACCCCCTCCCGAAAGCTGCTTCATGAGTTTCTGCATCTCGGCGAACTGTTTCACGAGCCGATTGACCTCCGGCAGGGAGGTCCCGGACCCATTTGCGATCCGGCGACGGCGGGACGCGTTGAGCACCCCGGGATCTCGCCGCTCGCGCGGCGTCATCGACAGGATGATGGCCTCGACCCGCCTGAGGTCGCCCCGATCGACGGCCGCCTGCGCGTCCTTGGCCAGCCCGCCCATGCCCGGGATCATCGACATCAGCTGGCCCATCGGGCCCATCTTCTGCATCTGGCGCATCGAATCGAGCATGTCCTCGAGGGTGAACGAGGCCTTGCGGACCTTCTCCTCGAGCTTCGCGGCCTGCTGCTCGTCGAAGGCTTCCTGCGCTCGCTCGACCAGGCTCACGATATCGCCCATGCCCAGGATCCGGCCGGCCAGCCGATCGGGGTGGAACACCTCGATCGCGTCGGTCTTCTCGCCGGTGCCCATGAACTTGACCGGGATCCCGGTCACCGCCCCGATCGAGAGCGCGGCGCCGCCACGCGCGTCGCCGTCGATCTTGGTCAGCACCAGCCCCGTCAGCGGCACGGCGTCGGCGAACCCCTGGGCGACGTTGACGGCCTCCTGGCCGGTCATCGCGTCAACGACCAGCAGGGTCTCGACCGGTCGCACGGCGGCGGCCACGGCGCGGATCTCGTCCATCAGTGCGTCGTCGATCGTCAGCCGGCCCGCCGTGTCGATGATCACGACGTCGCGTCCGGTCCGGTGGGCGGCGTCGATCCCGCCCCGGGCGATCTCGACCGTCGGCGTTCCGGCCGGCGCCCGGTGCACGGGGACGCCGAGCTGACGGCCAAGCGTCTCGAGCTGATCGGCAGCGGCCGGCCGGTAGGGGTCGGCGGCGACCAGCAGCGGCTGGCGGCCCTGCCTGGCGACGTGCCTGGCGAGCTTGGCCGCGGTCGTCGTCTTGCCCGAGCCCTGGAGCCCCACCAGCGCCACCACGGCCGGGCTGCCGGCGAGCCGGAAGGTTCGATCACCGGCCGACAGCAGGGCCGTCAGCTCCTCGTGGACGATCTTGACCACCTGCTGGCCCGCGGTGAGGCTCTCGAGGATCTCCGAGCCCACGGCTCGCTCGCGCACCCGGGCGACGAACTCCTTGACGACCTTGAAGTTGACGTCGGCCTCGAGCAGGGCGAGTCGCACCTCGCGCATCGCCGCATCCACGTCGGCCTCGGTCACCCGGCCGCGCCCGGTCAGCGTGCCGAGCGTCTTGCGGAGGCGATCGCTGAGGCTGTCGAACATGCGCGGACGTGACCCTCTGCTGTCGGATGAGATCGGCCGCCGCATGCGCCTGCGGCCGGTGGTGCGCGGGTTCTGGCGACACCGAGGCGCTGGGAGTGTACGTCATGCCCCGCGCCGGCGCCCCCGTGACGTTCGTCCTGCCAGGCTCGCCTGCCGCCTCAGCCGCAGGGCCACGGGATGGCGCCCGGGTGCCGGACGCCGGCCGCGCCGGGCGGTCAGTCGAACAGGGCCGCGACGAACGCGTCGGGATCGAACGGCAGCAGGTCGTCGGCCTGCTCGCCGACGCCGACGAACCGCACCGGCACGCCGAGCTCGCGCTCGATCGCGAACACGATCCCGCCCTTGGCCGTCGAGTCGAGCTTGGTCAGGATGACCCCGGTCAGCCCGACCGCCTGGTGGAAGGCCTTGGCCTGGGCGAGCCCGTTCTGCCCGGTCGTGGCGTCGAGAACGAAGAAGGTCTCGACCACCGCACCCGGCAACCGCTTGTCGATCACGCGCCGGACCTTGGACAGCTCGTCCATCAGGTTCGACTTGGTGTGCAGCCGGCCGGCGGTGTCGGCGATGACCACGTCGGCCCGACGGGCGACGGCCGCGTCGAGGGCGTCGAACACGACCGCGGCCGGATCCGCGTTGGGCGCGTGGGCCACGATCTCCGAGCCGGTCCGCTGCGCCCAGATCCGGAGCTGGTCGATGGCGGCCGCGCGGAACGTGTCGGCGGCGGCGAGGACGACGTGACGACCCCGCTCGCGCTCGCGTGCTGCCAGCTTGCCGATGGTCGTGGTCTTGCCGGTGCCGTTGACACCGACCACCAGCACGATCCCCGGTCCGTCCGGCACCGCCGGCTGCGGCTCCCAGTGACCCGCGTCGCGCGGGGCGAGCAACGCCGCGAGCTCGGCGCGAACCGCGTCTTCGGCACTGACGTCGCGGCGCCGCCTCGCCCGCGCCACGAGCTCCATCGCGAGCTCGGCTCCGACGTCGCCGGTGATGAGCGTCTCCTCGATCTCGTCCCAGTCGGCGCTGCCGCCAGCCCCGAACGCGCTCATCAGGCGGGCGCCGAACCCCACCCGCGACCGCTCGAGGCCCTGCTCGAGCTGCGCCTGCTCACGCTCGCGCCGGGCGGCGTCGGCCCTCTCGGGGCTCCAGTCGGCACCCCAGGCCCAGCTCGGCTCGGGCGGGGTCGCACCCCCGTCGGCGGTGGGTGGACCGGGCGCGAGATGGGACGTGTCGGCAGCGAGCTGGTCCGCCGCTTGCGTGTCCGCAGCGGGGACGGTCGTATCGGGCGTGTTCGTTCCGGGCGGATCCGCGTCGGGCACGGTCGTATCCGGCACGGTCGTATCGGGCGTGTTCGTCTCGGGCGTGTTCGCACCGGGCGGATCCGCGTCGGACGCGTCGCGTCGGAAGAAGCGCACGTGACCTCCGGTCAGGCGCCCGGCTCGGCCGCGAGCACCGGCCGGGCCTCCGGGCGTCGATGGTCGGCGATGGCCTGGGCCTCGTCGAGGCGCAGGCTGATCACCCGACTGACCGAATCGTCACCCACCGTCACGCCGTACAGGGCATCGGCGACCTCGATCGTGCCGCGGTTGTGGGTGATCACGATGAACTGCGTCCGCTCGGCGAGGGTCCGCAGCGCCTCGGTGAACCGGCCCACGTTCGCCTCGTCGAGCGCCGCGTCGACCTCGTCCAGCACGCAGAACGGCGCCGGCCGGACCTCGAGCATCGCGAACAGCAGGGCGACCGCGGTCAGCGCCCGCTCGCCGCCTGACAGCATCGAGAGCGCCTGCGGCTTCTTGCCCGGTGGCCGTGCCGTGATCTCGATCCCGGTCGCTGCCAGATCGGCGGGCTCGGTGAGCGAGAGCCTCGCGTAGCCACCGCCGAACAGCTGCTGGAACCGCTGGTTGAACGCGATCTCGAGCGCCGCGAACGTGGTGCGGAACTGGGTCGCGATCAGGGTGTCGAGGTCCGCGATCAGGCTTCGCGTCCGTGAGATCGCATCGAGCAGGTCGTGGTGCTGGACCTCGAGCGTGTCGAGCCGCTCCCGGACGGAGCGGTACTCGTCCACCGCGAACGGGTTGGCCGCGCCCAGCTCGTGGTAGCGCCGGCGGAGCACCGCGAGGCGTGAGGCCGACGGCGCGTCCGTGACCGGCATCTCGATGGCCCAGCCTGGCGCGAGCAGGTCGAGGGCCGCCTCGAGAGCCGCGCTCTCCGGCGCTGCCTCGTCGCGGTCGGCGGCGTCGCGGTCGGCGGCGTCGCGGTCGGCGGCGTCGCGCGCCGCCTCGCCCGTCCAGGCCGGCGGGACGGCGCGTTCCCCCCCGGACCCGTCCAGCGTCGCGGCCTCGACCCCGGCCGCCTCGGCCAGGTGACGGATCCCGACCTCACCGAGACCGGCCAGCTCGACGAGCACCTGCTCGCGGAGCGTGTCGAGCGCGAGGCGCGCCTCCATCGCCGCCACCTCGGCGGTGCGCGACCGCTCGTCCGCGACGCGCAGCCGCTCCCGGGCGGCCGTCGCGGCCCGCTCGGCATCGGCCAGGCGCGCCCGCTCCGCGCGGTCGTCGGCGAGAAGCGTCTCGAGCGCCGCGCGCGCGGCCTGCTCGCCGGAACCGGCGGCCGCCAGCGCGCCGGCGACGAGTCGTTGCTCCTCGAGTGCCGCGTGCTCCCGCTCGGCCAGCGTGGCCAGGTCGGCCTCCACCCGCGCCAGACGCGCCTCGACGAGGGCGACCGTCGCCTCGGCCCGAGCTCGTCGCGCCTCCGCCTCGCGACGCGCCGCCTCGACGGCCGCCGCATCGGCGGCGAGCCGGTCGCGAGCGCCGCGCCGGTCGTTCGCGCGGGCCTCCCAGGCCGCGAGCGCCTGCGGCTCGGACCCCGACGCTGGGCTCTCGGCCAGGCGATCGACGGGCGCCGACGGCGCGTCCAGCGCGTCGAGCGCCGCCCGAGCCCGGCCCGCATCCGCCCCCAGGCGGCTCGCCTGGGCTCCCTGCCACGCCGCCTCGCGCGCCGCGGCCTCCAGGGCGCGCCCCGCCTTCCGCTCGGTCTCCTCCGCCCGCCGCCGATCGGCCGCCGCCGTCGACTCGGCCGCGATCGCCCGTTCGAGCGCCGATCTCGCGGCCGCCGCGTCGCCCGACGCGGCGGCGAGCGAAGCGTCGGCCGCGTCGACATCGGCCACGAGCGCTTCGACCTCGCGCCCCAGCCGGTCAGCCTCGGCCCGTCGCTCGAGCACCGGGTCCGCGGTTCCCAGCCGCACCGCGAGCCCGTCGAACACCGCCTGGCCGTCACGCGTCACCGCGATCCAGCCGCCCGGCAGAGCCTCCTGGACGCGCAGGCCACGCTCGAGGTCGGGCACCCAGACGGCTCGCCTGAGCAGCGCCTGGGCCGCTCCACCAGGGTCGCTGCGGAGGGCATCGCCGAGGTGTCCGCCGCCGGCCGCGGCCAGCGCCTCGTCGAGGCGTCGCAGGTCGGCCGCCGAGCCACCGACGGGGTGGCGGTCGATGGCACCAAGGCGCTCCCGGACGACCAGGTGGCCCTGCTCAGCGGCGAGCCTCGGGGCGGCCGCCCGGTCGACGACGTAGGCACGCAACAGGTCCCCCAGCGCAGCCTCGACCGCGGCGCGCAGCTGCGGGTCGACAGCCAGCTCATCGTCCACGCGGCGCCCGCCCAGACGGCGGGCAGCACGCGCGATCCCCCGCTCCTCCTCCTCGGCGATCCGCCGCTCGAGGGCCTCGAGCCGTCCCCGCATCGTCGCAAGCCGGGATCCTGACTGCTCGGCCCGCTCGGCTGCCGCGCGCCGCGCGCCCTCGGCGGCATCGACCGCCGTACGCGCCCGGGCGCGTTCCCCGCCGGCTGCGGCCTCGGTCGCCTGTGCGACCCGGAGCTGCTCCCGTGCCGCCTCCAGCTCGCCCTCGAGCGTGGCCTGTCGCTCCTCCGAGGCGCCGGCGAGGCGCCGGGCATCGGCCGCCCGGCGAACCGCATCGGCCGATCGGCGCCGCGCGGTCTCCATCTCGGCCGTTCTCGCCGCTTCCACCCGGCGCATCGCAGCGAGCTCGTCACCCCTGGCCCGGCTGGCCGCTCGGAGCGCCCCGACCTCGGCCAGTGCTTCGGCCAGCGCCCGCTCGGCCGAGCCCAGCGCTGCCTCGAGCTCGAGATCACGATCCGGGACGTCCTCGGCCAGGATCCGCCGCTGCGCCTCGAGATCCGCCTCCTGCGATGCGCGCTCCGCGGTGAGCCGGTCGCGATCCCGGCTCGCCGCCTCGAGCTCGGCGCTCGAACGCGCCTCGCGCAGCCCGAGCGCGGTCAGCTCCGCCCGGGCCGCCTCGTGCCGGGCGCGCCGGTCCCGCTCCTGGTCGGATCGCCGGGACATGGAGGTCGCGATCTCGCCCACCACGGACTCGGCGAGCTCGAGGGCGGCCAGCGCCTGCGCGCTCTCCGTGCGCTGATCGTCGAGGCGGCGCTCCGACGCCCGGCTGCGGCCCGCCGCCTCGTGCCACCGGGCGTGCGCCGCCGCGATCAGCGCGGCGGCCAGCTCCTCGCCGGCGGTGACCCGCGTCGCCTGCTGCTCCGCCAGCTGGCCCAGGCGGCGAGCCTGCGGCCGCAGCTCGGCGAGGATGTCGTCGACGCGCGCGAGGTTGCCCTCGGCCTCGGCCAGCTGTCCTTCCGCCCGCCGCCGCCGCCGTTCGTGGCGGCGGACGCCGGCAACCTCCTCGAACAGCGGCCGGCGCTCCTCCGGCCGGAGCGCCAGCGCCTGGTCGACCATGCCCTGGCCGATGAACAGGAACGCGTTGTCGGCGAGGTTCGCCGCGTCCAGCAGGTCCACGAGGTCCCGGAGCCGGACCCGCTGTCGGTTGAGGAGGTAGTCGTTCTCGCCCGAGCGGTACAGGCGGCGGCCGAGCTCCACCACCGAGTACTCGACGGGCAGCAGGGCGTCGGCGTTGTCGAGCACGATCGTGACGTCGGCCATGCCCTGTGCGCCACGGCGGTCCGATCCCGCCCAGATCACGTCCTCGCTGCGACGGATCCGGAGCGACCGACCCTGCTCGCCGAGCGCCCAGCGGAGGGAATCGGCGAGGTTCGACTTGCCCGATCCATTGGGTCCCACGACCGCGCTGATCCCGGGCCCGAACTCGACCAGCGTCCGCTCGGCAAATGACTTGAACCCATGGACCCGCAGACCGAGCAGCCGCGCCGGGGCACTCATCCGGGGTCGCCCGCCCGTCCGGCCCCGGGTGCCGGCGGGGTTGCCTGCGAGGTGGCCGGCGGCATGGGCGGCGGCGTGGCCTGCGCGGCGCGGGCCCGGCGGATCGCGTCCAGCGCCTCGGCCGCGGCCGACGTCTCGGCGAGCCGGCGCGACAGCCCCTCGCCGACGCCGAGCACCTGACCGTCCACCTCGACCGCGATCCGGAAGTGCTTCTCGTGATCCGGGCCGACGGCCTCGACGAGCCGGTAGAGGGGCCGGCTGCCGGAGGTCCGCTGGGTATGCTCCTGGAGCCGGCTCTTGGGGCTCTTGAGCGTGGTGATCGGCTGGTCCGCTGCGAGCTCCGGCTCCGCCTGCGCCTGGATCCAGGCCGACACCGCCTGCCAGCCGAGGTCGAGGTAGATGGCCCCGGCCACCGCCTCGAACGCCGACGCGAGCAGCGACGGACGAACCCGGCCGCCGCGTTGGGCCTCGCCCTCGCCGAGCAGCAGGAACGGGCCGATATCGACCCGGGTCGCCAGTCGGGCGAGCCCGGAGGTGCTCACGATCGCGGCGCGGCGCGCCGACAGCACGCCCTCGTCATCGCCGGGGTGGCGCAGGAACAGGGCTTCCGAGACGGCAAGGTTGACGACCGCGTCGCCGAGCAGCTCGAGGCGCTCATTGTGGCCGGCGGCACCGTCGGGGTGCTCGTGGAGCCAGCTCGAGTGGACCAGCGCCTGCGCCAGCAGGTCCCGATCCGCGATCGGGAGCCCGAGGCGGTCGATCAGGGCATCGGCCGGGTGCATCGCACCCCCGGGATCTGGGGGGCTAGGACGAATGCTCGTCGATGTAGTCGGTCGCGTCCTGGACGGTCCGGATCTTCTCGGCGTCCTCGTCGGAGATCTCGGTCCCGAACTCCTCCTCGAGGCTCATGATCAGCTCGACGAGGTCCAGGGAGTCTGCGTTGAGGTCGTCGACGAACGAGGCCTCGGGCGTGACCTCGGCCTCATCCACTCCAAGCTGCTCGATGACGATCTTCTTGAGCCGCTCGTACGTGCTGGCCACTGACTCCTCCTGGATATCGGGGGTCCTATCGGGTTGCGTCCATGTCGCGGGCGACTCGCCCGAGCACGCCGTTCATGAGCCGTCGCATCGGTTCACCGGAGTAGATCCGTGCGAGCTCGACCCATTCGGCGATCGCCACCCGGGCCGGCGTTGCGGGCGAGTGTAGCATCTCGCACAGGCCGCAACGCAGCAGCGAACGGTCCATCCGGGCGAGCTGGACCACCGGGTACTGGGGCGCGATGTCGCCGATCCGGGCGTCCAGCGTGTCGCGATTCGCATGCACGTTGGCGACGATCTCGCGTGCCAGGGCCGCGGCCTCGGGATCGGCCTCGAGGGCCAGGTGGCGCTCGAGGACCGCCTCGTCCGTCCGTTGCCCGAACTCGGCCTCGAAGACGCTGACCAGCGCAAGCCGCCGGCCCTCGCGCCGGCTGCGTGCGTGCTCCGTTCGCGGCGCGCCTCGTCGCGCGGGATCGCGTGGCGTGGGATGGCGACCGGCCGAGGGGTCGCGCCGGGCGCGGGTCCGACGGGTGCCGCGAGCCTCAGGCTCCGACGCCATCGACCAGGACCGTCACGCCGCCCAGCTCGAGGCCCAGCAGGCGCACGACCGCGGCCCCCACCGCGTCGCGCACCTGCGCGGTCAGCATCACCAGCTCCTGCCTCGGCCGGGCGACCAGCCAGACGGTCACATCGACCCGGCCGTCGCGAACACGGACGCGGATCGGCGACCCGACGAGCGCCGCTCGCCATCGAGGCCCGCCGCGTCCGACGCGCAGCACGCCCGGAACCTCGAGCGCGGCCAGCCGGACGGTGTCCCGGATCACCCCGGGGCCGACGGACAGCGTGGGCATCACGACATCGCCTCCGAGATCACGGCCGGCGCGGCCGTGATGTCCGTATCGTCGTACGCCCCGATCCCGAGCGCCTCGCCGATCCGCCGGTCCACCTGCTCGCGCGCGGCCGTCGCCCCCACCCGTACGGCATGCTCGATCATCCGGCGGCGGGCCCGGCCGTGCGTGATGATCACCGTCCCGCGCACGCCCAGCAGCGGCGAGCCGCCGACGACCTCGTAGTCGAACACCTCCCGGATCCGGGCGATGCCGGGGCGCAGCAGCAGGTAGGCCAGCCGGCCCCGCAGCGACCGCCCGAACTCGGTGCGGAACTGGTCGAAGATGAAGCTCGAGAGACCCTCGAAGAACTTGATCACGACGTTGCCGAGCACGGCATCGCACACGACCACGTCGGCCATCTGCCGCGTGAGGTCCTTGCCCTCGACGTTGCCGATGAAGCGCAGATCGGTCTCGTCCAGCAGCTCGGTCGCACGCTGGATCCGGGCGTCGCCCTTGCCCTTCTCCTCCCCGATCGACAGCAATGCCACCCTGGGCCGCTCGACCCCCAGCACCCGCTCGCTGAAGATGGCGCCCATCCGCGCGTACTGGGCGAGGTTCTCGGCCGTGGAGTCCGGGTTGGCGCCGATGTCGAGGAGCACGAACGGGCGGCCGGCGCTCACCATCTGGACGGCCAGCGCCGGACGGTCGATGCCGGGCAGGCTGCCCAGGATCAGCTTCGCCGCCGCCATCCCGGCCCCGGTGTGGCCGGCGGTGACGACCGCATCGGCCTCGCCCGACTTCACGAGCTCGGTCGCCACCACGATCGAGCTGCGGCGCTTGCGGACGAGGGCCCGCGCCGGGTGCTCGTCCATGCCGATCAGCTCCGGCGCATGCACGATCCGGCTGTTCGCCGGCAGCGTTCCCGCGACGCGCAGGATCGCCGGCTCGTCACCGACCAGGAGCACGGTGTCCCGCGGGTGCGCGCGGGCATACGCGAGGGCGCCGGGCACGACCTCGGCCGCTCCGTGGTCGCCGCCCATCGCATCGACCGCAACCCGGACGCCACGCTCCGTGCCGTCTCCGGCACCCGGAGCGCCGCCGGGCGGCGCCGATGGGACCCCGGAGCCGGCCGGGATGGGTTCGGTCTCGTTCGCCGCGGGATCGGTGCCGGCGCGGGCCGGATCTTCGTTCGAGCTCACCAGACGGTCGCGACTACGCGGACTCCTCGCCCGACGAGCCCCCGGCGGGCTTCACCTCGACGGCCTGCCGGCCGTTGTACCAGCCGCACGCCGGGCAGACCCGGTGCGGCAGCCTGGGTTCGTGGCAGTGCGGGCACTCGACGAGCGTCGGCAGGGTGAGGGCGAGGTGACTCCGCCGGTCCATCTGCCGGGCGTGAGCGACCTTTCGCTTCGGCACACCCATGTCGTTTCTCTTGCTCCTCTGGAACGCGTCCGGCGGGCACCGTCCGCCGCGACGTCGCAGGGTCCTGGTCCGGCTCCACGGGGCGGGCGCGCGGCGACGCCGGCACGAGACGTGGGGCCGAGCGGGGAGTCTACTCGGTATCGGCCGTGCCGTCGACCCGGAACGCCCGCAACGCCTCGAGGCGCGGATCGATGTCGCCCTCGCCGTGCGCGTGACCCGGGGTCAGCCGCTCCCCGCAGTCGGGGCACAGGCCGGGGCAATCCGGCTCGCACAGCGGTGCGATCGGCTCCGCGAGGCTGATGGCCTCCTCGACCAGCGGCCGCAGCTCGAGCTCATGGTGATCGGTGAGGCGGGGCACCTCGGCGTCGTCTCCCGCGTCGACCGGCACCGGCTGCCCGGTGCCGAGGTCGACCGTCGGCAGGACCTCCTCATCGATCCGGAGGCGCAGCGGGGTGATCACCGGACGGAGGCAACGGACGCATTCGCCCGCGACCGCGGTCGACAGCCGCGCATCGACGACGATTCCGCGGTTCGTCCGCGACAGGTGCACGGTCCCCGTCACGGGCTCGGTCACCCGCAGCCCGTCGATGGGATCGATCGCCGCCCCGTCCAGGGTGTCGTCGCGGACGCTGCCCGGCGGCTCGGCGAGAAACCCCGACAGCGCGAACGTGAGCGGGTCGCCGTGGGGATCGACCGGATGCGCGTGGCGGCGCGCGGCCCCGGGATCCGGCAGGGTCATCGCCGAGCGGGCGACGCCCCCTCCTCGAGCGAGTCGGGAGCGTCCAGGGGCGCGCCCGCGTACCCGTCGTCGGCGTCCATCATCGGGTCCTCGGCCGCGACCGGGACGCGGCGCCGCTCGTCGAGCATCGCGATCCCCCGCTCGATGCTGTGCAGCGTTCGGGTCACCTCGCCCTCGAGCGATGACAGGACGCCCGCCGCGTAGTCGTCCGCACCGCGCCGGATCGCCGCGGCGTCCTCCTCGGCGTCCTCGATGATCCGGCGGCTCTCGGCATCCGCCACCTCGGTCAGGCCGCGATCCCCGATCAGGAAGGCCGCCTGCTCCTGGGCCCTGGCGACGATGCGCTCCGCCTCCTCCTGGGCCTTCTCGATGATCCGCTCGCCCTCGGTGTTGATCCGCTTCGCGGCCCGGACCTCCTCCGGCACCGCAACGCGCAGCTCGTCGATCAGGTTGAGGGCGGCGTCGCGATCGATGATCGCGTTGCGCGTCAGCGGCAGGGGCTTCCCGTTCGCGATCAGCGACTCCAGTCGCTCGACGAGGAAGATGATGTCCAGCGGACCGCCTCCCGTGCGCTCGGCGTACCGACGCGGCGTGACGTCCGGATTATGGCATGCCCCGGCAGGCTACCCGGCCCGCGCGTGCAATCCGGCACGCAACGCGGTCATGGCCGGCTCGGGGACCATGGTCGCCACGTCACCGCCGAACATCGCGATCTCCCTCACCAGGCTGGAGCTGATGTACGAATGGTCGAGCGAGGTCATGAAGAACACGGTGTCGACCTCGGGCGCGAGCAGGTGGTTGTTGTGCGCGAGCTGGAGCTCCGTCTCGAAGTCCGCGATGGCGCGCAGGCCACGCACGAGGAAGCCGGCCCCGACCTCGCGACAGAAATCGACGGTGAGGCCGTCGAAGGCACGGACCTCGACCCGGCCGGCCAGGATCGGATCGAGCGCGACCGACGCCTGGATCACGGCGACTCGGGTGCCGACGTCCAGCAGCGGGGACTTGCGGGGATTGCCGAGCACGGCGACCACGACCCGGTCGAACACCCGGGCGGCCCGCTGGATGATGTCCAGGTGGCCGTTCGTGATCGGGTCGAACGAGCCCGGGTAGACCGCGACGTTCACGCCTCGTCCGCCTCCTCAGCGGGGATCCCATCCGGCTCGCCGTCCACGCGCCGGTAGAAGGTGAGCGCGGTCTCGCCGAACCGCCGCTCGCGCTCCGATGCTAGCAGCCCGATGCGGGCCGGCGGCGGCTCGCGCCAGAAGTGCTTGGCGACCACGCGGCCGCCCGGGCGCACGAGGGGCCCGACCCGCTCCAGCGCCAGGATCAGCGTCTCGGTGGCGCGGTACGGTGGGTCGACGAGGACGAGGTCGAACGCCCGGACCGCTCCCGCGCCGGCCGGGTCCGTCAGCCACGCGGGCACGTCGCGGCGGACGACGCGGCCCGTCGCCTCGAGCCGCGTGCGGCGCAGGTTCTCGGCGATCACCCGGCAGGCGCCCGCGTCGTGCTCGACGAACACCGCACCGGCGGCGCCGCGCGACAGGGCCTCGATCCCGCCGGCACCGCTGCCCGCGAACAGGTCCAGCACCCGGGACCGTTCGAGCCATGGGTCGAGGATGCCGAACAGCGTCTGCTTGACCCGGTCGGTCAGCGGGCGCGTTCCCGGTCCCGGGGCGGCCAGGCGGACGCCGCGAGCGGTGCCGGCGATCACCCGTCCCGCGTCCGCCACGGCGTCGCCCCGACTCGCCCGCAGCCCGGCCGGTCAGGCCGCGCTCGCCGGATCACCGGCGAAGACGCGCGCCAGCCAGCCGTGCTCGAGCTCGCGGGCCAGGGCCACCGGCTCGGTGGGCAGCTCGCCATCGTCGCCGGCGAGCGTCTCCGCGTATGAGCGGGTACGGGCCGCGAGCTCGCGGTGGGCGGGATCGGCCAGGGTCGCTACCCGGAGCCGCGGCAGGCCGCTCTGGGCGAGCCCGAGGACGTTGCCCTCCCGGCGCAGCTCGAAGTCACGCTCCGCGAGGGCGAAGCCGTCCGTGGTCGCTGCGACCGCCCGCAGGCGCTCGTGCTCGGTCGTGCCCTCGGCGGCGCCGCTCACCAGCACGCAGAACGACGCCGCCGTCCCCCGTCCCACCCGGCCCCGGAGCTGGTGGAGCTGGGCGAGCCCGAACCGCTCGGCGCCCTCGATCACCATCAGCGTCGCCTCGGGGACGTCGACGCCCACCTCCACGACCGTGGTCCCGACCAGCACGTCCAGCTCGCCGTCGCGGAAGCGGGCCATCTCGGCATCCCGGTCGGCCGGCCTGAGCCGCCCATGGACGAGCCCGACCCGAAGCGGGGCGAGCAGGCCGGTGAGGCGCTCGAACTCCGCCTCGGCCGCCGCGGCCCAGGCCGTCTCGACGTCCTCGTCGGGCAGCTCGTCGTCGCCCTCGAACCCGTCCCCGGTTCCGTCGGGCCCGTCCGCCCCTTCGGACCCGTCGCCTGCCGGCGCCCCGACCCCGATCCTGGGCACGACCACGAACGTCCGGTGCCCAGCGGCCGCCTCATCGCGGACGCGGGCCCACGTCCCATCGAGGTCGGCCGGCCGGCGGATCCCGGTCCGCACGGTCGGCCGGCCGGCCGGCGCGCTGCGCAGCGTCGACACGTCGAGGTCCGCGTACAGCACCTGGCCGAGCGTCCGCGGGATCGGCGTCGCGGTCATCAGCAGGACGTGGGGAGCGCCGCGGGTCGCCTTCGACTCGAGCGCCCCGCGCTGCTCGACGCCGAACCGGTGCTGCTCGTCGACGACAGCCAGCGCGAGGTCGGCGAACGCCACCGCGTCCTGGAGCAGCGCATGCGTCCCGACCACGATCGAGGCCTGACCGGTGGCGATCGCCTCGACCGCCTTGCGTCGTCCCTCGGCGCTCAACGATCCGGTGAGCAGGGTCACCGGGAGCCCGAGATCCTCGAGCAGGGCACCAACCGTTGCGACGTGCTGGCGGGCGAGCAGGTCGGTGGGTGCGAGCAGGGCCGCCTGCCGGCCGTCGAGCGCCGCGGCCGCGAGCGCCCAGGCGGCGACGGCAGTCTTGCCCGACCCCACGTCGCCCTGCACGAGCCGGAGCATCGGCACGGGCCGCTGGAGATCGGACCGGATCTCATCGATCGCGATGTCCTGATCCGCCGTCAGCCGGACCGGCTCGCCCAGCTTGCGCGAGAGCGAGGCCTCGAGGGCGCCCCGCGTCCGGCGATCGAGGCGGTCGTCGGTGGGGATCGGCGCCGTCATGGCCCGGCCGCGCGCCCGGCGCCGGGCGACCATCCCCAGCTGGAGGGCCAGCAGCTCGTCGAGGGCGAGGCGGCGGAGGGCGGCGTCCCGTGCCTCGAAGGTCCCGGGGTAGTGGACCGCCTCGAGCGCCTGGGCGATGGTCGGGACCTGTTCGGCGGACGCGATCGACGCCGGGAGGTACTCGGGATATGCGTGCCCCGCTCGATCGAGCGCCTCGCGCATCGCCTGGCGCAGGCGCCCGGCGGTCAGGCCGCGGGTCAGGCGGTACACGGGCACGATCCGCCCGACATGGAGGAGCGAGACGGCGTCCGAGCGCTGGAACTCGGGGTCGTCGAACACGATCCCGAACCCGCGGTGCTTGAGCCTGCCCGAAACGATCAGCTCGTCGCCGGCGTGGACCCGTCGCTCGATGAACCGCCGGCCGAACCAGGCGGCCTCGGCCGTCCCGGTGTCGTCGGCGAGGAACGCCGTCGTGACCTGAACCCTCCGGCGCCACGTCTGCTGGACACGGATGTCGGTCACCCGGACGCGCGCGGAGACCACGGTCCCGTCGTCCACCCCCTGGAGATCGGCCAGCCTCCGGAGCTCGCGAAGGTCGTCGTAACGCCTCGGGAGGTGGAACAGGAGATCGCGCACGGTGACGACGCCGAGGCGGGCCCCCGCCCGCCGGAGCACGGTCGCGGCCGACAGGCCGGACCGCCCGACCGGGAGATCGAGGCGCGCGACGGGGTCCGCGGGGATCTCGAGCGTGGGCCGCGGTCGCAGCGACCGGCCGGCGCGCGACCGCCCGCCCTGCGGCCGCCCGTCCCGAGGCCGCCCTGTCCCGGAGCTCGGGTCGCCGCCAGTCACGCGATCGGGTCGCTCACTCGACAGAGACGAGGTACCGGTAGTGCGGCTGCCCGCCGTGGACGACCTCGACGTCGACGCCGGGGGTCGTCTCGCGGACCCGGAGCGCGAGCGTCTCGGCCTCGTCGAGCGTCGCGGTCTCCCCGTAGTAGATCGTCATCAGGCAGTAGCCGGGGTCGAGCCGTCCCAGGCCGGTGAGCACGGCACGCTGGGCGTCGGCGTCGGCGGCGAGCAGCCCGTCGTCGGGATCGAGCACGATCGCCTGCCCCTTCTTCACCTTGCGCCCTGACACCGTGGCATCCCGGACGGCCTCGGTCACCTGCATCGTCTGGACGCCGTGGCTCGCCTCGGCCATGGCCAGGGCGTTGGTCGGCCCATCGGCGGTCGGGTCGAGCTCGATGAGCGCGGCAACCCCCTCGGCGACGTTGCGGGTGGGGACCACGTGGACCGGCCGGTCGATCATCGTTGCGACCTGGCGCGCGGCCAGGATCACGTTGGGGTTGTTGGGCAGGATGAGCAGCTCGTCCGCCTGCGTGGCCCGGACCGCTTCGAGCAGCTCGCCCGTCGAGGGGTTTGCGCCCTGCCCGCCGCGCACGATGCGGAAGGCGCCGTACTCGCGGAACGCCGCGGCCGTGTCCGTGAGCACCGCGCCCAGGCCCTCCGAGGGAGCGACCGCGATGACACCCAGCGGCAACCGCGTGGCGGGATCCGGTCCAGCCTCGATCGCGTCCCGGTCCAAGGCGGCGGCGACCGCCGGTCCGGCCGGCAGCGGATCGAGCATGCCCGAGGCGTGGTGTCCCGCCCCGCCGACCACGCCGCCGACGAACGCGACGGCATTCGCCTCGCGGACGTCGTGCGCCTGGTTGTCGAGGTTCTCGATCGTGATCCTCGACAGCGTGCCGACGGACAGGCCGTACGCGATCACGGCATCCGGCCGATCGTTGTGGACGTGCACCTTGGCCAGCTCGGCGTCACCGGCGACGAGCACGGAATCGCCGATCGTCTCGAGGTGCGCCTGGATCGCACCGACATCGACCGGCGCACCCGGCCGCGCACGGACGAGGTAGACGGTCTCGTACCCGAACGCCCCTTCCTCGGTGCCCGGGGCTGCGGCATGCGCATGGATCACGGGCTCGCCGACCGCCACCGCCACCGGCTCGCGATCCCTCATCGGCCGGCCACGCGCCGCGGCGAGGGCGCCCTGGAACAGCCGGAACAGGCCCTGGCCACCCGAATCGACGACATGTGCCTCGCGCAGGATCGGCAGCAGCGACGGCGTGCGTGCGACCGATCGCTCGGCCGCCTCGACCGTGGCGACGAGCACCGTCTCGACGTTGTTGTCGCGCTCCGCAGCGGCCACGGCGGCCGCGGACGCCTCGCGGATGACGGTCAGGATGGTGCCCTCGACCGGTTTCGCCACCGCCTTGTAGGCCATCCGGGTGCCCGCGTCGAGCGCGTGGGCCAGGTCGAGCCCGTTGAACCGGCGCTTGCCGGCGAGCCCGTGGGCCATGCCGGCCAGGATCTGGCTGGCGATCACCCCGGAGTTGCCGCGCGCCCCCATGAGGGCCCCGAAGCTGACCGCCTGCGCCACCCGTTCCGCGTCGGCGCCGGGACCGACCTTGTCCGCCTCGTCGAGCGCGGCCTGCACCGTCGCGAGCATGTTGGTGCCCGTGTCGCCATCGGGGACCGGGAACACGTTGAGCGCGTTGATCTCGTCCACGCTCGCCTCGAGGCTGGCCACGGCGCTCCGGAACGCGGCCATGAACCCCGCGCCGTCGCAGGACCGCCGAGGCATCAGGCGACGTCCGTGCCGCTGTCGGCGAGGTCCGACGGCCGCGGACCCTCGTGCGCCGGCGCGTCCGACCCGGGGGCGATCCCGTGCTCGTGGCGGAGGCGTCCGATGCGGATCGAGACCCGGTCCGGCTCGCGCCCCAGGGCGCGTGCCAGCGTGTAGCGGACCGACGACTCGACCTGGCGGGCCACCTCGGCGATCGGGAGGCCGTAGGCGACGGTGAGCTGCAGGTCGACGCACAGCTGGTCGCCCAGATCCAGGCGCAGGCCGGGCTGGGCGAGACCCAACCGCTCCAGCATCCGCCCGACCGGGCCCCCGCCGGCAAAGCCGGAGACACCGTAGACCGAGAGGGTCGCGGTGCGCACGAGCTCGCGGATCGCACGCCGGGTGACGAGCGATCGACCTGACACGGGATCGGCGGTCACGCGGGCGATGTCCTCCTCGCGGGCGCTGGTCGCGCTTCGGGCGTTCGCGACCGGCCGCTCCGGTCGGCCTCCCGAAGGGCTGTGCTACGATACCACCCCGCTTGCGCCGGACCGACCGGCGTCTGCCCATGTCCGTCTCGACCAGGGAACCCCAAACGATCATGGCTCGCAGCTGCGCCATCTGCGGCAAGGCCTCGATGGGCGGCTTCAATCCCCAGTCCTCGGGGATGAACCGCGTTCGCGCCCACCGCCGCTACCAACCGAACCTCCAGGTCACGACGCTCGTGAAGAACGGGGCCTCCACCAAGGTCCTCGCCTGCACCCGCTGCCGTCGGACGCTGACCAAGAACGCCCGCTAGGGCAACCGGCGTCCCGGCGGCGACAGCCGTCGGCGGCGACGCCCGGCGGCGGATCCCGGGAGCCGGTCGCGATCGATGCGGCCGGCTTCGTCGTGTCCGGCCCTCTCCTCGCGTGCAACCGCCGCCGGTTCCGCGCCGGTCCACCGGCAGGGCGGCTCAGCGATCGGCCGTGTCGAGCCAGATCGTGAACGGGCCGTCGTTGACGAGCTCCACGCTCATCCGGGCCCCGAACTCCCCCATCGCCACCCGCAGGCCTCGCTCCTCGATGCCCATGGCGACCCGCCGCCACAGGTCGCGCGCGACGTCCGGCGGGGCGGCCGTGCTGAAGCCCGGACGGCGACCCCGGCGGGTGTCGGCGTAGAGCGTGAACTGGCTGACGACGAGCACCTCGCCCGCGATGTCGACGACCGAGCGGTTCGTCAGACCCGTCTCGTCCTGGAAGATCCGCAGGTCGCAGATGCGGCCAGCCAGCCAGTCGGCTGTGGCTGGGTCGTCGCCCCGGCCCACGCCCAGCAGGACCAGCAGCCCGGGCCCGATCGAGCCGGCGGAGCGCTCGTCGACGCGGACCTCGGCGCGGCTGACCCGTTGGAGCAGGGCGCGCATCCGAACGACTGCCGGTGGTCGCTAGACCGCGATCGTCGCCGCGCGCGCCGCCCCGGCGATCGTGCGGATGCGCTCGACCTCGGCACGCATGTCCGGCGCGCGGTACAGGGCCGAGCCCGCCACGATGACGTCGGTGCCGCCACGGCCGATGACCGCTGCCGTCGAGCTCCGTCCGCCGCCGTCCACCTGGACCTCGCAGGCCCCCGCCGGGTCGAGCCAGCCCCGCGCCGGCCCGAGCTTGGCACGGGCGACGTCGTCCATGAACGCCTGCCCGCCGAACCCGGGCTCGACCGTCATCACGAGCACGATGTCGAGCAGGTCGCGATAGGGGTCGAGCGTGTCGAGGGGCGTCGCCGGCTTGACCGACAGGCCCGCCGAGCGACCGGCCTCGCGGATCCGCGCCAGCGCCGGGCGTACCTGGGCCGCGTCCACCTCCACGTGGAAGGTGATCGAGTCGCACCCAGCGTCGAGGAACTCCGCGGTCCACCGGCCGGGTTCGGAGATCATGAGGTGGGCGTCGAACGGGAGGGTGGTGACCCGCCTGACGGCCTCGATCGTCTTCCAGCCGAAGGTGATGTTGGGGACGAAGTGGCCGTCCATCACGTCGAGGTGGATGCGATCCGCCCCGGCCGCCTCGGCGCGCCGGATCTCCTCGCTCAGGGCACCGAGATCGCTGTCGAGGATGCTGGCCGCCACCAGCACCTCCGCCGGCCGACGTCCCCCGTCGCTCATGGCTCGCCGACGCCCGCGGGCAGCGGCTCGAGGCTCCGCTCGCCGCGCAGGGCGGCCGCGCTTTCGGCGACGATCCGTTCGCGGCGACGGCGGACCACCAGCGGCGTCGGCTGTCCGGCGTGCTCGGCCGCCAGCTGCCCGCAGGCCGCCCCGATCTCGGTGCCCCGGTTGTAGCGGATCGTGGTCGTGACCCCGGCGGCGCGCAGGCGCTCGGCGTAGCGCTCGACGCGCGGCAGCGGCGTGCCCGTCCAGGGCGTGTGCGCGACCTGGTTCATCGGGATCAGGTTGACGTGGGCGAGCTCGCCCCGCAGCAGGTCCGCGAGCGCATCGGCGTCCGCATCCGTGTCGTTGATCCCGTCGATCATCGTGATCTCGTAGGTCACCCGCCGGCCCGTGGCCTGCGCGTGCTCGCGCGCCGCGGCAACCACCTCTTCGACCGGCCAGCGCCGGTTGAGCGGCACCAGCACGTCGCGCAGCGGGTTGCGCGCGGCATGGAGGCTGATCGCGAGCGTGAACTGCGGCCCGATCCCGGTCAGCCGCCGGATCCCGGGCACCACCCCGGACGTGGACACGGTGATGTGCCGGGCGCCCAGCCCGAGCCGCTTCGGGTCGTTGAGCGCGGCGATCGCCTCGAGCACCCGGTCGAGGTTGAGCAGCGGCTCCCCCATGCCCATGAACACGACGTTGGTCAGCCGCCGGCCGTCGGCTGCCAGCGTCCGCGCGGCATGCCGAACCTGGTCGACGATCTCGGCCGTCTCGAGGTCGCGCTCCATGCCCAGCTCCCCGGTCGCGCAGAACGGACAGCCCACGGCGCAGCCCGCCTGCGAGCTGATGCACAGGGTGTGGCGCTCGCGTGACCCGTCGCGGGCCGGGTAATGCATCAGGACCGACTCGACCAGCAGCCCGTCCGACAGGCGGTGGAGCACCTTCTCGGTCAGCCCGCCGTCGGTGACGCGGATCTCGCGCTCGATCGCGGTGTCGAAGCGAAGCTCGGCGTCGAGCGCGGTGCGCAGCGGTGCCGGGAGGGTCAGGATCTCCTCGAACCGCTGCTGCCCGCCGCGCCAGACCGCGTCGAGCACCTGGCGGGCGCGATAGGCCGGCTGGTCGTGCGCGACGCACCAGGCGGCCAGCGCATCGGGATCCAGCCCGGCGACGCCGGGGCGCTGGTCCCGTGGTCGGGTGGCGGAGGGCGCGGGGCGCAGGCCCATGAACGGGATCACGGCGGGCTTGGCGTCGGTCATCGGGTCCGATTCTGACACGGGTTCGGGCGCCGGTCGGGCGGCCGGTCAGCCCAGCCGGGCGCCATGGCCCCGCAGGTAGTCGGCGCCGGACATCGCCGGCCGGCCCGCCGGCGTGACGCGCTCCAGCACCAGCCGGCCGTCCACGGTCGCGAGGGCGGGGTTCGGCCCGTCGCGGACGAGCCGCCCGGGCACGTCGTCGGGGCGGGACGGGGCGAGCGATGCCGCGCTCACGGCAAGCCGCCCACCGTCGACCTCCACGAACGACCCGGGCCACGGCAGGTACGCGCGGACCTGGCGGGCGAGGAAGGCGGCGGGCCGGCGCGCATCGAGCCGGCCGTCGTCCCGCCGCAGCTGCCGGGTCAGCGTGGCGCCCTCGGCCGCCTGGGGGACGGCGGGCATCGCACCCCGCAGCCACGGCTCGAGCGACCGGTCGAGGAGGTCCGCGGCGATCTCGGCGAGGCGCGCCTCGAGCTCGGGTGCCGTCTCGTCGCCGGCCAGCGACAGGTGCCGGCGGGCCACGATCGGGCCCGTGTCCAGCCCTTCGTCCATGCGCATCAGCACCACCGCGGTCTCGCGATCGCCCGCGAGGATCGTCGCGGGGATCGGCGAGGCGCCACGCCACCGCGGCAGTGCGGACGGATGCAGGTTGAGCGCCCCATGGGGCAGCTCGAGCAGCGGCGCCGGCACGATCTGCCCGTAGTCGGCGAGCACGGCCAGCTCGGGCCGAAGGGCCAGCACGGCATCGATCGCGGCGGACGACCGGAGACGCCCGGGCGACAGGATCGGGTCGAGACCGAGCTCGACGGCCGCGGTGCCCACGGGCGTCGGCGAGAGCACCTGGCGTCGGCCGACCGGGCGCGGCGGGGCGGTGACCGTGCCCACGATCTCGACCATCGGGTGGGCGGCGGTCCGGCGGAGCACGGGAACCCCGAACCCGCCGCTGCCCAGGAACACGGTCCGGACGCGATCGCCGGGGTCGGGCGCGCGGGTGACGACCGCGGGCTTCGGCGACGCCGGCACCGGGTTCGGGCTCACGCGAGGGTGCTCGTCGCCTCGCGCACCTCGGCGTCGTCCTCGTCGCCGCCCTGTCCGACCGCGATCAGCTCGTCCATCGACTCGAGATAGTCGATGTAGAGCTTGCCGTCGAGGTGATCCAGCTCGTGCTGGAGCGCCCGCCCGAGCAGCCCCGAGCCGGCGACCTTGAACTTCCTGCCGACCCGGTTCTGTGCGACCACCCACACCTTCTCGCGGCGCGTCACGTAGGCGACGTAGCCCGGGATCGAGAGGCAGCCCTCGAGGTCACGATCCTCGCCCGCCGATCGCACGATCCGTGGGTTGACGAGCTCGAACAGGCGGCTCTCGACCTCGACCACGCAGGCGCGCAGCGGCTCGCCCAGCTGTGGGGCGGCAAGCCCGACGCCGGGGGCGGCACGCATCGTGGCGGCCAGGTCGTCGAGCAGCTCGTGGAGATACCTTCCGAAGCTGTCGACCGGCTCGCCACGGAGCCGCAGACGAGGGTCACCGAGGAGGACGATGGGTCGCACGCTGCTCATGATCGGCAGAGTACAGGCAACGACCGCCGCTCACCGCCGCGGCGCGGCGAGTCCGCCGGGTCAGGCTTCGTCGCCGGTCCTGGCGGGTTCGTCCGCGGACGCCTCGTCCGCAGACGCCTCGTCGGTGGACGCCTCGTCGGTGGACGCCTCGGGCCCTTCCGCTGCGCCGGGCTGGACCGACGAGCGCAGCTCGGTCGCGACCGACTGGGCACGCTCGGCGAAGCGTGCGCTGTAGCCGGCGGTGACCTCGCCGGCCTTCTGGACGGCGGGACCTGCCTTCGCCGCCGCGACGGCGGCCAGCTCCGCGGCCTTGGCGCCGACCTGGCGCGCTGCCGGCGCGGCCTGGGTCGCGATCTCCTGGATCATCGCCTCGAGCTGCGCGAGCCATTCCTTCGCCCGTGCGCCGGCCGCGCTTCCCTCGCCCTCGGACCATTCGCCGCCGGATCCCGCGTCGGGGATCGGCTCGTCGGCCATGGCGTCCCCGGCCGGGGTGGTGGTCGCGTCGCTGGCCTGCTGCTCCGTCATGGCTGCCTCCTTGCCCGCCGGGGCGTGGACGATCGTCGTGTCGACCTCCATTGTGCCCCCTGACCCAAGCCGGGCGCGGGAAGATCACCTAGAGCAGGCTCTCCGGATCGACGTCGACCGACCATGGGGCGCCGGGCGGCGGGTCGAGCAGGGCAACCGGATCATCACCGCGCAGCACCACGTGGTAGCGCCAGCGCCCCCCGCGCCGGACGATGTAGGCCGGCGCGGGACCTGCCACCGCGACGGCGGATCCGGTCATCGCCGCGCGATCGCGGAGGGCGCCGGCCAGCGCGAGCGCCTCCCGTTCCGCCGCCGATCGCTCGGGAAGCCCGACGGTGAGCTTGACCAGCCGGCCGAATGGCGGTGACCGGAACCGCTCGCGCAGCGCCAGCTCCTCGTCGTAGAAGGCCGCAGCCCGCTGCTCCACCACCGCCCGGATCGCGCGATGGTCGGGCCGGTAGGTCTGGATGAACGCAACGCCGGGCCGGTCACCGCGACCGGCCCGGCCGACCGCCTGGGCGAGCAGCTGGTAGGTTCGCTCGGCGGCACGCTCGTCGGGCAGGTTGAGCGCGATGTCGGCCGAGACGATCCCGACCAGCGTCACCTCGGGCACGTCCAGGCCCTTGGCCACGAGGCTCGTCCCGACCAGCACGTCGAGGCGGCCCGTGGCGAAGGCATCGAGCACCCGGTCGGCGGCTCCCCGGCGCTCGACGACGTCGCGGTCGAGCCTCGCGACCCGTAGCCGTGGGAACCGCGCCCGCACCTCGCGCTCCAGGCGCTCGGTGCCCCCGCCGAGGTAGCGGATCCGCGGCGAGGCGCAGGCGGGGCAGCGGCTCGCCAGCGGCCAGGCGCGTCCGCAGTGGTGGCACCGCAGGGACGTGCCGGCCTGGTGGTAGACGAGCGGGCGGTCGCAGTCCGGGCACGCCTGGACCGTTCCGCAATCCCGGCACAACACGACCGAGGCGGTGCCACGCCGGTTGATGACCAGGATCGCCCGATCGCCACGACCGGTGTCGAGCTGCTCGAGGGCATCGCCGAGCGCGGCCGACAGCAGGCCGCGGTTGCCCGCGGCCAGCTCGGCGCGAAGGTCGACCGACGTCACCCTGGGCTCCGTCCCGGCAGGGCGGGCGGGAAGCCGGACGCGGCGGTACCTGCCGGCGCGCGCGTGGCCCACGCTCTCGACGGATGGCGTGGCGCTGCCGAGGACCACGGCGGCACCCGCCCGCGTCGCGAGCAGCATCGCGGCGTCACGCGCCTGGAACCGCGGAGTCCGGTCGCTCTTGTAGGCGGCCTCGTGCTCCTCGTCGACGATCACGAGCCCGAGGTCGGCGAGCGGTGCCAGGAGCGCCGTCCGCGTGCCCACGACCACGTCGACCGCGCCCGTCCGGATCCGCCGCCATTCGTCCGCCCGCTCACCCTCGCCGAGACCCGAATGCAGGACGGCGATGGCGACCCCCAGCTCCACCCGCAGCCGGTCCACGATCGGCGTGGCGAGCGCGATCTCCGGAACGAGGAGGAGGGCCGGACGCCCGGACGCGAGCGACGCCGCGATGGCCTCGACGTAGATCGCGGTCTTGCCCCCGCCGGTGACGCCGTCGAGCAGCAGGGGCGTGGCGTCGCGACGCTCGATCGCCTCGAGCACGAGCGCCACGGCGCCCGCCTGGGCCCCCGTGAGGACCGAACCGGTGGGTCGTGCGCCGCGCTGGAGCGCACGCCGGCCGGCGCCGGGCCGGCGAGGGCGCTCGCGTACCTCCGCGCGAACGAGCCCACGACGCACCAGCCCGGCGATCGCCGATGCCCCGTGGACGTCCGCGAGAGCCGATGCCGGCGTCCCGTCCGTCGGGCGCCCGGTGTCGCGCGCGCCCCGAGCCGCCGGCTCCGCGAGGACCGCCTGGTCGGGCTGGTCGGGCTGGTCCGCGAGGTCCGCGAGATCCGCGAGGTCCGCGAGAACGGCTCGCTGGCGGACCCCCAGGACCCGCCCGGCCGGGCGTTCGCCCGCGGCCAGCGCCTCGGCCGCGCGCCGCCCGTCATCGGTCAGCCACAGCCGGCGCTCGTAGCGCGGGCCGGCCGCCGCCGCGAGCAGCGTCCACGTCAGGTCGAGCAGGCCCGCGTCGGCCAGCGACCGGAGCCGGCGGAGCAGGCCGGCGCGCCCTTCGGGCGTCGACAGGTCACGTACGGCCCGCGCCCGTCCGGCGATCTCGTCGAGCAGGTCGATCTCCATCGGGGACAGGCGGTGGCCGTCCGGCTGGTCGACGGGCGGCGCGTCGCCGTCGGACGAGTCACCCGCCGGCGGTCCCTCGCCGAGCGCCGCCTCGCCCGCGGGCGTGACCTCGGCCATCAGCTCCAGCCGCTCCAGCATCCCGGGCGGCAGCATCGCCCGGATCACGACCGCCAGCGGGGCCAGGTACCGCCCGGCGATGATGCCCGCGAAGGCCAGCGTGAGCGGCGGCAGCAGCGGCCCGTCGCTCCTCACCCGGGCCACGATCCGGCGCACCTCGCCGGTCGCCGGCGCGGCCACGTCCGCACCCGACCGGACGACGATCCCGACAGCCTGGCGGCCGCCGCGGCCGAACGGCACGAGGACCGCCTCGCCGGCTTCGACGTCGGCGAGGTCGGGGGGCAGGCTGTACGTCCAGGTTCGAGGCCCGGGCCCCGCGGGCGCGTCGACGGCAACCTCGACCAGGGCGTCGGCGGGATCCTCCGCGGCGACGGACCGAGACCGTGCCGCAGCGCTGGCGGGGGGCGACGACGGAGCGGATCCCCGGGGCGGTCGGGACGTGCCGGACGGATCCCCGGGCGCGCCGTCCGCACGGGCGAGCGGCAGGTCCGACGAAGGGCGGCCCACGATCGCGTCCGGGCTAGGCGATCCGGATGCGCCGGTCGCTGTTGCGCCGCTTCTCCTGGGCGATGATCGCCTCGATCTCGGCCGCCGTGCGCTCCACCTCACCCGTCTCGTTGACCACGACCTGATCGTAGTCGCCCTGCCGGGCGAGCTCGATCGCGGCGTTGCGCTGCCGGATCTCGAGCTCGTCGGCCGACTCGGTCGCGCGTGACCGGAGCCGCTGGAACAGGGCCTCGAGCGAGGGCGGGACGATGAACACCAGCAGGGCGTCGGGCACCCGCTCCTTGACGACCTGCGCCCCCTGGACGTCGATCTTGAGGATCACGTCGTGCCCGGCGGCCAGGGCCTCGGCAACGTCGCGGCGGGGCGTTCCGTACCAGTTTTCGTGGACCTCGTTGGCCTCGAGCAGCTCGCCCGCCGCACGCAGCGCGTGGAACTCCGCATCTGTGAGGAACTGGTAGGAGACGCCGGGTACCTCGCCGGGCCGCGGGCAGCGCGTGGTGCAGGTCACGACGTAGTGATAGTCGGGGTCGCGCGGCCGGGCGCGCAGCGCATCGATGATCGTGTCCTTGCCCACCCCCGACGGCCCGCTGATGATGACCAGCTGGGCGCCCGCAGCCCCGAGCAGCGCCTCGCCCGCCATCAGGCCGATCCCGTGGCCGGCCGCCGCCCGGCCGAGAGCTCCCCGGCCCGGAGCTGCTCGAGCACGGCCTCGAGGTCGGCCGGCAGCGGAGCCTCGGCACGCACCAGCCGGGCCGACGCCGGCGAGACGAGCTCCAGACGCCAGGCGTGGAGGAACAGGCGGTCGAGACCGTCGGGGCCTCGGCTCGCCGTCCCGGTCCCGTACACGGCGTCGCCGGCGACGGAGTGGCCGAGCGCCGCCAGGTGGACCCGGATCTGGTGGGTCCGGCCGGTGACCAGATCGAGCTCGAGCAGCGTCCAGGCGGCGAACCGCTCGCGCACTCGATAGCCCGTCACCGCCCGCCGCCCGTCGGGCACCACCGCCATGCGCTTGCGGTCGCGGGGATCCCGCCCGATCGGTGCCTCGATCCGGCCGACCGACGCCGACACCGACCCCTGCACGAGGGCCAGGTAGGTCTTGCGGACCCGACGGGCCTTGAGCTGCGCCATGACCGACGCCTGCGCCCCGTCGTTTCGGGCAACGATCAGCAGGCCCGAGGTATCGCGGTCGAGGCGGTGGACGATCCCCGGGCGGGCCACGCCGGCGATGCCGCCGTAATGGTCACCGCGGGCGAGCAGGGCGTTGACGAGCGTGCCGCGCCAGTGCCCCGGTGCCGGGTGCACCACGAGCCCGGCTGGCTTGTCGACGATCAGCAGGTCGTCATCCTCGTAGATCACGTTGACCGCGATGGTCGGGTCAGGCTCCAGATGGTACGGGACCTCGGGCGGCGGCACCTCGAGGGTCACGCCACCGCCGCGCACCTCCGAGTTGGCGCGCAGCCGGCGGCCGGCGTCGTCGACCAGGCGCCCGTCGGCGATGAGTCGCTGGACGTAGGAGCGCGACAGCCCCGTTCGATCGGCGACGAACCGGTCGACCCGGCGGACCACCTCGCCCTCGGGGACCGCCAGGCGGCGTGGTCCGGGCCGGATCGACGGCAAACCGGGCGCACGGTCGGGGCCCGGGCCGGAGCGCGCCACCGGCTCGGCGCCGACCGGCGCGTCGAGCTCGTCCGCCGGGTCCAGCTCGTCCGCCGGGTCCAGCTCGTCAGCCGGGTCCAGCTCGTCACCCGGGTCCGGATCGTCCACCTGGTCGAGCGGTCCCCGGGCGCCCGGCACCGCGCCGTCGAGGGCGTCCGTATCCGCCGCCTCGGCCGCCTCGTCCATCTCAGCCGTCTGCCGCGAGCTCGGCCAGGCGCGGGAACAGCGCCATCGCGATCAGCAGGGCGAGCGAGGTCGTGATCGCCGCGTCGGCGAGGTTATAGGTGTAGAAGCGCCAGGCGCCGATCCCCATGTCGACGAAGTCCACGACCGCCCCGTAGTGCAACCGGTCGAACAGGTTGCCCAGCGCCCCGCCGAGCAGCAGTCCCAGCGCGATCGTGACCAACAGGCCGCGCCCGGCCCGTGCGTGGTACGCGACGATCAGCCCGGCGACCGCGATCGACACGATCGCAAACGCCCCGGCCGACTGGGGCAGCATCCCGAACAGGATCCCCGAGTTGCGCCAGTGGACGATCCTGACCCAGTCGCCGAAGACCGCGACCCCCTCCCCCACGTCGAGGTTTGCGACGATCCAGCCCTTGGCCAGCTGATCGAGCACGACCACGGACGCGGCAATGGCCGCGAACAGCACCCATCGTCCGAGCGATGGCCGGTGCCAGGCGGCCTCGGCGGGTACGGCCAGCGGGTCGGACGCTCCCATCAGCCGCGCCGCAGCCCGATGCGCACGTCCCCGCCGTCAAGGCCCACGGTCGACGTCGCGACGCCGTCCGGTGGTGCCGAGCGTGCCAACGCCGCCACCAGCGTGTCGGCGGCAACCGACGCGAGAAACGGCTCGACCGCCGGTGGCAGCCCATCGATCCACAGGTCGATCCGGTCGTCCAGGTCGAGCGCGGCGTCCTTGCGCAGGTCCTGGATCGCGCGCTGCAGCTCCCGGGCATCGCCCTCGGCAACGAGCTCGGGGCTGAGCTCCGTATCGATCACGGCGACCAGGCCGCCGTCGTGGGCGACCGCCGTGCCCGGGCGTGGCGTCGCGAGGATCTCCACCTCCTCGGGGGCGAGGGTCTCGCCCGCGAGCACCACCGACCCGTCGCCGGCGATCTCGAACCGTCCCTCGCGGGCCGCGGCCATCACCGCCGGGATCCGGCTGCCCAGCCGCTTGCCCACCTTGGGCAGCAGCACCCGGATGCCGCGGTCGACGAGCTCGGACTCGTCGCCGATGAGCGCGATCTCCTTGACGTTGGCCTCGATCCTGACGAGCTCGAGCAGCGCGTCGCGCTCCACCAGACGGCCGCCCGGCAGCGCCAGCCACAGGCGCGCGAGCGGCTGACGGACCTTGAGGCCGGCCTGGCCGCGAAGCGTCCGCGCGAGGTCGACGGCGCGCCGCGCCACCGAGACCGCGTCCTCGAGCGCGGGATCCCGGAGACCGGCCAGCTCGGCGGACGGCCAACCCGTGAGATGGACGCTGTCGGGCGCGGCGGGATCGACGGCGACCACCAGGTTCCGGTACATCGCGTCGGACAGGAACGGCAGGATCGGCGCGACCGTGCGCGTCAGCGCGACCAGCGTGGCGTGGAGGGTCGCGAACGCCGCGTCCCGGTCGACGCCCTCGCCGCGCGACATCCGGCGCCGCGACAGGCGCAGGTACCAGGTCGACACATCGTCGATGTGGGCGGCGAGCACCCGGGTGGCCGCCTCGGCATCGAAGTCCCGCAGGTGCGCCTCGACCGCCTCGGTCACCGCCGCCGAGCGCGACAGGATCCAGCGATCGAGCGGCGGGCGCTCCGCGGGCACGGGAGCTCCGGTCGAGGGCAGCCAGCCGGCCAGCCCGGCGTAGCGCACGAAGAATGCGTACACGTTCCACAGCACCAGCAGGCCCCGCCGCGCCTCGTCGGCCGCGTGCCACCCGAACAGGATGTTGTCGTCGGGGCGCGCGGATGCGTACATCCAGCGCATCACGTCGACGCCCATCCGCTCGGCGGCCTCGTCGAACTCGATCGCATTGCCCCAGCTCTTGTGCATCGGCCGGCCGTCCTCGCCGAACAGCGTGGCGTAGCCGAAGATCGTCCGGAACGGCGGCTCGCGGCGCAGGACCGTGGACATCGCGAGCATCGCGTAGAACCAGTTGCGGAACTGCCCGGGGAAGGACTCGCTGATGAAGTCGGCCGGGAACCACCGCTCCCAGTAGTCATGGTCCTCGCGGTAGTGCATCGTCGAGAACGGGACGATCCCGGCGTCGAGCCAGGGGTTGCCGACGTCCTCGATCCGCGAGACCGGCTCGCCACACGACGGGCAGGCGATCCTGACGGCGTCCACGAACGGCCGGTGCGGCGTGTGCCCCTCGAACGCCTGCCAGCCCTCGATCGCCCTTTGGCGCAGCTCCTCGCGACCGCCGATGACGTCGAACGTGCCGCACGCGCGGCAGTCGTAGATCGGCAGGGTGAGACCGTAGTAGCGCTTCTTGGAGATCATCCAGTCGCGCATGTTGAGCAGCCAGTCGAGCTCGCGCTCGTAGCCGAAGCCCGGGATCCAGCGGATCCGGTCCACGACCTCCATGATCTGGTAGCGAAGGCTGGCGTCGACCTCGGCCGGGGTCAGCTCGGCGCGAGGCCGGTCGTAGACCTCGCCCATGCTGATGTACCACTCGTCGACCAGGCGGAACAGCAGTGGCGTGCTGCAGCGCCAGCAGTGCGGGTAGCGGTGGCGGTATGCCTCGAGGTGGTAGAAGAACCGGCGCTGCTCGAGGTCGTCGATGATCTGCTCGGTGATCGCGGGGGCCTCGCGGCCGGTGAGCCAGCCGAAGCCGTCGTAGTAGCGGCCGTCCTCGTCGATCGGCCCGACGATCGGCAGTCCGAGCTTCGTGCCCAGCTGGTAGTCCTCCGCGCCGCAGCCCGGCGCGATGTGGACGATGCCGGTCCCCTCCTCCTCGCCGACCTCGTCCCAGGCGACCACGCGATGGGCATAGCCGGCGTCCCGGAACGCGTCGCGGATGGCCGGCAGATCGTCGAACGGCCCCGTATAGCGCCAGCCCTCGAGCGCGGAACCCGGGAGCTCGTCGAGCACCTCGAACGGGCCGCGGAGCGCCTGCCGCAGCGTGCCCTTGCCCAGCCAGAACACGTCCTCGCCCTGGCGCACCCGGACGTACCGCAGCCCGGGCCCGACGGCGGCAGCGACGTTGGCGGCCAGCGTCCACGGGGTCGTGGTCCACACCAGGAGCGCCTCGCCCGGCCGCTCGACCAGGGGCAGCCGGACGGTCAGCCCCGGATCCTCGCGATCCTGGTAGCCCTCGTTCATCTCCATCTGGGACAGCCCGGTCCCGCAGCGCGGGCACCACGGCATGGTGTCGTGGCCGCGATAGATCCAACCGCGCCGGTGGCACTCGGCGAGGAACCCCCAGATGAGATCGTTGTTCTCGTTGCTGAACGTGAAGTAGGAGCCGCCGACGTCGGGCATGCCCAGCCGGCCGACCAGCATCTCCACGGTGTCGGTCACCGGCCCGCCCGGGCGCTCCAGGGTGGCCGTCTGGGCCGGGTCCGCGGCAAGGAGGTCGCGGAGGCGGAGCAGCTCCGCCGGGTCGTTCCAGTCCATCCAGTAGCCGAGTCGCATGCTCTGCTCGGTCTGGCGCGCCGCGTACGTCAGCACGCGCTGCTTGCACAGGCTCACGAACGGCGCGATCCCGAACGCCTCGATGTCACGCTTGGAGGTGAACCCGAGGTCGCGCTCGACGTTGACCTCGACCCACAGGCCCTGGCAGTCGAAGCCGTTCTGGAACCGCTGGTCCTCGCCCAGCATCGCGTGGAACCGCTGGTAGAGGTCCTTGTAGGTGCGCCCCCAGGCATGGTGGACGCCCATCGGGTTGTTGGCCGTGATCGGGCCGTCGAGAAAGCTCCATCGCGGCCCGCCGGCGTTCTGGGCGCGCAGCCGGGCGAAGGTTCGGCGCTCGGCCCACTCCCGGAGCAGCTCGTGCTCCTGCGCGACGAAGTCCGGGCGGGCGGAGACGGGTTGGAACATCGGGCCTCGGTGGTCTGGGGTCGCCCGCGTCGGGGCACCGGCGACGGGCCACCAGTCTACGGAACGCGACGCGCTCGCGCGCCGTCACCGGCTGGGCAGGCCGGGATGGCTCGACGGCTGCCGATGCCGCGATCCCGGGCCCGACGTATCATTCCGCGCGATGTCGACACCCCAGCGCCCGCCGCGCTCGCGCTCGCCATTCGCGGCGGCATTCCTGTCGCTCATCTTCCCCGGCCTCGGTCACGCCTACGCGGGTGCGTTCGGCCGCGCCCTGGCGTTCGCGGCGCTGCCGCTCCTGTCGCTCGCCCTGCTGGCCGGGATCGTGCTGCGTGCCGACAAGCTCGAGCTGCTCGGCTTCGTGATCCAGCAGGAGGTCCTGGTCGCCCTGCTCGTGATCAACCTGATCGTGCTCGTCTACCGGATCGTGGCAGCGGTCGACGCCTGGCAGGTGGCCCGCTTCCTCAACGCCGCCGATGCCTCCGGCGACGGCCGGCTGGGCCGGGCCAGGTTGCCCCTGAGCTCGCTCTCGATCGCCGGGCTGCTTGCGGTGATCCTGGTCATGGCCGGTGGCCACGTGGCCGTCGCCCGCTACAACCTGCTCGCGCTCGACTTCGTCGGCTGCGTGTTCACCGAGGACGCGGACCCGAGCTGCGACCTGGCCGACGAATCACCCGCACCGGGCGACACGCCCGGCGCCAGCGAGTCCGCCGCGCCGAGCCTCGCGCCGTCCGAGTCAGAGGGCGACGTGCCAACTCCGATCCCCGGCGGCTCGGGCACCATCGCGCCCACGCTGCCGCCCTGGGACGGCAAGGGCAAGCTCAACATTCTCCTGGTGGGCGTCGATCAGCGTGGCAACCAGACCTACTTCAACACCGACACCCTGATCGTGGTCTCGATCGACCCCAGGACCAACCAGGTCGCGATGTTCCAGGTCCCACGCGACACGATCAACGTCCCGGTGCCCGCCAACGCCTACTCCGTGTGGGGCAGCGTCTACGGTGGGAAGATCAACAGCTGGTACGCCCAGAACCGCATCCTCAAGCAGTTGTGGCCCGGCAAGACCGAGCCCGCCCGAGGCTTCAGCTCGCTCAAGGCGATCCTGGGCCAGCTGTACGGCATCGACATCCCCTACTACGTGATGGTCAACTTCCAGGGCTTCCGCGACGCCGTGAACACCCTGGGCGGCGTCCAGATCAACGTCCAGATCCCGGTCGCCGAGAGCGACTACCCGGTCGGCAACGGCACCGTCACCCGGATCTACATCCCGGCCGGTCCGCAGCACATGAGCGGAGCCGAGGCGCTCATCTACGCCCGGTCACGGCATCGCGCACTGGGCGGCGACTTCGACCGGGGCCGCCGCCAGCAGCGGGTCATCCTGTCGCTCAAGGAGCAGATGAACGCGCAGGCGATCCTGGCCAATCTCACCAGCCTGGCAGAGACGATGTCGAAGTCCGTCAAGACCGACATCCCGGTCAGCTTGGTGCCCAAGCTGCTGTCGCTCGCCGACCGGATCGACATCAAGGACGTCCGCTCCTACGTGTTCTCGACCGGCTACTACGCCACGGATGGCTACGACAGCCATGGCCAGTACGTGATCTGGCCCAACGTCCCGCGCATCCGCAAGGCCGTGAAGCAGGCCTTCTCGACCAGCGCCGACCTGCTCGACCTGCGCGACCGGCTGGGCGCCGAGGAGGCACGGGTGTGGGTCCTCAACGGCACCGGCCGCCTGGGCGCCGCGACGAACGCCGCGGACTACCTCGCCTACAACGGGCTCGACGCGTCCGCCCCGAACAAGAAGACCGCCACCGTGGCCGCGACGCGGATCGTCGTCTACAACGGCGCCGAGTCCTCGATGCCCGAGACGATCAAATACCTCGAGCAGACGTACAAGGTCACGGTCACCACGGCCGTCGATCCGAGCGTGACCGTGGACATGGTCATCACGCTGGGCAAGAACGCGCCGGATCTCACCATCGACGCGGTCGGCTGAGCCCGGCCGGAGCCGGCCGGTGCCGCCGCTGCTCCGTTCCGCGGCGCCGCCCCGCGGCTAGCCCTGGATCGGCGTCAGCCAGCTCCGGTACTCGGGCAGGTTCCCGCGCACGGCGGCGAAGTAGCGCTCGCTGATCGCGCGCGAGATCGGCCCGATCGCGCCCGTGCCGACCGGCCGATGGTCGACCTCGATCACGGGGCTCACCTGGACGCCGGTCCCGCACAGGAACAGCTCGTCGCAGACATACAGCTCCGAGCGGTCCACCGACCGGATCTCGACCGGGATCCCGAGATCCGTCGCGAGCGTGATCATCGCGCGCCGGGTCACCCCCTCGAGGATGTCGTCGGACACGGGCGGCGTGATCAACGTCCCGTCGCGGACGGTGAACAGGTTGGCGGCCGACGCCTCGGAGGCATGGCCGTCGGGCGTGAGCACGACCGCCTCGTCGAAGCCGTTGAGCTCGGCCTCGGACTTCTGGAACGCCATGTTCACGTACCCGCCCACGATCTTGCCGCGGGCCGGCAGGGCCTCGTCCGCGTTGCGCCGCCAGGTGCTGGTCATCACCCGCACGCCCTGCTCGATGTCGATGTAGTTCCCGAACGGCGTCGTGAGCACGTACAGCTGGTGATCGAGATGGTGGAGCCGGACCCCGATCGCGCGCGTGCTCTTGTAGAACGACGGCCGGATGTACACGTCCTCACGGAACTGGTTGCGGCGCACGGTCTCGAGCACGATCGACTCGAGCTCCTCGACCGGCGGCACGCCCTCCATCAGCAGGATCCGGGCCGAGCGCCGGATCCGCTCGAGGTGCTCGCGCACGAACAGCGCGTACAGCGTCTGCTGCTCCTCGTTCCAGTAGCCGCGGATGCCCTCGAAGGTCGCCGTGCCGTACATGAAGGCGTGGGTCATGATGCTGACCCGGGCGTCCTTGAGCGCAACCCAGTCGCCCTCGAAGTAGGCGATCAGGTCGTCGAGGGAGCGGGACTGGGCAGGCGCCGCGTCGGGCGCCGCAGAGGCGGACGGCTGCTGGGTGAGCATCGGGTGGCTCCAGATCGAGTGCGGCGCGTGGCCGCGGTTGCCGCATCGGGGCCCCGAGTCTAGCACGCGACCTGCGACGAACCGCGACGCCGCCCGGTGCCCCGCAAGGCCCCGAGCGACGGCCGCCGCCCCCCCGACGGTCAGGCGCCGGGGAGCACGCCGACGACCGCGAGCAGCACCAGGCCCACGTACAGCAGGTACAGCAGGCCACCGACCAGGAGCGCGCGCCCGTCGAGCCGCGCCCGGCGCCACATCGGCAGGAACACCGCAGCGACCGAGACGAATGCGATGCCCGCAGAGGCGAACGCCAGCATCGAGTGGTCCGTGATTCGCCACGCGTCGCCGGCCAGCAGCAGGGCCACCACCGTCGGGATCGCCGACTGGAACACCATGGCACCGGTGATGTTGCCCATCGCGAGGGTGTCCTTGCCCTGCCGGACCCAGATCAGGGAGTTGAACTTCTCGGGCAGCTCGGTCGCGATCGGCGCGATCACCAGCGCGAGCAGCAGCTCGGAGACGCCCGCGCCCGCGGAGATCCGGTCCACCGCGCCGACGAACAGGTAGGCGCCACCCACGATGCAGGCGAGCGCGACGAGGACCTGGACGTTGACGATCCGGAGCCTGGGCGCCGGATCCCGGCCAACCGGGTCGAGCCGGCCGAACCGGAGCGGCGCCAGATCCTCCCCCTCCTCCGCCTGGGCGTCGAGGTGCCCCTTGACGTACCAGGCGTAGATCCCGATCAGCACCACGGCCACGGCAGCTCGAGCCGCGACGAGCCCCGGCGGCAGGAAGGCCGCCCCGATGGCGATCGCGTAGCCGACCACGAAGTAGCGGATGTCGTGCACCAGGACGACGGTGTCCACCACCATCCGGGACCCGCTCGGTCGCTGGCCGCGGAACGCGAGCACCCCGACGCCGGTCACGAACATGGCCAGCGTGGCGAGCATGAACGGCGCGCCCAGGATGGCGCCGATGCCGACGTCGTCGGTCTGGGCGCCGCGGCCGCCGAACGCGATCGCGATGATCGGGATCATCGTCTCCGGCAGGGCCGTGCCGACCGCGGCAAGGACCGACCCGACGGCACCCTGGGCGAGCTCGAGCTTGCGCCCGAACCACTCGATCGCGTTGGTGAACAGCTCGGCGCCGAGCAGGATGACCAGGAATGCGATCGCCAGCAGCAGGAGGTCCATCAGTCCCCCAGGCCAAGGGCAGCGAAGACCGACAGCGTCACCACGAGGAGCACGCCCAGCGACACGAGCGCGAGGCGGCGGTCCCGGGTTCCCAGGAAGCCGATCCCGGCGACGATCACCCGGCCGACGGGCAGCGCGATCACGAGCCCGATCCCGAGCCACAGGAAGCCCTCCGGCCGGCCCGCCAGCACGTCACGAGGGATGGCCGCGAGGTCGAACGGCGGCGGCGTGCCGTGGCGCATCGGGTCGATCGAGCTCGACAGCATGCCGGCCACGCCCAGCAGGATCAGCGCCATCGCGAGGTACGTCCCCGCGACCAGGAGCCGCGCGATGACGGCCTCGATGGCCGCCGCATCGAGGCGCGGGGCAGCGTGGTGCGGGGCGGCGCCGCGCGGGGCGGCCGCAGGCGGGGGGCCGGTATGGCCGCGCTGGCCGCTCACAGCGCCAGCGCCTTGCGGGTCATCTCGATCGCGGTATAGGCGAGCACGAGGACGAACAGCCAGCGCAGGATGCGCGGGTCGATCCGATGGGCGACCCGCGAACCCACCGAGGCGCCCAGGAACACGCCCAGCGAGGTCGGTCCCGCCACGAACGGGTCGATCTCGTCGCGCAGCAGGTAGATCACCGCCGAGGACGTCGCGGTCACGCCGATCATCATGTTGCTGGTCGCGGTCGCGACCCGAAGGGGAACGCCCAGCACCAGGTGCATGAGCGGGACCTTGATGATCCCCCCACCCACCCCGAGCAGCGCGGAGATGACGCCCGCGCCGATCGATCCGGCCATGCCGACCGGGAGGTGGTGGATCCGATAGCCGTCACCCCCGAGGCGGTCCAGGAAGGTGGCCGGCGCGTCGTCAGGCGAAGGATCCGCGAGGTCGGCGACCTCGGCCGGGTCGGGAAGCCGGGCGCCGTCCCCGTCGGCGACCGCGGCCACCCGCGCGGCCGATCGCGGCGGGTCCCGCCGTCGGGCCATCGAGACCGCGACCCAGGCCATGAGCAGCGCGAACAGCCCCTCCAGCGCCTGGACCGGGAGCAGGAAGGCCACCAGGCCGCCGATCAGCGCGCCGGTTGCCGTGAACAGCTCGAGCACCATGCCCAGCCGCAGGTTCGCAACGTGGCGCTGGAGGTACACGCCCGCCCCCGCGCTGGAGGTCACGATGACCGACACCAGCGACACGGCCACCGCGCCCCGCAGGGGCACGCCGAAGCCCAGGGTCAGCAGCGGGACGATCAGGATCCCGCCTCCGAGTCCGAGCAGCGACCCGAACAGCCCCGCTGCAAACCCGCCGGCGAGCAGGATCAGGCCGGCGGTCACCGGATGTCAGGGGCGCAGGTGCTGGGGCGCGTACGGGAGCAGGGCCACGTGGCGAGCCCGCTTGAGGGCCACGGCGAGCTCGCGCTGATGCGCGGCACAGGTGCCGGTCTTGCGGCGAGGCTCGATCTTTGCGCGCTCGGACAGGTAGCGGCGGAGGCGATTGACCTCCTTGTAGTCGATCGCCACCGTCTTGTCGGCGCAGAAGGAGCAAACCTTCCGACGCCGGCGGTCGCGATAGTAGTCGTCGCGCTTCTTCGACTTGGGGGGCATCGATCAGTCTCCTGGCTGGCGGCGACCCGAATCCACGGCTAACGGGATCCGGTCGCGGAGGGTGTCAGAACGGAAGGTCGTCGAGGTCGTCGTCCGCCGGCGCGCCACGGGCAGGCCGGACCGCCTCACCGCCGCCGTCGCTTGCGCCGCCGCTCGCGCCGCCGAAGCCGCCGGCCGGGGCGTTGAACGATCCTTCCTCGTCCCGCTGGCGGGCTTCGAGGCTGACCACGTTGTCGGCGGTGATCTCGAGCGAGATGCGCTTCTGGCCGTCGCGCGTCTCGTACTCGCGGGTCCGGAAACGGCCCTCGACGAACACGCGGTTGCCCTTGCGCAGCTGCTCTGCGGTCCGCTCGGCGCGGTCGCCCCAGACGGTGATGCGGAACCAGTCGGTGGCCTCGACCCACTCGCCCGTCTGCTGGTTCTTGGTGCTCTGGTTGACGGCGACGCTGAACTCGGTCACGGGTCGGCCATTGGGCGTGTACCGCATCTCGGGATCGCGCCCGAGGTTCCCGATGATCATCGCCTTCGAGAACGATGCCATTGCCGGTTCTCCTCAGTCGATCGCCGCGGGTGCGGCCTCGCTCTCGGACTCGTCGATCCGCTCCTCGTCGTCCGCTTCCTCGTCGTCGTCGGACGGCAGATCCGCGTCGATATCGTCGCCCTCGGTGGCCTGGGTGTCGCGCCGAGCGCGGACCGGCCGGTAGGTGCGCACGACCAGGTAGCGCAGGACGTCCTCGGTGATCTGGAGGCTTCGCTCGAGCTCCGCGATCGCCTCGGCCGGGGACTCGAACACGATGATGTGATACGAGCCCTCGCGGTACCGCTCGATCGGGTAGGCGAGCCGGCGCCGGCCCCAGGGGGCGACCTTGACGATCTGGCCGCCCTCGGCGACCACGTACCGGGTGGTGCGGTCGATGACCGCGGAGGCTCGCTCGTCCGGCGCGTCGGGCCGGAGGACGAGCATCAGTTCATAGCGGCGCACAGCCTGCTCAACTCCTTCCAATGGGATCTGCCCCGCTGACGGAAGCCCGGCGCGGAGCCGAAAGGACGGCCGCAGGATAGCACGGACCCCGATCGACGCCGGAGCCGTGCCTTCCAGCACCCCGATGGTCGCCCGGCGGCACCGCCGACCCCGGCACCCGGAGCGCCGGGCCACCCGGACCGTCGCCTGCGCCGGCACCCTGTATCCTTCCGGCGACAGTCCGCTGCAAACACGCATCGGCGGGCGCGTGCCCACTGCAAGGGACCCTGTGCAGCTCTCGATCCTGCTCCTGGCAACCGACCGCGTCGCAGCCGCAGCCTTGTCGGCCTCGCTCACCAAGCCCGGTCACAGCGTCACCGTCAACCCCGCGCCGGTCGACGTCGTGGCTGCGGCGGCCGGTCACAGCCTGGTCATCGTCGACCAGCTCCCGCCCCCCGGAACGGTGGGTGGCGTCATCGCCAGCCTCAGGGCGAACGAGGCAACCCGCGGAATCCCGGTCCTCGCCGTCGCCCAGGCCGACGACGTGGAGGAGCGGATCGGCCTGCTCGAGCTCGGCGCCGACGACGTGATCACCAAGCCGTTCGACCAGACCGAGCTCGAGGCCAGGATCGAGGCGATCTCGCTTCGGGCCCAGCGCAGCCGCGACACCGCGGTCGCCGTCGCCGGACACACGATCGGTGACGCCCAGGGCCGGCGCGTGGTGACCGTGTTCAGCCCGAAGGGCGGCGTCGGGACCACGACCATCGCGACCAACCTCGCCATCATCGCCGCGGGCAGCAAGCCTGGCCAGGTCCTGCTGATCGACCTCGACCTCGCGTTCGGACAGGTCGCGAGCCACCTCAACCTCACGCCCAAGCAGACGCTGCTCGAGCTCGTCCGCGACGACATGGCGCTCCACGACACGGAGCTGTTCCGGACGTACGCGGTGCACCACGCGAGCGGCCTCCAGGTCCTTGCCGCACCGGCCGCACCCGGGTATGCGCCGTTGATCAGCGCCGAGCAGATCGAGCTGATCATCGTGCGGGCGCTCGAGGCCTACGAGGTCGTCGTGGTCGACGCCGGTGCGCTGCTCGACGAGCGGATGCTTGCCGTGTTCAGCCGGTCGGACACGGTCGTGGTACCGGTGCTCCCGGAGATCCCCGCGCTCAACGCGGTCCACCTCCTGCTCGACCAGCTCTCCGAGACCGGGGCGATGGGGGGCACGACCCTGTTCGTCCTCAACAACGCGTTCGCCCGCGAGCTGCTGCGCCGCGACGACGTCGAGGGTGCCCTGGGTGCGCGGATCGGGTCGGATCTGCCGTACGACCCGATCTCGTATCTCAAGGCGGTCAACGAGGGCAACCCGGTCGTGCGCAGCGCACCGCGGTCGCAGGCGGCGGTCCGGCTCCACGACCTCGCGACGGTCGTGTTCGGCCAGCTCTCGGACGCCACCAACGGTGCCGCCGAGCCGGCTCCCAAGGAGCGGCGCGGGTTGTTCGGCCGCCGCCGCTGAGGCGCGGTCAGCCGGTCGATGAGCCGGTGGCTCGCTCCGTGATCCCGGGCCCCGGCTGCCCGTCATCGGTGGGCCGAGCCCAGGTCAGCATCGCCGCAGACCGCTCCCGTGCCGTCGGCAGGGCATCGATCCGCTCCCAGTACCACGCCTCGCAGTCGGGGCACAGGACGTCATCCTCGGCCGCCCCGCGGGTTCCCTCGGCGGCCACGTCCGCCCAGCACTTGGAGCGCCCGTCGGCGTCCTCGTCCCAGCCGTAGAAGTGCGCGACGCCGGGCGCCGTCTCGCCCGTGCGCCAGGCGTCGTCCTCGAGGGGTCTGGGCGTGACGAACCGCATACCGCAAGTGATGCGGCTCCCGCGCCCGACGCGCCATGGGTCGGAGGTACCGATCGAGCGCCGCGCGGCGTGGTGCCGAGGCCGGGATTTGAACCCGGACGGGGTTGCCCCCAGCGGTGTTTAAGACCGCCGCGTCTGCCGGTTCCGCCACCTCGGCCCGTGCTGCGACCGGCTGGGGCCATCGTATCGGGAGCGCCGTCGGGGGTTCAGGTCCGTCCGCGGCCGGCGCGGGCCGGGTTCGCGGCACCTGACCGGGGTGTGGAGGCGACGATCGGATTCGAACCGATGAATAAGGGTTTTGCAGACCCCCGCGTTAGGCCACTTCGCCACGTCGCCAGGCTCGGCGGCGCGCCGCCGATGAACAGGTTGGCTGCCCCTCGAGGATTCGAACCTCGGCTAACGGATCCAAAGTCCGCTGTCCTACCACTAGACGAAGGGGCAGCGGTGCCGGAAGACGATCTCGGAAGGGGGAGGATGGAGCGGAAGACGGGACTCGAACCCGCGACCCTCACCTTGGCAAGGTGATGCTCTACCAACTGAGCCACTTCCGCTCGATGCACCGACCGATGGATTGGTGCCGAGAGCCAGATTCGAACTGGCGACACCGCGATTTTCAGTCGCGTGCTCTACCAACTGAGCTATCTCGGCCCGGTCCCGGGTCCCCTTTCGAAGCCCCGTCGGCGGGGCGGAGGATACCATGCACGCAGAACGGGCGACAAGGTTGGCTGCCGGCCCTGCCACGCCCGCCTGACGCACCTCAGAGCTGCTGCGGACCGGCCGTCGCGGCCGGCGCGACGCCCGGGGGCGTCAGGACGTAGGCGGCGCTCGACACGGGCGGCTGACCTGTCAGGCCACGCAGCCGGTTGATCCGGTCGAGCACGGGGGGATGCGTCGAGAACAGGTTCGATCGTCGATCGCTGACACCCTTGACCGGGTTCTCGAAGTACAGGTGCTGGGTTGCCCGGTTGGCGACCTCGAGCGGCTCCGGGTCGAGCGCGATCTTGGCCAGCGCCCGCTCGAGGCCGACCGGGTTCCGGGTCAGCTCCACCCCGGACGCGTCGGCCAGGTACTCGCGCTGGCGGCTGACGGCGAGCTGGACGAGCCGGGCGACGATCGGCGCCACGATCGCGAGCACGATCGCGAGCACGAACACCACGATCTGGATGCCGCCCCCGCCCGAGTCCCTGCCCCTCGAGCCGCGCCGGCCGCCGCCGAAGAAGCTGAACCGCAGGAACACGTCGGCCAGCAGCGCGATCGAGCCGACCAGCACGCCCACCATCAACGAGAAGCGAATGTCGAAGTTGCGCACGTGCGAGAGCTCGTGCGCCATGACCCCCTGGAGCTCCTCGCGGTCCAGCTTCTGGAGCAGGCCGATCGTGATCGCGACCGACGCGTGCTGGGGGTCCCGGCCGGTGGCAAAGGCGTTGGGCGCCGAGTCGTCGATGAGGTACACCTTGGGCATCGGCAGGTTGGCGGCGATCGCCATCTCCCGGACCACGTTGATCAGCTGCGGCTGCGTCTGCTCGTTGACCTCCTTGGCGCCCGAGATGGACAGCACGAGCGAGGCGCCCAGGAAGTACGAGAGCAGCGACGCCACCAGGCCCACGGTGATGGCGATCGCGGTGGACGGGATCGCCGCCTTCGGATCGCCGAACGCGGCCCACCCGATGAGCATGCCCAGGAGGCCGAGCAGGACGATGACCACGAGCGCGAGCAGCAGCGAGTTGCGCCGGTTCTGCGCGATCTGGTCGTAGAAGGTCGCCATCGATCCGTCTCAGGTCGGCGCCGGGGTCCGCGCGCGGCGGAGCCCAGGGGTCAGAGACCGCCCGGCCGCGCGAGCGACCGGCGGCTGCCGGTCTCGATCAGCCGAGGCTCAGATCGACGTTCGGGACCGCCTGGGCCTCGGGCTCGGCGTCGAAGAACTCGCGCTTGCTGAACCCGAACGAGCCGGCGATCAGCACCGCCGGGAACGTCTGGATCGAGTTGTTGTAGTCGAGGACGGTCGCGTTGTAGTGCTGGCGCGCGAAGCTGATCTGGTTCTCGGTCGTCGTCAGCTGCTCCTGGAGCTGCATGACGTTCTGGTTCGCCTTGAGGTCCGGGTAGTTCTCGACCACCGCGAACAGCGACCGCAGCGCGCCGGTCAGCATGTTCTCGGCCTGGGCCTGCTGGGCCGGACCCTGGGCACCGGCGGTGACGGCGTTGGCGCGCGCCTCGGTGACCTTGGTCAGGACGTCCTGCTCGAACCCCATGTAGCCCTTCACGGCCTGGACCAGGTTCGGGATCAGGTCGTGGCGCCGCTTGAGCTGGACGTCGATCTGGCCGAACGCCTCGTCGATCCGGTTCCGGCGCGTCACCAGGCCGTTGTAGAGCCCGATCACGAACAGGACCACGATCACGACGATCGCGATCACGACGATCAGGAGGACAGTGCCGTTCATTCGGTCTCCTCGAGCCGGTGCGCACGACACGCACTCGGGGGGTCCAGCATACCGCGAGCGGGCGCCTGGCCATCGGCCGTCGGCGCGGGCGATGGGAGCTGCGCCAGCGTCGGCGCGTGCGGCGTCGACGGTGGTGGGCGGTCGCGAGCGGTGGGATGACGGGCGGTCAAGTGGTGGGCGGTGGAGGGCTCGAACCTCCGACCTCCTCGGTGTAAGCGAGGCGCTCTGACCAGCTGAGCTAACCGCCCGGGGCCCTGTGACCGCCTCGCGGCGGGATACGACGACGGGCGGCCGTCGGCCGCCCGCAGGGAGGTTCAGGAAGGTGGTGCCCAGGCCGGGACTTGAACCCGGATGAGTTGCCTCATACGCCCCTCAAACGTACGCGTATACCAATTCCGCCACCTGGGCCCTGCGCGTCAGACGAGCGACCGGATCCCTCCTGAGGGCCGTGGTACCGAGGAAGGGATTTGAACCCATACGCCCTTGCGGACACTAGCTCCTGAAGCTAGCGCGTCTACCAATTCCGCCACCTCGGCGTGGATCCGACGCGTGGATCGGGGCGCCCGAAGGCTCACCGGTCCGCAGCGAGGCGCCATGCTAGCACATCCCAGAATCGGTCGCCCGGCCCCGTGATGAGGCGCGGGGTGACTCCCTCGAGCCCGCGTTCGACGACCACCTCGTCCTCCCACGCGAGCGGCAGCATCGGCAGCCGCGTGCTCAGCCCGGCGAGCAGCTTCTTCCACGCCGCGGTCCGCTGCTCGGTGGTGCCGGGTTTGCGGGCGCCCTCGAGCAGGGTGTCGAGCGACGGGTCCTGGTAGCCGCTCAGGTTGCTGCCGCTCGCGCGGACCTGGGTCGACGCCAGCAACGGATAGAGATCGGGCTCGATGCCCAGGTTGATGTCGAGGATCGACGCCGTGAACGCGCCGTCGCGCAGCCGGGCCGCCAGGTCGGATGCCGCCAGGTCGACGAGGTGCACCTCGATGCCCAGCGCCGTCCAGGCGTCGCGCACGTAGGCCGCCACCGCGGCCAGCCTCGCGTTCGCGTCGGGTGGCACGCTCAGCAGCTCGATCGCATACGCCTTCTTCGCCCCCGGCGCCCGCCAGGCGCCATTCACCAGCTTCCAGCCCGCGTCGGTCAGGAGCTTGCCGGCGTGCTTGCGGTCGAACGCGACCGGCGTCACCGATGGGGCGTCGTACGCCCACGAATTGGGCGGGACCAGGGTGTCGGCCGGACTGGCGTCGCCACCCAGCACATCGGCGATCAGCGCCTGGCGATCGATCGCCCCGAGCAGGGCCTGGCGAACGCGCACGTCGCCGAGCTCGGGGTGGTCGGGCCGCAGGCTCAGCAGGACGGTCGAGAGCGTCGTCGTGGGGTACAGGACCTGGTCGACCCCGGGCAGCCCGTCGAGCGTCGCGAGGGCGTCGGGTGCGAGCCCGGCGACGGCGTCGACCGTGCCCGCCCGCAGCGCGTCCGCGGCGGCCGCATCGTCGGGGTAGAAGTCGAGCTCGATCTGCTCGAGGTATGGGACCGCCTGGCCGAGCGGCATCGACGGCAGCGGGGTCGCCAGCGAATCCATGGAGGGACCCGGCGAGCCATCTCCCTCGTCCGCGGGGGCTGGACCCGCACCGGCCGATGCCGGAACCAGCACCGCGTGCCGGACATCGATCCCGGCGAGGACGAACGGGCCGGTCCCGACCGGCGACCGCGCATAGTCGCTGCTCGCGAGATCGGCGAACGGAATGCCGGCGAGCAGATGCGCGGGGAGCAGCGGCTGCGTGGCTGCCGCGACGAACCCGCTGACCGGGGTGCCCAGCGAGAGGGTGACCGTCCGCTCATCGATCGCGGTGGCCGTCACGTCCGCCCACGACGCCGACGCGGCGCCGTCAGCGTCCGGATCCTTGAGCGCGTCGACCGTGAACACGACGTCATCGGCCGTCACCGGGACGCCGTCCTGCCATCTCGCGTCGTCGCGGATCCTGAACGTCCAGGTATGGCCGTCGTCGTCGACCGACCAGGAGCTGGCCAGATCCGGGACGAGGGTATCGTTCGCGCCGAGACGCACGAGCCCGCTGAAGATGAGCCCCACCAGGGTTCGCTCCGAGCGGGACCGGGCGGAGAGCGGGGTGATCGACTCGGGCACGCCCACGACGGCCTCGCGATAGGTGATGGGAGGCGCCGGCGTGGCCTCCGCGGACGGCTCCGGCTGCGTCTGGGCGACCGGAGCGCCGCGCGGGATCGCCAGCAGCCCGCCAAGCGCGACCATGATCACGACGAGGGCCGTTACGACCACGCGGTCGCGCCCGTTCAGGGACAACGCGAGCTCCGCCCGGGCGCCACCGCCCCGCCGGGCTCAGACAACGGTGATGAAGGCCACCAGCGCGAACAGGACGAACAGCACGAGCAGCACGATGGTGAACTGCCACAGCCGGCGTTCCACGCCACGGCGGCTGCGATACACGGCAGAGTCCCCGCCGAACGTGCCGGACAGACCGGTCCCGCGCGCCTGGAGCAGGATGGCGGCGATGAGCGCGATGCTGAGCAGGAGCTGGCCGACGGCCAGGAACGGGTTCATGACCGCCAGGATCGGAATCACGGGTGCGATGACCTCCGAGGGGTGACGGCAGCGGATGGTAGCAGACGGCGCCCGAATGCCCGGCGCCCGACGTGCCCGCCGATCACCGTGGCGCCAGCAATGACCGGCCGGTCATCCCCGCCCAGCGGGGCAGCCCGGCAATCTCGAGGATCGTCGGCGCGACGTCCGCGAGGACGCCGTCCCGGAGGGCGCGACCCCGGAGCGAGCGGCCCAACGCGAGCAGCGGCACCGGGTTGAGCGAGTGTGCCGTGACGGGCGCTCCGGCCTCGTCCCGGAGCTCGTCGGCGTTGCCGTGGTCGGCGGTGATCAGGAGCGCGGCCCCCGGCCCCGCCGGGTCGGCCGCCTCGACCCGGGCGATCGCCTCGACGATCCGCCCGAGGCAGCCGTCGATCGTGTCGAGCGCCTCGATCGTCGCGTCCCAGACGCCCGTGTGGCCGACCATGTCGGGGTTCGCGAAGTTGGCGACGATGAAGTCGTACCGGCCGGAATTGATCGCCGCCACCAGCACGTCGGTCACGCCCGCGGCGCTCATCTCCGGCTGGAGGTCGTACGTCGCGACCTTGGGGGATGGGACGAGCGTCCGCTCCTCGCCGGGCCAGGGCGCCTCGCGGCCACCGTTGAAGAAGTAGGTCACGTGGGCGTACTTCTCGGTCTCGGCGACGTGGAGCTGGGTCCAGCCGGCCTCGGACACGGCGCGTGCGAGCGCATGCGCCTCCTCGGGCCCGAAGGCGACCGAAACGGGCAGCCCGGATTCGTACTCGGTCATCGTGACCACCAGCAGGCCGGCGGGTGCCGGGCGACCGTCCGGACCCGCCCGGTCGAAGCCGTCGAACGCGGGATCGGCGAGCGCGTGCGTGAGCTGACGGGCGCGGTCGGCCCGGAAGTTGATGTGCACGATCGGGTCCCGGTCGCGGAGGGCACCGTCCACACCGTCGATCACGGTCGGCACGACGAACTCGTCGGTCTCGCCGCGCGCGTAGGCCGCCTCGATCGCCGCCGCGGCCGACGGCGCGTGAGCGCCGGCGCCATGGACGATCGCGTCGTAGCCGCGCTCCGTGCGCTCCCAGCGCCTGTCGCGGTCCATCGCCCAGTACCGCCCCCCAACGGAGGCGACGCGCGCGTCGGGGTGCGCGACGGCCAGCCGTGCCTCGAGCTCGCGCATGAAGCCCAGGGCCGAGCTCGGCGGGGTGTCGCGACCATCGAGCAGGGCGTGGATCCGAACGGACGGCACCCCGCGCCGCGCGGCCAGCTCGACCAGGGCGACCAGGTGACGGTCGTGGGCGTGGACGCCGCCTGGCCCGATGAGGCCCACGGCGTGCAGCCGGCCGGTCTCGATCGCCCGGTCGCAGGCGTCGATCAGCGCGGGCCGCTCGAAGAACGAGCCGTCTTCGATCGCGGCGTCGATCCGGGGCAGGTCCTGGAGCACCGGCCGGCCCGCCCCGAGGTTGAGGTGTCCGACCTCCGAGTTGCCCATCTGGCCGGCCGGCAGGCCCACCGCGCCCTCGGACGCCTGGAGCACCGCGTGCGGCCAGGCCGCGAGGAGGGCGCGCCAGTGAGGCATCGGCGACGCCGCGATCGCATCCGCCTCGGGCCGGCGGCCGATCCCGAACCCGTCGAGGACGACGAGGACGATGGGACGCGGGCGCGACCCGCGGGTCACCCGGCGAGCCCGCGGGCCGAGGCGGTGAGCCCGGCACGAGCGACGATCCCGGCCATCTCGTCGGGCTTGAGCGAGGCACCGCCGACCAATGCGCCGTCGATCCCGGGCTCCGCCAGGAACTCGCCGATGTTGGCGGAGGTGACGCTCCCGCCGTACAGGATCGGCGTCTCGTCCGCCGCGCTCCCCCACCCCAGCTCGCGCAGCGCGTCGCGGATCGCATCGGCCATCGCGGCCGCATCGGCACCGCGGGCATTGCGCCCGGTGCCGATCGCCCAGACGGGCTCGTAGGCGACGACCAGCCCGGCCGCCGCGAGCGCGCGCGGGTCCCGCCCCTCGAGCGCTCCGCGCAGCTGGCCGGCGACGACCGCGGTCTCGCGGCCCGCCTCGCGATCGGCGAGGACCTCGCCCACGCACAGCATCGGCCGAAGGCCCGCGGCAACGGCGCGGTCGAGCTTGGCGCCCACGAGCGCATCCGTCTCGCCGAACTGGGCGCGGCGCTCCGAGTGCCCGAGGATCACCCACGTGACGAGGCCGGCCAGCATCGGTGCGGACACCTCCCCGGTGTAGGCCCCGGCCAGCTCCTGGTGGACGTTCTGCGCGCCGACGCCGACATCCTCGCCCGAGAGCGCGTCCCGGACCGCGGCCAGGCACACGTACGGTGGGCAGATGACGCGCGTCACACCCGGCTCCCGGGTGCGCGCGGCGATGGTCCGCGCGAGCTCTCCCGCGTCGGCGGGGGTGGTGTTCATCTTCCAGTTGGCGGCAATCACGATCGGGCGCATGGGCTGATCATGCCAGAGCCGGCGGACGGGGCCCCCGGCCGGTCGGCCCCCGCGCCGCGCCCGACGGCCCCGCGCGGCCCGGCCGGTGGGCTCCCCGATCCGGGACCGGATGGCCGGTCAGCACAGCCGGGGCGCCGGCGTGCCGGTCGAACGCGCCCGGCGCCGGACGACCGGTCTCCGCCCTTCGGCGACCTCGCCTGCCCGGCCGCCGTCGATCAGCGTCGATCGGTGCGTCGCAGGCCCGCCCCGGCGTCGTCGTGGAGGGCCAGGCGCTCGACACGGTCGAGCGCTCGTTGCACCGCCGAGCGGTGGAGCTCGAGCCGGACGGCGATGTCCGACAGCGACGCCTCCGGCGTCTCGCGGCGCGCCTGGGCCACGATCCGGACCGTTCGCGGCTGGCGGCCGAGGCGGCCGTCGGCCTCGAGGCTGTCGATCGCGGCGAGCTGCCGCCCGGCGGCGGCGACGGAACGCTGGAGGTTGGCGGATTCGGCGTTGATCACCCGATTGAGGTCGCCGCGCAGGCTGCGGGCGACGCTCCGCGCCTGGAGCTCGAGGAGCGATGCGTTGGCCCCGATCCGGCCAAGGAAGCCGACGATCGATTCGGTGCTCTTCCAGGTGACCACGCCGCGGCCCCGGCGAATCCGCCATGACGCGGGCAGCCCGACATCGGCCAGCCGCCGGGCCAGCTCCGGGGCCTCGTCCGGCGGCACCACGAACTCGAGGTGCGCCCGGCCGCCGGCGAGGCTGAGCGAGCCGCGCGCAAGGAACCGGCCGCGCAGCCACGCGAGGCGGCAGTGCTCGGCGGCCCCGGGCCAGACCAGGGTCTCCTCCGGCAGGACGAACCGGCGGGCGCCGGTCGTGCTGCCGTGACGGCCACCCAGCCGAATCGCGAGCCTGGCGACGGTCGGCGCCCGGCTGACGGGACGTGAGCCGAGCCCGGCGATCTCGGCTCGCCGGTCACACGGCCGCGACGGGTCGATCGCGGCCAGCTCTGCCCGCACGGCCGCCACGAGATCCCGGTCCGAGGCGGTCATGGGTCGGGTCTCAGGCCGAACGCCCGACGCGCGCCTCGCTCGCCCGCCGGCGGTGGCCGCCCTCGCGCTCCCAGGCGCCGATGATCGCGGCGGCGAGACGGCCCGGGTCGTGGTGGTGGGCGTTCGCGGGATCGACGATGTCGTCCAGGATCAGGCGGGGTACCGGACCGTCCGACGGCGGCCAGCGCAGCGCGACCGGTGCCGCCCGCCAGCCCGGTGGCCTGACGGCGTCGAACCGGTTGTTGGCGAGCACGAGGTCGGGCAGGTGGGCGGCGCCGTGCCGGCCCATCGCCTCGAGGTGATCGGCGAGGTCGAAGCCGTCGGTCTCGCCCCGCTGCGTGGCGACGTTGCAGGCGAACACGACCATGGCGCCCGAGGCGGCGATCGCCTCGCGGATCCCCGGCACGAGGAGGGCCGGCAGCAGGCTCGTGAACAGGCTGCCGGGTCCGAGCACGATCAGCTCAGCCTCGGCGATCGCCCGCAGGGCGTCGGTCGTCGGCTGCACGTCACCGGGCGTGACCCACACGCGATCGACGCGACTGGTCCGGGTGATCCGGCTCTGGCCGGCGACCTCGGTCCCGTCGACGAGCCTCGCATGGAGGGTCAGGATCGTGCTGGTGGCCGGGACGACCCGACCCCGGACCGCGAGCACGCGGTTCATCTCCCGGATGGCCTGCTCGAAGTCGCCATGCTCGAGCTGGACCAGCGCGGCCATGAGCAGATTGCCGACCGCGTGCCCGCCGAGCGTGGCCGTCCCTCGCTCGGGGCCGCCTCCGTCGCCGTCGAGCGCGGGAACGTCGGCCGTCACCGGCGCCGTCCCCCGTGCCCGACCCGCCGTGGCCGGCGGTGCCGCGGTGCCGCTCGTCCCGGCCGCCGGACCCGCCATCGCCGGCGGTGCCGCGGTGTCGCTCGTCCCGGCCGCCGGACCGGCACCCGGGAACCGGTACTGGAGCAGCCGGCCCATCAGCGGCTCGGCATCCGCGAGAGCGACGATGCAGTTGCGGATGTCGCCGACGGCCGGGATCCCGAGCTCGGCTCGCAGGACGCCGGACGAGCCGCCGTCGTCGGCCACCGTCACCACGGCGGTCAGGTTGGACGTGTGCTCCTTGAGGCCACGGAGCAGCGCGGACAGGCCGGTACCCCCGCCGAGGGCGACCACTCGCGGGCCCCGGGCGAGGAAGCGCTTCTGGTAGATCACCTCGACCATCGGCTGGTCGCGGTCCGGGAGCGCGAGCGGGTCGACGAGCGCGCGGATGAGCCGGTAGGCCCCCACGAGGAACAGCGTCCCGCCGAGCCCGCCCGCGATCAGGCCCCGCAGCTGGTAGGGAAGGAACTGAAGCGTGAGCACGTCGACCAGCACGCCGGCCGCACCGCCGGGCTGCAGGTCGGCGGTCACCTGGCGCAGGGCATGCGCAACCCCCAGCGCGAGCAGCAGCAGCCCCACGAACGCGACGAGGAGCCAGCGCTTGACGCCGATGCCGATGGTCAGCCATCGGCGGAGGTTCACCGCTCCAGCTCCCGGTGGAACACGGACACCGTGCCGAAGTCGCGCGCCCGGAGCCAGGCGGCCAGCTCCTCCGCCATGACGATCGAGCGGTGGAAGCCGCCGGTGCAGCCGATCGCGATCGTGAGCCGGGTCTTGCCCTCGTCGACGTAGGCCGGGACCAGCAGGTCGAGCAGCGCCTGGAGCTGCTGGAGGAACGGCCCGGCGATCGGCTGGCTCATGACGTACTCGCGGACCTCGGGCGTCAGCCCGGACCGTGGTCGGAGCTGCTCGATGTAGTGCGGGTTGCGCATGAACCGGACATCGAGCACGAGGTCGGCCTCGAGCGGCACGCCGAACTTGAACCCGAAGCTGATGATCTGGAGCGAAAGTCGCTCCGACGCCTGCACGTCACCCAGCCGCGCGAAGATCCGCTCGCGCAGCTCACGCAGCGAGAGGTCGGACGTGTCGAGGACCACATCGGCCTGTGCCCGGATCGAGCCCAGCATCGCCCGCTCGAGCGCGATCGACACGGCGATGCCGCGCTCGTCGGCGAGCGGGTGCCGGTGACGCGTCTCCGAGAACCGCCGGATCAGGACGTCGTCGCGCGCCTCGAGGAAGAAGATCACGGGCCGGATCCCCCGGCCCTCCAGCGCGCCCCGCATGGCACCGAACGCAAGCGGCACGTCGCCCGTGCGTGCGTCGAGCACGATCGCGGTCCTCGCGAACCGGAGCGGATCGGTCGCGACGAGGTCGGCCAGGTCGCGGAGCAGCTCGCCGGGGAGGTTGTCGACCACGAAGTAGCCGAGGTCCTCGAACAGCTTCGCCGCGGCCGTCTTGCCGCCCCCGGACAGGCCGGTCAGCACCACCACGCCCTGGTGGGTGCCTTCCTCGGTCGCCCGGCCCGGCCCCGGGAGCGCCACCGGATCCGCGGTCGTCGGTCCCTCGCCCGTCGGCACCTCAGGCGCCGGTGCCGTGGGCACCGGTCCTGCCGAGGTCGCTCCGGGCTCGACGGCCGGTGTGTCGGTCACGGGCGGGTCCTGCGGCGCACGCTACTTCCCGCTGCGCCGGATGAAGAAGATCGTGCCTTCGTACAGGATGTACATCGTGACCCCGAGGGCGGTGGGGCTGACGAGGTCGCCGCCAGGGGTGATCGCGGTCGCGAAGATGGCGATCCCGAGGATCGTCATCCGCCGGGCTCCGGCGAGCCGCTGCGAGGTCACGATCCCGACCCGCGACAGGCCGAACAGCAGGATCGGGAACTCCATGATCAGGCCGAACGCCAGGAACATCGTGGTCACGAAGTCGAAGTAGGCGCCGGCCGTGATCAGGGGCTGGAGGTCCGCCGACGAGAACCCGATCAGGAACTGGGCGGCGAAGGGCAGGATGAAGTAGGCGATGGCGGTGCCGATGGCGAAGAACACGAGGGCCAGCGGGATCCACGGCCCGACGATCCGGCGCTCCTTGTCGGTCAGGCCGGGAGCCACGAAGGCCCACACCTGGTAGAGGATCACGGGCATCGTCAGGATCACGCCGATGACGATGGCGACCTTCACCTTGATCACGAAGGCGTCGCCCAGGCCCGTGAAGTAGAGCGGCTGGCTGCCCGGGATCGGCGCCCGAAGGATCGAGATGGCCTGGTCGGACACCAGGAACCCCACGATCGACCCGACCGCGATCGCGAGGGCGATCCGGATCAACCGGTCGCGCAGCTCGGTGAGGTGACCCACCAGCGTCATCTCGCCGGCGCCGGGCGGTGGCCCGGGTGTCAGGGGCGGATCGGGGTCCGGCGTCAGGCGCGCCGGAAGGACGGCGTCGGCGTCGGCCATCGCGGTTGGCGAAGGGCCCCGGCCCTACGCGCTGGGCGTCGGCTGCTCGTCAGCCGTGGTCGCAGGCTCGGGGGGCGCGGCGGGCTCGGTGGCCCCCGGTGCGGGCGGTGCGCTCGGTACGGGTGCCTCGGTCGTGGGAGCCACGGGAGCTGCCGCGGCGGGGGCGGGCGCCGCCGGGGCGGGCGCGCTGGCGGCCGAGGTCGCGGTCGCCTGCGCCGCGGGCGCGGACGGCTCGAGGCTGGTGCTCTCCTTGACATCGGCGGCGGCCTTGCGGAACTCGCGAATGCTCTTGCCGAGCGCTGCACCGACATCGGGCAGCTTGCCGGGACCGACGACGATCAGGGCGATGAGCAGGACGATGACGAGCTCCGCGGGCCCGATGCTGATGCCAGGCATGGTGCTGAAGACGACCTCGTGCGGGGCCGGATCCTCGGAGGCCGGCCCGGAGGGCGTCAGGGTAGCACAGCGAGCCGTCTCCCCCACTCGGCGGCGGCGGCCGCGAGGCGCTCTCCGGGATCACGCGATGTGCCGGCGGCGGCCGGCTCCGCAGCCGCCAGCACGATGCCGCGGGACACGTTGACCAGCAGGCCGCGGCCCGGCTGGGCGCCGGCCGGCGATCGGGTCGCCCTGCCCGCATCGAGCACCGGCGCCACGTCGCCACCCTGGGCTCCGACGCCCGGGACGAGGAACGCGAGCTCGGGCGCGAGGGTCCGGATCGCGGTCAGCTCGGCCGGTGCCGTCGCGCCGACGACGAGCCCCGTCGTCCCACCCGGGCCCCAGCGCGCGACGCGACGGGCGACCCGTGCCCACAGCGGCTCGGCGGGCGCACCGAGCGTCGCGTCAGGGCCGACGGTCAGGCTCTGCAGCTCGACGGCACCGGCATTGGAGGTCCGGCACAGGACGTACGCGAAGCGGTCCTCGCGGGCGAGCAGCGGCGCGACGGCCTCCTCGCCCAGGAACGGGTTCACCGTGACCGCATCCGCGCCCAGGACGTCGAACAGCGCCACCGCCTGGCGCGCCGCCGTGGAGCTGATGTCGCCGCGCTTGGCGTCCGCGATGAACGGGACATCGGGCGGGACCATCGCGCGGATGCGCTCGAGCGCGGCCAGTCCCGGCGACCCGAACGCCTCGAAGAACGCGAGATTGGGCTTGACCGCGGCCGCGTACGGCATCGCTGCCTCCACGATCAGGGCGGCGAACCGCTCGATCCCCGCGAGCGTGGCCGGGAAGCCGTCGGGCAGGCGGTCGGGATCGGGGTCGACCCCGAGGCACAACACCGTATCCGTGGCCGCCGTCCGGGCGCCGAGCCGCTCGAGGTACGGCGTCATCGATCGAGGCCCATGGCGATGGCCGGGGCAGATCGGCGGCGACCGGCGGCGCGGGACGTCACGAGCCCGCCGGCGAGACGACCGGCGTCGGGGCGGGCGTGGGCGTCGGCAGCTGGTCCGGGGGGATGAACCAGCCGGGTCGCGAGACGCCGTCGAGGCCTGCGTTCTCCGTGAGGTCGATCGGATCCTTCACGGTCCAGCCGGGCGCGCTGCCTTCGAGCTGGACCAGGCGCAGATCGATCACCTGGCCGACGACGTGCAGGTAGACGATCTGGTCGCCCCTGGGGGACCACGCCGGGGCCCAGCTGCTGCCGTCGTCGGTGAGCCGCATGACCTCGGCCCCGTTGTTGGCGTCGAGGATCACCACGTCCGTCCCGAAGGCGCTGGTCCGCGTCGCCGCGATGTAGCGGCCGTCGGGCGAGAACGACGGGTAGAGGTAGCCGGGCTTGGTCACGGCCTTGGCCTTGCCGTTGGCGGGGTTGTAGGCATAGAGCACCGGCGCGCCCTTGGCACCGTCCCGATCGTTGCGGACGTACACGAGCCGGCTGCCGTCCGGGCTCCAGACCGGGTCCTGGTGGCCCAGCGGTGCCACCTGGCTCAGCCCGAGGTCCTTGATCCTGCCGTTCTTGAGGTCGTAGAGCTTGATCACGACATCGCTCGTCGTGGGGTCCGGCAGGTCGGTGGCCATCGCGACGTATCGGCCGTCGGGCGATATCGACGGCTCGCGGATGAAGGCGTTCCACTTGAAGGTGCCAGGCGGGTTGATCAGCCCGTCGAGGACCTTGTCCGGCTTGCCGCCGCCGGTCGGCACCCGCATCAGCGTCGGCACGTCGAGCCGATAGTCCTTGACGATCCCGCCGATGCTCCACTTGCCGTCGACGCGCCGGGTCCGGACGAAGTACACCGAGGCGCCGTCGGGCGAGAACGTCGGCATCGAGTCGCTGCCACCGGTCGTCAGCTGGGTGGCGCCGTCCGCGTCCTGGAGCCAGATGTTGCCGTCCTTGGCATAGACCAGGCTGCCCGGCAGCGTGATTCCCGGCTCGGGCGTATTGACGATGACGATGTTCGACGGGGTCGGCGTCTTCTGGACGTCCGGACGGTCGGTGCTGCCCGGGGCCGGAGGCCCCCCGTTGGCGGCCACGAACGGCAGGTCGCCGTTGCTGAACCCGAGCGTCCCGATCGCGATCACCAGCAGGCCGATCACGGATACCACGGCCGCCACCGGCAGCCCACCACCAGGGAGCGACAACGTCGGCCGGCCGCCCGATGGGCGACGCGGCGCGGGCCGCGGCGTGGTGGCCGGCTGGCGGCTCACGATGCGCCCTGGCGGACGGCATCCGCCAGACCCGGACCGACCGCCTCGCCGCCCGCCCGGCCGGAGGCTCGGTCCAGGACCTCGGCGGCGCGCGGATGCGAGCCGGAGATCGACACGTCCCGGATGTCGAGCTGGAGCGTCTCGAGACCACCGAAGGTGCGGCTGGTCAGCCGGGCGACGACATCCACGAGATCCCCTTCTCCCACCCGGTCCACGAGCTCCGGCCAGCCGAAGGCGATGCCGTCGAGGACGTCGCGCTCGCGGCGGAGCACGAGCTGGGTGTGGCCGCCGCTGGCGGCGCGGAGGCGTTGCACGGTCAGGCCCAGGACGCAGACGAGCGGCTGCGGGTTGCCGGTGCCGAACGGGCCGAGCCGCGCGAGGTCCCGGTACAGGTCGTAGTCGACGAGCCATGACGGAAGGGCGAGGTCGACGGCCAGGGTCGAGCGCGGGTCCAGGGGCCCGGCGGCGGCCGCCTGGGCAAGGAAGCGCTCGACGAACGCCTCCCATCGCTCGACCGGGATCTCGAAGCCCGCGGCCGCCGCGTGCCCGCCGTGACGGATGAGCAGGTCGTCGCAGGCGTCGAGGGCGGTCGCAAGGTTCACGGCGCCGTCGCTGCGGCATGAGGCGCGGATCACCCCCTCGAGCCGGGTCCCGATCACGGCCGGCCGGCCCGTCTCGTCCGCCAGGCGACCGGCGATGAGGCCGATGATGCCCACCGGCCACGGACCCCAGGCGAGGAGCGCGGGGGCTCCGTCCTGATGGCTCGCACGGATGACGCCGGCATCGGACAGGTCGCCTTCGAGCGTGGCTTCCGGCGGGGCCTCCGGATCCGGCAGTGCGAGCTGGCCGGGCGCCTGGCCCGGGGCGGCCAGGCCGAACGCGTCGCGGGCCTCCGCGAGCGCGACCCGCATCAGGTCGCGACGGGTGGCGTTGGCGGCCTCGAGGGTCCCGGCGAGCGCGTCCGCGTCCTCGGGCGTGGTCGCCAGCAGCAACCGCGCGGCATCGAGGGCCTCGCCCACGCGGCCGGCGGCATTGAGCCGCGGCGCCACGACGAACCCGACGGTCTCCAGGTCCGCGGCCGACGGGCTCACCCGGGCCCTCGACAGCAGCGCCGCGATGCCCGGCCGCCGCCCCGTGCGGATCCGGTCGAGCCCGAGGCGCGCGATCGCGCGGTTCTCGCCCAGGATCGGGCTGACGTCCGACACCGTCCCGATGGTCGCGAGGTCGGCGAGGTCGAGGGCCTCCGGACCCGCTCCCTCCAGCTCGTCGAGGAGGAGCCGGCAGACGGTGAACGCCACGCCGCTCCCCGACAGGCGCCGGTCCGGGTAGCTGGAATCGGCCCGCTGCGGATTGACGATCGCGACCGCCGCCGGAAGCGAGTCGGGCAGGTGATGGTGATCGGTGATCACGACGTCGATGCCGCGCGCCCGTGCCGCCGCGACCTCGGCAACGCTGGTCGAGCCCGTGTCCACGGTCACGATGAGGCCGACGTCCTGGCGGGCCGCCGACTCGACCGCCGCCGCCGACAGCCCGTGACCCTCCTCGAGACGGGACGGGACGTACGGCACGGTCTCGAGACCGAGGCGCCGGAACGTGATCACCAGCTGGGCGAGCCCGGTGAGCCCGTCGGCATCGAAATCGCCGAAGACCATGACCCGCTCTCGTCGATCGCGGGCGGTCCGGATGCGGTCCACGAGCGCCCGCGCGTCGGGCAGCAGGTGCGGATCCTGGAGGCCGTGCTCGGGCGGGCCGAAGAACGCCGCCACCGTCGCCGCATCGTCGATCCCGCGACGCGCGAGCACCGTCGCCGCGATGGTCCCGAGACCGTGCTCGCGAGCCGCCGCCCGGAGCTCGGGCGACAGGCGCAGCGGCTCGGGGAATGCCCAGCGGTATCGTGCCTCGACCATCACCGGCAGCATGCCATGTCCCGCTTATCGCCACCTTGACCGCCGGCCGGAGCGCCGGACCGGCAGGAGCGCGGCGGGCGTGGAGCGCCGGTATCCCCGGTGGGGACCGGCCGGCCGGGCCGGGAATGCGGGTCCCGGACGCTGCCGGGTCCCCGGATCACGTGACGGCGCGGCGGCCTGGGCGGGCCGGTTGCCCGGCGGCCCGACGCCGGCTTTCCCACAGGTGCCACACCACCAGCAGCGGGCTGGCGTTGAAGATCGACGAGTAGGTCCCCGAGATGATCCCGAGCAGCAGCGCGAGCACGAAGGTCCCGATCGCCTCTCCGGCGAACAGGAGCAGTGACAGCAGCGTGATGACAACCGTGAGGCTGGTCGTGATCGAGCGCCCGAAGGTCTGGAGCACCGAGTGGTTGACGATCCTGTCGAACGGCTCGCCCACGTGCCGCGCACGGTTCTCGCGGATCCGGTCGAACACCACGATCGTGTCGTGGACCGAGAAGCCGATGACGGTCAGCATCGCCGTCACGAACAGGCTGTCGATCTGGAGCCCGATGAACGTGCCCAGGATCGCGAAGATCCCGACCACCACGATCACGTCGTGGAGCAGCGCGACCAGCGCGGTGACGCCCATCTTGAAGTCGCGGAAGCGGTACGTGATCCAGGACAGGATCCCGACCGACCCGATCAGGATCAGCATCAGCGCCTGGGTGATGAGGTCGCTCGAGACCACGGCCCCGACCGTCGAGAGCGACTGCTGCTCGGCGATCTTGCCCAGCTTGTCCTCGAGCGCGACCCGCATCTCGCCGAGCTTGCCGGTCGACGGCAGGGCGCCCCCGCTGAGGGGCGACGGCGTCGGGGTGGGCGCCGCGCTGGCACCCGCGGCCGCCGTGGCTGAGGGCGATGGCGACGGGCTGGCCGACGGGGAGGCGGACGGGCTCGCGGAGGGCGACGGGCTCGTGGCGGGCGACCCGGACGGCGAGGCGGACGGACCGACCGAGGCCGAGGCAGACGGCGTGGCCGACGCTGCTGCGGATGCTGACGCGGAGGGCGATGCGTTCGCGGAAGGCGACCCGGACGGCGAGGCCGAGGTCGACGCTCCGGGCGACGCCGATGGCGAGGTGATGGGCAGCGGTGTGGCCGTCGGCGCGGGCGCCGCCAGGGACGCTTCCTTGGTCCGGATGTCCATGAAGTGGTCGCCGGTCTCGGTCACCGTCGCCTCGATGCCCTTGCTCGCGAACACGTCCTTGACCTGCTGCGGGGTCACGTTCGGGTCCTCGAACCGGATCGTCCAAACGGTGCCACCGGTGAAGTCGATCGCGAACTGGAGCCCGACCTTGCCGCCCGTGATCGGTCCCAGGAGGATGAAGATCAGGCCCGGGACGGTGACCGCAAGGGAGAGCGCGAAGAACCAGTTCCGCTTGCCGATGATGTCAAACACGCCCGCTCGCCTCTCCGCGCAGCGGGCGGCGGCCGGTGGGACGGGCCAGGAACTCCGCCTCGGTGACGCCGTACAGGCCGGCGCGGCGCGCCCACGGCTGGGCGACCACGATCCGCAGCACGGTGCGGGTGACCGTGATCGCCGTGAACATCGACACCAGGACGCCGACGATCAGCACCAGGCCGAAGCCGCGGATGGTCGACGAGCCGAACAGGAACAGGATCGTCGCCGTGATCAGGCTGGACACGTTCGAGTCCAGGATGGAGTTCCACGCCCGGTTGAAGCCGGCCTCGATCGCCGCCGGCAGGCTCTTGCCGACGCGCATCTCCTCCTTGGTCCGCTCGAAGATCAGGATGTTGGCGTCGACCGCCATGCCGACCGAGAGCACGAAGCCCGCGATGCCGGCCAGCGTGAGCGTCACCGGGATGAGCCGGAACAGCGCGTACACGACGAGCGCGTAGTACAGCAGCGCGCCGCTCGCGATCAGGCCCGGCATCCGGTAGTGGACGCTCATGAAGAAGATCACCATCAGCACCGCGATGAAGCCGGCCAGCAGGCTCTGGCGCTGGAACGCCTCGCCCAGGGTGGGGCTGACCGTGGTGTTGGCGAGCTCCGAGATCGGGAACGGCAGCTGGCCGAACTGGAGGATCGTGACCAGGTTCTGGGCCTCGGCCAGCGGGTAGCCGCCGATCCCGCTCTGGCTGATCTGGACCTGGCCGCCGGGGATCGCCTCGTTGATCGTGGGCGCGCTGATCACCTTGCCGTCGAGCACGATCGCGAAATAGTCCCCGACGTGATCCGCGGTGTAGTTCGCGAACAGGTTCTTGCCCGTGTCCTTGAGCACGAAGTCGACGGTGCGCAGGCCCGCCCGGTCGGTTCCGATCGAGGCCGCCGCGATCTGGTCGCCGGAGAACAGCACGCAGTCCACGGTGTGGGTGGCGTCGCACGCCTGGTCGAGCGAGGTCTGGGGCAGCTCCTGGTCCTGCTGCGCCGGCGTCTGGCCCAGCGGGATGAAGTCGAGGCGCCCCGTGGTGCCCACCAGGGCGCGGATCTGGTCCGCGTTCTGGATGCCCGGCATCTCGATCAGGATCCGGTCGGTCCCCTGGACCACCACCTGCGGCTCGGCGACGCCGGACTTGTCGATCCGGTTGATGATGATCCGCCGCAGGACGTTGAGGTCGTCCTTGGAGGGCGTCTTGCCCTGGGCCGGCAGCACCTGGTACTCGATCCGAAGCCCGCCCTGGAGGTCGAGGCCGAGCTTGGTTTCGAGGTAGTGCGTGGTGCCCGCGTCCTGGCCACCAACCGACGGCAGGGGGAGCCGCACGAAGTCCACCAGGAGCGCGAGCACGCCGATCACGAGAATCAGGATGGGTCCGGCGCGTCGCATCGGGGCGGGATGATACAGGGCGTGGCCGTTCCGCGCCGCCCACCCGATGCCATCGAACGGGCGCGACGCCCGATGTCGGCGGGCGAAGCGACGCCCTGGTCAGGCCTCGAGGTGGGCCTTGATCCGCTCCGCGAGCGCCCGGCTGATCCCGGGCACGGCGGCGATCTGCTCGATCGGCGCCTCGCGGACGCGCCTGGCCGAGCCGAACACCTTGAGCAGCTCCCGGCGGCGCTTGGGGCCCACGCCGGGCAGGTCGTCGAACGCGGATCTCGTCGCCCGTCGGGAACGGAGGCTCCGGTGATAGGTGATCGCGAACCGGTGGGCCTCGTCGCGCAGCCGCTGCACCAGGTACAGCGCGGATGAGGTGACCGGCAGCAGCACCGGCTCTGCGCGGTCCGGGAGCACGAGCTCCTCGCGCTCCTTGGCCAGCCCCACGAGCGGCAGCTCGGACAGCCCCAGCTCGTCGAGCACCTCCTGACCCGCGCTGACCTGGCCCCGGCCGCCGTCGAGGATCACGAGGTCGGGCATCGCCCAGCGCCGTTCCTCCTCGCGCCCCTCGTCGCCCGCCTTCGCGCCCCGGAAGCGCCGGCGCAGCACCTCCTGGTGGCTCGCGAAGTCATTGGCACCCTGCACGGTGCGGATCCGGAAGCGACGGTACTCGCCGCTCCGGGGGCGGCCCTCCTCGAACACGACCATGCTGCCCACCGACTCGCTGCCCTGGAAGTTCGAGATGTCGTAGCACTCGATCCGCATCGGCGGCGCCGGCAGACCCAGCGCGGCCGCCAGCTCCTCCAGCGCCCCCAGCGTCCGGCCTTCGTCCGCGAGCCAGCGCGCCGCCTCCCGCGCCAGCGCCTCGGCGGCGTTGCGGGCGGCCAGGTCCATGAGCGCCCGCTTCTCGCCTCGCTGCGGGGTGCGCAGCCGGACCAGGCTGCCGCGGCGCGCGGCCAGGAACGCCTCCAGCTCGGCCGGCTCCGCCAGCGCGCGCGGCACCAGGATCTCGCGGGGCACCGAGGTCGCACGGGCGTAGTACTGCTCGAGGAAGCTGCTCAGCACCTCGTCGTCGGCGACATCGTGCGGGGCGTGGAGGAAGAACACGTCGCGGCCGACCATCTTGCCGTTGCGCACGACGAACAGCTGGACGGCCGCCTGGTCGTCCTGCCGCGCGAGCGCGACGAGGTCCAGCTCCGTCCTCGCGAAGGCCGCCATCTTCTGGCTCTCCATCGTCCGCTCGATGGCGCGGATCTTGTCGCGGACGACGGCGGCCTTCTCGTACTGCTGCTGCTCGGACGCGAACCGCATCTCGTGACGGAGGCCGTCGACCAGGGCGTCGGCGTTGCCCTCGAGAAACAGCTCCACCTGGGCGATGTCGCGCCGATAGGCATCCTTCGAGATCGCCTCGATGCACGGTCCCTGGCAACGCTTGATGTGGTACAGCAGGCACGGCCGCGCCAGGGCCCGCTCCCCGTCCCTGATGTCGATCGTGCAGGTCCGGAACGGGAACAGGCGGCGGACCAGGTTCATCGCCTCGTCGACCGAGCTTGCCGACGCGTACGGCCCGAAGTAGCGGCTGCCGTCGCTCGGGAGCCTCCGCGTGCGCTCCACCCGCGGGAAGTCGTCGGCAAGGGTGACCTTGATGTACGGGTAGCTCTTGTCGTCCTTGAGCCGGACGTTGAACCGCGGCTTGAACCGCTTGATCAGGTTCGCCTCGAGGAGCAGTGCCTCGGAGACCGAGTCAACCTCCGTGACCTCGAGATCCACCACGCGGTCGATCGCCTGGCGGATCCGGTGGATGTCGCCCGGTCCCCTCGCCGGCGCCTGGCGCTGCCAGTAGCTGCGCACGCGGTGGCGCAGGCTCTGTGCCTTGCCGACGTACAGCACCTCGCCCCGGGCGTCCTTCATGAGGTACACGCCCGGCCGGTCCGGGAGGTTGGCGAGCGTCGCCTGGAGCTCGGGGGTCACCCCGGGATTATCCGGGGGAATCGCCGGGCGGGCTTGCGGCGCTCGACGGGTCGCCGGAGGCCGGGCGCCGGGCGCGGACCGCCGGGTCGCCGCTTGCCGGTCGCCGGAGGCCGGGCGCCGGGCGCGGGCGCCGGGCGCGGACCGACCCGGCGATCGCCGATCGACCCGGGTGCCGGGTGCCGGGCGCAGGCGCCGGGCGCGGGCGCCGGGCGCGGACCGACCCGGCGATCGCCGATCGACCCGGGTGCCGGCCCTGGGGCTCAGCGCTTGCGGTGCGCCGCTCCGGCCGACGGATGGCCCCTGAGCTGGATGATCGCGGTGGCGACGACGGTGCCGTCGACCGACGCCTCGAGCCGCCAGCAGCCGGGACCGAGCCTGCCGGTCCGCAGCTGCATTCGCCAGGCCCTGCCGGACCAGGTGAGCGAGCCGAGGAGTCGGTCCGGGCCTGCAGCCGCGGTGCCGCCGCACGCGTCGAGCGGCGTGACGCGCAGGACGGGCGCCGCGATGTCATGCCGCCCCTGGGCGGCGCCGTTCCGGGTAACGAACAGCTTGAGCGGGATGGTTCGGCCGGCGCGTCCGACCAGCGCCGGCACGTTGTCGTGCAACGGCCGTCCCCAGGCTCCGACCAGCACGACGGCGGGATCCTGGACGACGGGATCCTGGACGACGTGGACCGCGAAGGAGGCTGAGGCGCTGTTGCCCGACGCGTCGGTCGCGGTGCACGTGACCATCGTGGTGCCGACCGGGAACCACGACCCCGACGACGGACTGCAGCTGACCGCCGGCGCGGAGTCGGCGATGTCGGACGCCGCGGGGGCCGGCCAGGTAGCGACGGCACCCGTGGGATCGGCGGTCGTGACCGTCCGATCGGGCAGACCGCCGAAGACCGGTGGCGTGGTGTCGACGACGTGCACCTCGAACGTGCCGGTCGCCGTGAGCCCACCCGAGTCGGTGGTGGCACAGGTGACGGTCGTGTCGCCCATCGGCAGGACGTCGCCCGGCGACGGCGAGCAGGTCGCCACCGGATCGGGATCGTCCTCGTCGTCCGACGCCGTGACGCTGTAGGCGGCGATCCAGCCGCCCGCGACATCGGCCTCGACGGTCATGTCCGCGGGGAGATCGAGCACGGGCGGCGTGTTGCCCGACACCGAGAGCGCGATCTGGGCGAGCGTCGTGCCGGTGGTGCCGGTGGATGGGGCCCGCGCATAGGTGACGCGGTACACGTAGCCGGTTCCCGGCGTCGCTGGGTGCCTTCAGGGTGACGTGGGATGGCTGCGCGGCATCGAGCACGGGGTCGCCGATGCAGCCGTCGCCGGTGGCCGGCCAGGAATTGGGCACCTTGCCAAGCGTGGCGGCCGTGGCCGAGATCGTCCCGTCGAGCGGCGCCTGTCCGGTCGGCGTGAGCGAGATCGAGGTTCCGGCCGGCACGTGGTTGAGACCCGTGCACACCAGCTCGAAGCCGATGTCGACGGTGTGGGTGGAACCTGCCGGCACCGTGCCGAGGTTGACCATGCCCTGGATACCAGGCGCCACCACGTCGGCGTCGCCGCTCACGGAATCGGCGACGGCGACGCCCGCGACCGCGAGCGAGACGGCGATCGCGGCGGTCACGGCGCGGCTCACGGTCCTGGTGCGCATGCTCGACATCCTCCATGCGACCGACCCCACGCGAGGGTCGTGCATCGGACGATGGACCTGGGTCCGCCGCGCGGGTATGGGTCGGTCGTCCCGAGCGTTGCGCCCGGGCGCCCCCCTTCGGTACCGGTGCGCGCGCACCGTCGGGTCGCCGCGCGGTTGACGTCGGGCAGCGCGGGTGAGGTCGTGGTAAGTCGCGACGTCCATCCTTCCACCGTGGTGACCCGGCAGCATCCTTCGGTCTCCGAGCGGCTTGCCCGCCTGGCGCCCGACCAGCGCGCGGCCGCGACCGCCCCACCGGGTCCGGTGCTGTGCGTGGCGCCCGCGGGCAGCGGGAAGACCACCACCCTGGTTGCCCGGGTCGCCTGGCTGGTGGACGGCGGTGCGGATCCCGGCTCGATCACCGTCGTGGCGTTCAACCGGCGCGCGGCCGAGGAGCTGTCCGACCGGCTGGACACGGCGCTCGCGCCGCTCGGCCTCCCGGGCGGATCGGTGCGGGTCCGCACGTTCCACGCGCTCGGGCGCGAGATGCTGGGCGAGGCCGGAGTCGCGGTCGAGCCGCTCGTCGAACGCGACGAGCTCCTGCGGCAGCTCTTTCCCGCCTCCACGCCTGCCGATCGCGGGCGGCTCGACCTCGCGTTCTCGCGCCTCAAGCTCGACCTCCGGGTGACGGCGGACGACGTCGCCCGGGACCCAGCCGCCGGCCCGGTCGCCAGCGCGTTCGTGACCTACGAGCGAGCCGTCGCGGCCAGCGGTGGGGTCGACTTCGACGATCTCGTGGTGCGCGCCCTTGGCCTCCTCGGGTCCGACACGGCCGCGCTGGTGGCGTGGCGGGCGCGCTGCATCCACCTGCTGGTCGACGAGGCGCAGGACCTGGACCGGACGCAGCTGGAGCTGGCGCTGCTGCTCGCCGCCCCGGCCAACCAGGTCTTCCTCGTTGGGGACGACGACCAGACGATCTACGGCTGGCGGCTCGCCGACGTGCGACGGGTGCTTGGGCTGGCGGCGTCGTTGCCCGGCCTGCGACGGGTCGACCTCGAGACGAACTACCGCTGCCCCCGGCCCGTCGTGGAGCGGGCGGTGCGGCTGGTCGAGCACAACCGGGAGCGGTTCGCGAAGCGCATCGTGGCCGGCCCGGCCGCGCGCGGGCGGCTCGTCCTGGCGCCGGACGCCGCCGATGACCTCGTGCGGGTTCGGCGGGCGATCCGGACCTGGCCGGTGGACGGCAGCAGCCGGGCGGTCCTCGCCCGGACCAACCGCGAGCTGCTGGTCGTCGTGGTCGCGGCCGTGGAGCTCGACATCCCGTTCCGCGCACCCGAGCTGCCGTTGCCGATCGAGGACGGTCGTCTCGACGGGCTCCTGGATGAGGCCGGCCGCCTGGCGACATCGCGCTTGCCCGTGCCGAGGGCCGGGCCGCCATCGCCCCTCGCGGTCCTCGGTGCGCTGCGTGCCACCCTGCGGGCCGCACAAGGCGGACCGGCCGGGGGCGGCGAGCCCGCGCCCGACCCGGGCGATGAGCCCTCGCCCGCCGACCTGGTGACCGCGCTGCTGGGGTGGGCGGCGGCGCACGCGTCGCTCGACGACCTGCGACTTGCCGTCGACGAGCGCCGGCGGCGGCTCGCCGAGCTCCGTCGCGAGGACGCGGCGCTGACGCTCGCGACGGCGCACGGGACCAAGGGCCTCGAGTGGGATCACGTCCTGGTCCTCGCTGATGGCTTCCCGGGGCGCCGTTCGATCAGCGACGCCGCGGAGCCGGAGCGCGCCCTCGAGGAGGAGCGACGGCTCGCGTACGTCGCCTGGACGCGCGCGCGCCGATCGCTCACGCTGTTGTTCGACCCCGAGTCGCCGTCGCGGTTCCTGCGGGAGGCGTTCTCGCCGTCGGAGCTGGGCCTCGGCACGGCCCAGGCCGCGTAGACTCAGGTCATGCGTGCCGCCCGGCCCACCGGGCACGCCACCCGCTCCGGAGATCACGATGGCCTTCCGCCGCGTCGGGACCCAGCAGATGATCGCGCACGGCTCGGTGTTCCTGCGCTCCGCGGAACGCGACGACGTCCCGCGCTTCGTGTCCTGGATGAACGACTACTCCACGTCGCGCACGCTCTCGCTCCGCGCGCCCCTGTCGATCCCGCTCGAGGAGCGCTGGTTCGAGCAGATGATCGAGAGCCAGGGCAAGGACGGCTACTTCTTCGTCGCCTGTCTCGTCGCCGACGGACGTCCGATCGGCACGACGGGCCTGTTCGAGGTTGACCTTGCGAACGGCAGTGCCGGCCTGGGCATCTCGATCGGCGCGGCCGCCGACCGTGGCCAGGGGCACGGCTCGGACATGCTCCGGGCGCTGCTCGACTGGGCGTTCGGGTTCCTGCGGCTCGAACGGGTCTGGCTCGACGTGTACGAGATGAACCCCGGCGCCCGCCGCGTGTACGAGCGGGTGGGGTTCGTGCACGAGGGTGTCCTGCGGCACGCCGTGTTCCGGGAGGGCCGGTACCTCGACGTCCACCGGATGGCGATCCTGGCCGACGAGTGGCGGGCCGCGCAGGCGAGTGCCGACGAGCCGGCATGAGCCGGGCTCCGGCATGGCCGGTGGCCCTGGCTGGGTCCTGGCCGAGCGTCCGCAGCCGCCCGGCGTGAGCCGGCTCGCCGCGTGAGCCGACTCCCGTCGCTCGGGCCGCGCGGCGAGGGGTGGGTCGTGATCCAGTTCGTGCTGCTCCCGCTCGTCGGGCTCGCCGGCCTCACCGGTCCTGTCCTGGACGGCGGGCCGAGGCTCGCGTCGGTGGTCGCCGGGCTCGCGCTGCTGGCTGCGGGCGCCGTCCTCGCCGGATGGGGCCTGCTCGCCCTGCGCGAGGCGTTGACACCGCTCCCCCACCCTCGCGACGGTGCGGATCTCGTGGAGACGGGCGCCTACCGCCTTGCTCGGCACCCGATCTACGGCGGGATCGTGATCGGGTCGCTCGGCTATGGCCTGGCCATGGCGTCACCGCTCGCGATCCTGGGCGCGCTCCTCCTGCTCGGGTTCTTCCGCCTCAAGTCGGCGCGCGAGGAGGTCTGGTTGGTGGCGCGATATCCGGACTATCCCGCCTACCGGGCACGGACCCGCCGGCTGCTGCCGTTTCTCTACTGACGACCGGCGCGCTGCCCGCGGATCCGCCGGCTGATCACCCGGTGACCTCGCGGCGCGCCAGCACCTTGAGCAGCCGGTCGATCGCGTCGAGGAAGGGCTCGGTCACCGCGGGCGGCAGGGCATCGCGAACGGAGTCCTTCGCGCCGTAGGCTGCCCGTGCCCGCAGGGCGGTCCGCCGCAGGTCGGCCAACCCGTCGTCCCGGAGGCGGTCCGGCAACGGCTCGAGGTAGGCGATCCACCGAGCGGCATCCGCCGCCCGGGCCGCTGCGAGCAGGTGATCCGCCGCGCGGGCCGCGCTCAGCGCCGCCTCGTCGATCGCCGGATGCTCGTGGCGGGCCTGGGCCGCCCCCTCCGCCGTCCGGTGGCGCGCCGGCGTCACAGCTCGGAGGTCGGGACGGCGCCCACCCCGGCATCGGCCGGCCTGACGAGGACGAGGCCCAGCCGCTTGCGCTCCGAGCCGTTGACCAGGATCCGGAACGAGTAGTCGCCGGGCGACGGGAAGGTCAGGTTCCAGAGATCGATGCTGAACGTGAGGATCGCGTCGCGGCCGTCGGGATGCCCGCGTGCCACCAGGCTGCCGGTGGCGCCGGTGACCTCGTGGCCGTCGGGGTCGAGGAGCACGATCCGGAGCTCGTGCTCGCGCTCGGTCTCGGGAGCGGTTACGAGCAGTCCCACCACGAGCGCGATGTGCGGGTGGCGGAGCGGGAAGTTGCGGCCGCCGATCCGCGTGATGCCCCCGCCGAGCACGTGGAACTTCTGGCCGGGCTGCGTCTCGGCCGAATCGGCGAGGAAGGCGAAGTCGATCTCGGGCATGACCCAATCCTAGACTGCCGGCCTGCGCGCCGCGGCTCGGGTGAATGCCGGATCGGGGCACGTCCCCGCGCAGCCGTCGCTCGCGACCGGGGGTGCCCGCTCACGGCGCGCGATCGCCAGCGGCGCTCGTGTCAGCGCCCAGCGGTGCTCGCGTCAGCGCCCAGCGGTGCTCGCGTCAGCGCCCAGCGGCGCTCGCGTCAGCGCCCAGCGGCGCCACGCGCCGGAGCTCGCCTTACCGGTCGCCGGCCGACCGTGCCGCCGCAACGCGCTTGCGAGCCGGCGCCATCACCGGCACGGCGGCCGCCACGCGGTTGCCGACGCCCGGCCGGCCCGCCTCGTCGGCGAACGTGATGTCGCTGAGCGGCACCAGCGGCTCGCCGCGCAGGACGCGAGCCAGGTACTCGCCGGTGGCCGAGCCGGCAGCGGCGGCGATCGTCTCCGGCGTGCCTTCGGCGACGATCCGGCCACCGCGCAGGCCGCCCCCCGGGCCCAGGTCGATGATCCAGTCCGCGGTCTTGATGACATCGAGGTTGTGCTCGATCACGAGCACCGTGTTGCCGTTGTCGACCAGCCGGTGGAGGACCGCCAGCAGCTTGTCCACGTCGGCGAAATGGAGCCCGGTCGTCGGCTCGTCGAGGAGGTAGAGCGTCTTGCCGGTGGCCCGCTTCGACAGCTCCGTGGCCAGCTTCACGCGCTGGGCCTCGCCACCCGAGAGCGTCGTCGCCGGCTGGCCCAGGTGGATGTACCCAAGGCCGACGTCGAACAGCGTCTGGAGCTTGGCGTGCACGTTGGGCACCGCGGAGAAGAACTCGAGCGCCTCCTCCACGGTCATCTCGAGCACGTCGGCGATCGAGCGCCCCTTGTAATGGATCTCGAGCGCCTCGCGCGTGTAGCGCTTGCCCTCGCACACCTCGCACGGGACGTAGACGTCGGGCAGGAACTGCATCTCGATCTTGATGATCCCGTCGCCCTTGCAGCTCTCGCACCGGCCACCCTTGACGTTGAAGCTGAACCGGCCCGGCTGGTAGCCGCGGACCCGGGCGTCGGGGGTGCCCGCGAACAGCTCGCGGATGGGGCCGAACAGGCCCGTGTAGGTGGCGGGGTTCGAGCGCGGGGTCCGTCCGATCGGGCTCTGGTCGATCTCGATGATCTTGTCGATGAACCCGACCCCTTCGATCCGGTCGTGGGCGCCCACCGGGGCGCGGGCCCCGGTCAGCTCGCGGGCGAGGCCCCGGTACAGCACCTCGTCAACGAGCGTGCTCTTGCCCGAGCCGGACACGCCGGTGACGGCGATGAACGTGCCGAGCGGGAACCGGACATCGATGTCGCGCAGGTTGTGCTCGCGGGCGCCGCGGACGACGAGCCTCCGGCCGTTGCCGCCGCGGCGGCGGGCCGGGACGGGAACCTGGCGCTCGCCGCGCAGGAAGGCGCCGGTGATCGAGCGAGGCTCGGCCAGCAGCGCCTCGAGCGGCCCGTTGGCGATGATCTCGCCGCCGTGCTCGCCAGCCCCGGGACCGATGTCGATCACCCAGTCCGCGGTCCGGATGGTCTCCTCGTCGTGCTCCACGACCAGGACGGTGTTGCCGAGGTCGCGCAGCCGGGTCAGGGTCGCGATCAGCTTGGCGTTGTCGCGCTGGTGGAGCCCGATCGACGGCTCGTCGAGGATGTACAGGACGCCCATCAGGGTGGTGCCGATCTGGGTCGCCAGCCGGATCCGCTGCGCCTCGCCGCCCGAGAGCGTGATGCTCGCGCGGTCGACCGTGAGGTAGTCCAGCCCGACGTCGACCAGGAAGCCCAGCCGGGCGACGATCTCCTTGAGCACCTGGCGGCCGATCGTGCGCTCGCGCTCGGTGACCCGCGCGCCCAGCTCGGTCGCCCAGTCCAGCGCGTCGGTCACCGACATCGTGGACACGTCCCAGATGTTTCGGCCGTCCACCGTGACCGCGAGCGCTTCGGGCCGCAGCCGGCGGCCACCACAGGTGGGGCACGGCTTCTGGACCATGAACTTCTCGAGCTCGGTGCGGATGTACTCGGAGTCGGTCTCGCGGAACCGCCGCTCGAGGTTGGTCACGACCCCCTCGAACGTGGCCACGTAGCTGTTCTCGCCCCGGTCGTGGCGGTAGCGGACGACGACCTTCTCGTCCTTGGGCGCGTGGAGCAGGTACTCGACGGCCTCGGGCGGGAGGTCCTCGACCGGCGTATCGATGCTCCAGCCGTGCGACGCGAACACCGCCTCGGTGATCTTCATCCGCCACGAGATCTCGGTCGGCATCCGGTTCCAGGGCGCGAGCGCGCCCGAGCGGATGGTCCGCGTGCGGTCCGGGATCACCAGTCCGGGGTCGATGACCAGCTGGGTGCCGAGCCCCGTGCAGGTGGGGCAGGCGCCGTGCGGCGAGTTGAACGAGAACGAGCGCGGCTCGAGGTCGTCGATCGTCGTGCCGTCGTACGGACAGCTGTAGCGCTCGCTGAACCGCCGCTCTTCGAACGAGGGGGCCTCGTCGTCGCGGGGCGCGGGCGCGACGACCATCACGCCCTCGCCCAGGCGGAGGGCCGTTTCGATCGAGTCCGCCAGCCGTGACGCGTCGGGATCCGGTACGGCCTGCCCCGTGGCGGGGTCGACCGGCCGGCCGGCCGCGTCGCGTGCCCAGCCCTCGGGCGCCTCCGCCCGCCGGACGACGAACCGGTCGACGATCACCTCGATCGTGTGGCGCTTGTAGCGGTCGAGCGTCGGTGCCTCGCCGAGGTCGTACTGGGTGCCGTCGACGCGCACCCGCACGAACCCCTGCTTGCGAGCGCTATCGAACACCCGGTCGCCCTCGGTCTTGCGATCCTTGACCAGCGGGCCGAGCACGAGCAGCCGCGTCCCCTCGGGCATCGCGAGCACCTGGTCCACGATCTGGCTGACGGCCTGGCGCTCGATCTCGCGACCGCACGTGGGGCAGTGCGGGTGACCGATCCGGGCGAACAGCAGCCGCAGGTAGTCGTAGATCTCGGTGACCGTCCCGACCGTCGAGCGCGGGTTCTTCGAGGCACCCTTCTGGTCGATCGAGATCGCCGGCGACAGGCCGTCGATCTGGTCGACGTCGGGCTTGTCCATCTGGCCCAGGAACTGGCGGGCGTAGGCCGACAGGCTCTCCACGTAGCGCCGCTGGCCCTCGGCGTAGATGGTGTCGAACGCGAGGCTGCTCTTGCCGCTGCCGGACAGTCCGGTGATCACGACCAGCCGGTCGCGCGGGAACGCGACGTCGACGTCCTTGAGGTTGTGCTCGCGCGCTCCGCGCACGATGATCCGGTCCTGGGGCACGTCCGCAGTCTAGCCGATGTCCGGGAAAACGAACGGGTGTTCTGTCCGTCAGGACGCGCCCGGCACCACGACCTTGTCCTGGCAGATCTTCCAGGCCCCGCTCTCCTGGACGAGCCGCACGGTCTGGTTGAGCGGCACGTCCTGGCCGTACGCCTGGAGCGACTGCAGCAGCGCGTCCAGCTGGTCGTCGGTCATCGGCACGCTCTGCTGATCGAGGAGCTGGCGCACGATCGGGCGCAGGGTGTCGGAATCGAAGGTGACCTTGACGTCGCCGCTCAGCGGCACCTGCGCGACGTCGCCGTCGATGGCCGCGTCCCCGATGTCGACCCCGCTCACGTCCACGCGCACCGCGTCGAGGACGGCCTGCATGTCGAGGCCCGGAAGCAGCGCGGTGGCCGACCCTGCCGGGAGGTTGAGCATCTGCTCGATCTGGTCCTGCTGCCCGGCGCAGGCCAGCGTCCGCAGCCCGTCGAGATCCTTGGCGGCGAGCTTGCCGAGGGCGTCCTGGACGACGGCCGCGGGCCCGGTCGTCGTGGAGCCGCCGCCGCAGGCGCCGAGCCCGACCAGGACCGCGAGCGCGAGGGCGGCGATCCGGGGCTTGCGGGCGGTGGCTGGAAGGCGGTGCACGAGGCGATGCTACGTCCGAAATCGCCGACGCGGACGGACCATCGCGCGCGGATCCGGCTCGAAGCCGAGGCGGCGGTACCAGTCGTCCATGCCGGGTGCGGCGGCCAGGCTGAAGCGCGTCCGGTCGCGGCCGTCCATGAGCGCCTGCATCAGGCGCTCGCCGATGCCCAGCCCCTGCCAGGCGGGATGGACGATGACCATGACGATGTACGCGTTGAGCGAGCCGTCGGAGAGCGAGCGGGCGGTGCCGACCAACCGGTCGCCGTCCCAGGCCGCGGCCATCTCCGACGAGCTCCGAACCGCGACCTCGAGGGCATCGGGATCCGACGCGCGAACGTCCCAGCCAACGGTCCTCAGCAGGACGGCCTGCTCGGCGCCGGACGGTCGCCGATCGAGCACGACCTCGACCCGCCGCGACCTCCCGTCGGCGCGCGCGAGCCGCCGGTCGAGCTCCCACAGATGGTCGAAGCCGTGGTACAGCAGCCGCCGGACGACCTTGGCCAGCGTCCAGGTCTCCCCGTGTCGATCCGCCACCTCGCGACCCGCGTCGACGGCCTGGCCGGCGCGCAGGCGCTCGATGGTCCAGGCGCGCGTGGCATCGAGCGCATCCGCCACCGACGCGTCCCGCAGCGGGCCGTCGTACCGGATGGCCGGGTCGGTCCGCCCGACCAGCCACACCTCGGCGCCCGCGAGGTGGCGCAGGACCGCCTCGGCGGCGCGCTCGCCCGCCGCCTCGTCGCGCGCCAGCGGACCGTGCCGGGCCTCGTGGGCCGCGATTCGGGCGGCCGAGGCCAGCACGTCCTTGCGGGCCCAGGTCAGCCAGCGCAGGGCGCGCTCGAGATCCTCGGCGGGCAGCGCGCGCCGATCCGCGTCGAAGGTGGCGTTGATCTCGTAGCCGTCCGGCTCGTGACGCGCCGGCACCTCACCCATGACGTCCACGCGCCCGAACGGTGGCAGGGCGAGGGCTTCACCACGTCCTTCGAGCCACTCCCGGACCCGGGCCGTCGCGGTGAGCGTCGCGGTCAGCACGCCGTCGCGCGTGGGCGCCGACGCGAAGACGCCGGGCGCATCCAGCACCCAGCCACCGACCCGGGACCGCTCGTAGCCCGGCTCCAGCCAGACCCGCAGATGCGGAAACGCGGCTGCCGCCGCGGAGCTGCCGGCCGCCGAGCCGCGCGCGGCGGTACCGCCCTCGGGGCTCATCAATAGCCCCGGCGCCGCCGGTTGGGTCGCTGGCCGGTCCGGTGGCGGATGTTGGGCGTCACCGTCCGGTCCCACGTCGGGCGCTCGAGCCAGCGGGCCTGCCAGCCACCGTCCTCGTCGTCGTGCTCGTCGCGGATACCCGGGAACAGCTCCGCGGCGACGCCCGAACCATCGTCCCCGATCCCGCTCCCCTCCCCGTCCCCGGCACCGCCCGGGTCCTCGCCCGATGGCAGCACCCGGACCTCGGTGACCTCGAACGCCGCGCCGGGCGCGCTCGCTCCCCGGTGCGCCGCCGCCCGCTCCTTGGCCGGCAGCACGGCCTCGCGGGCCGCCCGCTCCGCCGCGCGCGCGACCACGACCGACGCATCCTGCTCGAGCACCCGCAGCCGGATCTGCTGGATCTCGTCGCGCAGCGCGGCCGCCCGCTCGAACTCGAGCTGCTTCGCGGCGGCCTTCATCTCGGTCTCCATGCGGGCCACGATCCGCTCGACCTCGGCCCGGTCGGCCGCCGCCAGGTCGGCGGCGCGCCGCTCGGACGAGTACATGACCGTGCTCTCGGCGACCACCCGCAGCCGGTCGTTCAGGTCGTGGATGCCCTTGATGATCGTCCTCGGCTCGATCCCGCGCTCGGCGTTGTACCGCTCCTGCACGGCTCGCCGGCGGTCCGTCTCCTCGATCGCGACGCGCATCGATTCGGTGATCGTGTCCGCGTACATGATCACCTCGCCCCCGGTGTTCCGGGCTGCGCGGCCGATCATCTGGATCAGCGACCAGGCGCTGCGCAGGAAGCCCTCCTTGTCGGCGTCGAGGATCGCCACCAGCGTCACCTCGGGCAGGTCGAGGCCCTCGCGCAGGAGGTTGATCCCGACCAGGACGTCGTACACGCCGAGACGCAGGTCGCGCAGGATCGCCACCCGCTCGAGCGTGTCCACCTCGCTGTGGAGGTACTGGACCTTGACCCCCAGCTCCTTGAGGTAGTCGGCGAGGTCCTCGGCCATCTTCTTGGTCAGGGTGGTGACCAGCGCCCGCTCGCCGCGGTCCACGCGGCTCCGGATCTCCTCCAGCAGGTCGTCGATCTGGCCGTCGGTCGGCCGAACGGTGATCGGTGGGTCCACGATGCCGGTCGGGCGCACCAGCTGCTCCACGACCCGCTCGCTCCGCTCGAGCTCGTACGGCCCGGGGGTGGCCGACACGTAGATCGCCTGGTTGAGGTGCGCCTGGAACTCCTCGAACGTGAGCGGGCGGTTGTCGAGCGCGGACGGCAGCCGGAACCCGAAGTCGACCAGGATCTCCTTGCGCGTTCGGTCGTTCTTGTACATCCCGACCACCTGCGGGATCGTCATGTGCGACTCGTCGACGATCAGCAGCCAGTCGGGCGGGAAGTAGTCCAGGAGCGTCCACGGCCGCGATCCCGCCTCGCGTTGCGAGAGGTGCCGCGAGTAGTTCTCGACGCCGGTGCAGTAGCCGAGCTCGCGCAGCATCTCGAGGTCGAACGTGGTCCGCTGGCGGAGGCGGGCGGCCTCGAGCGCCCGGCCCTCGGCCTCGAGCTGGCCGACCCGCTCCTCCATCTCGGCCTCGATCGTGCCGACCGCGAGCAGCAGCTTGTCCCGGGGCGTCACGAAGTGGGTCGCCGGGAACACGTTGAGCTCCTTGCGCTCGGCGAGCAGCTCGCCGGTCAGCGGGTCGAGCTCGGTGATCCGCTCCACCTCGTCGCCGAAGAACTCCACCCGGACGATCTCCTCGGAGCTCGCCGGCCCGATCTCGAGCGTGTCGCCGCGGACCCGGAACCGGGCCCGGGTGAGCGCCGCATCGTTGCGCTGGTACTGGAGGTCGACCAGGTGGCGCAGCACGCTGTCCCGCCGGTACTGGCCGCCGACCCGGAGCCGCAGCACGGTGGCGCCGTAGTCGACGGGCGCGCCCAGGCCGTAGATGCACGACACCGAGGCCACGATGATCACGTCCCGCCGCTCGAACAGCGCGTGGGTCGCCGCATGCCGCAGCCGGTCGATCTCCTCGTTGCGGCTGCTGTCCTTCTCGATGTACGTGTCCGAGCGCGGCAGGTACGCCTCGGGCTGGTAGTAGTCGAAGTAGCTGACGAAGTACTCGACCGCATTGTCCGGGAAGAACTCCCGGAACTCCGCGTACAGCTGGGCCGCCAGCGTCTTGTTGTGGGCCAGGACCAGCGTCGGCTTCCGATGGCGGACGATGGTCTGCGCCATCGTGTAGGTCTTGCCGGAGCCGGTGACGCCCAGCAGCGTCTGATCCCGGACCCCACGGGCGAGCCCGTCCACGAGCCGGTCGATGGCCTGCGGCTGGTCGCCCGTGGGCTCGAACGGAGCGACGAGGCGGAAGTCGGGCACCTGCGGATCCTAGCACCAGAACATGCGTTCGATCCAGTGGGCGGCGCCCGCTTCGCCGAGCCTTCCGCCGGCGGGCAATTCCCCCCGAAGGTGCCGGGGGGTCCCGGGACGTATGGGGCATGCCCACAAGGTGGTGCGTGCAGGCAAAGTTCGAGGCGCGCCGGGGGCCGTCCCCAGACCCGCGAACGAAGCGCGGATGCCCGCCGACGCCATGGCCCAAGATCGAAAGGCAGTCGATGGAACTCGAGTACAAGGACGATCGGCGACGCGGCCGGTTCGTGATCCTCGCGGGCGTCGTCCTGGCGATCGTGGCCGCCGGCGTCGCGTTCTACACGATCAACCAGGCCCAGCAGCAGGCGGGCCAGACCGAGGCTCCGCGGATCGCGGCGGTCGTTGCCGTGGGAACGATCGCCGCCCGCCAGGAGATCAAGCCGGGCGACGTCACCGTGCGCCAGGTCCCCATCGACGACACCAACGCCAACGGGGTGATCGCCGACACCGACCAGGCCGTCGGCCGGATCGCCGCCGTCGCCATCCTCCCAGGGCAGCTGGTGACCTCCAACCTGCTCGCGTCCGCGACCGAGGGGGGTGCGTTCTCCATCCTCGGTCCGGAGGAATCGGTTGGCCCCGACTCCGTGGCCTGGCGGGCGATCGCCCTCACCGTGCCCGACGACCTCGCGGTCGGCGGGATGCTGACCGCCGGCGAGACCGTCGACGTGTTCGTCACCGTCGTGGTCAACGTGTCGGATCCGCAGGGCCGCTACTACCCGGACCGGGCGACCAAGATCACCTATCAGGATGTGGTGATCCTCGCGCGCAAGGATGCGTTCTACATCATCCGTGCGCCGATCGCGACGGCCGAGGAGATCGCTCACCTGCAGGCGACCGGCTCCGCGACCTTCAGCTTCGCGCTGCGGCCGCTGGCCGACCAGCGGCAGGTCGACGTGTCGACGCTGGGCGAGACGACCAACCGGATCATCGAGCGCTACGGGCTGCCGCTTCCGGAGCCGCTCATCCCCGGCTTCACGCCGATCCCGACGCCGTCGCCCTCGCCCTCGCCGAGCGCGTCCCCCGACGGCTCGCCCGCGCCGTCGGCGGCTCCTTGAGCCTCGGCCCCGCTCGCGCCGCCGAGGAGTGGTGCACGGAGGCCACGGGGGGCGGACCAGCGGCCGGCCGGGGCCGGTACCAAGGCACTATGCCGACCCCATCGAAACGGGCTGGCCTCGAACCTAAGATCGAATCGGGCGCGCGCATGCGCTCCTTGACGACCCATGGCCGAGGGGGCCACCAGGACGGATGAAGCCCACGCAGCGGTCCCTCAGCATCGCCCCGCCGGGCAGCAACCACGGGGGCCGGACCCGATCGCGGGGACAGGCCCTGGTCGAGGTCGCCCTGCTGGTGCCGTTGCTGCTGCTGATCCTCGTGGCCGCCGGGGACCTCGCGCGGGTGTTCAGCGCCTCGGTATCGCTGGCGAGCGCGGCGCGCGCGGGCGCGCTCGAGGCCGCCCATCACCCGGATTCGTTCGAGGCAGGGCAGCCGTGCGACGCGGACACCAACCGCGTCATGTGCGCCGTGCTGACCGAGTCGCGGAACAGTGGCGTCACCCTCGTGCCCGACGACATCACGCTGACCTGTGACCCGACGCCATGCAGCGAGGGGCTGGGCAACAGCGTCCTCATCGAGGTCACCACCCACGTCTCGCTGCTGACGCCGATCCTCGCGCCGTTCACGGGCGGCCAGGACTTCGACATGACGGGGAGCGCGAGCGCGCAGATCGCGGTACGGCCCAACATCGCGCAGGCGACCCCGACGCCGACGCCCGACCCGATGGCGACCCCCACGCCGGTGCCGACGCCCACGCCGGTGCCGACGCCCACGCCGACGCCCGACCCCCTGGCAACGCCCACCCCGACGCCTTCGCCGACGCCCTTCTGCATGCCGCCGACGGCCGACTTCTCGGTGAACCCGACCAGCGGCAAGAAGAAGCAGGTCGACTTCCAGTTCACGGACCTCTCGATGACGACGCTGCCGCTGTGCCCGCTGACCTGGTCGTGGAACTTCGGCGACGGGGCCGGCTCCTCGTCCACGTCGACCCTCCAGAACCCTCACCACGTCTACCAGGCGAAGGGGACCTACGTGGTCACCCTGGTGGTCTCGAACTTCGGCGGATCGTCCAGCAAGGTGCGATCCGTGACGGTGACCCCGTGAGCGCCCGACGCCGTCGACGCGGGGCCGGCGAGCGCGGCCAGGGGCTGGTCGAGTTCAGCCTCGCGATCACGATCTTCCTGCTCCTGGTGATGGGCGTGGTGGACCTGGGGCGGGCGGTCTACCAGCTCAACGGCGTCGCGCAGGCGGCGCGCGAGCTGGCCCGCGTGACCAGCGTCCATCCGGGCTCGACCCTCGGTGGCAGCCCCGAGACGTCGGCGGCGCTCGGCAACCAGGAGGCCCTCGTGCCGAACCTTGGCACGCCCGCGTACTCGTGCGTCGACATCGCGAACAACGCGGTCACCGGCGCCTGCCGCGCGGGCGACTGGGTCCGCGTGTCCATCCAGACCACGTTCATCCCTGCGACGCCCCTGGCAGCCATGCTGGGCGAGATCGTCCTGTCGGGGACCGCAAGCGCCAAGATCGAATGACGGACAGGAGCCGCGCCATGACCAGACACGCCGGACGACCGAAGACCCAGGGTCAGGTGGTGGTGGTGTTCGCGCTGTCGCTGATCACGCTGCTCGGATTCGCCGGGCTGGCGGTCGACGGCGGCTCCACGTTCGCCCAGCGGAGCAACGAGCAGACCGCGTCGGACCTCGCGGCGCTCGCCGGCGCGAACGACTACCTGATCAACGGCAGCCTCGACCTCGCCATCGCGCGCGCCCGCGAGGTCGCGGCCACCAACGGGTTCACCCACGGCACGGACAGCACCGCGGTCGACGTCGGTCTCGACACCAGCAACGGGATCACGTTCACGGTCTCGCTCAGCGCGCCGCACCACAACACGATGGCGGCCGTCATGGGCATGCCCACCTGGATGGTGTCCACGACCGCCACCGCGCTGTCCGGGTTCCCCGATACCGCGTACGGGGCGTCGCCGTTCATCTTCTCGGCCGCGGCCTTCGACACGGACGGGACGCCCAAGTACACGACCCCGACCGACTTCGGCGAGGGCAACGGCGACGTGCCCAACAACGAGCTCGACATCGCCTGGACCAACTACGGCACGGGCAACGTCAACACGTCCGAGGTCGACTCGATCATCAAGGGCGACACCGTGATCGACAAGTCCCTCACGTTCGGCGAGTACATCGGGCAGCACAACAACGGCAACCACACCGCCCTGTTCAGCGACGTGAACACGTACCTGAGCGGGCTCGACCTGCCCGTCCCGGTGGTCGACTCGAGCGGCCTGTTCGTCGGCTGGTCGACCTTCCACGTGATCTCGGCAGACGGCGGGAGCTCCAAGTCGATCCGCGGCTACTTCCTGGCCGACTTCGAAAGCGCGGCGATGTCGATCACGAGCTGTGAGGCGAACGACTGCCCGCGCTATCTCGGCTCGTACATCCTCAAGCTGACCAACTGACGCGGGCCCGCAGGCCCGAGGGGCCGGCGGGTCGTTCAGCGCGCCGCGCAGTTCAGCGCGCCGGGTCGTTCAGCGCACCGGGTCGTTCAGCGCGCCGGGTCGTTCAGCGCGCCGGGTCGTTCAGCGCGCCGGGCCGCCACTCCGCCGGCCCGCGAGCACCTCGCCCAGCGCCGCGACGACCTGGGCCCGCGTGGTCTCCGGTGACCCGCTCGTCTCCAGCACGCGGGTGGCCCTCGGGCTGATCCGCCGGGCAAGCCCCGCCTGAGCCGCCATCCGCCGCTCGGCGTCCGCCACCGGCATGCCTCGGTCGAGCAGCCGGGCCCGCTGGACGCCGGGGTCGCAGGTGACCAGCCAGACCTCGTCGCACAGGTCGGCCAGGCCTCCCTCGACGAGCTTGATGGCCTCGACCGCCACCGCCGGTGCCCCGGCGGCCTCGGCGGCCTCCATGGCCGCCATGATCCGCGGCCGGACCGCCGGGTGAACGATGGACTCGAGCGCCGCCAGCGCGTCCGGGTCCTCGAACACGAGCCGCGCCAGCTCGGCCCGGTCGAGGGTGCCATCGGCGGCGCGAACCGGATCCCCGAACCGAGCCAGGATGGCGGCATGCACCGGGTGCCCCGGGCCGGTGACCGCGCGGGCCTCCTGATCGGCGTCGACCACCGCCACCCCGAGGTCGGCGAGCCAGCGGACCACCTGCGACTTGCCGCAGCCGATGGGGCCGGTGATCCCGATCCGGACCGTCCGCGTGTCGCGGGCCCGGGCCAGGCCGCCGGTCACGGCGCCTGCTCCTCGAGCTCGAGCCAGGCGTCCTCGGCGTCGGACAGCGCGCGCTCCACGTCCGCGAGCTCGCTCGTGACCCGCCGCATCTCCACGAAGTTGCCCGCCACGGACGGCGTCGTCACGGCAAGCTCGAGCTGGCTCCTTCGCAGGCCAAGCCGGGCGAGCTCCGCGTCGAGCACCTCCCGCCGCCGGCGATAGGCGTCCTTGGACAGCCTCGGTCGCCGGGTCCTCGGCGGTGGCCGCTGCACGGACGTCCTCGGCCCCGTGCCTGCGGCATCCGGGGCGCCCGCCGGCGGCGCCGGGTGGGCCGCCCTTGGTCGGACCAAGCCGCCACGATTGGCCCGGCGTGCCGCCTCCGCCTCCACCGTCCAGCCGTCGCTCACGGCCGCGCGCCAGGCCTGGTACCCACCGTCGAACGGCACCGCGAGCGCGTCGTCGACGACCCACAGGCGCTCGCACACCGTGTCCAGCAGGCGCCGGTCGTGCGACACCACGAGCAGCGTGGCCGGCGTCTCGGCCAGGAACGACTCGATCGCCTCGCGGGCGCCGATGTCGAGATGGTTGGTCGGCTCGTCGAGCAGCAGCAGGTTGGACGGCAGGATGCCCAGCATCGCCAGCTCGAGCCGCGACCGCTCGCCACCCGACAGCAGGCGGACCTCCTTGAACACGTCGTCGCCACGGAACAGGAACCGGGCCAGGTAGCCGCGGGCCTCACCGGGCGTGACCGGGATCGCCTCCAGGATCGCGTCGAGGACCGTGGCCCCCGGGATCGCCGCGTCGCGGAGCTGGGCGAGGTAGCCGGGCTGCACGTTGTGGCCGAACGAGAGCGCCCCGTCGAGCGGCGGCAGGTCGCCCGCGATCGTGCGCAGCAGGGTCGTCTTGCCCGCGCCATTGGGTCCGACGATGCCGATCCGCTCGCCACGCTGGGCGGCCAGGAACGGCACCCGGGCCACGGTCACGGGCTCGGGCGCATCGGTCCCGTCGGGTTGCAGGGCGCCCCGCCCGGGCAGGTAGCCGACCGCGAGGCCCTCGAGCCGGATCACCAGCTCCCCCGAGCGGACGGGTCCGCCGGTGAGCGCGGCGCCGGGCAGCGTCAGCGATCGCCCGCCTCGCGGTGCTTCGACCCGCTGCTCGCGGAGCCGCTCGAGGCGCGCCTCGTGCTCGTGCATCTTCACGTGCTTGCGCTGGCTCCGGTAGCGCTGGACGAGCTCGACCTCCCGTTCGATGGCCTGGGCGTGCGTCTCCGCCTCCCGCCCCGCCCGGGTGTCGCGCTCCACGCGCTGGCGGTGGTAGGCGCTGTAGTCGCCGCGGAACAGGGTCAGGCGCCGGTCGCGGAGCTCCCAGACCCGGGTGACGGTCGCGTCGAGGAACGCCCGATCGTGTGACGCCACGAGCAGGGCTCCCGAGCGACGCCGGAGATGCTCCTCCAGCCATTCGATCGCGCCCAGGTCGAGGTGGTTGGTGGGCTCGTCGAGCAGCAGCAGGTCGGGATCGGCGATCACGAGCCGGGCGAGCGCGGCTCGCGTCTGCTGGCCGCCGGAGATCGCCGTGGGCGGCCTCGCCCACTCCTCGCGGGCGAACCCGAGACCGGACAGCGCCTCGTCGACGCGCTGGTCGAGGGTGTACCCGCCCAGGATGTCGAACCGGTGCTGGAGGTCCGCGTAGGCGTCGCCCGCGGCGTGGCCGCCGTGCTCGAGACGGGCGAGCTCCTCGGCCATCCGCTCCAGGTGGGCGGCGCCGTGACGGACGGCCGCGCGGAGGTCCGGGGCGGCCATGAACGCGTCGTCGAGATGGGCCTCCTGGTTGAGCAGCCCGAGCGTGAGGCCGCGCCGGCGGGTGGCCGTCCCGCGATCCGGCTCGTCGCGCCCGGCCGCGATCCGGAGCAGCGTCGTCTTGCCGGCGCCATTCGGCCCCACCAGCCCGATCCGCTCCCCGGGGGCGATCGCGGCGGTGATCTGGTCGAGGATGACGAAGGTGCCGATCTCGCGGGTCACCGCCTCGAGCCGCACGAGGCTCACGAGGTCGCCCTCGCGGCCGCCCGCCGGGTCGCCGCGGCCAGGCGCGTTCGTCGCGCCCGCTCGCTGGCACGGACGCCCTCGTCATCGGTCCTGCCGAGCGCGCCGTCGCCGTCGAGATCCACCCAGCGGCGGCCCGTCCTGCCCGACGCCGCGCGGCCGGGTCGCGGCGTCATCGTCGCCAGGAGCCTGGCCGCGGCCGGCCGCTGGGCGGCCGGCAACCGCTGGCAGAACGAGCAGAAATGCGTCGAGCGGATGCCGATCACGATCCGCCGGATCGGCCGTCCGCAGCGCGGACACGGCAGACCGGTGCGCTGGTAGACATCGAGGCGTTCCTGCATCTCGCCGTCGCCGTCGGGGGCGGTGTAGTCGTCGATCGAGCTGCCGCGGCGCTCGACGGCCTCGGTCAGGATCGCGATCAGGGCGAGGTACAGCCGGCGCTCGTCGGCGGGCCGGAGCGAGGCCGCGGACCGCAGCGGGTGGAGCTTCGCTCGCCACAGCGCTTCGTCGGCGTAGATGTTGCCGACGCCGGCCAGGAACGCCTGATCGACGAGCAGCGGCTTGAGGCGAGCACGGCGTCCGCGGATGCGAGCCCGGAAGGCGCGCAGCGTGAACGCCGGGTCGAGCGGCTCCGGGCCGATCTCGGCGAACGCATCGTCACCGGGCGCATACAGGCCAACGCGTCCGAACTTGCGGATGTCCCGGAACCGCAGCTCGCGGCCGTCGTCGAGACGCAGCGCCAGCCGCTCGTACGGGTCCGTCGGGCGGGTGGCCGGGACGACGAACAGCTGGCCCGTCATCTTGAGGTGGATCGTCAGGAACGAGCCGTCGTCGAGCTCGAGCAGGAGCTGCTTGCCGCGGCGGCCGACCGCCGTGATCCGCCGGCCGCGCACCCCGTCGGCGAACCGTGCCGGATCCTCGTCCCGCAGCGTCCGCACCCACGAGACGCGCGCGCCGGCCACCACCGGGCCTGGCCCGCCGCCCTCTGGCAGCAGGTGGCGCCGGAGGTCGCGCGCGACGGTCTCGACCTCGGGTAGCTCGGGCATCGACGGTGACGATAGGGCACCCGCGCGCGCCGTGCGACCGGGCGTGGCGCGACCGCCCCGGCCGCCGCGGGATCGGCTACCCCGGGCCGCCCACCTGCTCGGGGGCCGCGCCCACCTCGGCGAGGACCGCGTCCCGGCGCGAGACCGGGGTCATCCCCTCCCACGAGTCCCCGACCTTGGCCTCGACGGTCAGCGGCACCGACAGCGGCAGGGCGCCCTCCATCGTCTCGCGGAGCACGGGCAGGACCCGGTCGACCTCGTCGCGCGGCGTCTCGAGCAGCAGCTCGTCGTGGACCGAGAGCAGCAGCCGGGATCGCGGAGGCCGCCCTCGCGAAGCGCGCGGTCGAGCCGGATCATCGCGATCTTGACGATGTCGGCGGCGGTGCCCTGGATCGGCATGTTGATCGCCATCCGCTCGCCGGCGGCGCGGAGCGACGGGTTGCGCGCCTCGAGCTCGGGGATCCGCCGCTTGCGGCCCAGCAGCGTGGCCACGTACCCCTGCTCGCGCGCGGTCTCGCGGATGTGGTGCATGTAGCGGCTGATCCCGCCGTACGCGGCGAAGTAGGAGTTGATGAACTCCTGGGCGTCCTGGCGGCTGATCCCGGCCCGCGTGGACAGGCCGAAGTCGCTCATCCCATAGGCCAGCCCGAAGTTGACCATCTTGGCCATCGAGCGCTCGTCCGCGGTGACGTCGCCCGGCTCCTTGCGCAGCACCCGCGCCGCGGTCTCGCGATGGATGTCGGCCTCGCGGGCGAACGCGTCGGCGAGGTGCTCGTCGCCCGACACGTGGGCCAGGATCCGGAGCTCGATCTGGCTGTAGTCGGCGGCGACCAGCGTGGTGTCGGGGCTGCCGGCCACGAACGCGTGCCGGATGCGGCGTCCCAGCGGCGTCCGGATCGGGATGTTCTGGAGATTGGGGTCCGACGACGACAGCCGACCGGTGGCCGCCACGGCCTGGTGGAACAGGGTGTGGAGCCGCCCGTCGGGGCCGATCAGGTTGGGCAGCGCCTCGACGTAGGTCGAGCGCAGCTTGGTGTAGATCCGCCAGTCGAGGACGGGCTCGATGACCGGGTGGACGCCCCGCAGCTCCTCGAGCACCGCGGCGTCGGTCGAGTAGCCGGTCTTGGTCTTGCGGCCCTTGGGAAGCCCGATCTCGACGAACAGCACGTCGCCCAGCTGCTTGGGCGACCCGATGGTGAACTCGTGGCCCACGGCGGCGTAGATCTCGCCCTCGAGCCGGGCGATCTCGGCCGCGAACTCGCGCTCGAGCTCGTCGAGCGCGGTGCCATCGAGCGCGATCCCACTGGCCTCCATGCGGGCCAGGATCGGGATCAGCGGCAGCTCGATCTCCTCGAACAGCCGCGTCACCTCGTCGTCGCGCATCGCCTGCTCGAGCGACGGGCGCACGGCCAGCGCGGCCAGCGCCTCGAGCCCCGCGACGGCCGTCGGCGGGAGACCGGCCGCGGCCGGTGGCAGCACGAGGTCGAGCCGCTCCGCGGCGACGTCGGCGATCTTCTGCGCCCGCAGCGCCGCGTTGACGAGGTAGGCGGCGATCTGCGTGTCGAAGGCGACCGGCGGCGGGTCCGCGGACGGGTCCTCGGCGAAGCGCGCGGTGAGCAGCGGCTTGACGTCGTGCCCCACCAGGCGGGCATCGATGCGCTCGAGGAGGTGGCGCAGGGCGAGCGAGGCGTCCGCACCGTCCGCGGCGACGACCCGCCCGTCCTCTCCTGCCACCGCGAGGGACAGCGGGGTGCCGGCGAGCGGGCGCGGGTCGTCGATGACGAGGCCGGTGCCCACCGCCCCCTGGTCGCGCAGCCACGGCTCGAGCGCAGCGACACGATCCTCCGACGCGAGCTCGATCCGGCCCGGATCGACGATCGCGGCGGCGAGCGCCCCCGGCAGATCACCCGAAGCGGCGGCGATCGCCTCGGCCCGCGCCTCCACCGCGGGCGAGCTCGTGGCGACCGGCGCCGACCCGCCGCCGCCCGACACGACGTCGAAGTCCATCGACAGCTGGAGCGAGCCCGGGTCGACGGGGCCCCCCGGACCTCCCGGCCGAACGCCGCGGCCACCGGCACCGTGCGCGGCCGGGAACCCCGCCTCGCGCAGCTCGCGCATCGCCGCGACGGCATCCTCGGGTCGCTCCCCGACCAGCGGCGGCAGGCGATCGATCAGCGTCCGGAACTCGTACTCGCGGAACAGCCGCACGACGGTCTCGCGGTCGTAGTCCCCCACCCGACCCCGATCGAGGTCGAGCGTCACGTCGACGTCCCGGACCAGGCGCATCAGCTCGCGGCTCTCGAGCACGCTCTCGCGGTGCTCCTCGAGGGGCGCCCGGAGCTTCTCGGGGGTGACCTCGTCCAGGTGCTCGTACAGCGCGTCGAGCGTCGCCCACGTCCCGATCAGCTTCGAGGCCGTCTTCTCGCCCACCCCCGGGATGCCCGGGATGTTGTCGGTGGGGTCGCCCTTGAGCGCCTTGTAGTCGAGCATCTGGTCGGGCCGCAACCCCCACCGCTCGTCGATCTTCGCGAGGTCGTAGGTCACCGTGTTGGCGATCCCGCCGCGCAGCGACACCATCAGCCTGGTGTGCTCGCTGACCAGCTGGAGCATGTCCAGGTCGCCGGTGAGGATGGTGACGTCGAGCTCGGCCGCCTCCGCCTGGCCGACCAGGGTGGCGATGACGTCGTCCGCCTCGAACCCCTCGTGCTCGTAAACCGGGATCCCGAGCGCCCTGACCACCTCGCGGACCTTGGGGATCTGGTCGCGCATGTCGTCGGGCATCCGCTGCCGGGTCGCCTTGTACTCGGCATACCGCTCGTGGCGGAAGGTCGGCTTGCCCAGGTCGAAGGCCACGGCCAGACGGTCCGGCTTCGCGTCCTGGATCGCCCGCAGCACGATGTTGGTGAACCCGAACACGGCGGTCACGAGCTCGCCCTTCGAGGTCGTCAGGGGCTGCTCGATGAGCGCGAAGTAGCCACGGTAGATGAGCCCGTTGCCGTCGAGCAGGAGGAGGCGGTCCATCGGCTCCGAGCGTGCGGGGTGGGATGCCGCAAGTGTACCCGCGGGGCTCGCGCACCATCGACGGCAGGGCACCGGGCGTCAGCCGGCCGGTGCGGTCGGGAGCTGCGAATTCCACGCGGCACTGGACGGTCCTGCGATCGGCGCACCACACTCCCGCCATGGCGCGTTTCGAGCCGACAGAGAGCCAGCAGGACCTCGTTCGAAACCGGGCCATGCGGTCACGGCTCGGGCGGCTGCTCGCGTTTGCCGGCGGGCTCGCAGCCGTGGGTGCGAGCTTCCAGCCGTGGATCGTCGCGGACACGCAGCAGGGGCCGGTCACGGTCCTGGGTGTCGACCGCTACGGGTCACTGACGCTGATCGCCGGCGTGGTGGTGATCGTGATGGCGGCGCTGCCGCCACGGCCGCTGGGCACATGGCGCCGGCGAGCCTTGATCCTGGCCTCGGCCTCGATCCCGATCAGCGCGATGTGGGACCCGACCGGCGTCTACCAGTACGTGAACGGCGAGTACGTCAGGGGTGCGATCCAGCCCGCGCTGTGGGTGACGGCGGCGAGCGGGATCGTGGCCCTGGCCGGAGCGATGCTCGTGCCGCCCCCGCCACCGGAGCGTCCGGAGCTGCCGCCCTGGCCGGTCCGTCCACGACCGAAGCGGTAGACGCCACCCGGAGCTGGGCAAACGGCGCGGCCGTGGGCCGGCGGCGTTCGTGACTTGCTGGCCTTGATGCGTGACAGGCTTAGCAGCGTGAGATGTTGCCGGGCATTCCCGCGAGATCGGCCCCCGGGCGATCTGGCCCGACGATCGCCAGCAATCCCTCGTGCCCGAGGGGACGCGCCTGCCCCAGCGGACGCGCCTGCCCCAGCGGTGTGGCCGGAACCGGCCCCCGTGCCCGTCGTAGGATTCGGGCATGCCCTCCAAGCGCCGCGTCGGCATCCTCACCGCCGGCGGCGACAGCCCCGGCCTCAACGCCGCGATCCGCGGCTTCGGAAAGGCCGCGATCAGCACCTACGGCATGGAGGTGGTCGGCTACCGTGACGGGTTCCGCGGGCTGGCCGAGGACCGCAAGGTGCGGCTCGACAAGGGCGCCTTGTCCGGGATCCTGACCGTCGGCGGGACGATCCTCGGCACCAGCCGTGACAAGCCCCACAGGATGCCGATGGACGGCGAGATCCGGGACATGACCGACACGATCGTCGCCAACTACCGAAAGGCGGGGCTGATCGCGGTGGTCTGCCTGGGCGGCGACGGCACCGCCAAGAACGCGCTCCGGCTCGCGAAGGCCGGGCTCAACATCATCACCCTGCCCAAGACGATCGACAACGATCTTGCGGGCACCGACGCCACCTTCGGCTTCACGACCGCGCTCGAGGTGGCCACGGACGCCATCGACCGCCTGCACAGCACCGCGCACAGCCATCACCGGATCATCGTGGCCGAGCTCATGGGGCATCGGGCGGGCTGGCTGACGCTGGGCGCAGGCCTGGCCGGCGGGGCGGACGTGGTCCTGATCCCCGAGATCCCGTACCGGGTGTCGAGCATCGCGACCGCCATCAAGGGGCGTGTGCGCCGGGGGCTCAACTTCAGCATCGTCGCGGTCGCCGAGGGCGCCCGAAGCGTCGAGGACGCCGAGGCCCTGGCCGCGGCCGAGGCCAGGGTGCAACGGGCCGGCGACCCCACCGCGCGGGGCGCCGCCAAGGCCGAGCTGGGCCTGCTCGAGACCCAGCACATCGGCAACACGCTCCGGCTGGCCCACCAGCTGGAGCAGCTCACCGGGCTGGAGTCACGGGTGTCGATCCTGGGCTACATCCAGCGCGGTGGCACCCCCTCGCCCGTCGACCGGCTGCTCGCCACGCGGCTGGGCAGCGCGGCCGCGGACCTGGTCGAGGCGGGCACGTTCGGGGTGATGGTGGCGGCGCGCGGCGACGGCACCGAGCCGGTCCCGCTGGACGAGGTCGCCGGCAAGCGCAAGCGCGTCCCCCCGGACCATCCCTGGATCGCGGCCGCCCGTCACGTTGGCACCTGCCTCGGCGACTGACCGTCGGCGGTCGGCGGGTGCCCGCATCGACCTCTTCGTCCGCCGGGTGGGGCCGGCACGCCCGGGACCATCTGCGCAGGATCGGCATCGCACGCGCACGACTTCTGCACATCCCGGCGGCAGCCTGTGGTCAGGCAATCGGCCCGGCCAGACACGGGCCATCACCGTCGGAGATGTCATCCATGCGCGGATTCGTCGGAATCCTCGTCGTCCTGCTCGTCGCGCTCGCCGCGGGCGCGATCGGGTTCCAGGCCGGCGTCGTCGCCAACCTGGGAGCCAACGGCGGCACTGCCGTGCCCGCCTACGCCTGGTGGGGCTTCCCCCATGTTGGCGGGTTCCTGTTCGGCATCCTGTTCCTGTTCCTGTTCATCGGCCTGATCTCGTTCGCCTTCCGGGGACCGCGCCACGGCTCCTGGGGTCGTGGCTATCGCCGGGGCCGCTGGGGCTATGGGCCGATGTGGGGCCCGGTGGGCGACCCGTCCGACCCTCGGTCGCAGTGGATCGTCGACGCGCATCGCCGCCTCCACGAGGAGGAGGCCCGGCGGGCAACCGATGCCGCGCCGGCGTCGGGTTCCCCGGGTGCGTCCGGCAGCCAACCCGGAGGCTCCGGCACGATCCCGCCGGCCCCGCCCGCTGCGGGCTGACCATCGTCGCGCTGCGGCGCCCGGCGGTCCACGCCGAGTGGCGTACGCCGTCGAACCCCGACGCCGGGCGAGTATCCTCGCCCGGCGTCGCCGTCTCGTGGAGCCACCCAATGCGCACCGTCCTCGTCGTGGAGGATGAGCCCCGGATCGCGGGCCTCGTCCGCGACTACCTCGAGCACGCCGGCTTCGCCGTCCTGACCGCGGGCGACGGAGCGGGCGGGCTGGCGCTGGCCCGGGCCCGGCGGCCGGATGCGATCGTGCTCGACCTCGGGCTGCCAAAGGTCGATGGCCTCGACGTGATCCGCGCCCTGCGACGGGATTCGGCCGTCCCCATCGTCATCGTCACGGCCCGCGGCGACGAGACCGACCGGATCACCGGCCTCGAGCTCGGCGCGGACGACTACGTTGTCAAGCCGTTCAGCCCGCGCGAGCTCGTCGCGAGGATCCGCGCGGTGCTGCGACGCGCGGAGATGCCGCCGCTGACCGACGAGCGCATCCACGCCGGCGACCTCGAGCTGGACGTTGCCCGTCGCCGGGTGACCGTCGCGGGCCATGCCGTGCGCCTGACGCCCACCGAGTTCGAGCTGCTGGCCACCCTGGCCCGCGAGCCCGGGCGTGTCTGGACGAGGTCGCAGCTGCTCGATGCCGTTCGCGGGTTCTCGCTCGAGACCTACGAGCGCGCGATCGACGGTCATATCCGGAACCTGCGCCGGAAGCTCGACCCCGCTCCCGGGTCGTCGCGCTACGTCCGGACGGTCCACGGTGTCGGCTATGCGCTCGCGGACGACGACGCGTGACGCACGATCCCGGACCCGTGCCGCACGATCCCGGACCCGTTCCCCACCGTCCCGAGCGCGAGCCGTGGCCCGACGACGCGTGGAGCTGGGGGCCGCCCTGGGCGCGACGCCGGGCGAGGCGCCAGTGGGCTCGACGCCAGCGCCGCAGGCACTGGGGCCGGGGGCCGGGAGGCGGCATGTTCCGCTTCCTCGGCTGTCTCGTGGTCGCCCTGATCCTGCTGGTCGGCGCGATCACGGCGCTCGCGACGTGGGTCACCGGGACGCTGCTCGGCGTCGTCGCGCCGGGTCTCGGACCGTCGTCCGCCGCCGCCTTCGGCATCCTCCTGATCGTGATCGTCGTCGGTGGTACCGGGTTCCGGGTCGTCGGCGGCGCGCTCGGGCCGCTGTCCGAGATCGGCGAGGCGACCGAGCGCCTGGCGGACGGCGATGCCGACGTCCGGGTGCAGCCGAGGGGTCCCCAGGCAGTCCGGGATCTCGCGGTCGCGTTCAACACGATGGCCGAGCGCCTCGACCGATCACGCCAGGACCGGCGCGCCGTGCTCGCCGACGTCACCCACGAGCTGCGAACGCCGCTGACCGTGATCTCGGGTGAGCTCGAGGCAATGCTCGATGGCGTCCATCCCATCGATGCCGAGCACGTGGCGCCGGTCCTCGCCGAGACCCACGTCATGGGCCGCCTGCTCGACGATCTCCGGACGCTGTCGCTGGCCGACGCCGGCGCGCTCACCCTCCATCGCGAGCCGACCGACCTGCGGGTCCTGGCGTCCGAGGTCGTGGCCACCGACGGGGCGGCCGCCGGGCGAAAGGGGGTCGCGCTCGCTCTTGCCGACGGCGATCCGGTGATCACCAGCGTCGACCCGGTCCGGGTGCGCGAGATCCTCGTCAACCTGCTCACCAACGCCGTGCGCCACACGCCGGCCGGCGGCCGGATCGACCTCTCGGTCGGACGCGATGCCGACGACGCGGTGCTGGCCGTCGCGGACACGGGCGACGGGATCCCGCCGGCCGACCTGGAGCGCGTGTTCGATCGCTTCCACCGGCGCGCGGATTCGGGCGGCAGCGGGCTGGGACTCTCGATCGTGCGTGACCTCGCCGCGGCGCACGGTGGCAGCGTCACCGCGACCAGCGACGGGATCGCCGGACATGGGAGCGCGTTCAGGGTCCGTCTCCCGCTGCGGGAATGAGGCGGTCGATGAACACTCGTTCGCTCGGCCTCGGGTCCCTGCTTCTCGCCCTCGTCCTCGGCGGGTGCGGGCCTGCCGTGCAACTCCCGCCCGACTCGGCTGCCCCGGCCGTCGTGCTCGACGCCTACCTGCGTGCCCTGGTTGCCGGCGACTGCAACACCGGCCGGCAGCTCGCGACCGAGTCGTTCGGGAAGGGAAGCGGAGAGCTGTGCGGCAATGCCCGCGTCAGCGCGTATCGCATCGATGGCGAGCCGGCTCGGCCATCGGCAGACGAGGTCGTGTTCTCGACGACCCTGACCACGGCCGGCAGCGACGACGGCTCGATCGAGCCCGGCGAGATCATCTGGTTCTACTCGCTCGACCGACAACCGAACGGGTCGTGGCGCATCGTCGGAGGCGGCACCGGACCGTAGCGCGGTGTCGTTCAGGGTGGGCCGACCGAATGCCTGATCGCGCTCGCGGGCATGGGCCGTGGCCGGCCGCACGATCGGCCCGGCGGGAGCTCAGGTCAGGCGGACAGCCACGATGCGCAGCACGCCCAGCCCGAGGCCCAGCAGAAGCATCGTCGCGGCCACAGCTGGCAGCAGCGTGCCCCCAGCCGCTTCGCTACCGCTTGCCTCGAAGGCCGTCTTCGGATTGTCGGTCCGCTGCTCGCTCTGCGGCCCGGCCAGAGCGCTTCGTCCGTCACTCGCGGACGCCACCGGTGCCCCGCCGCCGGCAGCGGCGCCGGGGGAGGGGGCGCCACGCACATCGCCACCCGTGCTGGGCGCTGCGGTCGGGATGGGCTGGGCCGGCGGCGTGGCCGACGTGACGGTCAGCGGTGTCGCAGCGGGTCCCACCGGTTCGACGCCAGGACCCTCGCCCGCGGGGGCCGCGGTCGCCGGCGCCGCGGTCGAACCGGAGGCGTTGTCGGTGATATCGATCGGGCGGCTGGTCGCCGCGGCCGACGCCGCGGGCTGCGGCACGCTCGTCCCATCCGCGGCTGGCGCCTCGGTCGCCGGCGCCGCCTCGGGACCGGCTGCGCCGGCACCGGCCGTCGTCAGGCTCCGCACGGCCCCGCCGGCGCCGGTCGAGGGCAGGAGCGGCACCCCGGGGCCCGTGACCAGCAATGCCGCCAGGCCGACCGTCGCCAGGGCCGTGCCCAGCGGGGCGGCAAACCGGAACTTCGGACCCGCGAGCGCCGCCAGCACCCCGCGCCAGCCGCTTCGACGCAGGGCCGCGGCCTGGTCCTCGGTCAGCCGGAAGTCGCGGGGTCGCTCGAGGGCCGGCAGCCCGGCGACCGCGGCGCTGATCGTGCGCAGGTCGTGGTGGAGCGCACCGCAGTCGGCGCAGCCGGCGACCAGGGCCGAGGCCAGGGCGAGCTCGCCGCCCCGCGCGTCGCCCGCGGCGTAGGCAGCGATCAGCGTCCGGTCGTGGGTGGCGTGGCTGGCGAGGTCGGGCACGTTGGGCATGTCCCTGCCTTGACGACGTTGCGGCTGCCCGGGTTCCGATGCGTTGGCAGCCATGGCCGGCCGCAGGGCCGCGGCCTGGTCCTCGGTCAGCCGGAAGTCACGGGGTCGCTCGAGGGCCGGCAGCCCGGCGACCGCGGCGCTGATCGTGCGCAGGTCGTGGTGGAGCGCACCGCAGTCGGCGCAGCCGGCGACCAGGGCCGAGGCCAGGGCGAGCTCGCCGCCCCGCGCGTCGCCCGCGGCGTAGGCAGCGATCAGCGTCCGGTCGTGGGTGGCGTGGCTGGCGAGGTCGGGCACGTTGGGGACGTGGGGCTCGCCGGGCGTGTCGGGCATCAGCCGTCCTCGCCGCGGAACAGCCCGATCGATCCCTCCAGTCGATCGCGCAGGGCCAGCCGGCCACGGTGGATCCGCGACTTGACCGTGCCCAGGGACACGCCGGTGAGCTCGGCGATCTCGGCGTAGTCGTAGCCCTCTACGTCGAACAGCACGATGGCGTGCCGCTGATCCGGCGTGATCGCCGCCAGGGCGGCCGACAGGACGCGGCTTCGCTCACCCTCCATGGCCGTCCGCTCCGGGTCCGCCTCCGGGCCGGCCGGCGGCTGCCAGCTCTCGTCCTCGAGCTCCGGGTACGGCTGCGACGGGCGCCGCTTCCTGAGCCGCTGCTGATCCATCGCCGCGTTGATCGCGATCCGGCTGAGCCACGAGCGGACGCTTCCGCCGCGGAACCTGGCCAGGTTGCGGTAGGCGGAGAAGAACGCCTCCTGGACCGCGTCGGCGGCCTGGTCGCGATCGGGAACCATCCGCGCGACCAGTGCGTACAGGTGGTCCTGGTAGCACTCGACGATGCCGTTGAAGGCGTCGAGGCTGCCCCCGCGTGCCTGCTCGAGGAGGACGAGGTCGCGGCGCTGGATCGGGTCGTCGACGCCTTCCGGCGGGCGCGCATCCTCCACGACGAGCGAAGCACTCCTGGTGGCGGTGGTGAGGCGCGGCGAGTCTAGCATCGGCTCCGGGTGCAGCGGCCCGCCCCGGCCCACGCCGGGCGGGTGGCGACCGGGCTCCGACGCTCCGACGACCGGCCCGGTTCCGTTCCGTCCTCGAGGTCAGCGCCGGCTCGGATACGATCTCCCCGCAGGGCCGAAGTGGCGGAATGGCAGACGCGACGGTCTCAAACACCGTTGAGGGCAACCTCGTGTGGGTTCGAGTCCCACCTTCGGCACCACGATCGGCGGGCGAGCAGTCGCTAGCCTCGGAGACCTGGGCGCGCGCCCGTCGTCGCCGTTCGCAAGACCCCTGCAACCGCCCACGCCGCGCGTGGCGGGAGCGGATGCAACCGCCGCCCGACTACAAGGAGACCGCCCGTTTCGCAGGAAAGGAGCGGCAGAGGCGATGACCACGTTGCAGGCCACCATCAGCAAGGGCTGGAAGGTCTTCCTCGGCGCCAGGGAGGTCGGCGAGGTGGACGAGGTCAGCGAGCACGAGCTCACGATCAAGCGCGGAACGCTGCTCAAGCACGAGTACTACGTCCCGCTCACCGCCGTCGTCGAGGCCTCGGACGGCGTCGTCGATCTTCGTGACGATGGCCGCATTCGAGAGCTGGTCGGGGTCGACTGACCCCGACGGCACCGACGTCGTCGTGCGCATGAGGAGCCCGGCTTCGGTACGACCGGCCCATGCCACCGCCCCTGCCCGTCGGGCACGCTGACCGGGCGGTCGACCGACCGCCTGCGGAGCTCGAGGAGGGCGGGAATGCGGTGGCCGGTGGCCCTGTTGGTGGTGTGCCTGCTCGTGTCGGTGACCGCCGGGCCGGCCCGGGCGGCCGGCAATGCGGCGCCCGTGGCCGTGGACGACCCGGATCCGGTGCTGTGCAACAGCGACGCCTTCGGCGGCTCCTTCCCCATCGCGGAGGACTGGCTGGGCACCGATCCGGACCATCCGGGTTGGGCCGTGCTCTACCTCGGCTGCGGGCCGCTCGCCAACGACACCGACCCGGATGCCGATCCGCTCACGCTCGCGGAGGTGGACACGCCGTCCCACGGCCAGGTCCAGTGGACGCCGGACGGCCTGTTGCTCTACAAGCCCGATGCCGACTACAGCACGGTGGGCGGCGACGCCCCGGGTGAGGCCTGGGTCTCCGACTCGATCACCTATCGCGCCTCGGATGGAACCGAGCTCTCGAACACCGCCACCTACCGCCTGTGGATCGCGCCCATCAACGACCCGCCGTCGTTCACCCCGGGTCCGGACATCGTGACCGGCTACGTGGGCGGCCCGGTGGTCTCCGAGCCGTGGGCGAGCGACATCTCGCCCGGACCGGACAACGAAGCCTCGCAGCGCGTGGCCTTCGACGTGCTGTCGGTGGACGACACGGGGGCGCCCGGCATGTTCGCCGTGCCGCCCGCGATCGACGCCGACGGGGTTCTCACGTTCACGCCCGGGGCGGAGCCCGGGCTCGCGACGGTCACCGTCCAGGCTCACGATGACGGGGGCCTCGAGGACTATGGGCTGCCTCACTCGGAGCTCGTGCCGCCCGACGACACCAGCGATCCCGTGACGTTCACGATCGTCGTCACGCGCGATGACGAGCCGCCGACGATGGGTGCGCTCGGGCGCTCGCTGCCGGCACAGCGGATCGGCGCGTCCACGGTCAAGGTTCACCTGTCGTGGTCGGCGAGCGACGCGATCTCCGGGGTGGCCGGCTACGAGCTGCAGGAGAGCGTCAACGGTGGGTCATACCACGCGGTCGCGCTGCCGAGCGCCACCTCGACCGGCCTGACGCGAACCGTCCGGGTGGGCGCCCAGTACCGGTATCGGGTCCGGGCGACGGACGGCGACGGCAACACGAGCGCGTGGGCCACGTGGTCGCCGTTCACGCCCCGGCGCTGGCAGGACGCGACGGCGCACGCCGCGTGGCGCGGCCCCTGGTGGCGCGCCGTCGACGGCCGGCTCTCCGGAGGTCGGTCCCGTCGGACCTCCTCGACCACCAGCCGGGTCACCCTGACATTCACGGGCCACGACATCGGCTGGGTCGGGACGCGCAGCGCCCACAGCGGCAGGGCCCAGGTGCGCATCGACGGCGTGCTCGTCGCCACCGTCAGCCTTCGCGGCACCACGGGTCGCTTCCGGCACCTCGCCTTCCGGATGCACCTCGACGCCGGCGGCACCCATCGCCTGCAGATCCGGCCCATCGGTGGCGGACGCATCGACGTCGACGCGTTCGTCGTGATCCCGTAGGCTCGGGGCTCGGGCGCGCGGTGCGACCGAGGGCCTGGCTCGCCCCAACGGAGCCGGGAAGGACCGTTCACGCGGATGAGCGATGTCCCTGACGGCGTCGAGATCGAGACCGTCTACCTGGTCGAGGTGCCCTACACCGCGGACGCCCGGGAGCGCCGGCCCGCGCTGCGCCCGCGCCACCTGTCGCGGATCGCGCGGCTGCTGCGCGAGGGTCGGCTGATCGAGGCGGGCGGCTGCGGCGACTTCAGCAAGGCGGTGCTGATCGTTCGTGCCGCGAGCGAGGCGGAGGCGCTCCAGCTGATCGCGGAGGATGTCTACACCACGGGCGGCGTGTGGTATGCCCCGACCGCCTGCGCCTATGGCCGGGTGGTTCCCACCGGCGACGGGAGCGCCGCGGCCGAACCCGCCTGAACGGCCCCCCGATCGGCCCCGGTGGGGCGGGAGGGGTAGACTCGGGCGCACGGTCCGTCCCTCAGCGGAGTCACGATGAGCTTCCTTTCGCGCGTCCTCGGCCTCGACGCCCCGGCCCCCTCGGGCCTGGCCGTGGACCCCGACGCACCGCTCCCCGGCGTGGCCGTGGGCGAGACCGACAGCGTCCGCCGGATCGCCGCCCGGCTGACGGCCCTGCCCCCGGCACGTGCCCGGTTCCTGGCCGCCTTTGCCTACCTGCTGGGTCGGGCGGCGAACGCGGACCTCGTCGTGACCGACACCGAGGCGGCCGAGATGCAACGCCTGGTCGCGGAGGTCGGCGGCGTGGACGCCGAGACGGCCTCGATCGTGGTCGAGCTCGCGCGGCTGCGCGCCGATCGCTACGGCGCCACCGAGGACTACCTCGTGAGCCGCGAGTTCAAGGCGATCTCCACCATCGAAGAGCGCCAGCGCCTGCTTCGCTGCTGCTTCGTCGTCATGGCCGCCGACGACGAGGTCGACGCCAACGAGTCGTGGCTCGCCAACCGCCTCGCCGAGGAGCTCGACATCGAGCGCCCGGATCTCAACCGGATCCGCGACGAGTTCCACGACCGCCTGTCCGGGGTGCGCGAGATCCGGAGGCTCGCCGCCAGCTGAGCCGGCGGGTGTCCTTCGACCGTGCTGCCGGCCCGGGGCGCGCGAACGTGACGCCGGCGGCCCGTCAGCCCAGGCGCAGGTCGATCACGCCCTCGCCCACCCGCCGGCGCACCTCCGCGAGCAGCTCGGCGTCGTAGGCCACGCCGGCCCGCAGCTGCATCGGCCGTGCCAGGCCGCCGGGGGCGGGCACATGGACGACGACCCGGGTGCCGCCCGGCCGCTCGCGGAGCACGGCCCTGAACGCCTGCATCGCCGAGACGACGCGCTCGGTGCCGGCCTCGCGGGCGAAGATGACGTTGAGCACGGCGCCCGGCGCCGCATCGAGCGGGGCGCTCGGGGACTGCGCGGCGACCGCAGCCTGCCGGCGCTGCTCGTCGGGGAGCGGCGGCTCCTCGGGCTCGCGGCCATCGTCGCGGGCGGATGCCGACGTGAGATCGGGGGGCTCCACGTAGGTCGCGATCGGCTCGGCCGGGGCCACGCGGGGAAGCGACGCCGGCTCGCCCTCCAGCACGCGCGGCATCCCCGCCGGCGACGCGTCGGCGCGCCTGGGCGAGACGCGGACGGCCGCCGGGTCCGCAACGCCGCCATCCCTGCCCGGCCCGACCGCCACGGGCTCACGGCGGACCGGAGCGTCGGACGCCCCGCCACCACGTCGTCCCCCGTTGCCGCCGCCGTTCGATCCCGGTCCTCCCCCGCCCCGGCGGCCGCTGCGCCGGTCGAGCGCCCCCACCTCGCGCCCGAACGCCTCCGGTCCGCGGTCCGCGACCGCGTCCCAGTCCCACACGGCATCGGCCAGCAGCGAGGCCTCCTCGCCGCGGTGGTCGACGCGGCCGGCAACGAGCAGGATCGCCCCGTCGCGCCAGGTCCCCAGCGTCTGCTCGTAGGTCCGCGGGAACACCACGACCTCGATCGTGCCCTGGAGGTCTTCCAGGGTGACCACGGCCATCGTCGACTTCGACTTGGTGATGATCGTCCGCATCCCGGTCACGATCCCGCCCAGCACCACGCGCTGGCCGTCGAGCGACTCGTCGTGGAGGTCGCCCGAGTAGGCGGTCACGAACAGGCCGACGCGGTCGGCGACCTCGCCCATCGGGTGGTCGGAGAGGTAGAGCCCCATCAGCTCCTTCTCCCACCGCAGCCGCTCGCGGACCGGCGTCTCCGGGGTCGCCGGCAGGGGCCGCTCGAGGACCGCGCCCTCCTCGCCGCCCATGTCGAACAGCGACGTCTGGCCGGAGATCCGGTCGCGCTGCGCGGCCTGGCCCGCGGCCAGCGCATCCTCGAGCCCGAGCAGGACCTGGGCCGGGTGGCCGACGGCGCTGAGGGCGCCGACCTTGGCCAGCGACTCGAGCACCTTGCGGTTGGCGAGGCGCAGGTCGACGCGGTTGCAGAAGTCGGCCAGCGAGCGGAAGTCGCCGCCCTCGTCGCGCGCCGCGATGATCGATTCGATCGCCCCCTCGCCCACGTTCTTGACGGCCAGCAGCCCGAACCGGATCGCGTCCCCTTCGACGCTGAACCCGAGGCCCGAGCGGTGGACGTCGGGCGGCCGCACCTCGATCCCCAGGCGCCGGCACTCCGCGACCGCGGCGGCCACCTTCTCGGCGTTGTCCCGGAACGCGGTCAGCACCGACGTCATGTACTCGACCGTGTAGTTCGCCTTGAGATACGCGGTCTGGTACGCGATCAGCCCGTAGCACGTCGCATGCGCCTTGTTGAAGCCGTAGCGCTCGAACGGCTTGAACGCCTCGAACACGTCGTGGATCACCTGGGCGGGCACGCCGCGCTCCGCCGCCTGGGTGACGAACTTGTCCTGCATCGAGCGCAGCACCGAGGACTTCTTCTTGCGGATCGCATAGCCCAGGGTGTCGGCCTCCGGCCCCGTGAACCCGCCCAGGGCCATGGCCGCGGCCATGATGTCCTCCTGGTACACGAAGATCCCGTAGGTCCGGTTGAGGAATGGCTCGAGCAGCGGGTGGAGGTAGGTCACCTCCTCCTGGCCGTGCTTGCGCCGGATGTAGGCCGGGATGTTGTCCATCGGGCCCGGGCGGTACAGGGCCACCATCGCCGCGAGATCGAACACGGAGGACGGCTCGAGCTCCCGGACGTACCGACGCATGCCCGCGGACTCGAGCTGGAACACCCCGGTCGTCTCGCCCGAGGCCAGCAGCTCGAACGTCCTGGCGTCGTCGAGCGGGATGTCGTCGAGGTCCACCTCAACGCCCCGGTGCTCGCGGATGAGGTCGACCGCCTTGCGCAGGATGGTCAGGTTCGACAACCCCAGGAAGTCGAACTTGAGCAGGCCCAGCGCCTCGATGCCGTGCATCTCGTACTGGGTCATCAGCGCGTCCGAGTTGGTCGCCCTCTGGAGCGGCATCAGCTCGGTCAGCGGCTCGCGGCTGATCACCACGCCGGCGGCGTGCGTCGACGCGTTGCGGGCGACGCCCTCGAGCTGGCGGGCGAGGCCGATCAGCTTGCCGATCTGGGGGTCGCCGTCGTGCATCTCCTTGAGCGATGGGGACAGCTCGAGCGCCTCCTCGAGCTTGATCCCAAGCTGGTTGGGCACCGCCTTGGCGATCCGATCGACCTCGCCGTAGGACATGCCCAGCACCCGGCCCACGTCGCGGATCGCCGCCCGCGCCAGCATCGTGCCGAAGGTGATGATCTGGGCGACGTGGTCGGTGCCGTACTTGCGGCTGACGTAGTTGATGACCTCGTCCCGGCGCTCGTCCTCGAAGTCGACGTCGATGTCGGGCATCGTCACCCGGTCGGGGTTGAGGAACCGCTCGAACGGCAGCCCGTAGTGGATCGGATCCACCGGCGTGATGCCCAGCGTGTACGTCACGATCGAGCCCGGTGCGCTGCCGCGGCAGGTAGTCGCGATCCCCTCGTCCCGCGCGAACTGGACGAAGTCGGCCACGATCAGGAAGTAGCCGGCATAGCCCATCGAGATGATCACGCCCAGCTCGTAATCCAGGCGCTGCTGGAGCTCGGGCGTGACCGTGCCGTAGCGGCGCGCCAGCCCGGCCTCGCACTCCTTGCGCAGCCAGGTCTCGACGGTTTCGCCTTCGGGCACCGGGAAGTGCGGGATCCGCAGCTCGCCCAACGGGAGCTTGAGGTCGACCATCTCGGCGATCCGGCGGGTGTTGAGGTACGCCTCGCGCTGGTCGGGGAACAGGGCGAACATCTCGGCCGCGCTCTTGAGATAGAACTGGTCGGTCTCGAAGCGCATCCGGTTGGGCGTGTCCAGGTTGTTTCCCGTGCCCACGCACAGCAGCACGTCATGCGCCTCGGACTGCTCGCGCTGCACGTAGTGGAGGTCGTTGGTCACGACGAAGGGCAGCCCGGTCTCCGGACCGAGACGCAGCAGCTGCTCGTTGAGGCGCTGCTGGTCGGGCAGGCCGTGATCCTGGAGCTCGAGGTAGAAGCGGTCCTTGCCGAAGATGTCCCCATACTCGCCGGCCAGGCGGCGGGCGAGGTCCCAGTCCTCGGCCTCGAGCGCCTTCGGGATCTCGCCGCTGAGGCATGCCGACATCCCGACCAGCCCCTGACTGTGACGGGCGAGGTGCTCGCGGTCGATCCGCGGCTTGTAGTAGTAGCCGTCGATGTGGGCGTCCGTGATGAGCCGGGTCAGGTTCTGGTAGCCGGTCATGTCGGTCGCCAGGAGCACGAGGTGGTAGGGCTGGCTGTCGGCCTTGCCCTCCTTGTCGCGCATCGAGCGCCGGGCGACGTAGGTCTCAACGCCGATGATGGGCTTGATCCCCGCCTTGGTCGCGGCCTGGTAGAAGGCGACCTCGCCGTAGAGCGCGCCGTGGTCGGTCACGGCCAGGGCATCAAAGCCGTGCCGCACCGAGGCATCGACCATCTCGGTGATCCTGCCCAGGCCGTCGAGCAGGCTGAACTCCGAGTGGGTGTGGAGGTGGACGAAGTCGTTGGGGGCGATGGTCACGGGAGGTCCATGGTAGCCCGGCGACGGGTGTGCAGCCGGCAAGTCAACTGTTGCCCGGGAGAACTAGCTCACCAGGCTGGTACTTCCGATCAATCACGTGACCCATTGTTGGGCCACCACGTCGGCCATAGCGTCGCCGCCAGACCGGTCGATCCCTCCACAGCCTCCACACCGGCCGGGCCACCGGAGTCTCTGCACCATGATCGCCGCGCCCAGCACCCGTCGCCTCGCCGGGATTCTCCTCGGCGCAGGGCTCCTGGCGACTGGCTGCGGAAGTTCGGCGAGCGCACCCGCCTCGTCCGCGACCCCGGCCTCATTGACCGTGCCGACGGCAGCTCCCACCGAGGCACCGACAGCGACAACCCGCTCGGCGCCGTCCGCCGCGCCCTCCGCGACGCTGGCGATCACCGACACCGGCTCCTTTGCCCCGACCGGGTCGATGACAACCGCGCGAGAAGGCTACACGGCCACGCTTCTGGCCGATGGCCGAGTACTCATCGTCGGCGGCCGGACCAACGGCCCACTGGGTGATGACACCGCCGAAATCTACGATCCCAGGACCGGATCGTTCCACCGCACCGGCTCGACGACGACGGGTCACTACGGCCATACCGCCACCCTCCTGGGCGACGGCCGGGTCCTTATCGCGGGTGGCCTGGACGACAGCATGAGTGAATCTCCTGTCGCTGAGGTCTACGACCCCAGGACCGGATCGTTCCACCGGACCGGCTCGATGGCGCAGGGGCGTCTTGGTCACTCAGCGACACTGCTGGCCGACGGCCGGGTCTTGATCGCGGGTGGCGGGGGGATGGACGGGACCACCTTCGCAACTGCCGAGCTCTACGACCCCAAGACCGGATCGTTCCACCGGACCGGTTCGATGGCGATCGAGCGCGATGGTCAGTCAGCGACGCTTCTTCGCGACGGCCGGGTCTTGATCACCGGCTGGTCGGTGACCGGCGCGACCAAGATCACCTCCCCAGAGCTCTTCGACCCCACGACCGGATCGTTCCAACCGACGGGGTCGATGACCACGCCGCGTGCGGGCGAGACGGCGACCATGCTCACAGACGGCCGGGTCCTGATCGCCGGCGGGACGGACGTCAGCGGGACTCAACTGGCCGCGGCCGAGCTCTTCGACCCGACCAGCGGCTCGTTCCAGTCGACCGGCTCGATGACGACTCCGCGCCTCGGCTACTCGGCGACCTCCTTGGCCAATGGCCGGGCCTTGATCGCAGGCGGAACGGGCATCGACTACGAGCTCAAACTTAGGACCGCCGAGCTCTTTGACGCATCGGAGGGATCCTTCCGACCCACTGCGCCGATGACGACCGGGCGCCAATTCCAGACCGCTACCCTCCTGGCCGACGGTCGGGTCCTGCTCGTGGGCGGCTGGGTCGCAGATGGCGTACTCACCACGGCCGAGATCTACAGTCCAGGCTGAGGCTGACGCCGACCAGGACCTGCATCGTCTGGTAACTCGACGTGGTCGAGGGTCAGCCCGTTGACTGGCGGCACATACCGCGGTAGGACACCAGTCTCCTGTCCGCCGAACGAATGGGTGGTCGAAGCTCGCCGCCGCCCGGCCGATGATCGCCTCATGATCGGATTGCCCCGGCATGTCCGACCTCGGCCCTCCCGGCTGACCCGGTTCCTTGGGGTGACCGCGGGTCTCGCTGCCATCCTCGTCCTGGGCTCGCTCGGGCAGGCCAAGTCCGTCGCGGCCACGGGCGCAACCTTCAACCCGGACAATGCCGCCTCGGAGCTCACGCGCCTGCTGAACGGCGAGCGGGCAGCCCATGGGTTGCCCGTCATCGAGGTGGATCCGTTCCTTGCCTGGGTTGCGCGCGACGGTCCGGTCGCCTGCCCCGATGGCTCGGGCACGATGGACGGACGGGCGAAGGACATGGCGATCAACAACTACTTCTCGCACGCCCTGCGCCTCTGCCCCGGCTACGATGTCGGCGACGCCATGCGCTCATGGGGTTACACGAGCTATCTCGGCGAGATCGTCGCCATGAACGGTGGCTACAACTTCGAGCCGTTCCCCTACCAGTTCGGCTGCGACGTGACGGAGGCTAACTGCACCGGGGAGAGCACGACCGCGCCAACGACCGTGGCGATCGCCAGCTATCAGTTCATGACCAGCCAGGGCCACCGCGACATCGTCCTGTCGACCTACTACGACCGCTTTGCCTGCGGCGCCTGGCAAACGTCCAACGGCTCGTTCTATGCGTGCATGTTCGCCTTCGGCCCGGGGAACGAAGTGCCTCCGGCGCCCACCCCGACGCCAACGCTCGAACGCCGGAGCCCACGCCCCTGCCCGACGTCACCGCACCGACCATGACCACCCTGTCGGCACCGGGTCTCGTGACGAGCCCGAGCCGGGCGTTCACGGCAACCTTCGCCGGCACCGATGACGTCGGCGTGGTCGCCTACGAGATTCGGACGAAGAAGGGCGCAACAGGTGCCTGGTCAACGCCGGCCCCCCAGTCTGTCACCTCGCACACGTTCAGCGGGCTCGCACCCGGAACCTGGTACATCGACGTCCGCGCCCGCGACGCTGTCGGCAATCCGAGCCCATGGCGGGAGGCCGTCGTTGTCATCCCGACCGACGATCGGACGTGGTCATTCTCGGCCGGAAACACGCGGCGGACAGGGCCGAGCTACATCCGCTCGACCGCGACGACCACCTCAATGTCCGGCGCCAGGATGAAGATCGCGTTCAGCGGCTCGTCGTTCTCGCTCATCGGCACGGCAGGGCGCTATTACGGGAGACTACGCGTCACCATTGACGGGCACTCGTACCTCGTCGACAGCGGGTACTACCGCGGCGCGCGCGCGGCCACCAACCACCACCGGGTGGTGCTGTACTCGAGGTCACTTGCGCCCGGACGACATGCCGTCACGATCACGTGTCTCGCGACCCCGGGCCGGCGCACGATCAGCATCGATGCCGTTGGCTGGCGGAACTGACCACCGGATCGCCCACGGGCCGATCAACCCCATCCAAGCGCCCGCTGCTTGCGATCATGGCGCTCACCGGCGCGGCTTCATGGATCGGTTCGCGCCGACCGGTTGCCGAGCTCCTCGAGTCCGATTCCACATGAACGACCGACCAGCGCGCCGGCAGTCAGCCGCATCCTTCCTGGACGAGCGAGCTGGTCGTAGCACAACGCACTCCAGCCGCATCCGGGTCGCGGCGAAGGAGGCCATCTCGCGCTCGCACCGCGCGCAAACTCCCACCTATCGACCGGTGGAGCTGGACGAAGTCGTTGGGGGCGATGGTCACGGGAGGTCCATGGTGGCCCGGAGTTCGGCACCGTCTGGATCCCGAGCGCCAGGCCCCGATGGCATGGGAACGCGCCTACCATCGGGTTTGAAGCGATTTGCCACACCGTCCATCGGTCGGTGGTCGGAATCGAGGGGTCGCCATCCAGCCGACGGATCCCAGGTTTCCGGTTCCGGAACGCCGCGCGGCTCCCCATCCAACCTCCCAACCTGCGACGAGGATGACGCGGACGTCGCCCGGTCGCTCGTGCCGCGCTCGGCCACCCGGCTACGCTGATGGGGTCACGTCGAGACCGCCCAGCCGATGCCGACCGGCGTGTGGCGCGTCTTGGGCCGGAGGTAGGCAATCGGAGCGGGCACGCGTTCGGGAGGTGAGCGGCTCGTGGGCAAAGCAGCCGACGGCAAGATCGGGTTCTGGGCGGTGGTCGCGATCGGCGTCGGCGGAATGGTCGGGGGCGGGATCTTCGCGGTCCTCGGCCTGGCCGTGCAGCTGGCGCAGGGCGGCACGCCGGTGGCGTTCGCGCTGGCGGGCGTCGTGGCGTTGCTCACGACGTATTCGTACACGAAGCTCTCGGTGGCCTACCCGAGCCGCGGAGGGACGGTCACGTTCCTGGATCGCGTCTTCGGGTCCGGCATGCTGACCGGCAGCCTCAACGTTCTGCTCTGGCTGAGCTACATCGTGATGCTCTCGTTGTACGCATTCGCGTTCGGCAGCTATGGCGCAACGTTCCTGCCACAGGCCTTGCAGGGAATCGGCACGCATACCCTGATCAGCGTCAGCGTGATCACGATCGGCGGGCTGAACCTGCTCAGCGCCGAGCTGATCGGGAAGGCGGAGAGCTGGATCGTGGGCTTGAAGGTCGCGATCCTGCTGTTCTTTGTCGGCGCGGGCCTGACCGGCGTCAACACCGCCCAGCTCGCGCCAGGCACCTGGTCGCCGCCCCTGCAGCTGGCGGCAGGCGGGATGATCATCTTCCTCGCCTACGAAGGCTTCGAGCTGATCGCCAACACGGCGCAGGACGTCAATGACGCGGCGCGGACGCTGCCGCGCGCGTACTTCACGGCGGTCGGGTTCGTGATCGCGTTGTACGTCCTGGTCGCGCTCGTCACCGTTGGCAATCTATCGGTGGACAAGATCGTGGCAGCCAAGGACTACGCGCTCGCGGAAGCGGCTCGACCGTTCCTAGGACAGACCGGCTTCACGCTGATCGCGATCGCAGCGATGCTGTCCACGGCCTCGGCGATCAACGCCACGCTCTACGGCGCAGCACGCTTGAGCTACAGCATCGCGCGCGACGGCGAATTGCCGGCGACGCTGGAGCGCAAGGTGTGGGGTCAGCCCTTCGAGGGACTCTTGATCACCGCGGGGCTAACGCTCCTGATTGCCAACGTGTTTGACCTGACGAGCATTGCGACGCTGGGCAGCGCCGGCTTCCTGCTGATCTTCGCCGCGGTGAACGCTGCCAACGCGCGGCACGCGTCTCACGCCGGCAGTCGCGGCTGGATCTCGGTCGTCGGGGCTGTCGCGTGCCTCGTTGCGTTGGGCGCACTGATCTGGCAGACGACGACGACCTCACCCACCAAGCTGTGGATCCTGGCCGCGATGCTCGCCCTGGCGCTTGGGATCGAGGGCGCCTATCGACTCGCGAAGCGAGGGCTCCGCCTGGATGCATGACCGGCCGACCTGGCTGCTTCGGAGCACGCGGACCGGGAACCCGCGCAGATGTCGACCTGCGACACGGCACAGGCGCCGACCGCCTCGGGTGGGGGAGCGGTCCCGCGGATGGAGGACAGCCAGCCAGTCCAAGCTCGGCTCGGATCGATGAGCGCAGGGTGCTGGCTGACCGCGAGGCAACCGCACACGAACTCGGACCTTACGACGCGTAGATCCGGACGAAGTCGTTGGGGGCGGTGGTCATCGGGGGGGTCCGTGGTAGCCCGACCAGGACGGCGCGGGGGCAGGCCATCTCCGCGGAGACGCTTCTCGACTCCTCGCCGGAGGCATGTTTGCGATGCCGGTTCGCAGACCCGATCCGGCCCTGGCCACAGCCTCCCGCGCGCACGCCGCCAGGTCGGAGGAGAATCGCGGCCGACGACAGGCGAGCGACCGGGATCGATCCGGCCGGGAGGTGATGGTGGACGAGCAACGGGCACGCGAACTCGTGGCCCGCGAGCGGGCGCGGATCGAAACCGCGCTGACTGGACTGCGCACCGAGATTCGGGACGAAGGGGCCCTTGGGCGCCAACAGACTGGCGAGCAGGAGGACGCCGGGAGCGACCTGCAGACGGAGTCGGTCTCCATGGCTCTGCAGGCCGACTTGCGCGCGCAACTAGCCGCCGTCGGGCGGGCCGAGGAGCGCCTCGCGCTGGGCACCTACGGCAGATCGGTCGAGAGTGGGCGGCCGATCCCGGACGAGCGACTCGAAGCGGAACCGCTTGCCGAACGAACCATCGAGGAGCAGCGCCACGAGGACGGGCGCGGACCGATGAGGGCCGGCTCGTGACGGGCGAGGACGAACGGCCCAGGGCGACGATGCCGACGGGGGCTCCCGCCGATCCTTCTGTGGGATGTCGGCCGACCGTTGACGACAGCAGGGCAAGCCCGCGTATCGGCCGTGCTCGCACCAAGGCGCGGCGTGCTGCTCACTCGCCCGACGGGAATGAGTTGGCGGGACTGCGGAGGCGTTCTGTGGCCCTTTGATGCGTAGCACGCTTGGCAGTTCGGTCGAACGACGCGCTCTGCCTGGCAGGCGCGGGTTCCACGCCTGCCAGGCATGATTGCCGCGCGAATGGACGAGATCCTGCCGTCGCAGCGCTCGATCCCCGCCCGCTAAGCCTGTCACGCATCAGACCGGCGCGATCCGCGAAAGGCGGCTGCCCAGACAGGCCCGGCGACCTCGCTGCAAACGAGTCTGGCCGGGTAGTGGCATCCTTCGACGGCTGGGCGACACCCAGGGCGTTCGCAATCGGAACCGGGGTCCGTGCCCCAGCGGAATCGGTTTGGAGGTGGCGATGCAGGCGATCGTCGGTGGCCTGGTGGCCTTCGCTGTGGTCGTCGGCTGGGTGGTGCTGCGCTGGCGGGCGACGGGCCGTGACCCGACGTACCTCGACGATCCGTCGATCCTCCTGCCCGCTCCGCCCGAAGGGATGACCGCGGCGACGGCAACGATCGTCGATGGCGGACACGCGGCGACCGCGTTCATGGCCGCGCTGTTCGACCTCGCGAGCCGCGACGAGATCGCGTTCCGCGACGAGACGCCGGACGCCAGGGGGGCGCACCACGTCGGGATCGAGCTCCGTGGCGGCGACACCGAGGACGCGCGGGTGCTGCTCAATCGCCGCCGGCCCGTGGGCGAGGGTGAGGCCTGGCTGCTCGCGAACCTGCGGACCTACGCGGTGATGCGGACCGGCGCGGCGGACGCCGACGAGCGGGGCATGGCAGCGATGGCCGCGATGTCCCAGTTCTCGGGCTTCATCGCCAACGCGCTGGCGGCAGGTCCCGAGAGCCCGACAGGACTCGTGGTCGGGACGCCGCGCGATCCGCTGTCGACCACGGGGGCACCGGACCTGCCGACCGCGCTCATCGCCGCGTTCGAGCGATCCGGCAAGCCCGTGCCGGAAGCGCTCCGGAGCGAGGCGGCCAGCAAGGGGCCGATGCTGGGCCTCATGCGCGAGGCGATGCAGAACCCGGCCGCTGTCCTCGCCGATCCCCAGGCGTTCGCCAGGCACGTGGAGGACGTGACCGGCTATGCACCGACGTCCGAGGACATGGACTCCGCCCTGCACTGGCTGCGCGGGCAGACGGCGGTGGACGGGCAGCCCGGAGCCGGGCCAGGAACCGGCGGCCCTTCGGTCGCGGGTGGCACGCCCGCCGCGGGCGGCGCCGGCGGAGGAAGTCCGACCTACATCGGCGCCCAGCGGGCGACCATGTTCCATCCGCCGCTGGGGTTCGCAACCTTCGTCGAGAACTACGCGCGTCGGAAGGGCTGGCTCAAGGGACTGTCGTTCATCGCTCGCTGGAAATGGGAGGGACTCGCCGCCATCGAAGTGGTCGCGGGACTCGTCGTCGCGGCGACGGATGGCACGAGCCAGCAGCTCGTCTACGGCATCGGCGCAGGGATCGCGGCCGGCGGCGTGGTGACCTGGCTCCTCGCCAGGTTCATGGCCTCCAGGACCCAGGAAGGCGCGGTCATGAAGGCGCAGCTGGCCGCGTACCGGCGGACCCTCAAGGCGACGTTCGACAGCTCGGCAACGCTCGACGATGTGGCCAAGGCCGCGCGGATGTCCTGGCTCGAGACGCCGGACCAGACCCTGGTCTGGGGCGTGGCCCTCGGGCTGCGGTCCGAGCTCGAGGCGCTGCTGCGGCGCACGACGAGCGGCATGGATGCCGGGACGGTCTCGCGATCGGCGTTCCTGCCGCGATGGGTCGACCGGGCGACGAAGGCGGTCTCCGCGGTGGCGACCGAGGTGGCGTCGGCCGCGGCGTCGCCGGCGGCTCCGGTGGCCGCCTCGATGCCCCCGCCGGCCACGAACGTGCCGCCCGACTTCGCGGCCGTGTTCGCGGGGATCGAGCGGATCGGCACGGTCGCCCCGCCCGCCACCCGCCACTGAACCGGAGCTGGGATCGAGGTCGCGCTTGCCGCACGCGAATCCGCGCCTACGGCTCGTGTCCCTCGTGACCGCGTCGCTGTTCGCCGCGCTGGCGACCGGCTGCGCCTCGACGCCCACCTCGACAACCCTGGCGGGTCCGGCTTCCACCCCCGCCCCGGCCGAGGGACGAACCATGTGCCCGGGCTCGGTCCTCCGGGCGGAGACCGATCTCACCGGCGCGCCCGCCGACGCCCTCGAACAGCTCCAGGCGACCTACGAGGACGACCCCGGGTTCCTGGCCGTCGTGTTCGACGGGACGAAGCCGGTGGTCGTCGTGGAGAGCGCGCGACTGGCCGAGTGGCAGCTGCGGCTGCTTCCGAGCGGCGTCGCCGTCGCGCGGAGCTGCATCGATCCCGCGCTGCTGGCCGCGGTGCACGCCGGCCTGCCGTTGCTGCCGCCGGTCGGCGGCATGGTCAGCGCCGGGTACGACGGTCTCGACGACACGATCTTCGTCCTGGGCGTCGATGCCGAGACCCTGGTGCGGACCGTCGACGGGGTGTCCCCCGGAGCTGGCCGGGCAGCGCGCGATGCGATCGCCGACGGCACCCTGCGCATCGACCCGAGCCATATGCCGCCGGCTCCCTGAGGTCAAGGACCTGTCGCCGGGACGATCTGGTCACCGGCCGTCCCGGCGCCTACGATGGGGCACCGATCCCGCTGGAGGTGCCGATGACCGTCCCCGCCCCGGACATCCCGCTGCTCGCGGGTCTGCCGCCCAAGGACCGCGAGCGAATCGTCTCGCATCTCAAGCACCGGACGTACGCGCCGGGTGACACCGTCGTGCGGGAGGGCGAGCAGGCGCTCAACCTGTTCATCGTGATCAGCGGCCGGGCGCGCGTGGAGCGCGAGGGCGTGGGCGCGGTCTCCACCGTCGGGCCGGGCGACTTCTTCGGGGAGATCGCGCTGATCGAGCGGCACGGGCGGACGGCCACCGTCGTGGCCGAGGAACCCCTGAGCTGCTACCTCGTCCCGGCCTGGGAGTTCCGGTCGCTCCTCAACGAGTACCCCCAGATGGCCCTCCCGATGCTGCTCGCGTTCATCGCCCGGATGCACGCGGCGGAGCGCCACTCCGGCTGATCGCAACCGGCGCCGATCGCGTGCCGGTCTCCCGGCCGCGTCGCCCATCTCCCGGCCGCGTCGCCCATCGCCGGGCCGCGTCGCCCATCGTCGCCGGCCGCGTCGCCCATCTCCCGGCCGCGTCGCCCGGTCGCGGGCCCGGTACCCTGCCCGGATGGACGGCAACGACGACCCTGCGCCCGGGGAGCCCGGCGAGCCCGGGGAGCCCGGGGAGCCCGGCGAGCCCGGGGAGCCCGGCGAGCCCGGGGAGCCGCGCCCCGACGCGTCCGACGTCGAGCGGTTCGAGCACTGGGTCGCCGAGGCGATCGACGGGCTGCCCGAGGCCTTCCGCGAGCGGCTGGGCAGCGTCGCCATCGTGATCGAGGACTGGCCGACCGCGGCGCAGCTGGAATCGCTCCACGTACCCGGGCTGTACGGGCTCTACCAGGGCGTCCCTCGCTCGGTGCTGGGCGCCGACCACGCGGCAACGCCGTCGCGGATCACCATCTACCGCGGCACCATCGAGCAGCACTACCGAACCGAGACCGCGCGGCGGGCCAAGGTGGTCGAGACCGTCCAGCATGAGATCGCCCATCATCTCGGGATCTCGGACGCCCGCCTGGACGAGCTGGCCGACCGCCGCCGCCACCCCTGAGCGACCTCGAACCCGTCGCCATCGCTGCCATACTCGACGTCGTGGACGCGCGCATCCTGCTCGTGGAGGACGACGCCTCGATCCGCGAGGTCACCGCGCTCGGGCTCGGGGCCGCGGGCTTCACGGTCGACACCGCGGCGGACGGGGTCGAGGGGCTCGAGCGCTGGCGCGCCGGGCAGCCCGACCTCGTGCTCCTCGACGTCATGCTGCCGCGCATGGACGGGCTCGAGGTGTGCCGCGCCATCCGCCGCGAGTCCACGACCCCGATCGTGATGCTGACCGCGCGCGCGGACACCATCGACGTGGTGGTCGGGCTGGAGTCCGGCGCCGACGATTACGTGCGCAAGCCGTTCGAGATGCCGGAGCTGGTGGCGCGGGTGCGGGCGGCGCTGCGTCGTCGCTCCCCGACGGCCGGGCCCGAGACCGCGGACCCCGGGGACGAGGCGACACCCGCGATCCGTCTCGGACCGCTGGTGATCGACCTCGGCGGCCGGAGCGTGGAGCGCGAAGGCCGCGAGATCCCGCTCACCCGGACCGAGTTCGACCTGCTCGCCGAGCTCGCCCGGCAGCCGGGTCGTGTGTTCACCCGCGACGTCCTGCTCGATCACGTCTGGGGCTACGACTACCTCGGCGACTCGCGCCTGGTGGACGTCGCCATCGGTCGCCTGCGGGCCAAGGTCGAGGATGATCCCGCGAACCCCGCCCTCGTGCTCACCGTCCGCGGCGCCGGCTACAAGGCCGCCCGCCCGGCCGCCTGACCGGGCACCAGCGAGGCCCGTCGCCGATGCGAGGGATCCGAAGCCGGCTCACCGTCGTGCTGGTGGCGCTGGTCGCGCTGACCGTGGCCGCGATCGGGATCGGCGTGTACGCATTCGTCGATGCGTCGCTGCGCGACCGGCTGGTCGCCGACGCACGCCAGCAGGCCAACTACGACCTCTCGGTGCTGCTGCCCGGGGCCGTGCCGCCACCGACGGACCCGGCTTCGTTCCGGGCCAGCGGCCTGCCGGATGCCTTCGCCCTCGGCGGCGACACGGCGACGATCGCCGACTTCGGCAACGGGGTCGTGGCCGAGCCCGACTCGATGCCGGGAGCCCTCGACCAGGTGTCGCCCGAGCTGCGCGCGATCGTCGCCGGCGGCGACCTCGGCTATGCGTGGCAGACGCTCGCGGGTCGGCCGGTGCTGATCGTCGGCGGTCGCCAGGGCGGCCCCCCGGACCTGTACTTCGTGTTCGAGGCGTCCGACGTCGAGACCGCGCTCGGCCAGCTCCGGCTCGGGCTCCTCGCCGCCGCGATCGCGGCGGTGGCGGTGGCGCTCGTGACGGCCCGCGTCATCGCCCGCGGGATCCTGCGACCGGTCGACGCGGCGGCGAGCGCCGCCCGGCGGATCGGGGCCGGGGACCTCGCCGCCCGGGTCCCCGAGGGTGGCCGCGACGAGTTCGGGCGCTGGGCGGCCGCCTTCAACGAGATGGCCGCCGCGCTGGCTTCGACGGTCGATCGGCTGGAGGCCGCCCGACGCCAGAACCAGCAGTTCGTGGCCGATGTGTCGCACGAGCTGCGCACACCGCTCACGGCGCTGGTCGCCGAGGCATCGATCATCGAGGCCGGCCTCGACGACCTGCCGCCGGCCCAGCGGCGGACCGCCGAGCTCCTGGTGGGCGACGTCCGGCGGCTGCGCGACCTGGTCGCAGACCTGATGGAGATCTCGCGCTTCGACGCCGGCGTGGAGCAGCCGAGCCTGGAGCCCATCGACCTCGGGCGCGTGGTCACGGCGGTGGTGACCGCCCGCCTGCCCGAGGCCACCGTGTCGCTGCCGGATGCACCCGTGCTCGTCCATTCCGAATCGCGACGACTCGACCGGATCCTGGGCAACCTGCTCGACAACGCCCGTCGCCACGCCCCCGGGTCGCCGGTCGAGGTCGCGGTCGTGCCGACGCTCGACGGTGTCGTGGTGGTGGTGGCCGATCGCGGGCCGGGCGTCGACGGAGAGGCGCTCGAGCACCTGTTCGATCGGTTCTACACGGCGGACCCGGCTCGAACCCAGGGCAGCACGGGGCTGGGGCTCGCGATCGCCGCCGAGCACGCCGCGCTGCTGGGCGGCACGCTTCGCACCCGGCGCCGGCCGGGCGGCGGGCTGGTGTTCGCGCTGACCCTCCCTGTGACCGGATCGTTACCGGCCGGCGATGGTCCCGACACGGGCGTGGACGACGCTCCTGGGGTATCGGAACCCACTGGGAGCCCCGGGCCATGATCCGCTTCCGTCATCGATCCACCGCCCCGTTCACCGGCCGCTCGTCCAGGGCGCCGTCCGCCGCGACGTCGGCCGCCCGAATCCTCGCGGTCCTGCTGCTTGCCGCCGTCGCCGCCTGCAGTTCGGGCACGGGTGCCATCGGGACCCCGGCGACACCGGCCATCACCGGCGAGCCGTCCATCGGCCCGTCGCCCTCGGATGTCGCGCCGTCCACGGTGCCGTCGCCCGGCCCGTCCGGGACGCCGGCTGCCACGGCGTCGTCACCCGGTTCCGAGGAACCCAGCGCCGCGCCCACCACGCCGACGCCGACGCCCCCGCGACGACGATCGTGCGCGCCTACTTCTTCCTGGGCAGCTTCACCGACAACGCCGGGCTGGTCCCGGTGCTGCGGGAGGTGCCCGCGACCAAGGCCGTCGCCGCAGCGGCGATGCGCGCGCTGCTCGACGGTCCGAATGCCGACGAGCTGGCGGGCCGGCCGGCGATGTACACCGCGGTGCCCGATGGGACGAAGCTGCTCGGCGTCACGATCTCGGGCCGCGTGGCCACGGTCGACCTGTCGGGCGAGTTCGCGTCGGGCGGCGGAAGCGCGTCGGTTCTCGGCCGCCTGGCCCAGGTCGTCTACACGCTCAGCCAGTTCTCGAGCGTGGACGGCGTGCTGTTCAAGCTTGACGGCACGCCCGTCACCGTGTTCGGCGGTGAAGGGGTGGTCCTCGACCATGCCGTGGGTCGCGCGGACTTCCAGGATCAGCTGCCCGCGATCTTCGTCGACCGGCCGGCCTGGGGCGCCTCGATCGGCAACCCGGGACGCGTGAGCGGGATCGCCAACGTGTTCGAGGCGACGTTCCGGGTGCGGCTGCTGAACGCGAACGGCAAGGTGCTCGTCGACGAGCAGGTCATGGCGTCGTGCGGTACCGGCTGCTGGGGCTCGTTCCACATCGACCTCTCGTACACCGTGAGCAAGGCGCAGTACGGGACGCTCCGGGTGTTCGACCTCTCGGCGAAGGACGGCTCACCCGAGAACGTGACCGAGTACCGGGTCTGGCTGACGCCCGCTGGCTGAGGGGCGGCCCTCGCTCCATCACGAACCCGGCCGGTGCCAGCGCCCGGCCGGGTTCGCGCGTTCAGGACTGAAGCACCAGCGCCACGAACGTCAGGGTCGCGTCGTCGACGGCCCCACGGATCTCCCAGCAGCCCTCGGTCGGAAAGACCACTCCGCTCGGCTGGAACCCGCTCGAACCGTAGCCGTCCGGGATCGACGCCTGCAGTGGCGGCGCATCACCATCGAGTCGCCGGCCGGTGATGGTCAGCGTCCCTGGCGTCAGCCGCCACCAGCCGAACTTCACGTCGATCGAGCCGTCGCTCTTGATGCAGATCCCCAGCCGGCATCCGCGCGGAGCACGCCGTCCGGGGACAGCGACACGACCCACAGCTCGTCGTTGCCGTAGGCGTTGGAACCCGACCCGAACGGTCGCTCCTCCCCGGGTGCGGCCGGCACCGGGAGCGTCACCGGGCAGGGGTCGCCGTCCGCCATCGATGGCGGCCCGGTCGGCGACGGGCGCGAGGTGGTCGGCGGGGCGGGCGAGCACGCGGCGACCAGGACGGCCGCGAGGACGCTGATGACCTGGCTTCTCATGCTTGAGCGTCGCACCCCTGCGTGCTGCTCGGCGACCCTACACCCCGTGCGGCCCCGCGGTCACGGGCGCACGCCTCCCGACCCCGCGGTCACGGGCGCACGCCTCCCGACCCCGCGCTACGATCAGATCGATCGCCCGGTCCAATCCAGCCCCGGCACGATCTCGTCGCACGCGAGGCGCCCCAACGTCATGGCCACCATCCAGGTCGACTTCCGCAAGCCCGATGCCGCCGGTCTCGACGGCATCGCGCAGGCGTGGGCACGCGTGCCGCTCACGCCGAGCCCGGCCGAGCGAGCTGCGCAGAGAGCACGGGCCGCCGAGCTGCTGCGCGAGCACGACGCGGTGCTGGTCGCCCATTTCTACACCGACGGCGACATCCAGGACCTGGCCCTCGAGACCGGCGGCTGCGTGGCCGACTCGCTCGAGATGGCCCGCTTCGGGCGCGATCACCCGGCGCGCACCCTGGTCGTCTCGGGCGTCCGGTTCATGGGCGAGACCTCGAAGATCCTGAGCCCCGACAAGCGGGTCCTGATGCCCGACCTCGACGCGACCTGCTCGCTCGACCTCGGCTGCCCGCCCGACCAGTTCGCCGCGTTCTGCGACGCCAACCCCGATCGCACCGTGGTCGTGTACGCCAACACCAGCGCGGCGGTCAAGGCGCGCGCCGACTGGATGGTGACCTCGTCCTGCGCGCTCGCCATCGTGCGCGAGCTCGCGGACCGGGGCGAGAAGGTGCTCTGGGCGCCCGACCGCCACCTGGGCGAGTACATCCGCCGCGAGACCGGCGCCGACATGCTGCTGTGGCAGGGCGCCTGCGTGGTCCACGAGGAGTTCAAGGGGATCGAGCTCGAGCTGCTGCGCGCCGAGCATCCCGCAGGCGATGGTGCTCGCCCACCCCGAGTCGCCGGCGCCGGTGGTCGAGCAGGCGGACGTGGTGGGGTCGACGTCGCAGCTGCTCAAGGCGGTCATCGACGGCACGGCGCCCGAGTACATCGTGGCGACCGACAACGGGATCTTCCACCGCATGCGCCAGCTGGCCCCGGGCAAGACGCTGATCGAGGCACCCACCGCCGGCGACAGCGCGACCTGCAAGAGCTGCGCCCACTGCCCGTGGATGGCGATGAACAGCGTGGCCGGCGTGATCCGGGCGCTCGAGACGGGCGCCGGCGAGGTCGCAGTCCCAGAGGCGACCCGGGTCAAGGCGCTGCGACCGATCGACCGCATGCTGTCGTTCGTGGCGGAGCATCCCGAGAGCGTGGTCCCCGCGTACCGCGGCCACGTCGCCCACCTGGGCTCGGCGTAGATCACGCGGGTGCCGATGACCGCCTACACCCCGCTCGAGGCGAACGAGACGCTGGAGGCGGCGCGGGCACGGAACGTCCGCGACGCCCTGGCCGAGGACATCGGCACCGGTGACTGGACGGCCGCGCTCGTCCCGGACGGGCCGGCCACCGCCCGGATCCGCGTCCGGGAGGCCGCCGTGCTGTGCGGTCGCGACTGGCTCGAGGGGTGCGTCCGGGCGCTCGACGCCGCGGCGTCGTTTCATTGGGCCCATGCAGACGGCGACGACATGGCGGCCGATTCGACCGTGCTCGAGATGCACGGCGGCGCGCGAGCCCTGCTCTCTGCGGAGCGCCCGGGCCTCAACTTCCTCCAGCTCCTGTCCGGCACCGCGACCGCGGCCCGGCGCTACGCGCGCGCGATCGAGGGCGCGTCGCCCAACCCTCGCGGCTGCGAGGTGCTCGACACCCGCAAGACGATCCCGGGGTTGCGTCTCGCCCAGAAGTACGCGGTGCGGGTCGGCGGCGGCGCCAACCAGCGCGTCGCGCTGTGGGACGGGATCCTGATCAAGGAGAACCACATCACGGCTGCCGGGGGCGTGGCCCAGGCGCTGGCGGCGGCCCGGGCGCTGGGGGCCGGGCCGGAGGTTCCGATCCAGATCGAGGTCGAGCGGCTGGATCAGCTGGAGACCGCGCTCGCGGCCGGGGCGACCAGCATCCTGCTCGACAACTTCACCCTCGACGCGATGCGCGACGCGGTCCGGGTCACGGCCGGCCGAGCGTTGCTCGAGGCTTCCGGCGGCGCGGAGCTGGCGGCGATGCGCGAGATCGCCGCCACCGGTGTCGACCGGATCTCGGTGGGTGCGCTGACCAAGCACGTCCGCGCGGTCGACTTCTCGATGCGGATCGTCGAAGGCTGAGCGCCGGCGGATCGCCAATGGCCTGGCCGCACCCCGCTGCACCCCGCCGCCAGCGACGGCTCGGGGCTCGGGGCTCGGGGCTCGTCGCTCGCAGCCCTTGCGCGCAGCCCTTGCTCGCCGCCTGTTGGGCGCGGTGTCGGCGCAGGAGCCGGTGACGAGCGAGGGATCAGGTGCGGCGCGGCGTGTCCCGCACGAGGACCGTTGGCAGCGTCGCGGGGAGCGTGGTCGGGTAGTCGCGGCTGTAGTGGAGGCCGCGGCTCTCGTGGCGTGACAGCGCCGAGCGGACGACCAGCTCGGCCGTCGTGAGCAGGTTGCGCAGCTCGAGCAGGTCACGGCTGACGCGGAACTGCGCGTAGTACTCGTCGGTCTCGTCGCTCAGCAGCCGGATCCGGTGGAGCGCCCGCTCGAGGCGCTTGGTCGTGCGCACGATGCCGACGTAGTTCCACATCGTCAGCCGCAGCTCGTCCCAGTTGTGCGAGATCACGACCTGCTCGTCGGCGTCCTCGACCTGGCTCTCATCCCAGGCGGGAAGCGCCGTCTCGGCCACGGGCGGGCCGGCATCGATGACCGCCGCACAGGTGCGGCCCACCACGATGCACTCGAGCAGCGAGTTGCTGGCGAGCCGGTTCGCGCCGTGGAGGCCCGTGTAGCTCGCCTCCCCCACCGCGTACAGCCCGGGCAGGTCGGTCCGGCCGTCGAGATCGGTCACCACGCCACCGCACGTGTAGTGCGCCGCCGGGACCACCGGGATCGGATCGCGCGCGATGTCGATGCCGAGCTCGAGACACCGCGCGTGGATCGTCGGGAAGTGCTCCTTGAGGAACGCCTCGCCCAGGTGCGTGGCGTCGAGCCAGACGTGGTCCAGGCCGTGCCGCTTCATCTCGAAGTCGATCGCGCGGGCCACGATGTCACGCGGGGCGAGCTCCATCCGCTCGTCGTGCTGGGCCATGAACCGGGTGCCGTCGGGGAGCTTGAGCTGGGCGCCCTCGCCGCGCAACGCCTCGGTGATCAGGAAGCTGCGCTCGACGGGGTGGTAGAGGCAGGTCGGATGGAACTGGATGAACTCCATGTTGGCGATCCGGCAGCCCACCCGCCAGGCCATCGCAATCCCGTCGCCGGTGGAGGTCTCGGGGTTGGTCGTGTAGCGGTAGACCTTGCCCACGCCGCCGGTCGCGAGCACCACGGCCGCGGCAGGCAGCGTCTCGACCCGCCCGTTGTCGATGTCGAGCACGTACACCCCGTAGCAGCGCTCGACCTCGTCGCGCCGCAGGTGGCGCGACGTCACCAGGTCGAGGGCCATCCAGCGCTCGCGGAGGGTGATGTTGGCGTGGCTGCGTGCCTTGGCGAGCAGCACCTCGTGGATCGCCTGGCCGGTGGCATCGGCGGCGTGGGCGATGCGCCGGACCGCGTGGCCGCCCTCGCGGGTGAGGTGGAGGCCCATCGGCCCGTTGGGGTCCGGCGAGAACGGGACGCCCTGGTCCACGAGCCAGCCGATGGCGGCCGCGCTGTGCTCGGCGATGAACCGGGCGGCGTGCTCGTCGACCAGGCCCGCGCCCGCGACCTGCGTGTCGTGAACGTGGAGCTCGACGCTGTCGTCGCTGCCGAGAACCCCCACGATGCCGCCCTGGGCGCGCGCCGTGGCCGCCTCGTTGAAGGCGCGCTTGGCGAGCACGATCACCCGGTGCCGCTCGGCGAGATGGAGGGCGACGGTGAGCCCCGCCAGGCCGGCACCCACGATCACGATCGGGGCGGAGGCGCCCTCGGGCGGCGCGCTGGGATCCGACACGTCCAGGCTCAGCGGGACATGCGGCGGCACGGGGGCATCGTCGGGGTGGGTGTCATCACGACGATCAGGCTACCCCATGCCCCGGGGATCGCGGAGACCCTGCGCGCGGCCGCCGTGCCATGATCGTGACGGCACGCCCAACGCCGACGTTCGGCCGGGACGGCGCCAGGGCAGGAGCGTCGGTGAGCGATTCGCTCGATCGGGATCGGGTCCGCGCCATGCTCGACCTCCACGAGGGTCGGGGGTCGGTCGCGCTCCTCGACGATGCCGGGATTGCGCGCGAGCTCCAGGACGCGCGTCGGATCGCCGTGGTGGGCGCCTCGGCGCGGCCGTCGCGGCCCTCCTACGGCGTGATGGCCCAGCTGCTGGCCGCAGGCTACGACGTGGTTCCGGTGCATCCCCGGACGGACGAGGTGCTCGGCCGCCGGTGCTACCCGGATCTCGCCGCGGCGGTCGCCGCCGAGGGGCCGGTCGACATCGTCGACGTGTTCCGCAACGCGGCCGCGTGCCCGGCCCACGCGCGCGAGGCGGTCGCCGTCGGCGCGGGCTGCCTGTGGCTGCAGCTCGGGATCGTCAGCTGGGAAGCCGCCGCGATCGCGGCCGCGGCCGGTATCCGGGTCGTGATGGATCGCTGCACGGCGATCGAGATCCGTCGCTTCCCACGCCGACCACGACCCTGAGCCGAACCGGCGGCCCGGGCGCGCCGTCGGCGCGCCGTCAGCCGGCGATCAGACCGGCGACGATGCAGATGCCCCCGACGACGATGATCGCGACGCCCTGGTACAGCTGGCGACGGAGGATCTCCATCGCGACCGAGGCCCCGGTCTTGCCGTCGTTGCGGACCCCTCCGCGCCATGCCTCGTAGCGCGCGATGTTGGCGTCCTGCTCGCGGAGCGCCATGTACCGCCGGTACGGCCCGCGCGTTCGGACGATGCCGAACACGATCAAACCGATACCCACGAGCAGCAGCACCAGCCCGACGGCGCTCATGGGGTCAGCGTCCCTGATCCAGCCGCTCGCCGAGCAACGCCGCGACCCGTGAGGCGTCGGCGGCGCCCTTCGTCACCTTCATCACCTGGCCGACGAAGAAGCCGACGACCGGCTTGCCCGACCGATAGTCCGCGACCGCCCGCGGGTTGGCCGCCATCACGGCCTCGATGTGGCCGAGCAGCGCCGCGTCGTCCGCGATCGGGCCGGGTCCCGCGGCGGCCAGCAGATCGTCCGCGGTCACCCCCTCGGCGAGATGGCGTTCGATGAGGTCGCGCCCGACGGACCGCGAGACCTGGCCCTCGACGATCGCTCGCAGCAGCGTGGCGAGACCGGCCGGTGACGAGGCGCCCGCGGTGCCGGCGGCGTTGAGCCCCGACGCCTTGACGGCTCGGGCATGGGCGCCGGTCACGAAGTTCGCGATCTCCTTCGCCGGCAGCGTGGCACCGGCCACCGCGATCGCCTCGAACGCGCTCGTCATCGAGGGGTCCGCGACGATGACCGCCGCGTCGTAGTCCGTGATGCCCAGCGCGACATAGCGGGCGCGGCGCGCCGCCGGCAGCTCGGGCAGCGTGCCTCGGATCGTCGCAATCCAGTCGGCCTCGACGCGCAGCGGCGGCAGATCCGGCTCGGGGAAGTAGCGATAGTCCTCGGACGTCTCCTTGGAGCGCATCCGGTACGTCGCCTGCCGCCCGTCGTCCCAGCCGCGCGTCTCCATCTCCAAGCGCTCCGCGCCGTCGAGGGCGGCGCCCTGACGCTCGATCTCGAACGAGATCGCCCGCTCGACCGCCCGGAACGAGTTCATGTTCTTGACCTCGACCCGTGTCCCGAACGCCGTCTCGCCGCGCGCCCGAAGCGACACGTTCGCCTCCACCCGCAGCTGGCCGCGCTCCATGTCGGCATCGCTGACACCGATCGCCCGCAGCAGGAGCTGGAGCTCCTCCGCGTACCGGCGGGCCTGCTCGGCCGTCCGGATGTCGGGCTCGGTCACGATCTCCATGAGCGGTGCCCCTGAGCGGTTGAAGTCGATCAGCGTGGTTCGCCGGCCCGACGGCCCGGCCGCGTCGCCGTGGAGAAGCTTGGCCGTGTCCTCCTCGAGGTGGGCGCGGGTGATCCGGACGGTGAACGGGCCCTGCGACGTCTCGATGGCGAGGCGGCCGTTACCCGCGAGCGGGATCGCGTACTGGCTGATCTGGTAGCCCTTGGGCAGGTCGGGGTAGAAGTAGTTCTTGCGCTCCCACTGGGTGCGTTCGGGGATCGCCGCCTCGATCGCGATGCCGGTTGCGATCACGAGCTCGACGGCCCGGCGGTTGATGACCGGCAGGGCGCCGGGCAGGCCCAGGCAGACCGGGCAGACGTGCGTGTTGGGCGGCGCCCCGTCGTACGCGGTGGAGCAGCCGCAGAACATCTTCGACGCCGTCCGGAGCTGGCAGTGGACCTCGATCCCGATGACGGCCTCGTACCGGGCGAGAACGCCGTCGACGAGCTCCGCCGCGACCGTCACCCGAGCACCGCCGCACCGGCGCTCACCAGGTACAGGCCGTACATCGCGACGCAGATCCAGGCGAGCGCGACGACGCCGTTGCGGGCCGCGATCCTGACCCGGGTGCGGGTGTGGACCGGACGCGTCGCGTCGATCAGCGATCTCGTCTCGTCACCGTCGCGCAGCACCGGGGTCAGGGCCGACCGCGCCGCCTCGTAGCCGCGCCACGAGCCGTGCGTGATGGCGACGAAGCCCGACAGCAGGAGGATGGCGCCGACCATGGCCGCCAGTTTCGCACACGGGCCGCGACCCGACGGCGGCACGCTCCGTGTGCCGGGACCGGCGCCGAGCCGGCGGCCGACGGGAGGCGGCAACCAGCAGTGGCGTCAGTCCGACTTCGTGCCGGCCGCGCCGAGCCCCGAGATCGCCTGCTGGATCGCCTGGTGCAGGTTCGCCCCGGTCGGCTGGCCCTGGAGCTCGACGACGCCGGGGTCGCCGGCGGGTTCCCACGAGTACCCGATCCCGGGCGTCGTCACCACGATCGGCACGTCCGGATGCAGCTCGCGCAGCCCGCTGATGAGCGCGCCCGAGCCGGCCGCATCGCCGCTCGCGAACGCGTCGTAGACGAGGACGTCGGCCAGGCCGGCGAGCTCGCAGGCGCCGCCGTTGAGGATCGGGCAGCTGCTGGCGGTCGGCCCGCTGCACTGCGATACCTCGTAGCCGAAACGGCGGAGCGACTCGACCTCCTGGTCGGCAAGGTCGATGTCGTGATGGACGACCAGCGCATGCGTCATGGCACACCTCCATCGGGGGGACGCGGCCAACCGCCGGGTCACGGTCCCGGAGCCACGAGCGTGCGCGCCGGTGACCCGATCGAGGAAGGGACGAAGGTCACCGCCGGGCCGTGCGAACCGGCCCCCCGGACGTCGGGCGCCGCTCAGGCCGGGCGCACCCGCTCCACGAACCGCCCGATCCGCGCGAGCGCCTCTTCGAGCTGCTCGTACGCCGTCGCGTAGCACATGCGGACGTGGCCCTCGCCCGACGGCCCGAAGGCGCTCCCCGGCACCACGGCGACCCGCTCGTCGCGCAGCAGCTGCTCGGTGAACTCGTCCGAGGAGAGGCCGGTGGAGCTGATCTTCGGGAACGCGTAGAAGGCGCCACGCGGCTCGAACGTGGGCAGCCCGATCCGGTTGAGCCCGTCCACCAGCAGCCGGCGGCGGCGGTCGTACTCGGCCACCATCGCCTGGACCGCCGGCTCACCGTCCTGAAGCGCGGCCAGCGCGGCGTCCTGGGCGACGGACGGGGCGGACATGATCCCGTACTGGTGGACCTTGACGATCCCCTCGAGGATCGGCGCCGGGGCGCACAGCCAGCCGACGCGCCAACCGGTCATCGCATACGCCTTGGAGAAGCCGCCCATGAGCACGGTCCGATCGTGCATCCCGGGCAGCGCGCTGAACGCCCGGTGCCGGTACGTCCCATAGGCGAGGCGGTCGTAGATCTCGTCGCTGTACACGAGCAGGTCGTGGTCGCGCGCGATCCGGGCCAGCTCGTCCTGCACGGCATCGTCGAGCACGGCGCCGGTGGGGTTGGCCGGGTAGCCCAGGAACAGCGCCTTGGTGCGGGGCGTCACCGCCGCCTCGACGGCGGCAGGGTCGAGCGCGAAGTCGTCCTCGAACCGGGTGGCGACCGGGACCACGGTCCCGCCGGCGAACACGATCGCCGGCACGTACGCGACGTACGAGGGCTCGTGGAGGATCACCTCGTCGCCCGGGTCACAGGTCGCCCGCAACGCGAGATCGACCGCCTCGGACGCGCCGACGGTGATCAGGATCTCGGTCGCCGGGTCGTAGCGGACACCGTACCGCCCCTCGAGATGGGTCGACAGGGCTCGCCGGAGCTCGATCGTGCCGTAGTTGGACGTGTAGTGGGTGCGCCCCTCGCGCAGGCTCTCGACGCCGGCCTCGACGATCTCGCGTGGCGTGTCGAAGTCGGGCTCGCCCACGCCGAGGCTGATCACGTCGTCCATCGTGGCCAGGATGTCGAAGAAGCGGCGGATCCCCGACGGCGGAACGGCGAGGACGCGCTGGGCGAGGGCGCGCTCGGCGAGCGGCAGACGGGCGGCGGCGGTCGTCGGGTCAGCGGTCATCATCGCCAAGGGTACGGCACCGGGCCTCTCGTGGGCACGCGCCGTGCGGGGTTGCAGGCCCGGGCCGAAGACCCGCCCGGCGCCATCGCCAGGAGCGAAAGACCCGCCGGCGCCATCGCCAGGAGCGAACGCTTTGCGGCCCAACGGCTTCCCCGCCGCCGACCGCGTGGCTCCAGCGCCGTCGCCAATCGCTGCTGGCGATGATCGCGAGCGCAGGACGGCGTCGGCGGCGACCAGGTGCCGGAAGTGATCGCTGCTGGCGATCGCCGGGGAGCGGCGGCGTCGCCAAGGTGGGAAGTGATCGCTGCTGGCGATCGCCCTGGGGCGGCGGCGACCAGGTGCCGAAATGATCGCTGTTGGCGATCGCCGGGGGCGGCGGCGACTTGATGGCGCCCAGGCGGGGTTGATCGCTGCTGGCGATCGACCTGGGGCGGCGAGACCGTCGGGCGTCGGGACCGGTCGGCGGCCCGGCTCGCCCGGCGGGCGGCCGGCTCGCTGGCGGCCGGGCGAGCCCGGCGAGCCGACGGTGGTCCGGCCGGATCTCGATAGCGTCAGGCTGTCGCGGCCGTTGCCGGCACCGGGCCTGTCTCCGGCCTCGCGACCCCCATGTCGGGCTCGGCCATCACCGGCACCGGTTGCCGCCCCGCGGCCTCGACCCGGTCGCGGATGCCCCGCAGCTGGCGCTGGACCATGACGAACACCCCGAACCCGAGCGTCGGGCCGAGCATCCGCGAGCCGCGGGACTGGCCTTCCATCCCGAAGCGGACCCGCTCGATCAGGCGCGTCTGCCCGTCGCCCGCCGGCTCGAGCACGAACGCCCACGAGGCCCCGAACCGCGGCGGCATTGCGGCGCCCATGAATCGGCCGGACGCGGCGAGACCCGGCGCCTCGGCCACCGGCAGCTTGGTCACCGCCGCCTCGGCCACCGGCGCCTCGGCCACCGGCAGCTTGGTCACCGCCGCCTCGCCCACCGGCGCCTCGGCCAACGGCAGCTCGGCCACCGGCGCCTCGATGCCCGCCGTCCCGCGCTGCTCGGCCACGAGGTCGCTGTCGGCGAAGACCACCAGGGCGCGCTCCGGCACGAGCTCGCGAACCACGAACCCGCCGCCCGGATCGGTCGCCATGACGTCGCCCACCGCGAGCCCCTGCCACTCGGGATGGATCCGGTCGGCGCTCCTGCCGCGCATGTCGAGCCGGTCGTAGCTGTACCAGCCGGCCCGCCCGTAACCCATCTGGACCAGCCACGGCCAGACCGCCGAGGGCGGGGCGTCGATCGTGATCCCGCGGGTGTCGACGGCCGCCGCGACCGGGACCAGGTCGTCGCCCGGCAACGGCCGCTCGGTCTCCGAGGGATCGACCCCCCACGTCGCCCGCCATCGTCCCGCCGCGTAGAACGCGGCCCAGCCGGCCGCCGCGATCGTGGACCCGACGATGATCCGCTTGAGCATGTACGCCACCTCCGCCGGTGATGATCGCGGCCCCGGACGGCCGGATCGAGAGCCGTCCGACCTAGCCGGTCGTCGCCGATGTCGCGAACCGCGTGACCGGCGACCGGACGGCCGGATCCAGGAGCGCCGCCAGGTCGCGCGGCTCGACCGCCCGCCACGCCGCTCCGGCCGTGACCCCCTCGTACGCCCGGGCCGCGCGGACCAGCGACGCCTCGGACCAGGCCGCCCCGATCAGCTGCAACCCCACCGGCAGGCCATCGGACAGCCCGCACGGGACGGAGATGGCGGGCAGCCCGGCCATGTTGACCGGCAGCGTGCACACGTCGGACAGGTACATCTGGACGGGGTCGGCAGTCCGGGCACCGATCCCGAAGGCGACCGACGGCGAGGTCGGCGTGACCAGCGCGTCGAACCCCTGGTCCCACAGCCGGTCGAAGTCGCGCTTGATCAGCGTGCGCACCTTCTGGGCCTTGAGGTAGAACGCGTCGTAGTAGCCGGCCGACAGCGCGTAGGTGCCGAGCATGATCCGGCGCTTGACCTCGGGACCGAACCCGGCACCCCGCGTGGCCAGGTAGTTGGCGAGGTAGCCGTCGCCGCCGCGATCGCTGGAACCGAAGCGCACCCCGTCGTACCGGGCGAGGTTCGCCGACGCCTCGGCCGGGGCGACGATGTAGTACGCGGCCAGCCCGTAGTCGGTGTGGGGCAGGCTCACCGCCTCGACGGTCGCGCCCGCGCCCTCGAGCGCCGCTGCCGCCTCGCGAACCCGGGCCTCGACGCCTGGCTCCATGCCCGCGACGAGGTACTCCCGTGGCAGCCCGAACCGACGTCCGCGCAGCCACGAGGCGGCCTCGTCGTCGGACGCCGGCAGGCGCAGCAGGTCGCCGGGGACGGGTTGCGCCGCGGAGGTCGAATCCCGCTCGTCGCGACCGGACACGGCGTGGAGGAGGGCCGCGGCGTCGGTCACGTCGCGCGCGATCGGCCCGATCTGGTCGAGGCTGCTGGCGAAGGCGACGATCCCGTACCGGCTGACCCGCCCGTAGGTCGGCTTCATCCCGACCACGCCACACATGGCGGCCGGCTGGCGGATGGAGCCGCCCGTGTCGGTGCCGATCGCGAGCGGGGCCTGGTACGAGGCCACGGCCGCCGCCGAGCCACCGCTGCTGCCGCCCGGGACGCGGTCGAGGTCCCACGGGTTCGCGGTGGGGCCGAACGCGGAATGCTCCGTGGACGAGCCCATGGCGAACTCGTCCATGTTGGTCTTGCCGAGGATGACGGCGCCGGCCGCCCGCAGCCGTTCGGTGACGTGCGCGTCGAACGGCGCCCGGTAGCCCTCCAGGATGCGCGATCCGGCCGTGCACTGGCCGCCGGCCACCGAGACCAGGTCCTTGAGCGCGACCGGGATCCCGAGCAGCGGGTGGAGCGCGTCCACGGCCGCGTTACCGTCGGCCCGCGCCGTCGACAGGCGCGCATCCGCCGAATTGGCCTCGCCCAGCGCCCGCTCGTCGTCGATCATGAGCCACGCGTTGAGCCCCGGGTTCGTGGCGTGGGCGCGAGCCAGGTGCGCCTCGGCGATCTCGCGCGACGTCGCCTCGCCCGCGCGCAGCCGCGCCGCGAGCGCGTGGGCCGGCAGGCGCGTGAGGTCATCGTGGCCCGGCATCGGCCGCCCGCTCAGTCGCCGCCGAGGATGGCCGGCACCACGAAGAAGGCGCCGTCGCGCTCGGGCGCGTTCGAGAGCACATCCTCGACCGCCATCGACGGGCGCGCCACGTCCTCGCGCAGGATGTTCTCGAGCTCGATCGTCTGGGCCGTGGGCGGGATCGCGTCCGTGTCCAGCTCGGCGAGCTTCGCGTACTGGTCGAGGATGTGGTTGAGCTGCCCTTCGAGCCGGTCGAGCTCCTCCCCCGTCAGCCCGAGGCGGGCGAGGTAGGCGACATGCTCGACGTCGGCACGCGTGAGGGAGGCCATGCCCGCGATGATACGCGGGCGGTCGGTTGCGCTCGCCGAGCCCGGGGCGCTACGCGCCGTGGGCCGCGGCCGCGACCTCGCTGACGTGCGCCTCGCCGAGCGTCCGGGCAAGGAACTCCCGTGTCCGCGGGTCGGTCGGGTTCCCGATCACCTGCTCCGACGGCCCGGCCTCGACGAACACGCCCTCTTCGATGAAGTAGACGCGATCCGCGGCCTCGCGCGCGAACGCCATCTCATGGGTCACCACGATCATCGTGGCGCCCTCGTGGGCGAGCTCCTCCATGACGTTGAGCACCTCGCCGACGAGCGTCGGGTCGAGCGCCGAGGTCGGCTCGTCGAACAGCAGGACCCTGGGCTCCATGGTCAACGCCCGGGCGATCGCCACGCGCTGCTTCTGGCCACCCGAGAGGCGTCCCGGGTACTCGTCGCGCTTCTCCGACAACCCGACCTTGTCGAGGTACTTCTCGGCCGTCGCGATGGCCTCGTCCCGTGGCACGCGCTTGACCCGGACGGGCGCCTCGATCAGGTTGTCGATCACCTTCAGGTGCGGGAACAGGTTGAACTCCTGGAACACCATCTGGGCGCGCAGCCGGATCTGGCGGATCTGCTCGCGATGCTGGCGGCTCCGTGCGTGGAGCGGGTCGGCGTCCACGCGAAGCCCGTCGACCTCGATCGCCCCCACCGTCGGCTCCTCGAGGAAGTTGATGCAGCGGAGCAGCGTGCTCTTGCCCGAGCCCGACTTGCCGATCAGGCAGATCGTCTCGCGCGGGTAGACCTCGAGCGTCACGCCCCGCAGGACGTGGTTCGCGCCGTAGAACTTCTCCAGGGCGAGCACCCGAACGATCGGCTCGGCACCGGCCGGGGTCAGCGCCCCCGGCTTCGCGTAGGGGTCGCGCTCGTCGATGGCCGTCACAATCGCACCTCGCTCTGCGCCATCCGCTTCTCCAGCCGCTCCTGGAACAACGAGAAGACGATCGTCATCACCCAGTACACGAGCGCTGCCACCAGCAGCGTCTGGAAGTTCTCGAAGTGCGCGCTGCCCACCGTCTGTGCCCGCCAGAACAGCTCCTGGAGGCCGACGAAGGACACCAGCGCGGAGTCCTTGGTCATCGAGATGAAGTCGTTGCCGATCGCGGGAATGACGATCCGGATGGCCTGCGGCAGCACGATCCGGCGCATCGTCGAGCGCTCGGTCATGCCCAGCGCCGCCGCAGCCTCCACCTGGCCGCGCGGGACCGCCTGGATTCCCGCCCGGAAGATCTCGGTCAGGTAGGCGCCGTAGTTGAACGCGAGCGCGAACACGCCCGCCACGAACGCCGGCAGGACGATCCCGAACTCGGGCAACGCCGAGAAGATGAAGAACACCTGGACGATGAGGGGCGTGCCCCGGACCAGCGAGACGTAGAGCGTCGCGATGGCGTAGATGGGCGACACCGTCGACAGCCGCCCCAGGGCGCCAAAGACGGCGAAGATCGTGGCGAAGAAGATCGCGCACACCGAGACCACGATGGTGATCGGGACGCCGCCGATGATGTACGGGCCCCAGGTCTCGAGGAAGCCCTGGTCGATCCGTCCCGTCGACCCGATCGCGATGACCAGGCCCCCGACGAGGATGAGCCAGGTCAGGACGAACAGCGTCCGGAACCGGATCCTGGCCCGACCGCGGGAGGCCGCGATCGCTGCGACGATCGCCTCCGGACCGCGGGCCGTGATCTCCTCGTAGGTCGCGTCCGGCGTCGTCATGGCTCCTCCCTGGGCCTCCCGGGAACACGGCGGGGACGCCCGGATGGACGTCCCCGCGAGGCAGTGGCGCGAGGCGCGCCTACGGCGCGGCCTCCTGCGTGTAATCGGCGCCGAACCACTTCATCGACGCCTGGGTCAGGAAGCCATCGGCATGCATGTCGGCCACGATCTGGCCCAGGACCGGCATGAAGTCCGTGTCGTCGGCCCCGCTCTTGTCCACGGCCACGGCGAGCGGCTCGTAGAACACGGGGTCACCCACCTTGATCAGCGGCAGACCGTCGCTGATCGCCTGGTCGACCGTGGTGATCGAGGACAACCAGCCGTCGAAGTCGAACCGGTTGGACTTCCACTGCTCGGCGCAGTTGCGGTCCGTCTTCAGCGTCACGGTCTTGACCCCGGCCGGCGGGGAACCAAGATCCTGGCCGGTGCCGTAGTCGAGCGTTCCGTTCAGCCAGGCGTCATAGGTGGTTCCCTGGCCGGAGCAGACCGTCTTGCCCGCCAGCCCGTCGAGGGTCGTGATCCCCGAATGGGTGCTGGCCGCCATCTGGGCGGGCGTGTAGTAGTAGGGCGGGCTGAAGTCGAGCACCTTCGAGCGATCCACCGTGATCGTCATCGACCCGACGCTCACGTCCCACCGGCCGCCCCAGTTGCCCGCGATGATCGCGTCCCACGCCGGTGTCTGCCAATCGACCTGGACGCCGAGTCGCCTGGCGATCTCGGTGGCGACGTCGATGTCGAAGCCCTGGTACGTCCCGTCAGGCATCAGCTCCGACTGCGGCGGGTACTGCGGGTCGGTCGACACCACCAGCTTGCCGGCCTTCATGATCCTGTCCAGCAGGCCGCCCGCGATGGGCGTCGCCGGAGCCTCGGTCGGGGCTTCCGTCGGAGCCATGCTCTCGGTCGTCGAGGGCGGCGGCGTGGGGGCTGTGGTCGGGGCTTGCGTCGGCGCGGGGGTGGCGCCGCTGGTGCAGGCCGTGGCGATCAGCGTGACCGCCGCCAACAGGGAAATCCGTCCGCGTAGGGACATTCGCTCCTCCTTCTCATGGTGACGCCGGTCCCGGAGGCGACACCGTGAATGGGCCGCATTATGCGCCCGTCGCAAGGGCGCGGTGGCAAGTGCCGGACGACCCCCCGGTTCCGGCCGGGCTCGGCGCGCGCCGCGCAGGGGTCAGGCGAGCGCCGGCGCCGGGGTTCAGGCGGGCCCGACCATCTGCCAGAACGCCCCCGCGAGGCGGGTCTCCGCGGCCAGCCGGATCACGTTCGTGATCGCCTCGATCGCCGTGTCGCCGGTGGCGACGATGTCGCGCGCCATGCCGTCGGCGAGACAGGCGACACGGATCGTCACCGGCCCGTCGCCCGCGATCTCGAGGTCCTGGATCGCGATCCCCGTCCCGAGGATCCGCTCGAGGTCCGCCGCCAGGCGCTCGGCCAGCCTCGTCTCGGCGTCGTTCACGTGCCACCCCCCGCGCCGGAGCCGGGATCGGCCGCCTCACCCGCCAGGAGCCTCCTGAACCCGTCCGCGTCGAGCACCGGGATGCCGAGCTCCGTCGCCTTCTGCAGCTTCGAGCCGGCCCCGGGTCCGGCCACCACGTAGTCGGTCTTCTTCGACACGGACCCGGCCGGCTTGCCGCCGGCGCCACGAACGGCGTTCTCGGCCTCCTCGCGGCTGTAGCCCTCGATGCTGCCGGTCACGACCACCGTCTTCCCGGCCAGCGGCCCGGCCTCGGCGGCACCGGCGACCGGGCTCACCACCGGTGCCTCGGGCTCGACGCCCACCTCGGCCAGCTCGTCGAGCACGTGCGAGGTCGCAGCGTCGGCGAACCAGGCTGCCATCGACGCCGACACGGTCGGACCGACGCCCTCGATCTCGGCGAAGCGCTCCGGATCGTCGGCCGCCACCTGGCGCAGGAAGGCGGCGATCCGCGTCAGCCACGGCTCGCCCGCCGCGCGCTCCCGCTCGCCGGCCGGCACCTGGAGCGTGATCCAGCGGGCCAGGTCGATCGCGGTCGTCTCGCCCACCTGGGGGATGCCGAGGCCGTTGAGCACCCTCGCCAGGGGGCGGGTCTTCGAGCGCTGGATGGCGGCGTACAGGTTCTCGGCGCTCCTGCGCGCGAACCGCTCGAGCGTCTCGAGATCCTCGATCGACAGCCGGTAGAAGTCGGCCCGGCTGTGGATCATGCCGCGCTGGAGGAGCTGGCTCAGGACCGCCCAGCCGGCGCCCTCGATGTCCATCCCGCCCCGCCCGACGAAGTGCTGGAACTCCTGCGCCACGCGCGCCGGGCAGGCGAGGTTGGGACAGTAGTGGCGGACGGCGCCCTCGTCGCGGACGATCGGCGTCCCGCACACGGGGCACGTTGCGGGCATCTCGAACTCGCGAGCGTCCGCCGGGCGCTGCTCGAGGACGGGCCGCACGACCTCGGGGATCACGTCGCCGGCCTTCTGGAGCACGATCACATCGCCGATCCGGATGTCCTTGCGCCGGACCTCGTCGAGGTTGTGGAGGGTCGCCCGGGCGACCGTCGAGCCCGCCACCTTCGCCGGCCGCAGGTGCGCGACCGGGGTCAGGGTCCCGGTGCGGCCGACGTACGGGACGATGTCCTCGACCACGGTCTCGACCTGCTCGGGCGGGAACTTGAACGCGATCGCCCAACGCGGGGCGCGGCTGACCATGCCCAGGGCCGCCTGCTGGTCGTAGCGGTCGACCTTGACGACCACGCCGTCCGTCTCGTAGGGCAGGTCGTGGCGCTTCTCGCGCCACGTCTCCGTGAACGCGATGACGCCCTCGATGTCGAGCCCCGCCTCGCGGTCGGGATTGACCGGGAAGCCGAGGGCCGACAGACGCTCGAGCGCGGCCGATTGGCTGCTGACCGTGGGCTCGTCCTCGACCAGCTGGTACAGCCAGGTCGACAGCTGCCGGCCGGCCGTCACGGCCGGGTCCTTCTGGCGCAGCGAGCCGGCACCGCTGTTGCGCGGGTTGGCGTACTGCGGGAGCCCCGCCTCCTCGCGTTCGGCGTTGATCCGGGCGAACTCGGCCTTGGGCATGAACACCTCGCCCCGAGCCTCGAACGTGGCGGGCTCGGGCAGCCGCTCCGGGATCGCGCGGATGGTGCGCAGGTTGGGCGTGACGTCCTCCCCGGTCGTGCCGTCACCGCGCGTGGCACCGAGCACGAACCGCCCACGCTCGTAGCGGAGCGAGATCGCCAGGCCGTCGATCTTGAGCTCGGCGACGTAGCCGAGCTCGGGTGCCGGCTCGGGTGCCGGCGGGAGGCCCAGAGCCCGGCGGACGCGGGTGTCGAAGGCGCGCAGCTCGTCGTGGCTGAAGGCGTTCGAGAGCGACAGCATCGGGCGCTGGTGGCGGACCTCGGGGAAGCGGCCACCGGCCGGCGCGCCACCCACCCGCTGCGTGGGCGAATTGGGCGTGACGAGGGCCGGAAACGCCGTCTCCAGCGCGACCAGCTCGCGGAACAGCTGGTCGTACTCGGCATCCGAGAGCTCCGGGTTGTCGTCCTCGTAGTACTGGCGGTTGGCACGGCCGATCTGCCCGGCGAGCTCGGCGTGGCGGGCCGTCGCGGCGGCCTCGTCGAGCCGGGCGGCCGCCTCGACCAGCGCCGGATCGACGGGCAGCGACTCGGTCATCGTCCCGCGGCCTCGACCGCCACGTGCTCGCGTCGCACGTCACCGGGGCTCGGCGCGCCGAGCAGCGACAGGCCGCGCTCCAGCTCCTCGCGCAGGATGGCGAACGCGCGCTCGACGCCCGCCTGGCCCGCGCAGGCCAGCGCCCACCGGAACGGACGGGCCGTGAACACCGCCGTGGCCCCCAGCGCGAGCGCGATCAGGACGTCGGACCCGCGCCGGATCCCGCCGTCGAGGTACACCTCCGCTCGCCCGTCGACGGCCTCGACCACCTCCTCCAGCACATCGATCCCGGCCGCCACCCGGTCCAGCTGGCGCCCGCCGTGGTTCGAGACCCACACGCCCGCCGCCCCGTGCTCGACGGCCAGCCGCGCGTCCTCCGCCGTGAGGATGCCCTTGAGCACCAGCGGCAGCGAGGACCAGGACCGGATCCGGGCGAGCGAGTCCCAGGTGAGCGCAACGAGCCTGGCGTCGAGGACGCCATCGAGCTCCGACCTGTGGCTCCAGGCCGTCCGTCGCTCGAGGTTCGCGTAGGCACCGTCACCCGGATCGAACGCGCGGCGAAGGACCTCGTCCCGGTAGCCGAGGACGGGCAGGTCCACGGTCAGGCACAGGGCTTCGTACCCCGCCGCCACCGCGCGGCCGACCAGCTCCCGGGTCAGGGCCCAGTCCGGCTGGACATAGAGCTGGAACCAGCGCCGGCCGCCGGGGGCCGCGAGGGCGACCTCCTCGAGCGACCTCGAGGCGACCGTGGACACGACGTCGATCGTCCCGGCCGCCGCGGCGGCTCGGGTGATCGCGAGCTCGGCCTCCGGGTGCGCGAGCGCGTGGAGCGCGGCCGGCGCGACGCCGACCGGGAGCGCGACGGGCTTGCCCAGCACCGACGATGCCGTTCGGACGTTCGAGACGTCGACGAGCACCCGGGGTCGGAGCCGGAACCGGTTCCATGCGGCGAGGTTGTCGCGGAGGGTGTGCTCGTCCGCGGCGCCGCTGGCGTCGTACGCCCAGGCCGCCGGATGCATGCGTACCCGGGCCGGCGCCTCGAAGTCGGCCAGGCTGACGAACCCTTCGACGTCGACGGGCGGCAGGTCGGCCGGGGGATACGCGATGCCGGCACGTGGCTCGAGCGACATGCGATGCAGCATAGGCCGCCGTCAGCCGATGATCTCGAGGTTGGCGAGCGACGCGAGCATCGTCTTGCGGCCGACGAGCGGATCCTTGAACGCGACCTGGACCTCCTCGTCGTCGCGCGTCAGCTTCGAGGTGACCACGATCCCGTCGCCCCAGCGAGCGTGGCGAATCCGGTCGCCGTCGCGGTAGCGGCGCTCGCCCGGGACGATGGGTCGCTGCGGGACGGTCCCGCGCGGCGCGTCCGGCGTCCCGGGGGACGGCTGCCGGCCCAGCGAGCCCGACGGCGCCCCGGCGGCGAACGCCTCACGGCGGGCGCCCAGGTCGCGGGTCGGGCGGAACGTCTCACCGGGCGGCGGCGCGCCCGGACGGCCGCTCCCCTGGCGGTACGCACCGCCGCCGGCGCGGATCCCCGACCCGAGCCGCGAGCCCCGTTCGCGGAACACCAGCTCCGGGTCGAGGTCCGTCCCGTAATCCGTGTCGCGGTGGAGCTGCGGCCCGACCATCAGCTCGGGCGGGATCTCGAGCAGGAACCGCGACGGGACGCTCATCCCACCGCCGCCCCAGGTCGCCCGCCGCCAGGCGTGCGAGAGGAACAGGCGGCGCTTGGCGCGGGTGATCCCCACGTACGCGAGGCGACGCTCCTCTTCGAGCTCCTTCTCGTCGTCGAGCGCCCGGTTGTGCGGGAACAGCCCCTCCTCGAGCCCGGCGATGAACACGGCCGGGAACTCGAGCCCCTTGGCCGCGTGGAGCGTGATCAGGGTGACCGCGTCCTTGTCGTCCTCGTACGCGTCCTGGTCCGCGACCAGCGCGGTCTCCTCGAGCAGCCGGTCGAGCGCGTCGTCCGGCGTCAGGTCGTCGTAGCGGGTCGTCACCTGGCGCAGCTCGAGCAGGTTTGCCCAGCGGTCCTCGCCCTCTTCCGAGCCGTCGGCGAGCATCGCCCGGTAGCCGGAGGCCTCGAGCACCTCGTCGAGGAGCTCGGGCAGCGGCAGCACCCCGATCCGCGTCCGCAGCCGTCGCACCAGCGCGGCGAACTCCGCCATCGGACCCCGGATCCGCGACCCGATGCCGTCGACCTCGCCGGCCGCGGCCGCCTCGATCGCGACCCACGTGCTGTCGCCGTGGTTGCCGGCGTACCGGCGCAGCGCCTCGACGCTCCGGTCCCCGATCCCGCGTGCCGGGACATTGATGATCCGCTCGAACGACACGAGGTCCGTGTCCGAGCGCAGCACCCGCAGGTAGGCCAGCGCGTCCTTGACCTCTCGCCGCTGGTAGAAGCGGGTGCCCCCGACGAGCTGGTAGCGCAGCCCATAGCGCAGGAACGACTCCTCGATGGCCCGGGACTGCGCGTTCATCCGGTACATCACCGCCACGTCGCGGGACCGGAACCGGCTCGACTCGTCGTCGTCGGCACGCCGGGTGAGCAGCGAGCCCCGGCCGCCGACCAGCGCCTCCACCTGGCGCGCGATCCACTCCGCCTCCTCGTCCTCGTTGAACGCCTCGAAGCGCTGGATCGGCACGCCGCCCTGGTTCTGTGTCCACAGCCGCTTGTCGGTCCGGCGCTCGTTGCGTGACACCACGGCGTGGGCTGCATCGAGGATCAGCTGCGTCGAGCGATAGTTCTGCTCGAGCTTGACCACCGTCACCTCGGGGTAGTCGCGCTCGAAATCGAGGATGTTCTGGACGTTGGCCCCGCGCCATCCGTAGATCGACTGGTCGTCGTCGCCCACGACGCACAGGTTCCGATGGGCGGCGGCGAGGGCGCGGACCCACAGGTACTGCGGGCGGTTCGTGTCCTGGTACTCGTCGACGTGGAGGTAGCGCCACCGCGCCTGGTAGCGCTCGAGCACCTGCGGCGCCTCGGCGAACAGGTCCACGGCACGCAGGAGCAGGTCGTCGAAATCGAGCGCCTTGGCGGCCCGCAGCCGCTCCGCATAGCGCGACGCCAGGCGAGCGATCACCCGCTCCCGGTGGTTGACGGCGTGCTCGGCGAGGAACGCCGCGTCGAGCATCTCGTTCTTGGCCCGGCTGATCGCGCCCAGCACGGCGGCCGGGCGGAACTCCCCCGTGGCCGGCAGGTCCTCCTCGGCCAGGATCCGCTTCATCAGCTGCTGCTGATCGTCGGTGTCGTAGATCACGAACCGCCGGTCGAGCCCGATCGCCTCGCCGTCGCGGCGCAGCACGCGGGCGCACAGCGAGTGGAAGGTGCCGGCCTCGACGTCCTTGCCGTGCTCCCCGACCAGGGCGGTGATCCGCTCGCGCAGCTCGCCCGCGGCCCGGTTCGTGAACGTGACCGCGAGGATCCGGTGGGGCGCGACCGCCTTGACGCCGATCAGGTAGGCGATGCGATGGGCGACGACGCGCGTCTTGCCCGACCCGGCGCCGGCGAGGATCAGCAACGGGCCGTCGGTGGTCGTGACGGCGCGCGCCTGCTCGGGATTGAGGTGCGAGACGATCTCCTCGGCGCGGGCCGCCCGGCGGGCGGCGATCGCGGCCTCGACGGCCTCGGGATCGAGGGCGGGCCCCGACGCGGCCTCACCCGCCGCCGAGGGCGCCTCGCGCAGCCAGTCGGGCTCCTCGATCGGCGCCGGATCGAGCGTCCGACCGTCCGGCGCTTCGGGGGCCTCCAGGTCGATCCACGTCCCCTGCCCCTCGGGCTCGGCGCGTCGCGTTCGAGGCTTCGGGGGCCTGCCGGCCGGGTTGGGACTCACCTGCCCATTCTAGGTTGGGCGCCTGCCGCCGGCCTTGCCCCGAGCTGGCGCAGCCCGCCCGCGCCGGAATGCAGCGATTCGTTTGCAAAGGGACTTGTGCAAACAGTTCTTTGCGATTATCCTCCGCGCATGAGCACATCGATCCCCGACCGGACCCGCGTGACCGACGTCGAGAGCCTGCGCGCCATCGCGCACCCGCTGCGCGCCCGCCTGCTCGGTGCCCTGCGCACCTCGGGTCCCGCGACCGCCACCGAGCTCGCTGCCCGCTTCTCCGAATTGAGCGGCGCCACCAGCTACCACCTCCGCCAGCTCGCCCGCTACGGGTTCATCGTCGAGGACGAGGAGCAGGCCTCACGCCGCGAGCGGCGCTGGCGGGCGGCCGCGATGCTGACGAGCTGGGATGATGCGGACTTCGCCGACGATCCCGCCGGTCGCGAGGCGTCGGACACGATGCACGAGCTCGTCGTCCGAGCCCAGGCCCGTCGCGACCGCCAGTGGCGCGAGCGGCGTGGGGCGTGGGGACGCGACTGGCTGGGCGCCGCCGGCTCGAGCGACTTCGAGGTCCGCCTGACGGCCGATGCGACGCGCCAGCTGGCCGAGGAGGTGCTCGCCGTCGCCCTTCGCCTCGAGCAGGAGACCGGACACGCTCCGAACGCCGAGGTCGTGTCCGTCTATCTCCAGGCGGTCCCCGTCCACCCTGAGGATCGCGACTGATGCACCACCAGCTGCCCGTCCGCGATCTCGTCCACCGCTTCGCGTGGCTCACCGCACTCCGCTGGTTCCCCATCGGGCTGTACGTGCCGGTCGCGGTGCTGCTGATGCAGGCCCGCGGGCTGGATCTCGCGACGATCGGCGGCCTGTACGCGATCTACGGCGTGGTCACGGTCGCGCTCGAGCTGCCCACCGGCGGGCTCGCCGACGCGCTCGGGCGACGGACCGTCCTGGTCGCCGCGTCGATCGCCACCGCTTCCGGCCTCGCGATCGGCGCGATCGCGCAGGACTTCGGCGGGTTCGCGATCGCCATGATCGTCGGTGCCGTCGGCCGGGCCCTGGGCTCCGGGCCGCTCGAAGCGTGGTTCGTCGATGCGGCGGGCGCGACCGAGCCGGAACCCGCGAGCGTCGTCGGTGCCGGCGGATCGGTCCGTGCCGGACTGTCACGGGCGGCCAGCGCGGAGGCGCTCGCGCTGGGCGCCGGGTCCATCGTCGGCGGCCTGCTCCCCGGGCTGGTGGGCGGGCTCGTCCCGGCCGTGCCGGCGACCGGACATGCCGTCCTGCTCAGCCTCTCCGTCCCCTCGCTGCTGGGTGCGTTGGGCATGGTCGTCCACGGCATCGCCGTCATCTCCCTCGTGCACGAGGCACCGCGAGCGGGCCACACACCCGCGCGGTCAGGCGGCCTGCTCGGGGACATTCCGGCGACGGTCAGGCGCGGGCTGGGGCTCGGCCTCGGCGACCGCGTCCTGCGCCGGCTGCTGCTGCGCGCCGGTCTGCTCGGGGTGGTCCTGTCCGGCGTGGAGCTGCTGGCGCCCGGCACGTTCGCCGCGCTGCTGGGCGGCGAGCAGCGGGCCACCGGCGCCTACGGCGTGCTGGGCGCCATGGCCTTCGGCGCGAGCGCCGCGGGTGCCTGGCTCGCACCGCTCCTCGCCGGCCGGCTCGGGGGTTCGAGCCGGACCGCGGGCGTCATGTCCGGCGTGGCGGCCCCCGCGGCGGTCCTCGTCGCCGCGCCGGTTCTCGCCCTCGCCGGGCTCGGGTACGTGGCGATCTACCTGCTGCTGGGCGTCGTCGGGCCGCTGACCTCCGAGCTCCTGCACGGCCGGGTCGCCTCGGCCGAGCGGGCGACGATGGTCTCGGTCGAGTCGCTGGCCCTGCAGGCCGGCGGTGTCGTGGCCAACCTCGGGCTGGGGGTCCTCGTGGTCGCCACATCGCCGGCGCTCGGGTTCGGCGTGGTGGCGGCGGCGCTGATCGGCTCGGCCCTCCTGCTCATCTCGGTCCCATCGGACCGGCCGATCCCGGAGCGCCTGGGAGCGGCCGCGCCGACCACGGCCGGCTAGGGTGCCGCGACGCCACTCGCCGGGCTGCGACGGGCGGTCGCGTCAGGGCGCCGGGCGGGCGGTCGCGTCAGGGCGCCGGGCGGGCGGTCGCGTCAGGGCGCCGGGCGGGCGGTCGCGTCAGGGCGCCGGGCGGGCGATCGCGTCAGGGCGCCGGGCGGGCGATCGCGTCAGGGGTGCCGGGCGGGACGATCCTGATCGGCCGGCTCCGGCTTGGCGAGCAGGGACGCCGTGATGCCGAGGCACACGACGAGGCTCGGCAGGAACCACCGGTCGGATCCGGCCCCGACCATCGTGACCACGGCCAGTGCCGCGATGAGGAGGAAGACTGCGACGCGCATGTCGCCACCGTGCGGGTTCAGCGGTGCGGCGGCAACTCGTCCGCATGCCGCTACCGGGATCATCGGCTGCGCGAGGTCCGATCCTGAGGCCCCATTCAGGGTGGCCCATTTGGAGGTAGCCCGCCACCGTCGCCGTGTGCCGCAGCCGCCCGACGCAGCGCCGGTGCGGAGCGGACGCGGCCGTGCGGCCCGGTTGGGCCGTCCCGTTGCCGCGTCAGCCCGCTCCGGGCATGAAGCGGCGCCCGGCGACTTCGTCGACCGGGCGCCGCGTGCGGCGATGTGAGCGGCTAGAAGTCCATCCCTCCGCCGTGGTCGTGGCCGGCGCCGGCGCCGGCCTTCTCCTTCTCCGGGATGTCGGTCACGAGCGTCTCCGTCGTGAGGACCATCGCGGCGATGGAGGCGGCGTTCTGGAGGGCGGAGCGGGTGACCTTGGCGGCATCGACGATGCCCTTCTTGAACATGTCGCCGTACTCGCCCTTGAGGGCGTCGTAGCCCTCGCCGGTCTTCATCCCGGCGACCTTGGACACGACGACCTCGCCGGGCGCGCCGGCGTTGTCGGCGATCTGGCGGGCTGGCGCCTCGAGCGCCTTGCGGACGATGTCGACGCCGACCTGCTCGTCACCGTCGAGCTTGAGCTTGTCGAGCGCGGGGATCGCCTGGAGCAGCGTGGTGCCGCCACCGGCGACCAGGCCTTCCTCGACCGCCGCGCGGGTGGTCGAGAGCGCATCCTCGATCCGGTGCTTCTTCTCCTTGAGCTCGACCTCGGTGGCCGCGCCGACCTTGATCACCGCGACGCCGCCGGCGAGCTTGGCCAGGCGCTCCTGGAGCTTCTCGCGGTCGTAGTCCGAGGTGGTGTCCTCGATCTGCGCCTTGATCTGCGTCATGCGCGCCTTGATCTGCTCGGCGCTGCCCTCACCGTCGACGATCGTGGTGTCGTCCTTGGTGGCGACCACGCGCCGCGCCCGGCCCAGGTCCTCGAACGTGACGGAGTCGAGCTTGCGCCCGATCTCCTCGGAGATCACCGTGCCGCCGGTCAGGATGGCGATGTCGCGCAGCATCTCCTTGCGCCGGTCGCCGAAGCCCGGGGCCTTGACGGCCAGCACCTGGAGCCGGCCCTGGAGCTTGTTGACGACCAGCGTGGCCAGCGCCTCACCGTCGACGTCCTCGGCGATGATCAGCATCGGCTTGCCCTGCTGGACCGACTTCTCGAGCGAGGGGAGCAGGTCCGGGACGGCGCTGATCTTCTTGTCGGTGATCAGGACGAGCGGGTCCTCGAGGACCGTCTCCATCCGGTCGGGGTTGGTCACGAAGTAGGCCGAGAGGTAGCCCCGGTCGAACTGCATGCCCTCGGTGTATTCCTTCTCGAGGCCGAGCGACTGCCCCTCCTCGACGGTGATGACGCCGTCCTTGCCGACCTTGTCCATCACCTCGGCGATGATCTCGCCGACCTCGGCGTCGGCCGCGGAGATCGCGGCGACCGCGGCGATCTGCTCGCGGGTCTCGACGGGGCGGGCCTTGTCCTTGATCTCGGCGACGATGGTCTCGACGGCACGCTCGATGCCGCGCTTGACGACCATCGGGTTGGCACCCGCGGTCACGACCCGCAGGCCCTCGGCGACCATCGCCTGGCCGAGCACGACCGCGGTCGTGGTGCCGTCGCCGGCGACGTCGTCGGTCTTGGTCGCGACCTCCTTGAGGAGCTGCGCGCCCATGTTCTCGAACGGGTCCTCGAGCTCGATGTCGCGGGCGATGGTCACGCCGTCGTTGGTGATCGTGGGGCTGCCGAACTTCTTGTCCAGCACGACGTTGCGCCCCTTGGGGCCGATCGTCACGCGGACCGCGTCGGCGAGGCGGTCGATCCCCTTCTTGAGGGAGCGACGAGCGGTCTCGTCAAAGATGAGCTGCTTGGCCAACTCGGTAGTCCTCCGGAGTGTGGTGTCGGGTGTTGGTGGGCGTCGGGTGTTGGTGGGCGTCAGGCCCGGCGATCGGGCCGGTCAGCCCTCGACGATGGCGAGGATGTCCTTCTGGCTGACGATCAGCAGCTCATCGTCCTCGACCTTGAACTCGGTCCCGGCGTACTTCGCGTACAGGACCTTCTGGCCCACGGAAACGTCCATCGGCTCGCGCTTGCCGTCGTCGCCGATCTTGCCGGGGCCGGCGGCGATGATCTCGCCCTCCTGGGGCTTCTCCTTCGCGGTATCCGGCAGAACGATGCCCGACTTCGTCATCTCCTCGCGGGGCGTGGGCTTGATGACGACGCGGTCGCCCAGGGGGCGGAGCTTCGTCGAAGAGGCACTGGCCAAGGTGCGATTCCTCCTGTGGGTGACCATGGGCCGGCAAATGCCGGCCGGTCAGTGGACGGTGGGCCGACGGGGCGGGGATGCCCCAAGCGGCCCGGGTTCCTCGATTCCGAGCGCATCACCGGGGTCGCGATCCGGGTCGCCGGGACGCCTCCGGGTTCCACAGCGGGACACTCCGGGTGCTGGCGACGGCTCGCGGTTCCACCGATCTAGCACTCTCCCTGTGAGAGTGCCAACAAACTACCCGAGCCGGGCCACCGTGTCAACCGGGATCGGCAGTCGCCTCGCTGGCGCGGCGTTCCAGGGCCGGTCCATCGCTGGGAGCGAACGCTTTCGGTCGCGAGACGCGTGGTGAACCGTATCCGCAGTCGCCTCGCCGGCTCAGCGTTCCAGGGCCGGTCCATCGCTGGGAGCGAACGCTTTCGGTCGCGAGACCCGTGGTGACGGAACTCTGGGTGGCGACCGGGGACCCAACGGTGCGTTCCATCGCCCGCAGCGATCGTCGCCCTTGCTGCGGCCGGCTCGCCGTCACGTGGCGGGCGCTCCGGGCAGCTCCCGCCGCGCCTCGATGCGAAAGCGTTCGCTGGCAGCGATCGCCGAACCCTGACCTCGGCGGGGCCGCAGGGTCACGGACGGCGGCGCGGGTCCACGATCGCCGCTCGCACGCCCGGGTCCGAGGCCGAGGGGCCCGTGCTCTGCCCAGTGCGACGGGATCCACCTGCCGCCTTCCCCGGCGCCCATCAGGATCCCGAAGGTGCCCGGCGGAATGTCCGGTCGTAGGCGGCCACGAGCCCATCGCCAAGCGTCTCGGCCGGCGTCGCCCGTTGCTCGGCGACCCAGCGCGCGGTGACCGCCACGTGCTCCGGCAGGTTCCGCGAGCGAGGCGTCCCGGGCGGTGACAGGAAGGGGGCGTCGGTCTCGACCAGCAGGCGCCCGTCGGGGACGTGCCCCACGACCACGGCCGACGACTCCTCGCCGCGCCGGAACACCAGCCCCGAGAAGCTCATCGCAAAGCCCATCGCGATCAGCTGGTCGCCGTAGTCCAGGGGTCCCGAGAAGCTGTGGATCACCGCGGCCGGCCGCTCGCCGAAGGCCGCCCGGGCCGGCGCGCCGTCGAAGCCCGCCGCCCGGAGCTCGGCGAGCAGCGCGTCCTGTGCATCGCGCTCGCCGGCGCGGGAGCGGCAATGGAGGATCGGCGGCCTGCCGGTCGCCAGGGCGAGGGCCAGGTTTCGTCGCAGGTTCTCCAGCTGCACGTCCCAGGGCGAGAACATCCGGTCCGAGTCGAGGCCGGTCTCCCCGATCCCGAGCACGCGCTCGTCCCGCGCCCAGGTCTCGATCGCCGCCCAATCGGCCTCGGTCGCCCGGGCAGCATCGTGCGGGTGGATCCCCACCGCCGCATCCAGCCACGGATACGCATCGACGAGCGCCATCGCCCGTTCCGAGGACGCCCGGTTCCAGCCGGGGACCAGCAGCCGCTCGATGCCCGCCTGGCGGGCGCCGCGGAGCACGAGGTCGACGTCGTCGTCGAATTGATCGGCGTTGACGTGCCCGTGGGCGTCGATCAGGCGCATGCCGGACAGGGTAGCCGGTGGGTGCGGGCCGGCAGCCCGCCGGGGGTCAGGCGCCGGGTGTGGTCTCGAACAGGCCGACCTCGTTGCCCTCGGGATCGATGACCGCGGCGTAGCGGCCCATCCCCGGGATCTCGGTCGCGGGCTGGACGACGGTTCCGCCGTTCGCTGCCGCGGCCGCCACCGCCTCGTCGAGCTGGTCGACCGAGATGTACACGCGCACGACGCTGCCCACGCTCTGGCCGCGCCGGCCAAGACCGCCGCCCGACGCCTCGCCGGTCCGGAACATCCAGTAGTCCGGGAAGCCCTCCATCTGGCCGAACTCCCACCCGGCGACGGCCGTGTAGAAGCGCTTCGCCCGCTCCGGGTCGTCCGCCGGGAACTCGATGTGCGTGATCTCGCCCTTCGCCATGTCGCCACCTCCTCGGCCGGGTCCCCAGCCATACGACGATCAGCCCACTGCCGGTTCGACAGCCTCCGACTCGATCCTCGGGAACAGGGGGGTGGGCGTGCCCGACACGCGACCCGCGAGCCCGGCCGCGGCGCCCCACGCGAGCTCGTGCAGGATCGGCGGCCCGCCGTTGCCGTCGCTCGCGTAGGCGTAGCCGTAACCCAGCTGCTCCTGGATCCGCGGCGCGATCGCGGGCATGAACGGCGACACTGCCAGCCCGACCAGCCGGCAGGCCTCGACGAGGTCGCCCAGCACCTCCCGGAGCCGGGTGGCCGCCTCGTCGTCGCCCGCCCGGGCCGCCTTGTTGAGCGCCCACGGCTGCTCCGCGTCGACCGTCTTGTTGGCCCCGCCGACGAACTCCCACAGCTCCGCGAGCGCATCGTGCAGCAGGCAGGCGTCGAGCCGCTCGCGGTACAGGCGGAGCGTGTCAGCCCAGCCCTCGGCGAGCGGCGAGTCACCGGCCCGGCGCGGGCGCGGGCGCTCCCCGCCGAGGTAGCGGTTGACCATCGACACCGTCCGGTTCACGAGGTTCCCGAAGTCGTTGGCGAGGTCCGCGTTGTAGCGGCGGACGAACGAGTCCCAGGACACCTCGGTGTCCCGGTCGAAGGCGACCTCGCGCAGGGTCACGTAGCGCGCGCCGTCGGCACCCAGCGCGGCCACCACGGCATGGGGGTCGAGGAAGTTGCCGCGGCTCTTGCTCATCCGCTCGCCGCCGGCGACCAGCAGCCAGCCATGGACCCAGACGTGCTTCGGGGCGTCGATCCCGGCCGACCACAGCATCGCCGGCCAGGCGATGGTGTGGAAGCGCGCGATGTCCTTGCCGATCACGTGCAGGTCGGCCGGCCACCAGCGGTGGAACGTGGCCAGATCGTCGGGGAACCCGGCACCGGTGATGTAGTTGATCAGCGCGTCGTACCAGACATAGATCGTGCCGGCGTCCGGGTCCCACGATCCGTCCGCGCGTTGCGCGCTCTCGCCGTTCTCGGCGATCGGGAACGGGATGCCCCACGCGGCCCCGGCGCGGCTGATCGAGAAGTCCTCGAGGCCCTGGCGGATGAAGCCCAGCATCTCGTTGCGTCGGAAGTCGGGCTGGACGAAGTCGGGGTTCGCCTCGTAGTACGCGAGCAGCCGCTCCTGGTAGGCCGAGAGGCGGAAGAACCAGTTGCGCTCGGTCAGCCACTGGAGCGGGACGTCGGGGTGGTTCGGGCACTGCATGCCCTTGGCCGTCTCGAGCAGGTCGGACGGGGCCTTGAACCCCTCGTTGGGGCAGTACCAGCCCTCGTACGTGCCGAGGTAGATGTCGCCGTTGTCATAGGCCCGCCGGACCATCGCCTGGGCCGACCGGTAGTGGTCCGGATCGGTCGTCCGGATGAACCGGTCAGGGCTGATCAGGAGCGCGCCTTCGGCCGCCCGGAACAGGGCCACCTTCTCGTCCACGAACTCGCGCGGCGTCCGGCCCTCCGCGGCGGCGGACTGGGCGATGTTGACCGAGTGCTCGTCGGTGCCCGTCAGGAACCGGGTCTCGTCGCCCAGCATCCGGTGCCAGCGCGCGATGACGTCGGCCCCGATGACCTCGTACACGGTGTGCAGGCCCGGGGCGTTGTTGGCGTACGCGATGGCGGTGGTCAGGTAGAACCTGCGGCGATCCGGCATGGGAGGCCGATGGTAGCAGCGGGCGAGACCCGCGAGGCGACGAGCCCAGGACCTCGGCGGACGTGCGACCCGCGACCGGCCGTCAGGCGGGTGGCAGGCGCTCGACCCACTGGAGGCGCCACTCGGGCGCTTCGAACAGCGGGGCCCAGTAGACCGTCTCCCGGCGGACCCGGCCGTCCAACAGCTCCACGATGGCGATCACGAACCACTCGGACCCGTCCGGGTAGACGTTGACCCACTCGGCGGTCCACACGTCGCCCGCGCCGGCGACCCGGACCAGCGTGCCGGCCGGCGTCACGATGAACTCGTCCTCGCTGCCCACCGTCCGGCGTTCGCGCGACGTCCAGGTGCCACCCGGATAGTGATCGACGATCGCGCGCATGGCGGCGGAGGAGGTGACGCGCTCGCCGGACTGCGGCCAGTCGCACACCCAGTCCGGGTGCCGGAGCTGCTCGGCCGCGTCGTGGTCCGCCGTCGCCACGGCGTGGCCGTAGCGGCGGACGATCTCTTCGTTGGTCATGGCCTCCCTCACCCGCCCCGCGTAATCCCCCGGCCCGCCCGGTGCGCCGGATTGTGCGCCCATCGGGGCGCGGGTCAAGCGCACCCGGCCGGAAACGCGTCGATCCAGCCCGCGCCCGTCAGTGGCGGAAGTGCCGGGTCCCCGTCACGAGCATCGCGGCGCCCGCCGCCTCGACCGCAGCCAGCACCTGCGCGTCGCGCAGCGAGCCGCCGGGCTGGACGATCGCGGTCACGCCGGCCTCGAGCAGCGCCTCGGGCCCGTCGGGGAACGGGAAGAACGCATCCGAGGCAGCCACCGCGCCGCGCGCCCCGGCCTCGCCCTGGAACGCGCGTGCCTTCTCGACCGCCTGCCGGCAGGCGTCGACGCGACTGACCTGCCCCGAGCCCAGCCCGACCAGCATCCCGTCGCGGACGAGCACGATCGCGTTGGACACGACGCTCCGGACCAGGCGCCAGGCGAGGTCGAGGTCGCGGCGCTCGGCATCGGTCGGCTGCCGGGACGTCGTGCACGCCCAGGCCGACGGGTCATCGGGGAGCGTGTCCGGTGCGGTCACCAGAACGCCGCCGCCGGCCGTCCGGAAGGAGCCCAGGTAGTCGACGGCGAGCAGGCCGCGGGACGTGGTCCCGGACCGGTCCGCCGAGGCATCGAGCGAGGGGTCGACGACGAGCCGCAGGTTGGGCTTGGTCGCGAGCACCTCGAGCGCCGCTTCGTCGTAGGCGGGCGCCACGATCACCTCGAGGAAGATCGAGGTGAGCCGCTCGGCGAGCGCACGGTCCACGGTGCCGGTCACCGACACCACGCCCCCGAACGCCGACACGGGGTCGCCGGCGAGCGCCGCCTCCCAGGCGTCGAGCAGGTTCGATCGCTCGGCCGCGCCGCACGGGTTGGTGTGCTTCATGACCACCACCGCCGGGCCGCGCAGCAGCCGGGCGACCGAGGCCGCGGCCGAGGCGTCGAGCACGTTGTTGTAGCTGAGCGCCTTGCCCTGCAGTGGCGGGACATCCGTGGCGAACGGCCCGTCGACCCGCCGCGGCTCCCGGTCCGTGCGCCGGTACCGGGCGGCCGGCTGGTGCGGGTTCTCGCCGTAGCGAAGCGTGTCCACCTTCTCCATCGAGATCGTGAGCACCGGCGGGTACGGATCCGCGGCGCCGGGCAGGCCGGGCTCCGCGGGCAGCTCGATGCCGGCGTCGTGCATCCGGCACGGCAGCTCGGCGGCGATCCGGGCGTCGTAGGCGGCGGTGTGCCGGAATGCGTCGACGGCGAGCGCGGACCGGAGGCCCAGCGGCACCTCCCCGTGCTCGTCGAGCGCGGCCAGGACGGCGTCGTAGCGCGCGGGCGAGGTCACGATCGCCACCGAGGCATGGTTCTTGGCCGCGGCCCGGACCATCGACGGCCCGCCGATGTCGATCTCCTCGACCAGGTCGTCGAACGACAGGCCGGGCTTGCGCGCCGCCTCCGCGAACGGGTACAGGTTGACGACGACCAGGTCGAAGGGGGCGATGCCGGCGGCGATCAGCGCCTCGCGATGGTCCGCGCGGCGGCGGTCGGCCAGCAGCCCGGCATGCACCCGCGGGTGGAGCGTCTTGACCCGGCCGTCGAGCATCTCGGGAAAGCCGGTCACGGCGGCCACGTCGGTCACCGGGAGGCCGGCGTCGCGCAGCGCCCGGGCGGTTCCGCCGGTGCTCACGAGCTCGAAGCCGCGGGCGACCAGGCCGCGCCCGAGGTCGGCGAGCCCGGTCTTGTCGGACACGGAGAGCAGGGCGCGGTGCGGGACCGGGACGCCCGAGTCGGCGACCCCCGTGCTCAGGCGGGCACGTGGGGCACCGCCGGGCGCCGAAAGCGCGCCGGCCAGCAGGTTGGCGACGGCGGCCGGCAGCAACCGGTGCTCGAGCGCATGGAGCCGCGCGGCGAGCGACGCCTCGTCGTCATCGGCTGCGACCGGAACGGCCTCCTGGGCGACGATCGGGCCACCGTCGAGGGTCTCGTCGACGAGATGGACGGTGACGCCGGTGAGGGCGACGCCGGCGGCGAGCGCGTCGCGCACGGCGTGCAGCCCCGGGAAGGACGGCAGCAGCGACGGGTGCACGTTGAGGATCCGCCCCCGGAACGCCTCGAGGAACGCCGGGCCCACGATCCGCAGGTAGCCGGCGAGCACGACAGCGTCCGGCTCCGCCGCGGTCAGCGTCTCGGCCAGCGTCGCGTCGTCGCCGCCGGGCACGAGCACCGTCTCGATCCCCTGCTCCGCCGCCCAGTCGATCGCCGCGCATTCGCGATCTCCGAACACGAGCACGACCTCCCCGCCCAGGTCGCCGCGCCCGGCCGCCGTCACCAGCGCCCGCAGGTTCGATCCGGCGCCCGACACGCCGACCGCGATCCGACCGCTCACCGCCTCGACCCCTCCTCCGCGTACCGTCCCCCGATCAGGGCGGCATCGACGACCTCGCCGACCACCCATGCCGCCAGCCCTCGACCCCGTGCCAGCCCGACGGTCGCTCCGGCGGCCGCCGCCGGCACCACCAGCACCATGCCCAGACCGCCGTTGAACGTGGCGCGAACCTCGTCCTCGTCGAGCCCGCCCATGGCGCCGATGAGGCGCATCACCGATGGCAGCGGCCAGGCTCCCGGATCCAGGCGCACCCCGAGTGACTCGGGCAGGGCGCGTGGGACGTTGCCGGGCAGCCCGCCGCCGGTGATGTGGGCGACGCCGTGCAGCTCGTGGCCGCCGCTTGCCAGGCCGGCGCGGATCGCGAGCACGTCGCGCGCGTAGATCCGGGTGGGCGTCAGCAGCACCTCGCCCAGGGTCGCCAGCGCGTGCCCGGGCTCGGCCGCCACGGCCGCCGTCGCCGGCGCATCGCCCAGGACCCGGTGCAGGACCGCCTGGTAGGGCGACCGCAGGTCGAGGTCGTGCTCCGCGACCAGCGCCCGGACCAGCGAGAAGCCATTGGCGTGGAGCCCGCTCGAGGCGAGGCCCACGATCGCGTCGCCCGGGGCCGCGGCCGAGCCGTCGAGGAGCGCCGATCGCTCGGCGACGCCGACGCAGAAGCCGGCAAGATCGAACTCGCCCGCTTCCATCACGCCCGGGTGCTCGGCCGTCTCGCCGCCGATCAGCGCGCAACCGGCCAGCCGGCAGCCCTCGGCGACGCCGGCGACGAGCTCGGCGACGTTGAACGGATCGAGCCGGCCCACCGCGACGTAGTCGAGGAAGGCCACCGGCTCGGCGCCCGAGCACACGACGTCGTCGGCGCACATCGCGACCAGGTCGACGCCGATCGTGTCGAACCGGCCGAGGGCGGCCGCGATGGCGGTCTTGGTGCCCACGCCGTCGGTCGAGGCCACGATCACCGGCTCGCGAAGGCCGTCGGGGATCCGGAACGCCGAGCCGAAGCCGCCGAGCGCGCCCAGCACCTCGGGCCGCCGCGTGGACGCGACCGCGGCGCGCATCAGGTCCACGGCGCGCTCGCCCGCGGCCACGTCGACGCCGGCCGCGGCATATGCGCGCCGGAGATCGGTCACCGCAGCCCCCCGGCGACCGGCGATTCGAGCATGAACTTGCGCGCCTCGACGTCGTACGGGACGGGCTCCGGGTAGTTGCCGTCGAAGCAGGCGAAGCAGAACTGCTCGTAGGGCAGGTCAAGCGCCTCGAGCACGCCCCGGATCGAGAGGTAGCCGAGGGTGTCGGCGCCGATGAACTCGCGGGTCTCCTCGACCGAGTGGGTCGCCGCGATCAGCTCGGTCTCGATCGAGGTGTCGATGCCGTAGAAGCACGGGTGATAGATGGGCGGAGCGCTGATCCGGACATGGATCTCGCGCGCGCCGGCGCGCCGCAGCAGGCCCACGATCTGCTTGGTCGTCGTGCCGCGCACGATCGAGTCGTCGACCACGATCAGCCGCTGGTCGCGAATGATCTCGCGCAGCGGGCTGAGCTTCACGTTGACCCCGCGCTGGCGCATCGCCTGCGACGGCTGGATGAACGTCCGCCCGCTGTACCGGTTGCGGACCATGCCCTCGCGGTACGGGACACCGGACCGCTCGGCGAACCCGGCCGCCGCAGGCGCACCGGTGTCGGGGACGGGCATCACGAGGTCGGCGTCGACGGCATGCTCGAGGGCGAGCTGCATGCCCATCCGGCGCCGGGCCTCGTACAGGTTGCGGCCCTCCATGTACGAGTCGGGCCGGGCGAAGTAGATGAGCTCGAACACGCACAGTGCGGGCGCGGCGTCCGCGTAGCGCACCGAGACGGGTTCGCGGCCCGGCTCCAGGACCACGATCTCGCCCGGCTCCACGTCGCGCACGAACTCCGCGCCGACGATGTCCAGGGCGGCGGTCTCCGACGCCAGGATCCAGCCGGCGGTGTCGTCGTCCCACAGGCCGGGGCTGTCGTCGCCGCCCGCGCCGGCCGGGAGCCGCCCAAGGACGAGGGGCCGGAAGCCATGCGGGTCGCGCACGCCGATGACGTGGCGTTCGTCGAGGAGCACGAGGCTGAACGCGCCGCGGACCCGCGGCAGGACGCGCCGGAGGGCGTCGATCGTGTCCGTCGCCGGCTCGTCGGCGAGGAGCGCGGTCAGCAGCTCGGTGTCGGTGCTCGCGGGCAGCCGGCCGCGGCCCCCCTGGAGCTGGTCGAGCAGCTCGCGGGTGTTGACGAGATTGCCGTTGTGGCCGATCGCAAGCGCGCGCCGCGGACCCAGTCGGAGCGTCGGCTGGGCGTTCTCCCAGACCGTCGACCCGGTCGTCGAATAGCGGCAGTGCGCCACGGCGAGATCGCCGGCGAGCGACGGGATCCGGCGCTCGTCGAGGACCTGGCTGACCATGCCGAGGTCCTTGTAGATCATCAGGTTGCGGCCGTCGGACACGCCCACGCCGGCCGATTCCTGGCCCCGGTGCTGGAGCGCGAACAGCGCCGTGGCGGCGACCCCCGCCGCCTCGTGGCCGCGATCGGGCAGCACGACGCCGACGACGCCGCACATCAGGCGCCGGCCTCCGCGCCGGCCGCGGCCGGCGAAGCGGTCCCGCCCGACGCCGCGTCGGGTCCATCCCACCCCAGCGCCCGCGGCAGCCCCAGCTCCCATGCGTGCCGCAGGTCGTCGACCGGGACCTCGAGCGCGTCGGCGATCCGGCTGCCACGCTCCTCGGCCGCGCCCGTGGCACCCTCGCCGGCGAGCTCGATCAGCAGGCGCCGGCCGCCGATCACGCCGAGCACCTCGGCCGGCAGGCCGTGCTGCCTGGCCAGCAGCTCGAACGCCGGGACGTGCCGCGGGGCGATCTCGGCCAGCAGCCGCGACGGGCTCTCGCCGAACAGGCCCACCGCGGGCGAGTCGCCAACCGCGAGCCGGAGCCGGGCGCCCAGATCGCCCCAGATCGCCATCTCCGCGGCGGCGACGGCCAGCCCGCCACCGCTGATGTCCTGGCAGCTCTCGACCAGACCGCGCGTGATCGCCTCGCGGATGAACGCCTGGACGCTCCGCTCGCGGGCGAGGTCGAGTGACGGCGGACCGTCCTCCGGGGCCGTCCCGGCCAGGCGCGCGTACTCGCTGCCGGCGAGGCCCGGCCCCGATTCGCCCACCACGATCACGACGTCGCCGTCGGCGCGGAAGGCCGGGCCCACGCGCAGGGCGACGTCGTCGAGCAGGCCCACGACCCCGATCTCGGGCGTGGGGGCGATCGCGCGCCCCGGGGACTCGTTGTACAGGGACACGTTGCCGCCTGTCACGGGCAGCCCCAGCGCCGTGCACGCGTCGGCCAGGCCGCGGACCGCCTCCGCCAGCTGCCAGAACGCCTCGGGACGGGTGGGGTCGCCGTAGTTGAGGCAGTTGGTCACGCCCAGCGGCCGGGCGCCCGTGATCGAGACGTTGCGGGCGGCCTCGGCGACCGACAGCGCGGCACCCAGCCAGGGATCGAGGGCGCCGACGGGGGCGTTGGCGTCGGTGGTCGCGACGAGCGCCTTCGGGGTGCCCTTGATCCGGAGCACGGCGGCCCCCCGTCCCGGCCCGGCGACCGTGTTGGCCTGGACGTTGTGGTCGTACTGCTCGTACACGAGGCGCCGCGACGACAGGTTGGGCGAGCCGAGCAGGGCCAGCAGCACGGCGCCCGGGTCCTGGCCGCGCAGCGGCAGGGCGTCGAGCGGCTCGGCCGGGGCGCCGGGGGCGGGCGCCGCGCGGCGACGGGCGGGCGGACGCGCTTCGCGCTCGAACACGATCGCCTCCGACGCCAGCGCGCGGGCGGGGATCCGGGCGAGCTCGCGGGCGCCCGGGACCGGACGGCCACCGGCGTCGAGCCCGCCGTCGCCGTCGGGACCCGTGAGCACCACGATGTCGGTTTCGGCGGTGACCCGGCCGATGATCGCCACGGGCAGGTCCCAGCGCTCGCACACCGCGCGCATGGCGTCCCAGCGGCCCGGCTCCACGATCGCGACCATCCGTTCCTGCGACTCCGAGATCATGACCTCGAACGGCTCGAGCCCGGGCTCGCGCCGCGGGATCGCGTCGAGGTCAACGAGCATCCCGGTGCCGCCACGGTCGGCCGTCTCGCAGGTCGCGCAGGTGATGCCGGCGGCGCCCAGGTCCTGGACGCTCACCACGAGCCCCTTCGCGATGAGCTCGAGGGTCGCCTCGATCAGCAGCTTCTCGGCGAACGGATCGCCCACCTGCACCGACGGTCGCTTGGAGGTCTCGCGGTCGGCGAAGGTGGCGCTCGCGAGCACGGACGCGCCGCCGATCCCGTCGCGCCCGGTCGTCGACCCGTAGAGCACGACGAGGTTGCCGGGCCCGTCGGCCGAGGCCCGGGTCAGCATCCCCTCCTCGAGCAGCCCGATGGCCATCACGTTGACCAGCGGGTTGCCCTGGTACGACGGGTCGAACACCAGCTCGCCACCGACGGTGGGCACGCCGACGCAGTTGCCGTAGCCGCCGACGCCGCGGACGACGCCGTCGACGAGATGCCGCGTCCGCGCATCGGCAGGGTCGCCGAAGCGCAGCGCATCGAGCACCGCGATCGGGCGGGCGCCCATCGCGAACACGTCGCGCAGGATCCCGCCCACGCCCGTGGCCGCTCCCTGGTACGGCTCGACGGCGCTCGGGTGGTTGTGCGACTCGATCTTGAACGCCACCGCGAGCCCGTCGCCGATCGAGATCACGCCGGCCTGCTCCCCCACCGACGCGACCACGCCCTCGCCCTTGGTGGGCAGCGTACGGAGCAGCGGCCGGCTGCTCTTGTACGAGCAGTGCTCGCTCCACATCACGCTGAACATCGCGAGCTCGAGGTCGTTGGGGTCACGACGCAGCTTGCCGCGGATCGCCTCGAGCTCGACGTCCTCGAGCCCCAGGGTGCGGTGGAGCGGAACCTGTGCCGTCGCGGTCATCGGCCCGCTCCGACACCGCCCGGGGCGATCACCCGACCGGTCCCGATGCGGCAGCGGCCATGGCGGCACGGGCGAGCGAGCCCGTGCTCGCCCACTCGGCGGCACTCACGACCAGCGAGCGGATGATGCCCAGGCCGTCGTCGGAGCCCAGGATCGCCTCGGACGCCGTCTCCGGGTGCGGCATCAGACCGGCCACGTTGCCGGCCGCGTTGGCCACGCCCGCGATCCCGCGCAGCGACCCGTTGGGGTTCCCCGGGTCGTCCGGACCGGCCACCGTCCCGTCGGGGTTCGCATAGCGCCACAGCACCTGCCCGTCGCGCTCCAGCACGTCGAGCGTCGCCTCGTCCGCGTAGTAGCACCCCTCGCCGTGCGCGACCGGCATCCGCAGCGGGCGGCGTCCGTCGATCTCGCGCGTGAACGGCGAATCGAGGCGTACGGGGAGCAGGGTCACCTCGCGGCAGACGAAGCGCAGGCCGCGGTTGCGGAGCAGCGCCCCGGGCACCAGGCCCGCCTCGGCGAGGACCTGGAACCCGTTGCAGATCCCGAGCACCGGACCGCCCGCCCGGGCCAGCCCTGCCACGGCCCGCATCACCGGGCTGAACCGTGCGATCACGCCCGCCCGCAGGTAGTCGCCGTAGGCGAAGCCGCCGGGCAGCAGGACCCCGGCCACGCCGTCGAGGTCGGCGGCCTCGTGCCACAGGATCACGGGCTCCGCGCCCGCGATCCGCAGCGCGTTGACCGCATCGATGTCGCGATTGGAGCCCGGGAACAGGACGACCCCGACCCGGACGCTCATCCGCCGGCCCCTGCGCCGGTCGGCCCGGTGACCGGCACCGCGCCCAGCGCTTCGACCTGGAACTGCTCCATCAGCGGGTTCGACAGGAGCTCGCCCGCCAGCCGCTCCACGACGCCGCGCGCGGCGGCCTCGTCGGCGGCCGCCACGGCCAGCTCCACGCGGCGACCGACGCGGATGCCGGTGACGCCGACGATCCCGAGGTGCGGCAGGCTGCGCTCCACCGCCTTGCCCTGCGGGTCCAGGATGCCCGGCTTGGGGGTGACGTTGACCGCGAAGCGGAACGCGCGGGCGGTGCCGGTCGGGTCGCTCATCGGGCGATGACATCCTCCCTGAGATAGCGGCCGAAGGAGCCGCCGGTGATCCGCTCGAACGCCTCGACGTACCGGGCGCGGGTCCCGGCGACGACCTCGTCCGGGAGCTCCGGCCCCGGTGCGGTCTTGCCCCACGGCTGGGCCTCGAGCCAGTCGCGCACGTACTGCTTGTCGTAGCTCGCCTGGGCGCGACCGGGCTCGTACGCCGCGGCCTCCCAGAACCGCGAGGAATCCGGTGTCATGACCTCGTCGACCAGGAGCAGCTCGCCGGTCGGCAGCACGCCGAACTCGAACTTGGTGTCGGCGAGCACGATGCCCGCCCGCTCGCACACCACCGCCCCACGCCGGTAGAGCGCCAGCGACGCGTCGCGCACCCGCGCGGCGAGATCGGCGCCGATCATCGCCTCCACGCGCTCGAACGGGATGTTCTCGTCGTGCACGCCCGCCGGTGCCTTCCAGGCCGGCGTGAAGACGGGCTCCGGCAGGCGATCGCTCTCGAGCAGCCCGGGCGGCAGCCCCACGCCGCAGACCGCACCCGTCGCGCGGTAGTCCTTCCAGCCCGACCCGGACAGGTAGCCGCGGATGACGCACTCGATCGGGAGGACCTCGGCCAGGCGCCCGATCATCATCCGGCCCCGGAGCTCGTTCGCCCGGCCGGGCTCGGCGAGCAGGTCGGCCGGCAGCGCGGCCGGGTCGGTGGCCAGCAGGTGGTTGGGCACGATGTCCGCGGTCTCCGCGAACCAGAACCGCGACAGGCCCGTGAGCACGCGGCCCTTGTCGGGGATCGGCGTGGGCATCACGACGTCGAACGCGCTCAGCCGATCGGAGGCGACGAGGAGCAGCCGGTCGTCCGCGATCCGGTACAGGTCGCGCACCTTGCCGGATCGCAGGAACAGCGTTTCAGCGCGGAGCATGGGCCACCTCCATCTCGCCGGCGCTCGTCGCCGCACCGGCCCGTGCCAGGACCCCCGCCTCGAGGGCGTCGAGCCTCGCGATCACCGCCGGGACGTGCCGCAGCCCGGCCGCATCGTCGAAGCAGGCGTCGAGGTCGGCGAGCGGCAGCTTCTGCGCCACGCCGGGATCCGTGGCCAGCAACGCCTGGAGCTGCACGCGCTCGTCGGCCGCCCGCAGCGCGTTGCGCTGGACCACCTCGTAGGCGGCCTCGCGCGAGAGGCCGCCTCGCTCGACGAGCGCCACCAGGACCCGCGAGGACGCATGCAGCCCGAGCCCACGCTCGATGTTCTCGCGCATCCGCTCCGGCCGGACGACCAGGCCCTCGATCAGCCCCGTCGTCTTCGCGAGCATGTAGTCGAGCAGGATGGTCGCGTCGGGCAGGATGACGCGCTCGGCCGAGCTGTGGCTGATGTCGCGCTCGTGCCACAGCGGCTGGTTCTCGAGGCCGGCCAGGGCATAGCCGCGGAGCAGCCGCGCGAGGCCGGCGATCCGCTCGGACAGGATCGGGTTGCGCTTGTGGGGCATCGCGGAGCTGCCCTTCTGGCCCTGCCGGAACGGCTCCATGACCTCGCCGATCTCGGTGTGCTGGAGGTTCCGGATCTCGGTCGCCAGGCGCTCGAGGCTGCCACCGAGGATCGCGATGGCGACCAGCATGGCCGCGTGCCGGTCGCGCTGGACGATCTGGGTGCTGACCGGGTCGACGCGCAGACCGAGCGAGTCAAGCACCTGCGCCTCGAGCTCCGGATCGAGGTGGCTGTACGTCCCGACGGGCCCGCTGATCTTGCCCGTCGCGATCTCGTCGACCGCGGCGGCGAGGCGCTCGCGACCGCGCTCGACCTCGAACGCCCAGCCCGCGCACTTGAGCCCGAACGTGGTCGGCTCGGCGTGGACGGAATGGGTGCGACCCATCATCACCGTGGCCGCCTCGCGGCGCGCCCGCGCGATGAGCGCGATGAGCAGCCGATCGGCGTCCGCGAGCAGCTGGTCCCCTGCCGTCCGTAGCTGGAGCGCGAGCGCCGTGTCCACCACGTCGCTGCTGGTGAGCCCGAGGTGGAGGAACCGGCCCTCGGGCCCGACGCTCTCGGCGACCTGCGACACGAACGCGATCACGTCGTGGTCGGTGGTCCGCTCGATCTCGGCGATCCGGTCCATGTCGACCGTGGCCCGGGCATCGATCGCCGCCAGGGCCGCCGCCGGGACCAGCCCGCGATCGACCTGCGCCCGGCAGACCGCGAGCTCGACCTCCAGCATCCGCTCGAAGCGCGCCTGGTCGGTCCAGACTGCCCCCATCTCGGGTCGCGTGTAGCGCGGGATCATGTCCGCATCCCTGCGGCCGGCGCCGGCGCCCCGTGCCCGGGGGTCCCGTGATCGGGCGTCTCGTGCTGGGCCGTCGCGGTCCCGGCGGCCGGCACCTCGGCCGCGATGTCCCGGCGCCGCTGCTGTCCATCCCAGCGCACCGCGTCCGCCGCCGCCTCCGCCGCCTCGCGTGCCGCGGCGAGGTCCGCCCCACGCCCGACCAGCGTCAGCACCCGGCCGCCGTTCGTCCCGAAGCCACCCTGTGGCCGGCCGACGGTCCCCGCGTGGAAGACCAGCGCACCCAGCGCCGCGGCCTCGTCAAGCCCCTCGATCGGGTCGCCCCGCCGCGGCTCACCGGGATATCCCTTCGCCGCGAGCACGATGCCCACCACGGCGTCCGACGTCGCCGGCAGGCGCGCCGGCGCGTCGTCGGGCAGGCGCCCGTGCGCCGCGGCCAGCAGCCAGGGTGCCAACGCACCGTCCAGCCGGGGCAGGATCACCTGGGCCTCCGGATCGCCCAGGCGGACGTTGCACTCGAGCAGGACCGGGCCACCGTCCGTGAGCATGAGCCCGGCGTACAGGAAGCCACGGAACGGGGTTCCGCGCCGGGACATCCCGGCCAGGATCGGCCGGTGAACCGTGTCGATCACGACCTCGACCGCCGCGTCGTCGAGATCAGGCAGCGGCGAGTACGCACCCATGCCGCCGGTGTTCGGACCCTGGTCGCCGTCGCACAGCCGCTTGTGGTCGCGGGCCGCCGGCAGGGCAACGGCCCGCTGCCCGTCGCAGACGGCGATCACGCTTGCCTCGCGCCCGTTCAGCCGTTCCTCGACGACGAGCGCCGGGACGTCCGAGGCCCGCTGCACGAGGAACGACGGCAGCAGCTCCAGGGCCTGGGCGGTGGACCCGGTGACGATCACGCCCTTGCCCCCCGCCAGGCCGTCGGCCTTGAGCACCGCCTGAACGCCTGACGACGCCAGCTCGCGCACGAAGTCGGCGGCCGCCGACTCCTCGCCGCCGGCGAACGCGCGCGAACGCGCCATCGGCACCCCGGCCTCCGCGGCGACGTCGTGGCAGAACGCCTTCGACGTCTCGAGCCGTGCGGCCTCGCGATCAGGCCCGAACACCGCGATGCCTGCCGCGCGCAGCGCGTCCGCCACGCCCACCGAGAGCGGCGCCTCGGGGCCCACGACCACGAGCTCGACCGCCTCGGCCAGCGCGAGGGCCACGACCGCCGCCACATCCATCGCGTCCACCCGCACGACGCTGACCCGTGGCTCCCGGGCGATGCCGGCGCTGCCGGGGGCCACCAGGACCTCGTCGACACCCGCCTCGCGGGCGAGCTTCCAGGCGAGAGCGTGCTCTCGACCACCGCCGCCGAGGACGAGCAGGCGGGCCGGTGTCGCGAGGCTCACGGGCAACCGCCTCCGCTCATGCCGGGGTCGAGGTGCGGTGGCGCATCGGCCGCCACGCCCGCTCGATGGTCTGGGTCCGCTCCGGCCCCACGGACACGAACACGATCGGCACGCCCGCGTGCTCCTCGAGCGCGGACACGTAGCGGCGCGCGTTCTCGGGCAGGTCGGCGAGCGCGCGCACGTCGTGGATCTTCTGCTCCCAGCCCGGGAAGGCCTCGTAGATCGGGGTCGCGCGCGAGAGGGCATCGCCGCTCGAGGGCCAGATGTCGACCCGGTGTCCGTCGATCTCGTAGGCGACGCACATGCGGATGGTCTCGATGCCCGAGAGGATGTCGAGCTTGTTGAGGACGATGGCGGTGTTCGAGTTGACCGCGACCGCGTAGCGCAGCGGCACGGTGTCGAACCAGCCCACCCGGCGGGGCCGGCCGGTGACGGTCCCGAACTCCCGTCCGCGCTCGGCGATCCCGCGGCCGACGTCGTCGAACAGCTCGGTGGGGAACGGTCCCGAGCCCACCCGCGTGGAGTAGGCCTTCATGACCCCGATGACCTCGTCGACCTGGAGCGGGCCGATCCCGCCGCCGGTGCAGGCGCCCCCGGCCACCGGGTTGGACGAGGTCACGTAGGGGTAGCTGCCGTGGTCGAGGTCGAGGAGCGTCCCCTGGGCGCCCTCGAGCAGCACGTGATCGCCGCGGCGGAGGGCATCCTGGACGATCCAGGTCGTGTCGTCGAGATGGTCGCGCAGTCGCTCGCCCCACGCGGCCGTCTGGTCGACGAGGGGCTCCACCTCGAAGGTCGCCGCGCCCATCGAGGCGAGCAGCAGGTTCTTGTCGGGGAGGGCGCGGGCGATGCGCTCGCGGAGCACGACGCGGTCGAGCAGATCGCCCATCCGCAGCCCCAGCCGCCAGGCACGGTCGCCGTAAGCGGGGCCGATCCCCCGGCCGGTGGTCCCCACCTTGGCGCCGCCCAGGCGTCCCTCGTTGGCCTTATCGAGCGCCACGTGGTAGGGCATGATCACGTGCGCGCTGCGGCTGACCCGGACCTTGGCGACGTCGATCCCCTTGGCCGTGAGCATGTCCAGCTCGGCGATCAGGGTCGCCGGGTTGACGACCACGCCGTTGCCGATCACGGACGTGATGTGGGGGTACATGACGCCCGACGGGCACAGCTGGAGCTTGAGCGTCTCGTCGCCCACGACCACCGTGTGGCCGGCGTTGTCGCCGCCCTGGTAGCGGACCACGACGGCAACCTGCTCGGCCAGGAAGTCGGTTGTCTTGCCCTTGCCCTCGTCCCCCCACTGGAGGCCGACGATCACGGTCGCGGGCATGGCGAGCCTCTGCGTCCGCCGTCGCCCCGCGGGCCGGACATGAAGCGACCCCGGTCGGTGCCGGGGTCACGGATAGACGCCTCCCGCGACTGCCCGTCGACGTCTCGGCGAGCCTTGCGGTCGAAGGTGCGCGTCCGTCTCACGGGGCGAACGCCGCGCCTCCCTCGAGCAACGGTCAATCCCTCCTTCGCGGGTTCGGGCCCCGCGCGGCCTCGAGGACGCGGCGAGTATAGCGAACGGGGGCGGTCGCGCGGTTGCGGCCCCGCACGGTTGCGGCGCCGCACGGCTGCGGCCGCGTCGTGTCACGGCGCCGGTCAGGGGCAGATAAGTCGGGGTGAAGGGCGCCGCGCTAGGGTTCGACTTGCCCGTCGAGATCCGCCGGCCCCGCCGACCCGTCGTACCGCCGAGGCCCGACTCCGCCGGGGCCGGCACCCCACCCGCCCGCCGACCGTCGTTGCCCGCCGCACGCAGGATCGGCCGCTGGAGGCCGCGCTCGAGGGAGCGCGGTGCGGCCCGATCGGAAGGAGAACACGGACCGATGAACAGGGTCCTCCTCACCGGGCGCCTGACGCGCGATCCCGAGGTCCGCACCACCGCCGGCGGCAAGGCCGTCGCGCAGTTCTCGGTGGCGAGCCATGAGTACGTGTCGGGCAAGGAGAAGAGCGAGTTCCACAACGTGGTCGCCTGGGACCGGCTCGCGGAGACGTGCGGCCGCTACCTCGGCAAGGGCCAGCTGGTCGCGATCCAGGGTCGCATCCAGACCCGGACGTGGGACGACGACAAGGGCACGCGCCACTGGAAGACGGAGATCGTCGCCAGCAGCGTCGAGATGCTGTCGGGTCGGCGCCGGAAGGACTACGCCGCCGAGACGGCCGCCACCGCGCTCGAGGCGCAGGCCGCCGCGAACGGCATCGAGCCGGACGCTTCTGAGCCCATCGCGGACGAAGCGGGCTTCAGCGTCGACCCCGGTGGCGACGACGACGAAGAAGAGGACGAGACCCTCGAGGAGGCCGTAGCGGCGGCCTGACCGGGACGCACATCCTCCCCCGACGACGGCGGCGCGGTCCCCCTCCCGCGCCGCCGTCGCTCGACGCGCAGGACCGGGGTCGTCTCTCAGAGCGGTGGTGCCCGGGAACGGCGGGCGCCCTATTCCTCGTCCATCCGCTCCGGGTCGAGGCTGTGGCGCTGGACGGTCGCGATCGCCTCGGCAACGGCCTGGTTTCCGGCTGACTGCTGGAGCTCCAGGATCCGCTGCGCCGGCGTCGGCTCCTCCCGCGATCGGCGCACCGGGCGGGCCTCCGCTCGCTGTCGGTCCATCGGGGCATGCGCGCGGTCCATGTGGGCTGTGCCCTCCTATCTTCTCGGACGCGTCGGCGAGATCAGCGCTCCCAGCTCGTCGACATACGGCTCGAACGCCGTCGGCCGGTAGAGCCACAGCGCCGCCGGCGGCGCATCGGACCAGGTGAACAGGGTGAAGCCGCGGGCGAGGTAGGCCAGCTGCTCGTAGCTCGGGTGCGGCCCACGACCGCGCTCCACGCGTGCATCCGGGTCGCCAAAGGAGGCGATGGCCGCGGGGGCCGACGGCGCGTCCGGGGGTTCGAGGACCTCGAGCAGCAGCAGCTCGCCGGTCGCGTCCCAGACCGCCCACGCCGGCCACGGCTGATCGGGAATGGCGAGCGTCGCTGCCTGCCTCGGGTGGCCCGCATACCGCATGGGGCCCGGCGACACCTCGATCCCGAGCGCCGCCCCGACGGCTGCAGGGTCGCGCCCGGGTCGCCAAACCCAGCGGTCGACGTGCCCGGAGATCGCAGCCAGGAGATCGGCGTCGTCGTTCATGTGTGGGGTAGGCGTCCCCCGCCGAGCACCGCGACGTTGCCACGGAAATAGGCGGCGCGCATGTTGGCCAGCCCGATCTCGGACTCGAGCTGGCCCGCTTCGGCCATCTCCGGATAATGCGGCGGATCGCCCCGTGCCGCCGCCAGGTCGACATCGGGCGAGCCCTGAACGGTCCGGCGGAACGCCTCGTTGGATGCCACCTCGTTGGGAAACACCGACCGCCAGGTCTTCAGCGTGAACCAGTCGGTGAACCCTTCCTGGTAGGTGATCTTGTGGTGCGGATCCTGGAGGCGCTCGTACCACGTGGTGTACGTGGCGTTCGCCGTCGTGTGCAGGTACTCGTGGACGCACGTCTTGAACAGGTTCCAGTAGAGGCGGCGCGTCTGCGCGGGCGTCCGGCCCTCGCGCGGCGTGAGATAGACGCGACCGGCCTGCTGCATGCCGGGCCACATCCGATCGGTCAGCGCGAGACGCCGGCGACGCTCGGCGGCGCCGGTTCCGAGTCGGGCGTCGAGCCAGGTCGGCGGGGCGCCTGCGCCGGCCGGCGTGTTGCTGTAGTGGTCGATCACCTGCCCCCGGATGACGTTGGCCCGAGCCACGCCGAACGCGTGGTGGGTGTCATCGACATGCACGATCCGGGGGTCCCCCGAGTCCTCCACGAACCAGCGCGCCATGTCGCGCGGGTCGCCCGGCCGCGCGGACTGGTCGAACAGGTTGACGCCGACGCGCATCCGCGACGCGACCGACGAGCCGAAGGCACCGAACAACGCGTCGACGCGCCGCTTGGCCTCGGCGGCGACGCCTTCAACCCGGCCGCCCGGGGACATGTCCATGGGCGTGCGTCGGTTGGTCTCGTCGGCGACCCGGAACTCGTCGGTGGCGACCCGATGGAGCGCCTCGATGAGATCGCTGTAGTAGCCAGCCTCCACGAACGCGGGCGGGGGCCGGCCGGACCGGGCCGCTGCGGCTCTGGCGGCGGCGACGGCCGGCGGGGTGAGCAGGTGCTCCACGTTGGCCTCGCGGGTGGGCGTCGAGGCCGTCACCCCGGCGGTCGTCGGGGCGGCCAGCTCCGAGCCGAGGTTGGTGACGAACGCGTCCGCGGCGGCCAGGTTCCCGGGAACCGCGACGCCGGCGAGGCGCGTCGTGAGCCGGGTGATCGCCGCCCGGGCCCGGGTGACGTTCGCCTGGAGCGCGGCACGCACTCGCTCGGGCTCGATCGTGACCAGGCACGCAAGGCCGATGAGGGGATCGACCGACGATCGGAACAGGGTCACCAGCCGGGTCCCCAGGGCGTCGGTCGTCTGCGAGTCCTCGAGCGCGCTCACGATCCGTGCAGCGTTGGGGTTGGCGAAGGTCGGCCCCGATCCGACGGCCACCTCGAATGCGTCGACATCCGGGCGGACGCTTGCGACCGTGTCCATCCGGTCCCCGGCGTCGAGTGCCAGGACGCGGGCCGCAGGATCGCCGCCCATCTGGGTGACCAGGGCGCCGCCGCGGGCAGCCAGGAGCGCCCGCAGCCAGGTCTGCTCGGCAGGCACGACACGGCGCTGGACGCTGCCCGGGACGGCGTGGCGCTGGACGCTGCCCGGGACGACGTGGCGCCCTCGATCGTGCCGACGCGTGTCGCTGATGGCCTGATGCGCGGCGCCGTTGCCCGCGAGGCGCTGGATCGAGAGGATCGCCGATGCGTCGAGAGGCATCGATCCACGGCCGGCACGGGCATGCATCCACGAGGCCGGCATTGCTCCGGTCGAAGCCTGGCGCTCCGGACCCGAGCGCTCGTGGGCATCGATGGCCGGCGTCGCGCGAGCTTCCTGCTTCCCAGGGGCCGGAACGGCGCTCATGACCCGATCGGTTCTCCCAGCGCACAGGTGGCGGCATGAAGTCTCCCGGGCGTTCGAGCGGGGGCGCAATGACCGATCGGGCAGAACTGAGCCGGTGCGCCATGCGGGCCGGTACCGCCCTGCGGCGATGGGCGTCGGTATCGCTCGCGCCCGCGCGCCGGCTGGCGATACGCTGTTGCGCGATGACCGGCCACTCGAGCCTTCCCCGCGTCAGGTTGCGCGACTTGACGGCCGCCGATGCCGACCTGTACGACGAGATGCGGCGCCGCGAGACCGGCGACGGCGGCTTCAACGACTTCGAGGTCCCGTTCGAGCCGGTGGATCGCGACGCCCTGGCGCGTGGCCCGCTGCGCGATGAGCATCACGGGGTGATGCTGGTCGAGCGGATCGACGACGGCGTCGTCATCGGCACCCTCGGCTGGCATCGGGTCCGCTACGGCCCGAACCCCGAGTCCGCGGCGCTGATGTTCGGGATCGAGCTGGCGCCCGATGCGCGCGGGCGGGGATACGGCACCGAGGCCCAGCGGCTGCTGGCCGAGCACCTGTTCCAGACGACGGCCATCAACCGGGTCGAGGCGTCCACCGATGTCGACAACCTGGCCGAGCAGCGGTCGCTCGAGAAAGCCGGCTTCACGCGCGAGGGCGTCAACCGCCAGGCGCAGTTTCGTGCGGGGTCGTACCACGACCTCGTGCTCTACTCGCGGCTGCGATCCGATCCGTAGAGCGCACGCCGCGGCAGCCCGGTCGTGGCTGCCACCCGCCGCGCGGCCTCGCCGCGAGCCACGCCCCCGGCGGCCAGCCGGTCGACCTCGGCACGCGCGGCCTCCACGGCCATCGCCCGTTCACCGTCCCGATCGGCCGCGCCGCCGTCGTGCGTGCCACGCGGGCCGACCACGACCACCAGCTCGCCGCGGGCGGGGATCGATCCGTCGGCGGCCCGTGCCGCCAGCTCGCCCAGGGTGCCCCGCACGATCTGCTCGTGGAGCTTCGTCAGCTCGCGGCACACGGCGCCCGGGCGATCCTCCCCACAGGCCGCGAACAGGTCGCGGAGCGTCGCGGCGAGGCGCGCCGGGGCCTCGAACAGCACCGTGCCACGCTCGTCGGCGGCGATCCGGGCCAGGCGCTCGCGGCGCTCGCGGCCCGAGCGGGGCAGGAAACCCTCGAACGACCAGCGCGGCCCGGCCACGCCGCTGGCAGCGATCGCGGTCATGACGGCGGATGCGCCCGGGAGCGCGACCACGGTGCCGCCGGACGCCGCCCAGGCCCGCACGATCCCCTCACCCGGGTCGGACACGAGCGGCGTCCCGGCATCGGTCACCAGGGCCAGGTCCGAGCCGCCGGCCAGGTGCGCCAGCAGCGTGGTCTCCCGTGCGTCGCCGCTTCGGGCGTGGTAGCTGATGGTCCTGGTGGGAATGTCGTAGCGCGCGAGCAGCCGCCGGGTCACCCGGGTGTCCTCGGCAGCGATCAGCGGCACCGTGCGCAGGACCTCGAGCGCGCGCAGGGTCACGTCCTCAAGGTTGCCGATCGGCGTCGCGACCACGTACAGCGTGCCGCCGTGAGGAACGGGGTCGTGGCCCCCAGCCCGCAGGGCGCCGGCGCCGGCCCCCACCTCAGCCGCGCGCGGACCCGGGGCGGCGGCGCGGGTACAGGTAGTCGACCCCCGCCGTGCGCGGCCCGAGCTTGGCGATCGGCGGCACCTGGCGCTTGAACTCGGAGGTCGCGACCATCCGGTCCACCCGCTCGACCGTCGCGCGATCAAAGCCCATGTCGACCATCTCGTCCACGCTCCGCCGACGGTCGATCCGCCAGAACAGCACCCGGTCGAGCTCGTGGTAGGTGAAGCCGGCCTCGGTCTCGTCGGTCTGCCCTGGCCACAGGTCGGCCGAGGGTGCCTTGCGGATGATCGTCTCGGGAACCCCGACCGCCGCCGAGACCTGGCGGACCTGGCTCTTGTACAGGTCCCCGATCGGGTTGAAGGCGCACGCCTGGTCGCCGAACAGCGTCGTGTACCCGATCAGCGACTCGGTCTTGTTGCCGGTCCCGACGACGAGCCCGCCCCAGGTGACCGAGCGGTCGTAGAGGATGCTCATCCGCATCCGGGCCATCAGGTTGCCGCGGCGCAGCGGGCTGGCCTCGAGCCCTTCCGGACCGGACGCCCCGGGCACCCCGTCGCGCCCGAAGAAGCCGTCGACCAGGGGGCTGATGTCGACCACCTCGGACGCGCAGCCGAGCCGGCGGACGACCTCCTCGGCATCGCCCTGCGAGGCCGGCGACGAGGTGCGGTACGGCATCATGACGCACAGCAGCCGCCCGGCGCCGATCGCCTCGGCCGTGAGGTACGCAACCAGCGCCGAGTCGATCCCGCCCGACAGCCCGAGCACGGCCCGCTCGAAGCCGGCCTGCGCGAGCTGGCCGCGGATGAACGCCGCGATGACCCGGCGCGCGACGTCGGTGTCGATCGCGAGCTCCTCGGGCAGCACGAACATGGGCGGCGGCGCCTCCGTCATCGGTCCGCCTCGGCCGCCGCGACCGCCGCGGAACCTTCCGGGGCCCGGGGCTCGGCCGTCGGATCGGGTGCCAGCCCGGCCCGCTCGGCCACCAGCCGCTGCCACTCGCGGGTGACGAGCTCCGGCCGCTCGTCGCGCAGCAGCGGCAGGCCGATCCGCTCGCGTCGGACGTCGGCGAGGTCGATGTCCACGACGTGCAGCCCCTCCTCGAACATCGGGGCGGTGAACAGCGCGGCGCCGGTCGGGCCGATCACCTCCGAGCCACCCCAGAACGAGAACGACTCGTCGACCCCCACCCGGTTGCAGAACACCACGAACGAGGTCGTGAGCTGCGCGTACGTCCGCATCAGCGTCCGCCACGAGGTCGCCGTCCCGAGGCCAACCTCGTTCGTGGCCGCGAGGTCGCGTCCGGGCGACGACGAGACGTTGATCAGGATCTGGGCCCCGTCGAGCGCCAGCAGCTGGGGCGTCGAGACGTGCCAGAAGTCCTCGCACACCGCCAGCCCGACGCCCACGCCCAGTCGCGAGGGTGTCGCCCGCACCACGTCGCCGGCGGCGAAGAAGCGGCGCTCGTCGAACAGCCCGTAGGTGGGCAGGTACACCTTGCGATGGACGTGCCGCAGCGCGCCGTCCTCGAGCAGGGCGGCCGCGATGAACAGCCGGTGGTCGGTCGATTCCTCGACGAACGAGACCACGGCCGACAGGCCCCGGGTCGCCGCCGCGAGGCCGGCCAGGCGCGGGTCGTCGGGCCGCATCGCGACCTCCGCCGCGAGGTCCTGGAGCAGGTACCCGGTCAGGCCGAGCTCGGGGAACACGACCAGCCCCGCGCCACCCGTTCGCGCCTCGTCGAGCAGCGCGTGATGGCGTGCCAGGTTGGCCTCGAGATCCCCGAGTCGAGGCGCGATCTGGGCCAAGGCGATCCGCAGGGGCTGCACACCGCGAGCATAGCGGGGCCTGGGGCCGGCCACGCCTGCGGAGGGTCCCGATGTGACGCGGGATACGCGCGATGCTAGGCTTCCGGCCACCCGCCGCGTCGGTATGCCGTCGCGCGGGCATGCGTTCCGTGCCACCAGACCTGTTGGCTGCGGCACGGACACCGTAGGAGGAGGAGAGATGCCCCGATCACCGAGGTGGTCGCGGACGGCGCTGGTCGCCGTCACGACGATCGTCTTTGCCGCGTGTTCCGGCACGTCGCTCGACGCGCGAGCCCGGCTGCGAGCGACGCCGGTCCAGCGACGGTCACGCCGACCAGCGGGCCGCCCGCCAGCGAGGCCACGTTCACCGGCATGACCTACCCGGAGTCCGGCGAGGCCCCGTGCGGCGAGACCGACGGCGCCCGACGCGACGCACGTCGCGTACACCGGCGAGTTCAAGAAGATCACGGCGATCGACGCCTCACCGTCGAGTTCCAGCTGTGCTACCCGGACGTCGCCTTCCTGCCGAAGGTCGCGTTCAGCGCGTTCGGCATCGACGACTCCGACTACCTCGCCGCCCACGCGGCCGGACAAGTCGTTCCTCGACCAGCCCGAACGGCACCGGCCCCTACATGCTCAAGGAATGGAGCAAGGGCAACCGGATGGTGCTCGAGGCCAACCCGAACTACTGGGGCACCAAGGCGCTGACGCCCAACGTCGAGTTCCGCTGGAGCGACGAGGCCGCGCAGCGGCTGGCTGGAGCTCCAGTCGGGCAGCGTCGACGGCATCGACAACCCCGGCACCGACGACATCCCGACCATCAAGGACGACTCGAGCGCTCACGTTCTACCCGCGCGAGGGCCTCAACACCTTCTACCTCGGCTTCAATGACACGGTCAAGCCGTGGGACAACGAGAAGATCCGCCAGGCGATCGCCATGGGCATCGACCGCCAGCGGATCGTCGACAACTTCTACCCCGAGGGCTCCGAGGTCGCCGACTCACTTCACGCCCGTGCGCGATCCCGTTCGGCTGCGCCGGCGACGACACCTGGGACTTCAACCTCGACCAGGCGAAGCACGCTCCTCGCCGAGGGCATGCAGGAAGAGGGCATCGACCAAGATCAACACCAAGCTCCAGTTCCGCGCCGCCGTCCGCGGCTACCTCCCCGATCCGCCGCAGATCGCGACCGAGATCGCAGGCCAGCTCAAGGACAACCTCGGCATCAACGCCACCCTCGACCTCCAGGAGTCGGGCACCTTCCTCGACGACGAACGCGGCCGGCACCCTCGACGGGATCTTCCTGCTCGGCTGGGGTGCCGACTACCCCGACGCCGACCAACTTCCTCGACTACCACTTCGGCGCGGGCTCGGGCAAGAAGTTCGGCGACGCCGTTCGCCGACATCGTCGGCGGCCCTGACCAAGGGCGCGCCAGTCGCGCGGACGACGCGGACCGCGCAGGCCGCCTACACCGAGGCCAACAACCTCATCAAGCAGCACGTGCCCGGCGGTCATCGTCGCCCACGGCGGCTCCGGCACGGCGTTCAAGGCCGACGTCGACGGCGCCCACGCCTCGCCGCTCGGCAACGAGGTGTTCTCGGTCATGAAGGCGGGCGATCGCGACACGCTGGTCTTCATGCAGAACGCCGAGCCCCTCAGCCTGTACTGCGGGGACGAGACGGACGGCGAGACGCTTCGCGCCTGCGAGCAGATCAAGGAGTCGCTGTACGCGCTACAAGGTCGGCGGCACCGAGACCGAGCCCGTCACTCGCCACGACCTGCGACGCCGAACGCCGACCTCGACGGTCTGGACCTGCACGCTCCGCGACGGCGTGACCTTCCACGACGGCTCCGACGCTCGACGCCAACGACGTCGTCGCTCAGCTACGCGGTCCAGTGGGATGCCGAGCAACCCGCTCCACATCGGCCGCTCGGGCGCCTTCGACGTACTTGCCCGGCCTGTGGGGCGGCTTCCTCAACCCGCCGGCCAGCTCGATGCCGATCCCGCTCCGCGCGATCACGACGCGACGACGGGGGCGCCGCACCGCGGCGCCCCCGTTCGACTATCTCCGACCTCGCGACGTCCACCCGCGAGGGCACCGCCCCGCGTGACTCGCTTCCTCGTCCGGCGGCTCCTGGTCACGCATCCCGGTCCTGTTCGGGATCGTGTTCATCGTGTTCGCGCTGGCGCGGCTCATCCCCGGCGACCCGTGCCGCGCCGTGCTCGGCGAGCGGGCGACCGACGCGGTGTGCGACGACTTCATCCATCGCTACGGGCTGGACCAGCCGATCCCCGTGCAGTTCGGGAGCTACCTCCAGCAGATCGCCGTCCGGCGATCTCGGGCGATCTCGATCAAGCACTCGCGGCCGGTGACCGACGCTGCTCATCGAGCGGCTGCCGACCACGCGTCGAGCTGACGTTCTGGGCGATGCTGTTCGCGACCATCGTCGGCATCCCGCTGGGGCTCATCTCGGCCGTACCGGCGCAACTCGCCGGTCGACGTCGGGCACGATGGTGGTCGCCAACCTCGGCGTCTCGATCCCGGTGTTCGTGCTCGGCCTGATGCTCGCGTACCTGTTCGCGCTCGTGCTCAAGGACACGCCGTTCGCGCTGCCAGCCATCGGGCCGCCTGAGCTCCGGGCGTCGACGTCGTGCCGCTGGTCGACGGTCGTGGGGCCTCGACGGACCTGCCAGGGCCCGCCGCGGGCGATCCTCGACTTCCTGTCCGGCATCTACACGCTTCAGCGCGCTGATCACCGGGCCAGTGGGCGCGCCTGGGCCGACGCGCTCCGCCACCTCATCCTGCCCGCGGTCGCGCTGGGCACCATCCCGCTCGCGATCATCGCCCGGATCACCCGCTCCAGCCTGCTCGAGGTGCTGGGCCTCGACTACGTCCGCACCGCGCGCGCCAAGGGCCTCGGGAGCGGACGGTGGTCCTGCGGCACGCGACGCGCAACGCCCTGCTGCCGGTCGTCACGATCATCGGGCTCCAGCTCGGCGCGCTGCTGTCCGGCGCGGTCCTGACCGAGACGGTGTTCAACCTCGCCGGGCGTCGGGCCGGACGATGTTCGAGGCGATCACCGGCCGTGACTACGTCGTGATCCAGGGCTTCACGCTGCTGATCGCCGTCGTGCTACGTCCTGGTGAACCTGGTCGTCGACATCTCGTACGGCTTCCTCGACCCGCGGGTCCGCGCTCCGATGACGCCGCACGCGGTCGTGCCCGTCGCGCGCCGGAGCCGCTCGCCGTCGAGCACGGCTGGCCGCCGACCAGGCCCGGCCAGCCTGTGGCGCGACACGCTCGGCAGCATCCTGCGTCAGCGCTCGGCGGTCGTCGGGCCTGATCGATCCTCGCGCGTCCTCGTGTTCGTCGCCGTGTTCGCGCCGCTGCTCGCGCCGTTCGACCCGGACCAGTCCCTGCTGGGCATCGAGGACGGCGTGCACGAAGCGGTCCGGGCCGTGCATCCACCTGCTCGGCTGCCCGGCGGACCAGCCGCAGCACATCCTTCGGGCACCGACGGCAACTTCCGCGACGTGCTTCAGCCGGGTCATGTACGGCGCGCCGCATCTCGCTCGTCGATCGGCTTTGCGGCCGTCGGCTTCGCGATCGTCGTCGGCACGCACGATCGGCGCCACCGCCGGCTACGTCGGCGGCTGGATCGACAACGTCCTGATGCGCCTCATGGACGTGGCTGCTGGCGTTCCCGTCGCTCCTGCTCGCGATCGCGATCGTCGACCGCGCTCGGCCAGAGCCTGCTCAACGCCCTGCTCGCGATCGGCGATCGTCGTCGATCCCGGTCTATGCCCGGATCGTCCGCGTCGTCGGTGCTCACGGCCCGCGAGACACGACTACGTGACCGCCTCGCGGGCCCTCGGCGAATCGGGTTCGGGCATCCTGATCCGGCGGATCATGCCCAACGCGATCACGCCGCTCATCGTGCAGGGCACGCTGGGCATCGGCGACCGCCGTCCTCGAGATCGCCGCGCTCGTCGTTCGTCGGCGTCGGCGCCGGCATCGGCCAGGCCGAATGGGGCTCGATGATCGGCGCTCGAGCGCAACCAGCTGTTCAACGCGCCCGCACGTGCGTGCTCATCCCGGGCATCGCGATCACCCTGGCCGTGCTCGGCGTTCAACCTGCTCGGCGACGGGCTGCGCGACGCCCTCGACCCGCGGCTCAACCGGTGACCGATGACCCGGGCGAGGACGGCGATCGCCGCACGATCGCGTCGCCGGTCGACGAGCCGGCGTCGAGGAGATGCCGGAGCCAGCGGGTGCGGCAGCGCGCCGGCGACGCGCTGCTCGACGTCAAGGGCCTGCGAACCTCGTTCCACACGCGCGACGGCATCGTCCGGGCGGTGGACGGGATCGACTTCCACGTCGACCGGGGCGAGATCATGGGCCTGGTCGGCGAGTCCGGCTGCGGCAAGAGCGTGACCAGCCTCTCGATCATGCGGCTGATCGCGACCGCCCGGCCGGATCGAGGCGGGCGAGGTCATGTTCGACGGCACGGACCTGCTCACGCTGCTCGGCGAGCGAGATGCGCCAGATCCGCGGCAACCGGATCACGCATGATCTTCCAGCAGCCGCAGTCGTCGCTCAACCCGGTCTGGGACGTCGGGACGCAGATCGGCGAGGTCCTCGAGCTCCACCGGGCCATGACGCGCAAGGCCGCCCGAGGAGCCGCGCGATCGAGCTGCTCCAGATGGTCGGCATCCCCGACCCGGAGCGACGGGCTCGAGGCGTACCCGCACGAGCTGTCGGGCGGCATGGCGCAGCGCGTGATGATCGCGATGGCGCTCGCCTGCGAGCCCGAGCTGCTGATCGCCGACGAGCCCACCACCGCCCTCGACGTCACGATCCAGGCCCAGATCCTGGACCTGATGCGGAACCTGCGCGAGGAGACCGGCACCGCGATCATCCTCATCACCCACGACCTCGGCGTCGTCGCCGAGATGTGCGACCGGGTCGCCGTCATGTACGCCGGCGAGATCGTCGAGCACACCGACACGGTGGCGCTGTTCCAGCGACTCGCTCCACCCGTACACGCGCGGCCTGATCGGAGTCGATCCCGGTCGTGGGCGACGTCCGCGACGAGCTCGCGGTCATCCCCGGCAACGTGCCCAACCTGATCGACCTGCCCGCCGGGCTGCCGGTTCGCGCCGCGCTGCCGGACGCGCGTGGAGCAGGACGATCGCGCTGTGCGACCGAGCGTCCATCCGGCGCTGCTGCCGTACCAGGCCGGGCACGACGTCCGCTGCTGGCTGTATCACGATGCCGCCGGGAACCTGATGCCCGGCGCGACGCCGACGCCGGCCCGACGCCGCCGGAGCCCGGCGCTGACGTGGCGCGCCGCCGTCGAGCGCGGCCAGGCCGGCGGGCGGCGTGGCATGCCGGCGGCATCGCGGCGACCGGCGCCCGGCGACGACACGCTGGTCGAGGTGCGCGACCTGGTCAAGGAGTTCCCGATCCGCGGTGGGCTCCTCAGCCGGCGGCCGGACGACGGTGCAGGCCGTGTCGACGGGGTCTCGCTTCGACATCCGCCGCGGCGAGACGCTGGGGCTGGTCGGCGAGTCGGGGTCGCGGCAAGACCACCGTCGGGCGGTTGCTCCTGCGCCTGATCGAGCCCACCGCGGGCACGGTCGCGCTTCGACGGCACCGACATCACGCGCGTCAGGGGCCGGGCGCTCAAGCCCTACCGCCGCCGGATGCAGATCATCTTCCAGGACCCCTACGCGTCGCTCGATCCCGCGGACGCCGATCGGCGACAGCATCGGCGAGGGCCTCCGGATCCACGGGCTGGGGTCCTCCGCGGAGCGCCGCGAGCGAGGTGCGCCAGGATGATGGACCTCGTCGGGCTGCATGCCGTACCACGCCCGGCGCTACCCGCACGAGTTCAGCGGCGGCCAGCGCCAGCGGATCGGGATCGCCCGGGCCCTCGTCGTCGAGCCCGACCTCGTCGTGTGCGACGAGCCGGTGTCCGCGCTCGACGTCTCGATCCAGGCCCAGGTGCTCAACCTGCTCAAGGCGCTCCAGCGCGAGCTCAACCTGACCTACCTGTTCATCGCCCACAACATGGGCGTGGTCGAGCACATCAGCGACCGGGTGGCCGTGATGTACCTGGGCAAGATGGTCGAGCTCGCCGACCGCGTGACGACGTTCCGGGATCCCGAGCACCCGTACACCCAGGCGCTGCTGTCCGCGATCCCGGTCCCGGACCCATCGCGTCGCCGCAGCCGCGTGATCCTGACCGGCGACGTCCCGAGCCCGGTCAACCCGCCGTCGGGCTGCCGGTTCCATCCGCGCTGCCCGCTCCGCGCCGAGCTCGGCGACCCGGAGCTGTGCGCGACCGACGAACCGCTCCTGCGGGAGATCGCTGCGACGGACGGCGGCCACCTGTGCGCCTGCCACTTCCGCGGCGCAGGCGGCCGCCATGCGGGCCGGCGCCGGGCCGGGCGCGGCCGGCTCCGCCTCGATCGCCGGCGAAGCGAGGGCCGGGTAGCACGGACGGGCGAGGCGGACGGACGGGACCCACGACCCGGCGACACCGTCATGCCCTGCTCGCGCTGATCCTCTCGTCGCTCCTCGCCGGGTGCGGCGACGCGCCACCCGCGCCGTCGACGGCACCGCCGCCCACCGGCGCCGGCCCGGCACCCTCCGGCGGCGAGACGCCGGCGCCGGAGGAGCTGCCGTTCGAGGCGGCGGCCTGGCCGCCCGACGGCTCGGCCTGCGACCGGCCCGGCTACACCGGTCTGCTCGGCCGCATCGAGGCGGTCAACGCCCGGACGGTCCGGTTCACGCTGTGCGAGCCGGATGGTGCGCTCCCCTACCGGCTGGCCCTGCCGGCGCTCGCGATCCTCGACACCGCCACGGTGGAGCGGCTGGCCGCGGACCGGTCGTCGGCGACCGCGATCGCGGGTACCGGCCCCTACCGCATCGACCAGTGGACGCCGGGCGACAACGTCCGCCTCGTTCGAATGGCCGAGGAGGCCATCCCGGGCGCCCGGACGCCGACCGTCGTCCTCCGCTGGGCGGCCGACCCTGCCGAGCGGGTCGCGCAGCTCGAGGACGCGAGCGTCGACGGCATCGACGCACCGGACCCCGGCGGACTCGATGAGCTCGCCACGCAACCCGAGATCGCGACCATCCCGCGCGAGGGCCTGGCCACGGCGTACCTGGCGTTCGGGAAGGGTGCGCCGTTCGGCTCCACCGCCGTGCGCCGGGCGATCGCCGGCGGCCTCGACCGCGACGCGCTGGTGGCGGCGGCGTTCCCCCCGGGCTCGACCGCGCCGACGCATGCCGTGCCGTGCTCGATCCAGGACGCCTGCGGCGGCGAAGACTGGTACCCGTTCGACGGCCCGGCGTCCACCGCCGCCCTCGCGGCCGCCGGCTTCGACTTCGGTGCGACCTACCCGCTGCACCTCCCCGACCGGGCAGTGCCGGGGCTGCCGGACCCGGTCGCGGTGGCATCGGCCGTGCAGGCGCAGCTCGAGTCCAACCTGGGGCTGCATACCGCGCTCGACGTGATGCCGGCCGTGGCCTGGGCCGCGGCCGTGGCCAACGGATCGCTTGACGGCCTGTACCTGGGCGGGATCGAGGCCGCCGTGCCCGAGCCAGGTGCGTTCCTGGCCCCCCTGCTCGGATCTGGCGTCGCGAGCCAGCCGGCGAGGCGGGCTCGAGGCGTGGCCGGCGACCTGGCCGAGGCTGCGGCGACCTCCGACGAGGCCGCCCGGGCCGACGCGTTCGCGCGGGCCAACGACGCGATCCGCCGGACGGCGGCGCTGGTGCCGATCGCCCACCCGGGGACGATGGCGGCGTTTCGGGCCGACGTCGTGGGCGCGGCGACCTCGGCGCTCGGCCTCGACCCGCTCGGGTCGCTGACGCCCGGCGATCGCCGGCAGCTGGTGTTCATGCAGGCGAGCGAGCCCGATGGCGCCTACTGTGGGGACCAGGCCGATGCCGATGCGAACCGGCTGTGCGGGCTCGTGCTCGAGGGCCTGTTCGGGTTCGCCCCCGGCACCCTGCGGCCGGAGCCGCGGCTGGCCAGGGACTGCGTCGCCGGCGCCGGCGCCATGGTCTGGACCTGCCACCTGGTGCCGGGGATCCGGTTCCAGGACGGTGCCCGCCTCGACGCGGGGGACGTGCTGGCGTCGTTGGTGGCGCAGTGGGATCCCGGGTCGAGATTCCATCCGGCCGCCCCAGCCACGGGTGTGGCCGCCTGGCCCGGGATCTTTGGCAGCGTGCTCGAGTCCCGACCCTGAGCGTGCGCCGGACGCCGGGCGAGACGTCGCCGACCGGTCGGGCGCGTACGGCTGCCGGGTGGGTTACGAGGCCCGGGCCCCGACGTCCTCGGCCAGACCCTCTGCCTCGGCGGCCGTCCTGTGGGCCAGCGGGAGCGCCGAGTCCGGCGTCCCATGGCGAACCAGGCGCTGCTCCACCTGCGCGACGCCCACGTCCGACTTGAGCGCATCCTCCGCGTAATGGCAGGCGGCCAGGTGGTCGCGCTGGATCTCGCGCAGCGGCGGATCCTGCGTCCGGCAGCTCTCGGGCTGGCCGAGCTCCTCGTACAGCCAGCAGCGGGTGTGGAAGCGGCAGCCGGCCGGCGGGTTGGCCGGCGACGGGACGTCACCGGTGAGGATCACGCGTCGCCGGCGGCGTTCCGCCGACGGGTCCGGGATCGGGACCGCGGAAAGCAGGGCGCGGCTGTACGGGTGCCCGGGGGCGGCGTAGGTCACCTCGGGGTCGCCCAGCTCGACGATCTTGCCCAGGTACATCACGGCCACCCGGTCGCTGATGTGCCGGACCACCGACAGGTCGTGCGCGATGAACACGTACGTCAGCCCGAGGCGCTCACGCAGCTCGGTGAGCAGGTTGAGCACCTGCGCCTGGATCGACACGTCGAGCGCCGAGATCGGCTCGTCGCACACGATGAACTCGGGCTCGACCGCGAGCGCCCGCGCCACGCCGATCCGCTGTCGCTGCCCACCCGAGAACTCGTGCGGATAGCGGTTGACGTAACGCGGGATCGAGACCGACCAGCCGGAGCAGCTCCTCGACCCGGGTCAGCCTGGCCGGTCCCTGGGCCAGGTGGTGCGTCTCGAGCGGCTCGCTGATGATCGAGCCCACGGTCATCCGGGGATCGAGCGAGCCGTACGGGTCCTGGAAGATGATCTGCATCCGCCGGCGCATCTGGCGCAGGTCGCTGCCCTTGAGCGTCGCAAGATCGGTCCCGTCGAAGCGGACGGAGCCTGCGGTCGGCTCGCGCAGCCGGATCATCGCCCGGCCGATCGTGCTCTTGCCGCAGCCGGACTCGCCCACCAGGCCCAGCGTCTCGCCGGCGCGCACGGTGAGGGACACGTCGTCGACCGCCCGTACGTCGCCGATCTTGCGCTTGAAGAAGCCGCCCAGGATCGGGAAGTACACCTTGAGATGGTCGACCTCGAGGATCGTCGAGCCGGTGGCTCGGCTAGGGGTCGGCTCGGTCGCTGCGGTCATCGCTATCGGATCCATCCATCGGCTTGGGTCGCCCAGCAGCGGGCGACGTGCCCCGGCTCGGCTCGTTCGGTGAGGCTCGGCTCATGCTCGCGGCACGCGTCGCGGCTGTAGGCACAGCGCGGGCTGAAGCGGCAGGCGTCCGGCACGTCGATCAGGAGCGGCGGCAGACCCTCGATCGTCCGCAGCCGCTCGCCGCGGACGTCGTCGAGGCGGGGCAGCGAGTCGAGCAGGCCCCACGTGTAGGGCATGCGCGGGTGCTCGAACAGCGCATCGACGGCGCCGGTCTCGACGATCCGGCCGGCGTACATCACGTTCACCCGGTCGCACATCCCGGCGGCGATGCCGAGATCGTGCGTGATCAGCAACACCGCCGTCCCGAACTCCTGCGACAGGGTGCCGATCAGCTCCAGGATCTGGGCCTGGATGGTCACGTCGAGCGCTGTCGTCGGCTCGTCGGCGAGCAACAGCTTGGGGTCGCAGGCGAGGGCGATGGCGATCATCACGCGCTGGCGCATGCCGCCCGAGAACTGGTGCGGATAGTCGCCCAGCCGCTCGCGCGCCCGCGGGATGCCGACCTTGCTCAGCAGCTCGACCACGCGGTCCGTGGCGGCCTTGCGCGAGAGGTTGAGGTGCTCGCGGATCGGCTCCCGGATCTGGTACCCGATGGTCAGCGTCGGGTTGAGGCTGGTCAGCGGGTCCTGGAACACGAACCCGATGTCCTTGCCGCGCAGCTTGCGCATCGCCTCGTTGGAGAGCTTGATGAGGTCGACCCCTTCCAGCCGGACCTCGCCGCTGACGATCCGGCCCGGCGGGTTGGGAACCAGCCTGCTGATCGACAGCGCGGTCACGCTCTTGCCGCAGCCGGATTCGCCGACCAGGCCCAGCGTCTCCCCGTACCCCAGCTCGAAGCTCACGTCGTCGACGGCGCGCACGACGCCGTCCTGGGTGAAGAAATGGGTTGACAGCCCCTTGACCTCGAGCAGCTTCCCCGCTTCGGGGTGGTGGTCCTGGCGGGCCTCCAGGGTCATGCGTGCTGCCTCTTCCGGGGGTATGTCGATCACCATGGGCCCGGCGGAGTCGTCGTAGCGCTGGTGGGCCACCTACTGCTTCCCCCGCAGCTTCGGATCCAGGGCATCGCGCAAGCCGTCGCCGAGGAACGTGAAGCTGATCAGGGCGGTCGCGATCAGGATGGCCGGCAGGGCCACCATGTGCGGGGAGGTGCGGATGAACCGCTGGCCGTCGGCGATCAGGCTGCCCCACGAGGCGCGCGGGTCCTGGACACCCACGCCGATATAGGCGAGCGTCGACTCGGCCAGGATGGCGCCGGGAACGCCGAGCGTGATCGCGACGATGATCGGCCCGATGCCGTTGGGCAGCAGGTGCCGCGTCACGATGTTCCGATCGGAGACCCCGATCGCCCGCGCGGCCTCGACGAACTCGGTCTCCTTGAGCGACAGGATCTGCCCGCGCACCAGCCGGGCGACGGTCACCCACGAGGTCAGGCCGATCGCGAAGAACACCACGAACAGGCCGTCATACAGCGTGCCGATCGGCGTCTCGCGGAACACGACCGAGAACAGGATGATCAGCAGCAGATCGGGGAACGCGTACATGATGTCGGTGAACCGCATCAGGATCGTCTCCACCCGGCCGCCGAACCAGCCGGCCAGCGCCCCGATCGGCACCCCGATCAGCAGCACCACCACCTGGACCACGAGCGCGACGCTCATGCTGATCCGTGCCCCGTCCATCAGGCGGCTGAGCAGGTCTCGGCCGAGGTCGTCCGTGCCCAGCACGTGACTCATGTCCTGGAACGGCGGCAGCGGGCGGGCGCCGTTGGCCAGCACCGCGGCCTGGTCCTGGACGTAGAACGGCCACGGGGCGAGGATCGGCCCGAGGATCGCGATGATGGCCAGGATGATCACGATCACCAGGCCCACGACGGCGAGGCGGTTCTTCCGCAGCCGGCCGAATGCGTCTCGCCAGACGCCCTCGCTGCGCCGGGCGACGACGGCATCGCCGCCGAGAGTGCGCGTGTCGGTTGCCACGGTCGGCGTCTCCTCTCAGGCGTAGCGGATGCGAGGGTCGATGTAGGCGTACAGCACGTCGACCACGAGGTTCATGAACGCGACCGCGAACGCGTAGATCATCGTCGAAGCCAGGATCATGCTGTAGTCGCGGGTGCCGATCGACTGGATGTAGTACCGGCCGATCCCGGGCACCCCGAAGAAGTACTCGATGATGAACGAGCCGGTGGCCAGGAAGGCGAAGATCGGGCCCAGGACCGTGATGACCGGGATGAGCGCGTTGCGGATCATGTGGCGGATCACCACCGCGCGCTCACGCAGCCCCTTGCTCTGGGCGGTCCGGACGTAGTCCCGCCGGGTGACCTCGAGCATCGACGCTCGCGTGTACCGGGCGACCTGGGCGATCGGGTAGCCGGCCAGGGCGAGCGTGGGCAGGATCCAGGTGTCGGGTCCCTTCCAGCCGATCGGGGGCAGCCAGCCCAGCCAGACCGTGAAGATCAGCACCAGCACGATCGCGAGGACGAAGCTCGGGGTCGCGATCCCCACCATGGAGATCGCGGTGGCTAGGTAGTCGGGTATCCGGTTGTGGTTGAGCGCGGCGATGATCCCCAGCGGGATCCCGATCAGCAGCACCAGGATGAACGCCATCACCCCCAGCTGGAGGGTGACGGGCAGCCCGTCCCAGACGATCGTGCTGACGTCGCGCTGCGGATAGCGGAACGAGGGACCCATGTCCCCCTGCACGAAGCCGGTCGCCCAGTCGACGTACTGGGCGTACAGGGGCTTGTCCAGCCCATAGCGGGCGTTCAGCTGGGCCTGAACGGCGGGGTTGAGGCGCTTCTCCCGGTCCCATGGTCCCCCCGGGACCGAGTGCATCAGCAGGAAGGTGATCACGGACACCACGAACAGCACCGGGATGATCCACAGGGCGCGGCGGATGATGAAGGCAATCACAGTCTGTTCCCTTGATGCCCCAGATGTTGACGGGACGCATGGTGGGCCGGCCCAGACGGCCGGCCCACCATGGTGCTCAGCAGGGACGCATGTCTCCTAGCGAGGCTCAGTGCGCGGCGAGGCTGACCTTCTCCAGCAGCCGGTCGCCGGGGTTCTCGGAGTCGATGGACGTGATCTCCACGCCCTGGACGTACGGCTTCACCAGGAAGCGGGTGACGCCGTAGCGGAGCGGCAGCACGCCCGCGTCGTCGACCAGGAGACGCTGGGCCTGCTGGTACAGGTCAGCCGCCTTGGTCTGATCGGGCTCGGCGTCGGCCTGCGCGATCAGCTGATCGAACTGCGGGTTGCAGTACTGCGAGTCGTTGTTGCCGCCACCACAGGTGAACAGGCCCGCGAGCTGGTTGTGCGCGGACGGGAAGTCGGCGCCCCAGGCATCGCGGCTGACGTCGTACTTGCCCTGGAGCCGCTGCTGGAGCAGGGTCGGGAAGTCGACGCCGACGAAGTCGAACTGGCTCTCGTCGAAGCCCAGCGCGGTCCGCCAGGCCTCGGCCAGGAACGCGACGCGCGGCAGGTGACCGGCGTCCTTGTTGTAGCCGATGGTGAGCTTGCCGAGATCCAGCGCGTCGATGTTGCCGTCACCGTTGGTGTCGGTCGTCCCGAGCTCCTGGAGCGCGGCCTGGAGGTGCTGCTGCGCCGACGCCGTGTCGTACGGGTACGGGTTGTAGTCGGCGTCGTAGCCGGGCAGGCCAGGCATGATGATGCCGTTGGCGACCGCGCCGATCCCGCCGAAGGTGAGGTCGATGAACGCCTGCTTGTCGACCGACTGGGTCAGCGCGATACGGAAGTCCTTGTTGGTCGTCGGCGCGGTTGCGCCGCCGTGGTCGGGGCACGCGGTCTTCGGCTGGCCGCAGTTCGCGTAGTCGTAGTACGTGATGCCCAGCGAGGCCTGGTCGTGGATCTGATCCGCGAGGCTCGGGTCGTCGCCCACGCGGACGATGTCCGAGCCGGCCGCGACGAGGACCATGTCGATGTCGCCGCGCTCGTAGGACGCGACGGCGGCCGACACGTCACCACCGATCTGGTAGTCGACCTCGGACAGCTTCGGCGGATCGCCGTACCAGTTGGGGTTCGGCTTGAGCACGATCTGGCTGTTGTGATCCCAGCCGGCCAGCATGAACGGACCGGACGAGACGAAGTTCTGGGCCTCGGTGAAGTCCGGGGTCTCGATCCACTTCTGCTCGAGCGGCACGGTCAGCCACATGGACGCGATCGCGGTGAAGTAGGTCGCCGGCTGGGCCAGGTGGACGATGAACGTGTAGTCGTCCGGCGCCTCGACGCCGAAGCTGGCGAGCCCGGCCTCGATGGCCGCGTCGTCGGTCGGGGTCGGGTCAGTGCCGCACCCGTTGTCCGCGCCGAGGAGCTTGTCGGCGCCTGCGACCGGGCACATCACGTACGCGTACGGGTTGGCCTGGCGGGGGTCCACCAGCCGCTTCCAGCTGTACACGAGGTCGCCGGCGACGATCGGGTTGCCGTCGCTGTACTTCGCGTCCTGGCGCAGGTGGAAGGTCATCGTCTTGCCGCCGTCGGTGACCTCAGGCAGGTCGGTGGCCAGCGACGGGACGACGTTGAGGTCCTTGTCGTAATACAGCAGGCCGCGGGTGACCTCGCCCAGGATCGCGATCGACACCGCGTCCTGCGCGGCGTTGGGATCGAGCGTGGCCGGATCGTCGGACGACAGGTACAGCTTGAGCACCTGGTCGCCGGCGGCCGCCGGCTGGCTGGCGGGGGCCGTGGCTGTCTCGCCCGGGGCCGTCGTCGCACCGCCGGTGGTCGGTGCGGGGGTGGTGGTCGAGCCACCGCAGGCGCTCGCCACGATGGCGAGCGCGCCGATGGCTCCCAGGAGCCGTCTATTGATCATGTGGTCAGTACCTCACTTACGCAGACCGGCCTGCGGCCCGTTTGCCGCAGCGCCCGAGATGGCGCGCCCACACCCGAGGATCGGAGATCCCCGGGGATTGCGGCGCGCACGCGAGTCGCGAATGGTCGGCGACGTTCTCCTCCAAGCTGCCTCAACCAACCATGACACGGACGGCGGACCCGTCCGGTCGATCCCGGGCGCGCCTGATCTCAGGCACGTCGTTCGATCGACCGCGCGTCAGAATGCTGCACATCATTGCCACCTCGCGACGCCGGAGTCAAATAGGCCCGGACGTCGGCGTCACTCCGGGCAGGGCGTCTGGGCGCCCGTCATGCCCCGCCAGCGGAGGTTCGGCTGCCGGGCCGCGGTGGCCTCGTCCAGTCGCCGGACGGGCGCGTCGTGGGGCGCACCCCGGACGAGGTCCGGGTCCGTCTCGGCCTCGTGCGCGATCGCGATCAGCGCATCCGCGAACCCATCGAGCGTCTCGAGCGACTCGGTCTCGGTCGGCTCGATGAGCATCGCCTCGTCGACGGTGAGCGGGAAGTAGATCGTCGGCGGGTGGTAGCCCTTGTCGATCAGGCGTTTGGCGACGTCGAGGGTCCGCACCCCCGTCCGGTGTTTGAGGCCCGCGGCCGAGGCCACGAACTCGTGCTTGCACGGTCGGTCGAAGGGCACGTCGTACGCCTCGCCCACCCGCACCCGGAGGTAGTTCGCCGCCAGCACCGCATCGTCGGACACCTCGCGCAGGCCGGCCGCCCCATGGGCGCGCAGGTACGCGTAGGCGCGCACGAGCACACCCGTGCTGCCGACGAACGAGCGCAACCGCCCGATCGAGGCGGGTCGCTCACCCCAGCCCTCGAGGCGGTACTCGCCGTCGCCCGCGGCAACCACCCGGGGCGTCGGCAGGAACGGGATCAGCGGCGCCAGGACGCCCACCGGGCCGGCGCCCGGACCCCCGCCGCCGTGGGGGGTGCTGAACGTCTTGTGGGTGTTGAAGTGCATCACGTCGAAGCCGGCCTCGCCGGGCTTGAAGCGGCCGAGGACCGCGTTGAGGTTCGCGCCGTCCATGTACGCGAGCGCGCCGGCGGCGTGGGTCGCCGCGAGCAGCTCCCCGATCCGCCGCTCGAACAGCCCGAGCGTGGAGGGGTTGGTGATCATGATCGCCGCGGTGCGCGGGCCCAGGGCGGTCCGGAAGGCGTCGAGGTCGACGCCGCCGTCCGCGGCCGACGGGATGGTGATCGTCCGGAAGCCGGCCATCGACGCCGTGGCAGGGTTGGTGCCATGGGACGAGTCCGGGACCAGGACCTCGGTGCGGGCCTCGTCGCCGCGCGCCCGGTGGTACGCCCGGATCATCAGGATCCCGGTCAGCTCGCCCTGCGCACCGGCGGCCGGCTGGAGGGTGACCGCGTCCATGCCGCTGAGCTCTGCGAGCATCGCCTCGAGCTCGAACAGCAGCGCCAGCGTGCCCTGCGCCACCGCGTCGGGTGCCAGCGGATGGAGCCCCGCGAAGCCGGGCAGCCGCGCCGCCCACTCGTTGAGCTTGGGGTTGTACTTCATGGTGCACGAGCCGAGCGGATAGAACCCGGTATCGACCGCGTAGTTGAGCTGGGACAGGTTCACGTAATGGCGCACGACCTCGGGCTCGGCGAGCTCCGGCAGGGCCGGCGGCGTCGCGCGACGGGCTTCGGGCGGGATCCGGTCCAGCGCATCCGCGGGCGGGTGCGGGATCTTGCCGCCGCCGCGCCCGGGCCGGCTGAGCTCGAACAGGGTGGCCTGGAGCCGCTCACCGACCACGCTCATCCGTGGCTCCCACCGGCCCGCCCGGCCGCCGCGAGCTCATCCCGCAGGGCGGCCGCGAAGCGTTCGATCCCGGCCTGCGTCGTGACCTCGGTGGCGCACACGAGCAACCCGTCGGCAAGCCCCGGCTCGTCGGGCAGGAGATCGGCCGTGGGGATCCCGGCCAGCACGCCCCGCTCGAGCAGCCGCCGGTGCACGGCCTGCGCGTCCGGCACGCGCACCACGAGCTCGTTGAGATACGCGCCCGGGTGGATCCTGGGCGCGCCGGCGGCGGCCAGGGCCGACTCGAGCTCGGCGGCCCGTGCGGCACCCGTCGCCGCCACGTCGCGCAACCCGTGCGGCCCGATGGTGGCGAGGTAGATCGACGCTGCCAGCGCAAGCAGCGCCTGGTTGGTGCAGATGTTGCTGGCCGCCTTCTCGCGCCGGATGTCCTGCTCGCGCGCGCGCATGGTCATCACGAACGCCCGACGGCCGTCGAGATCCTGCGTCATGCCCACCAGGCGCCCCGGGATCTGGCGCACCAGCGCCTCGGTGCAGGCCACGATCCCGAGGTACGGACCGCCGTACTGGAGCGGGATGCCGAGGGGCTGACCCTCTCCGGCCGCGATGTCGGCGCCGTACTCGCCGGGCGGCGCCAGCACCGCGAGCGAGACGGGTTCGATCACGCTCACGAACAACGCGCCGCCGGCGTGGGCACGGCGGCCGATCCCGGCCATGTCCTCCAGCAACCCGAGCACGTTCGGCTGGGCCGCCACGACACCCGCGACGGGCGGCCCATCCGCGAGCAGACGCTCCAGCGCCGCGAGGTCGGTGGTCCCGGCGGCCGGACCGTCGGCGATCAGCGGCACCTCGTCCACCCCGAGGCCCGACCCGATCGCGTAGGTCTCCAGCGTCTGGCGGTAGTGCGGGTGGACGCCTCGGGAGACCAGGATCCGCTCGCGCCGGGTGGCCCGGCAGGCCATCAGCGCCGCCTCGGCGGTCGCCGCACCGCCGTCGTAGTGCGACGCCGACACGACGTCGAGCGCGGTCAGCTCGGCGAGCAGCGACTGGTACTCGTAGATGCTCTGGAGGGTGCCCTGGCTGACCTCGGGCTGGTAGGGCGTGTAGGCCGTGTACCACTCACCGCGCAGCAGCAGCTGGTCCACCGCGGCGGGCGTCCAGTGGCGATAGGCGCCTGCGCCGAGGAAGCTCACGAGGTCGACCCGGTTGCGCGCCGCCAGCGCCTCCATGCGCCCGGTGAGCGCGAGCTCGGGCTCGGGCGGATCGAGCGCGAGCGCCGACGGGCGGAGGGCCGGTGGGATGTCCGCGAACAGGTCGTCGACCGAGCCGACGCCGATCGTGGCGAGCATCCGCGCCCGATCGTCGGCCGCGTGCGGGCCGTAGGCCATCGGTCAGCCTTCGGCGGTCAGCTGCTCGTAGGCGGCGGCGTCAAGGAGCGCGGCACCCTGGGCGGGATCGGCCAGCCGGACCTTGACCATCCAGCCGCCGGCGAACGGCTCGCTGTTCACCAGCTCGGGCGTGCCCGTGAGGGCCTCGTTGACCTCGACCACCTCGCCGGCCAGCGGCGCGAACAGGTCGCTCACCGCCTTGACCGACTCCACCACGCCAAACGTCGCGAACTGCTCGAGGCTGCGCCCGACCTCCGGCAGCTCCACGAACACGATGTCGCCCAGCTGGTCCGCCGCGTACTGGGTGATCCCGACCGTGGCCAGGTCGCCGTCGATGGCGACCCATTCGTGCTCCTTGGTGTAGCGCAGTTCGGCAGGGACCATTGCGATCGGGCTCCTCCGTGGCGATGGGCGGGGGCGTTGTCAGGTCTTCGGACGCCGGTAGAACGGCAGCGGCACGACCTGCGCGGCGACGCCGGCGCCGCGGATCTCGACGGCCAGCATCGTACCGGGTTCGGCGGCGCCGGGCGCGACGTAGGCCATCGCGATGGCCTCGCCGAGGGTCGGCGACATGGTCCCCGAGGTCACGGTCCCCGTCCGGCCATTCGCGTCGAGGACCGGGTACCCGTGACGGGCGATCCCACGGCCGGTGAGCCGCAGCCCGGCCAGCCGGCGCGACACCCCGTCGCGCGAGACGCGCTCGAGCGCGGCGCGGCCAACGAACTCGCCCTCCTTGGCCAGGTCGACCACGCGTCCGAGACCCGCCTCGAACGGGTTGGTCGTGCGATCCAGCTCGTTTCCGTACAGCGGCATGCCGGCCTCGAGCCGGAGCGTGTCGCGAGCTCCGAGACCGACCGGCACCATCCCGTGTGGTCGCCCGGCATCGAGCAACGCGTCCCAGATGGCTCCCGCGTCCTGCGCCTCGACGAACAGCTCGAAGCCGTCCTCGCCCGTGTAGCCGGTGCGCGCCACCTGGGCCGGCACGCCGGCCACCCGGCCCTCACCGATCCCGTAGTAGCGGATCGAGGCCAGGTCGAGGTCGGTCAGCGGACCGAGGATGTCGGCCGACCGGGGTCCCTGGATGGCAACCAGGCCGGTGGCAAGCGACTGGTCGTCGAGGACGGCGCGGCGCTTCCCGAGCCGCTCGGCCAGCGAATCCGACACCACGCCCGCGTTCGCGGCGTTGGCCACCACCATGAACCGGTCCTCGGCCAGGCGGTACACGATGAGATCGTCGAGGATGCCGCCATCCGGGCCACAGATCATGGAGTAGTGGGCGCGGCCGACCGCCAGGCTCGGGGGGTTGGTCACCAGCGCCGCCGCGAGGCCGGCCCCCGCCTCCGTCCCCTCGATCACCAGCTCGCCCATGTGCGACAGGTCGAACAGCCCGGCGGCGGAGCGCACGGCCCGGTGCTCCTCGATGATGCCGGTGTACTGGATGGGCATCAGCCAGCCGGCGTACTCCACCATGCGGGCGCCGAGGGCTTCGTGCCGATCGTGCAACGGGGTGGTCAGGGCGGCGATCGTGTCGGTCATCGGGCAGGGCCCTCAGGCAGGCGCGGGGAACGAGCTGTCGGTGGCGGCGATCCATGCCCTGGCCACGAGGGCCCGCTCCGTCTCGAACGTGAGCAGCGAGGGCGCCTCGTCGAACCGGATCCAGCGCACCTCGTCGAACTCGTGATCGTGGCGCCCCAGATCCCCACCCACGGGGATCATGAGGAAATAGTGCACGGTCTTGTAGATCCGGGTGCGGCCCTGGCTGAACGTGTACTCGATCGAGTCGAAGGGGCGGACGATGTCGACCCTGAGGCCGGTCTCCTCCGCGACCTCGCGCAGCGCCGTCTGCTCGGTGGTCTCGTCGGGGATCGGCGTGCCCTTGGGCAGCGTCCAGGTCACCACGTCCCGCTCGCGCCGCCGCTTGCCGACGACGAGCTGGGGTGCGCCGTCGACGAACCGGATGACGATGCCGCCGGCAGATGTGGCTGTGGCCTGTGTCAGGCGGGCCACGCGGGCGCCACCGACGAGCGGCGCGGCCCTCCGCCCCGAGTCGTGCTGGTCCACTGCATCCCGGCCGCGGACCGGATCCGACCACCGGCCGCCGGCGAGGACGTCGCGATCGTGAGCGACCGCCAGGGAGCACGCAGCGCGGTCAGGGGCCCGACGTCCGGCCGCAGGAGGACCGTCCTCCGGCCCGATGCGGTCACGAACGCGGCGGACGTGCGCAGCCCCAGCCGCCGCTCGCGAGCCCTGCTCGAGGGCTGCACGAAGCGCGCCGGCCAGGCCGCGTATCGGGCGGCGATGCTGTGCTGCATGCCGGCATCGTACCGCGTCACGGGTCGCCTGCAAGTGCGGTTCGGATGCGCTCCGCATCGTCCGGTGACAGGCCGCGCCGGTCAGCCGCGATGCGCACGTCCCGCGCCAGCAGCGCCCGATAGACGGCGAGCACGTCGGGGGCGGCGGCATCCAGCGCCGCGAGGTGCGCCCGGACCGTCCCGGCATCGCCACGCGTGGCGGGCCCGGTCAGCGCGCCGGCGATGCCCAGGACCCGCGCGTTGGCCACCGACTGCTCGAGCAGGGGCAGGTAGATCTCGAGAGCGCCCGCCTCGTCCAGGCCGATCCCGGTCGCGACCTCGCGGATCGTGTCGAGCAACGCGACGGTCCCGCCCGCCGCGAGCACCGCGGCGGCGTGGTACGCGGCCTTGGCACCGGGCGCGAGCCGGACCGGGATGCCGCCGATCGCCTCGGCCATCTCGGCAAGGTGCGCCGCGAGCTCGTCGTCGCCCTCGACCGCGATGGTCGCCCCGTGGAGCGCCTCGAGCGCCCGCTCGAGGTCCGCGAACGCGACCAGCGGATGGAAGGCGCCGGCCTGGGTACCGGCCGACATCGCGGGTGCCAGGACCTCCGCTCCGAGCAGGCCGCTGGTGTGGATGACCGCCTGCCCGGCATACAGGCGCAGCGAGGCGGCGACCGACGCGATCGCATCGTCCGGCACGGCCAGGATCACGAGCTCGACGTCGTCAACCAGCGCGTTGACCTCGGCGAACGCCCGGGCTCCGGGGACGCGCGCGCGGAACCCATCCCGGCGTGCGGCGTCGCGCGATGCCACGGCGCCGACCGGCCAGCCCGCCCGGTCGAGGGCGATGCCCAGTGCCGTGCCCACCGCGCCCGCGCCGACGATCCCGACCACGGGTCGCTCCCCGGGGCCGCTGTGCGCATGGGGATGCACGTGGTCGCTCGCGTGCTCGAGATCGCCATGGCGGTGTCGTCCGGGCGGTTCCGGGTCGAGCTCGACCCCCTCCTCGCGAAGCGCGGCGAGACGATCCTCGTCATCCTCGGCCCGCTGCTCGGCGCGGCGGCGGAGGAGCGCCTCGGTCTCGTCCCAGGCCCTCATCGCGGGGCCCCGACGCCCCGGGTGCCGGCCGCGCGGTACGCTTCCACGCAACGAGTGTACCCAGCGGCCCGGACCCGGTCCGGCTGCCCGCTGCCGACCAGCAGAGGAGCGACCTGCGTGCGATCGCCCAACGCCTTCGGCGCCCGCGCCCCGCTCGGCGCCGGGCTGCCCGATCTGTATCGCCTGTCGACGCTGGCGACCGCCGGGATCCCGCTCGGCGTCGACCTCGGAAGGGCGCCGGTGACCCTGCGGATCCTGCTCGAGAACGCGCTCCGGCATGCCGGCGACGGGATGGTCCGCGAGCAGGACGTCGTCTCGCTGGCCGCATGGCGCCCGGGTGGCGGCGGCGAGGCCGAGACCCCGTTCATGCCGGCCCGGGTGGTGCTCCAGGACTTCACGGGCGTGCCGGCGGTGGTCGACCTGGCCGCGATGCGCGACGCGATGGCCGCGCTGGGCGGAGACCCGGCGCGCGTGAACCCGCTCGTCCCCGCCGACCTCGTGATCGACCACTCGGTCCAGATCGACGCCTGGGGCGGCGCCGGCGCGTTCGCCTTCAACGTCGAGCGGGAGTACGAGCGCAACGGCGAGCGCTACCAGCTGCTTCGCTGGGCGCAGACGGCCTTCGGCGACCTGCGCGTGGTGCCCCCGGGCACCGGGATCATCCACCAGGTCAACCTCGAGTACCTCGCCACGGTCGTCACCGATCGCGCCGATGACGCCGGTCGTGTGGCGTTCCCCGACACGGTGGTCGGCACCGACTCCCACACCACGATGATCAATGGCCTCGGCGTGCTGGGGTTCGGGGTCGGCGGGATCGAGGCGGAGGCGGTCCTGCTCGGGCAGCCCATCTACCAGCCGATGCCGCGGATCGTCGGCGTCCACCTGTCCGGCCAGCTGCCGAGCGCCGCCACCGCCACCGACCTCGTCCTCGTGATCACCGAGATGCTGCGCTCGTTCGGGGTCGTCGGCGCGTTCGTGGAGTTCGCCGGCGACGGGCTGGCCGGTCTGTCGCTCCCGGACCGGGCGACGATCTCCAACATGAGCCCGGAGTTCGGCGCCACCTCCACCCTGTTCCCGATCGACGACGAGACGCTCGCCTATCTGCGGCTCACCGGGCGCGCGGCCGAGCATGTCGACCTGGTGGAGCGGTACGCCAAGGCCCAGGGGCTGTGGCGTGCGCCCGGCGATGGACCGGTGTTCGATGCGCTGCTCGAGCTCGATCTGGCCACCGTCGAACCCTCGCTCGCCGGTCCCCGCCGGCCGCAGGACCGCGTCGCGCTGGCCGGCCTGGGCGACAGCTTCCGGGCGGCCTACCCCGCCACCGTCGGCGTCCCGCCGATCACGATCAGCACGGCCGCAGGCTCCACCACCGTCGGTCACGGATCGGTCGCGATCGCGGCCATCACCTCGTGCACGAACACCTCCAATCCGACCGTGATGGTCGCCGCCGGCCTGCTGGCGCGCAACGCGGTGGCGCGAGGGCTGCGCGTCTCGCCCACCGTCAAGACCTCGCTCGCGCCCGGGTCGCAGGCCGTGACCGGGTACCTCGAGCGAGCGGGGCTGATGGAGCCCCTCGCGGCGCTCGGCTTCGCGCTCGCCGGCTACGGCTGCACGACGTGCATCGGCAACTCCGGCCCGCTCGATGCCCCGGTCGCGCAGGCGATCGAGTCCGACGAGCTGGTCGTGGCCGCCGTCCTGTCGGGCAACCGCAACTTCGAGGGCCGGATCCACCCGCTGGTCCGCGCCGCGTACCTCGCCTCACCGCCGCTGGTGGTCGCGTTCGCGCTTGCCGGCCGGGTGGACGTCGACCTGACGCGCGAGCCGCTGGGCGTCGCCCGCGACGGGAGCCCGGTGATGCTCGCCGACCTGTGGCCGACCCCCGCCGAGGTCCGCGAGGTGATCGGCCGGGCCATCGATCCCGAGCTGTTCCGCCAGACCTATGCGTCGGTGTTCGAGGGCGACGACCAGTGGCGGGCGTTGCCCATCCCGTCGGGCGACCGATATGCGTGGGACGACGCGTCCACCTACGTGGCGAACCCGCCGTTCTTCGCGGGCCTGACGCCGGAGCCGGTGGCGCTCACGGACATCACCGATGCGAGGGTCCTGGTGATGCTCGGGGACTCGGTGACCACCGATCACATCAGCCCGGCGGGCTCGATCCCTGCCTGGTCACCGGCTGGCACCTGGCTCCAGGCGCACGGCGTCCCCGTGACGGCGTTCAACTCGTACGGTGCCCGGCGCGGTCACCACGAGGTCATGATGCGGGGCACGTTCGGCAACATCCGCCTGCGCAATGCGCTTGCCGACGGCAAGGAAGGCCCCTACACCCGCCACCTTCCCGACGGCGACGAGGCGTTCATCTTCGACGCGGCGATGCGCTATCGCGACGAGGGCGTGCCGCTGCTGGTCATCGCGGGCCGTGAGTACGGCTCCGGGTCGTCGCGCGACTGGGCGGCCAAGGGTCCCGCGCTGCTCGGCGTCCGGGCGGTGATCGCCGAGAGCTACGAGCGGATCCACCGCTCCAACCTGATCGGGATGGGCGTGCTGCCCCTCCAGTTCCTGCCCGGGGAGAGCGCCGCGACGCTGGGGCTGAGCGGCCGTGAGACGTTCACGATCGAGGGTGTCGGCGCGCTCTCGCCCCGCCAGGAGGTGAGCGTCAGCGCCCGCACCGACGACGGTGCCGAGCGCACGTTCCGGGCGATCGCGCGCCTCGATGGCCCGATCGAGGTGGACTACCTGCGGCAGGGCGGGATCCTGCCGGCCGTCCTGCGGCGGCTCGCGGCCGGCTGAGCACCGACCAGCAGCACGAAACCCCCCGGGGTCGCCCCCGGGGGGTTTCGCTGGTTGCAGGATCCTCGCCGGCCCGGGGAGGAGAGACCGCACCGGGAGGACGTCCTTCGTGCTTGCGACGCGCGCGTTGCGCCCGGTGTGACGCGCGTCGGCGGGGAATTTCGCGGCGTCGGCGCGGCGTCGGCGCCTGGTGCTCGAGGACCGGGAGGGTGCGGGGTGGTGGGCGATACTGGACTCGAACCAGTGACCTCACGGATGTGAACCGTGCGCTCTAACCAACTGAGCTAATCGCCCCCGCTGGGCCCCCGAGGGGACTCGCATTCTAGCGCGCCGCCGGCGGGGCGCGGCGGACGCGCCGGGCCGCACCGCCCGGGCCCGGCGAGCGCCGGCGAACACGTGCCACGTCGACGCTCCCGGGACGAGCCTAGACCAGGATCCCCGGCCAGCGGGCCCGGACGCGCTCCGGCTCGATGCCGTCCACGGCGATCACCTTGACCCGGCCGCTCTGACCCGCCACCAGGCGGACGGCGCGCCGCGGCACGTCCAGCTCCTCGCCGACGAGGCGCACCAGCGCCCGGTTGGCGGCCTCGTCGACCGGCGGTGCCGCCACCCGCGCTCGCAGCATCCCGTCCGCGACGCCCTCGACCCGGTCGACGCCACCCCGAGGGGTGAGCCGGACGGTGAACCTCACGACGGGGGCGCGCCCTGCGGTCACCGCACGGCGCCGAGCAGGACGCCCAGGACGACCAGCACCACGAACGCGGACAGGTCGATCATTCCCGCCGGCGGGAGCATCCGCCGGACGGGGGCCAGGATCGGCTCGGTGACCTGGATCAGCAGCGCGGCGACCTGTGACCGCCCGCCCGGGTCGACCCAGCTGACGACCACCCGTCCGAGCACGATCAGCCACAGGACCGAAAGGACGGCGGCGACGGTCGACTGCACGAACGCGCCCATCGAGCGAGTCTAGCAGCGGCCGATGGCGCGGCCGGTCTGGGGTCTCGGCCGGTCTGGGGCCTCGGCGGTGGACCGCCGGCTGGGCGTTTCAGGGCGCCGGCGGACGTTCCCCGAACAGCGCCCGCCCAACGCGGATGATCGTCGAACCCTCTTCGACCGCCACCTCGAAGTCGTCGCTCATGCCCATCGACAGCGCCGGCCCCAGCCGCGGCCAGGTCTCCCGCAGGCGCACGGACAGCTCACGAAGCGCACGGAAGGTCGGCCGTGCCAGCTGCGGATCGGCGACCAGGCGCCCGATCGTCATCAGGCCGCGGAGGTCGAGCGCAGGCAACGCGTCGAGTCGCTGGCGGAGCCCTGGCAACATGTCCGGGTCGAGCCCGGCCTTGGCCGGATCGCGATCGACGTTGACCTGGAGCAGGACCGGCAGCCGTCCGCCGGCAGGCTGCTCGGCCGCGATGCGATCGAGCCGCTCGGCGAGCTCGATCGAGTGCACGGACTCGATGACGTCGAACAGCTCGACCGCGCGGCGGGCCTTGTTGGCCTGCAACGGCCCCACGAGATGCCAGATACCGGCGCCGACGGCCGGGATCTTCTCGGCGGCCTCCTGCACGCGGTTCTCGCCCAGCACGCCGAGGCCGGCGGCCACCGCGGCACGGACACGTTCGGCGGGAACGGTCTTGGACACGGTGACGAGGGTGACCGCCGCAGGGTCACGGCCCGCTCGCGCGGCGGCAGCGGCAACCCGGTCCAGCACGCGCCGGCGCGCGCTCGACAGGGTCGCGATCTCCGCGTCGATCACCCGGTCACCGATCCTCCGACGTCCGAGCCGACGCGCCTCCGAGCCATCGGCCCGGGGATGACGCGCGAGCGAGCCATCGGCCCGGGGAATCAGCGACGACGCAGGAAGCTCGGGATCTCCAGGTCGTCCGCGTCGTACGACGGACGGCGCGGTGCCGGCACGTCGCCGACCGACCGCTCCGGCCGCACGGGGACGGCGACGGGCTCGTGCCCGGACGGCGCCGCGCCCCCGGCCTCGGTCTCGGTACGCTGCCGCTCGAGCTCCTCGAGGAAGTCGCGGGCCGGAATGGTGGCTCCCGACGGGGCGGCGGCGGCGCGCGGGCTGGCCGCGATCGCGGAGCGGTCGGTGCCGGCGGCGCGGGCAGCCTCGGACCGGCGGCGCCCGTCGAACCCGGTCGCGATCACGGTGATCATGACCTCCTCGCCGAGCCGCTCGTTGAAGCTCGTCCCGAAGATGATGTTCGCCTCCGGATCGGCGGCCGCCCGGATCTCCTCCGCCGCCTCGGTGACCTCCCACAGGGTGAGGTTCGAGGATCCGGTGATGTTGAACAGGATGCCCTGTGCGCCCGCGATGTTGATCTCGAGCAGCGGGCTCGCGACCGCCTCGCGGGCGGCGTCGAGGGCCCGGTTCTCCCCGGTGGCCCGACCGATGCCCATGAGCGCGGAGCCGGCGTCCTTCATGATCGTCCGGACGTCCGCGAAGTCGAGGTTGATCAGCCCGGGGACGGTGATGATGTCGCTGATCCCGGCGACCCCCTGGCGAAGCACGTCGTCGACCACCCGGAACGCGTCGACGATCGAGGTGTTCTTCTGCACGACGTCGCGGAGCCGGTCGTTCGGGATCGTGATCAGGGTGTCGACCTTGGCCTTCAGCTCCTCGGCGGCCTTCTCGGCGATGAGCTTGCGCCGTGCGCCCTCGAAGCTGAACGGCTTGGTCACCACGCCGATGGTCAACGCCCCCTGCTCCTTGGCGATCTCCGCGATGACCGGCGCCGCACCCGAACCGGTGCCGCCGCCGAGACCCGCAGTGATGAACACCATGTCGGAGTCCACCAGGGCGTCGGCCACCTTGTCGCGGTCCTCCTCCGCGGCCCGCTGCCCGATCGACGCGTCGCCGCCGGCGCCCAGCCCGCGGGTGATCTTGTCGCCGATCCGGATCTTGTGCGGCGCGTCGGACTGGAGGAGCGCCTGCGCATCGGTGTTGCAGGCGATGAACTCGACGCCCATCATCTCGGCCCGGATCATCCGGTTGACGGCGTTGCTGCCGCCACCGCCGACACCGATGACGCGGATCAGGGCGAAGTTCTCGGAATCGGACCGCAGCGGCATCGGCGCTCTCCTCGGGTGGCGCGGGTCTGGCGACCGGGTGGTGGCACGGGTTCCTGGTGTTCGGCGCGAATGCCCGACGGGTCCTGCGGTCGCCGTCGGGGTCTCCGGTCCGCGTGGGGTCGTCGGGTAGCGCGGAGTATACCCGCCGGTGTCCTCGATGATCGCGACACGTGGGGCCGATGGCGAGGGGTCGCCGATGCGGCACGCGGCCGGAGCGGCGGTCCGGCCACGGCGGTGGTGCGTCCTGGCGACAGGCTCGGCCCGGAGGGCCTGCCGGGGACGCCTGCCCGGCGGGTGCCAGCGGCGCCCGAACCGAGGGATCAACCGGCGAGGAAGCTCAGCCGCACCCGGCGCGTTGCGTTGTCCGCGTTCGGATCGAGCAACGCGATCGACTGCCACGTGCCGAGCGCGAGGCGGCCCGCGACGACCGGCACGGTCAGCGACGGCGGGGCCAGCAGCGGGAGCACGTGATCGGCGCCGTGGCCGGGCGAGCCGTGCCGGTGGACCCACCGATCGTCGCGTGGCAGCAGCCGGTCGAGCGCCCGCATCGCGTCCTCGTCCGATCCGGCCCCGAGCTCGAGGATCACCAGGCCGGCCGTTGCGTGCGGCACGAACACGGACAGCAGCCCGTCGCCATCGCCGGCGGCCTCGGCCGCGAACCGCGCGCAGGCGGGCGTCAGGTCCGTGAGCCCGCGGTCGCGTCCCGTGCGGACCTCGAGCTCGAGCGAGCGCACCGGCGACCTAGGGGAAGATGCTCCGGATGGCGTCGCGGATCCGGCTCAGGCCGCCGCCACCGGGTGCTGACTCGTACGGCAGCGGCTCGCCCAGCGCGACCTGGACCGCGCCCCAGCGAAGCAACCCGACCGCCGTCGCGTGCGAGGGATCCTGGATCGTGTCGATGAGCCCGCCGATGCCCGACGGGCCGGCCACCCGAACCGGCATCTGGAGCACCTCACGGCCCAGCTCGGCGGTGCCGGCGAGCTGGGAGGCGCCCCCGGTCAGGATGATCCCGGCCGGCAGCATCCCGTGCCCGCTGCGGGTCATCTCGGCGCGCAGCAGCTCGAACGTCTCGCGCATTCGCGCCTCGATGATCCGGCACAGCTCCTCGCGGCTGACGGTGCGATCGGCGTCGTCGCCCATGACGGCGACCGCGATCTCCTCGTCCTCGAGGTTGCGCAGGTCACAGGTTCCGTGGTGGACCTTGAGCTCCTCGGCGACCTGGAGCGTGGTCTTGACCCCGATCGCCACGTCGTTGGTCACGTTGTTGCCGCCCACCGGGAGCACCGCCGTGTGGAGCGGCGAGCCGTCCGCGAACAGCACCAGGTCGATCGTGCCGGCGCCCATGTCGGCCACGGCGACCCCGAGCTCCTTCTCGGTCTCGGTGAGCACCGCCTCGGCCGCGGCCAGCCCGTCCACCACCAGCTCGTCGATCTTGACGCCAGCCAATTGGACGCACTTGGTCAGGTTCTGGACCGCCGTCGCGGAGGCGGACACGATATGCGCCTCGACCTCGAGCCGCAGCGCGCTCATGCCCAGCGGATCCTTGACCCCCTCCTGCCCGTCGACGGTGAACCCGCGGCGCTCGACGTGGAGCACGTCGCGGTTCGACGGGATCGAAACCGCCCGGGCGACCTCGATCGCGCGGTTGATGTCCTCCCGGGTCACCTCCCGGTGGTGCGCGGTCACCGCGACCTGGCCGGTGGAGTTGAGGCTCTCGACGTGCTGGCCGCCGACGCCCACGAACGCGCGGTCGATCTTCCAGCCCGACAGCCGCTCGGCGCGCTCGACGGCGTCGGCGATCGACCGGACGGTCTGGTCGATGTTGACGACGACGCCCTTCTTGAGCCCGGAGGCCGGAACCGTGCCGTGGCCCATGATCGTCAGGCGGCCGTCGCGGCTGACCTCGCCGATCAGCGCGCAGACCTTCGACGTGCCGACGTCGATGCCGACCAGGACCGCTTCCCGTTCCACCTGCCTTCGTCCCTCGCTGCTGCTGACCGCGGCTGTGCGCAACGGTAATCCGCTGCTCAGATGAAGTGTCGCCGGATCAGCGCCACGTTGTTGAAGATCCGGAACCCGAAGTTGATGAGGGCGACGAGATAGAGGTCGAGGCTCAGCCGGTCGCCGATGAAGGTCAGCAGCACGGCCACGATCGCGTTCGTGAGGAAGCCGCTGATGAAGATGCGATTGTCGTAGACGCCGTCGAGCTCCGCCCGGACCGCGCCCAGCACCGAGTCCAGCGCCGCGAGGATGGCCACCGCCGAGTAGCGCGACAGCTCGAAGGAGACATTGACGTCGAGGACGAGTCCCGCCAGCACGCCGACGAGAAGACCCACGAGGGGCAGGAGCACGAACTGGCAGCCTCCGTCCGGTAGACCGTCCCGGATACGCTATCAGACAGCCGGGCCCCGGGAGGCCACGGGCCGATCACGCCCGTCCCCCGGTCATGGCCGCTCGGTCCCGGAGGCCGCCGGCGACGCCGTGCCCCGGGGCACGTAGGTGCCGCTGCGATCGTCGGCCAGCGTCACCCGCAGGACGTCGGCCTCACGGCCCGCCAGCAACGCCCGGAGCAGCCGGACCTGGCCGGGGATCAGATCGGTCGTGCGGAGGGTCGGCGTGTAGAACCCGAACACCGCCGTCCAGCCGACGCCGGTCCCCTTCACCACGAACCCCGAATCGTCGTCGAGCCGGAAGGTGAGACCCGAGGCCGCGCTGCCGAGGTCGGCGGGCCGGACCGAGCCCAGGCGCAGGGCCGCGTCGAGGATGACCGGGTCGAGCGTCGAGCCCAGGACGAGACTGCCGGCGACGAACCGCTGATCGTCCATCACCGGCAGCGCGGCGGCCGCGGCCGGCGGGACATCGGCGACGTCGGCGAACAGGAGGCCCCCCGCGTCGACCAGCAGCCGTCGGGTCCCCGTCTGCCACACCAGCAGCGCCTCGCGCTCCGCGGCGTCGACGTGGATCGTGTCGGGCAGCGCCACCGTCACCCGCACGCTGCGAATGGCCGGGATCGCGGTCGCCCGCCGCTCGAGGTCGGCCGTTTGGAGCGTGAACAGGTTCTGGTCGTCGGGCACGTCCAGCGCCGCTACCAGCGACGCCTCGCTGGTCCACGTCAGCCCGGCGGCGTCGATGTGCCGGACGACGAACGCGCCCGACGACACGGCGCCGTACAGCCCGGCGAGCCCGAGCAGGAGCGCGAGCAGGGCGGCCGCACGGGTGGGCGTGAGGCCCGCCGATGCCCGACGCACGCGCCGCGCGCGTCGGCCCATCCCTCCGGGCCGGGCGCCGGGACGCAGCGCCGACGGCGGTCGCGCGCGCGTCACGGGCGTCGTCCGGCGGCCGCTGCCGCGGCGGGCAGGGGTCATCTGGGCAGGTCGGCGGCCGACAGGCGGCGCTGGATCCTGGCCGCGGACCGCTCGAGCGCGAGGTCGACCACGCGGGAGCAGACCGCTGCGAAGTCATAGCCGCCCGCCGAGGGGAGGGCAGGAAACAGGCTGATCGGCGTGAACCCCGGGATGGTGTTGATCTCCGAGACGACGACCTGGTCGCCGGCGACCAGGAAGTCGACCCGGGCGAAGCCTTCGCAGCCCACCGCCCGGTAGGCGTCCCGGGCCAGCTTGTGGATGGTGGCCCGCTGGGCGGGCGTGACCTCCGCCGTGAGCCTCGTCTCCGACATGCCCGGCGTGTACTTCGCGACGTAGTCGTAGAACTCGTGGCCCGACACGATCTCGCCCGGGCCGAACAGCTCGAGACGGTCGGGCTCGTTGCCGAGCACCGCCACCTCGAGATCGCGGGCGCCCGCGAGATAGCGTTCGACCAGCGCGAGCTCATCGTGGCCGAACGCGAGATCGAGCGCCGGGCCGCGTTCGTCGGGGGTGTGCGCGATCGTCATCCCGATCGAGCTCCCGAGGCGCGCCGGCTTGACGATCAACCGTGGGTCGTCGTTCGCGGCGGCAAACGCCTCGAGCTCCGAGAGCACCGCCTCCCGCTCGCGGCTCCAGCGCGCACGCCGGATCTCGCGCCAGTCGGCGACCGGGATGCCCAGCCCGCGTGCCAGCCGCTTGAACACGGCCTTGTCCATGCCGACGGCGCTTGCCGTGACGCCCGACCCGGTATAGGCGAGCCCGGCGGCCTCGCACAGCGCCTGGACGGTGCCGTCCTCGCCGAACGGCCCGTGGAGGGCGAGGAACACCACGGGCGTCGCCGGTCGGCGTGCCAGCGTGTCGAGCGCCGCCGCGGCGGGCGCCGGGCCCTCGGCCCCCAGCGCCGCCGGGTCGTCGTAGTCCGCCGGCGAGCGATCCAGCCGGCGATGCCCGGCGGGCAGGCGCCACCAGCCACCCCCGAGGTCGATCAGCCACGCCTCGACCGGATAGCCCGAGGCCCGGAGGGCATCGGCGACGGCGGTGCCGCTCACGATCGACACATCGTGCTCGGCCGACGGGCCGCCCAGCACGACCGCGACCGGCGTCGCGGCAGGGTCGTGGCGCAGCGCAGGGACGGGCATCAGGCGGTCTCCTCGGCCGTCCAGCCGGACCAGTCGCCCACGAACTCGATCTCGAACTGCAGGTCGATGCCGTCCCGCTCGCGGATGCGGCGGCGGGCCAGCTCGGCGAGGCGGCGCACGTCGGCCGCGGTGCCGGCCCGGTCGTTGACGATGAAGTTGGCGTGCTTCTCCGATACCACCGCGCCACCGATCCGGGTGCCCTTGAGGCCGGCCGCGTCGATCAGCCGGCCCGCCGAGTCGCCGTCCGGGTTGCGGAACACGCTGCCCGCGGACGGGATGCCCAGCGGCTGGTGCTCCCGACGCCAGCGCCGGATGGCATCGAGTCGGGCCGCGATCGCCGCCGGCTCCGCCGGCGCCAGCAGGAAGGTCGCCGCCAGGACGATCTCCGGGGACGCGGCCGCTGCGCTCGGCCCGTCCGCTCCACCGCCGCTGCCGACCGTCGCCCGCTTGAACCGGCTGTGGCGATAGCCGAACCCGAGCTCCGTCGCCGGCATCTCCCGCTCTGCCCCGTCGGCCAGCAGGACGGTCGCCGACTCGAGCACCGACGCCGTGTCGTTGTCGTGGGCGCCGGCGTTGGCCCAGACGGCGCCGCCGACGGTGCCCGGGATCGCGAGGCCGTACTCGAGCCCGGTCAGGCCCGCACGCTGCGTCTCGGTCGCCGCACGTGCCATCGGGACCCCCGCCTCCGCACGGTACCGGTCGCCGTCGATCCGCGAACCCTCGGCCCGGGACTGGATGACCAACCCCCGGACACCCGCGTCGGCGATGATCAGGTTGCTCCCCCGCCCGATCACCAGCCACGGGATGGCGCGCGAGCGCGCGAACCGGATCAGCGCCCGAAGCTCGAACGCGTTATGCGCGGTCGCGAACAGGTCAGCAGGTCCGCCGACGCGCATCGTCGTGAACCTCGCGAGCGGCTCATCCCGCACGGTCTTGACCCCGATCCGGCGCTGGATGTCCGTCCCGGTCGCGATGGCGTCGAACCCGCCGGCGGGCCCGCCGCGGGCACCCTCGCTCATGCGGCCGACCCCCGAGCGAGCGCCTCGATGTCGGCCCGCGCGGGGAGGGGCTCGCGGCGGGCGACCGCGAGCACGAGATCCGCGACGGCGTCGGCCGCGCCGGCGCGCGCGAGGTCCCGGGCAGCGGCCGACATCGTCGCGTGGCGAACCGGGTCGGACAGCAGGCCCGCCGCCTCCACCAGGGCATCGGCGTCCATCGCCTGATCCTCGATCAGCACCGCTGCGCCCGCCTCGGCGTGGCGCTCCGCGTTGCGTCGCTGGTGTCCGGCGGCGTGGGGATAGGGCACGATCGCCATCGGCAGCGCGAATGCCGCCGCCTCGGCCAGCGTCGACGCGCCCGCCCGCCCGACGGCCAGGTCGGCCGCGGCGAGGGCCGCGGTCATGTCATCGTGGAGGAACGGCCGCGGCTGGTAGCGGTCGCGAACGTCCGCCGGCAGCGCCTCGCGGGCGGCGAGCGCCGCGGCATAGCCGTCGTCGCCGGTCACGTGGATGACCCGGACACGCTCCACCAGGCGGGGCAACGCGCCCAGAACCGCGTCGTTGATGCGCCGGACCGCCTGCGATCCGCCGAACACGAGCAGGACCCGCTCGCCGGGTCGGCAGCCGAACTGCGCCCTTGCCGCATCCGGATCGACCGCGGCCTGCGACCGGATCGGGGTGCCGGTCACGTACGCTCGCGGGTGCCCCAGCGCGGCCGCCGTCTCCGGATCGCTCACGGCGAGCACCGTGGCCAGGCGCGCCACGGAGCGCACGCTGCGGCCCGGAACGACGTTCCCCTCCCACAGCACGCTGGGGATGCGCAGCACCGCCCCGGCGAGCAGCACCGGGATCGCGACGTAGCCGCCCGTGGTGAGGATCGCCGCCGGACGGCGGGCCAGCAGCAGCACGAGCGCCTGGGGGATGGAGAGCACCAGGCGCACCGGGTCGAGGACGAGATGGACGTCGCGGCCCGCCGAGCGCAGGGAGCGCAGCCACAGCCGCCGGAGCGGGATCCCGGCACGCGGGACGATCGCCGCCTCGAGACCCCGGTGGCCACCCAGCCAGCCGAGCTGTGCGCCGTCAGGCGCGCCGGCCCGTGCGCGGAGCGACCGGGCGACGGCGAGGGCCGGGTAGATATGACCGCCCGTTCCCCCGCCCGCGATCAGCAGGCGCATCGTTCCAGGTTCCTTTCTCGACGGTCTCGCGCGAGATGGAGAGCAGGATGCCCACCGCCGCGAACGAGATGATCAGCGAAGAGCCCCCGGCGGACACGAACGGCAGCGGAATCCCGGTGACCGGGATCAGGCCCACCACGACCGCGATGTTGGTGAATGCCTGGATGCAGATCCAGCCGGTGATCCCGGCGGCCAGCAGGGCGCCGAAGGTGTCGGGGGCGCCCAGGGCGGTCCGGATGCCGAGGTAGCCGAACACGAGGAACAGCCCGATCACGAGACCGGCCCCGAGCAGCCCGAACTCCTCGCCGATGATCGCGAAGATGAAGTCGTTGGACGCGTTGGGCAGCAGCAGCCCGCCGGCCAGGCGGCTTTCGCCCAGGCCGGCGCCAAGCAGCCCGCCGAGGGCCAGGGCGAGATAGCCTCGGACGCTCTGGAACCCGAGGCCGGATTGATCGTCCCACGGGTCGAGCCAGGCGGTGATCCGGTCCATCTGGTAGCCCTGCAGGAACACCAGCACGACCGGCAGCGATGCCAGGGTCAGCAGGGCGAGGTGGAGCAGGCGCGCCCCGGCCACGAAGAACATGACGAAGGCGGTCATCGCGAGAACCGATGCCGTGCCGAGGTCGGGCTCGCGCAGGACGAGCGCCACGACCGGCGCCGCGATGACCAGGAACGGCACCGTGCCCGACCAGAAGCCGCGCACCGCGCTCCCCCGCCTGGCAAACCAGTGCGCGAGGTACACGACCAGCGCGAGCTTCATGAACTCGGCCGGATGGACGGCGGGCAACGGCCCGATCTTGATCCAGCGCGAGGAGCCGCCGACCTCGACGTTGATCGCCGGGATGAACACCAGCAGCAGCCCCGCGATCCCGACCAGGAACAGTGGCACGGAGGCAACCCGCAGCCAGCGGTAGTCGACCCGCATCATCGCGATCATCGCGACGATGCCCAGCGCGGCCCACTGGATCTGGGGGCCCACGATGGCGAAGGTGTTGTCCTTCTGGAGGAAGGCCTTCATCGCCGACGAGGAGTAGACCATCAGGATGCCGATGGCCGCCAGCGCGACGATCGCGACCAGGATCCCGTACTCGGGCTCGTGGCGCTCGCGCTGGAGGATGTTCTGGCCGCGTGCGTTGGCACGTCCGGCGTCGGCCCGCGACCGGGACAGCGGACGGACGAGCGTCAGCGGGGTGGTGCTCATTCGGGCCTCCGATCGGCGGCTGCAGGTGCGTCGGTCAGGTGCCGGACCGCCGCCATGAACGCCCGGCCGCGGGCCGCGTAGTCCTCGAACATGTCGAACGAGGCCGCGGCCGGGCTGAGCAGCACCGTCGCGACCGCGCCCGCCGGGGCGGCGGCCAGCGTGTCCCGGGCGAAGCTCGCGGCTCTCGCCACCGCCTCGTCCATCGTGGCCGCGCGGGTCGTGCGTTCCACGCCGGCGTCGCGCAGCATCCGCTCGATCGCCTCGCCGCTCTCGCCGATCAGCACCGCCGCCGACACCGTCCGCCCCGCGACGCCGGCGAGCTCCGAGAGGTCCACGCCCTTGTCCCGACCGCCGGCGATCAGGACGAGCGGCGGCGGGAATGCCCGGAGGGCCGCGATCACGGCGTCCGGCTGGGTGCCCTGGGAGTCGTTCACGAACCGGATGCCGTCGACGATCGCGACCGGCTGCAGCCGGTGCTCCACGCCCTCGAAGCCCGCGACGGCTCGCCGGATCGCGTCGGGAGCGACGCCGAACAGCAGCCCGACGGCGATCGCCGCTAGCACGTTGGACACGTTGTGCCGGCCGGGAAGCGCGATCTCCTCCAGCGGCATGATCGCCCCCCCGGGTCCCACCGCGGCCACGCCGCCACCCGCCAGGGGCAGCCGCTCGACGCCCGCCGACACGATCCAGCCGTCGATGACGCCGAGCCCGCCCGGCACCGGGTGGTCGACCCGGTAGAGCACCGCCGGGGCGCCGCCGAGGCCGGCGTACCCTCCCACCACCGGGTCCTCGAGGTTGAGCACCAGCGCCCCATCCGGGTCCACGAGCTCGGCCAGCCGGCGCTTGACCCGCCGGTACGCCTCCACGGACCCGTGGCGGTCGAGGTGGTCGGCGGTGACGTTGGTGTAGAGGGCGACGGTCGTCCCGCGCGACAGCGCGGGCAGCTGGAGCTCGGACAGCTCGATCACGACCCGGTCGTCCGCCGCCAGCTCGGGCAGGCGCTCGACCAGCGGGGTCCCGATGTTGCCGCCCAGGACCGCGCGGTGGATGGGGTCGGCCGACAGCACCGCGTGGGCCAGCGACGACGTGGTGGTCTTGCCCTTGGTGCCGGTGACCCCGATCGTGGGCGACGGGCACAGCCGGAGGAACAGGTCCGACTCGCTGACCAGCGCCGGGACGTGCGGGTCACCCGATGCGCGTGCGGCGACCAGCCGCTGCAGGGCGCCGCGCAGGCGGGGCTCGGTGGTCGGGTAGTCGGGCGTGATCGAGGGCGAGGTGGCGACCAGCGCCGCGCCCGCCCAGCAGGCCGCGGGATCGACGTCCGGCCCGAGGCGCAACACCACCTCGCGGCCGCCCAGCTGGTCGATCGCACCGGCCAGCTCGGTCGCGGGCCGGGCGTCGTAGACCGTCACCGCCGCGCCGGCATCGGCGAGGAACCGGGCCAGCGCGACGCCGCTGCGCGCGAGCCCGAGGACGGTGACCGGGCGCCCGGCGAGCGCACCGGCACGAACGCCGTCGAGGGTGAGGGCATCGAGGTCGACCGGCCGGGTCGCGGCCATCTCAGACGAGCGCATGGATCGAGGCCAGGAACAGCGTGACGCCCAGCAGGCCGGCGAGGATGCCGACGATCCAGAACCGGATCGTGATCTTCTCCTCGTCCCAGCCGCCGAGCTCGAAATGGTGGTGGAGGGGGGCCATCCGGAACACGCGCCGCCCACCGGACACCTTGAAGTAGCCGATCTGGATGATGTCGGACGTGGTCTCGACCACGAAGATCAAGCCGACCAGCGGCAGCACCAGGATCTGGCCCGTGATGAGCGCGATCACCGCGAGCGTGGCCCCCAGCGACAGCGAGCCCGAGTCGCCCATGATCACCTGGGCGGGGTGCGCGTTGAACCACAGGAAGCCGAGCAGCGCGCCGATGATCAGGGCGCACAGCAGCGCGGTGTTGGGCTGCGTGGGCTCGTTGAGCAGGGCGATGATGAGGAACGACACGAACGCGAACGCGAGGGTGCCGCCGGCGAGCCCGTCGAGGCCGTCGGTGATGTTGACGCCGTTGGACGAGGCCACGATCGCGAACGCCGCGAACGGCACGTAGACCCATGGCTCGACCACGACGTCGCCCACGAACGGGACGCGGATCCCGGTGATCTCGTACGTGCTCTGGATCTGCCATGCGACGACCAGCGCCACGACCGTCTGCCACAGGAGCTTCTGGCGCGCCCGGATGCCCTCTCCGGTCCGCGCGTTGAGGTAGTCGTCGGCGGCGCCGAGCAGCCCCACGAAGGCCAGCGTGGCGAGCGGCGCGATGATGCCGCCCTGGGGCGGCCAGCGGAGGATCAGGAAGATCGCGAGGACGACGGTGATGATCAGCAGCCCGCCCATGGTCGGGGTTCCCCACTTGACCATGTGCGACTGGGGCCCTTCCTCGCGGATCTGCTTGCCGAACCCGAAGTGGTGGAGCAGCCGGATGTACGGCGGCATCATGATCACCACGATGGCGAACGCCAGCAGCAGGCCCTGGATCAGCTCCAGCGTCATTGCCGGCGACCCGGGTCCGGGCCGCCCGTGAGCGCCTCGATGAGCACCTCCAGCCCCACCCCGAGCCGGTCGCGCTCGGACTCCTCGAGCCCGATCCCGCGGGACGCCTTGACCAGCACGACGTCACCCGCGCGGACCCGGGCCAACGTCTCGGCGATGGCCTCGTCGCGGGTCACGGCACGGACGACGTCACCGGCGGGCATGCCGGCCTCGAGGGCACCGTCGGCGATCGCCGCCGCCCCGCCACCGCGCCCACCGGCGGCGACGATGAGCAGATCGGCGACCGCCGCCGCCGCCGCACCGACGGCTCGATGGCCGGCGACCGAGGCCGGCCCCAGCTCGAGCATCTGGCCCAGGATCGCGACCCGCCGCCCGGACAGCCCGGCGAGCAGGTCGAGCGCGGCCTGCATCGATCCCGGCGAGGCGTTGTAGGCGTCGTCGATGATCACCATGCCGCCGGCGCGGATCACGGCCGATCGGTGCGGTGGCGTCCCGGCGTCCGCCAGCCCGGGCACGATGGCATCGAGCGTCATGCCGGCGGCGAGCCCGACCGCGGTCGCGGCGAGCGCGTTGTGGACGGCCATCCGGCCGAGCCCCCCGATGGCCACCTCGCGCTCGTCCCCGGCCACCTGGAGCCGGAACCGCATCCCTTCGAGCCCGAGCGACACGACGTCCGTCGCCCGAACGTCGGCGCCGAGGGCGAACCCGTAGGTCAGGCTCCGCGCGGCCGTCCGCGACGCCATCCGGCGCACGCGTTCGTCGTCGGCGTTGAGGATGGCGACGCCTCCGTCCGAGGCGGCGGGCAGCGCCTCGACCAGCTCGGCCTTCGCGTCCTCGATCGCGTCGAGGCTCCCGATCCGCGACAGGTGCACGGGCTGGACGGCCGTCACCACCCCGATCGACGGCCGTCCGATCGCGGCCAGGTCGCGGATCTCGCCGCCCACGTACATGCCCATCTCGAGGACCACCGCCCCGTGCTCCGGGCCCAGCCGAAGCACGGTGAGCGGCAGACCGATCTCGTTGTTCTGGTTGCCCTCGCTGCGGAGGGTCCGGAACCGCGCCGCCAGGACGGCTGCCGCCGCCTCCTTGGTCGACGTCTTGGCGATGCTGCCGGTGATCCCGACCACCAGCGGGTCGAACCGGGATCGCCAGGCAGCCGCCACGGCCTGGAGGGCACGCAGCGGGTCCGGCACCTCGACGACGGTGACGTCGCCCAGGGCGTCGAGGGACGGCTCTCCGGCCTGTGCGTCGGGTGGGCGGGCGATCAGCAGGGCCGCGGCACCCGCGTCGGCCGCGGCGGCGAGGTAGCGATGACCGTCGGTGTGCTCGCCCGCCAGGGCCACGAACAGGTTGCCGGGCTCGACGAGTCGCGAATTGACGCTGCCGCCACGGATCACGCGATCGCTGCGCCGAAGGAGGATGCCGCCGGTCGCCTCGACGATGTCGGCATGGGTCAGGCCCAGGGGTGCCCCGCGGCCGGGCCCGGTCGCGAACGCGCCGGCCCCGGTGCGCGGGTCGGGGGCACCGCGAGCCCGCGACGGTCCCTGGTTCGTCACGGCGGCGAGTGTCGCACAGGCGTCCGTCACGGGTCGCCCGTGCCCGCCGCCGGATCGCTCGTGCCGTCCTCACCGCCCGGCGGATCGGCCGTGCCCGCCGAGGCGTCGCCGGTCGCGTCCTCGACCGTCATCGGTGCCGCGTCGGCCGACGCCGGATCGTCGCCGGCGAGCGGCGGGATCGGGTGCGTGTCGGTCAGCAGGTCCGGGGTGTTGATCGCGTCGTGCGCGATCCGCCGGAACAGCTCGAACGACATGACCGGCATCTCGAGCTGGCCCAGCCGGATCACGGTCGGCGTGCCCTCCTCGATCCGGACCGCGACGACGAGGTCCGGGTGACCGGCCTGGCGACCGATGTAGCCGATGAACGAGTAGTTGAACTTGTCGACCTTCCAGCGACCCTTCTCCGCGTCCCAGATCTGTGCGGTGCCGGTCTTGCCACCGACCTCGAAGCCCGGGATCAGCGTCCGCGTCCGGTAGAAGCTGACCGACGAGACGACGTGGTGCATCAGCTTGCGCAGCGTCTTCGAGAGATCCTCGGAGATGACCCGGCCGCGATAGATGGCGGCGGTGTCGGAGCCGCCGATCGCCTTGACCACGCGCGGCTGCACGAGGACGCCGCCGTTGACCATCGCCGAAAACGCCTGGGCGAGCTGGATCGGCGTGACCGCCACGCCCTGCCCGAAGGCGCCGTTGGCGACGTCCACCTCGGCCCAGCGCCTGGTGGCGGGGTCGCGCAGCAGCCCGGGGACCTCGTTCGCGGTGTCGATCCCGGTCAGCGCGCCGAAGCCCAGCTTCTGCCAGGTGCCGTACAGGATCCGGGCCGACTGCTGGGTCGTGCTCCCGAGCTTGAGCGCGACCTTGGCAGCCACCACATTGCGCGAGTAGGCGATCGCGTCCTGGTAGCGGAGCCGGCCCATCGGTCGATGATCCGCGTCGTCGACGTGCGACCGGCCGTGGTCGAGCATGAGGGTGCCCGTGTCGTTGACGATCGTGTTCATGGTCACGGTGCCGGTGCTGAACGCCGCGATCGAGGTCAGCATCTTGAACACGGACCCCGGCTCGTACACGGTGGACACGATCGGGTCGATGAACCGCGAGGGATCGTTCGTCGCGATCGCCTGGTAGTCGTTCTCGTCGTACGAGGGGTAGCTGCCGTAGGCGTAGACCTCGCCGGTATACGGATCCATCACGACCGCCGAGACGCGGGTCGCGCGGTCGGCGATCCAGGTGGCCAGCAGCTCCTGCTCGACCGCGACCTGGAGCGAGGCGTCGATCGTGAGCGTCATGTCCTGGCCCGGGTAGCCGGGATCGAGCACGGTCGACGTGTCGGGCACCGGGTTGCCGCTCGCGTCCTTCTGCGCCGCGACCCGGCGCGGTGAGCCGGCGAGCTGGTCCTGGTAGTACTGCTCGACCCCGTATTGGCCCTGGCCGTCGCGGTTGACGAACCCGAGCAGGTGTGCCGCGAGGGTCGAGTCCGGCGCCCCTCCCGGCTGCGGGTAGACGCGAACGGGCTCGGGCACGAGCTCGAGCCCGCTGAGCTTCGGCTGATCGCCCGCGAGCTCGGCGCGGATCTGGTCGGACAGGGCGGGATCGAGGTCGCGCGCGAGCACCTTGTACTCGGCATCCGAGACCATCTTCGAGGTAAGCGAATTGGCGGCGTCGCCCTCGAGCCCGAGCAGCCGTACGAGCTCCCGGGCCACCTCGACCCGACGCTCCGGCGTCAGCCCGCGGGGGGTCGCGGCCAGCAGGTCGCGGGAGACGGTGGTGGCCAGCGCGACGGTCCCCGTGCGGTCGTAGATCGAGCCGCGGCGGGACGGGATCTCGTAGCTCATCGAGGACTGCCGGACCGCCATCGCGGCCAGCTCGTCACGCCGGGTGACCTGCCAGTACGCCAGGCGCACGCCGAGGCTCCCCGCCACCAGCACGAAGACGAGAAGGACGACCAGCGCCCGCGCGCGCGAATCCGTCCGGCCAAGCATCGTCGCGGGGCTCGGTCAGCGGGCCTGGACGATCTCAGGCTCGGGCAACGGCCCGAGCCCGGCCTGGATCGCCTGCTTTCGGATGGCCGGCGCCTTGCCCAGGCGGTTGAGGTCGTTGCGCAGGTCGTCGACCTGGCCCTCGAGGCGCTGCTGGGTGGTCGCGAGCCGGTCGAGCTCGTACCCGGTCGCGGACACGCGGATGTCCTGGGACAGCGAGAAGAACGCGCCCGCGAAGGCGACCACGATCGCTGCCAGCAGCAGCGCAAGGCGCGACGGGCCGCGGCGGACACGGACGGCCGCCCGGACCCGGCGACGCGGCAGCGACGGCGCGCTGACCTCGACGTGGGGCCGGCGCGGCAGGACGATGGCGCGCTGGCGCGTTCCCTGATAGACAGCCATCGTCAATCGCCCAGGGCGTAGCGGAGACGGGGCGTCCGGGGATCCAGGAACGCGAACCGGTCGGCCATGGCGCCGGGTGCGAGGTCGTCGAGCGCGCGGTCGTCCGGCTCCGGCTGGCGGTCGCGCTGACCGCGCTCGCGCAGCTCGTGCTGACGGCGCCCATAGGTCCTGCGGCGGTTGGTCTGGTGGCGCTTGCTCACGGCATTCCTCCTCCGTAAGCGGGGAACCGGCGAATGCCGGTGGGACGGTCGGTCGGGGTCGGCTCGGCTGATGGGCGCTGCATGCCTCCTTCGGTCTCGGCTACGGACGGTGGTCAGGCGGCCAGGCGCTCGGCGGCCCTGAGCCGGGCGCTGCGGGCACGCGGGTTGGCCTCGATCTCGCCTGCGGTCGGCGTGGCCGACGGGCGAGTCACCAGGCGCAGCCGCGGCGACCTGCCGCAGACGCAGACCGGAGCCTCGGGCGGGCAGATGCAGCCGCGGCGCTGTGCGTTGAGGAAGCGCTTGACGATCCGGTCCTCGAGCGAGTGGTACGAGAGCACCACCAGGCGGCCGCCCGGGCGCAGCAGGTCGACGGCGGCCGCCAGCCCGGCCTCGAGGGCGTCGAGCTCTTCGTTGACCGCGATCCGCAGGGCCTGGAACACCCGCGTCGCCGGGTGGATCCGGCGCCGTTGCCGCGGGTTGCCGGGCACCACGCGCTCCACCAGCGCCGCCAGCGCCTCGGCCGTCTCGACGGGGCTCGTGCGGCGCGTGTCGACGATGGCCCTGGCGATCTTCCAGGCAGCCCGCTCCTCACCGTAGCGCCGGAACAAGCCGGCCAGCTCGTCGGCGTCCAGCGTCGCGAGCAGCTCGGCCGCGGGCACGCCACGCGTGGGATCGAAGCGCATGTCGAGCGGTCCGCCGGCCCGGAACCCGAAGCCACGCCCGCGGTCGGCGAGCTGGTAGGACGACAGGCCGAGATCGAACAGCGCGCCGTCGACAGCGACGAACCCGGCTGCCGGTGCCACTTCGGCCAGCTCCCGGAAGTTGGCCTGGCGAAGGACCAGCCGGTCGCCGAACCTTGCCAGCCGCGCCGCCACCCGCTCGATGGCGGCCTGATCGGCGTCGAGGCCGAGCAGGCGGCCGTTCGGGCTGGCGGCTTCCAGGATCCGCTCGGTGTGCCCACCGCCGCCGACCGTTGCGTCGATCTGGAGACTGCCGGGAACCGGTGCGAGGGTCCAAATGACCTCGTCCGGCATGACCGGCAGGTGCCCTGGCTCCATCACTCCTCCACGAGTCGGTTGCGGATCCCGAGCGGACCCTGGAAGCGCATGTGGTGCGACGTCAGATCCCCAGCCCGGCGATCGCGCGGGCGAACTCGTCGGGGTCGTCGAGCCCCTCGCGGTACCCGTCCCAGCGGTCCGGCGCCCAGATCTCGGCGTGGTCCCGGAGCCCGAGCACCATCGCCTCGGCGTCGATGCCGGCCCACGTCCGGAGGCCCTGCGTGACCAGCACGCGGCCCTGCCCGTCGAGCTCCGTCTCGAGCGCTCCGGCGTACAGGCGCCGCTGGAGCATCCGGGCGTTGGGATCGGTCATCGGAAGGCCGCTGACCTTCGCGGACAGCACCTCCCACGCCGGGCCGGGAAAGATCGCGAGGCAGGTGTCGAGCCACCGAGCGACGACGATCCCGCCGGCGAGCTGCGCGCGAAAGCGAGCCGGGACGGCGATCCGTCCCTTCCCGTCGACCGCGTGCCGGTACTCGCCGGTGAACACCCGAAGCACCGCTCCCTGACGTCGATGGCGAGGGTGGATCGATCAACCAGGGTCTCGTCCCGGGACGGGGAGTCTCCCCACTTTCCACCACTTTGTGCCACTTCCGGGCATTCTAGCGCGCGGAACCGCCGCGTCAATGCCGAATCCGCGGCAGGATCCGGCAACGGGAGCCCGGCGGTGGCGCCCGCCCGCTCGCCTCCCGCGCTTGCGTCGGCGGTTGCCTGTGTTGCGCCGCCAGCGGGCCGCGGTGCGCGAACGCCGTCGCGCCGGTGGCGTGCTAGGGGGCGATCTCGAACCGGTACTGGTCGACGTCCGTCACCGGCTCATAGCCGACCTGCTGGTAGATCGCGTTGGCGGTCGGGTTGGCGAGGTCGGTGAACAGGAAGCAGAACCGCCGCCCGCGGTGCAGCTGATCCTGGCTCGCGGCCGCCGTCAGGGCGCCGGCGTAGCCGCGGCGCCGATCGGCCGGCGGCGTGTAGACCGGCCCGATCCGCCGTCCCGTCGGGGTGCGTGCGCCGGCGACGACCAGCGAGACGACCCGCCCGTCGACCTCCCACAGGTAGGCGAACCGGTCGTCCTGGCGCACCCAGCGCTCGACGATCGCCGGGTCCGGCGCCACCGACCCGGCCGGCAGCGCCTCGTCGTGGAATGCCTGCAGCCAGCTGACCAAGAGGTCGCGGTCGCTCGTCCCCGCCAGCCGCCAGGACCCGGGGACCCGGACCGGCGGGATCACCCGGGACAGGCGGTAGATGCGTTCAGCGAGCTCCCGACGAGCCGCGCGCCCGGTGACCCGCGACCATGCCCCGGCGAACGGCTCGACCGTCGCCTTCGGGCCGAGCGCCGTCGGCAGGTCGGGCGCGACGGCGGCCAGGTCGGCCACCAGGTGCTCGACTGCCACTCGGACCTCGTCGTGCCCGCCACCGGGCTCGGACAGGATCAGCCCGTGGGGCGGGGTCCGGATCGCGACCAGCACGACGCGATCGGCATCGACCACGGCGGCGAGGTAGGGCGGCAGCGGGTAGCTGTGGGGCCGATCACGCAAGGTGGACAGGACGCCGAGCGGCAGGTTGTGCTCGGCCTCGCGCTGGGCGAGGAACTCCCCCGCGACGGACAGGAGGCCCTCGGCCGTCTCGTGGCGGGTCAGCTCCATGACGCGACGATCGCCGGTCCCCGATCGCCCGAACCTCGCTCCGCCACCCGCCGGCTACCGGGTGGGCGGGGGCATCCGGATCGGGTCCCCCACCCGCAGGTGAGCGCCGTTGGCGTACTTGGGGTTCCAGTCATAGATCGTCTTCAACGAGATCCCGAAGTAGTGAGCGATGCTGTACAGGTTGTCCCCCGACCTGACCTTGTACACGTAGCAGTCGGGCTGGTCGGTGCAGGCGGTGAGCAGCTTGTAGCGATCGCTTGACGGCGTCGGTGTCGGGTTGGGCCTGGCCGTCGGCCTGGGCGTGGCGGTCGGCGTGGGAGCCGGCGTGGCTGTGGGTGTCGGGGCCGGCGTCGGCGGGGCCGTCGGTGACGGCGACGGCTCCGGGCTGGCGCCGGCACCGGAGCTGGCCGGCGCGGTGGGTACGAGCACCGTGGCGGCGGGGTCTGCGGAGACCAGCACGGTCGGGGCCTCGACCACCGCGACGGCCGAGCTCGACGGCTCCTCGCCGACCACGGGGAGGTCGATGCCGCCACGCCTGACCACGAAGCCGAACGAGATCCCCGCGCTCAGCACGAGGATCAGCAGGGCCGCCACCGTCGCCTTCGGCACCGCCGGCCGCCGCGTCGGCCTGCCGGGCCGTAGCGTCATCGCGCCACGGAGATACCGTGGACAGTCGGCGTGGGCGGCCGTCAGGCACACGAGCTCCTGCTGGCGCAGCGACTGGGGCCTCGGGGCGCCGATCGCAGCGCAGCGGTTGCCGTCGTCGGGCATGCCCAGCGGCGTGACCAGCTCGCCGCCGCGCTCGTAGCGGAAGAACGGGCACACGGACGGATCCGGCGACCGGGCGGCGTCGTCGAGGACCGGGAGGGCCGCTCGCATCGCGACCGAAACGTCGTCACGGTCGGTGCTGCCAACCTGGCCGCCTGCCGGCGTGGTCGGCTGGTGGTCGCTCAGTTCCCGGTCCCTCCCTCATCGGGCATGCCCCTCCGGCGGCGAGTCTAGTACCTCCAGCACATTGCCGGTGCCGATCAGCGGGTGATAGGCTGCGCACCCGTTCGCACGGCGCCGTTCGGGGGGGAGCGGAACGCGCGGGCGGTCACCGTGCTCGACAGCGTCCACCACCGAGGAGCCAACCGGCCAAGATGGCGCTCCCGCTCGCCAAGCCAGCCGCCGCGCAGAGCCCCGACCACGATCCGTCGCGGCTCGCACCGCATCGGATCAGACGCTGCACGTACCGCCGCCTGATCTCGCTGGAGCGGACCCGGGAGCGGATCTACGAGGTCGAATGCCTCTATCCGGACCGGAAGGTGCCCGTTCCGCTCGGTGACCTCGATTCCGCGATGCCGATCTGCAACGCGTGCGCCGCCTCCCACATCTTCCGCCCGGACGAGGACTAGGGCGAGGCCTCCGGGCGCGGCCCGATCCGCTGTCACGACGGCGATCACGCCTGGATGATGGCCAGCGAGAGCGGCCTGTAAGCCGAGTTCTGTGCCGCGGCTCGCGCCCCGGCGACGGTCATCCATCTGAGGCCGCCGGTTGCCCGACGGCTCGTGCAGCCGACCCGAGGGCTGGGCAGCGCGCCTCTCCCCCCGGCGAACCGGGGTTGCGCCCTCCTATTTGGCCTTGCTCCGGGTGGAGTTTGCCGCGTTTCACTCCGGTCCCGAGGGACCGGCATCGTCACTGTGGCACTGTTCCTCGCCTCGCGGCGGACGGGCGTTACCCGCCACCCTGCGCTGGAGAGCTCGGACTTTCCTCACGCTCGCCGGTCGCCCGGTGGGCGCGCGACCGTCCGGCCGCCTCGCTGGCCCGCGCATTGTAGGCGACCCGCCGCGCATCGAGCCTCGCGCTGCTTCGGCGGCTGAATGACGCGCCGGGTCCGGCCGCGGCGGAGCGGGACCCATCGGCCGGCGTCAGCGAGGCGACGATCCGGAAGCCCGGCCGAGCAGGTCGCGAACGGCGCCGGCGACGGCCCGGCCGAGGATCCCGTGCGCGTCCACGCCGAGGTGGATGCCGTCGGCTGGATCACCCGCGACGATGGAGGAGGCATCGAGGAACACCGCGCCCCTGACATCGGCGGCGACGCGGTACAAGCGCGGCAGCTGGGCGGCGACCGAGCGCGCCGCGCCGAAGCCCCACAGCTCTGAGCGATCGGTGGTCGGCCCGAGCGCGGGCGGCGCCACCAGCAGCACCGCGGGTGGCCCGCCGTCCGGACCCGTCCCGGACCGGACCGCCGCCTCGGCCAGTGCGCCGGCTCCGGCCGCGACCTCGTGGGCCTGGCGGCTGAAGATCGTCTTGAGGTCGTTGGTGCCCAGCATGATGACCACCACGTCGATCGGCGCGTGCGAGCGCAGGCAGGGCAGCAGGTACGTCATCCCGTTGCGGCCGTCGAGGAACGGGTCGTCCCAGACGGTGGTGCGTCCGTTGAGGCCCTCCTCGATCACGACGGCCGCGCCGCCGAGCTCCGCCGCCAGGACGCCCGGCCATCGGGCCGAGCGAGCGAGACGGCCGCCCGTGACAGGGTCCGCGCCATGCGTGTTGGAGTCGCCGTAGCAGACGACGGTCGCCGGTTCGCGGCTCCTGCTCGCAGCCTCGGTCATCGGTCCCTCCGAACCCTGGCGACCCGTGCCGGCCCACCGGCCGCGACGCGGTCCAGCGCCTCGTTCGCGAGCCGGTCCGCGGTCGCGTTCTGGGCGCGCGGGACGTGGGTGGCCGACCAGCGGCGGAAGCCGGCCAGCAGCTCCCTCGCGTCCGACCACAGTGGCTGGAGCTTGGCGTCCTTGACCTTCCACCGGCCGTGCAGCTGCTCGACGATCAGCTTGGAATCGAGGAACAGATCCACCCGCTCCGCCCCCAGCCGGTGCGCGAGCTCGAGCGCGCGAACGACGCCGGTCCACTCAGCGACGTTGTTCGTCTGGGTGCCGAGCGCCTCCGAGATCGTCGCGATCGGTGGCGCCACCGGATCGAGGGCGTCGGGCCGCGATCCGTCGATCAGGGCGGCCCCGAGCGACGCCGGCCCCGGATTGCCGCGTGCCGCACCGTCGGTGCGCACGATCAGGCGCGGAAAGACGGGAAGCCGATCCTCGTTCAGGCGTGGCTCTCCACGATCGCCGAGGACACCTCGAGGATCGCCTGGGTGATGTGGATCCCGCGCGGGCACGCGTCCGTGCAGTTGAAGATCGTGCGGCAGCGCCACACGCCGTCCTTGTCGGCGAGGATCTCGAGCCGCTCCTCCGCGGCCTCGTCCCGGTCGTCGAAGATGAAGCGGTGGGCGTTGACGATCGCGGCCGGTCCCACGTAGCCCGGCTGGGCCCAGAATGACGGGCACGACGTCGTGCAGGCGGCGCACAGGATGCACTTGGTGGTGTCGTCGAACCGTGCCCGGTCGTGCTGGGACTGCCGGCGCTCGCGCTCGGGGAGAGGTCGCTCGCTGATCTGGTACGGGCGAACGCTCCGGAACTTCGCGAAGAACCCTTCCATGTCGACGACCAGGTCCTTGAGCACGGGCAGGCCGGGCAGCGGCGCCACGGTGATCCGCCGCGCGCGAAGCTGGTCGACCCGGATCTTGCAGGCCAGCCGATTTCGGCCGTTGATCAGCATGGCGTCCGAGCCGCACACGCCGTGGCCGCAGGACCGCCGGAAGGTGAGCGTCCCGTCCTGCTCGTACTTGACCTTGTGGAGCAGGTCGAGCACCCGGTCCATCGGGCCGGCCTCGACCTGGTACGACGCCTCGTGCGGGCTGCCGTCCCGCTCCGGGTCGTAGCGGAGGATCCGAAGCTCGATCTGCATCGTCGTTCCCCCGCTCAGTAGACGCGCGGCTTGGGCTGGAACTTCGTGATCTGCACCGGCTTGTAGGCCAGGCTGATCGCGCCGTCCTGCTTCGTCGCCAGCGAGTGGGTCAGGAAGTTGACGTCGTCGCGCTCGGGGAAGTCCTCGCGGCTGTGGGCGCCGCGGCTCTCCTTGCGCGCGAGCGCCGAGGCGACGGTCGTCTCGGCGCAGTCGAGCAGGTAGCCCACCTCGCGCGCCTCGAGGAGGTCGGTGTTGAACGTCGTGCCCTTGTCGTCCACGGAGATCTTCGAGTACCGCTCGCGCAGGCCGGCGACGGCCTGCTCGGCACGGGTGAGGCCGGTTCCGTCGCGATAGACCCCCACGTCGTCCATCATCACGTCGGCAAGGTCCTGGCGGATCGCCGCCGCGCGCTCGCCCTTGTCGCGCCCGCGGATCGCCTCCAGCTCCTCGCCGACCGGGCCGGTCACCGCCGGATCGACGTCCGCCAGCTCGACGCCCTTGATGTCCACCATCATCTGGCGTCCCGCCCGGCGGCCGAACACCAGCAGGTCGACCAGCGAGTTGGTGCCCAGCCGGTTGGCGCCGTGGACCGACACGCAGGCGGCCTCGCCGGCCGCGTAGAGGCCGGGCACGACCGTGCTGGCGGAATCGCGCGTCACCCGCGTGTGGAGGTCGGTCGGGATGCCACCCATCGCGTAGTGGGCGGTGGGCTGGATCGGGATCGGCTCGGTCAACGGCTCGATGCCCTGATAGACGCGGACGAAGTCGGTGATGTCGGGCAGCTTCTCGTCGATCACCTTGCGCCCCAGGTGGCGCAAGTCGAGGTGGACGTAGTCCTTGCCGCCGATCCCCCGTCCCGCGCGGATCTCCTGGTAGATCGCCCGACTGACCATGTCGCGCGGCGCCAGCTCCATGAGCGTCGGGGCGTACGCCTTCATGAACCGGTCGCCGCCGTCGTTGAGGAGGTACGCTCCCTCGCCGCGCGCGGCCTCGGACAGCAGGATCCCGATCCCGACGATGCCGGTGGGATGGAACTGGTAGAACTCCATGTCCTGCATCGGGACGCCGTGGCGATAGGCCAGCGCGACGCCGTCGCCGGTGAGGCTCCAGGCGTTCGAGGTGACCCGGAACATGCGGCCGAAGCCGCCGGTCGCGAGCAGCACGGCCTTGGAGCGCAGGACGGCCAGCTCGCCGTCCGCGATGCGATACGCGACCACGCCCGCCGCCCGGCCGCCCGAGCCCAGGTCGCCGCCCTCGGTCACCAGGTCCACGACGTGGTACTCGTCATAGAACTTGACGCCGTGCTTGAGGCACTGCTGGTAGAGGGTCTGGAGGATCATGTGGCCGGTGCGGTCGGCCGCGTAGCAGGCGCGCTTCACGGGGCCTTCCCCGTAGTTCCGGGTGTGGCCGCCGAAGCGGCGCTGGTCGATCCTTCCGTCGGCCGTCCGGTTGAACGGGAGGCCCATGTGCTCGAGCTCGATCACCGTCTCGATGGCCTCGCGCGCGAGGATCTCCGCCGCGTCCTGGTCCACCAGGTAGTCGCCACCCTTGATGGTGTCGAACATGTGCCACTCCCAGTGGTCCTCCTCCTGGTTGCCCAGGGCGGCGCACACGCCACCCTGGGCGGCGCCGGTATGGGAGCGGGTGGGATAGAGCTTGGTCAGCACGGCCGAGTCGACGCCCGCCCGGGCAAGCTCGAGCGCGGCCCACAGGCCGGCGCCGCCGGCGCCGACGACCAGCGCGTCGTGGTCGTGGATCATGGCGTCGGGAACGGGAGGGTCGCGACGACGATGGTGCCCATCGCGAACACGACCAGCGCGGCCAGGTAGAGCGTCATCGTGAGCACGATGCGCAGGCCACCGTGGGTGTAGTCCTGGACCACCGTGCGCATGCCCATGAACGCATGGAAGGTGACGAAGGCGAGCATCAGCCAGTCGACCGTGCGCCATGCGATGTCGCCCCAGCGGTTGGTGATCCACACGGCGTCCTGGCTTGCCGGGTCCGACAGGAAGTGCGTGATCGTGTAGTGGGCGAGCGCCGTCACGAACAGGCCGAGACCCGTCAGCCGCATGCCGTACCAGACGGCGAGCTCCCAGCCACCACCCTGCGGTCGTGCCGTGCCCGAGCGCGTGATCCTGGTCATCGCTACATCCCGAAGCTGAACGGCGCGGCGAACCCGAAGGCCGGCGCCATGATCTGGACCGCGACCGGGATCCCGAGGATCACGAACACGACCCAGTTGGCGTACCACAGCTGCTTGTGATACCGGGTCATCGCGGGCCAGAAGTCCATGACGATGATCCGCAGCCCGTTGAGCGCGTGGTAGAGCAGCGCGGCCCCGAGCAGCGTCTCGAACACCCGGCCGATCGGGCTCGCGTAGATCGCCAGGAGGTCCCCGTACAGCCTGGGGTTCGCGCCCACCAGCCAGATGTCGAGGATGTGCAGCAGGATGAACGCCCAGATGGCGATCCCCGAGATGCGGTGGAACGCCCACGCGAGCATCCCCTCGCTTCCCCGGTACCGCAGGAGCATGGGGCCTCCCTGTCTCGATCCGCTGCGGGCCGTCAGGATGCGACGCCGGCCGACGAGCCGAGCCGCTCGATGATCGCGTCGGCGAAGTCGCTGGTGCCCGCCTCGCCGCCGAGATCGTAGGTCACCTGCCTGCCGTCGGCGATCACCGCCCGGATCGCGTCCTCGACCCGCTCCGCGGCAGCCTGCTCGCCGAGATGGCGCAGCATCAGGACCCCCGACAGCATGAGCGCGGTGGGGTTGGCCTTGTTCATGCCCGCGTACTTGGGTGCCGACCCGTGGACGGCTTCGAACACGGCCGCCTCGTCGCCGATGTTGGCGCCCGGCGCGACGCCCAGACCGCCGACCAGCCCGGCACACAGGTCGCTCACGATGTCGCCGTACAGGTTCGGGAGGACCATGACGTCGTACAGGTTGGGCTTCTGCACGAGCTGCATGCACATGTTGTCGACGATCCGGTCCTCGAACTCGATCCGACCGTCGTAATCCGCGGCGACCGTGCGGCAGCTCTCGAGGAACAGGCCGTCCGAGAGCTTCATGATGTTCGCCTTGTGGACGGCGGTGACCTTGTGCCGCCCATTCGCAACCGCGTACTCGAACGCAAACCGCGCGATCCGCTCCGACGCCTCGCGGGTGATGATCTTGATGCTCTCCGCCGCGTCCCGGCCCACCCGGTGCTCGATGCCCGCGTAGAGGTCCTCGGTGTTCTCGCGCACGATCACGAGGTCGACGTCCTCGTAGCGCGTCTTGAGGCCCTTGATCGAGCGCGCCGGCCGCAGATTGGCGTACAGGCCGAGCGTCTGGCGCAGCGTGACGTTGACGCTCCGGAAGCCCTCGCCCACGGGGGTGGTGATGGGCGCCTTGAGGGCGACCCTGTTGCGCCGGATCGACTCCAGCACCTGCTCCGGGAGCGGGGTCCCGTGCTGGGCCATGACGCCCTCGCCGGCGTCCTGGACCTCCCATTCGAACGTGACGCCCGAGGCGTCGAGGACACGGCGGGTGGCCTCCGCCAGCTCCGGCCCGATGCCGTCGCCGGGGATGAGGGTGACACGGTGGGGCATGCGGCCATTCTAAGCGACGTGGCCGCGTCCCGGTCGGCTCCGGTGGACTCGTGACCCGCAGCGCCAGGGCCCCTTCGCGGCCGGTCCCGGTGCCGGAGGCTATGATCGAGCCCCCGACCAGGCCCGCTCCATCGGAGGTCTTGCCCGTCGCGTGAAGATCCACGAAGCCGACGCGAAGTCGCTGCTCGCCGCCCAGGGGCTGCCGGTCCCGGCCTGGGAGGTCGCCCGGACGCCGTCCCAGGCCCGCGCGGCCGCCGTGCGGTTCCTCGCCGATCCCGCCAACGCGACCGGCAAGGTCGTCATCAAGGCGCAGGTCCTCGTGGGTGGGCGCGGCAAGGCCGGTGGCGTCCGGCTGGCGGCCACGGCCGACGAGGCCGAGGACGTCGCCGCGGAGATCCTCGCGCTCGAGATCAAGGGCCTCCCGGTGCGCAGGCTGCTGGTCGGCCCCGCCGCCGAGATCGTCAAGGAGTACTACCTGTCGGTGGTGCTCGACCGGGCAACCCGGCGCCTGATGTTCATCGGCTCGTCGGAGGGTGGCGTCGAGATCGAGCAGGTCGCCGCCCACAACCCCGGGGCGATCGTCTACGAGCACACCGATCCGCTGCTCGGACTGCCCGACTACGCGGCGCGCGAGCTCGCGTTCAAGATCGGGTTCGGGACCCAGTGGAAGGCCGGGGCCGCGATCGCCAAGGGCCTGCTGCGCACGATGCTCGCCAACGACGCCGACCTCGTGGAGATCAACCCGCTGGCGGTGATCCGCGAGCACAACGCCGACGGCACCCCGGTCGAGCGGCTGGTCTGCCTCGACGCGAAGATGACGCTCGACGACTCGGCGCTCGCGCGCCACCCGCAGCTCGAGGAGCTCCGGGACCTCGACGCCGAGGACCCGGCTGACGTCGAGGCCCGGCGCTACGACCTGACCTTCATCAAGCTCGACGGTGACATCGGGTGCATGGTCAACGGCGCGGGGCTGGCGATGACCACGATGGACCTCGTCAAGCGCGCCGGCGGATCGCCCGCGAACTTCCTCGACATCGGCGGTGGCGCGAAGTCGGACCGGGTTGCGGCGGCGATGCGGCTGATCCTGGCCGATCCCAACGTCAAGGCCATCCTGGTCAACATCTTTGGCGGCATCACCCGGGGTGACGAGGTCGCCCGCGGCCTGATCGAGGCGCGCGCCCAGCAGAAGCGCGAGGTCCCCATGGTCGTGCGCATCGTGGGCACCAACGCGGCGGAGGCGGCCGAGCTGCTGGAGGCGGCCCGGTTCGTGACCGCGAACAGCCTCGACCAGGCGGCGATCAAGGCGGTGGCCGCGGCGAAGGGAGGGGCGGCGTGAGCATCCTCATCGGACGTGAGACGCGGCTGGTCGTCCAGGGGATCACGGGACGCGAGGGTGAGTTCCACAGCCGCGCGATGCTGGAGTACGGGACCCCCATCGTGGCCGGAATGACCCCCGGCAAGGGTGGCCAGCGCGCACTCGACGGTGCGGTGCCCGTGTTCGACACGGTCGAGGACGCCGTTCGGGAGACCGGCGCCAACACGTCCTGCATCTTCGTGCCGGCAGGCGGCGCGCCGGACGCCGTGCTCGAGGCGGTTGCCGCGGGGATCCGGACGATCTTCTGCATCACCGAGGGCATCCCCGCGCTGGACATGATCCCCGTGGTCGAGGAGGCGCGCCTGGCCGGCGCCCGGCTGATCGGCCCCAACTGCCCGGGGGCCACGTCGCCCGGACGGGCGAAGGTGGGCATCATCCCGGGCTCGATCCACCGCGAAGGCCGGGTGGGCGTGGTGTCGCGGTCCGGGACCCTGACCTACGAGGCGGTCCAGGCCATGACCGACGCCGGTGTCGGGCAGTCGACGTGCATCGGGATCGGCGGTGATCCCATCATCGGGACCCAGTTCCTCGACGTGCTCGAGCTGTTCGCGGCGGACCCCGATACCGAGGCGCTGGTGCTGATCGGCGAGATCGGCGGCGCGGCCGAGGAACAGGCGGCCGCCTGGGCCGCCGAGCACCTGCGCGACATGCCCAGGGTGGCGTTCATCGCCGGACGCACCGCTCCCGAGGGCAAGCGCATGGGCCATGCCGGCGCGATCATCTCGGGTGGGCGTGGCACGGCCGCCTCCAAGGTCGAGGCGCTCGAGGCCGCCGGCTTCCGGGTCGCGGGGTCGCCGACCGAGCTGCCGGCGCTGCTGCGGGAGGCCGGCTACCGCGGCTGACGAGGTCGTAGACTGGCGGGATCGACGCGGCCGGCTGGCCGCGGTGAGGAAGGAGGGTTCGGCGCCCCGGCGCCTATGGGCAGTCTCATGGACCTCGTGGCGGGCGACGCCCGTGACATCGTCCTGGCGCTCGCGATCGACGATCTGGCCGCGTTCGACGACCCGGACCGGTTCGTTGCCCATCTGCCCCTCGGCGGCGGCCTGGATCCGACCTGGCTCGACCTGTTCTCCGAGGCGGTCCGGTCGGTGACCGGCGATGGCTACCCGGCGGACTTCCTCGACGCCAGGATCGAGCTCAACGGGGCGGCGCCCGACGTGGAGCGGATCGTGGAGCGCGTCGACCCGGGCTGGATCGAGGCCGTGGCCAGGGTCCCCGACGAGCTCACCGGCGCCCTGGCCGGACGCTGGATCGGCCTGCTCGAGGAGGAGCTGGGCCTGCTGCCGCGCGAGGAGAAGCCGTGGATCCGCGACCTGGCCGGCCGGATCGTGGCCTTCGCCCGCAGCGCCGAGCCCGCCCCCGACGTGGTGTTCGCCTGGTCGTTCTGACCGTCGTCCGGCATTCGGCGCCTGCCGGCACCGGTGGGCGAATCTGCCGTCCGGCCCTCGCGGCTGAAGCTGCCGTCCGGCCCTCGCGGTCGACAGGACGCCAGCCGACGCTTCACGGATGACCCTTGTGGCTTCGCCCCGATCGGACGAACCGGCCTCCCCGGGCGCGGTGACCGACGTGCGCCCGACACCGCCGAACCCGCTCATCGACCCGGAGGGCGTGACGGCAGCGGCGGTCGGCCGCGCGCTGCGGGTCCTCAACCGCTGGTTCATGGTGCCCGGCCTGCGGATGGGCCTGGGGCCGTGGATCGGCAGCCCGATGGGCGGGTACATCCTGCTGCTCCGCGTCCGCGGTCGCCGCAGCGGGACGTGGCGCACCGTCCCGCTGAGCTACCTCGTCGCCGACGGGGCGATCTGGCTGGTGGCGGGCTTCGGACCGCGCACCGAGTGGTACCGGAACCTGGTCGTCGATCCCGCGGTCGAGGTCTGGCTGCCGGGTCGCACGCTCCGATGCCGCGCCCGCGAATGCCCCGAACCCGAAACCCGGGCGACGATGCTGCCGGCGCTCACTCGTGCAGCCGGCGTGCCGGGCGTGCTGATCGGCTGCAATCCCTGGAGCGCACCCGATTCCAGGATCGTCGAGCTGCTCGCCGGGATGCCGTTGGTCCGCCTCGACCCGGTCGCCGGTCCGATCGCGGCCGGGCCCGATGACCCCGGCGGGCACGCCTGGATCTGGCGCCAGGTGGTGGTGGCCGTCCTCACCGGTTGGCTGATCGGGCTCGCCCGGCGCACGGGTCGGGCCGCCGGCCGGGAGTAACCGGCCGGTCACGCCGGCGGCCGGTCACGCCGGCGGCCGGTCACGCCGGCAACCGATCGGGGTGCGGCCTTCACGCGTTCGGCGGGCCGTCGCTCGGCGCTCAACTCCCGGGCGGGTAGCCGAGTGACCTCCACGACGGGCCGCCGGGCGCCTCGATCAGCTCCACCAGGACCCCGTGGCACGAGCGCGGGTGGAGAAAGGCGACCGGACCCTCGGCACCTCGTCGAGGCGCCGCGTCGATCAGCTCGACGCCATCGATCGCGAGCCGGGTCAGCTCCTCGGCGAGGTTGCCGACCTCGAGGCACACGTGATGGAAGCCCTCTCCGCGGCTCTCGAGGAAGCGAGCCACGCCGGTCGTGTCGTCGGTGGGCTCGACCAGCTCCACCTTCGACTCGCCCACCCCGAGGAACGCGATCCGGACCCGGTCCGAGGCGATGTCGATGACCGACTCGAGCTCCAGGCCAAGCAGGTCGCGGTACAGCACGATCGACGCCTCGATCGAGCGCACGACGACCGCGACATGGTGGACGCGCGACGGCCCGTGGAGCAGCCGTTGCGCCGGTGGTTCCCTCACCTCGATCTCCCGCTGCCCGGCGCACGTGGGCGCCCGCTGCCGCCGACGATACGCGAGGCCCGGCCGCACGCGCCAGCCGCCACGGCTGTCTCCAACCGGTTGATTGGGCACACGGCTAAGTCATGTGCCCAATTCGGTCGGGCACCGACCGGAGCTGGGCGCCATCAGACGGTGATGAGCTCGCGGTGCACCCCCCATGCCGCCCTGAGGCGACCGGAGATCTCACCCACCGTGGCATAGGCGTCGACGGCCTCGATGATCACGGGCAGCAGGTTGGCCTCCCCCCGTGCCTCGTCGCCCAGGCGTCGCAGGGCGGCCTCCCACGCGGCCGGATCACGCTCCGCGCGGACGCGCCGCAGGCCTTCGACCTGGCGCCGCTCGCCGTCCGGGTCGATCCGCTGGATGGCAGGCCTGGCGCCAGGGCCGTCGTCCCGGAACCGGTTGACCCCGACGACCACCCGATCGCCACGCTCGATCTCACGCTGGACCCGGTAGGCAGCCTCCTGGATCTGTCGCTGCTGGAACCCGTTCTCGATCGCCGCGAGGGTGCCGCCCTGGGCATCGATCTCGTCCAGGTAGGCGCCCGCAGCGGCCTCCAGCTCATCGGTCAGGGACTCGACGAACCAGCTGCCGGCGAGCGGATCGGGCGTCTCGGTCACGCCCGCCTCGTGGGCCAGGATCTGCTGGGTCCGCAACGCCAGCCGGGCCGCTTCGGCGGTGGGCAGCGAGAGCGCCTCGTCGCGCGAGTTCGTGTGCAGGCTCTGGGTGCCGCCGAGCACGGCCGCCAGCGCCTGGACGGTGGTCCGGACCACGTTGTTGTCGATCGACTGGGCGGTCAGCGACGATCCGGCGGTCTGGGTGTGGAACCGGCACATCATCGACCGCGGATTCGTGGCGCCGAACCGGTCGCGCATGATCCGCGCCCACATTCGGCGGGCCGCCCGGAACTTCGCCACCTCCTCGAACAGCTCGGACCAGGCGGCGAAGAAGAACGAGAGACGGGGCGCGACGTCGTCCACGGCAAGGCCACGCGAGACCGCCGCGTCGACGTAGGCGATCCCGTCGGCGAGCGTGAACGCCAGCTCCTGGGCGGCCGTTGCGCCCGCCTCCCGCATGTGGTAGCCGGAGATGCTGATCGTGTTCCAGCGCGGGAGCTCACGGGAGGCGAACTCGAACACGTCGGTCACCAGCCGCATCGACGGCCTGGGTGGGTAGATCCACGTCCCGCGCGCGATGTACTCCTTGAGGATGTCGTTCTGGACGGTGCCCGAGACCGCGGCCCTGGGGACTCCCTGCCGGCCCGCGGCGGCCACGTACAGGGCGAGCAGGATCGGCGCGGTCGCGTTGATGGTCATGGAGGTGCTGACCTCGCCCAGCGGGATGCCGGCAAACAGGGCCTCCATGTCGGCGAGGGACGAGATCGGCACCCCAACGCGGCCGACCTCCCCTTCCGCCTCGGCGGCGTCCGCGTCGTAGCCCATCTGGGTCGGCAGGTCGAAGGCCACCGAGAGCCCGGTCTGGCCCTGCGTGAGGAGATACCGGAACCGCTCGTTCGTCTCGGCGGCCGTGGCGAAGCCCGCGTACTGGCGCATCGTCCAGAACCGGGAGCGGTACATCGTGGCCTGCACCCCGCGGGTGAACGGGTACTCGCCGGGCAGCCCGAGGTCCCGGCCGGGCTCGAAGGCGCCGAGATCGGCCGGCGTATAGACGTCGCGGATCGGGAGCTCCGAGGTGGTCGCGAAGGCGTCCCGGCGTTCCGCAGCGGCGGCCAGGGCGCGGGCGCGGGTCGTCGACCGCCAGCGGGCCACGTCATCCCCCGCCCTGCCTTGCCCGGCACCGCCCGCCGGCTCGCCCTGCGGCTCGCCGCCGCTGGCCGCCCTGACCTTGCCTTCCTCGCTCACGCGGACCTCCGGTACCGAGCCTAGCTGATGACGACCAGCAGGTCGCCGACCTCGATGTTGACGCCCTGGGCGATGCCGACGCGCTCCACCGTCCCGTCGCGCGGTGCCCGAAGCTCGTTCTGCATCTTCATGGCCTCCACGACCAGGAGCTGCTGCCCCGCGGTCACGGCATCGCCCGCCGAGACGGAGACGGCCACCACCTTGCCCGGGATGATCGCGCGGACCTCCAGGGGTCCGCTGTGGGCGCTCGCCGCGCGGCCACGGCTTGCCCGCTCACGCACGGCGGCGATCCGCTCCGGCTCCACGTCGATCTCGAAGCGGAAGCCGTCGACGATGACCTCCCGACGGTGGACGGCACCGGCGGTCGCCTGCCGTGGTCCGAGGATCACCCGGCTCCGCGCGTCCGGCTCCACCAGCAGGTATCGCTCGCCCCCCTGCCCTTCGAGCGTCGCGTCGATCCGCTCGCCATCGAGCACCAGCTGTCTTTGCGCAAGGACGGACTCGCGCGGTGGGTCGTGTGCGGCGACCGTGCCGCCCAGCAACCCGACCCCGGTCGTCGGGTTGGTCATTCGCAGCGGTTCGGGAGATGGTGAGAGCCGGATCGTCGGTTCGTCCCCCAGGGACGACGATGGGGCGGTCCTGGCGCGCACGGCGTGGGGGTCGACCCGACCGTCCGGCGATGCGGCCGGTCGGCGTCCCCCGCCGTCGGTCGCGCCGGTCTCAGGCGGCGCGACGACGTCCGGCTGCCGGCCCCCGCCAGGTCGCGCGGTCAGGTCGGCCATCGATCGACCCCCTGCGTTCGGGCACCCGATCGCCACCGGCTCGCCGGGCCGATGCCGCCTTGCGCGACCGTGCCGCCGGACCGGCGCGGCCGACGTGGCGTCAGGGTCCCTCTCGGCGTCGACCTCGGCCATGGCGGCCACGAGCAGCGCCCGTCGAAGGGCCGAGCTCCGGGCCGTCGGACCGTCCCACTGCTGCTCGACCCACCCGGTCGACAGATCGCCCGCGCGAAACGCCGCGCTCGCGGCCACGGCACGATGGAACGGGAGCGTCGTCTGGATGCCGCCGACCTCGGTCTCGTCGAGCGCGCGCCCCAGGCGGTCGATCGCCGTCTCGCGATCGGAACCGTGGACCATCAGCTTGGCGATCAGGTTGTCGTACTCCGGAGGGATCCGGTCGCCCGCCTCGATGGCGGTGTCGACTCGAATCCCCGGACCGGCCGGCATGACCCAGCGTCCGACGCGCCCGGGCGTCGGCGCGAAGCCACGTGACGGATCCTCGGCCGAGATTCGGACCTCGATCGCGTGTCCGGTCGGCGCCGCCGCGCGATCGGCCGCCGCGAGGACCTCGGGGCCCAGCGGCGCGCCGGCGGCGATCCGGAGCTGCTCGGTCACGATGTCAACGCCGGTGACGAGCTCGGTCACGCCATGCTCGACCTGGAGCCGCGTGTTGACCTCGAGGAACCAGAAGCTGCCACTCGTGTCGTAGAGGAACTCGCAGGTCGCTGCGTTGCGCAGCTCGGCGGCTTCACCGAGCCGGACAGCCAGCCCGTGCAGCCGTCGCCGCTGCGCCTCGGTCAAGCCCGGGGCAGGTGCCTCCTCGACCAGCTTCTGATGGCGGCGCTGGAGCGAGCAGTCGCGCTCGCCCAGGGCCACGACGCGACCGTGTGCGTCCGCCAGGAGCTGGACCTCGATGTGCCGCGCGGGCAGGATCTCGCGCTCCAGGTACACGGACCCATCGCCGAACGCCGACGCCGCCTCGCGCGAGCCCGCGACGAGCGCGGCCGGCAGATCCTCGGCGCGGTCGACCCGGCGCATGCCCCTCCCTCCCCCACCTGCCGCGGCCTTGACCAGCAGCGGGAAGCCGATCTCCCTCGCGCTCGCCAGGATCCCGGCGACCTGATCTGGCCGATCGACGGGCGCCGGTTCGAGCGTCCCGGGCACCGACGGTACGCCGACGCGTGCGGCCAGCCGCCGGGCGTGCAGCTTGTCGCCCAGGGCCTCGATCGCCGCCGGCGGCGGGCCGACGAACACCAGCCCGGCCGCCTCCACCGCCCGCGCGAACGACGCGCGCTCGGCGAGGAAGCCGTAGCCCGGATGGACGGCGTCCGCGCCGCTCTCGATCGCTGCCGCGACGACCGCGTCGATGCGCAGGTAGCTCTCTGCCGGCGGTGGCGAGCCGATGCGAAGCGCGAGATCGGCGAGGCGGACGTGCGCCGCCCCCGCATCCGCGTCGCTGTAGATGGCGACTGACTCGATGCCCAGGTCGCGACAGGCTCGGATGATGCGGACCGCGATCTCGCCGCGGTTGGCGACGAGCACGCGCCGGAACGGCGGGCGCCGGAACGGCGGGCGCCGAAACGGCGGGCGCCGGAACGGCGGCGGCCGCCGGGACGACGGGCGCCGGGACGACGGCCGCCCGGACGACGGCTGGGCGTCGCTCATCGCGCGTTCCAGCGAGCCATGTCTTTGCGCAAGGACACGGATGGCGCTCCGCGGATGGACGAGGTCGTCGCGCGCAGCTCCGCGTCAGAGCGGGATGTTGCCATGCTTCTTCCTGGGATTCGTGTCGCGCTTGTCGGCGAGGATCTCGAGGGCGCGGATCAGCCTGGGCCGGGTCTCGCGCGGCAGGATGACCTCATCGACATAGCCGCGGGCGGCCGCGACGTAGGGGTTCGAGAACTCCGCCTCGTATTCGGCGACCAGGCGCTTTCGCTCGGCCACCGGGTCGTCGGCGCCAGCGATCGCGTCCTTGAAGATGATGTTGACAGCGCCCTCGGCACCCATCACCGCGATCTCCGCGCTGGGCCACGCGAAGTTGAGGTCGCCGCGGATGTGCTTGCTGCTCATGACGTCGTACGCACCGCCGTACGCCTTGCGGGTGATCACCGTCACCTTGGGCACGGTTGCCTCGCAGTAGGCGTACAGCAGCTTCGCGCCGTGACGGATGATCCCGCCGTGCTCCTGGGACACGCCCGGCAGGAACCCGGGCACGTCGACGAACGTGACCAGCGGGACGTTGAACGCGTCGCAGGTGCGCACGAACCTCGCTGCCTTGACGGCGGCGTCGATGTCCAGGGCGCCGGCGAGGACCGCCGGCTGTTGCGCGACGATGCCGACAGGGCGGCCGCCGAGTCGCGCGAACCCGATGAGCATGTTGGCTGCCCACCGCGGCTGGATCTCGAGGAACGCCCCTTCGTCGACGACGCGCGCCAGCACGTCGTGCATGTCATACGGCCTCGACGGCTCATCGGGAACGATCGCGTCGAGCTCGCGGTCCATGCGATCACGTGGGTCCGTCGTCGCCGTGATGGGCGGGTCGGCAAGGTTGTTCTGCGGCAGGTGCGCGAGCAGCCGCTTGACGTCATCGAGCGCCTCGGCCTCGTCACCGGCGGCGAGATGCGCGACGCCGCTCCGGCCGGTGTGGACGCCGGCACCGCCGAGGGCCTCGGAATCGACCTCCTCATGGGTCACGGCCTTCACGACGTTCGGGCCGGTCACGAACATGTAGCTCGTGCCCTCGACCATCACCGTGAAGTCGGTCATGGCGGGCGAGTACACCGCGCCGCCGGCGCACGGCCCGAGGATCACCGAGATCTGGGGCACGACCCCCGAGGCGAGCACGTTGCGCAGAAAGATCTCCGCATAGCCGCCGAGTGACGCGACCCCCTCCTGGATCCTCGCGCCGCCCGAGTCGTTGAGACCGATGACCGGCGCCCCCACCTTCATCGCGAGGTCCATCACCTTGCAGATCTTCTCGGCATAGGCCTCGGACAGCGAGCCGCCGAACACCGTGAAGTCCTGGCTGAACACGAACACGAGGCGCCCGTCGACGGTGCCGTGACCGGTGACCACGCCGTCACCGAGGAAGTGCTGCCGATCGAGCCCGAACTCGGTTGCGCGGTGGGTGACGAACGCATCGAGCTCGACGAACGAGCCCGGGTCGAGCAGGAGGTCGAGCCGCTCACGGGCGGTCAGCTTGCCCCACGCATGCTGGCGCTCGACGCGAACCGGCCCCCCACCTTCGAGTGCCTCGGCACGCAGCTGCTCCAGGCGCGCGATGCGTTCTGCGTTTGTCGGCACGTCCTGGGCTCCTCCGGTCGTCAAGCGGTCGCCGTTCGCATGGCGGCCGGTGTGTCCGTGCGCAAAGACGTCGCGCCCGGCAATGATAGGCCGACACGCCGGAGCTCCCCGCGGGGTCGCGCTATCGGGCCCAGCCCGACATGGCGCCACCCGGCCCTCGGGCACGTTGTCGGCGAATCAACGGCGTGTTATCGCTGTGTTGTCAGTCGCCGGGCAGTGCCGTTGGGTGCGGTTCGGAGGCCCGGGATATCCACAGAACGGTGCACAACTCCCTCGTGCTGTGGACAACCTCGATGCTCCGCGGGCCGGTCCGCGCGGTAGCATTCCCCCATTCCGACCCGGCGCGGGCCGACAAATCGCCGCCAGACCGGCCACACGCGGTCCCCCGTTCTCGACACCGAGGTGCTTCCTTGACGCATGTGATCGCGATCGCCAACCAGAAGGGCGGCGTCGGCAAGACGACCACCGCGATCAATCTCGCAGGGGCGCTCGCCGAGGACGGGTTCCGGGTGCTGCTCGTCGACATGGACCCCCAGGCGAACCTCACGGCCGGCGTGGGCGTCAACCTCAATCTCGTGCAGAGCTCGATGGCGGACGTGCTCGCCGACGGCCGCGCGACGCTCCCCGAGGTGATCCTGGCAACCGAGACGGCGGGCATCGACGTGGCGCCGGCGCATATCGACCTCGCCAGCACCGAAGGCGAGCTGTTCACGGCGCTCGGTCGCGAGACCATCCTGCGCGAGGCGATGCGTGACGCCATCGGGGGCTACGACTTCGTGCTCATCGACTGCCCGCCCAACCTCGGGCTGCTGACGGTCAACGGCCTCGTCGCCGCCGACAGCGTCATCATCCCGGTGCAGACGCAGTTCTACGCGATGAAGGGCCTCAACAACCTGGTCAAGGTGATCAACGCCATCCGGCTCAAGCTCAACCGCGATCTGCGGGTCCTGGGTCTGCTGCCGACGTTCTATGACGGACGCACGAACCTTGCCAAGGACATGCTCGACGAGCTCCGGGTGGTGGGCGACCATCATGTGTTCGGATCCATCATTCGCAACACCGTGAAGCTGGGCGAAGCGCCGCTCGCCGGGCGGCCGATCACGTCCTACGCCGGGACGTCGGAGGCCGCCCGCGCGTACCGCGAGCTGGCCCGGGAGGTGATCGATCTTGGCCAGGCCTGATTTCCGCGCCGCCGCCGCCCGTCGCCTGTCGGAGGAGCGGGAGCTCCCGCCGGCCATCGTCAGCCTCCTCTCCCCAGATGCGGGACGCCGATCGACGGGAGTCAAGGTCATCGAGGTCGATCACATCGACTCCAACCCGGAGCAGCCGCGCCTCGCCTTCGACGAGGCGACGCTCGAGGAGCTGGCGGCCTCCATCCGCGAGCACGGGGTCCTGCAACCGATCCTGGTGCGACCGATCGACAGCGGCCGCTACCAGCTGATCGCAGGCGAGCGTCGCTGGCGCGCCTCGCGGATCGCCGGGCTGCAAACCATCCCGGCCCTGGTCGAGGACATCGACGACGACACCGCCCTCGAGATCTCGATCATCGAGAACCTCCAGCGCGAGGACATCTCGCCGCTCGACGAGGCCTCGATGTACGACCGGATGATCCGGGACCATGGGTACAGCATCCGCAAGCTCGCGGACAAGCTGGGCAAGGACAAGGGATACCTGGAGAATCGGCTCCGCCTCGCCGATGCGCCGCCCGAGGTCCGGGAGCTCGTGTCTTTGCGCAAGGACACGCTGTCCCACGCCTACGAGCTGATGAAGGTCCAGGACCCCAAGCGACGCAAGCGACTCGCGGACCAGGTCGCGCGCAACGAGCTGTCGCTGGTCAAGCTCCGCGAGCGGATCGAGGGACGCCGGCCGCGGGCCGCGAACGACGCGTCGCTTGCGCAGGCCGTCCCCGACGATGGCGCCGTCGCCCCGGCGGAGCCGGTACCGGGGACCGACCTCGGCTGGAATCGCCCGGCGACGGGGCCGGCACAGCTGGGCGACGACAGCCTCGTGTCCGCCAAGCAGCAGCTCAATGACGCCGTCGAGGAGCTGCTCGGCGTGCTGCGGGCACCCGACGTCCTGGAGGCGATCGGCCCGGTGGACCGGTCGAACCTCGCGAAGTACCTGACGATCGCCAAGCTTCGCCTGGAGAACGCGATCGCGGTCATCCGCACCGGCGAGCCCGACCGCTAGGTCCACCCGGCCTGCCCGCCACCCGCCATCCCGGATGGCAGGTGCGGGAAAGACGAAAGCCGGCGCGTTGTCGCGCCGGCTTCGTTGTCCCCGGTGGTGTGCCCGGTCGTCACCGGGCCCCGGCGGTGTGGTCTGGCCGGCGATCAGGGCCGGTTGTGACCCGGAGCATCAGCCGAATGCCCGTGCGCCTTGCCCGCCGCGGCCTTGGCGGCGGCGTTTGCCTTGGCGGCATCGGACGTCGCCTTGCCCTTGGCCGACGCCGCGTTGGTCGCGCAGACGTCCGGGGTCACCGTCGTCCAGTCGATCGTCGCCAGGGTGGCGTCCTTCATGTGGGCGACACATGAGACGAAGGCACCGTGATTGGCAAAGCCGTCGGGCGTTTCCATCTGGGCCGCAGCGGACACCAAGGCGCCGTGGGTGTCATCTGGGGCTCCGGTTTCCGCGGCGTCCGGCGCCTCGGCGCCCGCATGGGTGTCCGGCGCCTCGGACGCATCCTCGTCGGGAGCCTCGGACGCATCCTCGGTCTCAGGCGGCTCGGACGCGTCCTCATCGGGAGAGCTGGACGGCTCCTCGCTCGCGTCTTCGTCGCCCCCCTGGGCGACGCTGACATTCGGGCTCACATGGGATCCGGTCAGGCCGAGCTGCGGAGCACCGGCGAACACCGCACCCGCGGAGAGCGCGAGCACGACGAGCGCGACACCAAGTCCCCGGAAGCGGCGGATGAAGTCAGTCAACGCAGGTCCTCGACGGCATGTCTCGTTCACGTGGATGGTAACGATCGGCGCGCCGCGTGCGTTAGGGGTACCTTCCGCCCACCCGGGACCCTGACGACCGGCGGCGCGCCGACGCACCGCTCCGCGCCGATCGCCGATATCAGGCGATCGGCCCACCCGCGGCACTCAACGCACCGAGCCAGGCAACCGCGAGGAGCGCGGTTCCGACCGCCTGGATCTCCCACGCGAGCTCCCGCATGCCAGGCCCTTCTCGAACCGCCGCGACGAGCCCGACCACGGCACCCGCAAGCGGGGCCCCGGCCGCCACCACGATGGCGGCGATCCAGCCGGTCGGGGCGTCCAGCAGGGCGGCCGTCGCCAGGGCGAGCCCGACGACGACCACATGCAGCGCGAGCACCAGACCCCCCGCACGAAGCGGCCCCAGCGCGAGCGCGATCGAGACCTGGTCGGCCGCGCTGTCCCGCTCGACGTCGACCAGCGAGTTGGCGATCGCGAGCGCGGTCCCGGCGTTGGCGGCGGCCGGCACGAGCACGACGAACACCCCGGGCAGCGATCCGGTGGCGCCATACCAGCCGTAGACCGGGAGCAGCGGGATCCCGATCGCCAGCGGAAGCCAGGACAGCGTGGTGCCCTTGGCCTGGAGGTCGTACCAGGCACCGATCGCGAGCCCGATCAGCGCGACGAGCACCAGCCCAGGCCCGCCTGCGAGCGAGAGGCCGACGCCGGAGATGGCCGCGGCCGACGCGACGACGCGGGCAGCCGCGCTCGAGACGATCCCCTCGGGGATCGGCTTGCCGGGCTTGAGACCGGCGTCGGACTCGGCATCGACGATGTCGTTGAGGGACCCGATCGCGAACTGGAGCAGGGTCATCGAGGCACCGACCGCGAGCGCCGTCGTGACCGAGCCACCGGCGACGAGGCCCACGAGCATGACCACGGCGCCATCGAGGATGGAGGGGAACGGATGGACGAGCCGGATCGCACGCAGCGACCGGGCCGCGAGTCTCCCGACCGCGGAAAGTGCCGCGCTGGGCGATGGCACCTGCGCGGGCGGGCTCCCGACGCTGGCGTCACCGGGCTGGTCAGACGTAGACGAGCTCGTCGAAGTTGGCAACCAGGTAGTCGATCAGTCGCTGCCGGCCATCCGCCACCTGGGAGCGGATGCCGGGCACGAGCGCCCACAGCGTGATGGCCGGCACCATCAACCGACCGCCGCCGTCCCGTCCGATCGAGGCAGGCGGTCCGCCTCCGGCGGCGAACACCCGTTCGAATTCACGCTCATCCAGCCTGGCGGCGCGACGGAAGTCCTCGACGACGCGTCCCACGCCCCGGCGGATCGAGACGTCGCGCATCAGCTCGGCCGCCCACGCGTCGATCTGCGGATCGGCCTGCTCGGTCAGCCGGGCGCGGTATTCGGTCGAGTCGCTCGAAAGACCGGTCGCTCCCACGGGTTCTCCAAACGCTGTCGGTGATCCGAGCAGGATGCCACAACCGATGCCCGGCCCGTATGGCATCACCCTCGAGAATCCGTGGCGGTGGCCGGCTCCGGACGTCGACCTTCCGGCCAGTCGTTGAACAGCTCGGTCAGCCAGCGCCCGAACCGACCGGGCGGCGGCGGGTCCGGAACGTCCGCGACCAGGCGCCGGAGGGCCTCCGCGGTCTGGTCCGTCGCCGCCGCGACGGCCGCCCGGCTGGGCCTGCCGGCAGGCTGGATCGGGTCGCCCACCCGGATCCGGACGCGGCGCCGGAAGCCGAGCCAGCTGGTGCCGTTGATGGCGACGGGCACGATCGGGACGCCCGCCCGAAGGGCGAAGTACGCGCTGCCGTCGGCCAGCGGCAGCAGGTCGCGCTCACTGCGGTGGATCCGCCCCTCCCCTGCGATCGCGACGATCCAGCCGTCGCGCAGCGCGCCGGATACGCGGCGGGTGATCTCGATCAGGTCGGACCCGTCCGGGCGATACGGGATCCCGAAACCCGCCCAGACGATCAGCCGGTTTCGTGCCCCGTGCCGCATGTCGTGCTCCCGGGGTCCGAACATGGCGACCGGTGGCCTGGCGGGCAGGACGGCGAGCAGCACGATCGGATCGGCCCAGTTGAGGTGGTTGAAGACGTAGATCGCCGGTTGCCCGCCGAGGCGGCCGGCACCCTCGACCCGCACCCGCAGGTAGAGCCGGACGACGAGCCTGCACGACCAGCGGAGCAGGCGCACGCGGTTCGGGCGAAGGACGGGACCGGTCATCACGGGCGGAGTCACGGCCGCGAGTCTACGCGTCACCGGGAACGCGGCGGGCGGCTGACAGGCATGGCTCAAGGCTCGGCGCAACGTGCACCATCGCACCCTGGTTTGCGGGAGCCCCGGGGCGACCGTGCCGAGCGTTCCGGAGGACGCCCGGTTCGAGCGTCAGGTTGGCCGGGTCCCGCCCGAGCCGCCGAGCGCCGAGGGGACATCGGGGATGGGCCATTCCCCGCACCTGGTTTCGGACCCTGCCGGGCGCACGATCGAGATCGCGCACCGACCCCCGCGAGTCTCGATCCGGTAGCCGGCCATGGATCGGTCCGGCGCGAGCCAGATCGTCCCCCGCTCGATCCCGACCCCGGCGCGGCCGAGCATGTCCCCGACCACCGGGAGCCAGCGCACCACGTTGCCAAGCTCGATCTCATCGCGGTACCGGCTTTCGAGTGGTCGCAATCGGTCGACGTCGACCCACAGCGGGCAGGTTGGCCAGTCGCGGCGGAGCTGCTCGTCGAACAAGCCGTTGGCGAAGCCATGGCCTTCTGGCTCGTCGACGGAGCGCGAGAGGGAGATCTCGCCGAGGGGCATCGACGCGTGCTGTCCGCCGAACCGGTCGTCATCCGAGCTCATGGCTGGCGTGGCTCCATGCTGTTCGACACGAGCATGCCATCACCCGGATCCCGCCGCCGATCGGCGTGGCTGCGGGTGCGCGTGCGACGTGCGAGGGCATCCGGCGCCTGCTCGACAGGTGAAGCCGGATGGCGGCGCGGATGGTGCTGGAGGTCCCTGTCTCGGGTTGCCCGGATCCACGATCATGGTGGCCACGGTCAGCTGTGGGTCTCGCGGTCGGGAGGGCAGGCGTGCGGGTCAACCGGAGTGTGCTCGGCTGGGGGGTGTTCTTCATCACGGTCGGGCTGGTGCCGCTCGCGGTCAGGGGCGGCTACGTGGACGCCGCCATCGTCCGGCGTGCGTGGGAGCTGTGGCCGCTGATCCTCGTCGGCATCGGCCTCGGTCTCGTGCTCCAGCGAACGCAGGCGGCCGTCGTCGGGGGTCTGGTGGTCGCCGTCACGTTCGGCCTCATGGGCGGCAGCGTGCTCGCGGTCGGGTTCGGGTCGGTGGCGGGGTTCGGTACGTGTGGGTTCGGGGCGGGAACCGCGAATGCCGTGTCCTTCCCGATGCAGTCCGGGACGCTCGGCGGCCCGGCGCAGGTGAGCCTCGACCTGAGCTGCGGCGACCTGACGGCCGTCTCGGGCGCGGGCAGCGACTGGCAGCTGGCAGGGAGTTCGGGGAATGGCAGCCCGCCCGACGTCGACGCCTCGCCCGCCAGGCTCGCCGTCCGCTCGCCGGACGTCCAGGGCTTCGACATCGCCCGCGGTGCCACCTGGCAGCTGACGCTGCCCAGGGATCCCGAGCTCGATCTCGAGGTGACGGTGAATGCCGGATCGGCCCGGCTGAACCTCGACCAGACCCACGTCCGCGACCTCGCGGCGTCCGTCAATGCCGGCGACGCCCACGTCGACCTCACGACCACGCCGGGGATCACCGCCCTGACCGCCACCGTGAACGCCGGATCGCTGAGCATCGCGCTCCCGTCACCGAGCGGGATGCTCACCGGCAGCCTGTCGGCCAACGCCGGCTCGCTTCAGATCTGTGTCCCCGACGGTGTCGCGCTCCGGTTCCGGGCGTCGGACAATCCGCTCGGCGCGAACAACTTCGGCTCGCGCGGGCTGACCCGTAACGGCAACACCTGGACCAACGCGGCCTTCGCCGCCGCAAGCTCCGCGATCGACCTCGACGCGAGCGCGAACCTTGGTGCCATCACCCTGAACCCGGAGTCCGGCTGTGAGTGACCGCCTCTACCGCTCCCCCACCGACCGCGTGATCGCCGGCGTCGCCGGTGGGCTCGCCGTGTGGCTCAACATCGATCCATCCATCGTCCGGATCGCCTGGGTGCTGCTCGCCGTCTTCTCGGGCGGCATCTTCATCCTGGTCTACATCGTGATGATGATCGTCGTGCCGCTGCCGCCACCGGGCTGGGTCCCGCAGCGGCCGGGATCCGGCCCTCCCGGTGGCTGGGGCGGCTGGAGCCAGGGTGGTTGGAGCCAGTCCGGCTGGGGTCAGCCCGGCTGGACGCCGGGTGCGTCGGCCCCGCCGGAAGCGGCGCCCGGCGGCACGGATGCCCCGCCGGCAGCACCCGGTGGCGGACCCCCCGGCTGGGTGCCACCCGCCGACGGGAGCTGGGTCTCACCTCCTCCGTCGTCGCCCGGATGGGCCTCGCCCATTGGCGGTCACAACGCGGGGATCGTGCTGGGTGGCGTGCTCATCGTGCTCGGCCTGTGGTTCCTCGTCGCGCGGTACGTCCGGGTCGACTGGGCCGTGGTCTGGCCCATCGCGGTGATCGTCCTGGGTGTCGCGCTGATCGCCGGCGCGGTGCGGCGCGGCCGGCCGGGCGGGGGCGGGTGACCGACGACGTCCCCGGGCTGCTCCTCCTGTGCGCGGCGGGGATCGGCGGGGGCCTGCTCCTCCTGTGGCGCGGCTTCGGGGGATACCGGATCGCGGCCAGGATCGGCGACACGTCGAGCTCCCGGATCGCCTCGCTTGCGGCCGGCGAGATCCGGGTGACCGGGACGGTCGAGCCGGCCGAGGTTCTCCTGGTGTCCCCGCTCCAGGGCCGGGAGTGCGTCTGGTACCGGGCCTCGATCTCGTCCGCGGACGAGGAGGATCCCGGCTTCCACGTGGAGCGCGGAATTGGCTTCCAGGTGCGTGACGAGACCGGCACCATCCGGGTCTTCCCGCGCGGCGCGCGCATCGACTGCCCGAACCAGTTCGACGACCAGTCGGGCGTCTTCGGCGATCCGCCACCCGGTCTCGACCTGCGGCACGAGGCGATGGTCGCGGCGGATCCCGTGCAGGATCGCGAGGCCGCGATCGCGGAGCTGCTCACGGTGCACCCGCCCGACGCCGGCCTCGACGTCGGCGGGCTCGGGACCGGCGCGGGCGGGAACGGCCGCCGGCGCTATCGCGAGGCGCGACTCGAGCCGGGCGACGTCGTGACGGTCCTCGGGGCGGCACGCCCGTTCCGACAGATCGAGGATCCATCGGGCGCGGACAGCCTGGACCGCCTCGGCGATCCGCTGACCGGGCTTGCCGACCCCACCGTCGCGGCCGAGGTTGCCGAGGCACGCGCGGCCGGCGAGCTGCTCACCCCCGAGCAGGCCTGGGGGAATGCCGCGATCCCGGGCTTCGGGATCGGGCGACCGGTACGCCCACCCGAGCTCGACCCGCGCGCCACGCGCCCGGCCCTCGCCACGGCCGACGACGCGGCGCGGATCGAGCGAACCTTCGACATCGACCCCGATCTCCTGGTCCTCGCGTCGTCGCCCGACGTCCCGCTGCTGGTGGCCACCGGATCGCCGGCCGACGCCGCGGCGCGCGCACAGGGCAGGTTCCTGCTGGGCCTGCTGGGCGCGGTTCTGGCGATCGGCTCGGCCGTTGCCGCGGCCTGGGTGCTCACGTCGGGGTGACGGGTCCCGGTCGAGCATCGCGGGTGGCTCGTGGCGAGCGCGGGATCGGGCCGCGCGGCTCGGCCCGGTGGCCGATGATGACGACGTCATGAACCCCGAAACGCTCGCTGCGCTGTTCGCGGTCGTCCTCGTCGTCGTCATCGTCGGCTTCCTCACCGTCGCCACCTACAACGACGTCGTGGCGCTGCGCAACCGGATCGCCAAGGCCTGGGCGAACGTCGACGTCGCCCTCAAGCAGCGCTACGACGAGCTGCCCAACCTGGTGGAGGCCGTCCGCGACGTCATGGCATTCGAGCAGGACGTGCTGACGGAGGTCACCGAGCGCCGCGCCGCGTACTCGGATCGCGACCCCATCCCGCGCCAGGCGGAGACGAGCGACGCGACATCGACCGCCGTGCGCCACCTGTTCGCCGTGGTCGAGCGTTACCCCGAGGTCAAGTCGGCCGGCAACGTCGAGGCGCTCCAGGCCGAGATCACCCGCCTCGAGAACCTGATCGCGGACCGGCGTGAGCTCTACAACGACCAGGTGTTCCGCTACAACACCCGGATCGGACAGCTCCCGGCGAAGCTGCTCGCCGGGCTGCTCGGCTGGGTTCAGCTCCCCTTCTTCGCGACGGGTGGCGACGAGCGCGCCCGCCCCTCGGTCGAGCTCCGCGGGGCATAGCCGGCGGTCGTCGATCCGACTCGCCGTGCCCGTTGGTCCGGCGCCGACGTCGCGATCGCCCTGGAACGCCACGCGTTCACACCAGCGGCTGCCCCGCGGCGGACCGGCGTACGGAACGCCCCACGTGCCATCCCGCGGTACGAATCGGGCCCTCTCGGGCGAACCTTCGCCGGGCGCGGCGCGGGCGTGGGCGTGGATCGTGGGTCGTGGATCGTGGGTCGTGGATCGCGTCGGCAACGCTGCGGGTGGGCCGGCGATAACCGCCGCAGTGCTCGCCTGGCGTTCCACGGTCGTCCTCCCCGCGGACGGGCCGGCGGTCGACGTGACCCGTGGTACGGGCCGGCGGTCGACGTGACCCGTGGTACGGGCCGGCGGAGCCCGGGACGATAGGCCGCGTCATCCGTGCGTCACCGTGGATGCGTAGACTGGCGCCAATCGGAGGTCCCCATGCAGTTCCTGTTCCACAAGCCGTCCATGCCGCGTCCCGAGGAGGTCCTCCCCGGCCGCACCGAGGTGATCGGCCATCCCGGCGCCCATTTCGTGAGCGGCCGCTCGCTCATGCCCCCGTACCCTGACGGGTTCGAGATCGCCGACTTCGCCTTCGGCTGCTTCTGGGGCGCCGAGAAGAAGCTCTGGTCGATCCCGGGTGTGTGGGTCACCGCGGTCGGCTACCAGGGTGGTGGCACCCCCAACCCGACCTATCGCGAGACCTGCACCGGGCACACCGGGCACGCCGAGGCGGTCCGGGTGGTCTACGACCCGTCCGTCGTGTCCTACGAGCAGCTGCTCAAGGTGTTCTGGGAGTCGCACGACCCCACCCAGGGCTATCGCCAGGGCAACGACGTCGGCACCCAGTACCGGTCGGCGATCTTCACGCACGGGCCCGCGCAGCTGGCCGCGGCGATCGCATCTCGCGACATGTACGCGGGCGAGCTGGCGAAGGCTGGCTACGGCGCGATCACGACCGAGATCCGCGAGGCGCCCGAGTTCTACTTCGCCGAGGACGACCACCAGCAGTACCTGGCCAGGAATCCCGACGGCTACGATTGCCACACCGCGACTGGCGTGGCGTGCCCGATCGGGCTCGGGGTGAAGGCGTAGCACGGGGACCGTTCCGGCGGGTTCGATGCCCAGGTGCGTCCCGTGCGACGCTACCTGGCGCGTGTTCCTGCGGCCACAGGAACGCGGCGGCGGCCGGGTACGGGCACCAGTCCTGCTATGACGCGACGTCCGGCTGCCGGTCGCCGGGCAAGGTGAACCGGTATTCGTTGAGGCGGCCGTAATCGCGAAACCCCAAGCGTCGATAGACCGGATACCCAAGGTCGGATGCCTGCAGGATCGCGATGCCGTAGCCGAGCCGGCGGGCCTCGAGCAGCGGGGCCAGCGTGACGGCGGCGCCGATGCCCCGCCCCCGCGCCTCCGGCAGGCAGGTCACGTTGTAGATGCCGGCCACGCCCGACGCCAGGAACAGCTGCGATGTGGCAACGGGCCGGCCGTCCAACGACGCGAGGTACGTGCGCATCGGCGGCGCCGGCGCGACGGCGGCAAACACGTCCAGCAGCGCCGGCTCGGCGCTTGCGGGGGTTCCGAAGCCGACGCACATGACGTGAATCCAGGGCTGAAGGCTCGCCCGATCCTCGACCGGCACGATCGCCAGACTCCCCGGGGCCGGCACGCGGTCCGGCACGGCGGTGAGGTCGGCGGCCATCCCGGTTCCGCCCTCCTCGAAGGTGAGGCCACGACTGGCGAGGATCCGGCCAGCCTCGGTGCCCGGCGCCAGCCACGACAGGCTCCGGATCTGCCTGGCCCTGAAGTGGGCCAGCGCCTGGTCGACGACGTCGCCGGCACGGTCAGGTGGCAGGTCGGTCCGGAAGACGACGTTCAGGAACGGGTCGGGGATCCCCGTGAGCAGCCAGCTGAGATGCCGACCGGCCGAGAGCTCGACCCCGGGAGCACGGCCGAGGTGGGCGTAGAGCGCGACCCAGTTGGCCTTGATCGCGCTCACGACGTCCGGCGCCGAGAGATCACGCAGCCGAGCGGTGACGGGGTCCATCGGGCGGCAGTGTACGCAACGCGCGAACACGGACTGGCAGCGATCCGGGGGCTGCGCACAATGTGGGCATGGGACCGGCCGTCCTCCTCGCGGGGCTCGTCGCGCTGAGCCTGCTCGTCCTCGGGGCAACCATGCGCCGCAGCGGACGTCGGCCCACCCATCGCCCCACCCCGCCCTTCCGGAACGCGGTGCCGTGGGTCGTGGGTGCGATGGTGACGATCGGTGTCGTCCTGGTGATCGTCCCGGGCGTGCCGCGGATCGTCATCGTCGGCCTGGTGGCGTACACCGGGGTCGCGGTGGCGGGCATCTGGCGCATGGCGAGCCTGGACCGGGTCAGCCCCTGGATGGTGCCGTCGCAGCGGATCGCCCGGATCGGGTTCACCACGGTCGCCCTGACCTGGCTCGGGATCGTGCTCGGCCTGCTGCTCCGGATCGCGGACATGGTGGCCAGCGCCTCGGACGGCCTCTGATCCCGAAGGCCTGCTGGCCCCATCGTCTGCCGTATGCTCCCGCCATGCCGCGTGGTGAGCCGGCCCGGTGCCGGTTTCGGGCGCTCCGGCTCTGCCGCCGGACACCGGCTCGAACGAACGTGGGTTCGTCGGATGCGGCCACCACCGACGCTGTCGCGCCCGGCCGTTCCGTCGCAACGCAGTCACGAGGAGGACGCGTCCGTGGAGACCGTGCGCGACGTGATGACCCGGGCGGTCCTCGACGTCAAGCTGGACACGCCGCTCAAGGCCGTGGCGCGCCAGCTGATCGAGCACCGGATCAGCGGCCTGCCCGTCGTCGACGACGCCGGTCGGGTCGTGGGCGTGATCTCGGAGGGCGACCTGCTGGTCAAGGAGCAGCGACCCGATGCGATCCACCACCGCCCGCTCGCCCGCCTGTTCGGCGAGTCAGCCGAGACACGCCATCTGCTCGCGAAGGCCGAGGCGCGCACCGCCGGTGATGCGATGACGTCGCCCGCGATCACGATCGAGGCATCGCAGCCGGTCGCGGCTGCGGCGGCGCTGATGATCCAGCGCAAGGTGAACCGCCTGCCCGTGACCGACCGGGGCCGCCTGGTCGGGATCGTCACCCGGGCCGATGTCGTGCGGTCGTTCGTGCGGACCGACGACGCCCTGGCCGAGGCGATCCGGAACGACGTCCTGCTGCGCGCGTTGTGGCTCGATCCCGAACGGTTCACCGTCGAGGTGAACGACGGCGTCGCGACGATCCATGGTGCCGTGGAGCGGCGGTCGACGGCCGCGATCGTGGAGCGGATGGTGGAGATGGTCCCGGGCGTGGTCGGCGTCGTCGCCGACATCGGCTGGTCCGTCGACGACCGTGACATCGAAGCCCCGGGGCACGACTACCTCTCGCCCAAGAGCCCGTCCTGACCCGGGCGGCCATCGGTGACGACGGGTCGCGCCCCACGGACGAGGCTGGTCGCGATCCCGATCGCACACACCGCCGCGGCGACGACGAACGCGTCCCGGATCCCCAGCGCCAGCGCCCTCGCGGAGGCCTCGGCCGCGCCCAGGCCTCCCAGCTCGGCGAGATGGACGGGGACGCGCACCGCGACGATGGCGCCGCTCGCCGCGATGCCCAGCGCCTGGCCATCGATCCGCATCTGCGCCACGGTGCCCGACGCCGTCCCGATGCGCGCCCGCGGCACCGAGCTCAGGACGGCGCTCGAGTTGGGGCTCATGAACAGGCCCTGGCCGAGCCCGACGAGCGCCAGCCGCCAGACGAGGTCGAGTGGCCCGAATCCCGCCTGGAGCTGCGAGAGGCTGAACAGGCCTGCCGCCATCACGGCAATGCCGATGCTGGCCGGTACGCGCGACCCGATCCGGTCTGAAAGGGAGCCGCTGAAGGGCGCCACGAGCGCGCCCACGACCGGCACCGGCGTCAGCAGCAGGCCCGCCTCGATCGGGCTGTAGCCGGCGCTGCGTTCGAGGAGGAAGGGCAGCAGGAAGGTCGCGGTGAACAGGCCCGCGAACGCGATCACCACGCTGGCATTGCCCGCCGAGAAGGCGCGGATGGCGAACAGGCGAAGGTCGATCATGGGCTGCGCCGCCCGCATCTCCGCCCACAGGAACAGGGTCGCCGTGAGCGCGAACGTCCCCAGCAGGGCGACGATGACCGGGCTCGTCCAGCCCAGCGACTCACCCTGGGTCAGCGCGAGCAGGAGCGCCAGCAGCGCGGTCCCCGACAGCCCGGCGCCCGGGACGTCGAATGTCTGGCCGCCGGTCGGGCGCTCGCGCGGCAGGACGCGCATCGCCCATACGATCGCGAACAGCCCGATGGGCAGGTTGACGAGGAACACGGCGCGCCAGGTCGCGAGCTCGGTGAGGATGCCACCCAGCACCGGGCCCAGGGTCAGCCCGAGCGAGACGCTGATCGCATTGAGGCCGAGGGCCCGGCCCCGCTCCCCCGGCCCGAACGTTCGCGCGACGATGGCAGGGCCCATCGCCTGGAGCATGCCCGCGCCGACGCCCTGGAGGACCCGGAAGCCGATCAGGGCGGCCGGTCCGGGTGCCGCGCCGCACAGGACGCTCGCGAGGGTGAACACGACGAAGCCGCTGAGGTAGACACGCCGGAACGTGAGCACCTCGCCCAGCCGGCCGAACGGGAGCAGGACGCTGCCGACCACGACCAGATAGGCGATCGACACCCACTCCACGACGCTGAGCTCGATGCCGAAGGCGGCCTGGATGTTGGGCAGCGAGATATTGACGATGCTGCCGTCGAGCGTCGCCATGAACGTCCCGACCGAGACGGCGGACAGGATGAGCCAGCGTCGGTCCATGCGGTGATGACGCTACCGCATGCGCTTCCGCGCGGGGGGCGGACCTTCCTGCGCGCCGTCGCGCCGCTTGCGGACCGGGTGTAGCATCTCGGACAGACCGACAGTCGGTCGGTTACAGGATCCAGAGGCCTGACTCCATGGCCCGAACCGCGGCTGCGGCCGCCGCCCACCCGGTGCGCCGGGACGCCTTCGTTGACGCCGCGCTGAAGCTCATCCAGACCAGGGGCTACGAGCAGATGAGCGTCCAGGACGTCCTGGACGAGGTCGCGGCGTCGCGCGGGGCCTTCTACCACTACTTCGACTCGAAGGGCGCCCTCCTCGACGCCGTGATGGATCGGCTGCTGGCCGCCGGCATGACGATCGCCGAGCAGGTGGTGGCCGATCCCGGCTGCACGGCGGTCGAGAAGTTCACCGCCGTCTTCTCGGGGATCGCGAGGTGGAAGAACGAGCGTCGCGAGCTGATGCTCGCCCTGCTCGAGGTCTGGCTCTCGGACGACAACGCCATCGTGCGCGAGAAGCTGCGCCGCGGCATGACCAACCGCCTCACGCCGATCCTGACCGAGATCGTCCGCCAGGGCTGTCGCGAGGGCGTCTTCGACGCTGCCTCGCCCGAGGGCGCCGCGCGTGTCCTCGTCTCGGTGCTCCAGGGAGCGCAGGAGGCCGCCGCTGACCTGTTCCTCGCCCGGCAGGCGGACGAGATCCCGCTCGAGACGGTCGAGCGAACGTTCAAGGCCTATGCCAATGGCTATGAGCGGATCCTGGGCGCGGCCCCCGGATCGCTCGCCATCGTCGACGACGAGACGCTCCGTCTCTGGTTCGACTGACCAGCCGCTGCAACACGTGAGGAACGCGACCATATGACCGCGATCATCCAGACCGAGCAGCTCACCAAGTCCTACGGCGAGCACCGCGGGATCATCGACGTCGACCTCGAGGTCGAGCAGGGCGAGGTGTTCGGCTTCCTCGGCCCCAACGGCGCCGGCAAGACCACCACGATCCGGACCCTGCTCGACCTCATCCGGCCGACCCGCGGCCGCGTCCTGGTGTTCGGGATCGAGTCGAGCGCCGATCCGGTCGCGATCCATCGCCGGGTGGGCTACATCCCGGGCGAGTTCACGCTCTACGACCGGCTCACCGGGGGCCAGACGCTCACCTACTTCGCCAACCTCCGCGGCGGCGTGGACAAGGCGTACCAGGCGTCGCTCATCGAGCGCTTCGAGATCGACCCCAGCCGCAAGTTCAAGGAGCTCTCGAAGGGCAACAAGCAGAAGATCGGCCTGGTGATCGCCCTCCAGCACCGGCCCGAGCTGCTGGTTCTCGACGAGCCCACCTCGGGTCTCGACCCGCTCGTTCAGCAGTCGTTCTACACGCTGGTGCGCGAGGCGAAGGCGGACGGCCGGACGGTGTTCCTGTCGTCCCACATCCTGAGCGAGGTCGAGCGCACCTGCGACCGGGTGGCGATCATCCGCGACGGCCGCCTGGTCAAGGTGGATCGCGTCGAAGCGCTGCGCGACCTCGCCCACCATCAGGTCGAGCTCCGGTTCGCGGGCCCCGTGCCCGAGGCCGAGTTCCGGGCGTTGCCCGGGGTGTCCGACGTGGCCGCCGAGGACCACGTCCTGCGGATGCGCGTGTCCGGCGCCATGACGCCGGTCGTGCAGGCCGCCGCGCGGCACGAGCTGCTCGACTTCGTCAGCCGCGAGCCGAGCCTCGAAGAGACGTTCCTTGCCCAGTACGGGCAGGCCGCCGGGGAGGCGAGCTAGCCATGGCCACCAACGTGGGGGGCGCGCCGCTGGCGACGTCCCGCAGCCAGGTCAGCGGTCTCAGCCGGATCTACGGCTTCGGCAGCATCTACGCCAAGAGCATCCGCGACGCGCGACTGGCGTTCATCATCGCCGCCGGGCTCCTCGGCGGGCTCTCGCTCGCGATGGGCGCCGCGATCCCGAGCGTCTTCCCGACGCCCGAGTCCCGCCTGGAGATCGACCAGCTCATCGGCGGCATGCCGTCGCAGATGGTCGACTTCTTCGGGAAGCCCGTGGGCCTCGGCACGTTCGGCGGCTACCTGACCTGGAAGTACGGCCTGGTGTTCGTCCTGACGACCTCGCTGTGGTCGATCCTGGCGTTGTCGGGAACGCTGGCCGGCGAGGCAGGACGGGGCAGCCTCGACATCGTGGCCACCGCGCCGTTCGGCAAGCGCCGCATCGCGATCGAGAAGCTGGCCGCTCACCTCACGACGCTGGTGCTGGCGCTGGCGTTCATGACGATCATGATCACGATCAGCTCCAACGCCTACGGCAATGCCGCCCTCGGCGACCCGCTGTCCCTGACGTCGTCGGTCGGGTTCGCCCTGTGGCTCGGCTTCACTGCCCTGTTCTTCGGGGGGCTCGCGTTTGCGCTCGGCCCGATCCTGGGGCGCGCCGGGTCGGCCGGTGTGGCCGGGATCGCGCTGGCCCTGGCGTGGAGCGTGAACGGCCTGCACCTGGAACCGCTGACCGTGCTGAGCCCGTTCAGCTGGACCGCGAACCACATCGCCCTGGCCGGCCAGTACGACTGGGCCGGCCTGGCGCTCCTGGGCGTCGGCGCCGCGGTCCTGCTGGCCATCGGCGTCGAGGTGTTCGCCCGGCGCGATCTCGGGGTCACCGCGGGCATCGGGCTGCCGACGCTCCCGGGCGCCGTGCTCGGGGTCCGCGGTCCCATCAGCCGGGCATTCGGGGACCAGCTGCCGCGCGCGCTCGCGTGGGGGCTCGGGCTGGGGGTGTTCGGCGCCATGCTGACGTCGCTCGTGGGCGAGATGTCCGGACAGCTCGCCGGCGACGCGAACCTCCTGAAGGTCCTGCAGACGGCCTTCCCGGGCCTCGACCTCACGACGGCCGGGGGGTTCCTGCAGCTGTTCATCGAGCTGTTCTACATCGTGGCCGGGTTCGCCGCGGCGACGTTCGTGGCCAAGTGGGCGTCGGACGAGACCGGCGGCCGGCTCGAGGAGGTGCTGGCCACGCCGCTTCCCCGTTCCCGATGGGTGCTCTCCGGGGGCCTCGCGGCGCTCGCCGCGGACGGCGTCATGACGCTCGTGTTCGCCCTGTCGATCGGCCTCGGCGCCACCTCGGGCGGCGTGTCGGCGGGCGACGCGATGCTCGGCTCGGTCTCGCTCGGGCTCTACGCCGCCGCGCTGATCGGCATCGGCGTCGCGATCGGCGGGCTGTGGCGCGCGTCCATCGCCGCCGAGCTCGTCGCGCTGCTGGTCGTGGCGACCTACCTGGTGGGCCTGCTGGCTCCGCCGCTGGGCCTGCCGGACCCGGTCCACCAGCTGGCGTTGACGACGCACTTCGGCCAGCCGATGGCCGGCCAGTGGGACGCCTCCGGCGTCGTCGCCTGCGTCGTGCTGGCGGCCGGCGGTCTCGCGATCGGTGCCTGGGGGATGCGACGCCGCGACGTCAGCCACTGAGCGGTGTCTCGCCCGATCGGCCCGCAGGCCGATCGGGCGTTGATAGCCCCCTGGCAAGCATTCGGGTATGCTGGATGACGTGCCCGCACGAGATCCGATCGACCCGATCCTCAATCGTGGAGCCCTGACACCCGCCTCCGCAGCCGCGCCCGGTTGATGTCGTTCGTGGCGCGATCCTGGGCCGGCCCCGGGTGGCCCGGCTGGCTCCGCATGCCCGGCGGCCGGCTGCGCCGCGTGCGCGACCAGCTGCGCCGTGGACCGGCCGGCATCGTCGGCCTGGCGATCGTCACGGGGTTCGGAGCGGGCCTCGGTGCGATCGCCTTCCGCTGGCTCATCGCCGAGTTCACCCAGCTGTTCACCGGCCAGTCGGCATACGGCGCGCTCGAGCGCCCCATCCATCCGCTGCTGCCGGACCTGGGCGTCTGGTTCATCGTGCTCGTCCCCGCCCTGGGCGGTCTCCTCTACGGGCCGCTCATCGACCGCTTCGCCCGCGAGGCGCGCGGCCACGGCGTGCCCGAGGTCATGTTCGCGGTGGCGGAGCGCGGCGGCCGGATCCGGCCGCGGGTGGCGATCGTCAAGTCGCTCGCGTCGGCGATCTGCCTCGGGTCGGGCGGGTCGGTCGGGCGCGAGGGCCCGATCGTGCAGATCGGGTCGGCGCTCGGGTCGGCGATCGGGCAGACGCTCCGCGTGGGCGAAGGAAACCTGCGCCTGCTGGTCGCCTGCGGCGCCGCCGGCGGAATCTCGGCCACGTTCAATGCCCCGATCGCGGGCGTGTTCTTCGCGCTCGAGCTGATCCTGCGCGACTTCGAGGTCCGCTCGTTCGGTGCCGTGGTCCTGGCGTCGGTGACCGCGGACGTCGTGAGCCGGGCCGCGTTCGGCACGTCGTCGTTCCTGCCGCTGCCGCCGTTCTCGATCGTCAGCGTCTGGGAGTACCCGCTGTACGCGACGCTGGGGCTGGTGGCGGCGCTGGTCGGGATCGGGTTCATCCGGATCCTGTACGGCATGGAGGATCTCCTCGACCGGCTGTGGATCCCGCGCCCCGAGTGGCTGCGGCCCGTGGTGGGCGGGCTCGCGCTCGGCGTGCTGCTGCTCGCGCTGCCACAGCTCTACGGCGTGGGGTACGCGCCGCTCGAGCAGGCCATCGGTGGCAACGACACGCTCCAGCTGCTCCTCCTGCTGCTGGTGGGCAAGCTGGTCGCCACCAGCCTGACCATCGGCATCGGCGGGTCGGGCGGCGTGTTCGCACCATCGCTGTTCATGGGCGGCATGCTCGGCACGGCGTTCGGCGTGGTCGTGAACGCCGCCTTCCCGGGCCAGGTTGCGCCCGCCGGCGCCTACGGGCTGGTCGGCATGGGCGCGGTGTTCGCGGCGGCCGCCCACGCGCCGATCACGTCGGTGATGATCCTGTTCGAGCTCACCGGTGACTACCAGGTGATCCTGCCGATGATGACGGCGATCGCCGTGTCGGCCGGGATCTCGTCGCTGCTCACGCGCGACACGATCTACACGCTCAAGCTGCGGCGCCGCGGGATCGACGTCCTGCGCGGCCGCGCAGCGAGCCTGATGGGGCTGCTCACCGCCGCCGACGCGATGCAGCCGGTGCCGGTCCCGCTCCCCGTCGGCGCCGGCCTGACCGAGGTCGTCGACCGGCTGGTGCTCGAGGGCGTCGCGGCGCTGCCGGTGGTCGGCGAGGACGGCGAGTACTGCGGGATCGTGACGATGGAAGGCGCCGAGGAGCACATGCGGGCGAACGAGCTCGATGCGACCGCCGCCGATCTCGCCCAGGTGGTGCCGGCGGTGCACGCGACCGAGACGTTGGAACAGGTGCTCGACCGGCTGCTCACGCACGGCACGTCGGGTCTGCCGGTGCTGACCGAGGACGACGGGCGCATCGTCGGCTGGCTCACGCACCGGGACCTGCTGCGCGCCTACAGCACGGCGGAGACCACGCCCGCGGCCCGTGGTGGCGGGTCCCCATCGCCCGCCGTCCGGGCCGCCGGCCGCCCGGTGGCGACCAGCCCCATCGACCGCGCGGTTGCCACGGCCGGGCCGTCCTGGTTGCGGGACTTCCGGATCGTCGACCTCGAGCTCAGCTCCGATCGCGGCCACCTGGTGGGATCCCGGCTGGCCGACCTGCGCTGGCCCGCGCTGGCGCTGCCGATCATGGTGCGGCGCGAGGGGCTGCCGTTCACGCCCAGCGACGACACCGTGCTCCAGGCCGGTGACCGGGTGTCGATCCTGGTCGAGCGGGAGCTGGCGCATGACCTCGCCGAGCGACTGGCACCGAGCGCCAATCCTCCGGATCCGGCCCCCGACGATCCGGACCGCGACGGGCCGGTGGCGCCGGTACCCGATGACGCCGGCGACGACGCGCCCGGCGACGGCATGCCCGGCGACGGCATGCCCGGCGACCACGCGCCCGACGACGACGCGCCCGGCGACGACGCGCCCGACGGCGGCAAGCCCGGCGACAACGAGAACGCGCTCAGGCAGGGGCGCAGCGAGGCGCCGCAGGGCGACGTCCGGGCCCGATCGGATGGCTGACCGACGATGGGCGAGCGCTGCGGTCGCGGCTCAGCCGCCGCCACGAAGGTCGAGGACGCGGCCCCAGTGGAACAGGCGGACCGCGATCAGGACGCCGAGCGCCGCCAGGACCAGGATCACCGCCGCGGCGATCGAGGCGTCGAGGTCCCCGGCGCCGAACTCGCCATAGACCACCAGCGGCAGCGTCTGCGTCCGGCCACCGATGCTGCCGGCGAACATGATGGTCGCCCCGAACTCGCCCAGCGAGCGGGCCCAGCTCATCACCAGCCCGGCGCCGAGGGCGGCGCTCGCGAGTGGCACCGTCACGCGCCGGAACAGGTGCAGCTCGGAGGCGCCGTCGACGCGAGCCGCGTCCTCGAGGTCGCGGTCGACCCCCGCGATCCCGGCGCGCGCCGAGCGGACGAAGAACGGCGCCGACACGAACACCTGGGCCATCACGACGGCGAGGGTGGTGAACGGGATCGAGAGCCCGAGCACCTCGAGCGGCCCGCCCAGCAGCCCGCGGCGGCCGAACGCCAGCAGCAGGGCGAGCCCGGCCACCGACGGCGGCAGCACGATCGGCAGGTCGACCAGCGCCTCGACCAGCCACTTACCCGGGAAGGGCCGGCGAGCCAGCACCACCGCCAGGGGCAGGCCGGCCGCGATCGTGACAACCAGGCTGATGGCGGTGGTGAGGAGGCTGAGCGTCAGCGCGTCGAGGACGGCCGGGGTCGCGACGGCGAGCGTGAGCGAGTCGTCGCTGATCGCCCGTGCCACGAGGGCAACGACCGGCAGGGCGAGGAACAGCACGACCAGTCCCGCGACCCCGGCGAGCGATCGCTGCGGCCAGCGTGACCCGCTGCGCCCGGCCCGCGTGGCCGCCTGCCGGGCGGGCGTCGCGCGCGGGTCGCCTCCCACCGCCGGCTCGATCGCCTCGCTCACGGGCCGGCCGTAAACCCGAAGGCGGTCATGATGGCCTGACCGTCGGGCCCGATCAGCCAGGACATGAACGCGCGTGCGGTCGCTCGGTCTGCGGCGCCGGCCACCACGACGCCGGCATCGCTGGCGGCCACGTTGGTCCCGGCCGGGACGTCGATCGTCCGCACGCCCGTCGCCGCCACGGCATCGGTGCGGTAGACGATCCCCGCGTCACCCTCGCCGAGCTCGATCTTGGCCGCGATCGCCCTGACGTCGTCCTCCTTCGAGACGACGTTCGCCGCGTACGCGGCGGCAAAGCCCGCCGGGTAGCCGGGCAACCGCCCGAGGTTGGCGACCAGCCGCGATGCGTACCTCGTGATCGGCACCTCGTCGCCGGCGGCCACGATCCGCACGCCCGGCCGGGCGAGATCGGCCGGGCTCGAGATGCCCGCCGGGTTGCCGGCGGGCACGATCAGCGCCAGCTCGTTGCCAGCGAACACGATGGCGGTGCCGTCGGCGAACCCGTCGTCCACGAGGCGCTGCGCGTTCGCCGTGTCGGCCGAGAGGAACACGTCGGCGGGCGCGCCCTGCTCGATCTGCGTCGCCAGGGCAGCCGATGATCCGGTCGAGACCACGATGCGGGCGCCCGGGTTGGCCGCCTCCCAGGCGGCCGAGAGCCGGTGAAGGACGTCGGTCAGGGACGCCGCCCCGAACACGGTGAGCTCGACCGGCGGCGCGGGTGACGCCGGTCGGGCGGCCGGCGTCCCGCCCGAGGGCGTGGTCGCGACCCCCTCCCCCGCGCCGGCGGGACCGCCCGAGCAGGCGGCGGTCGCCAGCACCACGAGCGCGGCGACCGCGACGCCGGCAACCGATCGCCTCACCCCGACGGCTCCTTGCGCGCGGCGACCTCGACGATCACATTGGTCGCCTTCACGACGCAGGTGACCTCGTCACCCACCGCCAGCCCGAGATCGTCGACCGCCTCGGCCGTCATCAGGCTGACCATCCGGTGGGGGCCCGCGATGACCTCGACCACGGCCGCCACGCGGTCCCGCTCGACCCGGGTCACGATGCCGGGGAACCGGTTGCGCGCCGATGCGGCCGGCGTCGACCGGTCCATGGTCTGCGCCCGCCGCTCGGCCATGAGCCGCGTGACCTCGCCGACCGGCACCCGCCGCTGCCCGCCTGAGGAGCGCTCCATGCGCAGCCGCCCCTCGGCCTCCCAGCGACGAAGGGTCTCGATCGAGATCTGGAGCATCTCGGCGGCCTGCCCGACGCGAAGGCCGGTGGCCGCCGGCGGCCGGTTGGTGTCGGGATCCATACCGCGAAAGCATCGCACAAACCGGTCCGGATGTGCATGTATGCTGCTTGCAGAACCTAGCTATGGCGATTCGGCACCATGGCTTGCGGAGTGTCGCGGGGCCGGCCGATCGGCTCGGAGCGGACCCAACACGTCGAGGCCGAGACAGCCGGGCTGCTGCGCACGGGCGCCGGGGTCGTCTCGTTCGCACACCGGCTGTTCGCCGAAGCCATGTCCCGATCGCCCCGACGCCCACCCAGGCCCGGGTCGACCGTCGGCTGGACAGGCGATGAAACGGGTGATTCCCTATTCGTGTGGGTTCGTCCGGTCCAGGGCATGGCTCGCAGCGGCTCGACCCACGACGTGCCGGAGACGGCGGAGCGTCGCTCGGCCGGCTGATCGTTGGAGGTTCGGCCATGCGCACATTCCGCATCCCCGGCGTGGGCGAGCTCGAGCTCGCCCAGCTGGTGCTCGACCTCAACGGCACGCTTTCCGATCGGGGCGAGCTGATCGACGGCGTCGCCACACGGCTTGCCGGCCTCGCCCGCGACCTCGAGCTCCACCTCGTCACCGCCGACACGCTCGGCACGGCTGACCGGCTCGCCCGCTCGCTCCCGGTCTCGGTCACCCGGATCTCCACCGGGCAGGACAAGGCCGAGCTCGTCGGACGCCTGGGTGCGGCTCGCACCGCGGCGATCGGCAACGGCGCGAATGATGCCGCCATGCTGCGAGCGGCCGCCCTCGGGATCGCCGTGGTCGGCCCCGAGGGTGCATCCGGATCCGCGGTCGCCGCCGCCGACGTCGTGTGTCGGTCGATCGACGACGCGCTGGCCCTCCTCGAGGACGAGCGATCGCTGGCGTCCACGCTCCGCCCCTGAGGCCGCGGCCCGGCGCGCCCGGATGAGGTCAGCCAGGTGAACTGGGGTCCGCCCCGGGCGCCACGAGCGCCACGAGCAGCACCAGCGCCACGGGTGCCACGGGCGCCACCAGCGCCACCAGCGCCACGGGCGACACCAGCGCGCGGGCGCCACGGGCGCCCCGATCCGTGCCGTCGGTGGGCCAATCGGGGCCACTCGCCCGGCGGGTGACCCGTGGCGCGAGCACCCGGGCCACTCGCCCAGCGGGCCGTCTGTGGCCCGAATCCGGGAAGTCCTGCGACGGATCGCTCGCCCAGCGAGCAGATCGGCCTGCGGTGCGATCGGTCGTTCGGCCAGCGAGCGACGGGGAGGCGGAGGCGAGCGACGGGCGCACGGCAGGGGCCGATCGTCGGGCACGCGCGGCGCGGGCTTCGTCGTCCGCGGGGCAGGGGCGACCGTCGGGCGCACGGCAGGGGCCGATCGTCGGGCGCACGGCAGGGGCCGATCGTCGGGCTCGCGCGGCGCGGGCTGCGTCGTCCGCGGGGCAGGGGCGACCGTCGGGCGCGGAGGCCCGCTGGACGGGTCGCCGTCGCGTCAGCCGGCGCCTGGGTCAGCTCGACGGGGGCGACGTGACCGGGATCGCCGGCGGCTCGCCGGCCGCCAGGAGCGAGGCTGCGAGGATCACGACCGGCTGGTCGGTCTCGTTGGCCCCGAAATGGACGACCGACTCGGTCTCGGCGATCCACCCCCCCCGCTTCGATCGTGCCCGTCTCGCCGGGTCCGATCTCCCGCGTCGAGCCATCGGCCGCTGGACGGTGACCACGATCGGGGGGCGCACAAGGCAACACGCAGGACCGGTGGAGGCGTTCTCCGCCAGAGAGTCAGCGCGCGGTCGCGCCGTCAGCGACCCGCCCGAACGAGGACCGATGCGGGTCCTCCCGCCTCGACGAGGTCGAGTACGTCCAGCGCCGCTCGATAGCACGCCGCATCCTTCAGGGCCTCCCGGGCAATCAGCCAGAGGGATTCCTGGACGCGGGAACGGCACCGCTCGAGCAGACGGCCGTTCCCCCGCTCAATCTCGTCAACAACCGGTGCGCCCGTGCCGGCGCCCAGGTAGGTCTTGCTGGTGAGGACTCGGCCGACGCCATCGCAGGTCGTGTCGGTTTGGCGGTGGACCGTTCGACGGGCCCCTGCCGGCAGGGCTCAGATCGGCAGCTCCGCGGCGACGATACCGGCGGTGGTCCCGACGGCCAGGCTTGCGACGGCGATCTGCCTCGCGCGCCCCATCGCGCGCATCGCCGAGAAGAAGCTCGTCCAGGACAGCCACGGGCAGTTCTCGGATCTCTGGTGGAAGCTCCAACGCGGGGTGAAGGACGAGGTCGCGTGGCGCACGTTCGAGCGTGAGGCCCGCGGGCAGGGCGCGCGACGTCCGCAACCAAGCACGCCTCGACACGCTCTTCGCCCTCATGGCGCTCGTTCTCCGCAAGGACGTCGGCGAGCGTGTGTTCACACGCGTCCTTCGCCGACTCGTCGAGGCGAATGGGGGGCCTGGTGGTGGAGCGGCGGGCGCTCGACGACAAAGGAGGCCCGTCGCTCTGCTCGTCGGTGGTCGCCGTCGAGCAGCGGCTCGCGCCGAAGCGGGCGATGAACCGGCAGCACGCGGCAGCGGCTCGTCAGCGGCAGACTGCGGCGAGCCGACAATCCGGGCAGTCAGCTCCCAGCGCACTACCCGCGGCCTGATCTTGGTCAGAACAGGTCGGTGGCGGCCTTCAGCACATCGGCCCAGAGCCGAACGTTCGCGGCAATCGTCGAGTGGTCGAGTGAGGCAGATTGGGGGGGCTGCGTGCCCGGGATTCGCTCGCGCACGAGGCGGTCCAGCTCGCCCTCAAACGTCGCCCGTGGCCCGTGCAGCGCCGCCCGCGCGAAGATCCACTTGCCGTCGGGGTAGTTGTCCGGCGCGAACTCGACCACGACCTCCCCCCACGGGCCGGTGTAGCAGACGTAGTCGCCCTTCTGGTGGAAGCCGATCGCCCAGAGCCGGCCCCCACGCTCGTCCTCCAAGAAGGCGAACTCGGACAGGACGAGATCGGCCCAGTAGCCGTCGTCTGCAGCCAGGTAGGTCCGCTGGACCTCGTCGCGGACCAGCGCGTCCAGCCGATCGCTCACCATGCCCGCACCCTAGCATTTCGCGAGCCGGCCGAGCGCACTGACGAAATCCCCATCAGCAGCGAAACCCGCCGTCGGACCTCAGACCGGCAGCAGCACCGCCACGATGCCGGCGGCGATCCCGACGGCCAGGCTTGCGAGGGCGATCTGCCTCGCGCGCTCCCGATCGCGCGCCCGGGCGTCGGCGTCCTCGACGCGGTCGACGCGACCGAGCTCGCCGAAGTTGAACACGCCGCGCGACCCGAACCCCGCGCAGAACCGAAGCCAGGCCTGGAGGTAGCCGGAGGCGGCGACCGCGGCCGGCAGCACGACGAGCAGACGCAACCACGACGGCGACCCCGCCGCGACCAGGACCGTCAGCAGGGCGGCGCTCGTCAGCACGCCGACGTGGCCCGCTCGCCGCCGCCGGGCGATCTCGGCCGGTCCGATGTTGCACGCGCCCGGTCGATAGTCACTGGGCGTGGGGAGCGCGCCGGGCGCCGCGAAGCTGGTCATCACCATGGCTCTGCCTCCCAGGGCTGAACCACAAGGTTGCCACGGACGAGCCGCTTCAGCCCATCACGAGCTGGCCGGCGATCGCGCTCGCCACGACGACCGCGATGGGTGGGACCCGTCGGGTCAGCAGCGCGGCGAGGCCGGCGGCCGCGATGGCGACATCGATGGGGGCCGTGACGGCTCCCGTCCAGATGGGCGTGTAGAGGGCGGCGAGGAGGATCCCGACCACCGCCGCGTTGGTGCCCGCGAGCGCCCGGCGGAACCCGCTCGACGCCCGCAGCCGATGCCAGAACGGCAGCGTGCCGAAGATCAGCAGGAACGATGGCAGATAGATCGCGACGAGCGCGAGGATGCCTCCCGCGATGCCCGACGGCGTCAACGACGAGACGGCCCCGAGGTAGGCGGCGAAGCTGAACAGCGGGCCTGGGACGGCCTGCGCGGCGCCGTACCCGGCCAGGAACCGATCGTTGCCGACCCAGCCCGGGTCGACCACGCTGCTGTGCAGGAGCGGCAGGACCACGTGACCGCCGCCGAAGACGAGCGCTCCCACCCGGAAGAAGCTGTCGACGATGGCTGCCGGCTGGCCGTCGATGGCCCGAACGACCGGCAGCACGGCAAGCAACGCGAAGAACAGGGCGAGCGCGATCCCGCCCGACCGGCGCGAGACGGGGCTCGCCTCGGCGGCATCGGCGGTGACCGCCGGGGCCCGGACGAGCAGCCGGCCGACGATCGCCCCGACGGCGATGATGGCAAGCTGGGACAGCGGCGTCGCCCAGGCCAGCGAGACGGCTGCGGCGGCGACCGCCATCCCCCGCCGTCGCCAGTCGGGCGCCAGGCGCGGCGCCATCAGTGCAACGGCCTGGGCGACCACCGCGACGGCCGCGAGCTTGAGCCCGTGCACCCAGCCCGCCTGCGCGAGGTCAACCGACGTCGTCAGCAGCCCCAGGGCGATGAGCACGATCGCGGACGGAGCGGTGAACCCGATCCAGGCCGCCAGTCCGCCGGGCAGCCCGGCGCGCCGGGTGCCGATCGCGATCCCGAGCTGGCTGCTCGCCGGGCCGGGCAGCGATTGGCAGAGCGCCACCAGCTCGCCGTAGGTCGCGTCGTCGAGCCAGCCTCGGCGCTCAACGTACTCGCGCCGGAAATAGCCGATGTGGGCGATCGGCCCGCCGAACGAGGTCAGGCCAAGGCGCGTGGCGACGCCCAGGACCTCCAGGGCGCCGTGCGGCGCCGGCACGGAACCGGTCGGCGCGCGCCCGCCGTCCGCCGATGAGGGTCCTTCGACCGGAGACCCGCGGTCAGCCTGCGGCATCCATCGCGGCCGCGACCGTTCGGGCGACCTCCTCGAGCGCTTCGTCGGCCACGTTTGGCAGCATATCCTTCCGCACGCAGCCATGGCCGACGGCCACTGCCGCCGAAACCGAGGCCCGGCGCCTTCGGCCGGGACCGATGCACCGTCCGGCGAGTCAGCGGCGAGGCAACCCGATCAGCGTGTCGGTCTCGTCGTCGGTGACCCGGGGCACGATCCGCGGTCAGCCGTCCTCCCGCCGGCAGCCTGACCGGCCATTCGCCCTCGCCAGCGCGGCCGGGCGCCGCCCGATGACCCGGTCCGCGACCTGTCCGCGCGAGACGCCCGCAGGCTGACCGCACAATCAGCCAATCGATCCCGGGCACCGCGATTTGTTTTGTCCGGTTCGATGCATCTATAGGATATGGAAGCCGTGATCGACGACCCGCTCGGTGCGACGCTCGTGGCGCGGGCGGCCGGGGGTGATGAGGTCGCGTTCGCGCGCCTCGTCGCCGCCTACCACGACGACATGGTCCGGGTCGGCTACGTGATCTGCGGTGACGCCGATGTGGCCCAGGAGGCTGCCCAGGCCGCGTGGTCGCTCGCGTGGCGCAAGCTGCGGAGCCTCCGGAACCCCGACCGCATCCGTCCCTGGCTCGTGTCCGTGACGGCGAACGAGGCGAAGGGCCTGGCGCGCCGTCGCGGCCGGCGATCGCTGCGCGAGGTGGCGATCGATCCCTGGACGGAGATTGGGGCGGCGGGGCGCCGCAGCGATCCCGCAGCCCGGGTGGCCGAGATCGACCTCGCCAACGCGCTGGCGTCGCTCGACGCCTCGGACCGGATGATCGTTGCGATGCGGTATGCCGCCGGCCTTTCCTCGGAGGAGATCGGCCGCGTGATCGGAATGACGTCGGGGGGCGTTCGGGCGCGGATCGCCCGCCTCCTGCAACGACTGCGACTGGAGCTCCACGATGACTGACCTCCCGCCCGATCCCATCGATCCCTACGAGCGCCGCCTGGCGGCCCGGGTCCGCGCCCACGCCGATGGTGCCGTCGAACCCATCGACGCGGCCGCGATCGCCCACGAGGCCGCGGTCGGACACCCGCGCGGTGGCACGACCGGTGTCGTCGCGCGCGCGGTACCCGGTGCCCTGGGTCTCGCGGGCCTCGCGATCGTGGTGGTCGCGGTGGTGGCGATCGGCAGCCTCGGCCTGCCGGGCAGCGCCGGCGGACCTGGGCCTGTCCTGCCGTCACCGAGCACGTCCCCGAGCAGCTCGTCCGTGGCCTACGCCACCCCCTCGCCGACGTCGGTTCCTACCCCGCTGTCCGCACCCACGGCGACCCCGACCGAGCCGTCGCCGTCGCCGACCGCTCCCGCGAGCCAGGCCTGCGACCCGGCCAACCTGTCGGCTCGTGTCACCTCCTGGACGGGCGCGGCCGGCAACCGGGTTGCCGACGTCGAGCTGCGCAACGACGGTGGCGCCTGCTCGCTGCCCGTGAAGGAGCGACTCGAGCTGATCGACGGGGACGGTCACGTGCTGATCGAGGGTCCCGAGGCCAGGACCACGAAGACCATCTCGCTCGACCCGGGCGCCACCGCGACCACGCTCGTCGACGACGCGAACTACTGCGGGCCGGATCCGGCCCCGCCGGTCACGATCGCGTTCGTCCTGCCGGGCGGCGGGTCGATCGTCGCGGATCCGCCGAGGGCCACGGACGTGAGCGGGGTTCCGCCGTGCAACGGTCCGGGCCTGCCGGGGAGCATCCAGATGCACGCCTGGAAGCCCTGAGCCGCATTCGCGAGCCGCGTGACCGGGTCCCAGGTGGTGCTCAGCTCTCCAGGAGCGTCCTGAGTACGACCAGCCGTTCGCGCCACCGGGCCTTGGCGGCCGCCGCGCGGTCCGCGTCCGGCAGGCGCACCTGGCGCACGGACACGAGCGTGCGATCCGGCGCCTTCGAGATGAGCTCGACATGCACCCTCGAGCCGTCCTGCGGCAGCTCGAATCGCATCATCCGCGCGGGCGCGGATTCCGCCTCGCGCAGCCCGGAGCCGGGCAGCCAGCGCTCACGCACGTCGGGGTCGGTGAAGGCGAGCATGGCGCGCTCCGCGGAAACGCCGACCGTCTTGCTCGCGCCGATCTCGAACGTCCCGTCGGGGCGAACCCCGGGCGGCCGCAGACCGCGCGCCTGCTCGTACTCGACGATGAGCTTCTGGGCCCACCAGGCGCTCAGGCCGTGCGTCCCGGTCAGCCAGCCCGCGATCTCGCGATACCGCCGGCCGGTGGCGCCCCAGCCGTCGAGGACGGCGAACCACGCCTCGCGATCGCGCCCGGTCGTCCGTTCCAGCGAACCCATCGACCGCCCGTTTCGACGCTCACTCGCCTTCGCCGTCATGTCGTCCTCCGTCGGGATGTCGCCCGCGCCGCCTGAGCCCGCCACCACCCGGTGACCCTCGCATGGAGGTCGAGGCCGGCCGACCCGGCTCGACGTGTTCGTCGTGCCCGTTTCGCGTTCCCACGAAGCGAAGCGGCTCGGCCGTCCCACGGTCAGGCGAAGGTGTCACGGGCCGTTGCCACGAACGCGGCCTGGGCTCGCCGCGGCGATGCTGGTTGCCGCAGCGGTGGTGACGCCGGTCGCAGGCCCCGCCGCGCTGCCGGCGCTCGTCTCGCCGGTGGCCGTGGCGGCCGGCATCGGGGTCGGCATCGCGTCGTCGGTCATCCCCTATGTCACCGACCAGCTTGCCATGGCCCGCATCCGCCGATCCACGTACGCCCTGCTGGTCTCGCTGCTCCCCGCGAGCGCAACCGTCATCGGGCTGCTGGTGCTGCGGCAGGTGCCGACGCTGAGCGAGGTCACGGGGGTCGGCCTGGTGGTCGCAGCGATCGGCATCCACCGCGACTCGGAGGCCAGCTGACCTGGGCCTTTTCTGCGCCGACTCGCGTGCTGATCACCCAGCGGGGCGGCACCGAATCCGATTCGCAGACGACATGTCCCGGGCAATCGAGGCAGTCGCGTCCGTGGCCCCGACCGGAGGTCGATGTCCGACGTGCAGATCAACACGACCATCCGAACGCGCACCGGAAGGAGACACCATGCGCTGGAACGGCATCCACTACGACGTCGGCATGCCGACGATTCATGGCCCGTCGACCCGGCCATCGCTGCCGGTCGAGGTGATGGAACGGGAGATCGCCAACATCGCCGGCGGGCTGCACGCGAACGCGATCCGGGTCACCGGCGACAACGTGGCGCGCATCCGGGCCGCCGGCGCGATCGCCGACGCCCACGACCTCGAGGTCTGGCTCTCGCCCATGCTGCCCAACGCCGGCCCTTCGACGACGCTGTCCGCGATCGAGTCGTGCGCGCGGGACGCCGAGCGCCTGCGACTTGACGGCGCGGCGGTGACGCTCGTCGTGGGCTGCGAGCTGTCCGTGTTCATGGCCGGCATCCTGCCCGGTGAGCGGCATGCCGACCGGCTGGCGCTCCTGGCCGACCCCGACCGGCTCATGCGCGAGGTGGCCGGGGCGGGCATGGATCCCCAGGCGGTCTTCTCCGACTACCTCGCGACCGCCGTCGCCCGCGCCCGCGCGTCGTTCGCGGGTTCGGTCACGTACGCCGCGGGCCTGTGGGAGGAGGTCGACTGGTCGCTGTTCGACATCGTGGGGGTCGACGCCTATCGCCATGCGGGCAACCGCGAGACGTACGCGGACGGCCTGCGCGCCCAGGCTCGGCACGCGCGCCCGGTCGTCGTGACCGAGTTCGGGTGCACCACGTACCGCGGCGCAGCCGACGCCGGCGGCATGGGCTGGGACGTCGTCGACTGGCAGGACCGCCGGCTCCGGGACGGGATCGTCCGGGACGAAGCGGCCCAGGCAGCCGAGATCGGCTCGCTCCTGGACGTCCTCCCGTCCATCGGGGTCGACGGCGCGTTCGTCTATACGTACGTGGCACCGAGCTACCCGGCGAGCACCGATCCGGCAGCCGACCTCGACACGGCGTCCTTCGCGCTCGTCCGCTCCTGGCCGGGCGGACGGGTTGAGACCAAGGACGCCTACCGCACCATCGCCGACCGGTACGGCGCGCGCTGACCCACCTCCTGGACGACCACCTGGCTCGTCCGATCCGCTTGCCCGGTGGGCCGGGCGGGCGTCGTCCGCTGCGGCGGGCCGGGCCGACGAGAACGACCGAGCCAACGGTGGCCGGCGCGGGACGAGTCTGGCGCCTGGCGTCCTGACCGGCCGGAGCCGATAATGCGTCATCGATGGCGTCCCCCCAGACCGGCATCTTCGCGCTCGGCACCGCGTCGCATGCGTACCTCGAGCTCGATCTCGCGACCTCCGCCGAGCCGGCATCGGCGGTCGCCCGCGTCGCGGCGCTGCGCGAGCCCCGGACGACGATCGGCGGGGTCAACCTCGTCGCCGGGTTCCGGCCCGAGCTGCTGGCGGCCATCGCGCCCGAGGCCGTGCCGCCGGACGCCGCCGGGTTCAACGAGCCGGTGGTCGGCCCCTCGGGCCATGCCTTGCCCGCCACCCAGCACGACGTGGTGATCTGGCTCGCGGGCGCCTCGTACGACGTCGTGTTCGATCTCTCGCGCTCCGTGGTCGGCCAGCTGGCAGAGGTCGCGCGCCTCGCGAGCGAGGTGGTCGGCTGGTCCTACCACCACGACCTCGATCTGACCGGGTTCATCGACGGCACGGAGAACCCGTCGCTGGTCGAGGCAGTGACGGCGGCGGTCATCGCGCCCGGGCTGGCGGGCGAAGGCGGGTCGATCCTGCTGCTGCAGCAATGGGAGCACGACGCGCCGGCCTGGGAGGGCCTGCCGGTCGAGGCGCAGGAGGCGGTCATCGGGCGCCGCAAGTCCGACGGGGCGGAGCTCGACCCACCGCCGGCCGCGTCGCACGTTGCCCGCACCGACCAGGATCGCTTCGGCCGGATCTTCCGGCGCAACGTCGCCTACGGCTCCGTCGTCAGGCACGGCACGGTGTTCGTCGGCTTCAGCGCGAGGCAGGAGACGCTGGCGAGGATGCTCGACAGCATGGTCGGGCGCGACGGCGGAGACCCCGACGAGCTCATCCGCTACGCGCGACCCGTGACCGGCGCCTACTACGTCGTCCCGTCCGCCGAGCGGCTGGCCGCGTTCTCCCGTTAGGGGCCTCCATTGCCGGCCGGTCATCGGCCCATCGTCGGCCGGTCATCGGTCCATCGTCGGCCGGTCATCGGCCCATCGTCCGGCCCGCACGGCCGGTCCGGTTGACACCCGACGCCCGGGGCCGAACAATCGCCGGACAACCCGATACGCGATGAAGCTCGCGACGTATCCCGCTTGACGGGTGATGGCTTCTGGGGCCCGGCTCCAGGAGCCATTCGCGTTCCCGGGGCCTCCTCGACCGAACCCCGGGAGGTGGATCCCACGGCGCCGTTCCGCAGCATCCTGTTCGAGAACGCGAACCCTGACGCGACCGACGGCCAGCTCGTGCCGCCGGACTACTTCGCCGACCTGCACCTCGACGACATCGTCGGCTCGATCACCGCGGGTCGCGAGGGCTACGAGCTCGCCCCCTTCTTCTACCAGCCACTGGGCAGCGTCGGCGGGATCGAGTTCCGTCAGGCCGTCTTCAGGGACCTCGAGGATCCTGCGGTGCTCGATGCGATCCGGGTCTTCGGGCGGGGGATGGAGACGGTTCAGCGCCGGCTCGCGCATGCGTCGAAGGCCCGCTACCCGCTCGACCAGGAGCGCTGGCTGCTGGCGGCCGCCGATACCTACGGGGTGGCCGTCGGCGGGCTCGACGAGCGGCTCGCGCCGGCCAGGCTGCGCTCAGCCGGGCTGCGTGCGTTTCGCGACTTCCTCGCGGGCTACGCGGCGTCGCCGGCGTTCATCGCCCTCGTCGCCGACACAGGCCGGCTCGAGACGGCCATCCGTGCAGCCACGTATCGCCTGCGGATCCACGGCTCGAAGGTCACGGTCACCCGAGACCGGCCGGAGCCCGACTACAGCGCCGAGGTCCTGGCGACGTTCGAGAAGTTTCGACAGGGCGCTCGCGACCCGTACCAGTGGCGGTTCGAGCCGGGGTCGGACATGAACCACGTCGAGGCGGCGATCCTCGATCGGGTCGCCCACCTGCATCCGGACGTGTTCGGCGCGCTCCACGACTTTGCCGAGCGGCATGGTGCCTTCCTCGATCCCACGATCGCCCGCTTCGAGCGCGAGATCCAGTTCTACGTCGCCTACATCGACCACGTCGATCGTGTGCGGCAGGCCACGGGTCTCCGGTTCTGCTACCCGCAGGTCACGTCCGGATCCCACGAGGTGGCGGGTCGCGGGATCTTCGACCTGGCGCTCGCCGTCTCGCTCGGCCGGGAGGGACGGTCCGTCGTCGCCAACGACCTGGAGCTGCGGGGCACGGAGCGCGTGGTCGTCGTGTCCGGGCCCAACCAGGGTGGCAAGACGACCTTCGCGCGGGCGGTCGGCCAGCTGCATCACCTGGCCCGGATCGGCGTGCCGACGCCCGGCGAGCAGCTCCGCCTGCCGCTCGTCGACCGGATCTTCACGCACTTCGAGCGCCTGGAACAGGTCGAGGATCTCAGCAGCAAGCTCGAGGACGACCTGCGTCGGATCCACGCGATCCTCGACCAGGCGACGTCCGCGAGCCTCGTGATCATGAACGAGAGCTTCAGCTCGACGACGGTCGACGACCAGCTGTACATCGGCCGCCGCGTGATCCGCCAGGTTCTCGACCGCGGCCCGCTGTGCGTCGTGGTGACGTTCCTCGACGAGCTCGCGTCGCTCGACCCGGCGATCGTGAGCATGGTCGGCACGGTCGAGCCGGACGACGCCGCGCGACGCACGTTCCGGATCGTCCGGCGCCCACCGGACGGCCTGGCCTACGCCATGGCGATCGCGGAGAAGCACCGCCTCACCTATCCGAGCGTCAAGGCGCGCCTGGCCCGATGAGGGTCCACCTCGCGTACCGCGATCGCGACCTCGACATCGGGGCCGAGCCGCCGCCGAACGCCGACGCCCTCACCCAGGACCTCGGTCTCGGACTGATCCTGGGCGCCATGGCCGGAAGGGACAGGTTCCTGCACCGGGTGGCACGGCACACGCTCTTCGCGAGCCTCCACCAGCCCGACGAGATCGCCTACCGCCAGGCGATCCTCGCGGACTGTCTCGCGCATCCGGAGGTCGTCCGCGAGCTGTACGCCCTCGCCGTCGCCGCGCTCGAGAAGGAGCGCCAGCTGTGGATGTACTCGGACCGCTACCCGGAGTCGGTGCTCAGCCGGTCGATCGCGATCCTGGGCCAGATCCTCGTCCAGCTGCGGCGCCTGCGCGACATCGCCCGCGAGCACGGGCCGACCTTCGGCTCCGAGGGGTTCCAGCGGCTGTTCCGCGAGCTCGACGACGAGCTTGACGACGCCTATCTGTCCGCCGTGGAGGACCACCTGGGACGCCTCGGCTTCCGCGGCGGGGTCCGGCTCAGCGCCACGCTCGGCACCACCAATCCCGAGACGACGTACGTGCTCCGCCGCCGGACCGAGCCGCCCGGTTGGCGGGAGCGGGTCGGGCTTCGGGAGCCCGAGTCCTACACCTGGGAGCTCGATCCGCGCGACATCGCCGGCGCGGAGGCGCTGGGCGTGCTGCGCGGGCGCGGGATCGGGCTCGCGGCGGCGGCGCTCGGCGAGTCGACCGATCACATCCTCGGCTATTTCGCGCAGCTGCGCGCCGAGATCGGCTTCTACCTCGGCTGCCTGAACCTGCATCACGCCCTGCGCGCCAAGGGCGAGCCCACCTGCATGCCCCAACCGCTTGCGGCCGGGGCGGCGGCGCTGTCGGCCCGCGGCCTCTACGACGCGAGCCTCAGCCTCGCGCTCGGCTCCCCGCGCGCGGTCGGCAACGACGTCGAGGCGGGTGGCCGGCGGCTGATCGTGGTCACGGGGGCCAACCGCGGCGGCAAGTCGACCTTCCTGCGCAGCCTCGGCGTGGCCCAGCTGCTGCTGCAGGCGGGCATGTTCGTGCCGGCGGAGGCCTTCCGCGCCGACGTTCGCGATGGCCTGTTCACGCACTTCAAGCGGGAGGAGGACGCGACCCTCCGGAGCGGCAAGCTCGACGAGGAGCTGGGGCGGATGAGCACGATCGTGGACCAGGTGCGGTCGGGCAGCCTCGTGCTGCTGAACGAGTCGTTCGCCTCGACCAACGAGCGCGAAGGATCGGAGATCGGCCGCCAGATCGTCCGTGCGCTCCTGGAGCGCGGGGTCAAGGTCGCCTACGTGACCCACATGTTCGACCTCGCGAGCGGGCTCCACGTCGAGGCCGAGGGCGACGCCCTGTTCCTGCGGGCCGAGCGGCTGCCCGATGGGCGCCGGACGTTCCGCGTGGTCGAGGGCGAGCCGCTGCCGACGAGCCACGGCCAGGACATCTACCGGCGAATCTTCGCCGAGCGTGCTCCGGGCGACCCGGCAGGGCCGGCCGTGGCGGGCTGAGCCGGCGGTCGCCGTCCCGGCTGCCGTCACGCGCGGTCGTCGCCCGCCGGATCAGGGCAGGTTGGCCATCGTCCGGCGCGCCAGTCGCATCAACGCCCCACCCCGGTCCACGAGCGGCGCCGGATAGCTGATCTCGATGCGCGAGCCGAATGACAGGCGACCGACGAGCGGCGACAGGGTGACCGAGATCGCCGGCACCTCGCGCAGGTCGACCTGGGCCTCGGCACCCCCGACCCGCTCGACCGCCGTCGGACGGAGAACGAGCGCGGAGGGCGCTCGCTTCCCCGAGCGGCGCGGGCTGAACAGGAACGCCAGGACCGGGCCGCGCCGGGCCGCTGCCTCGAGAAGCGCGCGGGCCTCTGGCTCCTGCCCGAATCGCGCCGCGGTCTCGGGCTCGAAGTCGATGGCCCGGAGCTCGTACCGGCGGCGCGGCAGCGAGCTCGCCGCATCGGGCAGAAAGCGGCGCAGGAGGTCGAGCATCACGCCGGCCTCGTCGTCGAGCTCGGCGGGGAGCGAGAACGCCCGGGTCCCGGCCGTGGTGGCGATCGCCAGCTCGACCGTCGCGCCGCGGTGGGTGCGGCGGAGATCGACGATCCGCTCGACGGGAATCAGCGTCACGTCCACGCCCCAGTCGGACAGGTACCGGTCGGGCTGGGCATGGTCGACGACCCACAGCAGCTGGCGGTCGGTCAGCGCGAGGAGCGCGGCGCGACGGTCGACGCGCTTGCGAAGCCGGCGAACCAGCGAGACGTCGGTGAGCATCGGCCGCTCGATCCAGTAGAGCACCCGCTCCTCGTCGTCGAGCAGGCCTTCGAGGCCTCGCACGAACCGCGGCGGCAGCCGGGAGAGGCGGTACTCGGCGAGGGAGTGCGGGGTCGCAAACCGGGCGAGCTCCGGTGGCAGGCTGCCGGCCGGGTGCCAGGCCCGGCCGCCGCGGATCCGGGCGTGGCTTCGCCGCTCGCGGAAGCGCTGGTACGCCCGTCGCACCTCGCGCTCGGCCGCCTCGCGATCCAGCCATTCCGCCGGGTCCGCGAGGTTGCCGGCGATCCGGGCCAGGGCCGGCGGCGGCATCGCCACGCCGGGCACCCGACCCACCAGCATCAGCCCGTGCGCCGAGCGAAAGCCACCGGTGAGCTCGACCGCGATCCGCGCGCCCGGGAAGGTCGATGCCGGCAGGGCGACGAGCAACGGGATCCGGCGCCCGAGGCCGTCGTCGGAGTCCATCAGCGCGGCCCGGTCGAACCCGAGCCACAGCCGGGCGCGCCTGGCGCGGTGCGCGATCAGCCCCGCGCCCGGCTCTGGCACGAAGTCGACGCCCGGCCCGAGGGCCTCCTCGACCTCGGCCACGAGCATCACCGGCGCAACCATCGGAGGCCTGCCCTCATCGGGCGCCTGCTCCTCATCGACCGCGCACTCCCTCGACGCCGCCGTGCCGGGTCGGCCGCGACGTCACCGGCGCCTGCTCTCATCGACCGCGCACTCCCTCGCCCCCGCCGTGCCGGGTCGGCCGCGACGTCACGGGCGCCTACCCCCCGCCGGGCCGGTCGCCGGCCGGGGCTGCCAGCTCCTGCAAGGCGCCCCTGGCGGCATGGAGCAGGTCGGCCCGGTCGACGATCCCCAGCAGCCGCCGTGCCTCATCCACGACGCACAGCACCTTCTGCCGCGACTCGAGCGTCAGGCGAGCCGCCTCCGCGATCGTGGTCCCGGGCCCGACCGCGAGCGGCGGACCGGACACCAGCTCACCCGCCGTCTTCCGGGCGCCGGCAGCCTGCCCGGACACCCGCATCAGGGCTCCGATGACCCCGCCGCTCGCCGAGGGATCCACCTGGCCCACCACGTCCGCATCGCTCACCACCCCCAGCACGCGACGCTCGGCGTCGAGCACGATCGCGCGATTGAGGCGGGTCGAGGCGACCGCGTCCAGCAGGCCGCCCAGATCGGTCTCGGCCGAGACCGTCGGCGCGTCCGCGTGCATGAGCTCGCCGATCGTCCGGGCGCCGGCGTGCTCGCTCGCGTCCACGACGTCCCGCGGGAACGTCTCGGCCACCGCGCGCAGGACGTCCATGCGGGCGAGCACACCCGCCAGCGCGCCGGCGCGATCCACGACCGGCACGCGTTTGAGGTGACGCTCCGCCATCAGGTGCGTCGCGGCCACCAGCGTGTCGGTCGTGCGGACCGTGGCCGGGTCCGGCGTCATCGCCTCGGAGACCGGGCGGCCGGGGAGCCCGACCAGCAGCGCCTCGCGCGCGTCGTCGCGCATGGCGGACACGATCTCGAGCCGGGCGCCGAGGCCGCCGCGGGCGACGAGGTCGCCGCTGCTCACGACGCCCACCACCCGGTTGGCGTCGTCGACGACCGGCAACGCCCGGAACTCACGACCGATCAGGCGCTCGACCGCGTCCCGCACGGGTGCGTCGGCCCGGATCGACACGACGTCCCGGGTCATCACGTCCTCGACGGGCAGGTCGAAGCGGAGCTGCTCGACGGTGCGGCGGCCATAGGCGGCGATCTGCACCTCGTCGACGACCACGATCCCCGACCCCGCCAGCTCCTGCACGTGGGGCATCAGCCGTTCCACGCGTCGCGGCTCGTCGATCCAGGTGACCACGAGCGGCAGGTCGACCGACAGCCGCAGGATCGCCGACGTATGGATCCGGCTGTTGGCGCCGAAGCCGGCGAGCCCCCGGGTGACCGTCGCCCCGGCGGCCCCCTCCCGGCGCAGGTACTCGAGCAGCGCCTGGTAGCGAGGGACGTGCCCAGCCTGGTCGCTCTCGCCCATGTAGACCTGGACCCGGAGACCGCGACTCCAGCGGCGCATCGCCTCACCTCAGCCGGCAGCGTGGATCACCGCCCGGACGTCCCACCCATCGGCGCCGTGCGGCGCCACCGCGACCTTATGCCATCGCCGGCCATCACGCGCGAACCGGTCGATGCGCCCCGGGCTCGCGATCGAACGCGACGCTTCGCGGTGGATCCGCCGTGACAAGATGCCGGCGAGCGGATCGGCCAGGCGGAGGCCCGGCCGTGGTCTCGAGCGACGAGGACGCCCGGTGAGCGATGTCGACATCTTCCTGCTCAACCTCGCGGTCGTCCTGGCCATCGGGTCGATCGGCGGGTACCTCTTCACCCGCTTCAGCATCCCGGATGCCATCTGGCTGCTCGGGGCCGGCGTCGTCCTCGGCCCGGTCCTCGGCCTGCTTCAGCAGGACACGCTGGTGGCGATCGCGCCGTTCCTCGGTGCCCTCACGATCATCGTCGTGCTGTTCGAGGGCGGCAGCCGCCTCCAGGTCGCCGGTGTCCTTCGGAGCGCGCCCCGAGCGCTCACCCTCGCACTGACCGGCTTCGTCGTCTCGTCCGTGGTCGTGGCGGCAGTCGTCTACGTCGGGGTCGTGATCGGCATCCTGCCATCGACGTGGACCTGGGAGCACGGCGCGCTGATCGGGCTCACGCTCGGCGGCTCGAGCTCGGTCGTGGTCATGCCCGCGGTCCTCCATGCGCGCCTGCCGGCGGGCCTGTCGAACCTCGTCGCGCTCGAATTGGCGCTGACCGACATCCTGTGCGTCGTGGGTGCGACGAGCATGGTGGCGCTCATGATCGCGACCGGCGCGACGACGACGGACCCTGGGGCGGCGATCGCGACGACGTTCGGTGTCGGCGTCATCGCGGGTCTCGCCGCCGGCTTCGTGACCATCCCGTTCGCCCGCCTGGTTCGGCCGTCGCCGTATGCGTACCCGCTGCTCCTCGCCGCGCTGCTCCTGCTCTACGTGGTCGTGGACGTCGAACGCGGCAGCGCGCCGCTGGCGGTGCTGATCTTCGCCCTGGTGCTGGGCAATCTCGGGCTTCGCGTCCCGACGGACGGGGCCTCCACCGTCGGCTCGCTCGATGACGAGACGCGCTCGGTCCACAGCCAGGTGACCTTCGCGGTGAAGGTGTTCTTCTTCGTCTTCATGGGCGCGATGCTGGGCCGCCCGTCGGTCGAGCTGGCGTTCGGGATCGTCCTCGGGCTCGTCCTCATGGGGGCCAGGGCCGTCGCGGTCCGCGGGGCCCTCGTCGGCTCGTCGCTCGGATCGGCAGAGCGCCGGGTCGTGGAGATCCTCGGCCCGCGCGGGCTTGCCGCGGGCGTCCTGGCCACCTTTCCCGTCGTGGCCGGGGTCCAGGACGCAGCGCCGATCCCGGTCGTCGTGTATGCCGCCGTGGTCACGACCATCGTCGCGTTCGCGATCGCCCTCCCGGTGACCCGGCGAGGGGTGCCGCCGGCCGCCGATCCCGAGGCGGCGGGTGCGGTTACGCCGCCACCACCTGGTTCCGGCCACCCCGCTTCGCCATGAGCAGGCCGACGTCGGCGGCGCGCAGCAGCGCCTCCTTCGTCGGCTCGGCGGGATCGACCTCGGCGCAGCCGGCCGACACCCGGGCCCGGAGCTCCTCGCCGAGCGGACCGGCGATGACCCGGTGCTCCAGCCCGGACCGGATGTCCTCGGCCACGCGGGCCGCGTCCGCGAGGTGGCACTCCTCGAGGATGACCACGAACTCCTCGCCGCCGTACCGGGCGACGAGGTCGCTCGAGCGGAGCCGCTCGTGCAGCAGCCCCGCGAACGACCGCAGGACCGCGTCGCCCGCCTGGTGGCCGTGCTCCTTGTTGAACCGCCCGAAATGATCGAGATCGAACATGATCGCGGCCAGCCCGGTCGTGCCCCGGAGCCGCCGCCAGCGGGCGAAGATCAGATCGAGCGTCGCGTCGAAGTGCCGGCGGTTGTAGAGCCCGGTCAGCCCGTCGTGGATGGCGAGCTCGGACACTTCCTGGTGGAGGTGGGCGTTGGCCAGCGCGAGCGCCGCCTGGGCGCCGAGCAGCTGCATCACCTCGCACTCGACGTCGGTGAAGGGGTGCTCGAGGTTCGCCCGGCCGATCGAGATCGCACCCAGGACCAGGTCGTCGAGGATCAGGGGCACCGTCAGCGAGACCAGCGAATCGACGACGATCAGATCCCGGACGACGCTCCAGTAGCCGCCGCGGTCGAGCGTCACCGGCCCGATCAGCGCCCGGTCGCGGATCGCCCGGCCTGCCGGGCCGTCGCCGAGCCGCACCTCCGCCCCGATCAGCGATTCGTCGAGCCCGCGCGTCGACCGCAGGTGGTACCGGCCCGTTCCGCGATCGAGCGTGGTCAGGGTCATGACGTCCCCCGGGAAGATCTTCGTCAGGGCCTCCATCAGCGCGGGCTCGAGGCGCTCGGGCTCGAGGATCGCGTTGGTCGCCCGCGCGAAGTCGCTCAGCGCAGCCAGCAGGCGGGCCCGTTGGGCGAGGGCCTGCTGGTCGCGACCGAGCTGGAGGGCGGTGGCCACCCGCTCGCCCACAGCCTGCGCCAGCCGCAGGTCGCGCTCGGTCAGGGGCGCATCGACGCGTTGCCTCGAGGTCGAGGACGCCGATCGTCCGGCCGTCCGCGCGCAGGGGGACCGCGATCTCGCTGCGGACATCGGGGTCCGCCTCGAGGTAGTCGGGGTCGCTCCTGACGTCGGGCACCCACGCCGCCTCGCCCGTCCGCGCCACGCGACCCACGATGCCCCGTTCGATCGCGATCGGGTCCGGAACGCGGGCGAACCCGCGCGCGGCGCCGATCCGCAGGCGGTCGCGCTCGACGATGAGCAGGCTGAGGTGCTCGTAGCCCATCTGGTCGGCGAGCGTCCCGAGCATGGCGTCGAGCGTCGCGTCGGTCGGTCCCTGGCTCGCAAGCAGCTGGCCAACCGCGGCGATCCCGCGGAGCGCGTCGTCGCCTCGACGCTGATCCGTGATGTCGATCCCGGTGCCGATGATGTGGGTCACGTTCCCGGCGTCGTCGGTCAGGCAGGTGCTCGACCAGCTGATCAGCCGCGTCGATCCGTCGCGTCGAAGCCAGTGGTTCTCGTAGCTGGCGGGGAACGCGCCGGCGCGCAGGTCGCCGAACGCCGCGCGCACCCCGTCGAGCTCGTCGGAGGGGATCAGCACGTTCCAGATCGCGCGACCGACGATCTCATCGGCCCGGTAGCCTGACACCTGCTCACAGGCCGCGTTGAAGCGCACGACCGTCCCGCCCGGGTCGAGGACGATCACGAGCGATCCGGCGATGTCGAGCACGCTGCTGACGAAGCGCTTCTCGTCCGACAGCCGGATCTCGGCCTCGACGGTCGCGGTGACGTCGCGGCTGACCGAGACGCTGCCGACGATCTCGCCGCCCACGACCCATGGCTTGACCGTCGATTCGACCCATCGCTCCGTGCCGTCCGCGAGCCGGACGGTGCCTTCGCCGCGCCATGTCCGGCCGGCGCCGATGTTGGCCAGCAGCTCCTGCTCATCTGCCGCGTTGCGCATCCGGAACGGCAGCAGCTCGCCGAACGGTCGTCCGATCGCCTCGTCGGCGGCATAGCCGAACAGGTTCGTCGCGGAGTCGGCCCAATGGGTGATCCGGTTCGAGAGATCGGTCGCGAACACCGCGTCGGGGATGTCCCCGATCGTGATCTCGCGGATCGCCTCGACCGGGCTCGGCGCAGCCTGGTGACCGGGACCCGGCGAGGGTGCATGCGGACGGGCCACACGCCGCCGCTCACCGGTGGATCCCCGCGACATTCGACGTTGGGGCTGTTGGACGCGCACGGGCACACCAGAGACGAGGCCGGGACGCCGACTCCACCGTAGATCCGCCGCCGAAGGCCCTCAACCCAGCAATGTGGCCATCCACGCTCGTCGAAGGTCCTGATCGCCGCGACTCACGGCCCCGGCAGCGTGACGGGCGCTTGCCCGTCGCTGCTATGGTCGATCGATAGCCCAGCAGGCGAGGCCCGGCGTGCTCGAATGGCCTCTCGTCGGCCGCGAGCGGCTCATGCGACGGCTGACGACCAGGATGACCAGGGCGACGGCGACCAGCGTCGAGATCTACGGCGACGCCGGTGTCGGCAAGACGCGCCTCGCCGCAGAGCTTGACCGGCGGCTCCGCAGCGATCGACGAAACGTGGCCTGGGTCTCGGCGTCGCGTGCCGCGTCGGCGATCCCGTTCGCCGCCTTCTCGGAGCTGCTGTCCATCCAATCCGGCAGCATGGATCAGCCCGGCCTCCTGGCTCGCCTGCTCGACGAGCTCCGGGCGAAGGCCACCGATGCCGGACCGATGGTCCTGACGATCGACGACGCCCACCTGCTCGACCGCCAGTCGGCCGCGCTCGTCCATCTCGCCAGCAGCCGCCGCGTTGCCTCGTTCGTGATGACCATTCGCTCGGGCCGATCCCTTCCATCCGTCATCACCCAGCTCTGGAAGGACGGCCTCGCGGAGCGAATCGATCTCGGTCCACTCGATCGCCCGGGAACCGCCAGCCTCGTCGAGGCGGTCCTGGGTGGGCCCGTCGACTCGGTCACGGTGGCGGACCTGTGGCGTCGGTCGAACGGCAACCCGCTGTTCGTGCGGGAGCTCGTCCTGGGGGGCGTCGAATCGGGTGGGTTCACCCGCGACCGGGCGGTCTGGCGGTCGACCAGCGCGCTCGGCCCCACGAGCCGCCTGGCGGAGTTGATCGGCCAGCGCCTCGGACCCATCGACGACGCGCAACGGTCCGTGGTCGAGCTGCTCGCGATCGGCGGGACGCTCGAGCTCGCCCTGGTCGAGGCTGCCGGCGCCACCGACGGGCTCGAGCGACTGGAGGAGCGGCGGCTCGTCGTGGTCGAGCCACATGGCAATCGCGTCGTCGTGCGGTTGGCGCACCCGCTGTATGGCGAGGTCGTGGCGGCCGGCGTTCCGCGCGCACGCGCACGCCGAATCGTGCGGGTGCTCGCCGACGGGCTCGCGCGAACCGGGGCTCGCCGGCGCGACGATGTGTTGCGCCTCGCGCTGTGGCGGCTCGATGGCGGGGGCCCGGTCGACGTCGCGCTGCTCCTCGCGAGCGCCACAACGGCCCTCGCGAGGTTCGATGCATTGCTCGCCGAGCGGCTGGCCCGGGCAGCGATGGGCCCCGACGGCGGCGTTGCCGCGATGCTGCTGGTCGGCCGAGCCCTGGCGGCCCAGCAGCGCGTCCCCGAGTCCGACGCCGTGCTGCGCAAGGCTGCCGCCCTGGCGACGGCAGACGGCGAGGTGAGCCAGGTCGCGCTGGCCAGGGCCGACCTGCTGTTCTTCCGCAGCGGACGGATGGAGGACGCCTCACAGGTCCTCGTCGCCGCTCTGGACCGCGTGAAGGACACGGATTGGCGCGACGAGCTCCAGGCCATGCTCGTCCTGTTCCGAGCGGGCGCCGGCCAGCTGCATGCCGTCGCCGAATTCCGGGCGTCGCCTCCGAGCTCGTGCCGACGTCCGGCCCCGGGCACTCGTGCATACCCTCGTCTACTCGAGCATCGCCAACGTCATGCTCGGCCGGTTCGACGAGGCAGAGGCAGAGGTCCGAATCGGTCTGGATCATGCCGCGTCGGTTGCGGACGAGCTGCCGCTCAGCGGCGACCTGCTGAGGATCAACCGCGCGATGGCGAACGCGTACGCGGGTCGCTCCTCGGTCGCGCTCGACGCGGGGCGGACGGGGTTGCAGGGCGCGCTCGAGGGCCGCTCCACCGAGCTTGTCGCGATGTGGCTGATGAACATGGCCGAGATCCAGATGCTGGCGGGCGACGTCGACCATGCCCTCGGGACCGTTCTCGACGGCCTTGCGGCTGCTCGCGAGAGCGATCCGTTCGCGGCGCGCGGGATCGATGCGTCGCTGGGCTCGATCTGCGCCGCCTGGCTCGGACGCGCCGAGCTTGCACGATCGCTCCGCCAGGAGGTGATCGATCAGCGGCTGGCCACCGACGTGCGCGCGAGGATCTGGTTCGATCGGGCCAGCGCGTGGGTGACCTGGCTCGTCGATGGTCCGCGCGAGGCAGCCGGGCTCGCGGTCAACGGTGGTCGGGCAGCGGTCGCCGACACCCACCTCGTCTGGGGAGCCTGGCAGTTCCACGACGCCGTGCGCCTGGGCGCCTCGACGCAGGTCGTGGCCCTGCTCGAAGACCTTGCGGGCGGGATCGAAGGCGAGCTCGTGCCCACGATGGCCATCCACGCTCGCGCTTCCGCCGCCGACGATGCCGTCGGGCTGGAACGAGTGGCGTCCGAGTTCGAGCGGATCGGCTCCAGGCTCCTCGCCGCAGAGGCCAGCGCCCAGGCGCAGCAGGCCTACCTGCGCCACGATCGGGAACGGCTGGCCCGTGTTGCCGGGGCGCGCGCCGCCCTGCTCGCCGCCGACTGCCCGGGAGCCTGCACGCCGCCGCTGGCCGATCTCGCGCCCGTCTCGATGACCCGGCGCGAGCGTGAGATTGCGCAGCTCGCCTCGGCCGGCCTCACCTCGCGGGAGGTCGCCGGCCGGCTCGAGATCTCGGTCCGGACCGTCGACAACCACCTGGGCACGATCTACAGCAAGCTGGGGGTATCGGGTCGCAGAGAGCTGCCGAGCGTGCTGGGGCTCGGCGCGCGACGGCTCGAAGCCGGCCGGGATGCCGGGCACGCCGCCCGGGACTGAGTAGCCCGCTACTCATGACGGCTGGCTGCCGGCCGGGTATCGAGGAACGATGAGCGCATGTCCACACCTCGACCAGGTCGAAACGTCCTCCCCCCGAGCCGCCCGGGATCCGCGGGCAACCGACGCGACCGAGCCCGGGGATGCGCGGCCATCCCGGTGGCGAGTCTCAGCCGTCATCGCGGTGCTCGCGCTCGTTGGTGCCGGCTGCGGCGGCGGCGCCGCGAGCGGCTCTGCAGCCGGCAACGCGCCAGCTGGATCGACGGCCGTGGCCGGCAACGAGGAAACGGAGCCACCTCGCCCGACCGAGGCCATGAGCGACGGGTCTCAGCCGGCTCCCGCCGGCGGGGGCGGCACGGTCGTGCTGAACGGCGACACCCATCCCGTGGAGCAGGTCCTCAGGTGTGCCGTCGGCGACGACCTGAAGGAAGGGAGCCTCGACCTCGCCGCGATCGCCGACGGCGGTCAGCTCCAGCTGCTGATCGGCGTCAGGTTCACGGAACAGCTGGTCGCGGTCAAGGACGACGGCATGGAACCGAAGGTGCTCCAGGAGCAGAGCCTGGACCTGCAGGGCCCGGCGGCCGGCGGCCTGTGGCATTCCGGCGCCAGCGAGCGTGTCATCCCGCCCGTCTTCAGCCCGGTCTGGATGGACGAGGAGGTCAAACCGATCGACGGGCCGCCGTTGACGGTCACGGGCGACCGGATCAGCGGCTCGGTGACCCTGGGCGACACCAACGGCACCGCGAGCACCGTCGACGTCGACGTCGACATCTCGATCCCGGCAGCGGTGACCGACTGCCAGCTCTAGTCAGGAACGGCAGGCCGGCCTCGCGCCACGGAGGGCGAGCCACTCGCTCACCCGCCGATCGGCGCCCTGGGTGGTGCGATGGTGGCCGCCTAGGGTCGCTCCGCGGCCGCTCCGGAGCCCCGCAGGCTCCCGAGATCGGCCTCCACCCGACGGATCTCGTCGCGCAGCTCGGCGAGCCGCGCCTCGAGCTCGTCCGTCGCGGTCTCGCTCTCCATCCGCCGGTAGCGCGGGGCGCGTCGCCGGACCGGCCAGTCGGCCTCCCCGTACCAGTCGGCAGGCTCGTACCAGCCTCCGCCGTATGGCCCGCCATGCCAGGGCCCGCAGCCATGCCAGCCATGTCCGCAGCTCATCTCAACCTCCTTCGCCTCGGGTGAGGCGTTCGGTTCCCTCGAGGAACGCGTCGATCAGCCGTGCCCGCTCGCGCATCACCGCGATCCACTCGTCGAGCGCCCGCCCGCCGGCCTGGGTCAGCTGATAGATGCGTCGCGGCGGGCCGTCATTCGTCACCCACGCCGATCCCACCAGGCCCTCCGCCTCGAGCTCGCGAAGCGTGCGGTAGGCCATCCCCACGTCCACGCCGTCGGGCGCCAGGCACAGGTCGTTCAGGCGGGCGATCAGCGCCCCGCCGTGGGACTCGCCATCGGCGACCAGCCGCAGCATGAACGGCTCGAGCCAGCGTCCGCGCCTGCCGCCCGGGCGGACCCAGCCCCGGTAGCCGTCGCGGTGGTGGTGCGGATCGGCGTGATGATGCAGGTGGGTATCGGCATTCATATGCCAATAGCATAGGCGTGCGATGCGCGTCGGCCAGGGCCGATCGGCACGTTCGGCGAGATCGGTCCCCTGCTGAGCGGTGCGAACGCGGCGCTGGCCGCCACCCGCCCCGCACGGCGCAGGGCAGTGCGCGCCACGTCGTGATCAGAACGGCGGCAGCTGCGTGGCCAGGAACGCGTTCCGGATGGTCGTGTAGCACCCGCAGGTCATCGCCTCGAGAGCGTCGGGGTCGAGGACCCTGATCGCGCCGCGCCGGTGGATGACCATGCCGGCCTGCTGGAGAGCCTCCAGCGCGAGCGTGACCTTGGGCCGGGACGCTCCCAGCAGGCCGGCCAGGAGCTCATGGGTGCAGGGGAACTCGTCCTGCTCGATCCGGTCGCGCGTCGTCAGCAGGCATCGGGCGAGCCTTGCCTCGAGTGGATGCAGCCGGTGGCAGGCGGACACCTGGACGCAGTCGACGAACCGCGCGCCGAGATACCGGAAGACGGCCGTCCGAAACGGCGGGCTGGTGTCAAGGAGTCGCCGGACGTCGTCCGTCCTCAGCTGCGCGACCGAGCCACGGATCAGGCAGACGATCTCCGTGGGCGCCGGCACCGACCCCAGGGCAGGAGCGAGCTCGATTGCCCCTTCCCGGCCCACCGTCGCGATCGACGTGAAGCTGCCCATGGGGTCGGCGACGACGAGCGAGAACAGGCCACGGAGCGGGAACGTGACGTTGTCCATGAGCTCGCCCGGCCGATAGACGATCTGATCGCGGGTCGTCTCGCGGACCGTCACGCGCCCGGCGACATTGTCCAGCAGCGCTCCGGGGACGATCGCCAGCAGCCGGTTCCCCTGGAATGCGCTCGCGTCTGCCATCGGTCCTTCCCGTGCTCGGCCAGCCTGCGGTCGCTCGCCGGTGGCCTGCGGCCACCATGGCCACCGTATGTTCCGCCGGGCACGAACAGGCCCTCGTAGCCTGAGCGTAGGGCTCGGGTCCACCCGGCCGGGAACGTCGATGCGCCTTGGAGGTTACCTGATGGCAGAGGGCAAGAAGCTCGTGATCATGGTCACGCACGGTCCGGACAACCCGGAGATGGCGACCATCCCGTTCGTGATGGCCGGTGCCGCCGCGTCTGCCGATGTCGAGGTGGTGATGGGGTTCCAGGGCGAGGGCGTCATGCTCGTCAAGTGCGGCGTCGCCGAGACGGTGAGCGCGCCCGAGTTCAAGCCGCTGGCGGACCTCCTCAACACCATCCGCGAGTTCGGCGGCACCTTCCTCGTGTGCGCCCCGTGCATCAAGAGTCGCGGGATCCCCGAGGTCGACCTCGTCGAGAGCGCCCACGTCGTCACGGCGGGCCGGTTCGTTGCCGAGATCGCGTCGGCGACCAACGCCCTCGTGTACTAGGAGACCACGATGACCATCGCATTGAGCGACGCGGAAGTCGCGAGCCTGGGCAAGACGACCGTGGTCGACGCGCGTGGCGTGGCCTGCCCCGGTCCGATGATCGAAGCCAAGAAGGCGATGAGCGGGATCGCGGTCGGCGACGTCATGGAGCTCTGGTCGGGCGACTCCCAGACCAAGGAGGACATGGGGTTCTGGACCGAGATGGCCGGCCACACGTTCCTGGGCGCCATCCCGGCGCGCGGATACGACCGGCTGTTCATCCGCCGCGGCAAGTGACATCTCCTCGGGAGGCTGGTGCAGCGATGCAGGAGCAGCAGCCGCGGGTGCTCGTCTTCTCGACGAACGCGATCTCCGACCCCGGGATCGACCTTGCGGGCAGCCTCCACATGCACTACTCGCCCGAGGTCGTCGTCGTCAGTCTCCCCTGCACGAGCGCGGTCAGGCCGGACTGGATCCTGTTCGCGCTCGAGCAGGGCTTCGATGGGGTGTTCATCGCCTCGGATGGCGACGAGTGCGCCTACCTGTCGGACTGCTCGAAGCGATCGGCCGAGATCATGTACCGGGCGCAGGACCTGCTGGCCGAGCACGGGATCCCGGATCAGCGACTCAAGATGGCCGCCATCTGCTCCGTCTGTGCCGAGTCGTTCACGCGCCAGATCCGTGAGTTCTCCGCGACGCTCACGGCGCTGAAGGCGGCCTAGATGGACTACGACGTTCTGGTCGTCGGCAGCGGGATCGGCGGCATGGAATTGGCGCTCAAGCTCGGCGACATGGGTTATCACGTCCTGGTCGTCGAGAAGGAGCCGAGCGTCGGCGGCAGGATGGTCCTGCTGAGCAAGGTCTTTCCGACGCTCGACTGCGCCAGCTGCATCGCCACCCCGAAGATGGCGGCGACCGCCCACCACCCGAACGTGACGATCCTCACCGATTCGGAGGTTTCAGCGGTCGCACGTGACGGCAACGGCGCGTTCCACGTCGAGCTCCACCGGCGGCCGCGGTACGTGGATCTCGCCGCGTGCACCGGGTGCCGGAAATGCGAGGAGGCATGCACCGTCGCGGTCCCCGACGAGTGGAACGGCGAGATGGTCTCCCGCCGGGCAGCGTATGTCGCCTACCCGCAGGCCATTCCCCAGAAGGCACTGATCGAACGTCCGGGCACCTCGCCGTGCACCGACGCCTGTCCGGCCGGGATCAAGGCGCACGGCTACGTCTCACTGGTCCGCTCCGGGCTGTACGAGCAGGCGTACCAGCTGGTGCTCGATGCCACACCGCTCGTCGGAACCCTGGGGGCGGCGTGCTACGCGCCATGCGAGGCCGCCTGCACCCGGGGAGAGATCGAGGGGCCGGTGGCGATCAGGCGCGTCAAGCGGTTCGTCGCCGAGCGGCACGATGCCGGCGCGAACGGGCCCGGCGTCACGGTGGCGGAGCCGAACGGCAGGCGGGTCGCGATCGTCGGCTCCGGGCCGGCCGGCCTCACTGCGGCCTGGCAGCTGGCGCGGGCGGGCTACGGCGTCCGGATCCTCGAGGCCGGCCACGAGCCCGGTGGCTTCCTGCGCCAGGCCATCCCCGGCTACCGACTCCCGATCGAGGTGGTCGAGCGTGACATCGCCAACGTCACCGCGCTCGGCGTGGACATCTCCACCGACACCCCGGTTCGCGACCTGGCCGCGCTCAGGGCCGAGGGCTATGACGCCGTCCTGGTCGCGTCGGGAACACCCCGCTCGCGCTCGCTCGACGTCCCCGGCGAGCACCTCGAGGGCTTCGTCGCGGGCCTCGATCTCCTGCGCGCCGCGCGGGACGGGCAGGCGCCGCGGCTCGAGGGCAGGCGCGTGGTCGTGGTCGGTGGCGGCAACGTGGCCATGGATGCCGCCCGCACCGCGGTGCGCCTCGGCGCCCGCGAGACCATCGTGGCGTACCGCCGCGGGCCTGACGCGATGCCCGCGCACCGCGCCGAGGTCGACGATGCGCTGACCGAGGGCGTCCAGATGACGTTCCACGTCGCGCCGGTCGCGGTGCTGGGCGACGAGCACGGCAGGACGGCCGCGCTGCGGTGCCAGCGCATGGTCCCCGGAGAGCCGGACGCGACAGGCCGGTGCCGGCCGGAGCCGGTTCCCGGCAGCGAGTTCGAGATCGCGTGCGACCTCGTCGTCGCCGCCGTCGGGCTCGGCCCCGCGACCGACGAGCTCGCGGGCTCGCTGCCCGCAACCGCGGGCGGATCCGTGGCGGTCGACCCCAGGACGCTGCAGACCCCGGTCGGCTGGCTGTTCGCGGCGGGTGATGTGGTGATCGGCGCCAGCGACATCGCGCACGCGGTCGGCCAGGGACGGCGCGCGGCGTACATGATCGATCGCTGGCTGCAGGGCAAGGAGCTGGGCTCGTTCCCGGTCCTCGACGATCGCCTGCCGGCGGTGGCGCGGACCAGGGTTCTCGACCGCCAGCAGGCGCACGCGCGACGCGAGCCGCAGCTGCCGCCATCGGCGCCGGCCATGGCCCCGGGCGACTTCGAGCGGCTGGAGCCGCCGATCACCGAGGAGGAGGCACGGGCCGCCGCCGGCCGGTGCCTCGACTGTGGCGTCTGCTCGGAATGCGGCGAGTGCCTGACCGTCTGCCCGGCGAACGCGATCGACCTGGGCATGCGCGGTGAGGATCGGTCGCTCGAGGTGGGCGCGGTCGTCGTCGCCACCGGGTACCGGCTGTTCCCTGCCGATCTCAAGCCGCAGTACGGCTACGGTCGGTTCCCGAACGTGATCACCGGAATGCAGATGGAACGGCTCCTGAGCCCTACCCGGCCGTACGCCAGCGTCCTGCGGCCGAGCGACGGCATGATCCCTCGCCGGATCGCCTACGTCATGTGCACCGGTTCCCGGGATGAGAGCGTCGGGAACCCGCTCTGCTCGAAGTTCTGCTGCATGTACTCGCTCAAGCAGAACCAGCTGATCATGGGCGTCCTGCGGTTCGCCGAGGTGACCGTCCACTACGTCGACGTCCGCGCCGTCGGCAAGGGCTACGACGAGTTCTTCGAGCAGGCCAAGGGGATGGGGGTGACCTTCACCAAGGGTCGCGTGGCGGGGATCCGCGAGACCGCGGACGGCAACCTGATCCTGCGCTATGAGGACATCGATCACGGCGGCGTCATCGCCGAGGCCGAATACGACCTCGTCGTCCTCGCGGTCGGCGTCCAGCCGAACCTCGAGGCCGGGCAGCTGTTCGCCGGCGAGGGCATCGCGCTCGACGACTTCAACTACATCGACGAGGTGGACGAGGACTTCAGCCCGGCCGCCACCGCCATTCCCGGGGTGTTCGTCGCCGGTGCGGTCTCCGGCCCGCGGGACATCCCCGAATCGATCGTCCATGCCGGCGCGGCCGCCGTTCAGGTTGCGGCGCATCTCGAGCAGCAGCGAGCCTCGGCATGAACGACGCCCGGATTGCCGTCTACGTCTGCCAGTGCGGCGGGAACATCGGCGACTACGTCGACACCGACCGTGTCATCGATGCGGTGAAGACGCTGCCCGGTGTCTGCGTCGCACGCGACGCGATGTTCACCTGCTCCGACACCAATCAGCAGGAGATGATCGACGACGTCGCCAGGGAGCACCTGGACGGCTTCGTCGTTGCCTGCTGCTCTCCGAAGCTGCATACCTTCACGTTCCGGGGCGTGGCCGAACGAGCGGGCGTCAACCCCTATCGCGTGACGCAGGTCAACCTGCGTGAGCAGTGCTCGTGGACGCATACCGATGATCCGGCCGGGGCGACCAGGAAGGCGATCAGGCTGGTGACCGCGGGCGTCGCCCGGGCCACGCTCACCGAGCCGCTCGACCCGGTCGAGGTGTCGACGTCGCCGCGCGTCGCCATCATCGGCGGTGGGGTCGCGGGGATGCGCGCGGCGATCGCGCTCGCGGACGTCGGCCTCGGCGTGAGCCTCATCGAGCGGGAACCGGAGCTGGGCGGGCACGTCCGCGACCTGGGCGAGCTGTTCCCGCGTCGCGTCAGCGGTGCGGCGCTCGTGGAGCGAATGCGCGAGGGGATCGCCCGCCGACCGGCGATCGACGTGTTCACGAGCTCGCAGGTGGTCGCGAAGGCAGGAACGTACGGCAACTACCGGGTCACGATCGCGAGCCAGGACGCACGGACGGAGGTGACGGTCGGCCAGATCGTGGTCGCCACCGGCTTCGACACCTACGAGCCTCCCGAGGGCGAGCTCGGCTACGGTCGTCCGGGCGTCGTGACGCTGCCCGAGCTCAGGCGGATGCTCGACGAGACCGACGGCCCGCTGCACCGTGACGGGAGGCCGATTCGCACCATCGCCTACGTGTATTGCGTGGGGAGCCGGTGTGACGAGCACGCCTACTGCTCGCGCTACTGCTGCAGCGCCGCCGTTCACGCCGCGCTGCTCGTGGCGGACCACGACCCCGATGTGCGGCAGTACCACCTGTATCGGGACCTGCGGACCTATGGTCGCAACGAGCTCATGCTCAACGAGTCGAGGCGGCGCGGGTCGTGCTACCTGCGCTTCGCCGACGACGATCCGCCGGCCGTGGAGGTCGACGACGGCGTCATCCGGATCACACTCCACGATCTCCTGACCGCGGGCGCCGAGCTGTCGATCGAGGCGGACCTCCTCGTCCTGGTCACCGGGATGGTCCCTCGAGAGAATGATGACCTGATCGCGACCCTCAAGCTGCCGGTGGGGCGGGACGGTTTCCTCAACGAGATCCACCCCAAGCTCCGGCCCGTGGAGACCGTCGTCGACGGCGTCCTGATCGCCGGTGCCTGCCAGGCCCCGAAGACGGCCGCGGAGAGCGTGGCGTCCGGGCTTGCAGCCGCCGCCCAGGCGACGGGGGTGCTGAAGCGCGGCGTCGCCTCGCTCGACCCGCAGGTCGCCACGGTGAACGGCGCGGCCTGTGACGGCTGCGGTGCATGCGTGGCGTCGTGCCCGTTCGGGGCGATCGAGATGACCGGCGGCGACGGACACCGCTTGGCCACCATCGCGGCAGCCGGCTGCAAGGGCTGCGGCGCCTGCACGCCGGTCTGCCCGACCGCCGCCATCGACCTTCGGGGATATACCGATGCCCAGGTCAGGGCCACGATCGTCGGCCTGCTGGCCGGGAGCACGCCATGACGCGCGACATCCGCGAGGTCGTCCGGGACGAGCCGTTGATGCGCGATCGCCTGCTCGCGTTGCTCGCCGGCGGCCCACGCACCGTGCGCGAGCTGGCCGCCGACGCGGGCCTGCCCGCCGCGGAGGTGATGGTCTGGGTGATGGGCATGCGCAAGTACGGGTACGTCGTCGAGGAGAAGGCATCGGGCAGGGCCGTCGAGTACCGCTATGCCGCGGTGGAGCGGGCATGAGCACGCTGGTTGCGCCGGATCTCGCCCTGGAGCTTGGCCGCCGCGGATCCTTCGACGCCGAGGCGTGCATGAACTGCGGCTACTGCAGCGCCGCCTGTCCGCTGGGCATCGACATCCTTCCGCGACGCCTGTTCCGATACGTGCTCCTTGGCATGGACACGGCGGTTCGCGCCGAGGGCGAGGCTATCTTCTCCTGCCTGCTCTGCCGCGCCTGTGAGCAGAGCTGCCCGGCGGGGGTGCACATCACCGAGAACGTGCGCGCGTTGCGCGGCTGGTTGCTCCGGGAGGAACGCTGATGGCGCTGCCCACGCGCGATGTCGTCGGCATCCTCGTCGACAACCTGCGGATCCGCGGGTCGGTCCTGCCGATCCCGGCCAGCGCGGCCACCCGCTGGGCGCGCGATCTCGACCTGCCGAGGGGCGGCGAGACCGTTCTCTACACCGGGCTGATGTACCAGCTCATCCCGTACATCGAGCGCCTCGTGGCGCTCGAGCAGCGGCTGGGCAACACGCCGCTCGCCCGCTTCACGGGGCTGGGGCGGCGGATCAACCGGATCGTCAACGGCGTGGCCTTCGTCGCCCGGCCATCGGCCCGGGAGCGCGCCGAGTACGATCGCGTCCCCGCCAACGTCGCCAGGCTCCTGCGCTGGGCCGGCGTCGAGTTCGGCTACCTGTACGAGGACGATCTCTACGCGGGGGCGCTGGCCCACGACCTCGGTGCCGACGAGGCGGTTGCGGCACACGCTCGACGCGTCGTCGCGATGCTCCGCCGGCACGGCGTGCGCGAGATCGTCACGATCGACCCCCACACGACGAACATGCTCCGGAGCGTCTATCCGACCCTTGTCGAGGGCTTCGACGTTCGCGTTCGCAGCTACCTCGAGGTGCTCGCCGAGCGTCGCGTCGAGTTCCCGACGCCCGTGCACGACAGGATCGTGGTCCACGATCCATGCGTCTACGCGCGCTACGAGAACGTGCTCGAGGCACCCAGGAAGCTCCTCGCAGCCGCGGGTCTCGAGATCGGCGAGGCCGACAACGCGGGGCTCCTTACCTGGTGTTGTGGCGGCCCCGCCGAAGCCCTGTTCCCGGCCCGGGCAGCGGCCGTGGCGGAGACCCGCGTGGCGCAGCTGCGCGAGATCGCACCAGGCTGCGTGACCATGTGTCCGATCTGCCTGGTCAACCTGCGCAAGTCGGCCAACGGCATGCGCTTCAGCGACATCTCCGATTACCTCGTCCAGGCGACCGCCCATGCCCCGGACACGACTCGCGTCCCGGGGCAGCCGGACCTGGCACCTGGACCCTCGAGGAGGTGAGCCATGCGCGCGCTATCCGTCGTCTCTCGCAGGCACCACGCGCTGCTCCATGACCACGTCCAGCGCCTGTACGCGCTGGCCAACGCCCTGTGCCCCGACTGCCTCGATACGCCGGGGGTGCTGGCCGAGCTCGCCGAGCTTGGCGAGCTTGAGCGGGGCCTGCGTGAGATGCTGATGCCGCACATGGATGCCGTGGAGGCTGCCGTCTATCCCACGCTCGAGCGGATCCTTGACGAGCGCGAGGTCAGCGCACCGATGCGGCTGGAGCACGCGGAGATTCGCCGCTACGTCGATCGGCTGGGCACGATCGTCGGTGGCCCCGACCGGACGTTCGATCGAGGCTCGGTCCTGGCGTTGCGACGCGTCATGTTGCGCCTCCACGAGCTCCTCAGGACGCATCTGGACGCGGAGGAGACCTACCTGCCGATCCTCGAGGAGGGACTGACCCCGCAGGGTGAGGCGGCGCTCGGGCGCGCCCTCGACCACCTGGTGGCGGCGCCCGTCTAGCCCATTCGGGTGACCCGGGGCCGCGGCTACTCCGAGCGGGCCTCGACAGCCTCGGGCACCGCGTCGCCGATGACCTCACCGCCGGCGGTCGCCGGGGAGGTCCCGTCCGTCGCACCGTTCGTCGCCTCATCGGCGGCATCGACGGCCCCGCCGGCCTTCGCCTCCGTCGGCGGCGCGCCGTGCGTCGTGATGGACCGCAGCAGGCGGATGGCCGGATTGAGGTGCTCGCGGCCGTCGCCATTCGCGCCGTTGGCCCCGTTGGTGCCGTTGGTGCCGTTGCGATCGTTGGCGCCGCCGGGCTCGGCGTCACCGGCAACGCCCGCGTCGGTCGGGCCGCTCGCGGCGGGCGTCGCGGCGGGATCCATCACCGGCACGAGGTCGGTCCCCGGCGTCTCGGGACTGGAGGCAGCGTCGCCCTCCGCCGCCACGGCGGCGAGTGCCGTGGCGCGCGCGTCGCCGCCCACCCTCGCCAGGTCGGGCGGCTCCGGCATCTGGTCGGCCAGCCGCGCGATCACGCCGGGGTTCGATTCGGCCGTGAGCCGGTCGAAGTAGTCGCTGAGCCGGAGCTGGTAGTCGGCGACGACGCCCGCAATCTGGTCGACCTCGCTGTCGATGAGAGCGGCATGCCGGACCAGATGCCCGTCGAGCTCCTCGCCGCGGACGACGATCCGTCGAACGGCCTCGGCGCGGATGCGCTCGGCTTCCGCCTCCTGCCAGGCGTTGATGGCGTCGATGTCCTGCTGGGCCTTCCGCCGGAGCTCCTCGGCCTCGGCCACCGCCCGCGCGCGGACCCGTTCCAGGTGGGCGCTGGTGATCGCCTCGACCTCGGCGTTGGTGGCTTCGCGCTGGTGCTCCGCCGCGGCCTGCATCGCGTGGGCGAGCTCGGTGACGAAGGCCCGCGCGGGGACCCTGTCGTTCGTCGATTCACCGGCGGTCGCCACCGCCGGCGCGTCGCTCGCCGAGCGGTCCGGCGCGGCACCGGTGTCGGGCTGTTCGGGCATGGGATCTGGACCCAGCTGGTACATCCGTCCTACCCCCTGAGGTGGGCGGATGGTACCGCCGGGTGCAGGGCGCCTCAACCACTCGGGGCCGAAACCGGTGCCTTCGGGAACCACCCGAACCAGATCGCGGGCCGCCGGGCGGTCGGCTGCCAGCGGTAAAGGCCGGCCGGGCGGTCAGCTGCCGGCGGTGAGGGCCGGCCGGGCGGTCAGCGCCGCGGTGAGGGCCGCCCATTCGATCGCGGCCTTCTTCGCGTGCCCGGCGACCGAAAGGTGGTTGAGGTCAGCGCTGAGGTGGCCCCATGCCAGGTCCATGTGCTGCATCGCGCCACCGTCCGTGCGGCACGCCGGATCGTGCGCGCAGACGTCCATGACGATGGCCCAGTAGGCATCCACGAGCCGCTGCAAGGACTTCTCCTTCGTGACCTGCTGACCGGTCACGGTCGAAGGCCGTGTCCATCGAACCGCCGCTTGACGCCGCGGTCCGGACGGCACAAACATCGCGATGCGAGCTCGACTCCGCCCGATCCGTTGAGCGCCCCGGCAGCCGAACGCGGGTGCACCGGCGTCATCGCAGGGAGGTCCTGATGCGTGGCACTGACCGGCCCTTCCCTTCTGTCGCGGCCGGCCCACACCGGATCGCCGGCGCCTCGCGATGAGTGGGGACGCCGTCGCGGCCTTCCGAACCGACGCGCTCGAGGCCAACCGTGCCGGGCGGTTGACCGACGCACAGGCGAACGAGCTGCGGGCGCGGGTCTTGTCGACGCGGAAGGCGCTGCTCGTTCTCGCCGTCGGCTTCGCGGGGATCGGTGTCGTCGTGCTGTTCGCGGCCGGCCCGGCATCCGGGGCGGCCGTCCGGCTGATCGGCGGCATCGGGGGGCTGGTCGTCGGGGCGGCCCTGGCCTTCGCCGGGCTCCCGATCGGCTCGGCCCTCGCGCGCGAGCTCCGTGACCCACGGGTGGAGACGGTCGAGGGCGCCGTCCTGCGCAACGAGCGCCGCGTGCACGCGAGGGGCTCGTCGCTTCCAGTGTTCTCGATCACCGTCGCCCACCGCAGGTACCAGGTCGACCGCGCGCTGTTCGACGCGACACCGGACGCCGGCCACGTCCGGATCTACGTCCTCCCGCGGAGCCATACCGTCGTCAATCTCGAGCGCCTGGCCGACCGCCCGCTGCCGGACGCGGTGATCGGCTCACCCCAGACCATTCGGGACATCGGGCGCGAGATGCGGTCCGGCGACACGGACCGCGAGGCGGAGGCGCTCGCCGAGCTGACCGCCCTCCATCACGCGCTCAGGCCCGAGACGCACAAGGGCGTCCACGCGCCGCCCGCGGAGGCCCGCGATCCCCGGCCGCTGGCTGAATCGATCCTGGGGGCGTGGGAGACGGGACATCGGACGTACACCTTCATCGCGGGAGGCGAGCTTGCCCTCACGGCCCCGGGTGGCCGACGCGTTGGCGGCCATTGGTCGGTCGATGAGACAGGCGGGCTGCACATCCGGCTGGGCGACAGCCCGGACAGCGTCGCCCAGGCATGGGTCGCGGACGACGTGCTCAGCATCGCCGCACAGGGCGAGACGCTCGTCCTCCACCGGGTTACCGAGAGCTGAGGGCCGTCCGGGAGGCTCGCGATCCGCCTGCGGGTGGCCGTTCGGCGGGTGCCAACCGGTGAGGACAGCGACGTTGTGCCCGACGGTCGCCGGCGTGATGGCCAGCCAGGGACGCGGGTCTTCACGCTGGCACGGAACGTGCCGAAGACGACGGCCGTGCCGAACGCGACATGCCAACGGCTGCGGTGGTTGACGCGTCCGAACACGATGAGGTTGGCGGCGACGACGAGTTCCTTCCGATCGTCGCGCGGCGCGTCGGCGTCCGGAAATGAGCCGCCGGCGACGGGGATCACACTCGACGCGGGCCACCAACCGGGTCGGTCGTCGCTGCGCCGACGGCGCCATGGAGAGGTACCATCCGGGCCATCCGACCGGCGCCCACCTCTGACGCATGCACGCTACCGCTCGATCTCATGCACGAACCCGATCCGACCCAGGCGACCCCATCCGCCACGAAACACCGTGGCGGGCCGGCGGGCGGCGCTCGCCGTCGGATCAGCATCCTGGACGTCGACCGCCAGAGCCTGACGACGTCTGGCCGTGGGACAGATCCCGACCCAGCGGGCGGCGACGGCGGTGATCTCGCCTGCTGGGCGAGCCTCGTTTGCCAGGGATGCGGAGCGGTGACGACCGATCCCGCTCACGACCTCCAGCATCGGAGATGGCTGGCAAGGCCGGTGGCGGGCGAGCCTCGGGATCGTCGATAGCGAGCAACTGCGTCAAGCCATCGCTCGCGGCTGTCGGGCTCCCGCGATCAGCGCTGCCGGTTCGGCGCACCCCGCCCGACGCAGGAGCTCGTCGAGGAGTCCCATCAACGTCCGTTCAGGACGGCTCAACTGCACCCTGGTTGGCAGCGGGGCGATGGCCTCGCGAGGACCGGTTGAATGCCCGCTACACCGGCTGGCTGAGCCCGACCGCGCCGAGGAACGGGTTCTCGACGCGGACTCCCTCGATGACACGACCGTGCTGCATATCCTCAGTCAGCAGGAGCCCGGCACCGGCCACCCGGGCCGCCTCGAGCACCAGCGCATCCCAGAACGAGAGCTGATGCTGTTCCTCGACCCGTGAGGCGTTCAGGATCAGGGTCGTGTCGATGACCACCATCGGCCAGGCGCCATAGAGGGCGATGATCTCGCGTGCCTCGGGCCGCGACATCGGGCGCGCCAATCTACGGGTCGCGACGGCGTAGAACTCCTGGAGGATCTGCGTGCTGAGTCTCCCGCGGCGCTCCGCCCATAGCCGGTCCAGCAGGTCGCGCGCAATCGGCTGCTTGACGGTCTCGCTGGCGTCATGGGCATAGACCAGGATGTTCGTGTCGATGAACGAGGTGACCTCAACGACCGAACTGGTCGAGTCGCTCGGCATAGAGGTCGTCCCTGGTCCATGATCGTCCGCCACGGGGCTTCGCCTGCGCCATCAGCTCCGTGGCAGCTCGTCGCGCCTCTTCATATCGTTCGTCGTCGGCCACAAGGCGGGCGAGTTCGCGAGCGACGAGGCCGCTGACCGAGGTGCCCCGTTTGGCCGCGACCACCCGAGCGCGGCGAATGACCTCGTCATCCAGCTGCAGGGTCAGATTGCTCTTCGTCATCGGGCAGCTCCACAGTCGCGCACGTGCTCCACAGTCTACCACATGGAGCACGCGCCGGGCTGTCGCCGGCGGCCGCCTCCCCCGGTCGTCCGTCCGACGGGCGTCGGCGTCATCGAGCCCACGAAGCCGTGCTCATCGGGTCTCGCTTCGGCCTTCGATCTGCACGGACCGTGGGCGTCTGCGGGCCGGCATCAACTCGATGCCGGAGGGTGAACCGCGAGAGCTCCTCCGTTCCGCTCCGGCGTCGGCTCAACCCGAGGTGGTCAGGCCGAACGCACGGCCACCGACGATGCCGGCGAGCAGAAACGCGTGATACGGGAGGACGCTGCCGTTGGACAACGGTGGGCGCGAGCGGCGATCCGAGGGTCGTCGAGCGTCCCGCTGTCGACCAGGTGGCCATGTTTGGCGATCAGCTCGGTGATCACGAGGCGATCGTCACCGAGAGTCGACATCTGCCTCGTTCGCTGCCGTGACCCTGATCCCATAGGTACCGAGGCCGGTCTCCAGCAGCGCGATGGCCGGCTTCGCCTGGGCCCTCACGCCGCGCGCGACGCTCGCGTTTGACAGCCCGGCCATCGTGCCGGCGCGCGCGTAGGCAACGAGCGATCGATGCAGGCCGATCAGCGCGTGGGCCACGACGGATGGCTCGATGTCGACCGGCCCGGCTCCGGTCTCGGCCGCCAGCTGCGAGGCCAGCGCCGCGGTGAAGCGCGCGTAGACCTGGTCCTCGTACCCCAGCAGTGCGGGGCTCTGGACGATCAGCCTGGTGAGTTCCCGTAGCTCTGCCGTCGCTCCGGTGTCGGCGAGCAACCCGTCGAGCGGGACGAGGAAGCGCGAGAACGCGGCGAGGACCGACTCGCCGGCCGTCCGATCACGGACGGCGGCCAGCACCTCGGCCCAGAACGTCTCGAAGCGGTGGTAGATGAGGTCCGGCTTGGACGGGAAGTAGTTGTAGATGGTCTTGACGTCGACTGCGGCGCGCTCGGCCACGTCGGCGATGGTCACCGTGTCGTAGCCGCGCCCGAGGAACAGCGCCAGGGCGCTGTCGGCGATCAGGTCTCGAGTCTGCTGCTTCTTCCGTTCGCGTAGGCCACGCGATGGCCTCGCCGAGCTCACCGCCATCGGCTTCCCCACCGTGCTGGTTGCCACTTGCGCAGCAGTGTACCATGTGCTGGAATCTTCCAAACACTGGAGTAATCCTTCCATTGGAGGTTCTGAGGAACGGCGAACGGAGGCGTTGAACGTGTCTCCCCCCGCAGACGCCGCCAAGGAGGACCGAGGTACGAAGTCCATGGAACCGAGAGCCACCACATCCGGGTCGGTAACAACCCTCGATCGCCAGATCCTCGTGCTCGGCGGGGTCGTCGTCCTTGGGGCCATCATGACGGTGCTCGACCTGACCGTCGTGAACGTCGCCATCCCCACCCTCGCGCGAGCGTTCGGCGCCTCGGTCGCGACGATCCAGTGGGTGGCCACGGGGTACATGCTCGCCGTGGCCAGCGTCATCCCGCTCACCGGCTGGGCCAGCGAGCGCTTCGGCTCGAAGCGGGTGTGGATCGCGTCGCTCGTCATGTTCCTGGCCGGCTCCGTGCTGTCGGGGGCCGCCTGGTCGCTGGAGTCGCTCATCGCCTTCCGGGTCGTCCAGGGCCTGGGCGCCGGGATGATCCTGCCGGTCGGCCAGACGATCCTGGCCCAGGCGGCCGGACCGTCGCGGATGGGCCGGGTGATGAGCATCATCGGCGTCCCGATGCTGCTCGCGCCGGTGTTCGGCCCGGCGCTCGGCGGCGCGGTCATCGACTCGATCGACTGGCGCTGGATCTTCTACCTCAACCTGCCGATCGGGGCCCTGGCGCTCATCGCCGCGTGGCGGCTCCTGCCCGCGACGCCAGCCCGGCGTGGCCAGCGACTCGACCTCCGCGGACTGCTGCTGCTCTCGCCGGGGATCGCGCTCTTCCTGTACGGCGTGGCAGAGGGCGGCAATGCCGGCGGGTTCGACGCGACGAGCCTGAACGCGACGGTCGCTGGCGCCTTGCTGGTGGTGCTGTTCATCGGCCATGCCGTCGTCCGCGGCCAGAGCGCGCTCATCGATCTGTCGCTGTTCCGGCGGCGAGCCTTCGCCGCGGCCGCGGCGACCAACGTCCTCGTCCCGGCCGGCTTGTTCGGCGCGCTGTTCCTGCTGCCCCTCTATTACCAGGTGGTCCGCCACGAAAGTCCCTTCACCGTCGGCCTGCTGCTCATCCCGCAGGGCCTCGGCGCCGCCCTGGCCATGCCGATCGCCGGCTGGCTGACCGACAGGATCGGTTCGCGCCGGGTCGTGGTCGGCGGGCTCGTCCTCGCCCTGCTCGGGGTCTTCGCCTACACCGGCGTCGGCGCCGACACCTCGTACGCGTACCTGATGGGGGCCCTGTTCGTGCTCGGCCTCGGCCTCGGCAGCACATTCATGCCGTCGATGGCGGCGGCCTTCCAGGCGATCAGTCACGCCGAGACGCCGCGGGCGACGAGCGCCTTGAACGCCCTGCAGCGGATCGCGGGTGCCATCGGCACCGCCGGCCTGGCGATCGTCCTGCAGCGCGGGATCGCAGACCGATTGACCGGCGTGCCGGGGGGCATCACCGGCTTTGCGCAGCTGCCGGTTGCGCAGCGGGTGGCACAGATCGCCCCGCTTGCGGAGGCGTTCGCGGTGGCCTTCTGGGTCGCCTTGGCCGTGATGGCTCTCGCCCTTGTGCCCGCATTGCTTCTGCCCGGCGCTCCTGCCCACGGCACAGTACCGGCGGCGGAGCGAGGAGAGATGGCAGCGTGACAGGCCAGGAACGAAACGTCGCCGGGGCGGCCGGCGAGCCGGCTGCCGCTCCGGCGCGACGCCCTCCGGGCATGGCGAGGCGGGCGAGGCTCATGGCCGCGGTGAACGTGCCGATGCGCATGCTGCTGCGTCTTCCGTTCCGTACCCCGCTCAGCGGATCACTCATGCTGATCTCGTTCCGCGGCCGCCGGACGGGCAAGCCCTATCGACAGCCGGTGAGCTATGTCCGCGACGAGCGCGATCTCCTCACGCCGGGTGGTGGCCGCTGGAAGCTGAACCTGCGCGATGGCGAGCCCATCTCGGCCCGCCTGAACGGCAAGTCGGTGCAGCTCCGTCCCGAGCTCGTCCGGGATGCCGACGAGGTCGAGCGGCTCGTGGGCCACATCCTGGGGCGAGATGCGCGCGCCGCCCGCTTCATGCCCTTCGTCGCGGATGGCACGGTTGACCGCGGCCGACTCGAGGCAGCCCTGTCCTCCGGCTTCGCCATCGTGCGCTGGCACCGGCTCGATGAAGACGCGAGCGGCTGAGCGTGCGGACGCGTCCTTCAACCGCCCACAACGTCCGTGAACTCCGGCGGCGGCCGTTGCGGCGGGCTCATCGACCGACAGAGCGCTTGCCGCAGCCTCGACCACCGACCGAAACCAGCCGCCGACGATCGACCCGTGCCGGGCCGAGTCCGCCCATCGCCGTCGGGATGGCGCGCCCCGTCACGGGTGATGCGAGCGCCGGGTCCGGGAACCGACGCCAAGCTGGCGGCGCGCTGCCGACGCGGCTAGCGCCGGACCCCTGCCCTCCGGGCGAAGATCGGGAGGAACAGGGCCACAAGGATGGCGAGGACCGCCGCCCATTGCGAGAACCCGATCGTCAGGATCGTGCCCGAGATGAAGAACGATGGCATCGTCGCGGCGTAGACCGCGAAGGCGACGGCGGCGAGGGCCGCGACGATCCCCTGGCGTCGGCGCTGCTCGCGACGAGTGAGGTTGCCTCCCTTGAAGGTCACGAACGGCAGGCTGACCGCCACGATGAGCCCGATCACGAAGCAGATGAAGCGGACGATCAGGACGTCCTGCGAAGTCGCTGCGGAGCTCGGATTGAGGAGTCCGAGCACGGCGATGTAGATCGCGATCGCCTCGGATGGGATGTAGGCGGCGACGAGTCGGAGTGCGCTCTGCAGCGTCGAATCCGGTTCGGCCGAATCGCCCTCGGCGAGGCGGGCCATGGTCGAAACGCTCACGACATCTCCCTCGTGCCGGCTCGGAATCGCGTCCTCACGATAGGGGTGGTCCCGACGCCGTCAAGCGCCATCTGTCGGCAGTTGCGACCTGCCGGCGAACGTGTCGGCCCGGCCAACGGCGGTCAGACCGCTCAAGCAACGAGGACGCCCGATGAGCGACGCTCAGGGTTGCTCGTGACCCGCTCCGTGCGACGTCAAGCGACCCGTTCGGTTGACCTTGTGGCCGGTCCGAGCTGGCGCGAGTCATCGGCCGGCCAGTGGCCTCCTCGCCACCAGGACCCATCCGAGCAGCGTGATGCCGACGGCTAGCTCGACGAACCACACGACGAACGGACCCTTGAGGAAGCCGTCATACACGCGCCACGCCACCGGCTCAACGATGAACGGCAACGCGATCGCACCGCCGGCAAGAATCGACCGAGACTGGCCCCACCATCGGCCCACGAGACCATAGATGACACCCGCCCCGATCGCGAGCACGACCCAGGGGCCGGCGAATCTCAGCCAGTTGGCGACCGCGGTCTCGATGAACGGGAGAAGTCCAGGGTATGGCGCGGGACCGAGGACCTTCCTGGGGTCGGCGAGACTGTCGACGAGACCCAGGCCGTAGAAGCCAACCACGATCGCAACTTCCGCGGCCGCTGCGCCGATTGCGGCCCAGATCCGGGACCGTTGGGCCCAACCTGCAGCGAACGCGAGGGCTGCCCATGGGGCGGAGAAGTTGCCGACCCAGAACGTCCCGGTATCAGACGGTGCCGGGAGCGATGCCATGAACAGGCCCAACAGGGAGCCAGCCAGCGCAGACAGGACCAGCAGCACCCATGCGCGGTTCACGTGGACGAGTCTATTGCTTGGCGGTTCGCCCGCACCGGGGCCCCTGTCCATCAACATCCGTCACACCGTGCCGCCGCTCCGGCGACGCCTGCCGTATGCGAGGAGCCTCGGGACGGCCACCAGTGACGACGGCCAGCCGATTGTCGTTCCCCAGGGCGCGAGTGCAAGCTCGGGTGCCGGTCGTCGTCCCCTCGAACGGCCGGGTCGGCTCTCGTGCATCCGCTACGAGACGATCGGGCGCGCCTCTCGCGGATCATCGATCAGGAGACCGTGGACCCCGGCGATCAGCGTCTCGAGGCGCGAGCGCTCATGGTTCGGGATCTCCACGTCGACCAGGGCCATATCGGTGTCGTCGTTCGTCGGCCGCTGGGTCGCCGTGATGTGCAGGGATGAACCGGCCAGGAAGCGGACCGCGAGGCGTGCGTGATCGACATCTGCGAACGCGACCGTGAGCCGGACCATCGGAGGCAACCCTCTCGGTCAACTGGGAGTGGACTCGGTGCCCAGGATGGATCCTCTGCGAGCGAACGGCGACCCCCCCATCCGAGGGACGCATGATGGGATCGGTGCGCGCGCGCACCAACGCGATCGCGAACGTGCAGCCCGTGAGAACGTCCGGGCTGGGTGCGCGAGGGTCGGTCGGTGAGCCACCCGGCGGCTGGCGGACGTCGACCGAGACACCGCCACCTGACCCTGCCGGTCCCTCGACGATGCCTCAGCTCGCCCGCGGCGGCCAGAAGAGCGGTTGGTCGCGCTCGTAGACGGTGATCCGGTAGCCGTCCGGATCGGCCATCGCGAACGTCCGACCGAACGGCCCATCGAACGGCACGGCCAGGATCCGGACCCCGTCGCCGGCGGCGCGCTCGTAGAGCGCCTGGGCGTCGCTGGCCCGCCACCACAGTTGGATGCTCGTCGACTCCGGGGACGGACCTGGCTGTCCCGGCTGCCGGATTCCGCTCAGGGCGAACGTCGGCCAGCCCACGAAGACTGCCGACCCGGGACCCCACGCGAACGTGTCGCGGATGGCGCCGAGGTAGATCTCGTAGAAGGCGGCCGAGCGCTCGACGTCGCTGACCGCGATCGAGACGAAACCGGGACTGGGGGTGACGACCGTGTTGGGCATGACCTTGCTCCTCCGTGGACTCCGACGTCGCCGCAGCCTACCCACGCATACTTGATTTTGTCAATGTTGCACTTGAGTGTCTTGTGCTAACGTGCCGGCATGCGAAGCTACCGCCAGTACTGCGCCATGGCCAAGGCGCTCGACGTCGTCGGCGACCGCTGGACGCTGCTCATCGTCCGCGAGCTGTTGCTGCGCGACGGCCTCCGCTATACCGATCTCCTGGTTGGGCTGCCCGGCATCGCCACCAACCTGCTGGCCGATCGGCTGCGGCAGCTCGAGCAGGCTGGCGTCGTCGCCCGCGAGGACGCCCCACCCCCAGTCGCGACGACCCTGTACCACCTGACCCCGCGCGGCCAGGCGCTCCGTCCGGTGCTCAAGGCCCTCGGTCGCTGGGGCGGGCCACTGCTCGCCGAGGCCGCCGATGACGATGCCTTCCTCGGACACTGGCTGGCCCTACCCGCCGAGGTGCTCCTCGGTGACCAGCTGACTGCCGGTCCTCCGCTGACGATCGAGCTGCGCGCCGAGGACGGGCAGCCGGTGACGATCACGGCTGCCGATGGTGAGGTCAGCGCCCGCGTCGGCAGCGCGGAACAGGCCGACGTGCGCATCTCGGGACCCCATCGCGCCATCGTGCGGCTGCTCGCCGGCCGCGCCGATCCCACAGCTGCAGCGGCAGCGGGCGTATCGCTGGTTGGCAACGCGGCGGTCCTCGCGCGACTGGGACGGCCCTCACCGCCGACGGAGGCTGCGTGATGCACAAGGGTGCGACCGTCGACCCTCGCACAGGCACGACGCGTGCGGAGGAGACCTTTGGGCGCCTCGTGACCGGCTACCGCGCGAGGCGCCCGCGGCAACCTGATCACACCCAAGGCGATGCGGGAGATGGTAGAGATCAGAAATGAGGACATCCGCCTGCGGGCCGCGCGGCAGGGTCCGGATCTCGCGCAGACCAATGCCCGGGTGCGCCAGCTCGAGCGCGAGGATGCCAACCTCCGGTGCGCGCTGCGGACCGCCAAGCCGAACGCCGCCGAGCGGACCGCCCTCGAGATTGACGAGGTCGCCGCCGAGATGCGCCAAGCCGTCGCGAAGCGCGACAACCTCGAACAGGTGCGGAAGCCGCTGTCGACATCGAAGCGGCTCGTCCAGCAGACGATGGACGAGAAGACCGGGCTCATCGAGAACAGTGCGCTCGATACGAGGCTCGCCTGGCTGCGCGACCTCCTCGACCGGGTCACGGTGGACGGCCGCGAGGAGCATGCCGGCGCCATCTGGCGGACGGCATCCGACGACGGTGTAACCGGTCGGATCCAGTAATAGAGTGGCTCCGGCGGGCGGGAGCCGAGCGTGTGCTGAATCCGCTGGGCGATGCGGCAGCGACGATCCCGCTCCCCCACCCAGCCCCCTCCCGCGACTGGCTGAAGGTCGCGCTCATCGCGTGCGCGACCTGCCACTAGGTGGTCACCCCGACCTCTCCGGTTCAGCGGCACCGCGTCGAGTGCCGGCGAGCATCGCAGCAAGCCCGCAGCCGCGACGCCGTTGGCCGTGCCAGAGCGGCTCGACGAACGGCTCGACCTTCAGCCTGATCGGATCGCTCAACTTCGGGACGTTGAGGTCGGCGGTTCAAGAGCGCCAGCGCCTCCGAAACCGATCTCAGCGTGGAGACGATCCGTCTGGCGCCAGGGACGGTCGAGGGAGTCGCCAACTGATCGGTGGTCTACCCGCGCGAGGGTGGCTTCACCTCCGCGTCCGTCCAGGCGCCTGCTTCGGTCAGGCAGTCACGACCGTCAGGCCAAGGCCGCGGGCTGCCTGCGCCTGGCGCAGATCGAAGGACAGGAAGCCGACCCCGGGTGCGGAGACGCGTTGCGCGGCCGCGAGGTGGAGGGCATCGAGCGTTCTGACGCCGGTGGTCTCCGCGATCGTGGCGGCCGACTCGCAGGTCGCCTCGTCGAGCTCGATGATCGAGAAGGAGCGCAGGTCTTCGGCAAACGCGCGTCTGGCCGTGGCAAGCGGGCGGCCCGACAGCAGGCGAGCGAGGTTGCGGCGGACCTCGACGATCGTGTGGCGGGCCGTCAGGAGCTCACCACCGGCTCGCAGCAGGGCGTCTGCGGCGGCCGAATCGGCCTCCTCCACGTAGCGCTTGAGCAAGGCGCTCGAGTCAACGTAGGTGCTCACTCGCCGCGGTCCTCGGCCAGCACGACCAGCACCCGACTCGCTGCCTTCGAGCGCTGCACCCGGCCGAGTGGCGCGCCGGAGCCGGGCGTAATCCAGCCGGTTCGGATCCCGTCCTCGATACGCCCACGACCTGGCACCGGTCCGAGCATCGCCTTCGGTCGCCCCCGGTCGGTGACCCGCAGGGTCTCGCCCCGTTCCGCCCGATCCAGGTACTCGGACAGGCGCTGCTTCAGCTCCCGGATCCCGACGTCAGCCATGAGGACACATTAGCACAGCGACGTGTCCACATACGCTGCATGGAGGCTCTCCGCGGACCTTCCATAGCCTCATCAGGCGGATCGCGTCCGCTCGGCCGCTGCTTGTCGCCGCACCAGGAGGTCGAGGCCGGACAGGTCGGCGAGCTCTCGGCGCAGCGTGCCGATGCGGACCTGGTCATGGCTACGGCCCATCGCCTCGAGCACCCGCTGCTCGGTCGGGCTGGCGCTCTCGAATCGGTCCTCGAAGAAGGCGACGTCGAGCTCGTGGAGGAGTGCCGGCTCGAGGGCCCGGTAGTCGTCAACCGAGACGTCCGGGGTGGCTACGCTGCGGCACAGGTAGGCACCGAAGAACTGGAGGAAGTACGGGTAGCCGCCCGTCGTCTCGACGATGTCGGCGATCACGGTCACGCTGAACGAGCGACCCGCGGCGGCGAGCGGTAGAGCGAGGGCATCCGAGAGGATTGGTCAGGCCCAAACCTGACGGTCCGGCTTCCAGCTCCCGGTGGCGGTCCCACCGAGGATAGGATCGAGGAATCGCTTCACGGTTACCAGGGCGGCCTCGAAGTCCCGTTCGGCGAGATCGGGCACATCCTTTGCCACGCGGGCATACCCCGTCCGCCAGCCTGGCGCGGCCGGTGAGCCAAGTGCCGTGGGCAACGCGATGCCACGGCGGCCCGATTCCGATGTCAGCGCTGTCCGGAGCGCGGCGGCGTCCACCTGCTGCGTGTGGGCAATCACCACCAGGTCTGCGAGGTCGCGATACCGGGTGCTGGCCTGGGCAGGCCGTCCGGCTCGTGGATGCACCTCCACGAGGGCACAGACCTTGTCCGCGATATGGTCGGCGATCGGGTCGGCGCGGTAGTGGACGCGCACGATGCCGGGCAGCTCGACCGGCACAAGTGGTGAGACATCGTCGGGCGCGCCGATCATGAGCACGCCGGACACGAGGTCCACGTGGAAGCGCGCGAACACGGTCGCGCCGAGGTACGCAGTGACCGGGACGCGCAGCGTGGTGCGGCCCTCGGCGATGCGCCGGCCGGGTTCGAGCGTGAAACGGAAGTAGTCACACAGATCAGCCGAGGCAGCGGCCCGCAAAGCGGCCTCGGCCTCGTCGAGGCGGGCCTCGCGTCGGTAGAGGTCGATGTCGAGCGTGTGCCGGGCAGAGCCATGGAGGCGCGCGAGGAGGGCGGTCGCACCCTTGAGTACCCAGGCCTCGGGCTCGGTGCTGAACACCCGCGCCAGCAACCGATCGTAGGCGAACTGTCGCTGGAGGTCGCTGAGCTGGGCGCCGGGCCGATCGCGGGAGAGCTGGCGCAGCCGATCCGCGATCGCCTGGCGCAGGGCGCCGGGGTCGGCGTAGCCAGGCTCGCTCATGGTTGTCGCGCCTCGGCGATCAGCCCCTCACGGTTCGGAGCCCCTGCCCGACGCAGGAGCTCGTCGAGGAGCTCCATCCCGTCGTTCCGTTCCAGTCCGAACCGTCGGGCGTATGGTCCGACTGCGTGGGCAATCACAGCCGGGTAGTCCAGGACGCGTTCCAGCACCTCACGGGTGATCTCGGCCACGGCATCGGCGTCGACGTGGTCGGCCAGCAGCTGCCCGATCATCCAGCCTGCTCGCGTCGTCGGCAGTCCGCCGAGCAGGATCCGTCGCTCCTGCGCCACCCTGCCACGATGGATGCGAACGTCGAGCCGCCTCGTCTGGCGTCGTGCGGGGATGGTGAACTCGTGGACATCGGCCCGCAGGTCGCCGACGCCATAGAGGCTGGCCGCCGAGGCGTGGGACACCACGGCGACGTCAGGGTCGTCAAGGCGTTGCCAGGCTGGGCGAGCCGGGTCGAGCTGGAGCCAGGCGGCACGGAGGTCGAGGTGATCGGGCTCCGCCGCGCCGCGCACGCGGTAAACGCCGTGCGCGACTCGCTCGAGGAGACCGACCTCCACGAGCCTCGTCAGTGAGCGCCAGGCAACGCCGGCGGCTCGGACCTGCTGGAGGGTGACGAGGCCCCACTGCCCTTCGGCGACATCTCGCAGGCGGGTGAGTGGACTCGACATGCTGCGAAGTATAACGCGAGCGTCATACTATGCAGCATGATTGTGGCTCCGGCGGGCCGGAGCCGGCCACTTATTGCGTTCCCGAGGTCAGAACCTTAGCGAGGTCGATGTCCTTCGTCGTACGGGCTCGGTCACCGAAACGGTAGTCGAGCGCCAGGGCGCCCTTCAGGACCCAGCCGTCCGGAGCGACTGCGAACATCCGAGCGAGGAATCGATCGAAGGCGACCTCCTTCCGCAGGCGAACGAGCGAGCGGCCCGTCTCGCGCGCCTGTGCGGCGAGGCGCGTCTCGAGCGCGCGACGGAATGCACCCGCCGACGCGTATCTCATCTGGCGGCTCCAGCGACCGCGGCCTCGACCACCCGCCGGACCCGATGACCGCGAGAGCGAGCCGCCCCGCGGAGAAGTGCTGGCGTGGTAAGCCCTCGCCGCAGCGCCTCGCTGACGGCTGCCGAGACCTGGTCGGGCGCCATGCCCGCCGCCGCGACGTCGGCGATCGTCCGCGCAGGCGCCGTGAGCCGAACGCCGTGCCGGCTGATGACATCGGCCTCGGCCAGCGGGTGCGTCGTGGTATGGATCCTCACGCCCGGCTGCGACACCAGCCGCCGCCGCTCCCGCGGGACCGTCAGGTGGACCCTGTCGGCGATCACATCGGACAGGCCGAGGAGCTCGAGGGCCGACTCATGGGAGACCACGGCGTCGGGCGCCTGGCGCAGCCAGGCGGCGACGATCTCCTCGTCCGGCGCCGAGGGATAGTCACGCAGGCGGTACAGGCCGCGGGTGACGCGCAGGAAGCGGCCCGTCTTCGTGTGGTGGGTGAGCAGCACCGAGCTGAAGCCGTGGCGGAGCGCCTGGGCAGCCGTGAAGTAGCCGGCCTGCGCACTGGCCGTCTCGAACAGCGCCTCGTGGTCGGGCTGGGTGGCGATGCTGTCGTTCACATCCTAGATAATACTTAGGAAGTCAACGACAAGAAATGGCTCCGGCGGTAGGATTCGAACCTACGACCAAGCGGTTAACAGCCGCCCGCTCTACCACTGAGCTACGCCGGAGCGAGGCGCCTCGGGTCGCTGACGGCCCGGGCGCGGGCGCCATCGCGGCGCCGAGGCCAGAGGATAGCAGGCCCGCTCGCGAGCGACGATCCCCCCGATCGGTCATGTCGGCGCGACCGACGGCCGCGAGTCGTCCGGCCGCAGACGTCCCCAGGGGCAAGCGTCCGGAGTCAGGCGTCGGGACGGTCAGGCGCCGGGACGGCCAGGCGTCGGGACGGGTCAGGAGCCGGCGGCCGCCGGCTGCGGGAGGCTGTAGCCGTGGTCGGCGATCTGCTCGGCCCGCGACCGGTAGACGTCGGTGCTGGGCGCCGTCTTCGCGCGGAACCCGTCGACCATCCGGTTGTACATCGAGAACGCGGCCGCGATCAGCACCGCGAGCTGGACGTCGGCATCGGTCGCGCCCGCCGCCAGGGCGGCCTCCACGTCGGACGCCTCGATCTCGCGGGCGTTGCGCCCGACGAGCCGCGCGATCTCGATCAGCCGCTGCATCTTCTCGTCGAAGCCATCGGACGACCCCTGCTTGAGCTCGTCGAGCAGCGGAACCTGGTCCTGCGCCTCGCCGCGCTCGAGCAGCGCCGTGGCGTGGGCGGCATGCGAGTCCATGCAGAAGAAGCAGTCGTTCTGGGCGGACACCGCCGTGGCCAGCATCTCGCGCTGGGCGCGGCTGATGGTGGCGCCGGGATAGTCCTTGACGAGCACCTCGTCGGCGAGGGCACGGAGGTGGAGGCCGAGGCCGGGGGTCAGCTGCATCGCGGCAACGATGCCCGGGACGTCGGGCAGCCCGCCAACGATGGGCGCCTGCCGGGCGCGGATGAGCCGTTCGTCGTCTCGTGCCATGGTCGGATCCCTCGCAGGTCGGTGTGCTGCTCGCCGCTTGGTTCGCTGTGCGTATCCTAGGCGGCGGCCATGGCGATGACATGCACGATGCGATCTCCGGTCCTGCCCATAGGATCGCGTCGACGCGCGCGAGCCACTACCGGCGACGCCGGTCACCGCCGGTGACGGCGCGCGCGCTGAGCCTCGGCGGCACCAGCTACCCCGTCATCCTGCCCAGCATCCGCGACCCGCGGCTGCACGTGGCCGCCGTGATCATCACCATCCACGTCCTGGGCCAGGTGGCGCTCGGCTTCCGGGTCAGCGTGCCGCAGATCCTGGCCGCGATCCTCACCTGCGCCGTCATCGAGATCGCGATCACCTTCCGCCAGACGAGGTCGTTCGTGTGGCCTGCCAGCGCGATGCTCACCGGCAGCGGGGTCGCGCTCATCCTGCGCGTGGTGGGAACCGCGTCCGACGACCACTGGACGTTCGACGCGTGGTGGGTGTTCGCGATCATCGCCGGCTTATCGCTGCTGTCCAAGTACGTGATCCGCTATCACGGCTCGCACGTGTTCAACCCGTCCAACGTCGGGCTGGTGGTGGCGTTCGTGGTCCTGGGCAGCTCGCGGATCGAGCCGCTCGACTTCTGGTGGGCGCCGCTCGACGGCTGGATGCTCGCGGCGTATGCGGTCATCGTCGTGGGCGGGCTGCTGATCACGCGGCGGCTCCACTTCCTGATCCTCGCGGCGACGTTCTGGGTGGCGTTCGCGGTCGGGCTCGGGATCCTCGCGGGCTCCGGCCACTGCATGGTCGCGAGCTGGGCGTTCGCGCCGGTGTGCGGGGTCGACTACTGGCGGGTGATCGTGACCTCGCCCGAGGTCCTCATCTTCCTGTTCTTCATGATCACCGACCCCCGGACCTCGCCCAGCGGCCAGGTCGGACGGGTCGTGTTCGGGCTGCTGGTCGCCGTGACGTCAGTCCTGCTGATGGCACCGCAGACCAACGAGTTCGGGGCCAAGGTCGGGCTGCTGGCGGGCCTGGTGGTGATGTGCGCGGTGCGTCCGGTCCTGGACCGGGTGCTGCCCGAGCCACGATCGGTGGCGGACGATGTCCGGCGGTTCGCAGCACGCCTGGCGACGGGCGGCAACCCGGCGGCCGGGCTGGCACGGATCACGGCCCGGGTCGCCGTCGCCGCGGTTGCCGTGCTGGTCGTCGGGGCCGGGATCGTGGCAGCCGGCACGCCGGCGCGGGGGCTCGTCCTCCCGGACGCGGCCGAGGCGCTCAGCGGGGTGCCGCACCAGGTCGACCCGGCCACCCTGCCCGCGATCAGCGTCGAGCAGTCGGTCGCCGACTGGGACCACGAGATCGCCGGTCCCGGGATGCAGGCGGTCGTGGTCACGCTGGCCGAGAACCTCGCGGTCGAGAGCCGGGCGCTGCTCCAGCACGACCCGTCCCTGCTCACGGCGGTCGATCACGGCGACCGGCTGAGCGAGATGCAGCGCCGGCTCGAGGATTCGATCGCGTCCGGGACGACGGTCGTCGACCGGTACCAGTTCGAGACGATGCACGTCAGGCTGCTGATCCCGTTCGGCATGCAGACCGGTCTCAGCCTCGGCTTCGTGTCGCACGGGACGGTGATCCACGAGACGTACGACGCGGCCGGCACGCTCGTGTCCCAACAGACCTCACCGTTCGACCTGACCTTCGCCGTCCGCCGGGCAACCGGAGCACGCTGGCTCAATGTCGCGGTGCTGCCGGTCCAGGGTTCCGGGTGAGCCGTCCGTGAGCCTGATCACCCCCGAGGGCCTGCTCGCTCGGCTCGGCGACCCGCGGCTCTGCCTGGCGGACGTCCGCTGGTGGCTGACCGATCCCGGCAAGGGACGCCGGGACTACGCGATCGCGCACCTGCCGGGCGCCGTGTTCGTCGACGCGGACCGCGACCTGGTCGCGCCCGAGGGTCCCGGCCGCCACCCGCTGCCGGCGCCCGCCGCGTTCGCCGCCGGCATGGCCGCGCTCGGGTTCACCGACGGCCAGACGATCGTCGCCTACGACGACGCGGCCGGGTCGATCGCGGCCCGGCTGTGGTGGATGCTCGACGACCTCGGCTATCGCGATGTCCACGTGCTCGACGGCGGGATCGCGGCCTGGACCGCCACCGGCGGGCCACTGACCGACGAGGTGCCCCGCCCCGACCCTGGCACGTTGACGCTGGGCGGCGCGTGGACCCGGACCATCGACCGCGATGCGCTGATCGACCACCTCGGCGGCCTGACCCTGATCGACGCCCGGGCGCCCGAGCGCTACCGGGGCGAGCTGGAGCCCGTCGATCCCGTTGCCGGTCACATCCCGACCGCACGCAACCTGCCGCTGATCGGGAACCTGGACGCCGACGGACGGTTCCTGCCGGCCGCCGCGCTCCGGCGACGGTTCGAGGATCTCCCGGGCCCCGACGTCGTCGTGTCCTGCGGCAGCGGGATCAACGCCTGTCACCACGCGCTGGCCATGCGCGTCGCGGGCCTGCCCGATCCGATCCTCTACCCGGGCTCGTACAGCGACTGGTCTCGCGCCGGGCTGCCCATCGCCACCGGCGACGATCCGGGCGACGTTCCCGAGGGACTGCGCCACTCCTAGCTCCGTCCGCCCGGGCCCCGTCCCGAGCGTGGCAGCGTGCATCCGGGGCTGGTCGGCGGGCGACGGGATGGGTATCGTCGTCGTCGTGGACGGCAGGCGGGGAAGCGGACTGGCGCTCATGCTCGGCGGCGGGCTGCTCGTGCTCGTCGGCGCGGCCGGGGCGGTCCTGCAGCCGGGCTCCGCGCCGCAGACGGCGTTCGTTGCCGGAACGCCGACGCCGAGCGTGACCCGGACGCCCGAGACCGGCTCGCCGTTGGACGCCAGCCCCACGGTTGCGGCGTCGTCCACGTCCGCAGCGACGCCGGCGGAGACGTTGCCGACCGCCACCCCCGCGACCCCCGCCATGTCCCCGACCCTCGCTCCGACGCCGACCACCACCCCATCCGCGACCATCGCCCCATCGGCGACGCCCGACGTCGACGGGCTTGCCCGGGCGTTCCTTGGCCGCCTGGCGGCCGCAATCCAGGCCGGCACGACGGAGACGCTCGTGGACGAGCTCCACCAGGCCGTGATCGACCGCTATGGCCTGAAGGCCTGCCGGACCGAGCTGTCGGCGGTGGCAACCGATCCGAGCTACGCCGTCGAGGTCGTGTCGGTCGAAGGTCCGGCGGCATGGGACTACACGACCGACGGCCGGACGACGACGATCCCCACCGCGCTCACCGTGAACGCGGTGGTCACCTCGAGCGTCGCGGTGAGTCCCGCGCCCACCACGGTCCCGCGGGTCATCCATCTTGCCCTCGTCGATGGTGCGATCCGCTGGTTCACCGACTGCGGCTCACCGGGCTAGCTGTCGCGCCGGAGCCGCGGTACCGGTGGCCCCGCGGGCAGGCGGCACGCGATCAGCCGGCGCAGGCCTGTTCCAGCCGCTGGACCTGTTGCTGCGACCGGCGGTTCCGCGTGTTGAACTCGTTCGTGAGCAGGTGCCAGGCGCGCGTTGCCTCGTGCGCCGGATCGACCATCTCGAACGGGCGGCTGTCGACCCACCGCGGGCTGCCGAGCCGCTCGCCCACGACCTCGCGGGCCGTCACGACCCATTGACCGTCGACGCAGGTCTCCGTGACCCGGCACGAGAACCGGTAGCGCTGGAGCGGACAGGACAGGATCCAGGTGCCGATCTGGCGCTTCTCGCGCAGCTGGTCGTTCAACCGGCGCAGGGCATCGGCAGCCGCCTTGGCCGGTTCCGTGGTCACGGTGTCGAACCCGGGCAGGCCGAGCGACCCGAGCAGCGAGCCGATGGGGTCGATCACCGCGCCCGGCAGCGCCATGACCGTGGCCGTCACGGCGAGCGTCTGGTCGAGGCCGTTGAGCGCCGCGTCCGCGTCGTCGTCACCGAACATGAACGCACCGTCGATCTTGAGCCGTGCCTGGGCCATGACGAACAGGTCGACCTCCACCGAGGCTCTCGTCGTGACTCGCGGCGGGGCGTCGTCCGGGCACACCCGCGGCCGCTCCCGGGTCGGCGTCGGCGCGGGTCCTTGTGGCGTCCCGCCAGGGTCGGTCGGTCCGGGTTCCGGCGGCGTGCCGGGCGGCGGCGGGCCTGGTGACGGCGTGCCGGGTGGAGGCGTTGGCGCAGGGCCAGGCGCCGGCGGTTCCGGGGCTGCGGCGGCCTTGCCCGGCAGGCAGCCGGCGTCGATGGCCGCCTGCTCGGCGGCATCCGCACGCGCGCACGCCTCGTCGGCACGCTGCCGGGCGGTGGCGGCGGCGGCCGCAGCAGCGCGCGAGGCCGCGTCTGCCCGGTCCGCCGCATCCTGCGCCCGCGATTCGGCGTCACGAGCGCTGTCGAGCGCCTGCTGCGCGTCCTTTACCCATTGCGCTCGGCCCCGGGCGTCGTTCCGACGCAGGTCGTCGAGGCCTTCGGGCGTGTCGATCTGATCGAGGCGTTGCTGCCAGTCATCGTGAGCCTGGCGCCGCTCGGCATCGCTGGTCGCACCCCTCGCCGCGGCGTCGTGTGCGGCGTTCGCAGCGGCCCGCGCATCCTCGCGCAGCTTGAGGTCGTACTCGTCCTCGACGACGTGGCGGCCACCGTCGCCGGTCGAGGCCCAGCTTCGACCGTGGTCCGGCGGCTGCTGGCGTCGCTCGAGCTCGTGCTCCGCCGCCTCGCGGACCCGGCGGGCATGATCGAGCGCCTCGTGGGCGGCGGCTGCCTCCGCGTCGCGGGCCCGGGCGGCATCGGCCGCCGCGGTGGCGGCCGACCGTGCCTGGTCGCAGGCGGCGCGAGCCGTTCGTGCCGCCGCGAGCAGCGGCGGGCACGGATCGTCGGTTGGAGCCGTGACCGCCACGAGCGTGCCGCGACGGCCGCCACGAACGAACAGCAGGGCGCCGACGGCGGTCAGGATCAGGCCGATCACGATCACCAGCCACCATGGAACCCCGCCGCCACCGGCTGCGGTCGTCCCGCCGGTGGCCGTGGGCGCCGGCGACGCGGTGGCGGTAGGCGCCGACGTCGGCGCCGCGCTCGGGGACGCCGATTCGGGCGCGGCCGTGGACGACGCCACCGCCGACGGTGGGGCCGAGGAGGCTGCCGGCGCCTCGCCGAACGTGATCGACGGCGTCGAATCGAAGGCCAGCATGCTGCCGCCGTCGAGGTTGCGGATGGTGTCGCGCGCGGTGCCGCCCGGCGTCCCGTCGGACGAGTAGCCGTAGACGTCCCAGCCGATCGGCTTGGTGAGGATCTCCTTGGCCTTCGGGATGATCGTGAGCACGTCGTTGCCGGTTCGCAGCGAGCGGCTGTTGGTCCGGTAGTCGTTGAACTGGCCGTTCGTGTACGCGAAGTACAGGACCGTGCGCATGTCGCCCATGACGCGGCTGATGACCGCATGGCTCGCACCCGAGAACGGGCCCTGGCCGGCCGGCCCCGTCGGGTACTGCATCAGGGTCAGGATCGGGCCCCACTCGCCGCGCTTGGCCGGATCGATCGCCGAGGGCGGCCCGGCCATGCGCTCGAGGAACAGGTAGGCGCCGTCCCCGAAGGCGGCCGGATCGCTGCCCGAATCGCCGCAGGCGACCGCGGGATCCTCGCAGTCGAACCGCATGAGCAGCCAATCGGGGACCATGTCCAGCCAGCCGTACTGCCCCGAGACGATGTCCGCCGCCGGATCTGTCGCCCCCACCTCGTCGCCGACCGGGTCATCGACGCGGACGATGTCGCCGTCGACCACGACCGACTTCCCGTTTGCCGCCGCGGCGGCCTGGAGGAAGTCGAGGAGCGGGTTCTCGTCCTGTGCGCTCGCCGCCGGCGGCCGGCCCGCCAAGGCGACGGCGGCAACCAGGATCGCGACGCCGGTGGCCAGCGCGATCCCGCGCAGCCGCCAGGCCACGGCACGCCCACTCGGGGTCCCCGCTCCCTGCATCGCCAAGTCCTCCGGTGCCTTGCGCGAATGCACACGACCATACTGTTCGCGTCAACGCTGCGGGCCAGGCACGGCCACCCGGCGCGCCCCGGGTTCGGCTCGGCCGGCGACGGGCTGGCCGGAGCGACAGGCTAGCCGGGCGACAGGCGACGGGCGCGTGCGCGGACGACCGCGGCCTGCGTCACGGCCGCCGCCATGGCCGCGATCAGCCCGATCGCCAGGTCACCGGCCAGGGCCACCTGGAACCCGAACAGGGCCACTTCGGGCCCGAGCGCAATTCCCAGGCGGTGCCCGATGAGGTAGAACGCGCCGAAGGCGGCCAGCACCGGCAGGACGTGCGCGGCGCGGTTCCGCGGGCCACCCATCACGGCGGCCATCCGGACGGCGGCGATACCCAGCACGAGCGAGCAGAGCGTGAACAGGGTGACGAGCGCGTAGGCCTGCGAGGGCATGATCTGACTCTACGCGGTTCCGCTCGAGCGGGCAGAATCGCCGAGCATCGATCGGCTGAATTCAGGGAGGACGGGGTCGTGTCTCGGGACAGCGACGCCTGCGTCATCTGCGCCAGGCACCGCGGCCAGGGCCCGCTGGGCGGCGAGTTGATCGGGCGCATCGACGGCTTCTGGGTGTGGCACGCGCCGCCGGCCGACGATGGGACCGCGTCACTCGGTCACCTGGTCGTCGAGAGCGACCGGCATGCTGCGTACCTCGACGACCTGACCTCCGAAGAGGCCGCCGCCCTCGGTCGTCTTCGTGCCCGCCTCGCCCGGTCCCTGCGAGAGACGGTCAGCCCGGAGTTCGTGTTCGCCGCGGTCATCGGCCGACGTGTGCCCCACTTCCACGAGCACCTCATCTGCCGCTTCGCCGGCACCCCCGACGAGGTGCCCTGGCACGCCAGCGACGACGCGGCCCCACGTGCCGATGTGGCCACGGTCGCCGATCTCGCGGGTCGACTTCGGGACCGTCTGGCGCCCTAGGAAAGCTCGCCCTTCCTCCTCCGAGGCGCATGTCGGGATGGTTCCAGGCACGCGGACCTATCGGGTGGACGGCGCGGATCGCGGAGCGCCATCGCCCCGCCGGCGCATGTCGGGATGGTTCCAGGCACGCGGACCTATCGGGTGGACGGCGCGGATCGCCATCGCCTCATCGCCCCGTCGGCGCATGTCGGGATGGTTCCAGGCACGCGGACCTATCGGGTGGTCGGCGCGGATCGCGGAGCGCCATCGCCCCGCCGGCGCATGTCGCGATGGTTCCAGGCACGCGGACCTATCGGGTGGACGGCGCGGATCGCGGAGCGCGCTCGTGGAGGCCTGGGCGGCGATGAGCGCCAGCCAAGCGGCGGCGATCAGGATGCGCTGATGCCGAGGCGAAACGGGATCAGGATCGCGTTGCTGGCCGACGACACGAGGCGGAGCATCGTCGCGCTGCTGGCCGTGAGACCACGCCGGCCATCGGCGATCGCGAATGAGATCGGGCGCAGCCGGCCGGCGACCAGCCGGCAGCTCTCGTTGCTGCACCACGCCGGTCTGGTGCGGCGCGTCCGGTCGCGAATCGACGGGCGCGGCTATGTCTACTCGATCGACCCTGACGCCCACGGGCGGATCACCGCCTGGCTCGCCGGCACCGAGGTCGGGCTCGAGGGCGAGAACAATGTCCGGCGCCCGCGCGACCAAACGCGCGACCAAACCTGATCATCCGGGCGCCGAGCGCGGATCATCCCGTTTCGCGGCGGCGATCAACCTCAACCGATGGTTCCGCTTGTCTGGAGCCATCTGCGAATCGACCAACCGGAGGACACCCACCCACCGGTCCGCGAGCTCGGCCGGGCAGCTGCCGGGCGTCGCGTCTCGGGTGGCGTCGGGCGCGGCGGAGAGGCCGTCCGCGGGCGCGGCGGAGAGGCCGTCGGCGGGCGCGGCGGAGAGGCCGTCCGCGGGCGCGACGGAGAGGCCGTCGGCGGGCGCGGCGGTGAGGTGTCGGCGGGCGCGGCCGGGGCCGGGCGGTCGGGAACGCTACTCCAGGTAGTCCTTGAGCTTGCGTGACCGGGACGGGTGGCGGAGCTTGCGCAGTGCCTTGGCCTCGATCTGGCGGATACGCTCGCGGGTGACGTTGAACTCCTTGCCGACCTCCTCGAGGGTCCGGGCACGCCCGTCCTCGAGGCCAAAGCGGAGCTGGAGGACCCGCCGTTCCCGCCCCGTGAGCGAGTCCAGCACGGCCTCGACCTGCTCCTTGAGCAGCTGGTGCGAGGCGGCTTCGGCCGGGGCGAGCGCCCCACGGTCCTCGATGAAGTCGCCGAGGTGCGAGTCCTCCTCCTCGCCGATCGGCGTCTCGAGCGACACCGGCTCCTGCGAGACCTTGATGATCTCGCGCACCTTCTCGGGCGTGACGGCGACCTCCTGGCCGCGCGACATGGCCTCGGCGATCTCCTCCACGGTCGGCTCGCGACCAAGCTCCTGGAGCAGCTGGCGCGAGACCCGGATGAGGCGGTTGATCGTCTCCACCATGTGGACGGGAATCCGGATGGTCCGCGCCTGGTCCGCGATGGCTCGCGTGATGGCCTGCCGGATCCACCACGTGGCGTACGTCGAGAACTTGAACCCCTTCTCGAAATCGAACTTCTCGACCGCCCGGATGAGCCCGATGTTCCCTTCCTGGATGAGGTCCAGGAACGACATCCCGCGTCCGATGTACTTCTTCGCGATCGAGACCACCAGCCGCAGGTTCGCCGAGGTCAGCTGCTCGCGGGCGTCGCGGCCGATGCGCACGACCTCGCCGCGCCGGTCCCGCATCTTGGTCTCCGGCGGCACCTCCGGGCTGTAGCCCATCCGGCGCAGCAGGTCGGAGTCGTTGCCATCCTCGACCCAGCGCTGGAGGGACGGAAACGCAACGTCGTCCCGCGACCAGTCGTAGATCGCGCGCAACCCGGGGTTGTCGCGCGAGTCGAGATCCCCGTTGTGGACCGAGAGATAGGACCAGTCAGCCAGCTCCTGGAAGGTGGCCGGACCGGGGTCCTGATTGTAGGCGGACACCAGCGCCCGCGCCTCCTTGAGCAGGGCGTGCGTGCCTTCGGACTGGGCGTCCTTGCCGGCGCGGATCAGGTGAAAGTCGGGTGACGGCACGAACAGGTCGGCGCTCTGTGGCCAGGCAAGTGCGTCCGCGACCATCTTGTGGGTCTCGGGCCCGAACGGCAGCAGGTGCTGCGGCTTGGTGGTCCGCGTCTTGCGCTCGGTGTCGTGCAGGGTCCACTCGTGGAGCGACAGGATCGCCTTCCAGGGCTCGACGATGATCTGCTCGCCGAGCTCGATCGCCTTCGCGAGGACGACCTCCTCCTCGGCGGTCAGGAGGGCGACCTTGCCGATCTCCTTGAGGTACATCCGCACCGGGTCGTCGATCCCGATGATGTCGGCTGACAGCGCCTCGAGCTCCTCCGCGGACGGCTCCTCGACCTCGCTCGAGGTCAGCTTCGCCGGGGCATCCACCCCGGGCGGCACGCGGACCCCCTCGGCCACCACCTCTTCGACGACCTCGAGGCTCAGCTCCTTCGAGCGCCGGGGCCGATCCTCGTCGAGGTCCTGGTCGCTGTCCTCCTCGTCGAGCTCCAGATCGGCAGCGCTCGGGTCGAACTCCTCGTCGATGTCCGTGTCTTCGTCGTCATCGTCGTTCGCGGCCGGGGCCGTGGCCGGGGCCGTGGAATCGCGTCGAGGGCGCATCGTGGCGAGCTTCGCCTCCTCGAGCTCCTGGCGCGTCCTGCGGGGACGCGACGCGAGCACGGCTTCGACCAGCTGCTTGTCAAGGGGATCGGCCATGTCGTCGGGTTCCTCCCTTCGCTCGGGGGGTTGGGACGCGTGATCGGCGTCGGGCGTGGGTTCGGTCGAGGTGGATGGTCTGCTGCGGTGCCTTGCGCTCAGCCCGCCGGAACGGCCGCGCGGGCGAGGAGCCTGGTCTGGTCGCGGCGCCGGTCGAGCGACCGCCGCCGTTCGTTGAGGAGCCGCCGCTCCAGGGTGAGGTGGTCGATCGCCTCGCGATCCCCGTCGCGCTCGGCCTCGACCATGGAATCGCGGTTGAAGCTGCTCTGCTCGTGCCATTCGAGGTCGTCGAGCTCGAGCACGAGACGCTCCATCTCGTAGGCGAGCGCGCGGTCGCCGAGCTCGCGCGGATCCGGCCCGGTACGAGACACCAGGGCCTGCCCCAGCGCCCGGCTCTCGTCGTCGAGGCCGTCGAGGATCGCCGCCAGCGCGTACGGCGGCCGGACGCCGTGATCGTCGCGCGCTCGCGCCAGGACGATCGCCCGGTACAGCTCGCGGGCCACCTGCGACGGCAGGCGGTCCGGCGCCAGGCCCTCGAGCACGGTGTCGTGAGATTCGGGCACCAGGAGCACCAGCCGCAGCAGCTCCTGCTCCGTTCGGGACACGCCGCGCAGGATGTCGTTGACCGGCAGGGCATCGGCGGCGCGGATCACGGCGTCGGCGGTGAAGCGGCCATCGAGGTGACGGGCTCCCCCACCCCGCAGCGCGATCGAGAGCGCCCCCTGGTCGATCCCCGACAGGGTCTGGATCCGCTGCATGTACGGCTCGCGCATCAGCGCCGGCAGGTTGCGCAGGACGGGCATCACGGCGTCGACGAAGCGAGCCTTGCCGCCGGGCGTCTTGAGGTCATGGGCGCGCGCGTGGACGTCGATCAGGTGGTCGACGATCGGCAGCGCCGTGCGGACCTCCTCCCGCCACCGGTCGGGCTCGTCGCGCAGCACCTCGTCCGGGTCGCGGCCCGCCGGCAGGCGCACCACCCGGACATCATCGAGCTGCACCCCGGCATCGTCCCGTGCCAGCTGGCGGATGACCTCTTCGAGGGCCGTCGCCCCGAACGTCCCTGCCTTCTCGCCCGCAGCGTCGACGTCGTAGGCCAGCGCGATCCGCTTCGCGTAGCGGGTGATCAGGGCGACCTGCCCCGGCGTGAGCGCGGTGCCCAGGCTCGCGACGACGTTGTCGAAGCCCGCCTGGTGGGCCATCAACGCGTCCGTGTAGCCCTCGACGATCACGGCCTGGCCGCTCTTGCGGATGGCCGACTTCGCCCGGTCGATGAGATACAGCGTCCGGCTCTTGTCGAACAGCGGGGTCGCCGGGGAGTTGAGGTACTTCGGGCCACGATCCTGGTCACCGTCCCGAGACCCCTCCTTGCCCAGGATCCGTCCGCCCAGCCCGACCGCATGCCCGTTCGCGTCCCGGATCGGGAAGATGACGCGCTCGCGGAACCGATCGTAGGCGCCCCCGCCGCGCTGCCGCGGGCTGGCCAGCCCGACCTCCATGAGCTCGGCCGCCGTGACCTGGCGCTTCGACGCCAGCTGGCGAATGGCGGTGTCCCAGCCACCCGGCGCCCAGCCCAGCTGGGCCCGCTCGATGGTCGCATCCGTGAAGCCGCGCTCACGCAGGTACGCGAGCGCCGGCTGGCCACCCTTCGAATGGAGGAGGACCGCGTGATAGAAGGCGACCGCGGCTTCGAGCACCTCGCGCAACCGGGCGTTGCGGGCGTCCTCGCGGCGGCTCCGCTCGTCGACCTCGACGCCGGCCCGGCCGGCAAGCGCGCGGAGCGCCTCGGGGAACGACAGCCCGTCGCGCTCCATGAGGAACGTGAAGATGTCGCCGTGCTTGCCGCACCCGAAGCAGTGCCAGGTGTCGCGCGCAGGCGTCACCACGAAGGACGGGGTCTTCTCGCCGTGGAACGGGCACAGGCCCTTGAGGGTGGTGCCCGCCTTCTTCAGCTGCACCGACTCGCCCACCACGTCCGCGACGGGGAGCCGGCCCTTGATCTCGGCAACGACGCCGACGGCCAAGCGATGCTCCAGTCCCGTGGTCACGCCCCCAACGGCCCGGGGACGCAACCGGCGGATAGCACTGGGGGCCTGTCAAGTCTTGACAGGCCGCCGGCTGCGCAGGGTACCCCTGGTCAAGGGGCTTGACAAGCGATCGCTGTCAAGCCCCAGCCAGCGGCCGTGGCCCTGCCCGGATCTCGCGGGGAGTGCCGGCGGCCGGTCTCGACAGCGTGCGGGCCGTCGGGCGCCGGCGCCGGCGAGGAGCCCAGCGAGGACGCCGCGGACGCAATCGGGCTCGACCCGCTATCGTCCGCGGCATGGCGCGACGCTGGCTCGAGTTCGTGGCGATGGCGGCCGTCGCGCTCGTGACGGCCCACAACCTCGTGTTCGTGCTCGCCTACGGCGCGGCGTCCGGCGAGGCGCTTGCCCGGTCGGGCCACGGTGATCCATGGACCGACGCAGTTCTGGTCGTGCTCGGCGCTGGTGCCGGCCTCCTGGCCACGGCGTTGTGGCGGCTGCGTCAGCTCGGTCTCCACGTCGGCGCCTTGGCACGGGCGGTCCCCGAGCCCGAGGCGGCGGTCACCGGGTTCGGGCGCGGCCTGGCAGGCCTGTGGGCACGACTGACGATCGTCACGGCCCTGCTGTTCCTCGTGCAGGAGAACGCCGAGCACCTCCAGGCCGGTGAGGCCCTTCCCGGGCTGGGCGTCCTCGGCTCGAGCGAATATCCGAACGCGCTGCTCGTCATCGCGGGCGTCGCGCTCGTCGTCGCGCTCGTCGGCACGCTCATCCGCTGGCGCCGCGCGATCCTGATCGCGCGTTTCGCTGCCGCCAGGCGACCGCGGCTGCGGCCGGCATCCCGGGCGCGTCCGGCATGCGCCGACCCGGACCGCCAACCCGGGACCATCCTCGGTCGGGCGCTCGCCGTCCGGGCTCCACCCGCGCTGCCCGCCACCTAGTCCCCGGCGCGCCCCGGGTCCCGCCTCCGGGCACGTACACGTCCCGCCGCGCGCCGCCCCGGCTCCCCATGTCCGGAGCCGGGAAGGTCCCGCTGGCAGGAGGTACCACCTTGCGTTCCCGCAGACTCATCGCCGCCATCTCGATGGCGGGCGCCGGCATCCTGGCACTGTCCATCGCCGGTCCCGTGGCCGCGCATGCGGTCGAGCACGCCGGCCCGTACACCATCGAGATCGGCTGGCAGCACGAGCCGACCTATGTCGGCGAGTCGAACGGCGTCCAGGTCATCATCAGCGACGCCGATGAGAAGCCGGTCGTCGACCTCGGCGCCGACGACCTCACGGCCGTCGTCTCGACCGGTGGCCAGCAGACGTCGCCGCTGACGTTCGAGCCCGGCTTCGACCCGATCGAGCTCGAGGGCAACCTCGGCGAGTACGACGCGGCGCTGCTCCCGACCGCCCCCGGCGACTACACGTTCCACGTGACCGGCACCATCCACGGCCAGGACGTCGACATCACGGTCACCTCCGGTGACGAGACGTTCGACGTGGTCAAGGGCACCAGCGACATCCAGTTCCCGACCACGTTGCCGACCCTCCCCGAGATCGTGACCCGGCTCGACCGGATCGACACCCGGATCGCCAGCGTCCAGACAACCGGTGGGCCGACCCAGGCGTCGGTCGATGCGGTGGCCGCCAAGGCGTCGGACGCCGCCTCGGCGGCCGACCGGGCGCTCCTCGTCGGGACGGTGCTCGGGATCGCCGGGATCCTGGTCGGTGCCGCCGGCGTCGGGCTGGCCATCCGCGCCACCCGCAGGGTCGCACCCTCGACGTGATCCGGGTCCGGCGGAACGCGGTGCCCCGGCTCGTCGCGTTCGTCGCGGTGGCCGGCTTCGCGCTCGGGGGAGCCCTCGTGCTCCCCCGGGACACGACCGCGCATGCGCTGCTGCAATCGTCGGACCCGGCAGCCGGGAGCACCGTCGCCGCGGCACCTCCGATGGTCACCCTCACGTTCGGCGAAGCCCCCGATCCGGGACTCAGCTCGGTCAAGGTGCTCGACGCGTCGGGCAGGGTGGTGTCCAGCGGCCCATCGGCCGCCGTTGTTGGTCAGCCCCTCGAGCTCCAGGTCCCGCTCGGGACCGTCCCCGAGGGCGTGTACACCGTGGCCTGGCGGACGGTCTCGACGGTCGATGGGCATACGGTGGCCGGCTCGTTCGCATTCGGAGTCGGGGTGGCGCCGGGCACGACGGGCAGCGCGGTCACCGCCGCCCCGACGAGCCCCTCGGCATCCCCGGCGGCGACGCTCGCACGCTTCCTCCTGTACGCCGGTCTGATCGGCCTGTTCGGGGCCGGGCTGACCGGCGCGCTGCTCCACCAGCGGCCACCACGGTCGGTGATCCGGCTTGCCGGCGGTGGCTGGCTGATGTCCACGATCGGCGCCGCCGGGATCGTCGCCGTCCAGGCGTCCGACGCGGGAGCCGGCCTCGGTGCCTTCATGGCGAGTGGGTTGGGCGCCGGTGCCGCGAGCCGGGTGGCCGCCGCCGCGACGGCCGGCCTGATCGTGGCGCCGATGGCCGTCCGTCCGAACGCCGTCGGACGACGCTGGTACGCGCTCGCCGCGGGTGCCGCAGCACTCGGCATGCTGGTCGACGTCCTCAACGGTCACGCGGCCGCGAGCGGCCCGACGACCGTGCAGATCGCGGTGCAATGGCTCCATATCCTGGCCGTCGGCGTGTGGGTGGGCGGCCTGGCGGGCCTGCTCCTGGGCATGCGCGGCGCCTCGAGCACGGACGTCGCGTTCGCCGCGCGGCGATTCTCCCGCGTCGCCGGCGTGGCCCTGGTGACGGTCGCCGTCACCGGCGTCGTGCGGGCGATCCAGGAGGTCGGCACGGTCGACGCCCTGGTGACGGCCGACTTCGGCCAGGTCCTGATCGCGAAGAGCCTCCTCCTCGTCGTCCTGGGCGGCCTGGGCACCGTGAACCACTTCTTCAGCGTCCCGGCAGCGGTCCGCACCCTGCAGCCCCTCCGTCGCATCGGGCGCGTCGAGCTGGCGATCGGCGCGGTCGTCCTGCTCGCGACGGGCCTGCTGGTCAACCTCGTGCCCCCCACCTCGAACGCCGCCGCGCCGGGCCAGCCGCCCGAGGCGCCGATCGTCGCCACGGGCAGCGACTTCGGCACGACCGTCAAGGTCCGGCTGGTGGTGACCCCCGGCACGCCCGGGATCAACCAGTTCGCGCTGGCCGTCGCCGACTACGACTCCGGCGACCCGGTCCCGGCCAGCTCGGTCTCGCTCCGGTTCGAGCCCGTCTCGTCGCCCTCGGTCGGCGGCTCGACGGTGCGGCTGGCGGCCACCGGCGACGGCGGCTTTGCCGCGTCCGGCGGCAACCTCTCGCTCGACGGCATCTGGAACGTCACCGCCGTGATCGCGGCGCCGAGCGCCACCGTCGAGGTGCCCCTCCCGATCGCCACCCGCGTTCCGGGCCTGCAGATCGACACCCTGCCCACGCCGGGCGCGCCGACCATCTTCACCGCCCACCTGGCGGCGCAGATCACGCTCCAGGTCTATCTCGACCCGGGGCGCGCCGGTGCCAACGAGCTCCACGCGACGTTCTTCGACGCCGCCGGAACGGAGCTGCCCGTGCAGACGGCGACCTACCTCGTCGGAGCGGCGTCGGAGCCGGCCACGATCACGGTCCCACGACAGCTCGAGCCCGGACACTTCGTCGCCGATCTCCAGGCCGCCGCGGGCTCGCTCGGCGCCGACATCGCCGGACCGGCCCCCGACGGCTCGCTGCTCCACGCGCATTTCGACATCGACGTCCAGCCGTGAGGTTGCCATGACCCATCGCCGCCCAGCACGCTCCACCATGCGCATCGCTCCGATCCTGCTCCTCGGGCTGCTGCTGGCGGCCTGCGGGAGCCCCGCCGGGAGCGCGTCCGGCGCCGCCGGCTCGTCCGGCGCCGCCGGCTCGTCCGGCGCCGCGCCGTCCGCCGGCGCCGGGGGTTCGGGCGCACCCGCTCCGGGGTCGGCCGTGCCCGCCGCGCGGCCGTCGTCGCCGGCCGTCGTGAACATCGTGCAGCCGACGTCGGGCGAGACCATCACGGGCTCGACCGTCCACGTGGTGCTGTCGCTCACCGGCGCGCAGATCGTGGCCGCGACCACCACCAACATCCGGCCCGACCAGGGCCACGTGCACCTGTACGTCGACAATGTGCTGGTGTCGATGAACTACCAGCTCGAGAACGACCTGCCGGTACAGCCGGGAACCTACGTGCTCAAGGCGGAGTTCGTGGCTTCCGACCACGCGCCCTTCAATCCTCGGGTCTGGTCGCCCGAGGTGTTCTTCACGGTGCAGTGAGTGCGCCGGGCCTGGCTCGGGATCGCGTCGCTCGCGGCCGGTCTCGCGGTGATCGCCGCGACCCAGCTGCTGGTCCCGGTCGGGCAGCCCCCGCTGTACGACGGGGTGGTCGTGGAGGAGCCCTATCGCTACCTCTCGCCCGGGCCGGGGGAGGCCGGGGACCCGTCCTCGTACGCTGGCAGCCAGGCGGTCGATGGGGCGGCGAGCCCGGCGTTCTCGGCCGCCACCTCGGAGACCCCGCCACAGGCGCAGCTGATCGCCCAGGCCGGCGCGTTCACGGTGCCGCCGGGGACGACCGCGCTGCGGGTCGCGATCGCGCCGGTCCCGCCGGAGCCGGCCGACGATGATCGCCGGCAATGCCTATCGGATCGCGGTGACCGACGCCGCCGGCGCGGCGGTCCCCGTGGCGTCCGGATCGTTCGTCACCCTCATCCTGCGTGCGCCGCCCGGCCTGACCGGGGTGACGATCGTCTCGCTCGCGAGCGGCACCTGGCAGGCGCTGCCGAGCCTGCGGGGCGGGCAACCCGACGCGTTCGTCGTCAACGTCGATACGCTGGGCGAGTTCGCGACCCGCGGCACGGTGGAGGCGCAGGGGTTCGACCTCGGGCCCTGGCTGCGGGCCGTGGGCGCGCTGGCCGCGCTGGGCTCGGTGGTCGTCGTGATCGCCCTGCTCCTGCCGATCCGGCGCCCGCGCCGGCCCAGCAAACCGCCGGTCCGCGGCGCAAAGGCCCGGAAAGGGCCGGGACGTCGCGGCTGACATGCACCGGCATCCGCCCCACCCCCGACCACCCACGCGCTCGACGAGGTCCGTGATGTCCATCGGCCGGTTCCGCCCAGCCCCGACGGTCGCGATCGGGGCGTCCCTTGCGCTGTCACTCGCGCTCCTTGCCGGCTGTGCGGCGCCGCAGGGCACGACGCCGCCCGCCGGCCCCTCCGGGCAGGGCGGATCGGGCGATGCCATCCGGATCGGCGCCGTGTTCCCGCTCCAGGGCACGGCTGGGCAGCTCGCGAACGACGAGCTCGAGGGGATCCGGATCGCCGCCGATCTCGTCAACGCCGATGGCGGGGTGCGCGGTCGCCCGATCGAGCTCGCGGTGCACGATCTCGAGAGCCGGTCCGACGCACCGTCCACGATGCAGGCCCTCGCCGCGGACGGTGTCGGCATCGTGATCGGAACGTACGCATCGGACCTGTCGATCGCGGCCAGCCAGGCAGCCGACGCGGCCGGCATCGTGTACTGGGAGTCGGGTGCGGTCGCCGACCGGCTCACGGGGCAGGGCCTGCCGCTGGTCTTCCGGGTCGGCGCCAGCGGATCGAATCTGGGTGCCAACTCGGCCACGTTCGCGATCACCGAGCTCGCCCCCCGGCTCGGACGGTCCGCCGCTGATCTCCGCCTGGCGATCGTGGCCGCCCAGGACGACTACGCCTCGTCGGTCGCCGATGCGGCCGCCCGAACGGCGGCGGCGGGTGGGGTCAGCGGGGTGACCCGCGCGACGTACAACCTCGCGGCACCGGACTGGACCACCGTCATGGATCAGCTCCAGGCGGCGGCGCCCGACGTCGTCATCCTCGCCTCGCACATCCCGGACGGCGTGGCATTCCGGCGAGCGATGCTCGCGGCCGGCCTTCACGTGGGCGCCCTGATCGGTTCGACGATGGCCGAGTGCGACCCGGACTTCGCGGGCGAGCTCGGCCCGGACGCCGTGGGGATCTTCGCGTCCGACCGGCCGACCGCGGGCTTCCAGCCGACGGCGCTCGACGCCGGGGCACGCGCCGTCTACGAGCGCTTCGCCGCGGCGTGGCAGGTGGCGAGCACATCCACGGAGTCCGGCGCCCCGGACGCGTCTGCGTCCACGGCCTCGACCCCCGGCGGCGGCCGGGCAGACGACGGCGGTGGCTCGTACGGGGGTGGCGGCGCGTACGGGGGTGGCGGCGCGTACGGGGGTGGCGGGGCCGGATACCGGATCAGCGGGCCGGCCGAGGCGCCCACCGCCGAGGCGACGGAGGAGGCGCTGGCCGGGTTCTCCGCCGCCTGGGCGCTGTTCCACGACGTCCTCCCGGCCGTGAAGGGGTCGATCGACGCCGACGCGGTGGCTGCCGCCGCGCGTGCGCTCGACCTGCCCACGGGATCGCTGCCCAACGGCGCGGGGATCCGTTTCTCGGCCGACCCCGCGACGCTCGGCCAGAACACCCGAGCCGCGGCCGTGATCTGGCAGTGGCAGGACGTGCGCCGGTACGAGTTCGTCTGGCCGCCGACCTACGCGACCGGAACGATCGGCCTGGTGCCGCTGGCCCGATGACCGCGATCGCCCGGTACCGATGGCCAGTGGCGAGACCGGCGCTGCTGACGCTCGGGCTGGCGGCCCTCGTCCTGGCCCGCTGGTCCGCCGCCGTGAGCGGGACAGCCGACCCGATCCTGATCGGGTTCGCCTTCGGCGCCGGCCTCGTCGCGGTGGGGGTCGCGGGCGGAGCCAGGACCGCGTTGCCGGGCTTCGCGTCCCTCCCGATCGGGCTGGCAGGTGGAGCCACCCTGGTCGTGGTGGCCGTCCTGGCGCGTGGCGGATCACCCATCGAAACCTTCCCCGCCGGCGTCTCGTTCCTGCCCTGGGCCTTCGCCACGGTGCTCGTCGCCATCGGCGAGGAGACGGTCCTGCGTGGGGCGCTGTTCGACGCGCTCGACGGGCAGGGCGGAGCCGTGATCGCCATCCTCGGCACCAGCGTGGCCTTCGCCCTGATCCACGTCCCGCTGTACGGCTGGCACGTCGTACCCCTGGACCTCGGCGTGGGCCTGTGGCTCGCCGGGTTGCGGCTCGTCTCGGGTGGCATCGCGGCGCCCGCGGCGGCGCACGCGATCGCGGACCTCGCGACGTACTGGCTGTGACCGACGACCGGCGCCTGGCGCTCGCGACCCTCGTCGGCGGGCTGCTCGTGATCGCCGCCGCCCAGCTGCTCGACCCCGCCGCCGCCACGCCCCTGTACGACGGGGTGGTGCCGCTCGAGCCGTATGTCTGGGCCGATCCCCCACCCGACCACCCGGGTGGCGCGCAGGGCGCGTCGGCCACGGTCGACGTGACGAGGGGCCGGAACGCCCTCGTGGCGCTCGCGACGCCCGAGCTCGTGCCGCAGGCCCAGGTCCTCGCGATCCCGGGGTCGCTCACGTTGCCGCGGGGCGCCTCCTCGATCCAGGTGTCGATCACCCCGCTCGGCGTGTCGGTCACCCCGGGCGCCGGCTACATCGACGGCAACGTGTACCGGATCCTGCTCGTCGACCAGGCCGGCAACGCGATCACAGCGGATCCCGCGCAACGCGTGAGCATCGTCCTCCGGTCGGCCGACCCAACGCTCGAGGATGCCTCCATCGATCGCTTCGATGGGCAGCGATGGCAACCGCTGGCCACCTCACCGCCCGGGATGGTCGGTGGGGGCTTCGTGGCCATCGTCACGGAGTTCGGCGACTTCGCCGTGGTCGCGAGCGGCGTGAGCCCGTACCCGACGATGGCAGCCTCGGCCGGGCCGTCCGCGTCGGGTCGGCCGGCGACGATGGACCCGGCCAGGTCCGGTTCGGCGACATCCAGGCCGCCCGGCGTGCCGGGGACAGGTGCCGGGGACGGCCCGACCGGCCTGCCGTGGCTGCCCATCGCGACGACGGCGTTGGCCGTCGTCGCCCTCCTGATCCTCGCGACCGGCATCCTCCGTCGGCGCAGGCGCCGACCCTACCGCGGCGCCCGTCCCGGCCCGCGCCGGTAGGCATCGTCGGCGCACCGGACGCCGGTCGCCCGTCCAGCCCAGGTGACTCGACGCATCTTCGTCACGCGGCGGCTCCTCGCCGCCTGGCTCCTCGCCGCCTGGCTCCTTGCTGCCTGGCTCCTCGCCCTCGCCGTCCTGGCGCTGCTCCCGCTCCAGGGAGCCGTCGGTCCGCCCGACCGGCCGTGGGTGGCCATGGTGCCGTTCGCAACGATCCTCGCCGCGCTCGGGCGCGGAGCTGGGCCACGGGGTGGCGCTGGGCTACGGGGTGGCGCCGGGGACGTGCGCGCGGTCCCGAGGGTGGACGGGCGCGGGGATGCCGGTGGACGGTGAACGAGCGTCCAGTAGACTCGGGCTTCGGCGCCACCCTGGCCGGCGCGACGACGCCACGCCGACAGGCATCGAGGTACCTGTGACGACCACCAACCCAAGTGACGCGCACCCGGTCATCGCGGTCGCGGAGCTCCGCAAGCGCTACGGCGACGTGCAGGCCGTCGCCGGCGTGAGCTTCGAGGTCAAGCGCGGCGAGATCTTCGGGCTCCTGGGGCCCAACGGCGCCGGCAAGACCACGACGGTCGAGATCCTCGAGGGTCTGCGCAAGCCCGATACGGGCAGCGTCCGCGTGCTGGGCATCGACGTCGCCCACCAGCCGGTCGAGATCAAGGAGCGGATCGGCGTCCAGCTCCAGACGGCCGCCCTCTACCCGTATCTCACGGTCACCGAGCTGCTCGACCTGTTCCGGAGCTTCTACGCCCGCAGCCGCCCGACCGAGTGGCTGCTCGAGGCCGTCGACCTGGGCGAGCGCCGCCACGCGCAGACGCGCCACCTGTCGGGCGGCCAGCGCCAGCGGCTGTCGGTCGCGCTCGCGCTCGTGAACGACCCCGAGCTCGTGTTCCTCGACGAGCCGACGACGGGCATGGACCCGCAGGCGCGCCGCTCGCTCTGGGACCTGATCCTGCGGCTGCGCGAGCACGGCTGCTCGGTGCTGCTCACGACCCACTACATGGAGGAGGCATCGCAGCTGTGCGATCGCGTCGCCATCATGGATCACGGGCAGGTGCTCGAGCTGGGCACCGTCACCGAGCTCGTGGCCCGCCGGTTCAAGGAGCGCGCGGTGCACTTCGACACGCTGCCGGGGCTCGACCCTGCCCGGCTCCGCGCGCTGCCGGCCGTCCAGCGGGTCGTCGACGAGGACGGCGAGACCATGCTCTACACGGCCGACGTGGCGGCCACCATCGGCGCCCTGCTCGAGGAGGCCGAGCGGCAGAACCTCGAGCCGGCCAACCTGGGCATCCGGCGGGCGACGCTCGAGGACGTGTTCCTCGATCTCACCGGCCGGGCGCTGCGGGAGTGATCGGGATGCACGCGCTGGCGACCCTCACCGTGGCCAACATCCGGAGCTTCCTCCGGGACCGGACGGCGCTGTTCTGGACGCTCGCCTTCCCGGTCATCTTCATCCTGCTGTTCGGCGCCATCTTCTCGGGCGGCGGGAGCACGACGTACAAGGTCGGCTGGGTCGATGAGGACGGCTCGCCCGCATCGGCGCAGCTGCGCGCGGTGTTCGCGCAGGTTCCGCTGCTCGAGCTCGAGGACGGGGCGCTGGCCGCGTCCCGGGACGCGATGCAGACGGGCGACCTGCGCGGGATCATCGTGGTCCCCCAGGGCTATGCAGCCGCGATCGAGGCGGCGAGAACCGGCGCCGGCGCGCCGTCGTCGGCTCCGGCCGTCAGCCTCGAGCTGTACACGGACCCGAGCCAGCAGACGAGCAGCGCAACGATCGGGCAGGTCGTGTCGCAGGTCACGGCGTCGCTCAACGTCACCCTTCGGGGCGGCACGCCCGTGCTGGGCGTCAGCGCCCACTCGCTCCAGACCCAGGACCTGACCAACGCCGCGTTCCTGGTGCCGGGCATCCTCGGCATGGCGCTCATGCAGCTCGGGATCTTCGGCGCGATCCCGCTCGTCGCGCAACGCGAGAAGCTCATCCTCAAGCGCCTGGGGGCCACGCCGCTGCCGCGCTGGACGCTGGTCGGCAGCAACGTCGTGCTCCGCCTGCTGATCGGGCTCGTGCAGGCAGCGCTGATCGTGGGCATCGGGGTCCTGGCCTTCGGGGTCCAGGTCCTGGGCGCGCTGTGGCTGATGGCCGCCATCGTGATCCTGGGCGCGCTCACGTTCATCTCGATCGGCTACGTCGTGGCGGCGCTGGTGCGCACCGAGGAGGCGGCCAACGGCATCGTCCAGGTGATCCAGTTCCCGATGATGTTCCTCTCGGGCGTGTTCTTCCCGATCGAGATCATGCCCAGCGTCCTGCGGCCGGTGGCCGCGATCCTGCCGCTGACCTACCTGGGCGATGCCCTGCGCCAGGTGATGGTCAGCGGGTCCGCGTTCGCGCCGCTCCCCGTGGACCTCGTGGTCCTGGCGGGCTGGCTGGTGGTCTGCCTCGCGATCTCGGCGCGCTTCTTCCGCTGGGAGTAGCCGGTCCGCCCCGGGGAGGCGGAGGTCCGACCGAGCCCCGAACGTGCAACGAGGGCGAGGCACCGAGCCTCGCCCTCGTTCGACTGCGTTGGGTTCGTCCGGGGCGTCAGCCCGCCGCGGCCCTGACCTCGTGGATCAGGGCCCAGGCGGCCCGGGTGAGATGCCTGAGCGTCGCCTCACTGGCGGGGTGACCGCCGAACTCGGCGCCCTCGAGGACGTCCGCGATCTGCCCGGCGAGCGCGTCGCGCCGCGCCGTCCAGTCGTTGATCCGGGCGTCCGTGGCCGCGTAGGCCGAGTCGTCCGACGACGACCCGGTCTGGATCCCGGCCGTCGCGACCTCGAGGCTGGCCATCCCGAGCGCGCCGAACGGCGCGTCGAGCTGCTTGTACGCGGCGCCCAGCCGCTCGAGGCTGCCGCGATGGATGTTGGCCGCGTGCGCGACGGCGTCGCCGTCGAGGATCTGGAGGATCGTCCGGCCGTCATGGGTGTAGCTGTCCGAGAGGCCCAGGACCGAGAGCATCGTCGGGCGCACGTCGGTGTGGTCGGTCCACACGCGGGCGTCCTCGCCCAGGTGCCGGATGCCGGGCCCGACGAAGCCGAGCCAGGTGGTCGCGATCTCGGGCTGGATGTCGCCGTGGTTCCAGGCGAACGCCGGGTTGATGCACGTCTCGCAGGTGCTCCCCGGGAAGTCGGTCAGGAAATAGTTCGGATCGCCGAAGAACGTGAAGTTGGCGTCGCGGTTCGGGTCACCGGCCGTGTACATGTGGAGCAGCTTCATCTCGGCCTGGTCGGCCATGGCCACCATCAGGCTGTCGGTGTTGCCGGTGTACGGGTTGACCGCGGTCAGGTTCGCGATCTGGCGTTCGAAGTCGCGGTTCGCGGGGTCGTCCTGGGCCAGCTGACCCGATCCCTTCGCCGCGAGGTAGAAGGTCGGCGCGTCGTCACCGTGGACGGTGAACGCATTGGGCGCGCCGGCCCCCAGGAACTGCGTCGCGAGGGTCGGGAACTGGTTGGCGACCAGGGTGTCGATGTTGGCGTTGATCTCGCCGACCTGGCCGCTCCAGTCGCACGGCGTCGTGACGCCGTCGCAGCTGGTCGGTGATGGCGTGCCGCCCACGAAGTGGTCGCCCTCGTCGACCGTGAACACGAACAGCGTGTTGGACTTGTTGATGCCATCGGTGGCGAGGCGGTGGAAGAAGGCGCCGAACGCATCGTCGTACGCCTTGAGCTGGGCGACATAGCCGGCCGAGCCGGGGCCGTACGCTTCATGGGCGTTGCCGGCGGTGCCATGGAAGTCGTGGGCATCGCTGATGTAGGCGTAGGTGACGGGCACGCCCGCCTCCTGCATCTCGGCGCTGTACGCGAGCGAGACGGCGGCCGACATGCCGTCGAAGCCCGGGAAGCCGGGTTGGCCGAAGGGGTCCGTGATCGGATGGCCGTCGAGGCCCGTCACCGGGGTCGAGGCCGGCTGGCCGGTCAGCAGCGGGTCGATCTCCTGCGCGCCGAACAGGCCGTTGAAACCCGTGTAGCCACCGGGCTCCGCGGGCAGCACGTCAGCCTGGCCGTTGGCGCAGGTCGCCGAACCTTGTGCGCAGTGGATCGCGAACCCGACGAAGTCGGTCTGGGCGAGCTGGCGAGCCGCGGTGCCGGATGGCGCCGCGAACGACGCATCCGCCTCGGCCTGCTGCGGCGACGGGTTGCCGAACACCTTGGTGATGTCGCCACCGGGCAAGGTGCTGGTGTTCTCGAGCACGGTGTTGGCGGTCGCGACCTCGCCCACGTCGCAGCCGGCGCGGGTGAACGGCACCCACGGCGCCGGGATGTTGGCGCCGTCCGGGCCGACCATGTTCGGCACCGTCGGGGTGTTGGACGCCGACAGGTCGTCGGTCCAGTAGCCGAACGAGCTCGGGAACGAGAACCCGCCCGTCGACGAGATCCGGACGTTGCTGTTCGACACGACCTGGCCGTGTCGGTCCGGGTAGACGCCGGTGAGCGATGACAGGATCCCGCCCGCCGTATGCGAGATCAGCACGGTGTGATCGTCGGTGATCAGGGTGCCGTTGTTGCGCATGAAGTTGAGCAGGTTGGGCATCTGCTCGAGGTCCGACGGGACGCCGGCGCGGTCGCGCAGGAAATGCGTGTTGTCGAACTGGACGTAGATCACGTGCTGGATCGATCCGCGGGGACCGAGATCACAGGAATTCCCGCCGCCGGGCGGCGGCGCGTGGTGTTTGGCCGAAGCGGCTGGGGCGCTCGCGAGCGCGAGCAGCATCGCGATCGCGAAGACGACCGGGAACCTGGACCGGGGACGACGGGCCATGGCATGCCTCCTGGCGCGGTCGGATGGGACGCGTCCCGGACCTCCGGGACGGCGATGGATAGCATCGCGCATCTCCGTTATCGGCGCGTGATCGGGTCATTGGCCACATTCCGACCTGGCCGAATTCCTGGCAGGTCGTTGGACGGGTGACGGGCTACGGAGCCCCGATCGTCCGGCTGCAGGTATCGAAGCCGCAGGCTGGGCCGGCCCAGCCCGCGAGCGGCCCCCACGAGCGATCGGGTCCAGGGCGGCCGCGTCGGCCTCGACGAGCACGTACCCCGGTCAGCGCCCGAGCAGCTGCTGGCGGAGCGCCGCGGCCAGCCACGCCTGGTAGGCGTCGGATGTCCAGCCCCCGACATCGACCAGCTCGGCGTACACCTCGGGCAGCGTCAGGGCGTCGAGGATCGCGAACGCGCTCGCCACATCCAGGCCGGGCGCGAGCCGGCCGCCGAGCGTCTCGGCCAGATGGCGCAGGCCGCCGCGCCGACGCTGGTAGACCACCTCGTGCTCGGCGCGCAGGGCGGGATCGGTCGACGCCGCCTCCGCGTGGATCCGGACCACCTCGCTGCCGGCGTCCCAGCGGACGCGGATCGAACGGGCGAACAGGTCCAGCGCATCGCCCGCATCGGCGGCGTCCATCGCGTCGCGGGCCAGCGCATCAGCCTCCGGCAGATGGACGATCGAGTCGCGGAGCTCGCGCAGGATGCCGGGCTTGGAGCCGTAGACGGCGTAGACCGTCTGGACCGCCACGCCGGCCTCGTCGGCGATGGCCTGCAGCGTCGTCGCACCGTAGCCGTCGCGCACGAACCGCAGCCTGGCGGCCTCGGCGATCCGCCGCCGGGTCACGGCGGCCCGCTCGGCGCGCAGGCTCTGTCGCTGGACCTTGACACCGTCCGTCATGTCGATATAGTAGCGCTCTATCTAAATAGAGTTACACTCTATCGAAGGAGCGTCCCCATGGTTGATGGCGAGATCGGGGCCAGCGTACGGCGGCTGGTCGAGGAGGGCATCGGTCGCGGCGACCTCGCGGTCATCGAGGACATGATCGCGCCCGACGAGATCGAGCACCAGCGCGGCCACGCCCCGGGCATCGACGGCGTGCGCCAGCTCAGCGACGACCTCCATCGCCGGATCGCGGGGCTCGAGCTCCAGGTCGAGGACATCGCCGTGGTCGGCGATCGGGTCTGGCTCCGGAGCCGGGCTCGCGGCGTGAGCACGGGAACGTTCATGGGAGCCGGACCGACCGGGCGACCGGTCGAGGTGGAGGTGTTCGACCTGGTGCGGATCGCCGGCGGCCGGATCGTCGAGCACTGGGGTGTCGCCGACCAGCTCGGGCTGCTGCTCCAGCTGGGTTTCGACCCGACCCGGGAAACGGCTGCGGCAGCGCGGTGACGGAGGTGATTCCGATGGCGATGGACGGAACCGGACAGCTCGAGCGCCACGACGCGATCGTGATCGGTGGCAGCCAGGCCGGAATGGCCATGTCGCACCACCTGGCCGCGCGGGGCGTCGAGCATGTCGTGCTGGACGCCGGCGCGAGGGCCGGCGACGCGTGGCGGCAGCGTTGGGACTCGCTTCGGCTGTTCACGCCCGCGTCGATCGACGGCCTGCCCGGCATGCCGTATCCGGGCGACCCGGCGGGCACGCCCACCAAGGACGAGCTGGCCGACTATCTCGCGGCGTACGCCGAGCACGGCCGGCTGCCGATCCGGTTCGGGCAGCGGGTGAGCTCTCTCGACCGTGGCGACGACGGCTACCTCCTCGAGACGGACCGGCTGCGGTACCTCGCGCGGGAGGTCATCGTGGCCACCGGGTTCCTCTCGGTCCCGCACGTGCCGGCCATGGCGCCCGAGCTCGACGGGTCGATCGCCCAGCTCCACTCGAGCGCCTACCGCAATCCGTCCTCCGTCCCGGGCGAGCGAGTCCTGCTGGCGGGCGCCGGCAACTCGGGCGTCGAGATCGCGCTGGAGCTGGCCGCAGCCGGCCGCCGCGTGCAGCTCGCCGGCCACAGCACGTTCCTGCCGCGCGTCGCGCACCTGGGCGGCGGCCGGCTGTTCTTCGCGTTCGCGCGCCGGGTCCTGACCCTGGACACGCCGATCGGTCGCCGGATGCACCAGCGCATGGGCGACCATGGCAGCGCGCCGGTGATCCGGGTGCGCCCGGACCAGCTGGCCCGGGCCGGCGTGGAGCGCGTGGGGCGCGTGGCAGGCGTCCGGGACGGCCGCCCGGTGCTGGGCGATGGCACCGTGGTCGAGGCCGACGCGGTCGTGTGGTGCACGGGGTTCCGCCCGGCGTTCGACTGGATCAGGCTTCCGGTGGTCGGCCCATCGGGCCTGCCCCGTCACGACCGGGGGCTGGTTGCCGATGCGCCCGGCCTCTCGTTCGTGGGCCTGCCGTTCCAGAGCTCCTTCCTGTCGGCCCTGGTCGGCGGTGTGGGCGCCGATGCGAACGTCATCGCCGGCCGGATCGAGGCGCGGCTGCGCGAGGCGTCGGTGGCACGCCCGAGGCCGGCCGGGACACCGGCCGTGGCGTGATCGGGGATGCGGCAGGAAGGCGACCCGTTCACGTGGGTCGCGCCGGCCGCTGCCGGGGCGCACATCCGCGACCGCGATCGCGCCGCAGCCGCAGCCGGCGAGCGCGGCGGTGCCGGGCAGCTCCGTGGCAAGTGCCGGCAACGCGGCGTCAGCCGGCGGCGACCGTGCGCGACCGGCGGCCCGCGGCGCTCAGCGCGACCTCGATGAACGGCCGCAGGCGCGAGGTCACCTCGGCCTCGGTTCGGCGGAAGGCGGCCAGCCTCACGTCGTCGCTGCCCTCGACCTCCGAGGGATCGTCGAGGCCCCAGTGCAGCGTGTTCTGCGACCCCGGGAAGACCGGGCACGTGGCTCGCGCCCGGTCGCACACGGTGATCACGTAGTCGAACTGCCGGTCGAGGAGCTCGGTGATGACCTTGCTCCGCGCGCCCGACCAGTCGATGCCGAGCTCGGCGAGCACGCGGACCGCGAACGGGTGCACCCGGGTCGCCTCGGTGCCCGCGGAGTGGACCTCGAAGTCGTCGCCGCCGTAGCGCCGGAGCAGCGCCTCCGCGATCTGGCTGCGAGCGGCGTTGTGGGTGCACACGAACAGGACACGGATCGGGGCGTCCGGCACGGGCGCCGTCATCCTGGCGTGGCCCGCGGCCGAGATCGTCAGCTCCAGGTCGAGCAGCTCCGCCTCGAGCCGGTCGAGGTCGTCGCGCCGGCGGGCGATCGCGGCGCGCTGGTCGGCCAGCAGCGGCGCAAGATCGAGGTCCACGCCACGATGCTCGAGGCACAGCCGCGCCAGCCGTCCGGCATCGATGGGCGCGAGGCCCAGCCGGCGCAGCGAGACGACCAGCCGGAGCCGCGCGAGATCGGTCGCGTCGTACTCGCGGTATCGGTTCGCGCTGCGGCCGGCGGGCGGGAGCACCCCGGCGTCCTCGTACCAGCGCACCGCCGACGGTGCGATCCCGGCCCGCGTCGCCAGCTCCCCGATCCGCATCAGATGAGGCTAGACCTTCGAGTCCCTTGAATGTCAAGCGTCGGCGAGCCACTGCGACGGTGGCGGGCGGCTGTCCGGCACCAGCGGCGGCGGCCCCGCTGCCCGGTCGCAGACGGCGATCGGACGTCGGCCGGCCTCGACGGCGGGTCCCGGTGCGGACGGGCGGGACGGCCCGGCGAAGGTGACCAACGGCCGGTGTGACATCTCAGCCATCGATGAGATGTTGTCGTCGTGACCACCGAGCTCCCCGTCCTCCCCTCCCCTCGCCTCGGGCTGCCGGCGCCCGACGTCGGCGACGCGTGCGCGGCGGCGGCCCTGCTGTCCGACCCCGTCCGGGCCGGCATCCTGCGCATGCTCGCGGAGGGGCCGCACTGCGTGTGCGAGCTGGCGTCGGCGCTGGGCACGCGCGAGAACAACCTCTCCAACCACCTGGCGAGGCTGCGCGATGCCGGCCTCGTGCGCGCGTTCCGGCACGAGGCGAATGGGCGCTTCCTCTACTACGAGCGCGACGACGCGGCGGTGGGCGACGCCCGGGCGGCCATCGAGGCCGTGCTCCGATGACGACGCTCACCCTGCGGCGGTCCCGCATCCACCTCCCGCTCCCGGTCGTCGTCGCCGGCGGCACGATCGCCTGGCTGGCGGCCTGGATCGTCAACCTGCCGGCCGCCGACTGGCTTGCGTTCGCCGTCCTGGGGCTCGAGCGCGGCTCGCACCTGGGCGAGGCGGTCGCGTTCTTCGCCTACGACATGCCCAAGGTGCTGCTGCTGCTGGCCGGGATCGTGACCCTGGTCTCGTTCCTGCGCTCGTTCGTGTCGCCGGATCGCGTTCGTCGGGCATTGGCCGGGCGGGGGGTCCTGCCCGGGACCGTCGCCGCCGCGTCGTTCGGGATCGTCACCCCGTTCTGCTCGTGCTCGGCGGTGCCGCTGTTCATCGGCTTCGTCGAGGCGGGGGTGCCGCTGGGCGTCACGTTCGCCTTCCTGGTCTCCTCGCCCATGGTCAACGAGGTGGCCCTGGTCCTGCTGTGGGGCCTGTTCGGGCCCGGGATCGCGCTCGCCTACATGGGCGCGGGGCTCGCGGTGGCGATCGCAGCGGGCCTGATCGTGGGTCGCCTGGGCCTCGAACGGTACGTCGAGGACTACGTCTGGACCATTCGGGCGGCGGGTGGCGGCATCGACATCCGGCCGACGATGGGCGACCGGGTGCGCGACGCGTGGCGGGCGACCGTGGACATCCTGCGCCGGGTCTGGCTGTTCGTGGTCGCCGGCATCGCGGTCGGGGCCGTGATCCACGGCTTCGTGCCCACCGACCTCGTGGTGTCGCTGGGCGGGCGCGACAACCCGCTCGCGGTGCCGGCGCTGGTGGTGCTTGGCGTCCCGCTCTACAGCAACGCCGCGGGCACGATCCCGGTGATCGAGGCGCTGCTGGGCAAGGGCCTGCCGCTGGGTTCGGCGCTCGCGTTCATGATGGCCGTCACCGCGCTGTCCGTGCCCGAGCTCGTGATCCTGCGCCGGGTCATGAAGCCGCGCCTGATCGCCACGTTCGTGATCGTGGTCGCCGCCGGGATCCTGGCGGTCGGCTACGGGTTCAACCTGCTCTACGCCTGATCCACCTGCCACCCGACCGAAGGAGCGATGCACCGATGACACACTTGATCGAGGTCCTGGGCCACGGCTGCCGGAACTGCCAGCGCGTGGAGGAGGTCGTCCGCGAGGTCGTCGCCGAGCGCGGCCTCGATGCGGACGTCCGCCACGTCACCGACGACGCCGAGATCGCCTCGCGCGGTGTCATGTCGACCCCGGGCCTCGTGATCGACGGGACCGTGGTCATGGCGGGCAGGATCCCGACGCACGAGCAGGTCGCGACCTGGCTGGGCACCGAGGGCTAGCGAGCCGCGACGGCGCCGAACCCGGCGGCCGTGGCATCCTCAGCACGGGTCGAGGACCCGGCACCCCCGCGATGGAGACCCCGATGCAGTCGTCGCTGCGCCTGACGAGCGAGGAGCACCACGCCCGGATGCTCCCCCACGTCGACCGCCTGCTGGATCTCGCCGACATGGTGGGCCACGTCGAATGCGCGGCGATCCACGAGGTGTTCGAGCAGGAGTACGGGTTCATCGTGAGCCAGCTGGTTCCCCACATCGAGGCGATCGAGACCACCCTCTACGGGCGGGTCGAGGAGCTGCTCGACGGGCGCCACTCGATGTCGCCGATGCGCGAGGAGCACCGCGCGGTGGGGCGCCTGATCGAGGAGCTGGGCCAGTACCGGCGCCATGTGGCGGGCTGCAGCTGGAGCGCGGTCGAGGGGATGGCCCTGCGCCGCGCGCTGTACCGGCTGCACGCGATCCTCAAGGTCCACCTCGCCGAGGAGGAGCTGTATCTCGGGGTCCTCGAGGAGAACCTGACCGACGAGGAGAAGGACGTCCTCGCCCGCGGCATCGATCACGCGGCCGCCGAGCCGCTGTGATCCCTGCGGCGGCGATCCGCGAGCGTGGCGGGCGGGTCCGACGCTCGGCCTATGCCGACGCGGCCCGCCGCTTGCGCCGCCCGGCGGTCCACTCGAGGTAGCGGGCGTCGAACTCGGCCACCAGGCGGCTGCGCTCCTTCATCACGGCCGCCCATTCGTCGAGCGCCGCGAACCCGGCAGCCGTGAGCTCGTAGTCGCGGCGCGCAGGCCCCGTGCCCGTGGTCCACGACGAGACCACCTGCCCTGCCTGCTCGAGGTCGCGCAGGGTCCGGTAGACCTGGCCGACGTCGACCGGTCCGTTGGTGATCCCGAGCTGGGCCAGCTCGCCGACGATCGCGTACCCGTGGCCGGCGCCCGAGGCGAGGAAGGCGAGCACGAACGGCTCCATCCAGCGATGGGCGCCGATGGGCGACCAGCCGCGATGGATCGGGATCCCCGCGGAATCGTGGTCCGAGGCGATGACGAACGTTCCCGCGGCCTCGGGCGTCGCCGGGCCGTCCGCAGCGACCTCGTCGTCGGCCGCCCCGCCGGCGACGTCGGCGCCCGTCGCCTCGTCATCGACGGCGTCGGCCGTCACGGACCGGCCTGCGGCGAGATCGTGCGGGTCGGCCCTGGTGCGGCGTGGGGCGGTCATGGCTGGGGCGAGCATAGTGGCTCGCCCTGGCGCCCGCCGTCCCGGGCGCGGCACGATCAGGCCTTCGTCGCGAGCGGATGCTCCATCGCGGCCGCCAGCATGTCGGCCACGTCCCCGGTCACGCCGCGATCGACGATCCGGAGATAGGCCTCCTCCTCGGCAACGTGGATCTTGATCACCGAGTAGAGCTGGTACATCACCCGCCGCACGGCGAGCGCCTTGCCCAGCGTCATCGGCTTGACCTGCAGCTCGGCGGCGAGCTTCGTGTACGTCCCGATCAGGCGGCGCACCTCTTCGTGCTCGCGGCGCATGGGCGCCATCGAGTGCCGGTTCTGGAACATCCGCTCCAGCTCCGGGTACATCGTCTGCTCCGAAGCATCGATGTGCGGCAGGAGCGAGCCGGTGAAGAACTGCTGGAGCTCGGCCAGCTCCGGCCGGACGTCATCCGCCTTGGCGGTGAGAAGCCGGTCTGCGATCTCCGGCATGCGGTCGACCGCGTGCAGGATCCGCTCATGGTGCTCGTGCGTCACCTGCGGCAGGGTCTGCGTCATGACGTGGCCTCCTCGGCCGGTGCCGGCGACCAGGAGCCGGCTGATGCGGTGGGATGGAAGGGATCGGGCGACCGCGCCCCGCGTCGCGTGCGCATCACGCGGGCTCCTGCGGGGTGCGGGCGAGGGCCAGGAAGAACAGCGCCACCGGCCGGTAGACGGCGTGGGCGAGCTTCATGAACGGGGCCAGCAGGACGAGCTCCATCGCAACGGCGACGTGGAGCAGGAACACCCAGTAGCCCCAGGCAGGTGCTGACGGGAGGTACAGCGCGAGCTCGAGCACGAACCCGGTCACGCCGGTGATCCACAGCATCGCGAGCAGCAGCCAGTCGGCGGTCGAGGACACCTTGACGGACCGATTGGCGGCGCGATAGCGATCCAGGATCAGGGCCGTCGTTCCGTAGATCAGCGCCAGGCCGGCGACCGTGCCCAGCAGGCGGACCGGGTACCACAGCGGCACCGGTGTCCCGGTTGCCTTGGCGCCCAGCAGCGCGAGCCCGTAGTCGAGCCCGGTCGCCGCCAGCAGGCCCAGGAAGCCCCATACCGTGACAGCGTGGATGAGCCAACGCTGGCGGTACCAGGGCCGCAGGTCCTGGTCGACCTCGCATTCCGCGCGGAACTGGACCTGTGCCAGCGACTCGCGGGCGACCGCGGACCAGGCGGCGCGTGCCGAGCGGGCCAGGGCGGCCCGGCTGCCGAACACGGTCGACCCATCCGACGCCCTCGCGCCGCCCGATCGAGCGCGCCATCGACAGCACGCCGGCGAGGCCGGCCAGCAGGACCACGATCATGACCACGATCCCGGTGTTGTGGACCAGGTCCTCGGGGATGAACTCGAAGATCGCCAGCGACTCCCCGCTCTGGGGGCCGTGGGCCGAGTACATGAACAGCGCGAAGAACGCGGCGACGACGACGGCGAGCACCGTGGCCAGCGCGGGCCGCGTGTACATCGTCCAGGCGATCCGCGTCCGGTCGTAGCTCGCGATCGCGTAGCGGCGGGCCGCGGCCATGAACTCGGACGGGTCGGCCTGGGTGGGGCAGGTCTCGGCGCATTCGCCGCACTGGTAGCACGCCCACAGCTCCTTGGACGAGAGCAGGGCGTCCTTCATGCCCAGCTGGGCGTAGCGGATGATCCGCCGCGGGAACGCGGCGTCGGTCGTGGACAGCGGGCAGCTCGCGGTGCAGGTGCCGCAGCTGAAGCAGGCGGACACGTCGGTGGCGCCGAAGCGCTGGATGTCGGGGTACAGCCCGAGGTCGACCGGCGTCGCCACCGGCAGGTCCGCGGGCGCCGTCACGACGGCCATCAGGAGGTCCTCCCGGTCGGCTCGTACTGGAAGTAGCCGTCCGTCTCGCTGCCCTTGACCTCGGCCAGCCACCCGTAGCGGCGCATGCCCATCACCCAGAACACGACCTCGTGCGTGGGAGCGTCGATCGCCAGCGCGATCTCGGGGACGGTGAGCGGGCCGTCGCGCAGGGCGGCCAGGATCCGGGTACGCATCACGGGCTCCTCGCGGATCACCTCGCGGACGTCCCGGTTGGTCGTGGTCATCAGGCGGGCACCTCCACCAGGCTCTCGATCATCGAGGTGATCTGGGCGTCGGTGTAGCCCAGGAGGTCGATCGCGTTCTCGGGACACATCGGCACGCAGCCACCGCACCCCTTGCAGCCCGTGGGGCTGATCACCGCGAAGTGCCGGTCGCCCTCCTCGGCCATCGAGATCGCGTCGTACGGACAGGCGGTGAGGCAGTCGCCGCACGCGGTGCATGCCGCGGCATCGACCACCGCGACCAGCGGATCGAGCTCGGTGAAGCCCTTCTTGAGGACGGCCGCACTCTGGGTCACCGCGGCCAGGCCCGAGGCCACGCTCTCGGCGGACGTCTTGGGTCCCTGGCAGGCGCCGGCGATCAGCACCCCGTCGACGACGGTCTCGACGGGCCGCAGCTTGGGGTGGATCTCGTTGAAGAAGCCGTCGCTGCCGGCCGGCAGCTTGAGCACATCGACCAGGCCCGCGTTCTCGCGCGGGACCATGCCCGTCACGAGCACCACGAGATCGACCGGGATCGCCAGCTGGGTGCGCTCGGTGAGCAGGTCGCGGACGGTGACCGTGAGCTTGCCGTCGTCGGTGCGCGCCACCGCGGGCGGCTCGTCGTTGTCGAACTTGAGGAACACGGAACCGGTCTTGCGGGCCTCCGTGTACAGCGGCTCGAACTTGCCGTACGTACGCATGTCGCGGTACAGGTGGAACTGCCGGATCGACGGGTCGAGCCCGGCCACGTCGACCGCGGTCTGCACCGTCGCCGCGCAGCAGAAGCGCGAGCAGTACGCGTTCGAGCACCCGGCCGTGTTGCGGCTGCCGACGCAGTAGACGTACGCCACGCTCCCGACCGGCCGGCCGTGCCAGGCCAGCTCGCCCTTCGAGCCGTCGACCAGCTCCTTGAACTCGGGCAGGGTGACCACGCCCTCGATCCCGTAGCCGAGCTCGCCGGCCTCGGGCTGGTAGCTGTCGAACCCGGTGGCCGCGACGATGGTGCCGACGGCGACCTCGATCGTCCCCGCACCCGGATCGCCGACCCGGACGCTGACGCGGTAGTTGCCGAAGCTGCCCGCCTTGCCGACCACCTCGGCGCCGGTGAGCACCGTGATCGATGGCCGCTTCCGGATCTCGGCGACCAGCCGCGCGATCAGCTCGCGGCCGTCCTTGCCGTGCGGGTAGATCGGACCGAACCGACCGACCCAGCCGCCCAGCTCGAGCTCGCGCTCGACGAGGGTGACCTGGAGCCCGATGTCGGCCAGGCCGATCGCGGCCCGAAGGCCGGTGATCCCGCCGCCGATGACCAGCGTGTGGGGCAGGGTGTCGACGACCATCGGCTCGAGCGGGGTGGTGAGCCGGGTGCGCGAGATCCCGGCCCGGACGAGCGCGGTCGCCTTCTCGGTCGCCGCCACCTGGTCGTCGGTGTGGACCCACGAGCACTGCTCGCGGATGTTGACCTGGGTGTACTCGTAGGGGTTGAGGCCGGCCCGTGCTGCCACGCCGCGGAAGGTGTAGGTGTGGAGCTTGGGCGAGCACGAGGCGACGACCAGGCCGTCGAGCTGGTTGGCTTCGATGTCGGCCACCATCTCGCTCTGGGTGGCGTCGGAGCACGCGAACATCTCGTGCTTGGCGACGACGACGTCGCCCGCGTCGCGGATGTCGGTGACGACCTTGTCCACGTCGACGTAGTCGGAGATGTTGCCGCCGCAGTGGCAGACATACACGCCGATTCGGCGCGCCGTGGTGCCGGCCAGGCCGGCGTCGTCGCCCGCGATCGGCTGACCGGCCGCTGGGTTCAGCTGCTCGCTCATGCCTGCACCATCGCGATCGTCTGCGCCGGGACCTCGGCCTTCGTTCGTTCGAGGTGGGCCGCAACCTGGGCGACGGCCGCACCCGCGTGGATGATCGAGTCCGCGATGTCCTTGGCCCCCGACGCGGCACCGGCGACGAACACGCCCGGGATGCTGGTCTGTCCGGGATTGATGTCCTCTTCCGGCTCGTCGACGTAGCTCCACTCGTCGACCGCGAGCTCCTCGACGCCGAACAGCTGCTCGGCGTCGTGGTTGGGCTGCACGCCCACCGCCAGCACGACCAGGTCGTACTCGGCCTCGACGATGCCGCCGCCGTTCTCGATGTCCTCGTACCTGAGGACGAGGTCGCCCGACGGTGTCTCGGCGATGTCGGCGACGCGGCCCTTGACGTAGTTGGCGCCCATGGCCTTCGCCTGCTCGTAGAACTCGTCGTAGCGCTTGCCCGGCGCCCGGATGTCCATGTAGTGGACGGTCACGTCGGCCAGCGGCAGCGCACCCATCAGCAGCTGGTTCTGCTTGATCGAGTACATGCAGCAGAACCGCGAGCAGAGCGGGTTGCCGACGGTCTCGTCGCGCGACCCGGTGCACAGCACGTAGGCGATCCGCTCGGGGACCTTGCCGTCGCCCGGCCGCAGGATCGTGTTGAACGGCCGCGTGGGCGCCAGCAGCCGGTCCATCTGCATCCCGGTGATGACGTTCTTGAACTTGCCGAACCCGTACTCGGGCTTGAGGTCGGCTGCGAACAGCTTGAACCCCGTTGACACGACGACCGCGCCGACCTCGGCCTCGAGCTGCTCGTCCCGGGCATGGAGGTCGATGCACCCGTCCACGGGGCACGCCGCCACGCACTCGTTGCACTCGGAGCACACGGCGCAGTCGATGCAGCGCCCGGCGGCCGCGCGGGCCTCCGACTCGGTCAGCGGCGCCTCGACCTCGGCGAAGTCCGTCGGGGCCGGGACGAGGGCCATCCCGTCGGGGGTCGCTGCCCGGAGCGCATAGGCCTGCTGGCGGGCCAGGACCTGCTCCTTGTCGACCACCGGCAGGCGGTCGTCGAAGCCGTCCATCGTGCCGCCCGTGAGCCAGCGGTCGATCATGTGCGCGGCGCGGCGACCCTCGCCGACGGCGCGGGTGATGTCGGTCGGGCCGTGGACCGCGTCGCCGGCCGCGAACACGTACGGGAGGTCGGTCCGGCGCGTCTCCGGGTCGGCGCGCAACCGGCCGCCCTGGTCGGTGGCCAGCTGGCCACCGAAGGCGCTCGTATCGGGCCGCATCCCGATCGCGGCGACGATCACGTCGCACGGCATCGTGAACTCGCTGCCGGCGATCGGCTCGGGCCGGCGGCGACCGGAGGCGTCGGGCTCGCCCAGGCGCATCCGCGTGCAGCGCAGGCCGCTCACGGCACCCTGGTCGTTGCCGGTGACCTCGACCGGAGCCACCAGGAGCTGGAACGCCACGCCTTCGCGCTCGGCGTCGTCGGCCTCCACGTGGTGGGCCGGCATCTCATTGCGGCCGCGGCGGTAGGCCACGGTGACGGAGGCGGCACCCAGGCGCCGGGCGGTCCGCGCGGCATCCATCGCCACGTTGCCGCCGCCCACGATCACCACGTTCCGGCCGGTCAGGTCGACCTGGGCGCCCAGCTTGACCTTGCGCAGGAAGTCGGTGCCGCCGAGCACGCCCAGCCGGTCCTCGCCCGGGACGCCGAGCCCCAGCGATCGGTGCGTGCCGGTGGCCACCAGGACGGCGTCGAAGCCCTCGTCCTTGAGCGCGGCCACGTCGCGCACGACGGTGTCGGTCACGATCTCCACGCCGAGGGCGCGGACGTTGTCGATGTCGCGCTCGACGACGGCCTCGGGCAGCCGGTAGGACGGGATGCCCAGTCGCAGGAACCCGCCCGCGACCGGAGCCGCCTCGAGGATCCGGACGGCGTAGCCCTTGCGGGCCAGCTGCCAGGCCGCGGTGAGGCCGGTCGGTCCGGACCCGACGACGGCGACGCGGTGGCCGTTGGGCGGCGCGACCTCGATCCCCGGGCCCTCCCCGTGCTCATCGTGCTCGTCGGAGATGAAGCGCTTGAGGCGCCGGATCGGCAGCGTGCCCTCCAGCGACCCGCGGGTGCACTCGCCCTCGCACGGCGCGTAGCAGGCGCGGCCGAGGGTGCCGACCAGGGGCGTGGCGTCGAGCACCAGGCGGTAGGCCTTCTCGTACTCGCCGCTCCGGATCAGCGAGACGTACCCGTGCGCCTGGATCCCGGCGGGGCAGGCGAACGAGCAGGGCGAGCTGCCGGCGCGGTCGATGACCGCCTTCTTGGGCACCGCCTGGGGGAACGCGATGTGGGCGGCCCGGCGGGCCACGAGGTCGGCGTTGAACTGGTCGGGCACCGCGACGGTGCACGCGGTCTCGCACTTCTGGCAGCCGGTGCAGGCGTCGATGTCGACGAAGCGGGCCTTGCGGGTCACCGTGGCGTGGAACTTCCCGTCCGCGCTCTTCCGGATCCCGTCGACCTCGCTGTAGGTCAGCGCGGTGATGTTCGGGTGATGGATGGTCGCCGCCATCTTGGGCGTCGAGATGCAGCTGGCGCAGTCGAGCGTCGGGAACACCTTCGACAGCAGGATCATCTTGCCGCCGACGCTGGCCTCCTTCTCGACCAGCAGGACCTTGTAGCCCATGTCGCCGAGCTTGAGGGCGGACTCCATGCCGCCGATGCCGCTGCCGACGACGAGGACGTCGTAGTCCACCTGGTTCGCGGCAGGCACCGTACAGGCTTCGTTCATGGGGGTCACCTCGCCGACGCCGGGTCGTTCTCGACCGGGTCGTTCGCGGCAGGCACCGTGGCGTCCGCGACCGGGTCGGTCGCGATCGGGGCGTCCGCGACCGCACCGTGCCCGGCGGGGCCGAGGTCGGCGAGGACGCTCGAGAACTGCGTGACGTGCTTCGTGAAGGGCTCGGAGCAGACCGAGCAGATCGCCGCCATCCGGACGCGGTTGGGATCCTGCCCGCGCTCCCTGAGCGCCTTCTGCGCGTCGCCCACGACCTTCGCGGATCGCTTGCCGCAGTCGGGCAGGTAGGCGCATTCGTCGCCGTCGGACGCCACGAACACGCCGTCGAACCCCGTCTCCAGGGCCCGCAGGATCCACGACGGCCGGATGCCGCTGGTGCACGGCAGGCCGATCACCCGGACACCGGGCGAGTAGTGCATGTGGGCACTGCCGGCCAGGTCGATGCCGGGGTCGGAGATGTTGTTCGTGGAGAACACGAGGATCCGCGGGACGAACGTGTCGCCCGGTGCCGCGGGCTCGATGGCGACGGGGGCAGACATCGGATGGCAGCTCCTTGGCCGGGCTCGCGGGGCGCGCACGGCGCCCCGCGGCGGGCCGATCGGGTTACTTGCGGCGGACGACGAACACGCGGTCGTAGCCGTCGGCGGCCAGCGCGCCAAGGTAGTCGTGGCCGACCTTGGCGGACCAGGCGCCGATGTCGGTCTTGGTGACCGGGTCGGTCGACCAGATCTCGATCGTGGATCCGAGGGCGATCGTGCCCATCGCCTTCTTGGCCTCGAGCAGCGGGCCGGGGCAGGCGGCGCCACGGGCGTCGACGATCTTGTCGGCGGTGAGGGTTTCGAGCTCTTGCAGCGTTGCGGTCATGTGACGGGTGCCTCCTAGTAGTTGAGGGTGCTGGTGGCTGAGGTGATCTCGGCGATGAACCGGCCGGCCGCGACGATCTCGGCGCCCGGGACGAGGTCGTCGAGCTCGATCGCGCGGCTCTTGCAGCACGGTCCGCAGACGAGCATCTGGCCGCCCATCTCGCGGACGTCGGCCATGAGCCTGGTAAGCGGCGGGAACTCGGGCGCCTGGACCGTCTCGGCCACGCCCGACTTGACCAGGTCGACGCCCGGTCCCTGGAAGCCCATCACGACCTGCACGTCCGAGGCCAGGGCCGCGGCAGCCATCACGAACGGGATGGACGCGTGCTCGGGGAACTCCGGGCCGTGCATCACCATGAACACGAGCTTCTCGTTGTCCGCCATGTGTGCTCCTTTGCCGGCCCTGCGGACGGCGGCGTTGCGGGACGTCAGATGAACAGGACCTGGCCGTCTTCGGCCGACATGAGGAAGGTGGCGATGCCACCGGAGGCGTCGACCAGCGGGTCCATCGCGGTGATGTCGATGCCCAGCACGTCGAGCGACCCGGAGCAGGCGAGGATCGACATCTCGCCGAGCTCCTTCGCCATCCGGAAGGTCTCCAGCCACGGGATCGCGGCCGTGCCGTTGACCGGCCTTGCGGCACCCGGCGCCATCGACTCGTAGGCGAGCCCGTGGTCGACCTCGACCCGCTCGGCCCGGAACGCGTCGAGCGCCCAGTACTGGAGCAGGATGTTGACCGGCCGGCCCATGGCCGCTGCGCCGGCCGCGAGCGTCGCGGCGGCGTGGAGCTTGTCGGACGTGCCGGAGAACAGGACGATGGACAGCGTGTCGCTCATCGATGGGTCACCTGGTGGGATTGCGGATGGCTGGCGGTCCGGCCGGTCCGGCCGGCGCGGGCCGTGCCCGCTCCGAGGTGCCGGCGGTCCGGGGAGGTCGTCGGGCGATTGGCGGCGGCCGCGAGGCTGCCGAGCGCCGACAGGCGTCGAACCACGACGTTGCGCATGACGTCGCAGGCGGCCAGGATCTCGGGATCGGCGAGGCGATACCGCATCACCCGGCCGTCGCGGGTCGCCTCCACGAGCCCCACGGCACGCATCGCGGCGAGGTGCTGGGAGACCGCGGCCTGACCGAGATCGAGCTCGCGAGCGAGCTCGTTCACCTCGAGCGTTCGCTCGCCCAGCAGGTGGATGATCCGCAGGCGGTGCGGGCTCGCCAGGGCACGGATCAGCGTGATCTGGATCAGATCGATCTCGTTGACGGGGTCGAACACCCGAAGCTCCCGTGGGGCCGGCGCATCGCACGGAGCTCGCGCCTCGCGCAATACCTGCCGACTTCCTTTACTTGTCATGCATATATGTATGTCATAGACATGTATTCGCCTTGAGCCAGATGTCACGGATTGCAGATGACCGGCACTGGCCGGGGCACGCCAAATGACCCGCCCCGCGCGGGCCCGACGGGCACGCCTGATGACCGTCAGGGCGGCCAGACGGGCACGCGCGGCGGACGCGCCGTCGACGGGCACGCCAAATGACCCGCCCCGCGCGGGCCCGACGGGCACGCGCGGCGACGCGCCGTCGACGGGTCAGGCAGGTGGAGCGGAGCCGACGATCGGGGCCAGGCCGTCCGTCAGACGACGCAGCTGGCGGTCCGTCGAAGCCGGATGCGCCACGCGGCGGTCAGCCCGAGCAGGACCAGGGACGCGGCGCCGACCGCAGGCTGCAACGGCGCCCACACCGCCATCGTGCCGCCGGTGCCCAGCAGCACGAGCGCGAGCTTGTTGCACACCGGGCAGCCGATGGCCAGGAACGTGCCGAAGCTCGCGGCGGCGCCCAGGCGTCCGGTCCGGCGCTCCTCCGCCGCGACGCCATCCGCGGGCGCGAGCGGGACAGGCATCGCGGGCAGGCCGGTGGGCGGGCGCGTGGTCATCGGCGCGGCGTAGGTCGCGCCGATGACGCCCATGAGCGGCGCGGACAGGACCCATACGGCGATCGCGAACGGCTCGGGCGGGATCTCGCGCCCGAACACCGGGTTGGGGATGATGGCGGCCACCAGCCCGTAGGCAAGCAGCGCAAGCCCCGACCAGGCGACGGCCCGGACGATGAACCGGCCGCCGAGACCGGGGGCCTGCCGGCGGGTCATCGGGCGCCCGTCAGGAGCGGGCGACCTGGACCAGCCGGCGTCCGCTCGCGGTCCAGGCGTTCATCCCACCGTCAAGGTTCTCGATGTTCGTGTAGCCCAGGTCGAGGAGCGCCTGGGACGCGATGGCGCTCTCGGCACCCGAGCGGCAGTAGACGACGATCGGGGCCGTTCGATCCGCGGGCAGCTCCGATGCGTGGGCGGCGAGATCGGTATACGGGATGTACAGGTCCGTGCCCGCGATCTCGCCGATGTACGGCGTCTTGACGTTGAGGAGCGTGAAGTCCTTGCGCTCGAGCTTCGCGGCCAGGGTGTCCGGCGTGATGTTCGTCCACGTGCCGCCGTTGGCCTGGACCAGCGTCCCCTCCGACGATCCCGTCGAGCCTCCGCCGCTCGCCATCGTGAAGGCCAGGCCGACCGCGACCGCCGCCACGACGAGGCCGCCGATGATCCATGCCCACGTGCCCCGTGACCCGGACGTGGCAGCGCCGCGCCCCTTCCTTCCCTGACCCTGCGCCGGCCCGCGGCGTGCCCTGGTGCCTGCCATCATCCCGTCCTTCACGTCGCGATCCGGCGGCGCCCGGTGCGCCGGCCCTGCAGCCGTTCCCGTGGGCCCGGTCACCCGGTGCCTCGGCGACGGCCGCCACCCTACCGTTGGTTGCGTAGTTGCGCAAATTGCCAAGTTACCCCTTGTCGGGGTGCCGAATGCGGTGTGGACGGGTGCCGTTCGGGTGGGTGATGGGACCTTTGGCGTCGACGCCCGGGACCACCCGCAGGGTGGCGCGCGGACGCAACACGGCGGACGATCCGTGGTGCCCCGGAGCCGTCGCGCGAGGTCGCCGGGCACCGGTTCCTGAGCAGGCGCGGATGAGGCACGAAGCATGGAGCGGCAGGGGACAGTGGACACCGACGCGATCCCGGCGCCCGACGGCTGGCAGGACGACCTGACCGGTCTTGGGGGTCCCAGCTTCTGGGACCGGATTGTGGTGACCGAGGTCGCCCGCGCGCTGCGCTATCGGCGCCCGCTGACGGTCGTGATCGCCGAGCTCCAGGGTGTCAGCGGGCTGGCCCGCATGTGGGGTCGGGATGTAGGCGAGCAGGCGGTCCGCGAGGCCGCCCAGACCCTGCGCCGATTGTCGCGAACCAGCGACCACTGCACCCGCATCGGGGAGTCGCGGTTCGGGATCGTGCTCACGGAGACCGACGAGATCGCCGCGATCAACTTCGTGGAGCGCGTCCGCGACGCCGGCAGTGCCGCGATGCCCAAGAACGCGACGATCGAGATCTGCTTCGGTTGGGCCAGCCCCAAGCTGGGCGAGGCACCCGAATCCGTTGTCCGGCGCGCCGAGCGGCGGCTGCAGCTCGAGATCGACGAGGCGGCGGTCCGCGTCGCCCGATAGCGACCGTCCCCGACGTACCGCGGGCCGGGCGCCGTGCCGCGATGCGCCCGATCAGTGGGCGGCGATCCGCTCGGCAAGCGTCCCACCGGTCGGCGGCCTGCCCGTCCTCGCGGTGGTGTCGTCCAGCCTCCCGATCGCCCATTGCGCGTAGCGGACGCCCAGCCACCGGAACGGCTCCACCTCCCAGTTTGGCGAGCGGTGATTCACGAGCGGCAGCTCCGTCAGCGGGCTGGTCGTGCCGGTGATCAGGTCGGCCAGGATCCGGCCGGCGAGGTTCGTCGTCGACACGCCGTGACCGATGTAGCCGCGCGCGCTGGCGATCCCGGTCGCCGGATCGAAGGCCATGGTCGGGTGCCAGTCGCGCGGCATCCCGAGCGGCCCACCCCAGGCGTGGGTGAACCGGATTCCCTCGAGTGCCGGGAACCACTCGCGCACGAAGCCCCGCAGCCGCTCGTGCGTCGGCTCGTGGAGGTCGTACGCGGGCCGGATGGGCGACCCGTACCGGTACGGGGCGCCGCGGCCGCCGAACAGGATGCGCCCGTCCTCGGTGCGTGACAGGTAGTCCACCGACAGCCGGGTCGACGCCACGACCTCGCGGTTCGTCCAGCCGATCTCCGCCCATTGGGCATCCGTGAGCGGCTCGGTGAGCACGATCAGCGACCACAGTGGGATGAGCTGGCGATGGAGCCGCGGCAGCTCGCTCAGGTACGCCTCGCCGGCGAGCACGACGACGGGTGCTCGCACCACGCCGGACGGCGTGACCAGCGTCGCCCGGCCGGTCGCGTCCCGCGGCCGGAAGTCCGTGACCGGCGTCCCCTCCGCGATCGTCGCCCCCGCCCGCTCCACGGCCCGGGCCAGCCCACGGACCAGCCGGCCAGGGTGGACCACGGCCGCGTCGTCCCCCACCAGGGCGCGCACGGCACCCGCGACGCGGATCCGCTCGCCGAGCTCGGACCCATCGACCAGCCGGTAGCGGTCGCCGAACCCGAACCGCGCATATGCCTCGAGCTCGGCCTCGAGGGCAGGCACCCCCTGCGGCCCGCGGGCGACGATGATCGAGCCGCCCCGGTGGAACCCGGCGTCGATGCCGGCCTCCTCGCAGGCACGCCGTACCTCGTCGACCGCGTCGTAGGTCGCCTGCTGCGTCCGGCGCGCGGCCTCGTCGCCGTGGAGCTTCGCCAGCCGCCCGATCGTGATGTTGAGGTCCGGGGCGCACCAGGCGCCGTTGCGACCCGACGCGCCGAACCCTGCGATCTCGCGCTCGACGACGATGATCCGCAACGATGGGTCCCGGCGGCGCAGATACCACGCGGTCCACAGCCCGGTCAGCCCGGCGCCCAGGATCGCGACGTCCGCGTCGACGGAGCCGTCGAGCGGCGGCCGCGGTGCCAGGTCGTCACCTGCCGTCTCGAGCCAGTACGAGATGGCCGCATGCGTGGTCACGGAGCTCGATGGTAGCGACTCGCGACCGGCCGCGCGACGCGGCTCGCGGTCGTTCGAGCAGCCTCCGAGCCAAGCTATGATGGCCAGGAATGCGGACCTTGCGCAGATATCGGCGCCCGGCGGCGCTCGGGCTCGTGGGCGGTGGCGTCGTCGTCATCCTGGTCCTGGTCGCCTCGACCTCTCCGCTGAGCGCGGCAGGAGCCGCTATCCCGGCGGGGCTGATCGCGGCGGTCGCGATCGCAGCGGTGTTGGCGTCGCGCAACCGCATGCTCGCGTCGGTGGCGCGGCTGGATGCCAAGATGGACCGGGTCCTGCACCGTCAGGAGACCCTCGAGGGGAAGCTGGCCGAGGTTGGCGCAATCTCGACCATGGCGGCGATGGACGTCACCTACCCGCTGCCGCTGGGCGGCGACTGGGCGCTCGCCTGGGACGCCGCGGTGGTGCTCGCCCGAGAGGTCGGGTCGCGTCGACCGTCGGTGGTCGTGGAGCTCGGATCGGGCGGCTCCAGCCTCGTGATCGCGATGCAGCTCTGCCGCACCGGAGCGGGCCACCTCTACACCCTGGACCACGAGCCATCCTACGCGGCGATCACGCGACGACACGTTGCGGCGCATGGGCTGGAGGCATGGGTCACCGTGCTCGATGCGCCGCTCATCGACTGGCCGCTGGGAGACGAGCGGTTCCGCTGGTACCAGCTCCCGGACGAGGTGCGTCGCCTGGCACAAATCGACCTGCTGATCGTCGATGGCCCGCCACAGGATCTCGACCGCAGCGGGACGCCCCGCTATCCGGCCATCCCGGTGCTGGGCGAACGGCTGGGCGCGGACAGTGTCGTGTTCGTCGACGACGCCAATCGGGACGGCGAACGGCGCACCCTTGCCCGCTGGACCGCCGAGGACCCACGATGGCGCGTCGACATCCTTCCGACCGTGCGCGGCACGGCCATCCTGTCGCGGAATGGCTGACATACCAGCGTCGACGAGCGCTCGGCTGGGACCCATGGCCGCCTCGGCAGCGGGCGATGGCCCGCTCCTGCGGCCCAGCCGCGCGGCGGCGTGCACCCCGTGAACCGGGTCGTCGCACCCCCGCGCCTGACCCTGATCGTGCCGGCCTGGAATGCCGCCGCGACGATCGAGGATGCGATCGAGTCAGTCCTGGGGCAGATGGAGGTCCCGCTCGAGTGCATCGTCGTCGACGATTCCTCGACCGATGGAACGCTCGGGATCGTGAGCGCCCTGGCGGCAGTCGATCCGCGGGTCGTCGTGATCCCCAGCCCCGCCAACGCCGGCCCGTCCGCGGCCAGGAACCGGGCCTTGGACGTCGCCCGCGGGGAGTGGCTCGCGTTCCTCGACGCCGACGACCGATTGCTGCCTGGCGGCCTGGCCGCGATGCTGCGAGCGGCCGACGCCAACAACGCGCTCGCCGTCGTCGGTCAACGGATCTCGACCGACGGCGAGCGGACGTGGATCCCCACCCTGTACGACAAACCCGACATCCGCGATCCGGGCCGCAAATCGATCGCCACGCATCCCGGCCTGCTCTACTACGCCGGCCCAGCCGGGAAGCTGTTCCGTCGCCCCATCGCCGAAGGTCTGCGGTTCGAGGGCCGGGTGCTGGGCGACCAGCCCTGGGTACTCCGCGCGCTGCTCCGTGCCGGGGACCGGATCGTGGTCGTCAGCGACGTCGTCTACGAGTGGCGGCGGCCGCACCCTGACCACTATGTGCCCACGATCACCGCGGCACGCGAACGCTCGGCGCACCTGGCGGCTGAGGCCGTATCTGCCGCGAGCACCGCATTCGCCAGCGTGACATCGGAGATCGACCGCCTCGTCGAACCGACTCGTCGCGAGCCGCTCTCTGCCGCGTATTTCGACCGCCTGATCCTGGCCGATCTCGCGCACCAGCTTCGCACGGCCCTCGGGCGCGCAGATCCCGACAACGACCGGCTGTTCCGGGCGCTCGGTGGGTTCCTGGCTGCGACCCCGCCGCGGATCCTCGCCGCGTCGGAACCGCTGGTCGGTCGCATCCTGCGGCCGCCACTGGACGCGTGGCGCCTGCTCGATCGACGCGCCCGGGCCTCGTACTGGGTCATGGTCCGACCCTGGCTGGCGACCGGGACCGATCCGCGCCGGATTCATCAGGGCCGTCTGGTCTCCCGGGTGGTCACCCTCGTCGCCCGCTGGAACAGCCCGCTCACGCGGTTTCTCGCCGGACTGGCGCTGTCGCTCTCGTCACGGGCACGGTCGACCGAGACGACCCGGCCGCCCGCGGGCTGAGCTGGCACGGGCGCCCGGCGTCAACCCGGCTGCCATTCCACATGAGGTCGGTGGATGATCAATGGCGCTGAGCGCTTGCGCCTGGGTCCAGGATCCGCGTTGGGCGAACGGCGAGCAGCGGGCCGATCACTCGCATGATCTCATCGGCCCGGTGACCGAACGTGTGGTGCGCGATGACCGCCGCCCTGGCCCGGTCGATGTACGGCTGCCTCGACGACGGCTCGGCGAGGAAGCGTTTGATCAGCGTCGACAACATGTCATCGTCCACGAACGTGACGATGCCGCCGTCGAACTCAGCCTCGATCCCTTCCACCCGATCGGAGATGACGAACGCCCCGCTGGCCGCGGCGTCATACAGCCGATTGGACAGGAACCCGTTCGCGGCCATGTCGGGCCAGTGGTCGTTGAGCACGATCGATGCCGCCGAGTAGTAGGCGGCCAGCTCGGCGTTCGGCACGTGCTCGCCGCGAAGGAAGCGTGGGTCGAGCAGGTCGGGTGTCCAGTGGCGTCCGAACACGGCCAGATCCAGCTCGGTGGGGGTGAGTAGATCCACGACCCGGCGCCGGACACCCCTCGAGTTGGCGACGAACAGCAGATCGTATGCAGGGCCGCCCGCTGTGGGCCGGAAGCGATCGGGATCGGTCGCCTGGTGGAGGGGCAGAACCGGACGACCCGACCGCGCGGACAGCAGGCGAGCGAACGAATCCGAGGCCGCAAACACCACGTCGTACGGTGCGACCAGGTCATCGGTCACGAGATCCGGGTGGCTGATGATCCACAGCACCGAGAGCTGTCCGGACCTGGGGCTCGGCGCGGTTGGCCCGAACGCGCCGAACGCGTGGATGACGACGTCGGCCGCCGCGGCAGCGCGACCGTTCCACGCCGCGCGCAGCCGTATCCGCATGCGCATGCCTCGCCGGATAAGGGCGCGCTGCAGCGCCCGCGCGAGGTGGTAGTCGCCCCACGTCGATGCCGTCTCCCAGCCCGCCGGACCAATGGCGACATCCCCGTGGATGGCGGTCGCCCACTCCACCAGCAGCTCGCGGAGCTCGGCGGCCCGCCGGGCGTACGTATGGCGCTCGAGCACGATCGCTCGCAGCTGGTCGGCTCGTCGGCGGCGTTCGACCGGATCGGCCAGGTAGCGCTCGACCAGCGCGACCACGCCGGCAGCGTCGTCGGCCGCCGGCAAGGCCCCACCGAACAGCTCGGCGGCACCCGCGACGTTGTCGGTCAGGACCAGCGTGCCGACGGCGAGTGCGTCGAACACCCGCGCATTCAGCGCCCCGTAGGGCAACGTCGGTGTTGCCGTGTCGTCCACCACGAGGGCTGCCGCGGCATACGTGGCGGGCAGCGCGTCGTAGGCGAGCTGGCCTCGCGCCAGCCCCGCCATCGCCGGCACCGCATCCCATCCCCGGCCGTGGATCGCGACCGAGTGACCCGCGGCCGCCAGCCGCGGCGCGATCGTCTCGACCCCGCGCTCCTGGCCCCAGCGGTTGGCGCTGAACACGACGTCCACCGTCGGCTCGGCGATGGCCGCCGGAGGGTGGAACCGATCCGGGTTGGTGGCGAGGGGCATCAGCCGCGCGACGTGCACGCTGCCCGCATCGATCAGCGCCTTGGACCGGGCGCTCGAGGCCAGCACCAGGTCGTACTCGTCGAACCACGGGTGGCCGAGCCAGCGGTCCGTCCAGTTGCGAACCCAGGCGATCCGCACGACGCCTTCCGGCAGGCGGCGAACATCGATCGCGTCGAGCAGGGCGATGACGGTGTCGACGGATGGATCCGGCTCGTACCAGCGGTCCTTCCAGCGCTCGAGGTAGCTCACCCGCCAGCCGATGGCAGCAAGCGCCTCGCCCAGCTCATGCGCCGTGTGCCAGTCGCCCCAGCCGGCGCCCGGATCGTCACGGGTGAGCGTGATGCCGACGTGGAGCGGCCCGCCGGACCAGCGCCGCGAGCCGGACAGCCGGTCGAGCAGGACCTCGCGCGCGATCCGTGGGCCCCAGCGGTCGGCGAGCACGGCGCGATTGGCCATCCGCCGGGCGAGTCGGCTCTCCGCGTCCTCCGTCCGCTGGGTCGCCGACTCGTGGTGCCAGAACGTCGCCTGTGGCTCGTACACGATCCGGCCGCCGGCCTCGCGCAGCTTGAGGCACAGGTCCACGTCCTCCATGCCGTAGTCGTAGCCCGGCGAGAAGCCCCCGACGCCGTTGAGGGCCGACCGGCGAACCAGGAGGCAGGCCGCGGTTGCCAGCTCGAGCTCGCGAGGCTCGGAGGCGAGCGGTCCGAGCGGATCCTCGCCGGCGCCCTGGTTCCTGGCGACCTGGACGCCGCCCTCGGTTTCGAACGCGATGCCTCGATGCTGGAGGGTGAGGTCCGAAGCCGCCGATGACGGACCCGTCTCGGGTCCGTCGCGGCGCGGATAGATGAGGCGGCTTGCAACCGCCACCCAGCCCGGATCATCGGTCAGGCGCTCGACCATGTGCCCGAGGACGTGGGGGCCCGCCGGCTCCGCATCGTTGTTGAGCAGCAGCACCAGCTCGCCGCGGGCGGCCTCAACCCCCTGGTTGTTGGCGTCGGAATAGGACCGGTTGTCGGCGTTCTCGATGATCCGGATCGGATATCGCGTCCCGAGCGAGCGGACGAATGCGACCGTGCCGTCCCGCGAGCCGTTGTCCACCAGGACAAGCTCGAGGTCGCGGTAGGCAAGGTTCTCGAGCGCGGGCAGCAGCCGGCGCAGGTGGTCGAGCCCGTCACGGGTGGGCACGATCACGGAGACGAGCGGGCCCCCGGTCATCGCGGCCGGCTGCAGGGCCACCTCGAGGCGGGTCCGGAAGTCCGCCTCTTCGGCGGCGGTCGCACGGAGGCGCCTGCGGTCGCCGTCCAAGGTGCCGCGCGGCAACCACCGTGGGACGAACGATGCGAGGCGCCGGCTGGCGGTGAGCAAGGGCCGGACGCGTGCCGTGAGGGCCAGCGCAAGGCGGATCGACCGCCTTCGCCGAAGGCCGTCGAGTTCCCGTCTCGTCCGACGCAGCTCCTCCTGGGTGGTCCTCAGATCCTCGCGAACGGCGCGCAACTGCGCCGACAGCTGCCGGTCCTCGAGCTGATGGCGCCGCTCTTCGTTCCGAGTGCCGCCGTCCCGCCTGCCGGCGTGCTCACTCACGCTTGCGTCACCTCTTCGGGATCTGGCGTGCCGACACCCGACCAGCCGGCGCCGAGGCGCAGAACCTGCCGGTCTGGCCCGATCGGCCGGCGGAGGTGTGCACGGCGTCGACCACGAGATCGGCGCGCTCGTAGACATGATCCCAGTCCACCGAGCGGTGCGCGACCAGCACCACGACCACGTTGGCCCATCCGAGCAGGTCGTCGATCGGCCGGCCCTCGTGGACGTTGCCCGCGGCGTCCTCGAAGCGCCCGACGTGCGGATCGTGGTAGCGCACCTCCCCTCCCCGCTCGGCGAGACCGGCCAGCACGGCGGCCGCCGGCGAGTTGCGCGGGTCCCGCACGTCGGGCTTGAAGGCGACCCCGATCACCCCCACCCGGGCGCCTTTGAGGGCCCGCCCGCGGTCGTTGAGCGCCTCGGCCACGAGGTCCACGACGTGCAGCGGCATCGCGAAGTTGATGTCGCCGGCCAGCTCGATGAACCGGTCGGTGAAGTCGAACTCGCGCGCCCGCCAGGAGAGGTAGTACGGATCGACCGGGATGCAGTGGCCGCCGACGCCCGGGCCGGGAGTGAAGCGCATGAACCCGAACGGCTTGGTCGCGGCGGCGTCGATGACCTCCCACACGTCGAGGCCCATCCGCTCGCACAGCAGCGCCAGCTGGTTGACGAACGCGATGTTCACGTTGCGGAACGTGTTCTCGAGCAGCTTCGCCATCTCGGCGGCATCGGGCGACGACAGCTCGATCACCCGATCGTTGATGTGCCGCAGCAGCGCGGCACCGCGGGCCGTGGCCCGCGGCGTGGCTCCTCCCACCAGCCGCGGGACGTCGCGTGCGGCGCTCGCGGGATCGCCCGGGTTGACGCGCTCGGGGGCGAACGCGAGATCGAAATCGACGCCCGCCCGGAGCCCGGATCGCTCGAGCGCGGCCCGGAACGGGCCGGTGGTGGTGCCCGGGAACGTGGTCGACTGGAGGACGACCAGCTGCCCGGCGTGCAGCTCGGCGCGCACGAGCTCGGCGGCAGCCAGGACCGGGCCGAGATCGGGATCCTTGGTCCGGGTGATCGGGGTGGGAACGCAGACGAACAGGGCGTCGGCGTCGGCCAGCCGGGCATCGGCCGGGACGACGATCCGCAGATCGCCGTCGAGGGCGGCGGCGAGCCGTGCGTCCGACACGTCCTCGATCGGGGATCTACGGCTGGCGAGCTGGGCGACCCGCTCCGCGGATGCGTCGACGCCCTCGACCTCGAGGCCCGCCTCGACGAAGGCCACCGCGAGGGGCAGCCCGACGTAGCCGAGGCCGATGATGGCGACGCGACGATCCGCGGTCATGGATCCTCCGGTGCGGACTGCGATCGGATCGGCGGGCGTAGCGGCCGGCGATGGCCGGCTCGCCTCCCGATCGGATCGTCCGCAGGATAGCCCGGTTCCGGGTTCGTGCGGTGCTCGCGGTCCGGCGCCCCGGGCGGTACGGTTGCGGAGATCAGCAACCCCACCTGGATGGCTGCCATGACCGCGACTCCCACCACCCCGGCCGAGCTGTTCCGGTCGCTCGATCTGTCCCTGACGGTCCGGGCGGCCACCGACGAGGAGGGCGCCTGGGCGTGCGTCCTGCTTCGTCCGGACGGCGCGACCTACGACATCGAGTCGGTCACCTTCTTCGACGTCGACCCCGACACGGGCGAGGAGTGGGCAGTCGAGCCCAGCCCGACGCGGGTGCTGGGCGTGCTCGCGGGCGGCGAGGTCGACGCCGAGGACGAGGCGGACGTGAGCGCCGCGGCCGCCGCCGAGACCGAGGCCCGGGCGTTCCTGGGCGACGAGGCATTCGAGCTGCTGCTCCAGCTCGAGGAGGATGCGCTCGAGGAAGGCTGAGCCCGCGCGGGCATCCTCCGGGCGCGCGGTCGATCGCGGCCCGCTCGTGGCCGGTCGACACCGGCCCGCAACCCCACACCCCGTGTATCGTCGTGGGTGGCGCCCCAGCAGCCGCAGCCGCCGAGGTCACCCGTGTCGCTCCCGTCGCTCTCCCGGATCCCCGCTCCCCCCGACCCCATCCTCGGGCTCGCCGAAGCCTTCCGAGCCGATACGCGCGAGGGCAAGATCAATCTCACTGCGGGCGTGTTCATCGACGAGACGGGCACGACGCCGCTGCTGCCGACGGTGGTCGAGGCCGAGCGCCGGCTCGTCGAGGCCGGCGGGGCGAAGAGCTACCGGCCTATCGACGGCGAGGTCGCCTATCGGGACCTGGTGCGCGGCCTGATCCTGGGTGCGAACCACGAGGCCGTGACCTCGGGCCGGGCGTTGACCACCCAGACGCCCGGCGGCACCGGCGGCCTCCGGGTCGCGGCCGACCTGCTCCACCAGACGGGATCGAGCGCGACGCTGTGGATGAGCGAGCCGACCTGGCCCAACCACCCGCAGCTGTTCCGTACGGCCGGCTTCCGGATCCGGAGCTACCCGTACACCGATCCCACCGGCCGGCGGATCGACGAGGACGCCATGCTCGACGCACTCCGTGGGGCGTCGCCCGGCGACATCGTGCTGCTCCACGGCTGCTGCCACAATCCGACGGGCGTCGATCCTTCCCCTGCGCTCTGGAGCCAGCTGGGCGACCTGATCGAGGAGCTCGGGCTGCTGCCGCTCGTCGACCTGGCCTACCAGGGCTTCGGCGACGGTCTGGAGCAGGATGCGGCCGGGCTGCACGAGCTGGTCAGGCCCGGCGTCGAGCTGCTGGTGTCGACCTCCTATTCCAAGACGTTCTCGCTCTACGCCGAGCGGGTGGGCGCGATGCTCGTCATCGCGCGGTCGGCCGCCGACGCCGCAGCCGCGCAGAGCCACGTCAAGGCGGCGGTCCGGGTCAACTACTCGAACCCGCCGGCGCACGGCGCCGACATCGTGCGGACCATCCTCGGCGACGCGCAGCTGCGAGCACGCTGGGAGGTCGAGCTGGCCGGGATGCGGGGCCGGATCAATGCCAACCGCCGCGCGCTCGTGGACGCGTTCGCCGAACGCTCGATCCCGGGCGACTGGACCGCCATCGCGGACCAGCGCGGCATGTTCGCGCTGCTCGGCCTCGACCCGCACCAGGTCTCTCGGCTGCGCGAGGAGCACGCGGTCTACACCGTCGGGCATGGCCGGATCAACGTCGCGGGCCTCACGCCGGCGAACCTCGGCCCGTTCGCGGATGCGCTCGGGGCGGTGCTGGCGTCCTCGTAGACCGCCGTCAGGCGGCGGTCGGCTGACGCGCGAACCGACCCCGGACTCGCGCCCAGGCGCGCCGACGCTCCACGGGGGTGGTGAGCGGGATCACGCCGAGCAGCATCGACAGTGAGCCATACCACAGGGCGGGCAGCGCGAGCATGGCCCCGACCGGGACCACCCAGCGCTGGTTCCGCGGCGCGCCCCACACGATCAGCAGGACCCCGATCGGGCCGCGGACCAAGAGCGGGATCGGGATCGCCGCCCAGGTCCCGCCCTTCCCGGTGTTGGCGCGGAGCAGATCGATCCACGCCCGCCAGGCGTCGGGCATGAGCAGGAACGAGACCAGGGTCACGGCCGCGGTGGCCCCGACCGCGATCGCCAGCTGCCGCCACTCGCGGCGGAGCAGGAACCACAGCAGTCCGACGCCGGGCGTGATCTTGGTCAGCAGCGCGAAGGCCCAGGTCCAGGGGTACCGGAACCCGGCCACGATGGCGAGCGTGAGCAGCAGCGAGATGTTGCCGCCCGCGATCTCCATCAGCCCGAACAGCAGGCCGACCAGGAACAGGTCACGGCCGGTGAGCAGGAAGGCGGCGACGATCAGGATCCCCGTCCATGCCGCCACGAACGCGGGCCACGGCAGCAGGTCGAGGGGGTACACGAGCTGGGCGAACGCCGGCGAGTAGGGGTAGGCGCCGATCGTGTTCCAGTCGGTGCGGCCCGCATACAGGTTGGCGAGGTTGAAGCCGTAGTAGGAGCGCGCGTCCTGGGCGGTGACGAACCGGCCGCTGAACGGCTCGCTGACGTCGAGCGTCGGGTCCGACAGGGCGATCGCGAGCACCCAGACGGCGAGCGCCGCGGCGATGCCGGCCACGAGGAGCGCGGTCGAGCGGTCGAGCCGGGGCCGTGCGTTGGTCATCGGGCAGCATTGTCGCGGATCGGCGGCGTGGGCCGGGCCGGTCCAGCGGGTTCGGACCGCCGCGGCATCGCCGCTCCTCGCGCGGACGGCCCTCGCGTACCATCGGGCGATGAAGATCGGCCTCGTCCTGCCCATGAACGATGCCGATGGCCCGGGCGCCTCCGAGTGGCCGAGGATCCATCGGCTGGCCTCGCTCGCGGAGGACGGCGGCATCGACAGCCTGTGGGTCTACGACCACCTCATCTTCCGGATCGCGGGCGAGCCCGAGGACGGCATCCACGAGGCCTGGACGCTCCTGTCCGCCATCGCCGCCGTCACCCAGCGTGCCGAGCTCGGCACGATCGTGCTCGGGACCGGGTTTCGGCCGCCGGCGCTGCTGGCGAAGATGGCGGCCACGGCCGACGAGGTCGCAGGTGGCCGGCTCATCCTGGGCCTGGGAACCGGATGGCACGAACCGGAGTACGCGGCCTTCGGGTATCCGTTCGATCATCGCGCGGGCCGGTTCGAGGAGGCGCTCCGGATCATCGTGCCGCTCACGCGCGGCGAGCGGGTCACGCTCGAGGGCACCTGGCACCGGGTGGCGGACGCGGTCCTGATCCCGCCACCGCCCAGACCGGCCCGGATCCCGGGCCGGATGCGGATCCTGATCGCTGCGCGCGGCGATCGCGTCCTGCGCCTCACCGCCCGCTGGGCCGACGCGTGGAACGCCGCCTGGTTCGGGTTCCCCGACGATCGCTACCGGCACCGGCTGGCCGACCTCCACCGAGCGTGCGCGTCCGAGGCGCGCGACCCCGATTCGCTCGAGGTCACCGTCGGGCTGACCGTCGACACGCAGGCCGGCGCGGCGGGCCGATCCGACACCCCGGCCGTCCTGGCCCCCGACGTGGACGAGATCGTCCGGGCCTTCGACGCGTGGCGCGACCTCGGCGTCGGTCATGTGCAGGTCAACCTCCAGCCGGCCGACGAGCGGGCCGTCGAGATCCTGCTCGCCGCACGCGAGAAGCACCTTGGCGAACGCTGAGATGGTCGAAGGATCCGATCACCCGGAGGGGTCAGGAGGGCCGCACGACGGCCAGGCGGTCGACCTCCCCGAGCACGTCGCGCGCAATCGCGCCTACTGGGACCACATCGCCGACGAGTACGTCGCCGCCGGCGAGCGCGCCTGGGCCAGGCGGCCCGGCGACGAGGCCTGGGGCATCTTCGGCGTTCCCGAGACCGACGTCCGGATGCTCCCCGACGACCTCGCCGGGACCGACGCGATCGAGCTCGGCTGCGGCACCGCCTACGTGTCGGCCTGGATGGTCCGGCGGGGCGCCCGGGTGGTCGGCATCGACAACTCCCCACGGCAGCTCCGAACGGCGATGCGGCTCCAGCGGGAGCATGGCCTTGACTTCCCGCTGCTGCTGGGCAACGCCGAGCGTGTCCCCTTCCCCGATGCCTCCTTCGACTTCGCGATCAGCGAGTACGGTGCGGCGCTGTGGGCCGATCCCCACGCGTGGGTTCCCGAGGCGGCGCGCCTTCTCCGTCCCGGTGGCCGGCTCCACCTGCTGACCAACGGCCTGCTGGCGTATCTCACCGTCCCCGACCTCGAAGCCGACGGCGCCGCCGACGAACGGCTCAAGCGCCCCATGTTCGGGATGCACCGGATGGTCTGGCCCGACGAGCCCGGGTCGGTGGAGTTCCACCTGTCGCACGGCGACTGGATCCGGGTGCTCACGTCGAACGGCTTCGAGATCGTGGAGCTCGCCGAGCCGGCCGTGCCCTCCGGCACGCCGACGCGCCACGGGTGGATGACCGCGGAGTGGGCGTCGCGCTGGCCGTGCGAGGAGGTCTGGAAGGTCCGCAAGCGCGGCTGACCTGCTGCGGTTCGACGGCTGACGGGGCGACGGCCGGACCGCCGTCGTCGGCCGACCAGGCCGGGCCGATCGCGACACCGTCGAGCCGAGCCCGCTCCTGGCCGCCTGGAACGCCCGAGGCGGCCCGTTCAGGGACAGTCGAGCCCCAGCCGATCGCGACACCGTCGAGCCGGGCCCTGTCGAGCCCGGCTCTCGGAGCCATCGGGTCGCCCCCGAGGGTCAGTCGGTCACGATCCGCACGACCTCGCAGTCGGCGGCAACGACATCGTTGGGCGCGGCGATCACGACGTCGCGGCCCGGGCCGCAGCTGACAGCGTCGGCGGCGTTGTCGTACGCCACCACGATGCGGTCGTTGCCCCTGCCGCCGAAGATCGTGTCGGTCCCGGGGCCACCCCAGATGCGGTCCCGACGCGCGCCGCCTTCGATCACATCCGCGCCGGCGCCGCCCCGCAGCACGTCGCGGCCGGCGCCGCCGAAGAGGTGATCGTCGCCGGCGTTGCCGCGGATCACGTCCGCCCCGCGATTGCCGTAGAGCCAGTCCGCCCCGTCGCGGCCGGCGATCACGTCGTTGCCGGCCAGACCGTGGATGGTGTCCGGATCGGCCGTGCCGACGAGACGGTCGGCGCCCGGCGTCCCGTCGAGGCTCCTGGCCAGGGTGGCCGCCGGAAGCGCGAACGCCGCCAGCAGCGAGCCGGCGATCAGCGCCCGGCGAACGATGGTGATGGACATCTGGCATGCCTCCCGTGTCGAGGCCCCGGCGATCCGGGACCCCAGGACCGTACGCGTCGTGGCTGGGAGTCGGCTGGGAGCCAGCCGGGAGCGGGCGCACAAGGCCGTTGACGCCGCGCACCGGCACGCGGCGCGCGGCGCCTGCACGTGAACTTGCGTTGAGGCGGCCGCACGGCCCACCATGACCCGTGCCCACCCCCAGCCGCTGCGAGGCCCACGGCTCGTGACCACCGGCTCCCCGGCCGAGCACTCCCCCGTCGTGCTCCGGGCTCGCGACCTGCGCAAGCGCTACGGCACGCTCGAGGCCGTCCGCGGCGTCAGCTTCGAGATCCACGAGGGCGAGACCTACGGGCTGCTGGGACCCAACGGCGCGGGCAAGACGACCACGATCTCGATGGTCTGCGGGCTGCTGGCACGGGACGGTGGCGAGGTCACGCTCGATGGCGCGCCGATCGACGTGGGGGCCGTCGCTGCCAAGGCCGGGATCGGCTATGTGCCCCAGGAGCTGGCCCTCTACCCGGACCTCACCGGGAACGAGAACCTCCGCTTCTTCGGGCGGCTGTATGACCTCACCGGGTCCCGCCTCGAGACGCGGGTCGCCGAGGTGCTCGCCCTGGTCGGCCTCGGCGAACGCGCGCGCGATCGCGTGGAGACGTACAGCGGTGGCATGCAGCGCCGGCTCAACATCGGGATCGGGCTGCTCCACCAGCCGCGGCTGCTGCTGCTCGACGAGCCGACCGTCGGGGTCGACCCCCAGAGCCGCCACGCGATCCTGGAGTCGATCGCGGCGCTGGGGCAGGCCGGGATGGCCATCCTCTTCACCACGCACTACATCGAGGAGGCCGAGCGCCTGTGCCGGCGAGTCGGCATCATCGACGGCGGCGAGATCCGCGCGGAGGGCACGCGTCGCGAGCTGGTCGCGCGCATCGGCCAGGAGGACCGGGTGCGGCTCGCGGTGACGGGCGACGCCGCCGCGGCCGCAACGGCGCTCGCCGGGGTCGCCGGCGTGACCCGCGTCGGCGCGCACGGCGACGGGCTCGAGATCCTGGTGGCCGACGCCCGGGGCATGGTGCCACGCCTGATCGATGCCGCCGAGGATGCCGGCGCCACGGTCCGCGGCGTGGAGGTCATCGAGCCCGACCTCGAGGCGGTGTTCCTCCACCTCACCGGACACGCGCTGCGTGACGCGGCCGAGTAGTCGCGGGTGCGACCGGTGAGCCGATGCGCGGGCGACCGATGAACGGCCGGGGCCGGCGACCGATGAGCCGCTGCGCGGGCGACCGATGAGCGGCCGGGGCGGGCGGCTGGCCGGCGGCCGTCGGGCGCTCCGGATCGCCCGGCTGATCGCGGCCAAGGACCTGCGACAGCGCATCCGCGATCGGTCGGCCCTGCTCCTGTCGGTCGTCGTCCCGCTCGGCCTCGCGCTGATCTTCAGCCAGCTGGTCGGCCCCGGCACCGCGTTCCATGCCAGCTACGCGGTGGTCGACCTCGACGGCGGCGCGCTCGGGACCACGTTCCGCAATGAGGTCCTCGGTTCGCTCGAGACGGCCGGCGTGGCGGATCTCGTCGACGTCCCCACGGAGGCGGCCGCCCGCGCGGCCGTCGGCGCCGGCGTGGACGCGGCGATCATCATCCCGCAGGGCTTCTCGCAGGCGATCACGGGCGGCCAGGCGACCACCATCGAGATCGTCGGTGCCCGGGACAGCGGGCTGGCCGTCGAGGTTGCCCGTGCCGCTGCCCAGCGGTTCGGGAACCAGGTGTCGACCGTCCAGCTGTCGGTGGCGACGGTGACGGCGCTGGCGGGCGCGCCGCCGGATGCCGCCGGCCTTGCGACCATCACGGCCGCAACGGCAACCCCCGCGGTCACCCTGGTCGACGCCCCGGCCGACAGCCGTCAGCTTGACCTGGCCACCTTCTTCAGTGCGTCGATGGCCGCGATGTTCCTGTTCTTCTCGGCCCAGCTCGGGATCGTCAGCGTGTTCGAGGAGCGGCGGGCGGGCACCCTGGGCCGGATCCTGGCCGGGCCCGTGGCGCCCTGGACGATCCTGGCCGGCAAGCTTGCCGGCGCGTTCGCGATCAGCGCGCTCGCGATCACCACCCTGGTCCTGGCGACGTCGCTCCTCATCGGTGCGGACTGGGGACCCCCTGCCGGCGTGGCCGCGCTGAGCCTCGGGTTGATCGTCGCGGCGCTCGGCATCTCCGCCGCGGTGACCTCGTTCGCCTCGAACGCCTCGGCCGCCGGCGCGGCGGGGTCGTCGGTCGCCATCACGCTGGCCATCCTGGGTGGCGTCTTCTCACCCTCCGCCCAGGGTCCGGCATTCCTCTCGACGCTGGCCCTGCTCACGCCCCACGGCTGGTTCCTCCGGGGCCTGGGCGACCTCCACGGGCAGGGCGCGACGCTTGCCGATGCGCTGCCGGCCGTGCTCGTGCTGGTCGCGATGGGCGTGGTCACCGGCTCGATCGGCGTGCTTCGGGCGCGGCGCCTGGTGCGAGCCCGATGATCGACCCCGGCAAGGTGCTCGAGATCGCGCGGGTGAACCTCCTGCGCCAGATCCGCGACCGGAGCGACGTGTTCTTCGTGTTCATCCTGCCGACGCTGATCATCGTGGCGCTCGGGCTCCAGTTCGGCGGTGGCGGCCGGGCGCGGCTGGGGGTGGTGGCGCCCGGAGAAGACCCGGACGCCGCGGCCCTGGTCGCGGCGCTGGCGGCGGACGACGCCGAGCTCGACGTCCGGGCGATCGCCGACGAGGCGGAGCTCCGGACCGAGGTCGAGCACGGTCAGCTCGAAGCGGGCGTGATCATCCCGGACGGCTTCGGGGCCGGGCTCCGTGGCGGGTCAACGGTCGAGGTTCGCTACGTGGGGACGATCGGTGCGCTGACGTTGGGGATCCGGGCGCCGGTCGAGGCGGCGATCGCCCGGGTCAACGCGCTCGCCACCGCGTCGCGCGTCGGCTCGGCCGCCACCGGGGCGACGTTCGATGCGGCCGCGGCGGCTGCCGGCTCGTCCCGTGACGCGGTCCCGGGCGTGACCGTGGACGTGACGCGGGTGGGCGAGCCGGGCCCCTTCGCCGGCTTCGCCGAGTTCACGCTCGGGGCGTCGTCCCAGCTGGTGCTGTTCATGTTCCTGACGTCGATGACGGCCGCCACACGCCTCGTCGCCACCCGCCGGCTGGGCGTGTCGCGGCGGATGGTCGCGGCCCCGGTCTCGACCGCGACGATCGTCGTCGGGGAGGCGCTCGGCCGCTACGCCGTGGCGCTGCTGCAGGCTGCCTACATCGTCGCCGTCACGGCGATCGTGTTCGGCGTCGCCTGGGGCGATCCGATCGCCGCCGGGGCGTTGATCGCCCTGTTCGGGGTCGTCTCGGCCGGCGCCGCGATGCTGGTCGGGTCGTTAGCCCGCAATGCCGATCAGGCCGGCTCCATCGGCGTGTTCGCCGGGCTTGCCCTGGGCGCCCTCGGCGGATGCATGGTGCCCTACCAGATCATGCCCGCGTCGATGCAGGCGATCGCGCAGCTGCTCCCCCACTCGTGGGCGCTGCTGGGTCTCCAGTCGCTGATCGGCCGCGGCGACGCGGGTGCGGGTGCGGGCCTCGCCGCCGTCGCGCCGAACCTCGCGGTGCTGGCGGTCTACGGCGCCGTCGTGATGGGGCTCGCGACCTGGCGCTTCCGGCGGACGATCGCGGCCTGAACGCGCCACGGGCCGGGGCACGGCGGGCCGACGACCCGGCGCCACGGGGAGGGCGCGGCGGGCCGACGACCCGGCGCCATGGGGAGGGGCGAGCGGCGCCATGACCGGCGCTGGACAACGCGGCTCCGTCCGCATATGCTTCACGCCGCATTGAACATCTACGCATCGCTAAGGGATCGGACGGACGCCACCGTGGACCGCCAGGAGCTCATCGGCGAGGTGCTTGACGAGGTCGTCGAGCACTCGCCGTTCAGGATGATGCGCTCCATGCGGCGCTGGCCGGCCGGCCCGCTCAGCCTCGTGCACCTGCACGTGCTGATGCAGCTCGCCGAGGACGGCCCGATCCCGATGCGGGCGCTCGCCGACACGCTTGACGTCTCACAGGCCAGTGCGACCGGGATCGTCGACCGCATGGAGCAGCGGGCGCTGGTCGAGCGCCGCCGGGACGACGAGGACCGCCGCGTCATCCGGGTCGCCCTCACCGATGCCGGGCGCCAGCTGATCCTCGGGATCGCCACCGAACGTCGGGGCCACCTGACGGCCCTGCTCGACGAGATGACCGACGAGGAGCTGGCAGGGTTCCTGCGCGGCTCCCGTGCCCTGCGCCGCGCCCGTGAGCGGATGCATGCCCGCCTCGAGCGGGCGCGCCACGATGCGCTCGACCCGGCCGATGGCGTTGACCCTGACGCAACGCAAGGCCCGATGGTCTCGCCACCCATCCACCCGGGCGGCAACCCCGCCAGCAAGTCCCGTCCAGCCCTGGAGACGTCCCGGTGATCAGCCTGTTCCGACGATACCTGCCGCCGTACCGGTGGTCGATCCTCATCGTGGTGGTGCTGCTCCTGGTGCAGGCGATCGCGAACCTGTACCTGCCCGAGCTCAACGCCGACATCATCAACAACGGCGTCGCCAAGGGCGATACCGACTACATCATCCGGACCGGCGGCTTCATGCTGGTGGTCACGTTCGCGCTGGGGGTCGCGGCGATCATCGGCGTCTACTTCGGGGCACGCACCTCGATGGCGTTCGGGCGCGACGTCCGCAGCGCCCTGTTCCGCAAGGTCCAGACCCTCAGCCAGGTCGAGGTCAACCGATTCGGTGCCCCCAGCCTGATCACCCGCAACACGAACGACGTGCAGCAGGTGCAGATGGTCGTGCTGCTGGCGCTCAACGTGATGATCTCGGCCCCGATCATGATCGTGGGCGGGGTGATCATGGCGCTCCGCCAGGATGTCCCCCTGTCCGGCATCCTGCTGGTGGTGCTGCCGATCATGGCTGCGCTCATCGGGTTCGTGATGAGCCGGGCGATCCCGCTGTTCCAGGCGATGCAGAAGAAGCTGGACCGGATCAACCTCGTGATGCGCGAGACCCTGGCCGGCGTGCGCGTGATCCGCGCCTTCGTCCGCACGCGACACGAGGAGGCGCGCTTCGAGCAGGCCAACGCCGACCTGATGGACACCTCGCTCTCGGTCAACCGCCTGTTCGCGATCACCCTGCCCAGCCTGATGGCGATCATGAACCTGACCACGGTCGCGGTGCTGTGGCTGGGCGCCTACCGCGTCGACAGCGGGGGCATGCCGATCGGCAACCTGACCGCGTTCCTCCAGTACATCATCCAGGTCCTGTTCTCGGTCATGACCGCGGTGATCATGTTCGTCATGGTCCCTCGCGCCGCGGTGTCGGGCGGCCGGATCCAGGAGGTCCTGGCCACGGAGCCCACGATCGCTGATCCGCCGACGCCCATCTCGCCGGAACGACGGGGCCGGGTGGAGTTCCGGGACGTCGAGTTCCGCTATCCCGGCGCGGAGGAGGCGGTCCTGCGCCACATCACGTTCGAGGCGCACCCGGGCGAGACGACCGCCATCGTGGGCTCGACCGGGAGCGGCAAGTCCACGCTGATCAACCTCATCCCGCGCCTGTACGACGCGACCTCCGGCCAGGTCATGGTCGATGGCGTCGACGTGCGGGAGATGGACCGTGCCGACCTGTGGAAGCGGATCGGGATGATCCCCCAGCGCGCCTTCCTGTTCGGTGGCACGGTCGCCAGCAACCTCCGGTTCGGTGGCGAGCAGGCGACCGACGACGACATGTGGCGCGCGCTCGACATCGCCCAGGGCCGTGAGTTCGTGGAGGAGATGCCGGAGCGGCTCGAGGCGCCCATCGCCCAGGGTGGGACCAACGTGTCGGGCGGGCAGCGCCAGCGCCTGGCGATCGCCCGGGCGCTCGCCCACAAGCCGGACATCTACGTGTTCGACGACAGCTTCTCGGCGCTCGACTTCCGCACCGACGCCCGCCTCCGGGCGGCGCTCGCCCGGGACCTCGACCAGGCGACGGTGATCATCGTCGCCCAGCGGGTCGGCACGATCCTGCACGCCGACCAGATCGTGGTGCTCGAGAACGGTGCGGTCGCCGGGATCGGCACCCATGACGAGCTGATGCTCAGCTGCGAGACCTATCGCGAGATCGTGCTGTCCCAGGTCACCGAGGAGGAGGTCGCATGAGCGGGCCGGCGGGTCGTCCGGGCGGTGGCGCCGGCGGCATGCGAGGTGGGGCGGCAGGAGCGCGCCCGGGCAGTCCGCCCAGGCGGATGGGTCCCGGCGGCGGTCCGGGCCACATGTTCGCGCAGATGCCGGCCGCGAAGTCCAGGGACTTCCGGGGCTCGTTCCGCCGGCTGGTGGGCGAGCTGCGACCCGAGCGACCCCTGATCGGCGTGGTGCTGGCGCTGGGCGTCGTCAGCGTGTTCTTCGCCATCCTCGGCCCCAAGATCCTGGGCAACGCGACCAACGTGCTGTTCGAGGGCGTGATCGGCAAGCAGCTGGGCGCGATGGGTCTGTCCGGCGTGCCGATCGACCAGATCGTGGGCGGTCTGCGGGCGGCGGGCCAGGACAACTTCGCCGACATGCTCGCGAGCATGGACCACGTCGTCCCCGGCGTGGGGGTCGATTTCGGGCTGCTGGCCCAGATCCTCACCTTTGTGGGCTTCCTCTACCTGCTGAGCTCGGTGTTCAGCTGGGCCCAGGCCTACATCATGGCCGGGGTCACCCAGCGGACCGTGTACCGGCTGCGCAAGCGGGTGGACGAGAAGCTCGGCCGGCTGCCGCTGTCCTACTTCGACCGCGAGTCGCGCGGCGACATCCTGTCGCGCGTCACCAACGACATCGACAACATCAGCCAGACGCTTCAGCAGAGCCTGACCCAGCTGATCACCTCGGTGCTCACGGTGATCGGCGTGCTGATCATGATGATCACGATCAGCCCGCTGCTCGCGGTGATCTCCCTGCTCGCGGTGCCCGCCTCGCTGATCGTGACGATGCTCATCGCGAGCCGCTCGCAGAAGCAGTTCGCCGCCCAGTGGGAGCAGACCGGCGCGCTCAACGGGCACGTCGAGGAGATGCACACCGGGCACGCCATCGTCAAGCTGTTCGGGCGCCAGGAGGAGGCCGTCGCCGAGTTCGACGAGCGCAACGAGAAGCTGTTCCAGGCGAGCTTCCGGGCCCAGTTCATCTCGGGCACGATCCAGCCCGCGATGATGTTCATCTCCAACCTGAGCTACGTCGGGATCGCGGTCATCGGCGGCGTGCGGGTGGCGACCGGCCAGATGTCGCTGGGCGACGTCCAGGCGTTCATCCAGTATTCGCGCCAGTTCACCTTCCCGATCATCCAGGCGGCCAGCATCGTGAACGTGCTCCAGAGCGCGGTGGCGTCGGCGGAGCGCGTGTTCGAGCTGCTCGACGAGGCGGAGGAGATCCCCGACCCGGTTACGCCCAGGGTGCTCGCCGAGCCGGCCGCCGGCCGTGTGGCATTCGAGCAGGTGGCCTTCCGCTACGAGCCGGACGAGCCCCTGATCGAGGACCTCGACCTGGTCGCCGAGCCGGGCCAGACGATCGCGATCGTCGGCCCCACCGGGGCCGGCAAGACGACCCTGGTGAACCTGCTGATGCGGTTCTACGACGTGGACGAGGGTCGGATCACGGTGGACGGCATCGACACCCGCGAGCTCACCCGGGACAACCTCCGCCGGACGTTCGGCATGGTGCTCCAGGATGCCTGGCTGTTCCACGGCACGATCCGCGAGAACATCGAGTACGGCGCGGACGACGTCGAGGTTGCGGAGGCCCACCTGGTCGAGGCGGCCGAGGCGGCCCACGTCGACCACTTCGTGCGCACCCTGACCGAGGGCTACGAGACGGTGCTCGACGACGATGCCACCAACGTGTCGGCGGGCGAGAAGCAGCTGCTGACGATCGCCCGCGCGTTCCTGGCCGACCCGCCGATCCTCATCCTCGACGAGGCGACCTCGTCGGTGGATACCCGGACCGAGGTCCTGATCCAGAAGGCGATGTCGAAGCTGATGCAGGGCCGGACATCGTTCGTGATCGCCCACCGGCTCTCGACGATCCGGGACGCGGACCTGATCCTGGTCATGAACCACGGCCGGATCGTGGAGCGTGGCACCCACGAGGAGCTGCTGGCGGCCCGGGGCTTCTACCACGAGCTCTACGCGAGCCAGTTCGAGGAGGCAGCCGAGCCGCTCGCGCCCGTCGCCTGAGCGCCTTCGCGCCGCTCTACGAGGGGACGGCGACCAGCGTCACGCGGTCCTACCCGTTCGGCAGGACGCTGACGCTCCGGGTCCGCGCGACCGATCTCGAGGGCAACGTCTCGGCATGGACCACGAGCACGACGGGCAACGTCGTCGCGTACCAGGCGCCGGGCAGCCACCGCATCCACTACTCGAGCGGCTGGGTCACCGTGACCCGGGCCAGCGCGTCGGGTGTCGGCTACCGCTATGCGACCACCCGCGGCCGGTCGGCGAGGCTGACCTTCACGGGTCGATCGGTCGAATACGTGGCGCCCAGGACCTCGGCCTCGGGATACGTGAAGGTCTACGTCGACGGCCACCTGGTCGGTCGCTGCAACCTCCATCGGAGCAGGACCGCCAACGGGCAGATCATCGTCCGCGCCACGTGGTCGGTCAGCGGCACCCACACGATCAGGGTGGTCAACGACCGGAGTGGCCGCCGCACCAACCTCGACGCCTTCGTCGTGCTCAGGTAACCAGGCCGTCGCCGACGCGGCCCTTCGCCGGGACGACGATCGCGCCTCGCCTTCGGCCCCTGCCAGCGCCGCCGGTCACCCGGCCGGCGGCGCGGTCCCTCCCCACCGCGGTCGACGCCGCCGGCTCATTCCGGCGGCGTCGCCGCTTCCCGGTTGGGGCGTGCCGACCTACGGCCGCCGTCCGCCGGTCAGGCTCCGAGCACCCGCGCGGTGATCTCGAGGATCTCCGCTCCGTAGCGCTCGAGGCGGGCCGGACCCATCCCCTTGACCCGGCGGAGGGCCGCCAGCGTGCGTGGCCGCGCCTCGGCGATCGCCGACAGGGTGGCGTCGTGGGCGATGACGTACGGCGGTGCCGCCGCTGCGCGGGCCTGATCGGTGCGCCAGGCGCGCAGTGCCGCGAACAGTGGATCGGCGTCCGTTCCGGCCTGTGGGCTCCTTGTCTGGCGTGGCGGACCTGGCAGGGTGCGGACCGTCCGCGGCTGCCGCTCTCGAAGGTCGAGCAGGAACCGGCTCGGCCGCCGGCGGCTCTCGCGCCCACGCGACTCGCGCCGCTCGGCCCACGACAGCCGCAGGTGGTGCCGGGCGCGCGTGATCCCGACGTACAGCAGCCGTCGCTCCTCGGCGATCGCCGGCTCGTCGTCGATCGCCTGGCGGATCGGGAGGCTTCCCTCCTCGAGCGCGGGCAGGCAGACCGCGTCCCACTCGAGACCCTTGGCCCGATGGAGCGTGAGCAGGTTGACCCCCGCGCCACCGCCCTCACGCTCGGCGGCCGCACGGCGCTCGAGCTCCGCGGCAAGGCGCTCGGCCGTGGCCTCCGGCTCGGCGCGCACGATCCCGTCCACGATCGCGAGCAGGGTCTCGAACGAGGCCTGCCGCTCCCGCGCCTCGTCGCCGGGCGCACTGCCGCGAGGGGCACCACCGCCGGGCGTGCTTTCGCCGGGCGTGCCTTCGCCGGGCGCACCCTTGCCGGACGCACCCTTGCCGGGCGTGCCTTCGCCGGGCGTGCCTTCGCCGGACGCCGGTTCGCCCTCGTACCCGAGCTCGGCGCCCCAGCGAGCACGGAGGTCCGTCGCCAGCGCCCGCCCACGCGTGCCGATACCCGGACGCCGCAGGCTCGCCATCGCCGCCCGGACCTCGGATCGCCGGTAGAATGCCTGACCGCGAACCGCGTATGCGATGCCGGCGCGGGTGAGCGCATCCTCGATCGGCTCGAGCTGGGCGTTCATCCGGGTCAGCACGGCGATCTCGGCCGGCGCCGTGCCGCGGCTCACCAGGTCCCGGATCCAGGCCACGATGCCGGCGAGCTCGTCCGTCGCCGTCGCGTGCCGGACGATGGCCGGCGGCGGCCCCGCCTCGCGGGTGGCGGTCAATCCCTTCGTGCGGCCCTCGGCCGCCACGAGACGGTTGGCCAGCGCGAGCACCTGCGGCGTCGAGCGGTAGTTGCGGACCAGCGTCACGCTGCGGGCGCCGGGCATCCGATCCGCGAACCCGACCAGGAACGATGAGGTGGCGCCGGCGAACGCGTAGATCGTCTGGTCCTCGTCGCCGACCACGCACAGGTCGCGGCGCTCGCCCAGCCACAGCTCGAGCAGGCGCTGCTGGAGCGGGTTCGTGTCCTGGTACTCGTCCACGCTGAACCAGCCCTTGCGCGAGCGCACGAGCGCGGCGGCATCGCGATCCGCCTCCAGCAGGTCGACCGTCTCGGTCAGCAGATCGTCGAAGTCGAGCCGACCGGCGCGGACCCGGGCCCGCTCGTAGCCATCGAAGGCGCGGACGAACAGGTCGACCGGGATCGGCGGCTCCCGACCGGCGGCGGTCGCGGCCTGCGGATAGCCGCGCGGGTCGGTGCGACGTGACTTGGCCCACTCGATCTCGTCGGCGAGATCCTTGGCGGGCGTGAACCGGTAGTGCCCCGGCAGCCCGCGGGCGATCCGGGCGAGGATCGGGATCTTCGAGTCCAGCAGGGCGGGCATCGGCTCGCCGTCGTGGCGCGACGGCCAGAAGTGGCGCAGCTGGTGCAGCGCATGCGCATGAAACGTCCGCGCGGTCACGTCGGGCAGGCCGAGGCGCCGGAGCCGATCGGCCATCTCGCCGGCCGCCTTCTCCGTGAACGTCACGACCAGCACCTGGTCGATCGGCACGGCGCCGGTGGCGACGGCGTACGCCGCCCGGTGGCTGATCACCCGCGTCTTGCCCGTACCCGCACCCGCATGGATGACGAGCGGACCGGCGGTGATGGCCACCGCCTCACGCTGCTCGGGATCGAGGTCGTCGAGGAGGTGCTCGGGATCGAGGCGGGGCACCCCGCGAGGCTACCAGCGATGCCTCATCGCCCGCTTCATGACAGCGGCGGCCCGCGGGCCGTCAGCGACCGACGTTCGCCCAGTAGCGCCGGAACAGGGCGTCGGACTGGCCCTCGGCCCGGGCGAGGTCATCCCTGCAACTCTCGAGCCAGACCGAGCTGGCCACGATCCAAGCCGCGACCATCGGTGGCAGCCCGATCACGACCCACGCACAGGCGAGGGCGGGGTTCGCGTCGGTGATGTGCGGCCACAGCACGAGGACGAGGCCGGCCAGCAGGCCCACCGGGACCCAGGCCGACACCATCCGGCCCAGCACGGCGTCGTCGGCGTCGACCTCGCGCGCGCGGTCCCACGCGACGGCGCGGGCATCCTCGGCCACCGCGCCCCGGATCAGCCGACGCCCGGCCATCAGCGCGCCATACGCGAGCAGGATCGCCGGAGCCACCATCGCCAGCCCGTCCCGCGAGGGCACGTCGAGCGCGCACGCCAGCGGGCAGGCCGCGAGCGCCGCGATGACCGCCACCAGGGCGATCCCGCGGACGACCAGCCACGCCAGCTCTCGGCGGACCGGCGCTTCGACCGCCCGTCGGGGGTCCATGCCTCCCATGGTTGGAATGTCGGCATGCGTGCGACGGAGGGCAAGGGATGATCGGCCCGTCCACCGCATGACATCCAGCCGCTGCTGCCGCGGGAGCGCGCGTGCCGGACCTCGACGGCGGTCCGGGGGTGTTCCCGCAGGCACCGGCTTTCTGTCACTGGGACCCCCGGGTCATGGACCGGGCGGCCGCGGAGCGCACGCTGTGCGCATGGATGGCGGCATCGGCCCACAGGTCCGCCGGGGTCCCGGGTCCAGCCGGGGGCTCGGCCGGCGCGCCGCGCTGATCGCGTCGCTCGCGCTGCTCGCCGCCGGCTTGACCTTCGCGGCCGGCGCGGCGGCGTCGACGAACGGCGACGGCAGCCAGACGGCTCAGGCCACCGAGCTCGTCCGGTTGCTAAACGGCGAGCGCGCCTACCACGGGCTGTCTGCGCTGCAGATCGACCCGTACCTGACCACCAAGGCAACCGATGGCGAGGTCGCCTGTCCCGACGATGCCTCGCTCGTCGTCGAGGGTCGGGCGAAGGACCTCGCCCTGTACGGCTACGTGGACCCGGGTCCCCACAACCTGCGACTGTGCCCCGCCTCGTCGATCCTCGACGTGATGCGCACCTGGGGCTACGCCGGGCCGGTGGGTGAGATCTACGCGTGGAACAGCGCATCCGACTCTGCGATCAGCGATCCCTCCGTGATCTACGACCGTCGCTTCGCCTATACCTACGGTTGCGGCGACGGGATCTGGGACGGCTGCCCGGGCACGACGACCTGGACCTACTACACGACCGCCGTTGCAGCGAGCGGCTTCATGTCCAGCCCGGGGCATCGTGAGAACGTCCTCGGCCCCTACGACCGGATCGGGTGCGGGGGCTGGGCCGCTCCCGACAGCTCGCGCCACTTCGTGTGCATCCTCGCCGAGGGTGGCCCCAACCCGACCGTGGCGCCGCCGCCCGAGGTCCCGCTGCCCGCGCCTGACCCCACGCCGGTGCCGGATCCGACCGCCAGCCCCATGCCGACCCCGGCCCCGGACACCATCCGTCCATCCGTCAGGCGCCGGTCCCCCGGCTCGCTCGTCCGTGGCGTCTCCGCGAGCGCGTCCATCAAGGTCGTGTTCAGCGAACGCGTCCGCGGGCTGAGCCGGGCGACCGCCCGCGTGACCAACCTGCGCACCGGGCGCCGGGTCGTCGTCAGCGTGCGCTATTCGGCCACCACGCGGACCCTCGTCATCGATCCCCGATACCGGCTGTCCGCGGGCACCTGGTACCGGGTGGATCTGACGTCGGGGATCACGGACCTCGCTGCCAACCACCTCCGCGCGATCAGCTGGAGGTTCAGGACCCGCTGACGGCACGGACCGCGCCATCAGCACGCCCAGCCTGATCCCGGTGAGGATCAGCGCCCGGCGAGAGACGGATGGCGTTGCGTCAGGGCCACGGCGGTGTCGTGGGGCGCGGTCATCGGACGGCGCTCGTCCGATCGGCCGGTGGTGTCAGCCCGCAGTCGGGGGTCGTGCACAGCTCGAGGCCAAGCTCGGCCATCCCTTCGGCCAGTGGCGTGAACCCGAGCCAGCCGGCGAAGCTGCGGCTGGTGACCCCGGCCGGGATCCCACGCACGAGGACCGCGCCACCCGAGTCGCCGACGCCGACGTGGATGGTCGCGGCGATCATGCACGGGAAGTAGGCGGCGTCGCCGTCCGCCGGCTTGAGGTTGTCGCCCTTCTCGAGCACCGATCCGCTGCGATAGGTGTTGCGCCCGTCGATCTCGACCAGATCGCCCTTCGCGATGTCGCCGCACGCCAGGGGCCGCGTGTCCGGAGGGATGACCCGGTAGCCCGCCGTGCCCAGGTCGACGACGTTGAGGTGGCCCCATGGAATGCGATCGGGTGCGACCACCAGGTAGTTCAGGTCCGACGCGGCGCAGGTGTGCCCCGGGTATGGACACGTCGCATCCCGCGCGGCCGGGCCGAACACCCCACGCACCGTGGTCCCGTCCGGGTCGTAGGCCACGGTCCCCTCGGTCGTGCAGTGACCGGTCGACGTGAGCACGACCGTGTCCCCGTGTCGCGCGTAGAAGCCACCGGCGCACGCCCCCCAGAGCTGCTGCCCGGCCAGGACCGGCGGGTCGTAGAAGGGGGTCGTGCGGCGCGGCTGCGTGATCGCGCGCACGGTGACGAACACACCCAGGCCGATCGCGAGCCCGGCCAGGACGACGATCAGCAGACGGAGCGGCCGAGATCTCGCCCGTGCGCCCGTCCCCATCACCCGTACCAATGCCGGCCTCGCTCAAGCGGCGGGCCGAGGACGCGGACCCGATGCGCCGATCATCGGAGACTGCCATCGTTGACGGAACCCTGACGTTCGGGTCACCGCCAGTGGAACCGTACCGCACAAGGAGGGAAGCGATGATCGCGAGAACCTGGCGTGGCGCGGTTCGCGCCGGCGAAGCCGAAGCCTACGCGGCCTACATCGAGGCAACCGGTCTGGCCGCCTACGCAGCGACGCCGGGCAACCGCGGTGCCTGGCTCCTGTACCGGATCGACGGTGACCGGGCAGAGGTCATGACGATCTCCCTGTGGGAGTCGATGGAGGCGATCCACGGCTTCGCGGGCACCGACGTCGAGCGGGCCGTCTTCTATCCCGAGGACGATCGCTACCTGGTGGACCGCGACCGGACCGCGTACCACTGGGTGGTCAGGCCGGCGCCCGGCTCGTGATTTCCGGCACCCCCATCGCGTCCGCCCGCCCCCCGTCCACCCGTCAGGACGGACTCGTGCCACCGGCGTGAACGGCCGCAACCGCGCCCGAACGCGAAGGCCGGCATCGTCAGGCGCGCCGGCCGCACGATCCCGGTTCGGTCGTCGGCCGGTGCCGCGCCGCACCGGCAGGCAACCGGCCGGGGCGGTCCGGCGTCATGGCCCCTGAGACCGGGCAGCGGGCCCCGCCGGTCCACCACCTGACCGGGGCCCGGACCGGTGCCGAGACCATGACCTCCTCCCCTAGCCGCTCCACCGCCGGCTGGCTCGCGATCGTTGCCGTCGCGGCGCTCGTCGTGGGCTTGTTCGCCGGCCCGACGCTCGCCGGCGCGCTGCGCCCAGTCGCCGACGCACCGACCTCCCCGTCGGCTGCCACCGACCTGCCGCCCGAGCACACCCTGAGCGTGTCCGGCAGCGGCAAGGTCACGGTCGTCCCGGACATCGCCACCGTGGACCTGGGCGTGTCGGTCGAGCGCCCGACGGCGAAGGCGGCGCGCCAGGCGGCGGCCGCGGCGATGACCAGGGTGGTCGACGCGATCCGCAGGATCGGGATCGACGACAAGGACATCGCGACCGTGAACGTGTCGCTGGGACCCGTTTACGACTACCCGAGCGGCAGCTCGCCCCGGGTCCGCGGGTATCAGCTCGACAACACGGTCACCGTGACGGTGCGCAACCTCGACCAGCTCGGTGACGTGCTCGACGACGGCGTGACCGCGGGTGCCACCACGGTCCAGGGGATCTCGTTCGACGTCGCCGACCGCGCCGCCGCCGAGGCGCAGGCGCGCGAGGCGGCCGTCAAGGACGCGAAGGCCAAGGCCGACACGCTGGCCAACGGGCTGGGCATCCACATCTCCGGTGTCGCCTCGGTCAGCGAGCAGGTGTCCACGCCGATCTGGTACGGGCGCAACTTCGCCGCGGCGGGCGCGGTCGCCCAGGACGCGTCGACGCCGGTCATGCCGGGCTCGACGGACGTGACGATCGACGTGGCGGTGTCATTCCTGATCGACTGACGTACGATTCCGACTCCTGGAGGAGCTTCGATCCGCGTCTCGGCCAGCGAAGGATCGGGCAACCCGGTTCGGGAGGTCGAGATGCGGATCGTCGTCACCGGCGGCAGCGGCAAGGCCGGACGTTGGGTGGTCAAGGATCTGAGGGATCACGGGCACGACGTGCTCAACGTCGACACCCGCCACGACGGCAGCCCGCATGGCGAATGCCTGGTTGCCGATCTCGCCGATGACGGCCAGGCGTTCGAGGCGCTGCGCGGCGCCGACGCCGTGGTCCACCTGGCGGCCATCCCGGCGCCCGACATCCGCACGCCGGCCGAGACGTTCCGGATCAACGCCCTCTCGACGTACAACGTGTTCGCGGCCGCCGAAGCGAACGGCCTTCGGCGCGTCGTGTGGGCTTCGTCCGAGACGGTGCTCGGGCTGCCGTTCGACACGCCGCCGCTGTTCGCGCCGATCGACGAGACCATCGAGCCCCGGCCCGAATGGTCGTACGCGCTGTCCAAGCTGCTGGGCGAGGAGATGGCCCGCCAGTTCAGCCGCCGGACGGGCATCCCGTTCGTCGGCCTGCGGATCTCGAACATCATGGAGCCCGACGACTACGCCGCCTTCCCCTCGTACTGGGACGATGCGCAGCTCCGGCGCTGGAACCTGTGGGGCTACGTCGACTGCCGCGACGTCGCGCAGGCGTGCCGGCTGGGCCTCGGGGCGGACGTGACCGGGGCCGAGGTGTGCATCATCGCGGCCGCCGACACGGTCATGACCCGCCCCAGCGCCGAGCTCATGGCCGAGGTGTTCCCCGACGTTCCGATGCGGCGCCCGGTGCCCGGCCGGGAGACGCTGCTGTCGATCGAGCGCGCGCGCCGGGTGCTGGGCTACGAGCCCGCCCATCGCTGGTCGGATCACGTCGCGGCGCCCTGACCGCCCGTTCGGCGGCCGGCGGATCGGTCCTATCAGCCGCCCCTGACCCGTCAGCCGCCTGGGTCCCGTCAGCCGCCTGGGTCCCGTCAGCCGCTCTGGTCCCGTCATCCGCCGGTCCCGTCAGCCGCCTGGGTCTCGTCAGCCAGCTCGGTCCCATCAGCCGCCCCTGACCCGTCAGCCACCTCGGGCACGTCGGTCTCCACGGTCGTTGCCGCATCGGTCAGCCAGCGCGCGACGAGATCCACCGCGTCGCCCCGTGACAGGCCCTGCTCGACCACCAGCGAGCGCCACGTCCAGAACGAGATCACGTGCCCGGCCACCGCACGCAGCCGGGCGGTCTGCGCGCCGCTGGTGGCGGCGCCGCCCACGATCGCATCCGCCATGACGCTCGCCTGCTGGCGGCTCCGTTTCTGTGCCGTCACCGGCATGTGCGCGAAGTCGCGCTGGATCGGGAACATCTCGTCGCCGACGGCCGCATACCACGCGTAGAGCTCGTCGATCGCACGCCGGATGCGGGGCTCGAGATCGGACATGCCTGCCCAGCCGGCCGGGTCCGGCCGCGGATGGAGTGCTGCCCAATGCCCCATGCAGGCGGTGAACAGCTCGTCCTGGTCCCTGAAATGCCGGTACACGGTGAGGCGGGTGACGCCGGCCTCCTCGGCGACCGCCGCGATCGACGTGCTCGACGGGCCGACGGTCGTGTGCAGCCGGACCGCCGCCTCGGTGATCCGCAGCCGCGTCTGATCGACCAGCTCGGCTCGCCGCCGCATCCGGTAGGGACGACTGGGTGGGCGGGTCTCGGCTTTCGCAGTACGGATCTGTCACTCCAATCTTGACGGCGGATGCCGGCTGGTTCAGTATACAGACCTGTTCACTCGAGTCCAGACCATGCAAGGAGGGCCAACCGTGAGCGTCCCATCCCCCATCGCCGCCCCGCCGCTCAAGGTCGTCCTGCCCGGGGAGGGCGCGACGGGCGAGCTTGGGCCCGGCGTCGGTGTGCAGTTCAAGGTCGACGGCGCCAATTCGCTCGGCCTGCTCTCGATCGTCGAGCACCCGTTCGCCGTCGGCGCCATCGTGCCGCCCCACGTCCACACGCGCGAGGACGAGTTCTCGATCGTGCTCGAGGGTGAGATCGGGTTCCGCTCCGAGGACCAGGAGGTCGTGCTCCCGTCCGGCGGCTACATCGTCAAGCCGCGCGGCCAGGTGCATGCGATGTGGAACGCAGGGCACACGCCGGCGCGCATGATCGAGGTCATCTCGCCCGCCGGCTTCGAGGGCTTCTTCCGCCGGCTGACCGCGATGACCGCAACCGGCGCACCCGACCCAGCCGCGGTCGGCGCGCTGGCCGAGGAGTTCGGCATGCCGTTCGCCGAGCCCGATTGGCTGCCCGACGTGATCGCCCGCTATCACCTTCGGCCGCCCGTCCGCTGACGCGCCCGGTCGGCGCGCTCCCGTGTGGCGCGTCGTCGCCCAGCGTGCGAGGTCGCCTGGCGCTGATGCGCCCGGTCGAAGGCAGGCCGCCCCCCGAACTGTGACAATGGCACATCGGCTCGACGTCCAGGCGAGGAGCAATGCTCGAGCGTGCCCCGATCGAGATCCGTGACAACCGGGACCTGAACCGGTACGAGGCCTCTGTCGACGGCGCCCTGGCCGGCTGGATCGACTACCGGCCGCGGGACGGATGGCTGATCCTCGTCCATACCGAGGTGCCACCCGCGTTCAGCGGCCGCGGGGTCGCCGCACGGCTCGTGGCCGGGGCGCTCGACGACCTCCGGGCCCGTGGCCTCAAGCTGACGCCGCAATGCCCGTTCGTCGCCGCCTACATCCGGGCCCATCCCGCCTACCAGGACCTCGTGGTCGGGATCCGAGGCTCGTCCGCGCCGAGACGTGGGCAGGATCCGCGCGATCCGGCGGCGCGGCGGGAGCCACGCTGACGTCCGATCGCAGCGTCGGTCCGGCGCGGGGCGTCGGTCCGGCGAGCGACTGGTCCGGCGCGGGCCGCAGGTCCGGCGCGGGGCGCAGGTCCGGCGCGGGGCGCCGGTCGGCACGACGCTCGCCCGGCGAGCGAACGGCGAGCGACTGGTCCGGCGCGGGCCGCAGGTCCGGCGCGGGGCGCTGGTCCGGCGCGGGCCGCCAAGGCCAAGGACACGGCGCTCGCCCGGCGAGCGAACGGCGAGCGACTGGTCCGGCGCGGGGCGCAGGTCCGGCGCGGGGCGCAGGTCCGGCGCGGGGCGCTGGTCCGGCGCGGGCCGCCAAGGCCAAGGACACGGCGCTCGCCCGGCGAGCGACTGGTCGCGCGCCCATCCAATCTGCTCGCCGAGCGAGCAGGTTTGGGCCTGGATCGAGGTTCGCCTGCCATGGGTGGCTCGCCGGGCGGTCAAAATGAGACGCGCTGCCACCGCTCGCTCGCCCGGCGGCTCGCTCGCCCGGCGGCGCCCGTCGGGTGGGCCGGCACCATCGGGTGGGCCGGCACCATCGGGTGGGGCCGGCGGCGCAGTCGCCCGGCGGCGCCGTCGGGTGGGCCGGCACCATCGGGTGGGGCCGGCGGCTCGCTCGCGCCTCGGGCGGCACCATCGGGCGGGCCGGCCGGGCCGGTCAGCGCGCGATCTGCCGCTCGATCCGCGCGTCGGGCACGATCCAGATCACGGAGACGGTCGCGTACAGCCCGACCGAGACCCACGGAGCGACCAGCGCGGTCGGGATCGCGATCGCGTACAGCAGCGGCGAGACCTTGCCCTTGGCGTCCCTCCCGATCGCAGCCGCAAGCGGGGCGCCCTCGGGCTGGATCCCGATCAGCGCGCGGACCAGCGCGAAGTACGCGATCGCGGCTGCCAGCAGGTCGGCGCCGTACAGCGCGACCGGCTGCGGCGCGAACACCGTCTCGCCCATCCACGCGGTGGTGAACGGCAGCAGCGACAGGCAGAACAGCAGCAGCATGTTCGCCCACAGCACCCGGCCGTCGACCCGCTGCACCGCCTGGAACAGGTGATGGTGGTTGTTCCACCAGATCGCGAGGTTGGCGAACGAGAGGACGTAGCTCACGAACACGGGGGCGATGCTCCCCAGCGCGTCCACCGTGTGGCCCGCCGGTGGCACCAGCTCCAGCACCATGATGGTGATGATGATCGCGAGGACGCCGTCGCTGAATGCCTCGAGCCGGTGCTTGCTCAAGCCCCTACCCCGGCATCCGTCGGTCTCGCCGGCCGGGTTGGTCGCCGATCCGACGGGGCACGCTTGCCCACCTCCCGCTCAGCGGATGGTGTGGATCGGGGGCGGCAGCCCGTTCGAGCCTGCCCACACCCAGCTCACGATCCCCTGGCCGAGGTCGCTCCAGCCGGCAGCCTGACGGACCCGCTCCAGCTCCTCGCGGTCGAGGTACATGCCGCCGGTGCCGACGATCCGGTTGTTTCCGTCGAGGCGGACGGTCACGGCGCGCGACCCGAGGAAGTAGAGCTGGAGCTCCTTGTTGAGCGGCCAGCTGCTCGGGTGATGCTCCGTCCCGAGCGTGTCGCGGAGCGCGTTCAGGCGATCACGAGCGTGCCGGACGTCGGTATCGATCGGCAGCAGCTGGGCGTCCTCTTCCTCGCGGCTGAGCCGCCACTGGCTGAACGGGTTCATCCGCTGCCCTGGCTCCATCGCGTCGTCCACCCGGTACTGATATTCGAGCCACCAGTCGCCGTGACGCCACCCGGCCCACGTCTCGCTGGGCGTCGAGCCCGACCTCAGGATGAGCTGCTGCTCGACGTGGGCGGCGATCCGCGGGCTGTTGACGGTCGGAACCCCGCCAACGACCTGGATGAAGTCGCGCCGGAGCAGGAGGCGCATCAGGGCCCGATAGGCCTGGCTCGCCGTCCAGCCGTGGGAGACGGCATGTTCGTGCACCTGCTGGGTGACCGCCGGGACCCGGGCCTTGAGCGCGTTGTTGAGGGCGTCGTGCTCGGCGCGCGCGGCCGTGTGGAACGACTCCTGCGAGCGCACGTTGGCCGCCGCGGCGCTCGCCAGCCCGACGCCGGCGACGCTGACGAGGAAGGCCGCCCCGCCCGTCGCGAACGCCGCCGCCGCCCAGATCAGGTTGCCGAGCACCCCCAGGGCAAACGCCTCCCAGTCCGTGACCTGGTTGTTCTGCTCGAAGTCGCTGAGGCCCTGATTGAGGGCGCCCCACACCTGCTCGATCCACGTCATGGACGTCTGCGCCATCTCGCCGATCGCCGGCACCGCGTCGGCCGCCGGGGTCGCCGGCGCGGGCGTGGGCGTTGCCGGCGTCGCGGGCACATGGTGCTGCCGCTGGGCCGTCGGAGCGAGCGATCGCCGTCGATTGGCCGCCAGGAGCTGCGTGGTGTGGCGATTGCCCACCGTGCCCTGCAACGCGGCCACTGTGTCCGGGTTCCAGGTCGAAACGGTCCGCGAGGAGACGCCGGCCAGCGACGCGGGCGCGCCCCGTGACGGCTTGGGCACGAGCGCCGCGGGCCGCGACCGTCCCGCGGCGGCATCCTCCCAATCCGCGTCCGTCGCGTGCCCGTGGGGCCGTCGCGCTGTGTTCAAGCCACTCCGCACCGTGATGTGTCGCTGCCCGCGAGTCGTGCCTGCCCGCCTGGCCAGTGTGGTGCCTCGGGGCCTGCGGCGGCAACGACCGCCGCGTGCACGATGCCTTGCCCGATCGTGCCGACTCCGGACGGGTCACCCGCGGCGTGGATCAGGCACCCGGTGGATCCGCCACCAGGCGGGTCAGGCACCCGGTGGATCCGCCACCGGGCGGGTCAGGCACGGGGAGGATCGGCGACCACGAAACGGGCGGGCAGCAGCGTGGTCACCCCGACGCCGCCGAGGATCAGCACGAACCCGATCACGTCGGCCACACCCAGCGATTCGCCCAGGAGGACCGCACCCGCGACGAGACCCACGACCGGCGTCGCGAGGAACCCCGTACCGGACGCCTGGGCGCCCAGCGAACGCGTGATCGCCTGGCTCGCCCAGTAGGCGAACGCCGTCGCCAGCGGACCGCTGTACAGCAGGATGCCGATCGTGATCGGCTCCCAGCGGATCGCCCGCCCGGGCTCGAGCAGCACCGCCATGACGACGAGCGGCACGAGGGCCAGCAGCAGCATCCAGGGCTGGAGGTCGAGCGGCGCCTGGGTCCACCGGTGACGTCGAACGTGGATCGTCACGCCCGCCCAGATGACGGAGTTGAGCAGCAGCCCGAGCGTGCCCAGCAGCTCGACCGGCGACTGCCAGTCGATGACCGCGGGGTTCAGCAGCGCCGCGAGCCCGGTCAGCCCGAGGATCAGGCCCACGAGCTCGGGCCGGCTCGGCCGGAGCCGAAACCCGAGCGCGAGCAGCACCGCCACCCACAGCGGCATCGTGTACAGCAGGACGGCCGAGCGACCGGCCGGCACGACCTGGAGGGCGAGCACCTGGATCGCAACGCCCGCTCCGATCTGGCCGAGACCCACCGTGGCCATGATCGGCAGGTTCGCGCGATCCGGACGGCGGAGCCGCCCCTGCGCGGCGAGCAGCCCGATCATCGTCACGAGCCCGGTCGCGACGCGCAGCGACGCGTACGTCAGCGGCGGCAGGTACTGGAGCCCGGTCTTGACGACCACCCAATGCACGCCCCAGATCAGCGTCAGGAGCGCGAGCAGGGCGAGCGCGGCCGCGCGCGAGTGGACGGCCGTCTCCTGCCGGCCGGGCAGGCGCTCCGGTCGCGACACGAGCTGCGTGGCAGGCTGATCCGGATCGAGCATCACGGGCAGCCTAGCGCGACACCGGTCGCAAACGTCGCGCTCGACGCCGGGACGCCGCGTCGGTCGCGATCGGCGCCGGTCAGCTGCTGAACGCCGCCCGGAACCGCTCCAGGGCGACCTCGTCGTCGCCGCTGGCGAAGGATTCGAGGCCCACCACGCCCGTGTAGCCGATCTCCCGCAGCGTCCGGGCGACCGCGGGCCAGTTGACCTCGCCCGTGCCCGGCTCGCAGCGACCCGGAACGTCGGCCACCTGGATCTCGCCGATCAGCGTGTCGGCCTTGCGGACGAGCTCGATCAGGTTCCCCTCCCCGATCTGCGCGTGGTAGAGGTCGAGCATCATCCGCACACCGGGCCGGTCGAGGGTGCCGACCAGGGTCATCGTGTCCTCGGCTCGCCCGAACGGAACGCCGGGATGATCGGTGTACAGGTTGAGGTTCTCCAGGCAGAACACGACACCGTTGGCCTCGCCGAGGTCGGCCAGCTGCTCGAGCGTGCGGTAGGCGTCGAGCCACATCCGGCCGGTGGTGACCGCCTGCGGCCGGAACGGGAGCCCGTTGCGCGACCCGTCGAGCTCGGCGCCGTGCACCACCAGCCGCGGACATCCGATCTTCTTCGCCGCCTCGACGGCGAGCGTCGCGGTCCGCAGCAGCTCCCTCCCGCCCTCCCGGTCATACAGGTCACCATGGATGTAGCCGGTCATCGTGGACCACGTGGCGCCGATCGCCGCCACCGCGTCGAGGTCCTTGACGGTCCAGTCCCACATCTCCACCTGGAAGCCCAGCTCGTGGATCCGCCGCACGCGATCGAGGTACGGCAGGTCGCGGAACAGCATCTCGGTGGTGACCGCGAGCGGGAACATGGGCGTCGCCATGTCGGGTTCCTTTCTGGACGGCGCGGGCCGGGAGCCGCGCCCGGAATGTCGTTCGGCGGCGTTGCGCCGGGGCGCAGCCCAGCGTACGATGTAATCGGTTACGTAGCAAGTCGGCGGTCCGTGTCGAGACGCGTCGACGAGCGCACGATCTGGTGCATCGCCCACGTTCGACAGCCCGTTGGAGGCCTGCATGCTGCGCGTCGCATTGTTCGGAGCCGGCCGGATCGGCCAGGTCCACGCCCGCTCGATCGTCGAGAACCCCGATGCCGAGCTCGCCTGGGTGTGCGACCCCATCGAGGCGGCCGCCACCACGCTCGCCACCACCTTCGGCGCCAAGGCGAGCCCCGAGCCGCAGGACGCTCTCGACGACGCAAGCGTCGACGCGGTGCTGATCGCGTCGGCGACGCCCACCCACACCGATCTCATCCGGCGCTCGGCGATCGCGGGCAAGAAGATCCTGTGCGAGAAGCCGATCGACCTCGACCTGGCCCGGATCGACGAGGTGTGGCGGGAGATCGAGCGACGCAGGCCGTTCATCATGCTCGGCTTCAACCGGCGCTTCGACCCCACGTTCCGGGCGATCAGGGCCCGGGTCGCCGCCGGCGAGATCGGGCCCGTCCGCGCCCTGCGGATCACGTCGCGCGACCCGCAGCCGCCGCCGGCGGCCTACCTCGCCGTGTCGGGCGGGATGTTCCGCGACATGACGATCCACGACTTCGACATGGCCCGCTTCATGCTGGGCGAGATCGTCGAGGTGTCCGCCGTGGCAAGCCACAACAACGAGCCGGTGTTCATCGAGGCCGGCGACCACGCCCAGGCGATGGTGACCCTGCGCAGCGCCGACCAGGCCCTGTGCACGATCGTCAACAGCCGCTCCTGCGTGTACGGCTACGACCAGCGGCTCGAGGCGTTCGGCGACCTCGGCTCGCTCGAGGCCGGCAACATGACCGAGACGTACGTTCGCGCGTCCAGCGCCACGAGCACCGATGCCGCCGGACCGGTCGTCAACTTCTTCCTGGAGCGCTACATGCCGGCCTACAAGGCGGAGCTCGCCGAGTTCGTCGCGGCGATCCGGGAGGACCGGGACCCGGCGGTCGGCTTCGCCGACGGGCGTGCGGCGCTGGTCCTCGCCAACGCTGCCGCCGAGAGCGTGGCGACGGGCAAGGTGGTCAGGGTCGCCTGACGAGCGACCGATCGCCGGTGGCCCACGGCCCGTCCGCGCGACGCGTGTGGGCCGGTCCACGATGGCCAGGCCTCAGGCGGTCACCTCGTCGATCCGAACGGGGCGGCCCTCGCGCCACGACCGGGTGGCGGCGACCGCGAGCCTGAGCGTCTCGAGGGCATCGTCGGGTCCGGGCGCGACCGGGCGGCCGGCGCCCAGGTTCTCGAAGAACGCCTCGAGCTCGCGCCGGTAGGCCACCTCGAACCGGTCCGGGAAGCTCTCGTACAGGTCGCCCTCCCAGCCGAAGCCGCGCGACACCGTGGCCGGCGTCTTCTGGGCACCGTCGATCACGACCTTGGCCTTCGCCCCGGCGACCTCGGTCCGGATGTCGTAGCCCCATTCGGAGTGGCGCGACGTCTCGAGCACGCCCAGTGCCCCGTTGCGGAACTTGAGCACGGTGAGCGAGGTGTCCCAGTCGTTCGCCTGGGCGAACCGGTCGTCGAACAGGACCGAGGCCCAGGCATGCACCTCCTCGACCTCGCCGACCAGGAACCGGGCGAGGTCCAGGTCGTGGACGGACATGTCGAGGAACGATCCGCCGCACGAGCGGAGGTACTCGACGGGCGGCGGGAAGGTGTCGCGGGACAGCGCACGGAACTGCTCGATCCGGCCCAGCTCGCCCCGGTCGATCAGCTCCTTGGCCCGGACGTAGCCCGGGTCGAACCGGCGCATGAAGCCCAGCTGGACGGGGATGTCCACCTCGCGCCACAGGTCGACGATGCGGCTGGTCTCGGCGATCTCCTGGGCGATCGGCTTCTCGCTCCACACGGCCTTGCCGGCGCGCAACGCCGTCTCGATCAGGTTGGCGTGGGTGTCGGTCGGGGTCGAGATGACGACGACCTCGACCTCCGGGTCGAGGATCGCCTCGACGGGGTCGCTGGAGGCACGCTGCGCCCGGGCGAGCGCCTTCCCCGCGGCGGCATTGTCCGGGTTGGGGTCGGCGACCACGATCGTTCGGGCGTTGGGGATGGCGGCCATGTTCCGCACGTGCGTCTGGCCCATCCGGCCGGCGCCCAGGAACGCGACCCCGATGCTCCCGAGGTCCCGCGGCTTGAAGTTGCTCATCGACTCTCCTCCGGGTGACGATCTCGGCCACCAGGCTGCCGAGGCCGCCGATGGGTCGGACCCGGCGACGTCGCTGGCCGACCCGGACACGTCGGTCATCTTCCCGCCGCAACCACTGCCAGCAGCCGCTCGAGGTATTCGCGATTGGCGCGCGCGGTCTCGGTCGGATCGCCCGGCGCGGTGTCCTGCTCGATCACGTACCACCCGTCGTAGCCCACCGCCTGGAGGGCGGCGACCACCTCCGGGATGCGCGCGATCCCCTGCCCGAGGGGCGGGAAGATGTACGCCGCGAGGGCCTTTCCGAAGCTCCAGCCCTCGGCCCTGGCCCTGGCCAGCACGTCGCCGTCAACATCCTTGATGTGGACGTGCGTCACGCGCCCGGCATACCCGGGCAGCATGTCCATCGCGGCGCCACCGCCGTACGCCAGGTGGCCGATGTCCAGGCACCAGCCGACCAGCGCGGGGTCGGTCTCGTCGAGCAGCCGGGCCGTCTCGGCGGGCGTCTCGACGTAGGTCCCGACGTGGTTGTGGAAGGCGAGCGTCATGCCCAGCGGCCGCAGCCGTCGCGCGAGCTCGTCGAGGCCCCGGGCGAGGTTCTGCCACTGCTCGTCGGTCAGACCGTGAGACTCGTCAACGTGGCCCGCCTCGCCGCGCCGGCGATCGTCGCCGGCCTCGGCGGCGATCAGGACGGTCCCGCCGTTGGTGGCCAGGAAGCGGGCGATGCCAAGCGCCCGGTCCACCTCGGGCTCGAGCTGCCCGGCGTCCCGGAACCCCAGGCCGACGAACGCGCCGACCAGGTCGAGCCCGCGGCTGCGCAGCGCGTCACCGAGCTCCGCGGGGTCCGTCGGCATCGACGGCCCCCATTCGGTCGCGTCGTAGCCCGCCTCGACGAAGTGGTCCATGGCTTCCGCGTACGGGATCCAGGGAAAGACCTCGGGGATGTCGGGGGTGTTCCAGTTGACGACCGCGGTCGCGACCCTCACGCGAGCTCCCTCCGCTGCCGGCCGACGGCCTGCTCGTACTGTTCACGGGCGGAGCGGACGTCGCCCTGCGTGCTGGCGGCGGCCGGCGGCACGTCCCACCAGCCCTCGTAGCCCGGAGCGCGCTTCTCCGGCGAGACGTAGACGTGGATGACGGTCGGGCGGTCGGCCGATCGCGCGGCGACGATCGCGGCGCGGATCTCGTCCTCCGTCCGCGCGGTCACGCCGATCGCACCCATCGCCTCCGCGTGCCTGGCGAAATCGACCGGCACGTAGCCGCCGTCGAGGCGATTGCGCTCCGGGTCCCGGAACCGCAGCTCGTTGCCGAACTGGGTGGTCACCCCGACGCTCGCGGCGAGGTCCTTGATGCACTGGAATCCGTGGTTGTCGAACACGACCACGGTGATCCGCAGGCCCTCGGCGACCGCGGTGACGATCTCGCTGTTGAGCATGAGGTAGGTGCCGTCGCCGATGGCGACGATCACCTCGCGCCCGGGTTCGGCCATCTTGACGCCCAGGCCCGCGGGGATCTCGTAGCCCATGCACGAGTAGCCGTACTCGAGGTGGTAGGCCTTGCTGTCCTCGGGCCGCCAGAGCTTCAGCAGGTCGCCGGGCAGGCTGCCCGCCGCGCACACCACGGTGGCGTGGCCTCCGACCGCGTCGTTGACGATGCCGATGACCTCAGGCTGCGCGAGCTCCGCCGTCTCCCCGCTGGGTGTCCGATGGAAGTCGACCCGCCCGTCCCACTCCTCCTTGAGGTCGCCGATGCGGTCGCGGTACGCCCGGTCCGTTCCGGCATGGCCTGCGGCGCGCAGGGACGTCGTGAGGGCTTCGATCGCCTCGCGCGCGTCCGCGACCATCGGCACGGCGTGCAGCTTGATGGCATCGAAGGCGTTGACGTTGATGCCCACCACCGTCGCGTCCGGGTTCTGGAAGATGCTCTTGGACGCCGTGACGAAGTCGCCCAGCCGGCTTCCGATGGCGAGGACGAGGTCGGCGTCCCGTGCCAGCCGGTTCGCGGCCAGGCCCCCGTTCGCCCCCACCGGCCCCACGTTCATCGGGTGGTTCCAGGGCAGCACGCCCTTGCCCGCCTGGCTTTCGCTGACCGGGATCCCAAACGCGGTCGAGAACGCGTCGAGGGCGGCTTCGGCGCTCGAGTAGATCGCGCCCCCGCCGGCGACGATGAGCGGTCGCTTCGCCGCCTGCACGAGCCGCACCACCTCGGCCACCACGTCAGCGTCGGGCCGCGGTCGGCGCACGCGCCACACGCGTCGCTCGAAGAAGCGCTCGGGCCAGTCGTACACCTCCGCCTGGACGTCCTCGGGCAGCGAGACCGTGACCGCTCCGGTCTCCGCCGGGTCGGTCAGCACGCGAAACGCCTCGGGCAGGCTCGAGAGCAGCTGCTCGGGTCGCGAGATCCGGTCGAAGTAGCGCGAGACGGGTCGGAACACGTCCGACGCGGACACGTCGTGCTCGACCGGGTGCTCGACCTGCTGGAGGACCGGGTCCGGCAGGCGATTGGCGAAATAGTCGGACGGGAGCAGCAGCACCGGCAACCGGTTCACCGTCGCCTGGGCGGCACCCGTGACCATGTTGGTCGCGCCCGGGCCGATCGAGCTGGTGCAGGCGAACGTCTGCAGCCGGTTCTTGTGCTTCGCGTACGCCGACGCGAGATGGACCTGCGCCTGCTCGTTCTGCGGGCGGTAGTACGGCATCGCGCATTCGTCGCCCAGCTCCTCGAGCGCCTGCCCGAGGCCGGCAACGTTGCCGTGCCCGAAGATCCCCCAGACGCCGGCGATGAAGCGCGTCTGGACGCCATCCCGCTCCACGTACTGCTGGGCCATGAACTTGACGATGGCCTGTCCGACCGTCAGGCGAACTGTGCTCAACGGGGGCCTCCGCTCGCTGCAGGTGCCGGCGCCGGAACCCGATGGCTGCCCCCGTCGTGACATCTGGCGGAGGTGCGGGTAAGCGCTTACACTGGGATGACATGCTCAATGTAATCGGATACACGGGCTGGGGCAAGTCCCAATCTGGTCGCGAAGCGCCGACCGCGGCATCTCGCGTCGGAACCGATCGTCCGCCGCCGGAGCCCGGCCGGGACGGACCCTCGATCGCGCGTGGCGACGATCGGGGAGCCGGGGCGACGCGATCCCGGAGCCGCGGGGGCATGACGCCGGAGCCGGACGGGCACGACCCGGGAGCCCGGCGGCCATGACGCCCGCCCGCGACCGTCCTGCCCCGGCCGGCCCGGTTGGGACCCGTTCGCCGGCCGGCCGCCAGGCACCTCGTCGCCGGACCCGATCCCAGCCCGGCCGACCCTCGGTGACGATCGAGGACGTGGCTGCTCGCGCGGACGTCTCGATCGCCACGGTGTCTCGCGCGCTGACGAATGCCAAGGTTGTGCGACCCGAGACGCGGCGCCGGGTGCTCCAGGCCGTCGAGGAGCTGGGCTACCGGCCGTCCGGCCCCGCCCGGGCGCTGGCGCGCAGCCGAACGCACACGCTGGGGCTGATCATGACCGACCTCGCCCAGCCGTTCTACGCCGAGCTCACGCGGGCCGTGGAGACGGCGTCGCGGGCGAACGGCTACACGGTGGTGCTGGCCAACGGCGCCGGTGACACTCGACGGGAGGCCGACTACCTCGACCTGCTCGCCGAGCGACGGGTCGATGGGATCCTGGTGGCCTCCTGGGGCATCACCCGGCGCCACCTTGACTGGCTCGCGAGCGCACCCGTCGAGGTCGTCCTCGTCTCGTGCATGTCGTCCGAGCTGCCGCTGCCGGCGATCCTGTCGGCGAGCCGCGAAGGCGCCCGGATGGCGGCCGAGCATCTGCTCGCCCTGGGCCACCGGCAGCTTGCGGAGGTCACCGGACCGCCCGACAGTGCGGCGGCGCCCGATCGCCATCGTGGCGTGCTGGACGCCCTCACCCACGCCGGCCTCGACGAACGGCAGCTCGCCGTCGCCCACTGCGACGGCGACTTCGAGTCCGGCAGGCGGGCCACGGGCGAGCTGCTCCGGGGGGCGCCCGGCCCGACGGCGGTCATCTGCTACAACGACCTCGTCGCCGCCGGCGCGCTCAAGGCCGCTCGCGATGCCGGCCTGCGGGTCCCCGGCGACCTGAGCGTGATCGGGTTCGACGACGTGCCCCTCGCACGCATGGTGGAGCCGGCGCTCACGACGGTGGCACAACCCGTGGCCGAGATGGGCCGCTGGGCGGTCGAGCGGATCATCGCGGGGCTCGCGGCCCGTGGCGGCCCGGCCCCGGACACCCAGCCGGCCATCGTCCGGATGCCGTGCCGGCTGGTCGTCCGCGACAGCACCGCCCCGCCACCGGACCGGGTCAGGCCGCGGGGCTGACCTCGGCGTCGCCCGCTCGCGGTGCGGCCGGCACGCGGAGGATCACGAGCAGCCCGGCGCCCAGCATCACCAGCACCGCGAGCCAGGCGCCGAGGACGCCCGCGACCCCCACCAGCAGCCCCAGCCCGATCGGCATCGAGAAGATCGCCACGCCCGAAGCGGCCGTCAGTCGACGGGAGGCCCGGACCGGGGCGCCGGGCGCGTGGCCGAGGGCCAGACCGGCGCCCAGGGGGTAGGCGGGCGCGATCCCGATCCCGCCGAGCAGCAGCCCGAGGCCGGCCACCGCCGGCGCCGTTGCGACGGCGAGCACGGCCGCGCCCAGCACCGCGATGGCCGTGCCGCCGCGCAGCAGCACGGTCGAATCCCAGGCGGCCGACCAGCCCACCGCCAGGAGCAGGCGGCCACCCGTCATCCCGGCGACGAACAGCGAGGCGAGCCCGGTCGCCGCTGCGTCGTCGAGACCCACCCGCGCGGCAACGACCGGTGCCGCCCAGACCACGAACGAGAACTCGGCACCGATCAGGAGCGTCATGAACAGCCACGATCGCCAGTAGTTGCGCGACAGGCCGATCCCATCGGGACCCCGGACGGCAGCCGTCGCGCCGCCGGCGACCGCGGGCGCCCGGTCAGATGGTCGGTCGGTCGCCGGCGAGGCCGGCAGCACCAGGGCCAGCAGGATGAGGATCGGGACCGGCGCGAGCGGGCCGACACGCCAGCCGACGGTCGATTCGGCCGCCGACAGGGCGAGCGGCGCGACCAGCCCGCCAAAGGTCGACCACAGCGTTGCCCGGGCCAGCGTCGACCGGGCGAGGCGGCCGACGCCGAGCGCGCTGTTGACATGCACCAGCGTGCCGCCCGCCGAAGCGCCGAACAGCAACGCCCCGAGCAACACCGGCACGATCGTGAGCGGGAGGGCCAGCAGCACCGCTGACGCCGCCATCAGCCACGCCCAGAGGCGGATGGCCACGCGTGGACCCACGCGCGCATTGAGCGACCCTGCCACCAGGCCCGCCGCGACCAGGCCAAGGGCGAGCGCCGAGTTGGGCATGGCGGCCATCCAGGCCGGAACGCCGAGATCCTGGCGCACGAACGGCGTGATGAAGCCGACGACGTAGATCAGGAACCCTTCGCACGCCATCAGCAGGTAGGCGGTCCAGGCGAGGGTCGACACCGGGCTCCACCTCCAGCTCGCGCCGGCTCGCGGCCCGCGGCGCCGGCCGTCGCGCAAGGTAGAGTAATCGCTTACATGGGACCCCGCGCGGTCGCCGTCCGCGAGCCTCGTCCGGCGCGTGGGAAGGAGCGCATGGATGTCGATGTTCGACCTATCCGGCCAGGTCGCCCTGGTGACGGGTGCCTCCCGCGGGCTCGGGCGAGACCTTGCCCGCTCGCTGGCCGCCGCGGGTGCGACCGTCCTGGCCGGCGTCCGGCAGCCCGGCCATGCGCCTGCGTCCGGCGGCGGCGGGATCCGGCCGCTGGTCATGGACGTCCGCGACATCGCCGGCACGCGGCGGGCCGTCGACCGGGCCGTCGCCGAGCTCGGGAGACTCGACGTCCTCGTGAACAACGCCGGCATCGGGGCGGAGCACGACCCGCTCGACGTGACCGAAGCCGACTGGGACACGCTGGCCGAGGTGAACCTCAAGGGCGCGTTCTTCACCACCCAGTCGGCTGCCCGGCACATGCTCGAGCGCGGCTATGGCCGCGTGATCATGATCAGCTCGCAGGCGAGCCTGGTCGGTCTCCCACGATCGGCGGTCTACTGCGCGACCAAGGCGGGCCTCAACGGCCTGGTCCGTGCGCTGGCCATCGAATGGGCCCCGCGCGGCGTGACGGTCAACGCGGTCGCCCCCACCTGGATCTACACGCCGGGCACGGCCGAGCGACTGGACGACCCGCAGTTCCTGCGTGGCGTCCTCGAGCACATCCCCGCCGGGCGGGTCGGCTCGTCCGACGACGTCGCCGCGGCGGTGCTGTACCTCGCGTCGCCGGCGGCCGGGCTGGTCACGGGAACGGTGCTGTCGGTCGACGGAGGCTGGACCGCGCAGTGACCCTGGCATCGCGTCGCGCGTGACGACGCTCCCCCGGCGTTGCGGCCTACGCGGGCGGTGGCGCCGGCGCGGTGGAGGATGCCGACGCCTGCAGCTCCTCCAGCTCGCGCGACAGGTCGTCCAGCTCCGCGCCCCCACCCATCAGGCCCAAGAGCTCGCCCACGCCCACCTCGCCTCGCTTGAACACGCCGAGGCTCTGGCCGTGGCTCAGGATCGTGAACTTGTCCCCTACCGGGAGCGCGTGCTGCACGTTGTGGGTGATGAAGATGACCGCGAGGCCGCGCGATCGGGCGCGGACGATGTGGCGCAGCACGATCGCCGCCTGCTTGACCCCGAGCGCCGACGTCGGCTCGTCGAGGATGAGGACGCGGGCGCCGAAGTACTCGGCCCGGGCGATGGCCAGGGTCTGGCGCTCGCCACCGGACAGGGTGCCCACGAGCTGGGCGGTGTCGCGCACATCGATCCCGATCTCGTGCATGTGCTCCCGGGAGATCCGGTCCGCGTAGGCCATGTCGAACCGTCGAAGCGGCCCTGCACCCCTGGTCGGCTCGTTGCCCAGGAAGAAGTTGCGGGAGATGCTCATCAGCGGCAGGATCGCGAGGTCCTGGAACACGGTCGCGATCCCACGGCTCTGCGCATCGCGAGGCGATGACAGCGTGATCGGCTTGCCGTCCATGAACAGCGAGCCTTCGTCCGGGCGGTGAACGCCGGACAGGGTCTTGATCAGGCTCGACTTGCCGGCGCCGTTGTCCCCGAGCAGGCAGTTGACCTCGCCGGCGCTGACCGACAGCGACACGTCCTTGAGGGCGACGACGCGGCCGAAGAACTTCGAAACGCCGCGTGCCTCGAGAACCGGGGCATCCGAGGTCGCAGCCTCGGGCGCGGCCGTGGTCGTCGGTTCGGTCGTCATGATCGGGCTCCCGAGGCACGGCGCAGGATGAAGTTGTTCACCAGGGCGGCGATCAGGAGGAGGGCGCCGAGGACGAACGCGTACCAATCGGAGTTGAAGCCCGGCACGAAGAAGATGCCGAGCTGGGTGACGCCGAGGATGAACGCACCGAACGCGGAGCCGAGCGCCGAGCCGTAGCCGCCGGTCAGCAGCGTGCCGCCGATCACGGCCGTGATGATCGCCTCGAACTCCTTGCCGGTGCCGCGCAGGACGTCGGCGTTGCCGACGCTCAGGACCTGGATGCAGGCAAAGAGCGCGGCCGACGCCGCGGTCGCCATGAACAGCAGGATCTTCACCCGGTTCACCGGAACGCCGATGTTGCGCGAGGCCTCCTTGTTGCCACCGACGGCAAAGATCCAGTTCCCGAACCGCGTCCGCAGCAGGATCCACGTCGAGACGCCGACGACGGCGATCCACCACAGGAGCTCGACCTTGAAGTCGCCGCCCTCGACCGTGAACAGGACCGCGTTGAACAGCTTGGAGACGGGGTCGTCCGCGGCGGCGGCGCCGACGCCGCTGACGATGGTCTGGCCGTTCGACACCAGCCTCGTCAGAGCCAGGCCCGCGCCCCGGAGCATGTACAGCGAGCCGAGGGTCACGATGAACGACGGGAGGCCCGTCCGAACCACGATGTAGCCATTCGCGGCGCCGACGGCCAGGGCGAAGGCAAAGGTGATGATGAGCCCGAGCCACAACGGCAGCCCGAACTGGGTGATCGACAGGCCGAGGATCAGCCCTGCCGCGCCGACCATCGAACCGATCGACAGGTCGAACTCGCCCGCGATCATCAGCAGCGCGACGGTGGCGCCGAGGATCCCGACCTGGGCCGCGACCTCGATGTAGGCCGCGAAGCCGCGCCAGGACATGAAGCCGGTGCCGACGGTGAAGCCGGTCAGGGCCCAGAAGACCACGAAGATGAGGATCGCCCCGACGATCGACCCGAACTCGGGTCGCGTCAGGAGCTGGCGGATGGGACTCGCGCGACGGAGCCGCGTCGCCTCGGATGGGGTGCCCTCGACCGTCGTCATGTGCGACCCTCAGCGGTACGGTCAGGGCCGCCCGAGCTGGGCGGCCCTGACGGCTCGGTTACGCGTAAGGCTACCGGGTGGTACCCGTGTTTGCCTGCACGGTTGCGACGTTGTCCTTGGTCACGAAGCCGGGGCCGGTCGCGACAGGCTGGCCGCCGCCGGGCATCAGGCCGTAGAGCTTGTACAGGGTGAGGAACGTGATCGGCAGGTACCCCTGGAGGTACTGCTGCTGGTCGATCGCGAACAGCATGGAGCCGTCCGAGATCGCGGCCAGGACGTCCTGCGAGAGGTCGAAGGTGCCGACCTTGATCGAGCTGTTGCCCATCTGCTTGAGGGCGGCGATCGTCGGCGTCGAGCCCGTCGGGCCCAGCGCCATGACGGTGTCGATCGTCGGGTCGGCCGTGAGGGCAGCGGCGATCTTCTGCTGCGCGGTCGTCGGATCCTTCAGGTCGACCTGGAGGACGGTCGACGTGCCGGGGGCGAACCCTTCGGCGAAGCCGTTGCAGCGGGCATCCAGTCCGGCGTTGCCGACTTCCTGGTTGACGCAGATCGCGTTCTTGCCGCCGGCGGCCGCCATGCGCTCGCCGGCCGCCTTGCCCGCCTGCGCCTCATCCTGTCCGACGTGGGTCAGGATGCCGAGCGCCTTGTAGGCATCGGAGCCGGAGTTCGCGGAGATCACGGGGATGCCCGCGGTGACGCACTTGGTGACGCTCGGGCCGAGCGCGGTGGCGTCGGGGAGCGAGATGACGAGGCCCGACGGGTTCTTGGCGCAGGCTGCGTCGATCAGCTGGCCCATCTTCACCATGTCAAAGGTGTCAGGAGCGCTGTAGTTGACGCTGACGCCCATGTCCTTGCCGCCCTGCTCGACGCCGTTCTTGAAGATCGACCAGAACGGGTCCGAAGCCTGGCCGTGGGTCACGACCTCGATGTTGATGCCCGCGCGGTCACCCGATCCACCGCCCCCTCCGGAGCTCGGTGCCGGAGTGGCGTTGGACGAGCACGCGGCCGCGATCAACGCGACCGTTGCCAGGCTGATCGCCCATTTGCTGAGCTTCATGTGGTCTCCTCAACTCGGATCCCCGGGTCGTGGATCGACCCGGACACTCCGTTCCACGCAATGCACGATGCTCGCCGCCCGTGATACAGGCGTGCGGCACCAGTGACTGACGCCCTCCTTTCCGGCTGCCGGTCTCGTGATCGCAAGGATCCCGGTCCCGGCGAACCCAAACGTGCGCGTTCGCCATCGACCCGGCGCCGCTGTCGGCGGTGCCTGCTGCTCGGGACGCGGACGGCGCACGCCGGTCAAGGTAACCGATTACACGCCCGCAGGTCCTCTACTGTAGCGACCCGCATCCCGGACCGCAACCCTCCCCCGGCGACCGTGCCGACTTGACGCTCCGAGGCCGCTCCGGTATCGTGCGAAATCGATTACGTGTGCGGTCCGACGCTCGCCGGGCCGGCTGACGGCAACGGCGGAAGGCAGGGGCTGTGAGCGGTTCCAGGGTCGCGTCGGGTTCGATCCCGCCCGAGCGCCCGGCGCCTGCCACCATCCGCGACGTCGCCCTCAGGGCGGGCGTCTCGACCGCCACCGTGAGCCGCGTGCTGGCGGGGATCGGCAATCCCCGTCCCGAGACCGCCGACGCGGTGACGGCCGCCGTGGCCGCCCTGGACTACCGGCCCTCCGGCGTCGCCCGGTCGCTGCGGATGAAGCGGACGCGCACCCTCGGCCTGATCGTGACCGACATCCAGAACCCGTTCTTCCCCGAGCTCGTGCAGGCGGCGGATCTCGCGGCCCGTGCCATGGGCTACTCCATCCTCCTCGGGAGCGCCGCCTACGACGAGCACCGGGCCATGCACTACCTCAGCCTGATGGTCGATCGACGCGCGGACGGGCTGATCATCGCCTCGAGCCAGGTATCCGACGAGAGCCTGAAATGGCTGCTCTCATCCCCGGTTCCGGCCGTGGTCGTCAACGCGGACACCGCGGACCTGCCGGTCCCCGTGATCACCAGCGACAACGCCGGCGGAGCGCGTCTTGCCGTGGAGCATCTCGTCGCGCTCGGCCATTGCCGCATCGGCTACGTCCGCGGTCCGGCCACCTACACGGCCGACGCGCCGCGCGCCGACGGGTTCCGCGCGGCGTGCCGCGAGGCGGGGCTGGCGGCCGCGGACACGGTGGAGGTTGCCGGCGACGGGCTGTTCGAGGGGGGTGAGCGGGCGGCCGCCGAGCTGCTCGATCGGTTGCCCGGCCTGACCGCGATCGCCTGCTACAACGACATCACGGCGATCGGTGTGCTGCGCGCCCTGCGCGCGGCCGGGGTCCTCGTCCCGGGGGACATCAGCGTGATCGGGATCGACGACATCGCGGCGGCCGCCTGGGTCGTTCCGGCGCTGACCACCGTCGCCCAGCAGAAGTCCGAGATGGGCCGTCTCGCGGTGGAGCGGCTGGCCGCGATGATCGAAGGGGACACGGATCAGCCCGCGCCACAGGTCACCCGGCTGCCCATGGTGCTGCACGTTCGCGAATCCACCGGCCCGGCACCCACGCCGTAGCCGGAGTCCGTCGATGCCCGTGGTCGCGAGCGCATCGGGCCCGCGCGGATGGCACCGCGCAGCGCCATCACCTCTCGCTGCCCGGGCGGTTCGACCCGCGACCGGGACCTGGATCCGTGGTTGGGCGGCAGGAGCGCCGAGGCCCCTGGCTGCCTTCAAGGAGTGAACGCAATGGTTCGCATCGCCAACGCGCCCTGCTCGTGGGGCGTCATCGAAGGGATCGAGGGTGACCGGGCCGGCTACGTCCGCGTCATCGACGAGATGCAGGAGACGGGCTACGCCGGGACGGAGCTCGGCGACTGGGGCTTCATGCCCACCGATCCCGACCAGCTGCGCGCCGAGCTTGATCGGCGCGGACTCGCGCTCGTCGGCTCGTGGGTCAGCGTCAACCTCGAGGATCGGGCCCGCCACCGAACCTCGGTCGATGACGCGGTCCGGACGGGCAAGCAGCTGGCCAGGGTGGGCGGGCCGGAGGCCGTCGTGGTGCTGGGCAACGATCCGTACGGCAACCCGCACCGGACGCGGATCGCGGGCCGCGTGACCCCCGCGGACGCGATGTCCGAGGACGAGTGGGCCGTGTTCGCCGAGGGCGCCAACCAGGTCGCCCGGCGGGTGATGGACGAGGCCGGGATCCGGACCGTCGTCCACCAGCACATCGGCACCCTGATCGAGACCGAGGCCGAGGCGCGACGGCTGTTCGACATGACCGATCCGTCCGTCCTGGGCCTGTGCCTCGACACGGGTCACTGGACGTTCGGGGCCGGCGGCGACCCGGTGGCGGCCGTGCGCGAGCTCCGCGACCGCGTGTGGCACGTCCACTTCAAGGACTGCGACCCCGCGGTCATGGGCGCCTCGCGAGCCAACGGCTGGGACGGCCCCGAGTCCGTCGGGCACGGGGTGTTCTGCGAGCTGGGCAGGGGCTGCGTCGACTTCCCGGGCATGCTCCGCGCCCTGGACGAGATCGGCTACGCCGGCTGGGTCGTCGTCGAGCAGGACGTGCTGCCGGGGATGGGCCGCCCGCGCGAGAGCGCGCGGCGCAACCGGGAGTACCTGCGCTCGATCGGCGCCTGAGAACCGGACCGCGGCGCGCCGGGCGGCCTCAGCCGCCTGGCTCGCTGATCTCTGCGATCAACCGGCCGCCCGGCTGCGCCTGCGCGGTCAGGCGGCGCCTGAGCGGTCACGGGGGGTCAGCCGCCGGGCTGCGCCTGCGCGGTCAGGCGGCGCCGCCGGGCACAGCCCGACGGCGCCTCGGTCGTCGCGGTTACGCGTTGCCCGGGAAGACGAGGCTCAGCGGGCCTTCCTTGCCGGGCTCGGGCCAGCGCTCGGTGACCATCTTCTGCTGGGTGAAGAAGCGGATGCCGTCCTCGCCCCGCATGGCGAGGTCACCGATGGCGGATTCCTTGGAGCCCGCGAAGCTCAGATAGCCCGCCGGGACCGGGATCGGCACGTTGACGCCGATCATGGGCACCTCGACCTCGAGCTTGAACCGCCGGGCGGCGCCCCCGTTCGTGGTGAACACCGCGGTCCCGTTCGCGTACTTGTGCTCGTTGATGAGCCGAAGGCCTTCGTCGAACGTGTCGGCGTGCACGATGCCGAACACCGGGCCGAAGATCTCCTCCTGGTAGATCTTCATGTCCGGGGTGACGTTGTCGAACAGCGAAACGCCGAGGAAGAAGCCGTCGGGGTTGGGACCCTCGAACGTACGCCCGTCGACGACCAGCTCGGCGCCTTCGGACTCCCCCACGCCGATCCACTCGATGATCGACTCGCGGTGCTCGGCCGAGTAGATCGGGCCCATGTCGGCGCCGGGCTCCATGCCGTCGGCGACCTTGAGCCGGGCGATCCGGTCGAGGATCCTGGGTCGCAGTCGCTCACCGCTGTCGCCGACCGCGATCATCAGCGTCTGGGCCATGCACCGCTCGCCGGCCGAGCCGAAGCCCGCCGCCACCGCGGCGTCGGCGACCAGGTCCATGTCGGCATCGGGCAGGACCAGCATCGCGTTCTTCGCGCTGGTGAACGAGCCGACCCGCTTGCCGTGCCTCGTCCCCTCCTCGTACACGTAGCGGCCGACCTTGGTCGAGCCGACGAACTGGATCGCGCGGATGTCGGGGTGCTCGACGATCGCCTTGACCGCGTCGCGACCGCCATAGACGACGTTGAACACGCCGTCGGGCAGCCCGGCCTCCTTCCACAGCTCCGCCTGGAGCTGGCTGGCGCCGGGCGTGTGCGACGACGGCTTCCAGACGATCGTGTTGCCGCAGGCGAGCGCGATCGGATAGATCCACATCGGGACCATGGCCGGGAAGTTGAACGGCGTGATGGCGGCGGTCACGCCCAGCGGGGCGCGCATCGTGAACGCGTCGACCTTGGTCGAGACGTTGGGCGTGTTCATGCCCGCGAGGTGCACCGGCAGCCCGCACGCGAACTCCACCGTCTCCAGCCCGCGCATGACCTCGGCCAGGGCGTCGGGGAACGTCTTGCCGTGGTCGCGCGTGATCAGGCGGGCCAGCTCCTCGCGGTGCTGGAAGAGCAGCGCGCGGAAGGCGAAGAACACCTGGCTGCGGGCGATCAGGGGGGTGTCGCGCCAGCCGGGGAAGGCGGCCGCGGCGGCCGCAACCGCCTGGTCCACCTCGTCCTGACCGCCACGCGGGACACGGCCGATGACCTGGCCCGTGGCCGGGTTGTAGATGGGTCCGGCCTGCTCGGGCAGGACCTCGACCGGCCGCCCGTCGATCCAGTGCGACAGGATCGGCGTCGGCGTCGCCTGGGTCCCCGTGCCGGGGGTCTCGATGGCCATGGATGCGCCTCCAAACGCTGGGGTGACCAGGGTCCACCGCCCAATTCGCCGCGTCCGCGCTGGACGCACACGCATCGCGCAGGGGCCAGGCGATCGGACTTGCCACGAACGCTTGTGCGCCGACGCCGCCTGTGCCACTATGTAATCGGTTACGTGGCCGACTCGTGGGAAGAGTAGCACCACGACCGCTGGTGTCAACGGTTTCGCCACCGTCAGGTGCATGGTCGCACGCCCCGAGCGATCGCGGTCTGCGGCCGGGTCGCCGCCGGGCATGTCGGTCGTCGGCCCCAACCCGGACCGAGCGCCGGCCGGCAACATCGATCGAGCTAGGAGGATGCACAGTGACCGCAGTGACGGGCCTTCCGGGATTGCCACTCGCCGACAGCCCGTTGGGTCGGACGGTCGCCGGCACCGCGACCGACATCTGGAACAATTCGTGCGCCGTCGACGAGCTCGAGTACGCCCTGAGCTACGGCGCGGTCGGCGCGACCGCCAACCCGACCATCGTGGTCGACGTCTGGAACAAGGAGCCGGGCTACTGGCGCGACCGGGTCTCGATGCTGGCCACCGAGCGCCCGACGGCGACGGTCGACGAGCTCGCGTGGGCCGTCGTCGAGGAGATGTCGATCCGCGGCGCCAGGCTGCTCGAGCCCGTGTTCGATGCGGGGACCGGCAAGCAGGGCCGGCTGTCGGTGCAGACCAACCCGGCGCTGTTCCGGACGCCCGACCGGATGGTGGACCAGGCGGTCCACTTCTCCACCCTGGCGCCGAACATCATCGTCAAGCTCCCCGCCACCGCCGCCGGGATCGTCGCGATCGAGGAGGCGACCTATCGCGGCGTGAGCGCGAACGTCACCGTGAGCTTCACCGTGCCGCAGGCGCTGGCCGCGGCCGAAGCCATCGAGCGCGGGCTGCGGCGGCGCGACGCGGAAGGACTCGACACCGCCCACATGGGTCCGGTCGTCACGATCATGGTCGGCCGGATCGAGGACTGGCTCAAGGTCACGGTCGACCGCGACCTGCTGACCGTCAGGCCCGATGCGCTGCCGTGGAGCGGGGTCGCGGTGTTCAAGCGCGCCTACGGCCTGTTCCGGGAGCGCGGCTACCGCGCGCGGCTGCTGGGTGCGGCGATCCGCCACCAGTACCACTGGTCCGAGTTCATCGGGGGCGACGTCATCATCACCCTGCCGGCGGCCTGGCAGCGGCGGTTCAACGCCTCCTCGGTCGAGGTCAGGCCGCGGATGGACGACCCCGTCCCCCAGGCCTTCGTCGACGAGCTCGCCGCGCGCCTGCCGGACTTCGTGCGCGCCTACGAGCCGGACGGCCTCGCGGTCTCGGAGTTCGACGCATTCGGGGCGACGGCACGGACGCTCCGCGCGTTCATCGGCTCGTACCACGAGCTGCTGCACCAGGTCACCGACGCCCTGATCCCGAACCCGGACAAGAAGCGGTGACGGCCGCGACGCCATCGACGTCGACCTCCGGCGCAGGCGGGCTGCATCTGCCCGCGCGCTCGACGGCGAGCGGCGGCTGGAGTGTGCTCGTGACGCCCGAGACCGCCGGCTGGGACTACTCGGGGCTCCGGATCGCGGACCTCACGGCCGGCGGCACGATCTCGTTCGGCACCGGGCAGGACGAGGCCATCGTCGTGCCGCTCGAGGGTGCCGTCCGGGTGACCTGCGACGGCGAGACGCTGGAGCTCGCCGGCCGACCCGGCGTGTTCAGCGGCCCGACCGACTTCGCGTACCTGCCGCGGGCCGCGTCGGTGCGGCTGGACAGCCCGGGTGGCGGCCGGTTCGCGGTCGCGAGCTCGAGGACCGAGCGCCGGCTGCCGTTCCGCCACGGTGCTGCGGCAGGCGTGCCGGTCGAGCTCCGGGGCGCCGGGGCGTGCTCGCGCGAGGTCCGCAACTTCGCCTCGCCAACCGCGTTCGATGCCGACCGCCTGATCGCGGTCGAGGTCATCACGCCGGGCGGCAACTGGTCCTCGTACCCGCCCCACAAGCATGACGAGAACCGGCCGGGCGAGGCCGTCCTCGAGGAGATCTACTACTACGAGATCGCGGCGGGTCCGGCCGGCCCGGGCATCGGCTACCAGCGGGTGTACGGCACCGATGACCGGCCGATCGACGTCCTGGTCGAGGTTCGCGGCGGTGACGCGGTGCTCATCCCCCACGGCTGGCACGGCCCGTCGATGGCCGTGCCCGGCTACGACATGTACTACCTCAACGTCATGGCCGGTCCGGGCGAAGAGCGCGCGTGGCGCATCACCGACGACCCCGCGCACGCCTGGATCCGGGACACCTGGGTCGACCAGGACGTCGACCCGCGACTCACCGGTCGCTAGCAGCGCACGCGCCCGCCGCCGGCGGCACTGCGCCGGCCTTGGCCCACAATCGATTACAGCGGATGGTGCGTGGCTTTCGATTCGGCGTCAAGGACGCGTCGAGCGACGTGCGCATCGGACAGCAGCAGCGGCCCGTGCGGGGCGGAGCTGGCGCGGAACCCAGCCTTGAGGACGGCGACACTCGAGGAGTCGAGCGACAGCGGCGCCGTGAGGGCGGGCTCCAGAAGACGGACCAGCCAGTCCATCGCAAGCTCCCGGATGCCCTGGTCGGGGCTGATCTCGTCGACCTTGACGTCGACATAGTTGGCGCCGGCACGCTCCTGACGCTCCGCGGTGGCCACCAGGTAGTCACGGCCGACCGCGGCGGCCTCGGGCGTGACCTCGCCGGTCAGCTCGGCAGGCAGGACGTGCTCGCCGCCGAGCCCAAGCACCAGTCCATTGCGGATGTGCTTGACCTTCTTGGCGAAGTCGGCCGAGGCCGTGACGGGCGCTGCGATCGGCCACGTACGCTCGGCTCCTGCGACGTCGCGGAACGCGAGGTGCTCACCGCCATCGATCGTGACGAGGTTCCTGCCCTGACGGGCAAAGCTGCGGGTCGCATGGAGGTTCTCGCCGATGACGACGAACGGGGTGCGCTCGGGCTGAGACACGGCGGTCACGCTCCGCTGCAGGCCGGGGTCGCAGCTTGCCGGTCAGGCGCGCGTCATTCGCTCGGCGATCGAGCACCACCCCCAGAGGCGGGCCGGATCATGCCGGCAGGTGCTGATGTCCTTGAGCGTGAACTCGACCGGGCATCCGTTGGCGCGCGTCGCCTCGAGCACCTCGGCAAAGTCCTGCTCCGCAAGGGCCGGGATCCAGGCGTCCATCGCGACCATTGCCGGGTTTGGCTTGCGGGAGAACACGAAGTCGGGCCCGATCGCCTCGGCGCCGGAGCGCACGTCGGCCCACGGGCTCATGCTCACCTTGCGGACGTTCGGGATCCGGCGCACCGAGTCGATCCGGCTGTGGAGCGGATCGCAGCAGCCGAAGTAGCCGAGACCGAACCGTTCGAACCACCGAGCGTAGTAGCCGGGCACGAACTCGTCGAACGTCGCGTCCGAAACCGACGAGACGAACAGCTGGCTCCGGCCGAACGTCCAGTTGTCGATCGCGCGCGGGCTCGCGACCTCGAAGCCCGGCTTCGGCAGCTCGGTGGTCTGGGCGCCGGTGCAGTGGATCCGATCCACGCCATAACCCAGCAGGCCCTGCGCCTCCAGCACGTCGAGCTCGGCCAGTCGAATGCTGGTCAGCCGTTCGGCGATGGCGTGGAGATGCCAGGGACGGTCCATGAAGTCGAGCAGGATCGGCTCGGTGCCCCGGTACTGCTCGATGTCGTCCCACAGCGCAAAGCCGAGCTCGTCGCCATCCCAGCCGGTCTGGCCCTGCATCCGGACCTCGAGCAGGCCGTCGAGGCACTCGTGGGCCCAGGCCTCGCGCTCGGCCGTTCGCTCGGCGTCCAGGGTGGGCTCGATCATGCGGATCTTCTCGAGGTCCTCGGGCTCCGCAAGCTGGTCCTCATAGTGGTGGCTCCTGACCCCACCCCCCTGGTCGATCGTCGCCTCCACGATGCTCAGGCCCCAGCCCGGCCGATCGATCACCTTCTTGATGTCGACGTGGGGCTGGACCACCATGTCCACCCGCAGGTGGTTCCAGCGGTACAGCTCCCGGCGAAAGCGGGTCTCGAGGTCGCGCGTGAACGGGTGCCTCGAGACGACGGTCAGCTCGTCGCCGCCCGGGACGTCGCCAGCGAGCTCGTGCCACGGCAGCTCGTCGATCATCGCCATCGGGCGCTCCGGACGCCCGTCGTTCAGGGCCTGCCACTCGCGGATGCGCTCGGCCTGGACGGGCAGGGCGGCGAGCTCCGCGATCCTCGCGGCGAGATCGCGAACGGCCGCAACCTCCGCGGTCGGCAGGCCCGTGCTGGTCGTCCGCACGGTGGCCACGGGTGTGATCCTTTCCCCGCTTGCGCTATGAAGCCAGCAGACCGCGAGCCAGGTCGACCGCGGCACCGGCGTCAGGAGCGTAGCCATCGGCGCCGATCTGTGCGGCGAACTCGGGCGTGGTCGGCGCGCCGCCGATGACGACCTTCGCGCCCAGCCCCGCCACCCGGACCGCCTCGACCACGCCGCGCATGTTGGGCATCGTCGTGGTCAGCAGCGCCGACAGCCCGATCAGGTGCGCGGAGTGCTCGGAGGCCGCCGCCACGAACGCAGCGGCACTGACATTGACGCCCAGATCGATGACCTCGAATCCGGCACCCTTCCACATCATCCCGACCAGGTTCTTGCCGATGTCGTGCAGGTCGCCCTCGACGGTGCCCACGACCGCCGTGTGCTGCGGCCGGATGCCGGCCGCCACGAGGACCGGCTCGAGGATCGCGGTGCCGGCTTTCATGGCCCGCGCCGCGATCAGCATCTCGGGCACGAACAGCTCGCCCGCCTGAAACCGGCGGCCCACGACGTCCATGGCAGCGGTCATCGCTCCCAGCACATCCGCTGGGTTCACGCCCTCGGCGAGAGCGGCCGGGGTGAGCTCCGCGGCCGCGTTGCGATCGCCAACCTCGACGGCTGCGGTAAGGTGCGGCGAGGTCGGCCATGATGATGCGACTCCTTCCGACGTTCGAAACGGGAGCGACCGTGCGCAATTGCCGGGGACGCATGGCGCCGGCGCGTTCAGGGTAGGGTGCGGAGGGGGACAAGATCGGCCTCGGGACGATCCTGTTCCCGACTGCGGGTTGTGTGGCGGGCGCTGCTCGCGTCTTGCCTGCTCGAGTCTCCGGTCAATGCGGCTTCGGCGGATGACCCGCATGCGTTGACTGATATGCATCCAGCTCGGCCTCGAGCTCGGCCATCGCCTCGCCGCCGGCCATGAGGTCAGTAATCTCCTCGCGCGTTCGCTCCCCTTTGCGGAAGTCGGCCGCCTTGGAGCCGTGGATGAGGACCGCAAAGTGGTCGCCGACCGTCATCGCGTGCATCACCTGGTGGGTGACGAACACGACGGCGATCCCCTTCTGGCGCGCCTGCATGACGATCCGCAGCACGTGCGCAGCCTCCTTGACGCCCAAGGCAGCGGTTGGCTCGTCGAGGATCAGCACGTTGGCGCCGAAGTAGACAGCACGCCCGATGGCCAGGGCCTGCCGTTCGCCACCGGACAAGCCGCCCACCAGGCGGTCGCCGTCCGTGACCCGGGTGATGCCGAGCTGGCGCATCTCGCGAACGGCGGTCTCGTTCGCGTACTTGCGGTCGAACCGCCTCAGGGGACCCCATCCGCGCTCCGGCTCGGCACCCACGAAGAACGAGCGACCGATGGTCATGAGCGGGAACGTCCCGCCGAACTGATGAACAGTCGCAATCCCGTGGTTGGCGGTGTCCCGTGGGCTGCGGAAGACCACGGGCTTGCCATCCACCTCGATCGACCCTGAACTCGGCTGATAGACACCGGAAAGAATCTTGATCAGGGTGGACTTCCCTGCCCCGTTGTCACCCAGGAGGCACAGGACTTCGCCCCTGCGGACCTCGAGCGATACGTCCTGGAGGACGCTCGTCGCCCCGAACGACATGCAGATGTCGGTCACCTTCAACTTCGGCGGTGCGCCGGTCTCGGGCTGCGGCGGGGTCACGATCGACGGCTGCTCGGTCATGATCGAACGTTCCTCTTCGGGGCCGGCGTGTACGACAGAGCCATCCGTCGGAAGGTGTTGTTCATCAGCACGGCGGCCAGCAGCAGCACGCCCAGGATCAGGCTTGCCCAGTCGGCGTTCCAGCCCGTGTAGTAGATGCCCTGGTTCACGATCGAGAACGTGAGTGTCCCCAGCACGATCCCGAACACCGAGCCGTAGCCGCCGGTGAGGAGGACGCCGCCGATGACTACGGCGATGATCGCGTTGAACACGAATGACTGGCCGTTCGCGACCTGGGCACTGTTGTAGAGGATCGTCTGCATCACGCCGACCAGCGCCGCTCCGCCGGCACTGGCCATGTACAGCGCGATCTTGACCCGGTTGGTGGGGATGCCGGTTGCGCGCGCGCTCTCGAGGTCGCCGCCGATCGCGAAGATCCAGTTGCCGTACTTCGCGACGTGGGTGATCCAGCCGACGATCAGGATCATCGCGATCCACCACAGGATCACGACCTCGAACTTGCCGAACAGGAGCTGGCCGAGCAGCTGGTGGGCAAGCTCGCCGGCCTTGATCGGGACGCTGACGTTGTTGGTCAACAGACGGGAGAACCCGAGCGTCAGGCCGACCAGCCCGAAGTTGGTCCCGAGCGTGACGATCAGCGAGTGGACGTGCGTGCGTGTCACGATGATCCCGTTAATCAGTTCCACCAGGAGCCCCAGGGCCAGGGCGAGCACGATCCCGACGATGACCGGAGCGCCCCAGAACCCGGACACGATGGCCAGGATCATGGAGCTCGCCGCGAGCACCGAGCCGACCGACAGGTCGAGCTCGCCCGCGATCATCAGCAGGCCGACCGGGAGGGCGATGATCCCGAGCTCACCGGCGACGTTGAGCCAACTCGCGGCGCCGCCCGCGGTCAGGAAGTGCTCGCCACCGAAGATGGAGAAGAAGACGAACACACCGATGGTGCCGATTAGGGCGCCAGTCTCGGGCCGACGGATGAGGGTGCCGAACGACCGTCCCGACGATGCGACGTAGGGTTCGGACTTTTCGGATGGCTCGGACGTTGCCGATGGCTCGGACGTCGTGGTGGAAGGTTGCACGTCCGTGCGGTTGGACATGGATTCGATCCTAGACCTGGCTGCCAGGCCTCCTCCATGCGGGGGATGAGCGGCGGCGCCAGGCTCCGGAGGGCGTCCAGGAGCCCGGCGCCGGTCGGAGGAGGCTAACGGGCGCCGGCCGTCGCCCCGGCGAGCGTGGCGTCCACGTTGCTAGCGTCAACGATGCCCGGGCCGGTGTTGACGGGCCGTGTCGGAAGATCGTTGCCGAACAGGATGTGTGAGTTCAGCAGCGCGACCGAGATCGAGCCCTGGAGGTACGGCTGCTGGTCGATCGCCATCAGCTGGGTGCCGGCCTTGATGCGGTCGAGGCCGGTCGGGTCGAAGTCGAATGAGCCAAGCTGGACCTTGCCTGTGAGGCCGGCCTGGTCGATGCCGCTTGCGCTGCTGGTGGCATCGCCGGCGGCGATCGTGACGGCGACGTCGATCGTCGAGTCCTGAAGGAGGGCGGCCTTGACGGCCTGGGCGACCGCGGTCGGATCGCCGAACTGCGAGGACGGCAACGGAAGCTCGGTCATGTTGCCGCCGCTCTCGGCCATCCCGTCGGCGAGGCCCTTGCAGCGGGCCTCGATGTTGGTGGTGCCGGGAAGGGTGTTGACGCAAAGCACGTTCTTGAGGCCCTTCGAGCCGAGATACTCGCCGCCGCCCTTGCCTGCGGTGTACTCATCGTTGCCGACGTAGTTCATGGCGCCGAGCTTGTTCGCGGCATCGATGCCACCGGCGTTGTAGATGATCAGGGGCACCCCTGCCGCGACGACGGCCTGGAAGGCGGGGTCCTCCGCTTCCGGAACCCAGTCGGGACCGATCACGCCATCGGGGTTCTGGCTGAGGGCGTTCTGGACGAGCTTGGCGGCGTCGGGGCCGAGGTTGTCGTAGTTCTGCGGGGCGAGCCAGGTAACCGACCCGCCATACGCCTCGACGACCTTCGCCTGGTCGTCGACGCCCTTCTTGACCTTGGACCAGAACGGGTCGTCGGGCTTGCCGCCGACCACGAAGATGTTCGCGCCGCTGCCGCTCGCAGCCGGCGCTTGGGAAGCCGCGGCCGGCGCCTGGGTCACCGCAGCCGGCGCCTGGCTCTGGGCAGCCGGCGTCTGGGTCGCTGTGCTTCCGCTTTCGCAGGCGGCGACCAGCAGCATCGCGGCCACGGCGAGGGCGCCGATGGCCGCGCGACCAGGACCGGCACGATGGATGGACTTGCGTGACACGACTCGCTCCTCCAAGTGCGGTAGCCGGCCAGGGGGCGACCGGACGAACGGGCTCGGGCTCCCGGGGCCGCCGAGGTGGTCCGAGGTCCCGCTGGTCACTTCGGGCGTTCCGTCCCTCGTAGGTTTTGCGCCGCGGGTACCTGGTGGTGGCGGCTGAGTGACTGGAGCGCTCTAGGCGCCGAACCCTACGATAACGATTACCTGGTGTCAAGGGTCCCGGAGCCCGGGTTGTGGTCCCGGACCCCGGGGGTCCGAACCGGCATCGCAAGATCCGCTCGCGGCGGGCGCCGACGCGGGATGCGCGACGGCACCATTCACGGCGGTCGAGGGTGGCACCTGATCTGGACCATTGTGGCGGATGACCGCCGCGGCGGGGCCGGCGCCCGTGTCACCATGGTGCGGGAGGTCGCATGGCGGAGCCGACGAGGAGCCGGATGGCTCGCAAACCGACGCTCGAGGATGTCGCTCGCTTGGCGGGCGTGTCGCGCGCCCTCGTGTCGATCGTCATCCGCGGCGTGCCAGGGGCGAGCCCGGAGACGCGGGCTCGCGTCATGGCTGTCGCTGGTCAGCTCGGCTATCGACCCGACGTCCGTGCCCGACTGCTGGCTCGAACCTCGTCCCGGTTGTTGGGCGTCACTTTTCGGGTCGGGGCCCTGCACCATGACGACCTGATCCCGTCGATCTATGCGGCGGCCGAGGCCGCCGGATATGAGGTCATCCTTAGCGGCAAGACGATCGCCCACGATGAGCGGCAGGCGGTCAATGCCCTCCTGGGCTACCGCTGTGACGCAATCCTGATGCTCGGGCCCGACCTATCCGAGGCGGAGCTCAATGACATCGCCACCACGATCCCCGTGATCGTGGTCGGCCGGCGCCTCATCCACCATACGGACACGGTCGACGTGGTACGGACCCACGAGCATGCGGGCATGGGAATGGCCGTGGAGCATCTCGTTCGGCTCGGCCACACGCGGATCACACACGTGGATGGTGGCCCGGGAACAATGGCCTCGGATCGCCGGCGTGGGTATCGCGAGCACATGACGCGACTGGGGCTGGAGTCCGAGATCCGCATCGTCCACGGAGGGGAAACCGTGGAGGCCGGGCGCCAGGCGACGGCCGCCGCGCTCGACGTGGAGCCGATCGCCGACAGCGGTCGTCTGCTACAACGACGAGTGCGCCTGGGGACTCATACGGGTGGCCGTGGAGCGTGGCTTGGCCATCCCTCGCGACTTGTCCGTTCTCGGTTACGACGGAAGTCCCCTCGCCCGCCTCGCGCCGCCGCATCTCACAACTGTCCACCAGGATTCGGATGCCCTGGGCCGGGGCAGCCTGCAGCACTCCATCGCCCGGATCGAGGATGGAGTTCCGGTCACGGACGAGGTGCTGACACCAAGCCTCATCGCGGGCGAGACCACGGGACCGCCGCCGAACGACTGAGTAGGGCCCTCGCTCCGATCGGCGGGCGCGGTTCCCCTTGACACCCCGCCGCTAGACGTCTACCTTGGCTAGAGCGCTCTAGCCAACGGTAACAGGCGCGGCTTGGGGTATCCCCCCGGCCCCCGACAGCCCGCCGGGCGGCTCACCCAACGACCCGGGAGGGACCGGTCATGACCGCACGGCGTCTCACCGTCGCAGACGTCCGCACCATGAAGGGCAAGGACCAGCTCACCATGGTGCGTACCGAGAGCTTCGCCGAGCTCGAGGCCGCCGAGCAGGCCGGGGTCGAGATGGTGTCGGTGACCCCGGAGATGATGGTCGATCCGGTCTTCCGCGAGATCGCACCGACGGTGTTCGCCATTCCGGGGGTCGACTTCTACGAGCTGGGTACACCCGACGACTTCACCCGTTGGGCGTTCCGGATGGTTAAGGCGACGGCGGACGCCGTCTATGTAAGCGCGGGCCTGCCGACCATTCGGCGGCTGGCCGAGGACAACATCCCGGTCATCGGCCACGTCGGGCTCATCCCCTCGCGGGCGACCTGGACCGGCGGCTTCAGGGCCGTCGGCAAGAGGGCCGCGACAGCGATGCAGGTGTTCCGCGCAACCAGGGCGCTCGAGGAGGCCGGGGCATTCGGGGCCGAGATCGAGGTGGTCCCGGCCGAGGTCACCGCCGAGATCTCACGGCGCACGTCGCTGTTCATGGTCTCGATGGGCGCGGGTACGGGCGGTGACTGCCAGTACCTGTTCGGCTGCGACATTCTAGGCGAAAACCGCGGCCATATCCCGCGTCACGCCAAGGTCTATCGCAACTTCGCGGCCGAGCTGGACCGACTGCAGATCGAACGAGTGGCTGCCTTCTCGGAATTCGTGGCCGACGTCCGTTCGGGTGCCTATCCCGAGGCCCGCCATCTCGTGGGGATCGAGCCGGAGGAGCTCGAGGCATTCCGCCGCGAGCTCGAGCCGCAGGAGCGCTGACCCGCAACCCGGCCGCCGCGCCCTGAGCGGCGCCGGCGATCCAGACAGGTACGGGGTCGGAGCTCGACGCGCTCCGAGCCGTCCCAGCTCAGAGATCCAGGACCAAACGGTCGCTCGTCGCGCGCGAGATGCAGATCATCATCATCTCGTTCGACGCTCGTTCCTCCTCGTTCAGCACCGAATCTCGATGATCGGGGACGCCGTCGATCACGGCTGTCTCGCAGGTGCCGCACGTGCCATGGGCGCACGACGAGAGCACTGGCACACCAGCCTCCTCGACGATCGAGAGGATGGACCGGTCAGGCGGCACGATGAGTCTGCGACCGCTCTGCCGGAGCACGATCTCGAAGGCGCCAGCGCGTTCCGGTTCCGCAAGCGGCCTCGCCGAGAAGCGCTCCACGTGGAGGGCCGCGCGCGGCCATTCCAGCATGCGCTGCTCGATGTCCTCGAGCAGCGACTCCGGCCCGCAGGCATAGACGAGGGTGTCTTCATGGGGCGTCCCAAGGACCACGCCCAGGTCCATGCGCCCCGTCTCCTCCCGCGGCCGGATCGCGACCCGGTCGCCGTAGGCCAACACGTCGTCGAGGAAGGCCATCGATGACCGACGACGGCCGCCGTAGACGAGGCGCCAGTCCGCCCCAGCGGCATCCGCCGCCGCGATCATCGGAAGCAGCGGCGTGATCCCGATCCCTCCGGCAAGGAAGATGTAGCGCGGGGCCGGCACAAAACGGAAGTGGTTTCGGGGGCCTTGGACCGTCGCCTCGTCGCCCTCGAGGAGCACGTCATGGATGTAGCGGGAGCCACCTTCGCCTTCTGCCTCGCGCAGGACTCCGAGGCGATACGTCGAGCGGTCGGTTGGGTCGCCGCAGAGCGAGAACTGCCGGGTAGCGACGCCCTCGATCACGAGATCCACGTGGGCACCAGGCGCCCACGCAGGGAGCAGGACACCGGAGACCTCGTGCAGCACCACGCTGACGACGTCGTCGGCGATCTGCTCCTTGCGTTCGACGCGGACCTGGGCGACATGCTCGTCCATGGTCGTCACGCGGGGGCCGCGGCCCGCTGCGGCGTGAACGACACGGGCAGGTTGTTCCAGACGTACATGTTGGGAGTGGTGCGGTAGCGAACCGGCTCTCCGGCCAGCTCGTACTCGCCCAGCACCGGCAGCGCCTCCTCGAGCGCGATCTTGAGCTCGAGCCTGGCCAGCGGGGCACCGAGGCAGCCGTGCAGCCCTTCGCCAAACCCGAGGTGGCGGGACCTGCCACGGGTGACGAGAAAGTCGTCCGGATCATCGAACTGGCGTTCGTCGCGATTGGCTGATCCGTACACCAGGACGACCCGTCCGCCTTTGGGGATCGTGATGCCGTGAAGGGTCACCTCGCGTGAGGTCGTGCGACCGGCGTGCTGGAGCGGCGTCGACCAGCGCACAGCCTCCTCGACGGCAGCCGGGATCAGGGATGGGTCGCTCAGGAGTTGGCGGCGCTGCTCGGGATGCTCCGCCAGCAGCTTGAACGCGCTCGCGGTCAGGCCGGCCGTGGACTCCACGCCACCCAGAAACAGGACCCGCATGAGACCCATGATCTCGGACTCGGGTGTGATCTCCGCCTCGCAGAACGGCACGCCATCGATCGATCCCTGGACGAGCTGCGTCACGACGTCGTGTCGTGGGTCGCGCCGACGCTTATCGAGCAGCTTGATGAAGTACGCGTTGATGCCGTCAGTTGCCGCCTGGGCGAGCGGCGTCAGGTTGGCATCGTCGGGCAGCCGGTCCTTGAGCTCGTGGATCCAGCGCTGGAGGTTCGCACGACCCTCCTCAAGGGCCCTGGGCAAGCCCAGGACGTCGAAGAACACCTCATTGGGCATCGGCCAGGCGAGCTCCTGGGCGATGTCCGCCGTTCCGCGATCGCGAAACGCGCCGATCAGGCCCCGGACCACGGTTCGGATGCTGTCTTCGTAGGCGGCGACCCGGCGCGGCAGCAGCGGCGGCTGGACGACAGCGCGAACCTGGTCGTGACGCGGGTTGTCGAGGTTGGGCAGGAACCCTGGACCACCCTGATCGGTCGCCGTCGCGTCGAGGTCGATCCCCTCGTAGGACTGGAACGTATCGGGTTCGAGGGCCGCCGCGCGAACGTCCTCCCAGCGTGACAGGGCCCACCAGTTCCATTTCGCGTTGTAGTAGACGGGCGCCTCGTCGCGCATCCACCGGTAGACCGCGAACGGGTCCGCTTGGAAGTCCTCGCTGAACGGGTCGTAACCGGTGATCGCCACGCTGACCATCCTGCTGCGCAGAGGCACATCGGCCTTGGGGGCTAGAGCGCTCTAGACCCTAGACGGCTCGCCCGGCGATGTCAATCCCCGCTGGCCCACCGTGCGAAGCCCGCGATTGGACGCAGGATCGGCGGATCGGCGGGCGCTGGGGATCAGGATCTACGGGCGCCGCCCTCCGGCGTGCGCATTCGGGAAGCCGTGTTCGACGCGAAGAACCGCTGCTTGCGCGCCAGCTCGGGCATCGGAGCCGCGTACGCAGGCACCTCGCTCCGCAGCTCGGCAACGATCGCGCGCAGCTCGGCGTCGGAGCCGGCGTACCCCGCCACGCGGTGCCGAACCCCTTCGAGGACCTGCCCCGCATCCGCGTAGCGGCCCTCGCGGTTGAGGCGCACCGCCTCCTGCTTGGCCCGCTCCGCGAACAGGCGGGCGACCGCCCGATCGACCTCCCGGTCGCGCGGCTGCTGATCGTTTGCGGCATGATCGGCGTAGATCCAGCTGACCGTGATCGGGTCGAGCGGCGGACGGACCCGGGCGAGCTCGCCGTCGCGGTCCCCGACGCTCAGCCGGATCCCCACCTCGCGGCCGACCTCGCCATAGTCGAAGCTCACCCGGAGCACGATCGAGAGCACCTGGCCCGACACCATGTCGCCGAGGTAGACGCGAACCCGGTCGCCGTGCTGCTCGACGCGGAACGGGGAAAGCGCCTCGACCCGCACCGAGCCCGGGACGATGAGCTCGAGCACGACCTCGCGCGCGACGGTCTCGAGCGTCTCCCCCACCTCGCTCGCGATGTGATCCCGCATCTGCGCGACGTCGCCGACGAAGTAGAAGTGCCCGCCCCCGCCATCGGCCATGCCCGCCAGCAACGCCTCGTCGAAATCGCTGCCGACGCCGAAGGTGCTGGTCGTGACCCCGCGGCGCCGGAGCTCGTAGGCGCTCGCGATCAGCTCGTCATGGTCGGTGACGCCGACATTGGCCAGGCCGTCGGTCAGCAGCAGGACGCGGTTGACGCCGTCGCCCAGCAGTCCGCTCGCCACCTGTTCGCAGCCGGCCAGCCAGCCGCCATGCAGGTTGGTGGTGCCCCGGGCCTCGACCGATCGCAGCCGGTCGGCCGCCGTGCGCCGCGCGTCCGGGCTCGCCTCGGTGCCGCCGACCACGACGTCCACCTTGTCGTCGTACGCGATGACCGCGAAGCGGTCGGCGCCGTCGAGGCGGTGGATGGCCTCGAGCGTCGCCTGGCGGGCCAGCCCGAGCTTGTTCTGCCCGCCCATCGATCCCGAGCGATCGAGCACGAACCCAAGGTTGACGGGAGGTCGCCGCCGCGCCCGGTCCGGCGCCACGGTCGGGGCGACGAGATCGACCCGGAGAAACCGCTCGCTGCGCGCGTGGGCGCGGATGAGCGATCGATCCTGGCGAACGTCCAGGGCGGCGTGGACGCCGCGGTCGCGTCCGACGGCCGCGCCGGGATCGGCAGGGGCATGGCTGCGAGGTTCGGTACGGACGTCGGGCACGGTGGCCTCCTTGAGGGTCGTTCGAGGCCCGGGATGGGCGGGTCTCTGGCTGGAGCCGGTCGCGGGGCGCCGGGGCGCCGCGATCAGGCGTCCGCGTCGAACAGCTCCCGGGCGATCCGGATCAGCTGCTCCACGCGCTTGTTGCGCTGGCGGTCGAGCGGCCGCCGGACGTGGATCTCGACGTCACCGGTGATCGAGGTCCGCTCCCAGGTGGAGCGCTCGGTCCCGTGGCGTGGGGCGGGGGCGGGCGGCGCGGACGGAGCTCCCATCGGCCGCAGCGGCACGATGACGTGCGGCCGTGCCGGGAATTCCGCAGGCTGGCGCGGGGCATCGATCCGGCCGGGCAGCGGCGATCCGTCCGGCGACGCGTCCGGCGATCCGTCCGGCGACGCGTCCGGGCCCTCGACGCCGGGGGCGTCGCGGATCGGGAAGCCGTCCGGGACGTCGGTGCGGAAGGCGCCGCGAGGCGGCGGCTCGGGCGCGCGGTACAAGCGCGGCGCCACCCCGGCCCGGGTCATCAATGACCGCACGTAGGCGAGCGTCGCATCCGTCGACAACGGTGGCTCGGGCGAGGTCGCCGGAGCACCACGCAGGGCGGTCTCCACCTCCCCGTCGTTCATCCGCTCCAGCCGCGTCCGGATCTCCGCCAGCGGCAGATGCTCGCGCTGCAGCAGCCGGATCAGGCGGAGCCGAAGCAGATGCCCGTCGCCGTAGCGCGTCGCCGGGCCCGCGGCCTCCGGCGAGGGCAGCAGCCCGCGGTGCACGTAGTAGCGGACCGTCCGCGGGGTGACGTCCGCCAGGCGCGCCAGGTCGGTCAGCGTGTAGGGGTCGTCCGGCATGGGGCGATCATGACACTACTACGTCATGCTGTCAAGACTTACGCCGGTTCGGGCGGTTTGGCCGCCGGGCGCGGGGCATCCGGACCTTCGCACATCGGCCCACGACAGGTACGGTCACAGGACCCCCCTCGGAGGATCCACGCGTGCCCACATCGCCCCGGCCGATCAGCATCGGCTTTCCCCGAATGCACAAGGAGCCGGCCGAGCGACGCGACTTCCTGCCGCCGCTGATCGGGATGCTCGCCGGGCTCGGCGCCGAGGTCTACGTGGAGTCCGGCATCGGCTCCGGGATGGGCTATTCCGACCTCGACTACCTGCTGGGCCCGAACGTCCACGCAACGGACGAGGAGACGACCTACCGCCAGGACGTGGTCGTCGTGCTGCGCGCGCCGGAGGGCCGCTACGAGCTGATGCGTCCGGGCGCGGTTCTGGTCTCGATGCTCCACTTCCCGACCCGGCCGGCGCGCGTCCGCATGCTGCACCGGATGGGGCTCGAGGCCATCTCGCTGGACACGATCGAGAACGACGACGGCAAGCGCCTGGTCGAGAACCTGCGCAGCGTCGCCTGGAATGGCGTCGCGTCGGCGTTCGCGGCCCTCGAGCGGCAGTGGCCCGCCATGGCGGTGCCGGGCCGGCCGCCCGTCCGGGTCACGATCATGGGTGCCGGCCAGATCGGCAAGCATGCGGTCGAGTTCGCGACCAAGTACGGCGACGACGCCCGAAACGAGGCGTTCATCCGCAACGGTCTCGCCGGGGTCGAGGTGGTCACCACCGGTCGCAACCTGACCCGGGACGAGGACTACGTCCGGGCCCGGCTGACCGTGACCGACATCCTGGTCGATGCCACCCAACGACACGATCCGTCCGTCCCTCTGATCCGGAACCAGTGGCTCGCGCTGATGCCCGAGCATGCGGTCGTGTGCGACCTGGTCGTCGATCCCTATCTCCTGGACGCCGAGCCGAAGGTGGTCCGTGGCGTCGAGGGGATCCCGCAGGGCAGCCTCGACCAGTGGGAGTTCGGGTCCCGCGACCGGGCGTGGGACGACGTCCCGGCGGAGATCCCGCACGACCAGCGCCGGACGGTCGTCTCGTGCTACTCGTGGCCGGGTGTTCGTCCCGAGCCGTGCATGCACGTCTACGGCTCGCAGCTGGCGCCCCTGCTCGGCGAGCTCGTCCGCGTGCGCGGGATGGACGGCCTGGAACGCTCCGATTCGTTCCACGGCCGGGCGCTGTGGCGCGCCAGCCTGCGGCACTGGGTGCGTCAGGACGCGGCGATCGTCGAACCGTCCGAGCCCGCTTCGGACGCCGACAGCACCCAGGCGGCGGCGGAGGCCGGCGCGCGCTAGAGACGAGGGTCGGCGAGCCGGGCTCAGCCGTCGCTCGCCGGCCGGCCAGGCGACGCCGCTTGCATCCGTCTGGCACCCTCTGGTGCATGCTGTCAGCCGTCCCGCGCCCCGGCCGCCCCGTCCATCGCCTGCTCGCCGCGGTCGCCCTCGCGGCCGCCATCCTCGGTCCCGCCGTCGTTCCCGCCACCGCCACGGCGGCAGCGGACTTCCCGCCCAGCATGAGCGGCTATCACAACTACCCGGAGATGGTGGCCGAGATCCAGCAGGCCGCCGCGGACTATCCGGACATCGTGTCCGTGTTCTCGATCGGCAAGAGCGCCCACGGGCGCGACATCTGGATGGCCAAGATCAGCGACAACGTGGCCACCGACGAGGACGAGCCCGAGGTCCTCATCGACGCGCTCCATCACGCGCGCGAGCACCTGACCACGGAGCAGGCGCTGGCCATCCTGCGCTGGATGACCCAGGACTACGGCACCGACGAGACCGTCACCCGGCTGGTCGACACCCGCGAGACCTTCATCATCTTCGCGCTCAACCCCGACGGCATGCAGTACGACCTCACGGGGGATCCGTTCCGCGCCTGGCGCAAGAATTGCCAGCGACGCGCCGACGGCACCCCGATCTTCACCGATCTCAATCGGAACTACAGCTACCGCTTCGCCTGCTGCGGCGGCTCGTCGGCCAAGCGGTCGTCGATCACCTACCGTGGCCCGCACGCGTTCTCGGCGCCCGAGACCCGCGCCCTGCGCGACTTCGTCAACAGCCGCGTCATCGACGGCGTCCAGCAGATCCGGACGCACATCACGCTCCACACGAACGGCGAGCTGATCCTGTGGCCGTACGGCTACACGAAGCGTGACGTGCCACCCGACATGACCGGCCTCGATCATCGTGCGCTGGTCTCGCTGGGCCGGGCCATGGCGGCGCTCAACGGGTACACGGCCGAGCAGTCGTCGGACCTGTACATCACCGACGGCGACCAGATCGACTGGATGTACGGCGTCCACCGGATCTTCAGCTACACGTTCGAGCTGTACCCCACCGAGAAGCCGACCGTGTGGGGCGACCACTACCCCGACGACTCGAAGATCGCCGCCCAGACGGAGCGCAATCGCTCGGCGATCCTGCTGCTCATCGACCGCGCCGCCTGCCCCTACGCGACGCTCGGGGATGCCTACGCGAGGGCGGACTGCGGGCCGCTGTACGACGACCTCGAGATCAACCGTGGCTGGCAGCGCGATCCCGACGGGACGGACACCGCCACCTCGGGGCTGTGGCAGGTCGCCAACCCGGCCCCGACGCGGTCCCACGGCGCCAAGCAGCTGGGCACGCCGGTGTCGGGGCAGCGCGATCTCGTCACGGGGGCGGCGGCCGGGGCACGGGTCGGCAGCAACGACGTGGACGGCGGCGTGACGACCATCCGAAGCCGCGCGATCGCGCTGCCGGCCGATCCCGCCGAGTACGGCCCGCTCACCTTCCGCTACACCTTTGCGCATGCGGCGACATCGTCCGTCGCCGACTACCTCAGGGTGATGGTCGAGGCCGAGGACGGGACGCGGACGACGGTGTTCGAGCAGCGAGGCAGCGCCCACGACGTCGATGCGTCCTGGGCTTCGGCATCGGCGTCCCTCGCCGACTGGGCCGGCCAGACGATCCATCTCGTGGTGGCGGCACGGGACGGCGGTCGGGGCAACCTCGTCGAGGCGGCCGTGGACGACATCCGCATCCGGCAGCCGTAGCGCGAGGGCATCGGCGCGCGATCTGCGATCGAGGCTGCCGATCCGCGCCCGCCGATGGGCGTGGGATGGACCCGGTCAGGAGATCGTGGCGCGCGCCATCGCTCCCGCGAAGGCCACCGACCCGGCCACCAGCAGCAGCCCGCCGAAGCCGACGACGATCGCGACGGCGGTCATCCGGCCACGACCGCGGGCCATCAGCCCCGAATCGGCGTGCCGCGGGCCCGAGAGATCGCCCCACGCGAGCACCACCCAGATCGAGCCCAACGGGCTGGCGATCGCCGTCCCGAGCCCCTCCGCGAGCCCGGCGACGAGCCGATTGTCCACGGCCGAGTTGATGAGCGAGGTACCCCAGATCGCAAAGCCGCTCGTCAGCCCGATCACCAGCAGGGTGACGAACAGCATGATCGCGTGACCCCGTGTGCGCGCCCACGTCCGGGACAGGCTCTCGAGGATGCCCGTCTGCTCGAACAGCAGCACGGGCAGGACCAGCGAGAGGCGGACCTCGACGATGAGCAGGGTCACGCCCAGGAGGATGAGCAGGATCACCAGCACCAGCACGCCCGCGGCCGATGCGACGGCGTACAGGATCACCCCGACAACAGCGACCACGGCCGCGACGCCGACCGCGGCGACCGCCAGCAGCAGCCACAGCCCGAGGACCCGAGGCAGCACCCGGAGCGCGCCCGACACCGCGTCCCCCACCCCCGTCGGCTGCCCGCGCCACAGCCGGTCCGTGGCGATCATCGCGGACAGCCCCGCGAACCCCGACAGCACGCCGGCGATCACCACCGCAAGCAGCAGGACGGCAGCGTCCTGCAGGACGCGCGCGCCGTCGACCGTCGTCGCCTGGCTCCCACCGATCCCCGACAGGGAGGCGGGTGACGCCAGCACCTGGAGCAGCCCGCCCACGCCCGCCGGGAGCGCCAGCACCAGGAACAGCGACCACTCGCGCCCGAACGTGTCGAAGGTTCGCCCGAGGACGGACCCGACGTCGATCCGCGGACCGGGCTGCCAGGCCGGCGGCACCCAGCCCGGTCGCGCTGCCGGCCAGCCGGACGGCGACGGACCGGCCTGAGGCGGTGGTGGTGCCGGTGGCGGTGGTCCCGGCGGTGGTGGCGGCGAGGGGCGTCGCTCGGGCAAGGGCGGCAGATCGGGCGAGGGGTGTCGCTCGGGCGAGGGCCCGCGATCCGCCGGAAACGGGGCGCCCCCATCCGCGACCCCGTCGGGCGGGTCGGTGCCTCGGTCGTCGTCCATCGACCCCCTCTGGGTGCGGGCCTCGTCGAGGCTCCGTCAGCCACGAGTATGCGGGGAATCACGGAACGCGGACGGCTCGCCAGCCCTCCAGCCGGCCCTTCGTATCGGGCGATCGGAGCGCTACGCTTTCGATCGTGGGAACGCAACCGATCCGGGTGGTGCTCGTCGACGACCATCCCGCCATCCTCGACGCGATCGGCGCGGCCGTCCGGTCCGCGGTCGACCTGGCCCTCGCGGGCACGGCCAGATCGCTGGACGAGGCGCGAGCGCTGCTCACGGGATCCCGATCCGTCGCGGCCGACGTGGTGGTCACCGACGTCCAGCTGGCCGGTGAGGCCGAGGGCCTCCGGCTGCTCGAGACGATCGGGGCGGACGGCCCGGCCGTGCTCCTCCTCTCGTCGTTCGACCAGCCGCCGCTGATCCGCACGGCCTTCGAGCGAGGGGCCGCCGGCTACCTGCTCAAGACCAGCGAGGTGGCCGAGGTCCTGGACGCCATCCGGTCGGTCGCCGCTGGCGGCACCGCCTTCTCGGCGTCGATGCTGCGCGCGATCCGGAGCGCACCGCGGCGGCCGTCGGACCGGGAGATCGAGGTGCTCACGCTCGTGTGCGGGGGCTCGTCGAACGACGAGATCGGCGTCCGCCTCGGGGTCAGCGAGAAGACCGTCGAGAGCCACCTGCGGCGCCTGTTCGACCGGTACGCCGTGCTGTCGCGGACGGAGCTCGCGGTGCTGGCGCTGCGTGAGGGATGGGTTTCCGAGCGGCCCCGGGCCTGAGCCGGGCCCTGGGGCTCGCGTCGATCGCCGGCAGCGCGCTGGTCGCCGCCGCGATCGCGCTCCGCGTGGTCGACCCGGCCGGGCTGCCGGGTCCCTCGGTCTCGGCCCTGGTGCCCATCCTGTGGGGCCTCGGCGCGCTGGTCGTCCTCGGCCTGACCCGCAGCTGGGCGCCCACGCTCGCCTGGGTGGCGGTCATCGTGGGTTCGACCGCCGGGGCGCTCGCGATCCTCGGGTTCACCGACGAGGTCCGCCGCTCGACCATCGCGCGGGATCCGCGTCTCGAGGCGCTCACCGTCGTCGCCGTGCTGCTGCCCCCCGTGATCGCCGCGGCCTACGCGGTCTCGGGCCGGCGCCGGATGGCGGTGATCTCGGCCAGCTGGCTGGTCGTGGGCGCGCTGACCATCGTGCTCCTCGTGCGCGCCGCCACGCGGTCGCCGACCGGCGACATCGGCGCCACGGTGCCCGAGTGGCTGTGGCTGGGCATGATCGCGCTCCTCGCGACGATCGGGCTGATCCGGGACCTGGCGCCGGCGGTGCGACGGACCCGGGGGCGGATGGCCGCCCGCGGCGGCCTGTCCGGACCCGCGGCCGCGCTGCCCGCGCTCCGCGTGTTCGTGGACGAGCTGGTTCCCGGGCGCGACGCGGGCCGGGCGGAGGCGATCGAGTCCGAGCGTGGCCGGCTGGCCGCCGACCTCCACGCCGAGGTGCTCCCATCGCTGCGCCGGGCGCTCGCGGCGGCGGAGGCCGGCGGCACGGTGGAACGGCTGGCGGTCGACCTGCGCTCGGCGGTGGACGAGGTCGAGTCGCTGCTGCTGGCCCGCCGCTCGATCGTGCTCGAGGAGATGGGCCTGCTGGCGGGGATCGAATGGCTCGCGGAGCGCGTCGAGGAGCGCTCGACCGTTCGCGTCGAGATCGAGGTCGAGGGCTCGACCGGCGACGGCAGTCCCGGCGACGGCAGTCCCGGCGACCGCCCGCCGCGCGACGTCGAACGGGCAGCCTTCCGGGTCGCCCAGCTCGCCCTCGACAACGTGGTCCGGCACGCGCCGGGAAGCCATGCCCGCGCGACGGTGGGCGCGGAGGCGACCGCCGTGCGGCTGCGGGTGGAGGACGACGGCGCCGGACCGCCGGTCGACGAGGCCGCGGCGACACGAAGCGGGCGCCGGGGCATCGCCGACATGCGCGCCGAGGCCGCTGCGTGCGGGGCGAGCCTCGAGATCGGCCGCGCCGAGGCCGGTGGCACCGTCGTCGCGTTCCGGTGGCCGGCAGGCGCCCGCTGATCGGGTAGCCTCGCTGCCAGCGGTCACGCACAGGAGGTGGCATGGGCGACAGCGGTCCGTTCCACGGCGTCTGGAACATCGTCCCGACGCCATTCGACCCTTCGGGCGCCCTCGACACGGCATCGATCGCGCGGCTCGTCCCGTTCGTCCGTGCGACCGGCGTCGACGGCCTGACGATCCTGGGCGTCCTGGGGGAGGCCGGCAGGCTGGGCGACGCCGAGCGATCGACGGTCATCGCGGCCGTCCTGGCCGCCGCCGGCGACACGATCCCGGTGTGCGTCGGGGTCTCGCACGCCTCCACCGACCGGGCCATCGCCTACGCTCGCGAGGCCGAGCTCGCCGGCGCGGCGGCCGTGATGCTCGCCCCGCCACCCCTGCCGCGCCCGAACGACGCCGCCGTCCGTCGCCACTACCTCGCGGTCGCCGATGCGACCGACCTCCCGATCGTGGTCCAGGACCACCCGGCGAGCTCCGGCGTCCGGATGTCCGTCGAGCTGCTGCTCGCGCTCGCCGCCGAGACGCCGCGATGCCGCGTGATCAAGCTCGAGGACGAGCCGACGCCGCCCAAGGTGGGTGCGCTGGTCGCCGGTTCGCCCGACGTGATCGTGCTCGGCGGGCTGGGCGGGGCGATGCTGATCGAGGAGCTTCGGCGAGGGAGCCACGGGACGATGACCGGGTTCGGGTTCCCGGAGGTGCTGGTGGACGTCGTCCGGCGCTGGCGCGCGGGCGATCAGGCGGGCGCCGCGGCGGTGTTCGACCGCTACGCCACGGTCATCCGGTTCGAGAACCAGGCCCTGCTCAACCTCCCGATCCGCAAGCTCGTCTACCGGCGGCGCGGCGCGATCGAGCACGCGACGGTGCGGGCGCCGGGCTCGGCGTGCGACCCGGGAACCGTGGCCGATCTGGACGACCTGCTGCGCCGGACGGGTCTCGACCGCCATCTCCCCGCCGGGTCGCTCCTGGCCGCGCCCGGCGCCGCTCCCCCCGCTACGGCAGCGCCCTGATCATCCCGCCATCGACGGGCACGATCGCGCCGGTCACGTACGAGGCGGCGGGCGACAGCAGGAACGCCCCCACCCGCCCGATCTCGGGTGGCTCGCCATACCGCCCGAGCGGGATCGTCATGGCCATCCGGCGGGCGATCTCGTCGGCGGCGACCCCGGCCGCCTGGGCGCGAGCGAGGTCCAGGCTCCGGACGCGGTCGGTGTCGATCCGGCCGGGCGCCAGGCCGTTGATCCGGATTGGCGCGATCTCGGCGGTGAGCGTCTTGATCAGGCCGACCAGCCCCGGCCGGAGGACGTTCGACGTCACCAGCGCCGGGATCGGCTCGCGCACCGACGACGAGAGCACGACCAGGATCGAGGGCTCGCGACCGGCCCGCAGGTGGGGCAGGGCTGCCCGGATGAGCCGGAGCGTGGACTGGAGGGTGCCCGCGATCGCCCGCTCCCAGGCCGCTTCGTCGACCGCCTCGAAGGTGCCGCCGGGCGGGCCGCCGGTGTTGGCCACCAGCAGGTCCAGGCCGCCGAGCGCGGCCACGGCCCCCTCCACGGCCGTCGCCGGGCCGTCGGGATCTGCCAGGTCGGCCACGACGCCCGCGCCGCCGAGCCGGTTCGCCTCCGCCGTGATCCGGTCGGCCGACCGTCCGAGCAGCGCGACCCGCGCGCCTTCGGCCGCGAGGACCCCGGCGATGCCGCCGCCGATGCCCGATCCCCCGCCGCCCACGAGCGCGCGCCGATCCCGCAATCCCAGGTCCATGGCATCCTCCGTCGCTGCCGCCGCCCGCACAGCCTACCGGGCGTGGGCTACGCTCATCCTGCCGGCCCTGTCATCTGCCGCCGGCGCGGAGGGCCATGACCGAGTCCGAGACCGCCGGCCTGTTGCCGGTCGAGCTGTTCGTCCTGCTGGTCACCGTCGCGACCGCCGTCGCGCTGGTGGCCCGCCGTTCAGCGCTCCCCTACACGGTCGCCCTCGTCCTGGCAGGCCTGGGCATCTCGGTCCTGTTCCCGTCCAACCAGGTCGAGATCACCCCCGAGCTGATCCTCGCGGTGCTGCTGCCGGGCCTCGTGTTCGAAGCCGCCTACAAGATCGACCTGGGCGAGCTGCGCCGGTCATTCGGCGCGGTCGCGGTCCTGGCCGCACCCGGCGTGCTCATCACCGCGGGCGTCGTCGCGGTCGTGGTCTCGGCCGTGACCGACCTCGACTTCCCGATGGCGTTCCTGCTGGGCGCGATGATCTCGGCCACCGATCCGGTCGCCGTCGTGTCGCTGTTCAAGCGGCTCCATGCGCCGCGCCAGCTCGCCACCGTGGTCGAATTGGAGAGCCTGCTCAACGACGGCACGGGCGTGGTCCTGTTCGCGATCGCGCTGCGGGCGATCACCGAGCCGGTGACGATCGCCGACGGCGTCGTCGCGTTCGTGGTCACGGTCCTGGTCAGCGCCGCGATCGGCACCGGCGCGGGGCTGCTGGCCGTGCGCGCGATGCAGGTCGCGGACGATCACCTGCTCGAGGTGGCGATCTCCGTGATCGCGGCCTATGGCACCTACCTGATCGCCGACCGGCTCCACGAGTCGGGGATCATCGCGACCGTGGTGGTCGGCCTGGTGCTGGGCAACGAAGGTGGCGCCGTGCGGCTGAGCCGCCGCACGCGCGAGGCGCTGGACATCACCTGGGAGTTCGTGGCGTTCCTGCTGACCGCGCTCACGTTCCTGCTCATGGGGCTCGCCATCAGCCCCGACCTGCTCGATCGGGCGGCGCCGGTCATCGCGGCGGGCTTCGTCGCGATCACCCTGGCACGAGCCTTCGTCGTGTACGTCGTGGTGGGCGGCGGCGAGCGGCTCCTCCCCGGGCCGAGCCGGATGCCGATCGGCTACCTCCACGTGATGTTCTGGGCCGGCCTCCGGGGCGCCGTCGCGGTCGCCCTCGCCCTCGCCCTGCCGACCTCGCTGCCGAACCGTTCGCTGCTCCAGGGCGCCGTGTACGGCGTGGTCCTCGTGACGCTGCTCGTGCAGGGGACGACCGCGAGCCAGGTGGTCCTGCGGTCGGGCATCCTGCGCCGACCCGCCTGACCGACATTCGAACCGCGATCCCGGCGATCGGCGATCCGGCGCCGCCGGCGCACCGGTGCCGCAGGCTCCGAGCGACCGCAACTCAACCGTAACTGCCCCGTCGCCCGTTCGGCGTCGCCCCTCCGACGCTCGCCGCGCATGATTCGGAGACCCCGGCGCCACGTCCCTGTCGCCGCTCACCCCGGATCCGGTCCCGGTCCGCCGCCCGCCGGCCTGCCCGGCATCAATGGAACGGAGGACATCCGCCATGACCTACCCCGTCTTCGACACCAGCCGCATCGCCGATGCCTACGACCTGCCCGGTGGCCCGGTGACCTGCGATACCTGCGGCTGCCGCCTCCAGCGAGCCGAGAACGGCGAGGAGGTCTGGTTCCACTTCGCGCCCCTGGCCGGCCGCGACGCGCGCGGCTGCCTGGTCGACTGCGCGGATGCCGCCCACAACGTCAGGGGCAGGGCGTTGGTCGCCGCCTGAGCGACGCCGCCGCCGGGCACGATCCCGGACATCCACCACAACGCGACGGCCCCGGCTACGCCCCGGGGCCGTTTCGATTCCCGCCGGGCCAAAGCTGACCGGCGCGAGCGGGCAGGCCTCGGCCGGCGATCGATCAGGCGAAGCCCGGATAGTGGGTCCGCAGGCAGTCGGGACACACGCCGTGGCTGAACCGGGCAGCCGAGTGGCTTGCCACGTACGCCTCCACCGGCCGCCACTCGTCCCCGTCCCGGATCCGCTTGCAGTGGGCGCAGATCGGGAGGATGCCCTCGAGGCGATCGATCTGCCGGCGGGCTGCCCGGAGATCGGCGACGGTCGCGCGCAGCTCGACCCGCTGGGTGCGGAGCTCGCGCTCGATCGCCCACTGCTCGTCACGCCGGCGACGGAGGAGGGCATTGCCGGTGAGGCTGGTGACCACGGCCGCCAGCCCCACGATGAGACCCGACAGCCGGTCGGTGTCGTCGATGGGCGCCAGCACGAGCAGCCAGAACGCGTACGTCGACGCGGCCATCGCCACGTACGCCACGTGCCACGGCGTCCGCCATGGAAGCAGCACCGACGCCCCGACGACCACCGCGGGGAACAGCCCCATCATCGTCAGCGCGACGATGGGCGACGTGGGCGCCTGGAGGATGGCGGCGATCTGGATCAGGACGCCGATGGCGTAGGCGGATGCGTGCGGGTGCCGTCGGCCCAATCGCCTCCAGGTGCCGAGGACGATCCCCAGACACGCGAGGACCAGGACCGTGACGAGCACCGGCGTGGCGGACTGGCCGGCGAAGACCAGGGCATTGACGGCGAAGAATGCGGCCACCAGGGCGACCTCGAGCCGCACGGCCTGCCGCACGTCCCGCCGCTCCATCACGGCATACCGGGCGGCGCCCATGCCGAACGACGGGCGCGGCGTGCTGGCTCCCCGGGTCCCCATGGCTTCAGCCTTCCCGCGGGCGGGCGTCGCGTCCAGCCCCCATTCCGGGGGCCCGGGCACCACCCGTGACCGCCCGGCCGGCCACGTGCTCCACGCCCCGGACGCCTCCCACCCCCGTCGTCCGCAGGTCAGGAGCCCGTCACGAACGACCAGTGCGTGGGCTTGAGGAGGTTGCCACCCCGGTCCGCGATCCGGGACGAGACCTCCACCCGATATCGGGTGTGCGCTCGGAGCCGCGTGACCGGGTCGACCACCAGGGTGTTCGTCCTCGCGTTCCAGGTGTACCTGGCCTTCACCACCGCACCGGTGCGCGCGTTGCGCAGCCTGACGTCGGCGGCCCTGACCACCACGGGCTCGGAGAAGCGAATCCTGACGTTGGCCGAGGTACCCACCCCGGTCCTGCCGGGCGCGGGGGTCCGATGCGCGATCAGCGGTGCCGTGAGGTCGAGGATCCTGATGTACGGGGAGATCGCCTCCGCGTAGTTCAGCTCCTCGTCGATGGCCGCCACGATCACCTGGTAGCACCGTCCGGCATGGAGGTTGCGGAGCTCGATCGTCGGGCCGAACGTGAGCAACCGCACGGTCGGATCCGTCGAGAAGCGGCAATGGCCCCCGGCCATCGGCCACGAGCCGAGCAGGGCGATCGACTCGGCCACGTCGCCGTCGATGGCGAGCAGGACCGTGTAGGTCGAGGCGGTCTGGCGGACGGCGGCCGTGGGGGCCAGGAACTGGATCGACAGCGGGGGGAGCGGGCCGGGCGGGTCGAGCACCGGCAGCGGGTCGGGCACGGCCTCGACCAGCGCCGCCGCGGCGTCGACCAGGCCGTCGCCGTACAGGGTGTCGTAGCCGGGCTCGCCGAGATCGACGGCGCTCGCGCGGAGCACGGCCTCCAGCTCGTCCACGGTCAGCCCGGGCCGGGCGGCGCGGACCAGGGCGGCGACACCGGCGACGAGCGGCGAGGCGAAGCTCGTGCCCGAAACCGACTCGTACCCGCCGCCTGACGAGGTCGACAGGACGTCCACGCCCGGGGCGGCGAGGTCGATCGCGTGGCCGGTGTTCGAGAAGTCGGCGATGACGTTGTGATCGTCCACCGCGCTCACGGACACCACGCCCGCGAACGATGCCGGATACATGCGGACCGAGGTCGACTCGTTGCCGGCCGCGGCGACCATCAGGATCCCGGCCTCGCGAGCCGCGGTGAAGGTGGGTTGCGCCAGCGCGACCTGGTCCGGGTCGAGCGACCCGCCCAGGCTCATGTTGATGATGTCGGCGCCGTGCTCCCGAGCCCAGTCCACGGCATCGAGGACGTCCGAGAGCGAGATCCAGCCATCCGCGTCGGCGACCTTGACCGGCATCAGGGTCGACGCGGGTGCCACGCCGGCGATGCCGAGCGCGTTGTCGGTCTCCGCGACGATCGTGCCGGCGACCAGGGTGCCATGTCCCACGTCATCGGTGACGTCACCGGAGTTCCAGACGACGTTGCGGGGTGCCACCACGGGCACGCCGTCGAGGTCCGGGTGGGTGAGGTCGACGCCGGAGTCGAGCACGGCGACCACCACCGACGGATCCCCGATCGTGGTCGTCCACGCGCCGGGCACGTCGATCTGGCCGAGATCCCCCTGCTCGGCGAACAGCGTGTCCGACGGGCTGCCGTCGGCGGGCCAGTCGAGGAGGGACAGCCGGGCATCCGGGACGACCGCCAGCACCCGTGGATCGGCGCGCAGCGCCGCCGCAACGGCCGCCGTCCGGCCGGGCTCGGCGGTGACGACCGACCGCATCGGCTGGGCCGTGTCGCGGATCGAGGCGACGCCGGCGATCCCGGTCGCCGTGGGTGGTTCGGACCGCCAGGCGACGATGAGCCGGCCGTCGTACGCGGCGGTGTCAGCCGCAGCCCTCGCCGATGGGCCGGCCGCGCTCGCCGGGGCCGCGACCCCGATCAACAGCGAGCACGTGATCAGGACCGCAGCACGCGTGCGCAGAGACACCCGTAGACCCCCACTTCCGATGTGGCGCGGTGACGAATGCGGCCGGGCGGCCGGGGAAGCAGCTGGAGTGTCGCGTCGTCCGCTCGACCCGCGAGCGAGCCATGCGGACCCTTGGTCCGGGCTGTCCGGCCGGAAGTTGCGACGACCCGGCGCGCGCCGGCAACGCCCGCCGCAGCCAGGTTGCGATCAGGCCGGCTCGTCGGCCTCGATGCGGTAGCCCACGGAGCGCACGGCGACGATCCTGGGCCCGCCGGCCGCCTCGAGCTTGGAGCGCAGCCGGGCGAGGTGCGGCTTGAGCCACAGGAGGTCGGGATCGGGCTCCGCCGGCCAGCCCGCGCGAGCGAGCCGGTGGTGGGCGACGAGGTCCCCGCCCGCGCGGACGAGCGCCTCGAGCAGGCGGAACTCGGTGGGTGTCAGGCTGAGCGCGATGGCGCCGACGTGCGCCTCGTGCCGAGCGGGCTCGAGCGTCAGGGAGCCGGCGGTCAGGACCCCGGGCGGTCCGTCGCCCAGGCCACCGATGCGCCCGGTGCCGGCAAGGTCGACCCGCCGCATCACGGCCGAGATCCGGGCCAGCAGCTCCTGCTTGCCGAACGGCTTGACGAGGTAGTCGTCGGCGCCGATCCCGAGCGCCTTGACCTTGGCCGCCTCGGCGCTCTCGCCCGACACGACGAGGACCGGCACGTTGCCGGTGGCGCGCAGCTGCCCGATCACGGTGAACCCGTCGGGGCCCGGCATGGCGAGGTCCAGGAGCACCAGGTCCGGGCGCTCCTCGCGGAACCGCTTGACGGCGGTCAGGCCGTCGTAGGCCGTGATGACCTGGTGGCCCTCGGTCCCCACCAGGGCCGTGATGGCCCCGACCATGGCCGGATCATCGTCGACCACCAGGATCCGCAGGGGTCTCGTGGCGAGCATCTCGTGCTGGTCTCCTTCCTCAGACGGCCACCGCGGCCGGCAGCGCGAGCACGAAGCGCGCACCACCTGCGGGCGCGGGTTCGCACCACAGCCGGGCACCCATGGATTCGGCGAGCCGCCGGGCGGCGTACAGGCCGATCCCCGAGCCGCGCGCCGTCGACGTCTCGCGACGGGCGTACGGCTCGAAGATCCGGTCACGCCACTCGGGCGGGATGCCGGGTCCTTCATCGGTCACCGAGAGCCGCACGACGCCCTCGACCAGCATCCACTCGATGCCGATCGTGGAGTCGGGCGGCGCGTACTTGACGGCGTTCTCGAGCAGATGCTCGAGCACCTGCCGCAGCCGGACCTGATCGGCCACCACGTGGAGCCGGCGCGAGTCGAGGACCGTCGCCCGGTGCCGGTGGAGCATCGGCTCAACGGCCTCGACGAGATCGCCGATCACGGTCTGCAGGTCGATCGCCTGGAGCTCGGGGGGTTGGTCCGGCACGATCCGCACGGACTCGAGGATCGAATCAACGAGGCGGTCGAGGCGCTCGATCTGCTCGATGGTGCCGCGATGCCAGGCGGACCGCGTCGCCCGCCGGCTCGGGTCGCGGGACGAGCGGCCTTCGAGCGGCGGCTCCTCGGCGAGCAGATCGGTGTAGGCACGGACGACCGCCAGCGGCGTGCGGAGCTCGTGGGTCACCAGGGCGATGAGCTCGTTGCGCGCCTGGTCGAGCGCCTTGAGCCGGGCGACCTGTGCCTCGGCCTCGCGCTGGAGGCGCCCCTTCTCCACGACCCCGGCGAGCAGGTCGGCGATGGCCGACAGATGGGCGACGTCGGCGGCATCGAACGTTCGCTGGGCCTCGGTCTGGACATTGAGCACGCCGACGACCTGGTCGTGCCAGGTCAGCGGAACCGACAGCATCGAGGCGACGAACCGGCGCTGGTCGATGCCCCGCACCCACAGGAAGCGGTCGTCGGCCCGCACGTCCGGGATCACCATCGCGGTGCGCGACGCCGCCACGCGGCCGGTGATGCCCTCCCCCATCGGGACGACCGCGCGCCCGATCTGGTAGCGATCGAGACCGTTGGTCGCGGCGAGCGTCAGGCTCGTCCCGTCGCGATCGAGCAGGTACAGGGAGGACACGCTCGCGTCGAGCGAGTCCCGGGTCCCGTCGACGACGGTCCCGAGCAGCTCCTCCCAGGTCCGCGCCGTGGTCACCAGCCGCAGCAGGTCGTGGAGGAAGCGCAGCTCGACCAGCGGGTCGGCGATGCGACCGGGCGGCTCGGTCGACGGCGGCCGGGCAGGCTCGGCGATGCGACCGGGCGGCTCGGTCGACGGCGGCCGGGCAGGCTCGGCGATGCGACCGGGCGGCTCGGTCGACGGCGGCCGGGCAGGCTCGGCGATGCGACCGGGCGGCTCGGCGATGCGACCGGACGGCTCGGTCGACGGCGGCCGGGCAGGTTCGCCCGGACCCGGGTCGTCGCCGGTGTAATCGTTCTTCGCCATCATCACCACGATACAAGCCTAGGCGCTTTCGCTACCCACCACGGTTGCGGGGGAGTACCGGCGCGGTGCCCTTGCAGTCGAACCGAAACCCGGCCCGGGTGGCGGCGGCGTACCGGCTCCGCCATCCTTAGGGCGTGGCCGGCCGTGCTCCCCGATCCGATCGGACGTGGTCCCAGGTGCGGAGGGCCCGGTTTCCGGCGGTCGCCGCCGAGCCGCCGGGTCCGGGGATCGGTCGCGCCCGCGATCCGCTCGCGCGCGAGGTCCGCCTGCTGGGTGCGTTGCTCGGCCAGGTCATTGCCGAGCAGGCCGGCCCCGAGCTGTTCACCGCGGTGGAGCGGATCCGGCGACGGACCATCTCCCTGCGCCGCGGCTCCGCCCAGGCGGCGAGCGAGCGCGATGCCGAGCGCGCCCGGTTGGGCGAGGAGATCGCGGCGCTCGACCTCGGCGATGCGGCCGACATCGCCCGCGCGTTCACGCTCTACTTCCAGCTGGTCAACCTGGCCGAGGAACGGCAGCGGATCCGGATGCTCCGGATGCGCGCGAGGCGGGCCCGTGGCCGGCCGATCGACGATTCGGTCGGCGATGCCGTCGAGCGGCTCCTCCCCGCGATGGGCGCACGCCGGCTCGAGGCGACGATCCGGGGCACGGTCGTCCACCCGGTGCTCACCGCGCATCCCACCGAGGCCCGGCGCCGGAGCCTGCTGTTCGCCCTGCGACGGATCCGGCGGCTGCTCGACGAGCTCGACGACCCCCTCGTCACGCCCGACGAGGATGCCGACGTTCGGCGGCGGCTGCGCGAGGAGATCACGATCCTGTGGCACATCGGCGACGTCCGCTCGACCGCCCCCACGCCGCTGGACGAGGTGCGCTCCGCGCTGGCGATCTTCGACGACACGCTGTTCACCGTGGTGCCCCGCTTCCAACGGGCGCTCGACCGCGCGGTGGATCGGGTCGTCGGCGCGGGCCCCGGGCAGGCGCCCGGCCCGGCACCCGATGCCTCGGGCGCGACGGCCGACGCCGCAGCCGAGGCCGCCGGCCAGATCGGCATCGCAGGCGTCGGCGGGACGGCGTACGCGGGCGACACCCGCCTGACCGGCACCCGTCCGGTGGCCGTGCCCGCCGTGCTCCGGTTCGGCTCCTGGATCGGCAGCGATCGCGACGGGCATCCGGGCGTGACCGCCGAGGTGACGCTCCACACGGCGCGCCTCCAGGCGGACCACCTTCTCCGCGGCTACGAGGCCGTGGCGAACCGGCTGATGCAGATCGTCGCCGCACGGGTCGAGCCCCTGCGGGTCGACCGGGCCCTGGGCAGCGCGCTGGCCCGCGACGCGGAGGAGCTGCCCGACACGATCCGCCAGCTGCGGCGGCGGTTTCCCGACGAGCCGTACCGGCAGCGCCTGGGCGCGATCGCGGAGCGGCTCCGGCGCACGCGCGCGGCCCTGATCGGCGAGACCGCGCCGAGAGCCGGGCGATACCCCGGGCCCGGCGAGCTCGATGCCGAGCTCCTCGTGCTCCAGAACGCGCTCATCGCCGACGGCCTCGGACGGGTCGGCTGGGGCGAGCTGGCCGACCTGCGCTGGCAGCTGGCCACCTTCGGCTTCCACCTCGCCTCGCTCGAGGTGCGCCAGCATGCCGAGGTCCACCGGGCGGCCCTCGCGGCCCTCGACGGCGGGGCGGGACCCGACACGGAGGTCGCGCAGGGCGTGGTGCTGTCCGAGGTCCTCGCCACGTTCCGGGCGATGGCCCGCCTCCAGGACCGGTTCGGCGTCGAAGCCTGCCGGCGCTACGTCATCTCGTTCACGACCCGTCCTGCTGACGTGACGGACGTGCTCGAGCTGGCCCGTCGCGCGGCACAGCCGCTGCCGTTCGAGCAGCCGGTGCCGGGGCTCGTCGACCTGCCGCCGGCGCTGCCGGTCCTCGACGTCGTCCCATTGCTCGAGTCGGCCGTCGCGCTCGGGGGGGCCGGCGAGCTCCTCGGCGCGTTGCTCGCCGAGCCCGCCTATCGCGCCCACCTCCGCGAGCGGGGCGATGCCCAGGAGGTCATGCTCGGCTACTCGGATTCCTCGAAGGAGAGCGGCTTCCTTGCCGCCAACTGGCTCCTGTACGGGGCACAGGAGGCGCTGGTCGAGGTCGCGCGCCGGCACGGGGTGACGCTGACCCTGTTCCATGGGCGGGGCGGTGCGATCGGACGCGGCGGCGGCCCGGCGAACCGCGCGATCCGGGCCCAGGCACCGGGCACCGTCGACGGCCGCCTCAAGTTCACCGAGCAGGGCGAGGTCATCGCCGCCCACTTCGCGGACGGATCCATCGCCGAGCGCCACCTCGAGCAGGTCACCGCAGCAGCCCTGCTGGCCTCGGCGCCCGACCATGATGGGGCGGTGGTGGCGGCCGCCGAGGCCGGCCGGGCGACGATGACCGAGCTGGCGGCGATCTCGCGCACGACGTACCGGGCGCTGGTCGAGCGACCGGCGTTCGACGACTTCTTCGGCCTGGCCACGCCGATCGACCTGATCGCGGGCCTGGGACTGGGCTCACGCCCCACCTCCCGACCCAGGTCCGCACCGGCAGGCGGCGCCGGCCCGGCAGCCCTCGACGCCGCCGGCGACCCGGCAACGGGTGGCGAGCGCGGCGGCATCGGCGCTCCCGAGCCGGGTCGCGACTCGATCGGCGCCCTGCGCGCGATCCCGTGGGTGTTCGCGTGGTCGCAGGCGCGGGCCAACCTGCCCGGCTGGTACGGCCTCGGCACGGCGCTCGACGCGGTCACGGCGCGCGACGGGCGGGCGGTCGTGGACCACCTCGCCGCGCTCTACCAGTCCTGGCCGTTCTTCGCCTCGGTCCTCGACAATGCCGAGCTGTCGCTGGCCAAGGCCGACATGGGGATCTTCCGGCGCTACGCCGACCTCGCGGGCGGCGCGGAGGCGATCGCGATCCGGGGCATGATCGAGGCGGAGTACGCACGTTCGGTGCGGCTGCTGCTGCTCATCACCGGACGGGACCGGCTGCTGGCCGGTCACCCGACCCTGGAACGGGCGATCGGGCTCCGCAATCCGTACGTGGACGCCCTGTCGCTGATCCAGGTCGAGCTGCTGGGCCGGCTGCGCGGCCCCGGGGTGACGCCCGCGGAGGCCGCCCGCACCCGGGACGTGATCGGTGTCACCATCAACGGGATCGCAGCCGGGCTGCAGAACACGGGCTGAGCGCCGACGTCGAGCCATGGCCGTGTGGGACGGGCCGCGGCGGGCAGGCGCGGTCGGGAAGGACGGGGATCGATGCGCGAGATCGAGGCGGCGGTCATCGAGCGGGCGGGCGCGACGCCCGTCTTCGAGACGCTCCGGCTCGACGATCCGCAACCGGGCGAGGTGCTCGTCCGGATGACCGCAGCGGGCGTCTGCCACTCCGACCTCCACGTTCGGGACGGCGACTGGGAACGGCCGGGCCCGATCGTCATGGGCCACGAGGGTGCCGGGGTGATCGAGGCGGTGGGCGCCGGTCTGGATCCGGGCGTCATCGGCCGGCCGGTCGCCCTCTCGTGGTACGCGCCCTGCCTGCGCTGCCGCGAGTGCCAGCGCGGCCGGCAGTGGCTGTGCTCGGGCTCGCCGTCGCTGCAGCATCGCCAGGCGGACGGCACGACCCGCCTCTCGCGGGCCGATGGCACGGGCGTGCTCGCCTACCTGTCGATCGGGACGATGGCGACCGCGCAGGTCGTGCCGGCGTCGGCCGTCGTGCCGCTGCCGGGCAACGTCCCGGCGGAGGTGGCGGCCCTCATCGGCTGTGCCGTCTCGACCGGGGTCGGCGCCGTGATCCGCACCGCGGCCGTGCCGGCCGGATCGAGCGTCGCCGTGATCGGGCTGGGCGGCGTCGGGCTGTCGTGCGTCATGGGCGCGGTGCTGGCGGGTGCGCGCAGGATCATCGCGGTCGACGTCAGCCGGGCGAAGATCGAGCTCGCCGGTAGCCTGGGCGCCACCCACTGGGTCCAGGCCGACCCCTTGGACCCGGCCGTGACCGTCGACGGCATCCGCACCGCGGCCGGCAACGACGGCCCGGACTTCGTGTTCGAGGCGATCGGGCTGCCCGCGACGATCGAGCAGGCGATCGCGGTCCTGCCACCCGGGGGCACGGCCGTGCTCGTGGGCCTGACGCGGTTCGGCGAGCGCGCCGCGCTCGAGGTGTTCCCGTTCGTCGACGGCGGCCGGCGGATCATCGGCTCGAACTACGGGTCGACGGTCGCGGCGATCGACTTCCCGCGTCACGCCGATGCCTATCTGGCCGGCCGGCTCCCGATCGATCGGCTGATCGATCGCCGCCTCGCGCTGACCGATCTCGAGTCCGCCTTCGACCGTCTCCGCGCCGGCCAGGCGGCGCGCCAGGTGATCGTGTTCGACGCCGGCGGGATCGGGTGACCGCGCCTCACGCCCGCGGAGCTCGCCAGGACCGGTAGACCGGGGGCCACGCGTCCGCGTCGGCACGGGCGCCCAGGAGGACGTGGTCGATGCCGAGCTCGAACAGCGCGTCGTCCTCGCCGACCGAGAACGGCCACGCGGCGACCGCCGCTGCGCGCAGTGCCGGGTCGGTCACCTCGACCGCGCGACCGCGGATCAGCACCTCGTGTGGCGCCGCGGGGTCCTGGTGGGCGTGCAGGGCGTAGCGGCCGTCGTTCGCGAGCTCCCGCCGCTTGGCCGACCGTGCGAGCACGGCCGTCAGCAGGCGGCCGTCGACGATCTGCACGTACACCGGGTGGATCCGCGGCGGAGCGTCGCCGCGGACCGTGGCCAGCAGGCCTTCGCCGATGCCGGAGCGCTCGAGGAGGCGGCGCGCCTCGGCGGCCAGCGCGGGGTCGGCCGCCGAGAGATCGTTCCAGGTCGTCATCGGATGCGATGACCGAAGGTCGGCCACAGCAGGCCGTCGTCGAAGTCGTCGCGGCTGTCGCGACCCTCGCTCACGGCCGCGAGGCCGACGATCGCAAGCACGATGACGAGCAGCAGCATGGGTGCCAGGGCGTCCATCGGGAACCTCCGTTCATCAGGGCCGGGTTGCTTGACGTGTCCCATGGTGGCGGGAAACCGGTCTGCTGCTAAGGTCCAGTTTGGTGCCGCAATCGAGGACCACTTGTGGCTCGACGTGCTGCCGTGGGGTGCGGGCCGTCCGGGCGGTGCGGGCCGTCCGGGCGACCGGGCCGTCGGGGCGGTGCGGGCCGTCCGGGCGACCGGGCCGTCGGGGCGGTGCGGGCGGCGCGGACCCGGAGCCGACGTGCCCCGTCACCGGCCAAGCGGCGCCGGCCCACCGGGTCGGTCGAGGCACCGCGGGTGCCCGGCCCCTACGGCGTCGGCGGTTCCGGACGTTCGATCGGCGGCACCAGCGGCGAGCCGGTGATCAGCCGCGTCGACCGGCCGCGGGTGAGGAACGACCAGGCCCAGCGGACCGAGACGACGATCCGGTTCGCGAACCCGATCAGGTACACGATGTGGATCCCCAGCCATAGCACCCAGGCGGCGAAGCCCGATTGCCGGCCGAACGGACCCATCCACGGGATGTCCGTCACCCCCGCCAGCCGGCCGATGACCGCGACGTCACCGCGGTTGCTGTAGCGGAAGCGGCCGACCGGCTCGCCCCGCATCCGGTGCAGGATCGCCTCGCCGGCGTACCGGCCGCCCTGGATGCCGCCCTGCGCAACGCCCGGCACGGGCCGATCCTGCTTCCACGGCTGGATCGCCGCGTCGCCGACCACGAAGATCTCGGGATGACCGGGGATCGTCAGGTCGGGCAGAACGCGGATCCGGCCGCTGCGGTCGGTCTCGGCACCCGTCGCCTCGGCGACCTTGCGCCCGAACGACGCCGCCAGGACGCCGGCTGCCCAGAGGACCGTCCGGGTCGAGATCACCTCCGGGGAACCGGACCCGCCGTCGACGCGCACGCTCCCCTCCTCGATCCCGACCACCCGTGTCCCGGTGCGCACGGTGACGCCCAGCCGCTCCAGCTGCCGCCGCGCGGAGGCCGAGCGGTCCCGCGGATATGTCGGCAGGATCCGGTCCATCGCCTCGATGAGGTCGATCCGCGCGTCCTGCGACCGGATCGACCGGAAGTCGGACTTGAGGGTGTCGTTGGCGATCTCGCCCAGCGCGCCGGCGAGCTCCACGCCCGTCGGGCCCGCGCCCACGATCACGAACGTCATCCACGCCTGCCGCAGCTCGGGATCCGCCTCGCGTTCGGCCGCCTCGAACGCGATCAGGATGCGGCGCCGCATCGCGATCGCGTCGTCGATGGTCTTGAGCCCCTGCGCGTACGCGGCCCACTCGTCGTGGCCGAAGTAGGAATGGTGGGCGCCGGTCGCGACGATCAGCGTGTCGTACGGGATCGGCGCCCCGTCGGACAGCTGGACCTCGCGCCGTTCGGCGTCGATCGCGACGGCCTCCCCCAGCAGCACCCGCGTGTTCTGCTGGCGCCGGAAGATCGAGCGCAGGGGCTGCGCGATCTCGCCCGGCGACAGCGCGCCCGTCGCGACCTGGTAGAGCAGGGGTTGAAACAGGTGATGGTTGCGCCGGTCGATCAGGGTGACGGCGACGCGGTCACCGCCGTCTCGCAGCGCCCGGGTTGCGTACAGCCCGCCGAACCCACCGCCGATGACGACCACGCGATGCGGACGCGAGCCGGCGACGGATGACGCCGGCGAGTCGGTTCCCGGGTCGCCGGAACCCGGATGCTGGGGACGCTCAGCCATGGCGACATCGTACCGGCTGCCCGTCCCGGCGCGGCGGCCGGCCACGGCCGGCGCGGGCGATGGGGAGGATCGTCACCGCAAGACGAGGTTCGTCCCCGACGGACTGAGGAACCTCCCCGCGGAACGCGGTCGGTCCCCGCGGAACGCGGTCGGTCCCCGCGGAACGCGGTCGGTCCCAGCGGCAACGCGGTCAGTCGCAGCGGAACGGGTTCCGTCCCCGAGGGACGCGGTCAGTCCCAGCGGAACGCGGTCAGTCCTCGCTGATCACCCGCCCGGTCGGGCGCGTCGGGCTCGCACTCGGGCGCCCTTGCGCGAGGGCGCCGATCGAGGCTGCCGATGGCCCCGGCTCGGGATCGACGTCGGCGCCGGTCCAGGTCTCCTCGGACGCACCCAGGCCCGGTCGCTGGCGCCGGCGGCGTCCGGCGTCGGGAGCGCCCGGCACCACCTCGCCCTCCGGTGACGGCACACCCAGCAGAAAGCCCTGGCCGTAGCGGACGCCGAGCCGGAGCAGCGTCCGGCGCTCCGCTTCCGTCTGGACGCCCTCGGCGATCAGCTGCGTGTTGGTCTCGGACGCGTAGTGGACCATGCCGGCGACCATCGCCTGGCGTGCCGGGTCACGGTCGATGGCATGGACGAAGGACAGGTCGAGCTTGATGAAGTCGGGGCGCAGCTCCAGCACGTTCCGCAGGCTCGCGTAGCCGGCTCCCGCGTCGTCCACGGCGATCATGACCAGCGGGTCGAGCCGTTCGATCGCCGCCCGCATGCTCGCGTAGTCCTCGATCGGCACCCGCTCCGTGATCTCCAGGACCACCGGACCCGAGATCGAGCTGGCGATGTCGGACGCGTCGCCCGACAGGACCAGGTTCGCCGAGACGTTGATGCTCAGCCATCCCGGCTTCGCGAGCCGGTCGAACGTCTCCACCGCGAGCAGCGCGCAGGCGAGCTCGAGGCGGTCGCCCAGGCCCACGGTGTGCGCCTCCCGGAACCGGCGGGCGGGCTGCGACCCGTCGCCGAAGCGTGTCAGGGCCTCCCACCCGATTGGGGCGCGGCTGGCGAGGTCGCAGACGGGCTGGAACACGGGCACGAACTCGCCGCCCTCGAGCAGCTGGAGAATCTCGCGCCGATAGGTGACGGCCGCGTCGCGCTCGATGAGCTGAGGTCCGATCAGCGGCGCGGCGTGCACGGCGAGCTCGGCCACCACGCGAAGATGGCGTGCGATCCAGGCGTCGGGTGAGAGGGAATCGGTCGCCGCGATCAGGAGCGCGACCGGCCGGTCTCGGTAGTGGACCGGCGCCGCGACGTACGACTGGTGCTCGAACCAGACACGGGCCGTCTCCGGGTCGGTCCGGTCGGCGTCGAGGTGGCTATGGGCCCAGGGACCCTCCGCCGCTCGCCGTCGGTAGTGCTCGGACAGCAGGCTGTCGAGGGGCTCGAGCGGCTGGCTCGCGGGCTTGCCTCCTGCCGCCATCCCGATCGGGACGACCAGCCCGTCGCCCGGCGGCAGGTACAGGATGACCGCCTCGTCCACGCCCTCGAACCCGGACATCGCGAGGCATACGTTCTGGGCCGTCTCCTCCGGAGAGTCGCGCAGGTCGATCCGCGCCATCGCCTCCTGGACGGCGGCGCGGTCCCGCAGCTCCGACGAGAGCCCGGACGCGAGCCGTCGCTCGAGCGTCACGTCACGCTTGACACCGACGTAGGCGATGGGCGCCCCGCTCGCCCCCACCACCGGCGAGAGGGTCGCCTCCTCCTCGTAGAACGAGCCATCCTTGCGGCGGTTGGTGAGCATGCCGCGCCACGTGTCGCCACCCATCAGGCGCGCCCACATCTCGGTGTAGACATGCGGCGGCGTGAGACCGCTCTTGAGGACGCGCGGATTGGCGCCCACGAGCTCCGCCTCGCTGTAGCCGCTGACCCTGGCAAAGGCCGGGTTGACGTACGTGATCGTTCCCGCGAGGTCGGTCATCACGATGGCCTCGGCCGCCTGATCGATCGCGCGCCGCAGCAGCGAGTTCCAGTCCTCCTGCCGGCGCTGCTCGGTCAGGTCCTCGACGACGCCCATGAAGCCCGTGGCACGACCCGTCGCGTCGCGGATGATGCCGGTCGTCAGCAGGCAGGTGGCCATCGAGCCGTCCTTGCGCGCGACGGACCAGGTGATGGACGGATCGGCCGTCCCGGCGATGAGCTGGTCGCGCTGCTCCCTCGTCCCCGCCCACCCGACATCGTCGAGGAACGGCAGCCGGTGACCGATCACCTCGTCGGCCGTCCAGCCGAACAGACGCTCGGCGGCGAGGTTCCAGGTGGTGACGGTTCCGTCGAGATCCGTGGCCGCAACGGCGACCGGGCTGGCGTCGAGCACCGCCCGCAGCCTCGACTCCGCGCTCAGGCGGCCGATCGCCTCGCTCCGATCGCTGACCATGGCCATGATGCTGTCGATGGCCCCGTCGGAGGTGTAGATCGGCGACACCAGGATCGAGACCGGGAGCGTGTCACCGCCGGCGGTCCCGAGCACGGTGTCGAAGCCGTATGGATGGCCGCTGTCCGACCGGGCCGCCTCCGCGTCGGCGAGCACCGGCCCGGCGGCACCGGCGATGTCGGACCCTGACGCTCCGATCAGGTCCTCGACGGGCCGCCCGATGAGCCGGGCGAGCGTCTCGTTTGCGTACCGTACGCGGTAGCCGTCCTCGGACCCGCCGATCACGACCACGCCGATCGGCGACGCGTCGATCAGCTGGCCCAGCAGGCGGCCCTGCGACTCGGCCGCGACCCGCGCCGTCACGTCGCGCGCGGTGCCCTCGAAGGCCACCAGCGTGCCGTTCGCGTCGCGGACCCGCGTGACCACGTGCTCGGTCCACAGGATCCGGCCATCGCGGTGCCGCCAGCGAACGACCATCGGCTCGTCGCTGTCGCCGGCGACCCATTCCTGGAGCTTCAGGTAGTCGTCGTCGAGGAGGAGCGAGGAGATGAGCGCATCGCCCTGGAGCTCTTCGGGCGTGTAGCCGGTCAGGGCGGTGGCCGACGGGCTGACGTAGTCGAAGCCCGGGGTCGGCAGGTAGCGGTACCGGTAGACGACGTCGTGCGCCCGTTCGGCCAGCATCCGGTATCGCTCCTCGCTGGTGGCGAGGTCCCGCCGGCCTCGCTCCAGCCGGCGGTCGCGCGCGACCATCACCAGCCACAGCCCGACCGCCGTGGCGGCCACGAACAGCGCGCCCTTGAGCGTCTGGAGGATCGTCTGGTGGGTGAGGTCGGAGATCGAGGAGACGAGCTGGTCGGAGAGGGCGATCCACGTGACGCCGATCAGCGCGTAGCCGACCACGACGGCCAGGCGGCTGCGCCGCCCTCCGTGATCGGGTCGAAGCCGCAGGCTGGGCAAGCACGTCCCTCGGAGAACGCCGGGTTGCCCGCCGGCTCGGCGGGTCCGCGACGCTTCGGATTCTCGCCCGGACCGGCGCAGGTTTCTCCCCCACGAATTGGGGGGTACTGGTGCGCCGAACGGGTCAGTGACGCCCGGCGGAGAATGGCCTACGAGCGGCCTAGGGTGCGGTCACCGTGTGCGTCGCCAGGATCCCGCGATCGTCGCCCACCGCGTCGAGCACGATCTGATACGTCAGCCCGGAGGTCAGGCAGCCCACGCTCACGTCGCCCGCGGGCGCCGGACCGTCGACCTCGAGCACACCGTCGAGCGTCACCCCGCCTGAGCCCTCACCCGCCTCGGTCGGGAACGCCCGCACCACGACGCCGCTCGCGTCGATCCCCGCCAGCTGGTAGGTCACCTCGGCGCGCGTGCAGGTCGCCGGGGGCGGCGCGTCGGGTCCGAGGTCGAGGCACAGCTGGGTGCCTCCGAACCCCGCCTGCTCGAGGCAGGTGGCGCCGCCCAGCGCTCCGACCGGGATCAGCGGCTGGGCATAGCCGCCGGGCGCCAGGTGCAGGTAGGGCGAGAGCCCGGACCCGAGCCGGATCAACGGCGAGGCGACCGACGAGAGGGCCACGTCGAACTGGGTGACGCCATCGCCCGTGGTGAACGAGCCGATCGGGCTCGAACCGGCGCCGAGACCGCTCCCCGCGACCGCCTGGAACTGGTACGTGGTGGCGGCCACGACGTCCAGGCGTGCGAGGAGCACGGTCGTGCCGAACAGGTTCACCGAGGTCATCGACGAGGCCGTGCCGACCGTGGCCGGGCTCACGCCGGCCTTCCAGAACCTGACGTCCGCCGTCGCGGGTGGGTCGACCGTGAACCCGACCATCGCCACGTCGGGGCGATCCGAATCGACGAACAGCACGGTGACCTTCGGCGCCGGGTTCAGCTGGATCACCGCTGGCAGGCCGAGGTCGAACACGGCCTCGATCCCGGTCGGACAGCCGGCCGGCGGCGGATCGAACAGGCACACGTCGATGATCGGGTGCAGGATCAGGCCACCCAGGCTGCCGCCGCCGACCGGGGGCGGCTCGGATGGCAGCAGCACGCTGATGTCACCCACGTCGACCGGGACCACGACGGGTCCGGCAGGCGAGGCGGACGGCGCCGGCGACCCGCTGGGCGGAGGCGAGCCCGAAGGGGGCGCCGGCGTGGGCGTCGACCCGCCGCCCGAGTCGGGTGGGATCGGCAGGACGTCGGGTCCGACGACGTCGGGCGGCGTGCCACCGGGCGGATAGCCCCACATCGCGACGACCCGGCCCCCACCCCAGGCGAGCGCGAAGTCGTCGACCACCGACGCCGGCCACCAGTCGCCCTGGTAGCCGAACCTGGGCCGGCCGATGGGGTCGATCACGTAGTACGCCTCGGGGATCCCGCGCCGCGCGTCGCCCGGGTAGTAGCCGTCGAGGTAGATCGCGTGGCCACCCGTGAAGTCCTTCTGGAGCCGGAGCGCCGGCGGCACCTTCGAGTAGTCGCCCTGGATCACCGCGCCGTAGCCGGCACCCAGCAGCTTCTTGAGGGTGTCGGTCCTGATCAGTCCGTGCGGGAACGTGATCCCGTAGCCGCGCCACAGCGCGGTCGCGAGGTCGTTGATCCCCGTGCCGCCGTCCTGGTCGTCCTGGAGCGTGCGCAGGATCGAGCCCGTGGTCACGATCCCGTACCCGAGGCGCGCCAGCATCGCGCCCGAGGCGAGGGTGCAGTTGGCGCCCTCGAACGGCCCGCCGTCGAACTGGGTGATCGGCGGGATCCGCGGAAAGCCCGCGGGCTTGACGTAGGCCGCCGGCTGGGCACCGCCGGGCGCGTCGCCCAGCAATGCGTCGGCGGCCGCCGACAGGTCATCGGGGCTGAGCGTGGCCAGCGGCGCGGCGCTGCCGTCCGGCTGCTCGTCGAACGCGACCGGAACGCCGGGACCGGCCGGCGTGTCACCGCCGTTGAGGAGGTATTCGGGAGCCGCGATCGCGGTCGATTCGGGACCGTGGCTGCCGGCGGCGGACACGACGACCGTGGCCGTGACGAAGCCGACCGCAGCCGTGACCAGGAACACGGCAACCTTCGCGAGGATCGACCCGACGGCGCTCATGTCAGCACTTGACGACCATCAAGCCGGTTCGAGCTCGTTGTCAGGACTTGTCACCTTCGTATCGTTCGCTGTGACTCGACCGTCATCGGGTCCAGTCACGACTGCCAGTAATAGTCAGCCGGGTGGCAGCTGAGCTTGTCGCCGTGAGCGATGCGCGAGTAGGTGTCGACTCTTGCGCGGAGTTCGGCATCCGGGCAGCACCGGCGGATCCGTGCGAATGGTCACGCACGCGACCGTGATCCAGCGGAGCCCGGACTGGCATCGGTGGCGGTGATCGAGATGGATACATCGTGAGTCGAGACCGGCAGATGCCGCCGGGGCCGCATTCCGTCCGGATCGGTTTGCGTTGAAGCTCCGAGCACGACCGGCGGCGCATTCGGAGAGGTGTCTGGCTTCGGCGTCGGCCTGGGGGTCGGCTTCGGAGTGGGCCTGGGGGTCGGCCTCGGAGTCGGCTTCGGGGTCGGGCGTGGGGGTCGGACGCGGGGTCCCGGTCGGGGCGGGCGTCGGTCCAGGGGAAGGCGAGTTGTCCTGGATGGCGGTGAGCGTCGAGCCGGGTCCGAACGAGGGCCCGGCGATGGCCACCACCGGCGCGCAGGTGGCCACCGGGACCGAGTCCAGCGACGCCTGGAACGTCAGGGGCGACACCTGGACCCAGGCCTCGGCCCGGCCGGGCTGCGGATAGTGGATTCGCGCCCACGTCCCGTCCTCGGAGCGGCCGGTCACCAGGAACCGCTGTCCGGCGGGAACCGTCTGGAGCGCCGGACCCACGCCGGGACAGGCGTAGATCGAGAGCTGGCCGGTGCTGGTGCCGCCGACGCCGGACGAGAGGGGGCCCGCGATCAGGCCGCCGGTCAGCGCCCCCGCCACGAGCCCGCCGGCCACGAGGATGGCGGCCAGCTGCGGACCCCCGAGGGCTCCAACGGCCTTGCCGAAGGTGGCTCCGACGGCGCTCATGTCACTCCCCGAGCCGGCGGATGGGACGCCACCCGCGTTGCGGCGGACTGTACGACAGCCGCGCCGATCGCGTCATCCTCCGGGGATCCCCAGCACCGAGATCTCGCTGACGGCGGCGTCGTCGAACGGGGTGCCGCTGATCGACGTCTTGACCGAGGGGTAGGTCGACTCGATGGTGATCCGGACCGTGGTCGCACCCGAGACCTGGCCGAGGTCGATCCGCTGCGCCTTGGTGGTGTCCTTCAGGCGGGCGGCGATCGGCGGCCCCCCATCGATCGACACCTCGATGTCCTTGAGCCGCAGGTTGCCCTTGTACAGCGGCGTGGATGCCTGGTACCCATTGCGGATCACCAGCGTGTCGGCGCGGGAGGCATCGAACGTAACCTCGATCCACTGTCCCGCCTCGTTCGCGCTGCCCTCCTGCCAGCTGGTGGTGAGGTCGCCGTCGATCGCCATCTGCGGCTGGAACTTGGCCCGGTCGCCGACGACCGACGATGCGGTGGCGCCGGTCAGCACGAGCTTGACGGCTTCCGGGACCGGGGTCGACTGGGCACCGGAACCGCCGGGGGCCGTGCCCGAAGGCCCGCCCGATGGGCCCACGGTGGCGGCACCGGTCGGTCCAAAGGTGGCGCCCGAGTCCGGCCCGGGCCCGGCGATCAGCGGCGCCACGACCACGATGCCGACGCCGACCAGGATCCCCGCGAGCGCGACGACGAAGATCCAGCCCGGGATCCCGCGCGAGGCGGGCCGGTCCTTGGAGACGGCGCGCGCCGCGCCCGACGGCACCGGGGTCGTCGTCGCCGACCTCGACGCGACGGCGGCCGCGATCTCGTCCCGTGACGGCTCGGCGATCCGTTGCGCGGCCGCCAGCGTCGTCCCGCACGACAGGCAGAACGTCCGGGTGACGGGGTTGGCGATCCCGCAGGCGGGACAGCGGACCAGGTCCGCCTCGGGATCGGGCTCGGGGGCCGGTCGCGATGGAGTGGACGGCGTCCCCGCCGATCCGGACGGCGGCGCTGCGGACCAGCCGGCCGGCGTCGCGGACCAGCCGGCCGGCGTCGCGGCCGGGGCACCCGAGGCGGCCGGGGCACCCGAGGCGGGCACGGTACCGGTCCCGGCTGCCGGGGACGGGGGCAGTGTCGGCGCTGCCTGGGTCGCGGACGGCCCCGCTGGTCCGGCCAGGCCGCCGGCCCCCGCCACCGGCCCTGGCGCTGCCCCACCGGAGCCGGCGGTCTCGGACCCCTCCTGCCATTCCAGGAACGCGCCGCACGAGCCGCAGAACTGGTCGCCCCGGACGTTCGTGAACCCGCATTTCTGGCACTGGATGGTGGCGCCGTCGGTCATCGGATCAGCCTCGGAACAGCATGAACAGGGGGAGGTCGATGAAGCGGCGCAGCAGGAACCCGGGTGGCGCCACGGACGCCGGTGTCACCAGCATCGGCACGGAAACAGGCGTGAACGCCGTCCCGGCTGCCGGCTCGGCGATCAGCATCCGGCGTCCGGTCTGATCGCCATGGAGCACCAGGACCTGGACGCGGAAGCGCCCGCCGGCGTCGGCAACGATCGGTCCGAGCCTGGGCGTGATCCCGATGCTCCAGCGCAGCCCGATGACGGCGCCGGGCGGGAAGCCCGACCCGGTCGCGATCGTGACGATCCCCGGCGGCCCCACCGGAGGGTTGAGCTCGATGCGCCCGGCGGCGCGCGGGCTGCCGACGCCGCGGAGACGGGCCGTCCGCGGCGAGCCGGCCGCGCTGTCGGGGACCTGGAGCGTGGCCGTCTGCGTGCCCGGGCGCGGCGGCGAGAACTCGACCGAGACAGTGCATGCCTGGCCTCGTCGCAGGGTCCGGCCGTCGCACGCATCGGCGACCACCGAGAAGCTGTGCCGGTTGGCTCCGGCGATCGAGGCAGCCGAGACCTGAACGGGCGCGAGCCCGGTGTTCGTCAGCACGGCGGCGGCCGCCAGGCCCGGCGCATCCACGGCCTGCTCGCCGAGATCCAGCACCGGCGGATTGAGCACGGGCCTGGGCGGAAAGTCGCGCAGGAAGACATCGGCGAACGCCAGCTTGTCCCCCGCGACGAGCGTGGCCGACGTGGAGGCGAACGCCACGTAACGGCCGCTGCCGCCCACGACGGGGATGAGACTGCGGCCGCCCCCTGGCACACCGGCCGGCGTGACCGAGACCAGGACGGTCTCCCGGGTGACGAGGTCGCGCTCGTAGACCTCGGATCGCTGCGTGGCGAGCGCCGCGAGGTGGATGGCGTCGAGCGCGGTGGCACCGCCGACCAGGTCGGGCGCAGCCGACGCGAAGGCCACCATCTGGCCGTCGGCAGAGATCGCGGCCTGTCCGCTCACGTCGCCGCCGGGCGTGCCGGCGGGCGTGACCGAGACGAGCTCGGTGGTGCCCGTCCGCCGGTCCCGGCGGAAGACGTCGGTGAACCGGCCGTCGTCGCCGGCGACGAGGTTGGACGCCGCCGACTCGAACGCGACGTACCGCCCGTTGGCCGAGATCGACGGGCCTTCGGCCGCCCCGTCGGCGGGACCGCCGCCGGGCGGCCCGCTGATCCGCTCGGTCACGCGCCCCCGGATGTCGCGCACGTAGACCTGGTCGCCGGCACCCGTGTCCTCGGCGACGATCGCGTCACCGGCGTCCGAGACGAACGCGACGAGGTTCCCGTCGGCCGAGATGGAGGGCGAGATGCTCGACCCGCCGGCCGACCGCCCCCCGGGCCCGGCCGACACGAGCACCGTCCGCTGCGTCGATCGGTCGTACCGGAAGACGTCCGGGTTGGTCCCGGTGTCGAGGAGCGAGATCGACGGGCTCTGCGAGGTGTAGGCCACGTAACGCCCGTTCGAGGAGACCGACGGCGCGCTGCTGTTGCCCGCCGCCTGACCCTTGGTCGTCCGGCTCACGAGGTCGGTGCGGCCGGTCCTCCGGTCCCACGCGTAGATGGCGCGCCCCGACACGAGGAGGACGGCCCCCACCGGTGCCTGGTAGCTGAACGCGACCACGTTGCCGTCGGCCGAGATCGACGGCTCACCGGCCGACCCGCCGCCAGTCACCCCGGACGGAGGCGGGACCAGGATCGTCGTCCCGGTCGTCCGGTCGCGGATGAAGACGGCCGGACTGGGCGGCGTGGCCGCACCGGCCGCCACGAGGTTCGTCGCGACCGAGGTGAACGCGACCCAGCGGCCGTTCTCCGAGATCGAGGGCTCGCTCGAGCCGCCGTTCGCGAAGCCACCGCCGCGTCGTGGCGAAACGAGCGTCGTGGTCCCGGGTGGCGGCGGCAGCAGAACCGCGGGAGGCGTGCCGGACCGCGGACCGGGCTCGATCCTCGCGGGTGCGGCCGCGACGGGCAGGGGCGCCAGCAGCACGGTGGCGATGGCGAGGATGGCCGCCGGCCCCCGCCGCGCTTTCAGGGCCGCAGGTACCCGGACCAGAAGACGGTTGCGTCGCACGTCCCGCTCGTGCAGCTGCGCGAGAGGTTGAGGCTGTCACCGGGCGCGATGACGATGGGCGTCACGAAGTGGAGGTCGTAGTCGCGGAAGTTCTCGAGTCGCAGCCGCAGCAGCTCGGACGAGTTGCGCAGGAGGACCAGGGCGCCTTCGGCCCCGCTCGGGTTCGAGAACACGAGGTCGGTGACGAACAGGGTGCCCGGCGGGGTGAAGGTCAGGACGTTGTTGACGCCCAGGAGACCGTCCGTCGGGTTGCCGAGCCCCGGGATGACGACGCCGGGCGTCTCGACCGCGCCGCCGCTCGGGCTGGGCGTCGGTGTCGTGCCACCGCCCCCCGACGAAGCGGCGGCAGTCGGGCTCGCGCCGCCGCCACCGGCCGGCATCGTGGGCAGCCCGGCGGCTCCCAGCGCGTCGTTGACATCGTCCTTGAGGCTGGCCAATGGTGACTCCACGGCCGCAGTGGCGGCGCTCTCGATCGACGGCTGCAGCAGGAACAGCCAGGCCAGCACGAGGAGCACGAGAAGCACGATCAGGGCCAGCAATGCCTTGAGGAACCAGGGCGGCAGCACCGACTCCTGGAGCAGGGTGCCGTCGAGCGTGAGCGGCACGCCGCCGTCGGGTCGCACGTAGAGCTGGAACGCGCGGGTCTTGGGCTGACCGCGCCAGAACCGCTTGACCGGGCTGACCCGAACCTTGGCGAAGCTCGCCATGCCCGGGTCGACCACCACGGCCGGGGGCTTGATGTCGAACTTGAGCAGCCGATCCGCGTCGGTTCCCTCGACCTCGGCGTTGAGCCGGACGTTGCCCCGGTTGTCGATGGCGAGGTCGTGGGCACCGGACCCCGAGCCGCGCGACGTCCGTGGGGCGAGCTCGGCGAACGGCTCGCTGAAGCCACCCACGGTGACCGAGCCTTCCTCGACCGCCGACCCCGCCGGGTCCTCGCGGGACGCCGCCCGAACGCCGAACGGGACGAGCCCGGCGGGCGTGCTCGCCACCCGGGGCGGCCGGAAGACGACCTTCGAGCTGCCCTCGGCGCCGGGGAACAGCGAGATCGTCGCGGGCTCGGCCGCGGCCCAGCCCGCCGAGTCGCCCAGCACGTCGAGCGCGAACTCGTCGACGACCGTGCCCGTGTTGCGCACACGGACCTCGACCGTGACCTCCTGTCCCGGCTCGACCTCGACCGCCGGCGTGACCAGCGTGACCGATGCTCCCACGAGCGTGAGTGTAGCGGCGCGCCCACGGCCCGAACAGGGCATCGCGAATGCACGACCGGGTGCCCCGGCGCGGGTGATGGGGCAGCCCGCGGTGCCCGTTAAGTCCACGTTGACTGGGCGCACAGTGCTGCCCTGTAGGGTCCGTCGCACGTTCCCGGCCTGCGCGTCCGGCCCACGGTGTGGGCACCCGGGAACGCCTCGGGGAGAACGCCATGGTTGCGGAGCCGATCCCGTTCAAGGCCTCGATCCCGGTCGCGGTTCGCGCCACCGACCCGCTGTCACGGGCCGGCATCACCAGCCAGCTCAGGCGGTCCCAGGGGTTCACCGTCGCGGGCGACGACGATCCGCCCGACGACGCGGTGGCGCTGGTGGTCGCCGAGGACGTCGATGCGGAGGTGCTGGGCGAGATGCGGGCGCTGCGCGGGCGAGGCCTGCGGCGGATCGTGCTGCTCGTGTCGCGGGTGGACGACCGAACGCTGTTGGCCGCCGCGGAGGCCGGCGTCACCGGCGTGCTCCGGCGGAGCGAGGCCACGGCCGGCAACCTGGCGGCGGCGATCCGCTCGGCCGCCGCGGGCGAGGGCTCCCTGCCGCCGGACCTGCTCGGCCGGCTGCTGCGCCAGGTCGGCCAGCTGCAGCGCCAGGTGCTCTCACCGCGCGGGCTGACGTTCACCGGGCTCACCGAGCGCGAGGCCTCGGTGGTGCGCCTGCTCGCGGACGGCTACGACACCGCCGAGATCGCGCGCCGGCTGTTCTACTCCGAACGAACGGTGAAGAACATCATCCACGACATCACGTCGCGGCTGGAGCTGCGCAACCGCACCCACGCGGTTGCCTACGCGATCCGGGAGGGCCTCATCTAGCGCCGACGACCGGGCCGCCGGCGCCGAGGCGCGGCGGACGAGCCGGGGCGCGGCGGACGCGGGCGCGGCGGACGCCGCCGGGCCGCCGTATCCGAGGCGCGGCGGACGGAGCCGATCGGGCCGCCAACCCGAGCGCGGCGGATCCCGGGCGCGGCGGACGCCGGTAAGGGCCGCTTGACGCCGCCCGATCGCTGCCGGCGAACGCTTCTGACCCCGGGCGGCCGAACGATCGGATCGCGCCACCCCAGCGCCGTCTTCGATCGCCCCCACCGATGGCCGGTCGACCTGGTAGACGTGTCCGGGACCCTCAGACCGAAAGTGTTCGCCGCCAGCGATAGTCGATGGCGGTGAGGGCCGCTTGACGCCGCCCGATCGCTGCCGGCGAACGCTTCTGACCCCGGGCGGCCGAACGATCGGATCGCGCCACCCCAGCGCCGTCTTCGATCGCCCCCACCGATGGCCGGTCGACCTGGTAGACGTGTCCGGGACCCTCGGACCGAAAGTGTTCGCCGCCAGCGATAGTCGTGCCGGTGGTGAGGGCCGCCGGCTGGCGAGGGCGGTGGCCGATGGGTGTCGGGCTGCCCTTCGACGGTCGCTCCCAGGCAGCGCCCGAGCGGGCCGGTAAGGGCCGCTTGACGCCGGCCGAGCCGGCCGAGCCGGCCAAACCGCCCGAGCCGGCAGAGCCCGCGGAGCCCCCGGAGCCGGGGCACCCTAGCCACGCGAGCCCCGGAGCCGGGGCGTCCAGGCATCAAACCTCTGGAGCAGCAGGAGCGGAAACCCCGGGAGCCCAAGCCCGGAGCCGGGGCGTCCAGGCATCAAACCTCTGGAGCAGCAGGAGCGGAAACCCCGGGAGCCCAAGCCCGGAGCCGGGGCGCCCGCGAGCGCGGTGCGCCGGGCTCAGGTCGCCAGCTCGTCCTCCTCCTGCTCCTCGTCGTCCCGGCCTCCGCCCTGCCGCTGGACAGCAGCCGCCGTCGGGTCCTCCTCGAGCTGTGCGGTCTGGCCGGCCGACGCCGTCGCGGCCCCCGCCTGGCCCGTCGCGGGCAGCGAGGACATCACCCGGTCCGCGGTCTGGTCGGCGGCGCGCTCGAAGCGGTCGGACGGGTCGCTGACCCGGATCCCGCCCGGAGCCTCCGACCCGTCGACGGGCCCCTGTGACTGCTGGACGACGTGGGTGAGCTCGTGGGCGATCGTGCGCTGGCCCGCGGCAGAACCCGGATCGAACTGGCCCGCCCGGAACACCACGTCGGACCCGACCGTGTAGGCATTGGCGCCCACTGATTCGGCCGATCTCGATGCCGTCTCGTCGGTGTGCACGCGGACGTGCTCGAACGACGTCCCGAACGCCGACTCCATCGACGACCGCGTCTGCTCGTCGAGCGGCGTCCCGCCGCCGGAGCCGACGACGTCGTGAACGGGCGAGACCTGCTCGTCCTCGGCGCCCAGCATCTGGACCACCCCAGCGTTGCCGGCCGTGCGCTGGAGCCGCAGCACGGTCGCCGCGTCGAGGGCCCGGCCCGGGCCCGCCGTCCGTGGCCGCCCGGGGTCGGAGCCTGGCGTCTGGACGGCATCCGACTCGGGACCACGCGGTCGATGGCGGGCCGGTTCCAGCTCGAAGTCGCGCATCATCGATCCTCCTGTCGCGGTCCACAGCATCCCCCACCGCGATGGCCATCGCAATCCCGCGCGCCGGTGCGACGGGGAAGTCTGCCCCAACGGGCAGGCGACAGCGGGCAGGCGACAGCGGGCTGGCGACAGCGGGCTGGCCACAGCAGGCAGGCGCCTGTCGGCAGGCGACAGTGGGCAGGCGACAGTGGGAGGTCGGCGGGGCCTGTCGGCCGAGGGCCTGTCCCGCTACGTCCCGCCACCCGGCCGCCGCAGCTCGAAATGCATGCTGTCGGGTTGCTCCCAGCTCGCCCCCGGGGTGAAGCCGCGCTGGACGGCCGCCAGGACGAAGTCCTCGCCGAACGCCCCCGGCTGCTTCGACACGTCGCTCGTCGTGTAGAAGCCGACGTCGGCGATCTGTGCCAGCGAGGGCGCTGAGACCTCCTGGACCGGTGCGCCCTTGGCGTTCTTCCGGCCGAGCACGAACTCGGGATCCGAGGTCAGGCTGGTGGCGAGGTTGACGAGCCGGTCGAGCCAGATCTTCACGCCCGACGCCTTCGTCAGCCGTTCCTGTGCAAGGCTCGCTGTGCCGAGCGCCGACGCGACCAGCGCCTCGGCCGCGTCGACGTCGGCGTCGTCGGGGGCGGTCACGTCCGGCGCGGGTGCCGGTCCGGTGCCCGCTGCGGGCGCGGGACTCCCCGTCGACCCGGCGGCCGCCGTGCCGCCGCCCGCGGTCGCAGTCGAGGCGCCCGCCGTTCCCGTGCCAGCCGTTCCGGTGCCCGGCGGCGCCGGCAGCGCGGCCGCGAGCGACCGTGCCCTGCCGAGGAGACCGGCGACGCGCTGGTGGATGGCCGCAGCGGTCCGCGGTGACAGGCGCTTGCCCTTGAGCTGTCGCCGCGCCAGGGCGAGCGGCCGCTTGAGGGCGTTCAGCTGGGCGATCGTGCGCCTGACCTGGGCAGCCTGCCGACGCAGCTCCGCGGGCGCCGGCATCGATGCGGGGTCGAAGCCGAGCTGCCTGAGCGCGAGCTCCGTCTTCGAGCGGTTGGCCTCGACGACCCGGATCCACGCATCGAGCACGACCGGCAGCTCGGCCATGATCCGCTGTTGGTCGGCGTGGGTCTTGGCCGCGGCCATCTCCGTCCGAAGCTTGATGAGCCGATCGCGGTTCCGGCCCAGCGCCCCGGCATCCAGGCTCGCCCGCATCTGCTCCGACACCGCCGCCAGGATCTGCGACTCGGACATGACCTTGATCTGGAGGTCGGCGACGTCCTTGCGAGCCAGGATCTTCTGACGTTCCGCCTCGCCCTTCGACGTGGCCGCATCGATCTCCTGGAACAGCTTTGCCGAGCCGCGGTCCAGCTCCATCCAGCCCTGGTGTCCGGTGACGAGCAGGATCAGATCGAGCGTGCGCGGGTCGGCGCGCTTGTCGCGGATGCCCATGTGCGGCATCTCGGTGGCGTTGTAGTCGATCGCGAGGCCGATCGTGTGCGGGTCGCTGATGTCCTGGGGGTGGTGACGGTCGAAGCTGGTGACGCGCGGCCACCCGACACCGCCGCTCCGCGGCATCCGCGTCCCGAGCTCGCCGGCGATCGCCTCCAGCCTCGTGGCGGCATCGTCATGGAGCAGCGTCCGCGCGCCGGGGATGGCGGCCTTCCTGATCTTCGCGAAGTGGGCGATCACGCGATCGTCCGAGCCGAAGAACGGTCGCTCCGCGAGGAAGAACTCGATCCGACGGTCGCGCCCCTTGAACAGGCGATGGTCGCGCACGAGGGGATCGAACGTCTCGATCTTCGCCAGCGACGCCTCGGTCGGGAGCGCGTCGGCATCGGGGGGTGTCGTGGCCGGTGTCGCCGCCGTCCCGGCGGGGGTTGCGGCGGTGCCGGTGGCGGTGGGGGTTGCGTTCGTGCCGGTGGCGGTCGAGGTTGCATTGGTGCCGGTTGCGCCGGCCGTGGTTGGCGGTGCCGGCCGGGGTGTCGGGGCTCGCTGCACGCTCCCCTGCCCGACGTGCGGCCGTCGTGGTGCCGCCGCCCCGTGATCGGCCACCAGCCGGGTGACGGCCCGATTGCCGGCGGTTCGCTGAAGCTCGGTGAGACCGCGCGGGCTCACCGGTGCCGCGGGATCCGAGCCGGCCGCGGCGGCGTGCGGCGGGATGTCCGGGATGGTCAGGGCCTGCCCTCGCCCGAGGGCCGCCGGCAACCGAGGTCGACCACGCCGGTGGATGAGCATCGCCGGTCCCTGCGCCTGCGGGCTCAGCCGCTCACGAGGTCGAAATACTCCCCGAACTCCGACTCGACCGTCAGCCGCCCCAGCTTGCGGTATTCACGCTCGGTCGCTCGGATGAGGTCGGCCATGCCGACCCGTCGATCCTCGGCAGCGGCGAGATAGGCCGCGGTGACGCACACGTTGCGGATGTTGCCGCCCGAGATCCGGAACTGGCGCGCGAGGAACCCGAGATCGAGGTCGTCCTCGACCGGCAGCTCGGCGGTGAGGTTGCGCTGCCACAGCCTGCGCCGGTGGTGCTCCTCCGGCATCGGAAAATCGACGATCGCGTCCAGCCGCCGCACGAACGCCTCGTCCACGTTGGACCGCAGGTTGGTGGTCAGGATCGCCAGCCCGTCGAAGCGCTCCATCCGCTGGAGCAGGTAGGCGACCTCGACGTTCGCGTACCGGTCGCGCGCGTCCTTGACCTCGGACCGCTTGCCGAACAGCGCGTCCGCCTCGTCGAACAGCAGCACGCCGTTGACCCGGTCCGCCTCGGTGAAGATCCGGTCCAGGTTCTTCTCGGTCTCGCCGATGTACTTGTCCACCACCGTCGAAAGGTCGATCACGTAGACGTCGAAGCCGAGGTCGCCCGCCACCACCTCGGCCGACATCGTCTTGCCGGTGCCGGAGTCGCCGGCGAACAAGGCCGTGACGCCCAGGCCCCGCGCGCCCTTGGTCCCCATTCGCCACTCGCCCACCACCCGGTCGCGATGGCGCGCACGGGTGCTCAGCTCGTGGAGCTGCTGGTCGACGACGGTGGGCAGCACGAGGTCGTCCCAGGTCACCGACGGGACGATGCGCCGCGCGAGCCGCTCGAGGCCGGCCGCGTTCTGGGCTCGAGCCCCGGCGGCCACGTCGGAGACGCTCATGGGGCGGTCGGCGGCGGCCGCCGCCTGGCGGGCTGCGCGGGCGGCACGGTCGATCTGCTCCGGCGCGAGCCGGAAGGCCAGCGTGGCCACCGCGGGGTCGAAGCCCTCGGGCGCGTCGCCGTCGAGCGAGGCCGCCCACAGCTCGTGGCGTTGGACGACGGCGGGCACCGGCGCCTCCAGCACGAGCGGCGGCTCGCGTGCCCACGCGGGGTCGAACTCGCGGGCGCCCACCAGGACGAGCGGGCCGGGCAGCTCGGCAAACGCGCGGACGGCGGCCGGCCCGCGCTCGACGAGCGGCTCCACCGGACCCACCACCAGCCCGGCGCCCCGCAGCCGGGCCTCGCGGGCGGCCGCCAGCGCGACGTCGGCCGGCTCGTCGGCGGCGGTCAGCCGGTCGAGATCGAGCGCCACCGTGGGCCGGCCGAGCCGGTCGAACGCGGTCCACCCGAGCGACCGTCCCGACGCGCCGGGTCGCTCCCGGAGGTAGACGAGCGATGCGCCGCCGGCGAGCGCACGGGCGACGGCCTCCACCTCGGGCAGATCGACGCTGACCGAGGTCGCCAGCAGCGCGTCGATCACGGGATCCGGTCCATCGTCGCCGAGCAGGTGGGCGATCACCCGGTCCGGCACGCGCAGCGCCCGGGTCAGCGCCGGCCGGTCGAGGTCCTCGACCAGGAGCAGGCCGCGCGCCACGAGGGGCGCCAGCGGGCCCAGGCGAGCCCGGGCGGGCCCGACGTCCGCTCGCGGCGCGTTGGTCGCCAGCTCGAGGGCGAGGCCGACGCTCGCCCGCCGACGGGAGACGTCGTCGTGGAGGTACCCGTAGAGCCGCTCGAACCGCGGGTCGAGGTCGGGCGCCAGCGCGACCAGCAGCAGCGCGACGTCGAGCGGCTCGAGCTCGAACGCGCGCGCGAGGTCGCGCAGGCGGATGCGTCGCCCCGCCGCCTCGGCCTCGTCGGCGGCACGCTCGATCGCCAGCCGGGCGGGCTCTGCTGCCGCGTCGGCCTCGGCCGGGACGGGTGGGCCGGGCGGTCCGGCCAGCAGGTCCTCCACCTGGGCGTCGGAGATGTACAGCCCGCGAAAGCGGTCGTCGGGATCCGGATCGGCGGCGCGGCGCCGGTCCACCGCCGCGCGGACGCGGAACCCGAGCAGCTCGAGATGCACGGCGAGGTAGCGGAGGGACGGGTCGGGCTCGGGCTCGGCGGGGTCGGACGGCCGGTGGTCGGGCTCGGCGGGGTCGGGCTCGGCGGGGTCGGACGGCCGGTGGACGGTCTGGTGACCAGCCGGTTGGGGCTGGGCCGGACGGGGTTGCGCGAGGTCCGGGTCGACGGGCTCGATGGGGCCGGGGTCGACGGGGTCGGGCTCGGCGGCCTCGCCGGCCGGGCGCCCGGCCTGCGCCAGCCGCTTCCCGGCGCTCGGGCGACCCGCCACCCGTTCGCCGGCCGTCATCGCCGGGTGCCGCGCACCCGCAGCGTCACCCCGCCCTTGCTGCTCTCGGCGCCGCGGGGCACGGTCTCCTCGGGCAGCGGCTCGAGCGGCGGCTGGTCAGCCCGGGTGAAGGCCCGTCCGGTCGCGGTCTCGCTGCCCGAGCCCGAGATCCCGATCGTCGGTCCGCTCATGACCGCCGGCCCGAACGGCGTCACCGCGTCGACCGCGATCGGTGCCGTGACGACGACGTCGAGCGAGGGCTTGAGCTCGCCGCCCAGCGCCGACCAGATGTCGGCAAGGGAGCGCTCCTGGCTGGCCGGCTGGCCGACCTCGATGTACACGGGCAGCCCGGTTTCGTCGAGCGAGCCGCCCAGGTCGCCCGACCGGAGCATCGGGTTGAGCAGAAAGCAGCCCAGCAGCGACGACAGCAGCCGGTGCTCGTCCTCCGGCCGCTGCGTCCACGCCGTCACCAGGTAGGCGAGCCGGAACCGCCGTGGCGGCTGGCGGCGCGCGGCCACCTTGCCGTCGCTCGCGCGAACGTCCTCCCAGCTGGGAACGCGGCGCTGGAGATCCTCGCGGATGTCGTACAGGTACAGGTCGACCGCCGGCCCGCTCCGCCGCGCGACCCAGTCCTTGGTCGGCGCCTCGAACACGAGATCGACGGCCGAGCCGTTGAGCGCGTCGCGGCGAACGAGCCGCTCCAGCAGCTGATCGACGTCATGGATCATCCCCATGATCCTCGGGCCGGGGCCGGCCGCGGGCCAGCCGGCCGCCGGGCATCCGTCGGGGCATCGCTGGCCGCCCGAACGGGCAACGTCGGCCGCCCCTGCGCGCGCCCACTCGGGCCTTGTCCGGCCCGGTTGCCGGTGGGACGGTCACGGCGTCGGGATCCCATCAATCGGGAGAGGGCCACGCATGCCGAACTATCTGTCACCCGGCGTCTACGTCGAGGAGGTGGAGGCCGGGTCCCGTCCGATCGAGGGCGTTGGCACGGCCGTCGCAGCCTTCGTCGGACTGGCGGCCCGCGGGCCGGCCAACACGCCCACGCTGGTCACCAACTGGAGCCAGTTCACGTCCACGTTCGGGGAGTTCGTCGAGAGCTCCTATCTCGCGCACGCCGTGTACGGCTACTTCCTCAACGGCGGCGGCGCGTGCTATGTCGTGCGGGTCGGGGCCGACGGCGTCATGCCGGCGGCGGCCGCCGAGCTGCCCAGCGCTGCTGACAAGGGCAAGCCGGCCTTCCGGGTCGCGGCCATCGAGGCCGGCTCGGGCGGCAACGACATCAGCGTCGAGGTCGACGCCCCGTCCGAGGCCGGCGAGGGCAACTTCAAGCTCGTCGTCAAGCAGGGCGGCAAGACCGTCGAGACGTTCGACAACCTGACCACCGGGCGTGGCAAGCAGAACGCGGCCACCGTGGTCAAGAGCCAGTCCAAGCTGATCTCGATCGAGGAGGTCGGGGGCAGCCTGGCCGCACCTGCGGCGGGCTCCACGGCGCTTGCCGGCGGCGGTGCCGCCGTGCCCGCGCGCGTGACACCCGACGACTACGTCGGCAACTCGGCGGACCGGACCGGCTTCGCCGGCCTCGAGGCCGTCGACGAGGTGACGATGCTCAGCGTGCCCGACCTGATGGCCGTGTACGAGCAGGGCATCATCGACCTCGAGGGGCTCCAGGCCGTCCACCTCGCGATGATCGCCCACTGCGAGCTCATGGGCGACCGCGTCGCCATCCTCGACGCGCCGCCAGGGCTCAACGCGCAGCAGATCAAGGAGTGGCGGGTCGACAAGGCAGGCTACGACTCCAAGTACGCGTCCCTGTACTGGCCGTGGATCAAGGTGTTCGATCCGCCGTCGGGCCAGGCAAAGTTCGTGCCGCCGTCCGGCCACGTGGCCGGCATCTGGGCACGCAACGACGACACCCGCGGCGTCCACAAGGCGCCGGCCAACGAGGTCGTCCGGGGTGCGATCACCCTCGCGCTCAACCTGACCAAGGCGGAGCACGACCAGCTGAACCCCGTCGGCATCAACTGCATCCGGGCGTTCCCCGGGCGCGGCATCCGGGTGTGGGGCGCGCGGACGATCTCGAGCGACCCGTCGTGGCGCTACCTCAACGTCCGGCGGCTGTTCAACTACGTCGAGGAGTCCATCTTCGAGGGCACCCAGTGGGTCGTCTTCGAGCCCAACGACCAGCGCCTGTGGGGTCGGGTCAAGCGGACGATCAACGCGTTCCTGCTCCGCACCTGGCGTGACGGCGCGCTGTTCGGCGCGACGCCGGATCAGGCCTTCTTCGTCAAGTGCGACGAGGAGAACAACCCGCCCGAGGTGCGGGACGCCGGCCAGCTGATCGTCGACATCGGGATCGCTCCGGTGAAGCCGGCCGAGTTCGTGGTGTTCCGCATCGCCCAGTTCTCGGGGTCACCGGACGCCGAATAGCCCCACGACCTGACGACACCCACGCACGGAGGCATCCATGCCCACGGTCGATCCGCTCCTCCAGGGAAACGTCCTGCTCGACCTCGACGGCGTCGGCGTCGTGGCGAACTTCAGCTCGGTCTCGGGCATCTCGAGCGAGGTGGAGATCGTCGACAACCCGTACGTCACCGAGCAGGGCAAGGTCTACATCGGCAAGCTGCCGGGCAAGCCGAAGACGCCCACCATCACGCTCAAGCGCGGCCTCACCGGCGCGACCGAGCTGTGGCAGTGGCACCTCGCCGTCATGCAGGGCACCCCGGATCGCCGCAACGGGTCGGTGATCATGATGAACACCGTCGGCGAGGAGGTGCTCCGCTACAACTTCGGGAACGCGATGATCTCGAAGCTCAGCCTCTCCGAGGGTGGCGCCACGACGAGCGGCGTCCAGATCGAAGAGGCGACGCTGGCCTGCGAGACGCTCGAGAAGGGCTAGGTTCGTGATGCCGGCCGCGGTCATGCCCGAGATCCCGATCGAGCGCGGAGGTGGCGGCGCGTCCGATGCGCTGCGCACCGAGTACGCGTTCGTGCTCCCCCGCGGCTACGTCGACGGGTCGGGCACGGTCCATCGCGATGGCGTCATGCGCCTCGCGACGGCCCGCGACGAGATCATTCCCCAGCGTGACCCGCGGGTCCGTGAGAACGAGGCCTACCTGACGGTCCTGCTCCTGTCCCGCGTGGTCACCCGGCTCGGCTCGCTGAGCCAGGTCCACACGGGGGTCATCGAGGGCCTGTTCGCCTCCGACCTGGCGTTCCTCCAGGATCTCTACCGGAGGATCAACCAGGAGGGGCACACGCAAGCCTCGGTGACCTGCCCCGCCTGCAACCACGCGTTCACCGTGGACGTGGCGGGTGAGCAGCGCCTGGGGGAATCGTGACGTACGCGGCCGACCGGCTGTTCGAAGAGGTCGCGTACGTCGCCTATCACTTCCACTGGCCGATGGACACCATCCTCGACCTCGAGCATCCCCTGCGGCTGCGGTTCGTCGATGAGATCGGCCGGATCAACAAGCGCCTGTCCGAGGAGGGTTGAGCCCCGTGCGCCTGCGGTGGCCGTTTAGCCACGGCACGCCCGGCGAGGGCCCGGCGCCGTCCGCGACCGGCGCCGATCCGGCGCCCGGGTCCGCGGCCGCGGCATCCTTGAGCGGCGTACCGGCGTCCGGCGCCCCCGGCTCCACGTTCTCGCCGCCAACCGGCGCCTGGTCGACCCTGCCCCCCATCCAGCGCGCGCTGGGGGCGGCGCCCGTGGTCGCGCCGAGCAAGCCGTTCCTCGCCGGGGTGCCCGGCCACACCCCACTGCCGCCGATCGTGCAGCCGCTCGGGCATGAGCGCGCGGCCACCGCGCCGCCCGGCCTCCTCGTGGCGCACGTCAGCCCGGTGCCCAGCCTCACATCGAGCGCGCCGTTGGCCACCCGCCCCGTGCAGCGGCACCCCGCATCCGCGCCAGCTGGCCGAGATCGGGCCGAGGCATGGCCCGAGCCGCCGCCCCCGGAGAGCCCGGCCCAGCAGGCGATGCACGGTGCGCTGCCGGCTGAGCCGGCACCCGTGCGAACGCTGGCGCCCGTCGCGCCCGCCGCGACCGTCACCCCGCCCGCGCGATCGCTGACCCACGCCGCCGCGTCCCCCACCCCGATCGTCCCGCCCGCCGCCCGCCGGCCTGCGGCAGCCGGCTCGGCGCCGGCGAGCCCCGGGGTCCAGCGTGCCGCCGCGGGAGACGGGGCAGCCGGCAGGACGTCCTCGCTGCCCATGCCGCGCAACGTCAGCCGCTGGGCAGAGGCGGGCGCGCGGACCGCGGCCTCGACTCTGCGCGCGCCCGAGGTGGCGGCGCCAACCTCCACACCGGCCGCATCCACGCCGCCGGGACCCGCGTCGGGTCCGCGGACGACCGGCGACGCCGACTCGCGCTCCGGCAACGCGTCCGGCGGCTCCCGCCGACCCGGGCTCGGAGCACCGATCAGCGCCGCGCCGACGAGCGCCGTCGCCGAGCGGCTGCCGTTGCACGCCCCGCCTCGCCCGGGCGCGTCCGGTCAACCGTCGGCACCGCCGGTCCCCGATGCATCGCGGCGGCTCGCGGGAGGCACCGGCAACGCGACAATTCGCGGCGCCGCGGCGGACGCCGGCGGCGCGCTCGACGACCCCATCGGCGTCCGTGGCCCGCTCGTCGCGCAGCGTACGGCCGGCCGCCCCGCGTCGCTGCCCATCCTGCCGGTCGCCCGGCGGCGGCACGAGGCCGATTCTCCACGCCCCGGTGCGGAGAGCAGCGTGGCCGCCGGACCCGGTCGATCCGATCGCCGCACCACCCTGCAGGGCGGCCCGCAGGCGCCGCACGCGGCCGCCGCATCGTCGATCGCGCCGCTCATCGGCGCCCGCCCGCTCCGGCCGACCGTGCAGCGCCGTGCCGCGCCGGTCGGGGCGGAGGCGGCGGAGGCGGCGACGGGCAGCGGCGCGGGGGCGATCCCGGCGCCGGTCGTGCCCGCCCGTTGGACGCGCGACGACGACCTGCCGCCCACGGTCATCTCGAGCGCCCGGCGGCCGACGATGGGCGATCCTGCGACCGTTCCCCTGCTGCCGGCCGGTCTCACGGCGGGTGCAGCCACCGAGCCGGCGCACGACAGCGGACCACGCGAGATCGTGTTCCCACCCCGTGACGGCATGCCCGGCCCCGGCCCGGAGCCCGCCGGACCTGCCTTCCCCTCCGTGGTCCAGCGGGCTGCCGCCGCACCGGCCGTTCGCCGTGGGGCATCTGACGCCGAACCCGGCGGAGCTCGCCACGGTGGCTGGGCGGGCCCGGACACCGGTCGTGCTCCGGCGACCGCCGGCAACCCTGCGCTGACCCTCGCGCGGAGCGCAGCGGTCGGTCCGGCCGCCGAGCGCCGTCTGGCGACCGGCGGCGGGCAGCCGGTGCCGAGCGGTGCCGTCACACCGGCACCCCCCGTCCAGGCCTCGCGCGACAGCGGCGCCTCGGGACTCCCGGACATCACCGCCATTCCCGTGGTCCAGCGGGTCGACGGCGCCGCGCCCGCGGCGCCGTCGGAGGACGGCCAGTCGGACAGCGAGCTGGACGAGCTGGCGCAGGCGCTGTTCGGCCGCATCCGGGGCCGGCTCAGGGCCGAGGTCATCCACGAGCGCGAGGCCCGGGGCCTCACGTTTGACGCTTTCTAGGAGGACGCGATGGGCGATCCCGCACTCAACGTCGTCTACAAGTGCACGATCGACGGCTTCGTCCCGCTCGGGATCTGGACCAAGATCGAGGGGCTGGGCTTCGAGTACCAGGTCACCGAGTACCGCGAGGGCGGGATCAACGGCTTCACCCACAAGATCCTCGGGCCCTGCAAGTACACGAACCTGCGTCTCAGCCGGCCCGTCGACTCGACGTCCGAGCTGCTGATGTTCTGGCTCCAGAGCAACATGATCAGGGTCATCCCCCAGACCATGGCCATCACGGCCATGACGATGGCCGGGGACGAGATCACGACCTGGAACCTGTCCGGCGTGGTGCCCGTGAAATGGACCGGGCCCAACCTCGACATCATGAGCAACAACGTTGCGACCGAGACCCTGGAGCTGACCTACCAGGAGATCGTCGGTCTCGGCGCGCTGGGCGGGCTGCTGGCCGGCGCCCTCTCCGTCTCGGCCAACGTGGGCATCGGGTTCTAGAGGGCACGGCGATGGTCATGGAGGCAGTCGGCTCGGCGGCATCGTCGGTCGGGGCAGCACTGGGGCTCACCAAGCCCAACAAGGCGAAGCTCGTGTGCGTCGAGCCGAACCTGCCCCCGGAGCCCCGGTCGATCGAGTGCATGTTCAATCCCACCGAATACCGCCTGACGCAGACCCTCAGCGTCACGCGCTACAAGACCAAGAGCAGGGACGGCGGGACGGCCGAGTTCGCCGGCACCAACGCCATGATGCTCACGGCCCAGCTGTTCTTCGATGACTTTGCGTCGGCCGACGGCGACGTGACGCCCAAGATCACGACGCTGCTCAGCTGGACCAAGCCGACGCCTCATTCGATGCTGAAGGGCGGCGCTCCGTGCCCCCCGCTGGTCAAGTTCGTGTGGGGCAACAAGCAGCTCGACGACTTCAGCGGCTACCTCAAGAGCGTGATCGTCAACTACACCGTGTTCCGCACCAACGGCACGCCGGTCCAGGCGAGGGTCGACATCACGATCGAGGGCCAGCCCGACCCGATCGGGAACCAGAACCCCACTTCGCACGCGGCGAACAGCCGCAGGGTGCACACGATGATCGAGGGCGACACCCTCCAGTCGGTCGCCTACCAGGAGCTGGGCAAGCCCGGCTACTGGCGCGCCATCGCCGAGCTCAACGGCATCGACGACCCGTTGCGGCTGCCCGCCGGCACCGAGCTTTTGATCCCCGGCCGTGCCGACGCGGCACGGACGTCCTGAGGGTTCGCGATGGTTGCCCCGACCGCCTCCAGCCAGCGCACCGTCGAGATCGACGGTTCCGAGCTCGCGTCCGACGTCGAGGGGCAGCTCGAGAGCGTGCTGGTGGTGGATCGGCTCGCGATGCCGGACATGTTCGTGCTCGTGTTCCGCGATCCGGATCGCAACGTGCTGAGTCGTGCGGGCCTCGAGATCGGCAACAAGGTCAGCGTATCCACGACGTCGCTCGGCGCTGACACCCCCGAGGTGCTGATCACGGGCGAGGTGACCTCGATCGAAACCGAGTACGACGCGCTGGGGACCCGTGCCGTCGCGCGCGGCTACGACCGGTCACACCGGCTGGCGGCCGGCCGCAAGACGGCGACCTTCCAGAACGTGAAGTACTCGGACGTCGCGTCCAAGATCGCGGGCGACGCCGGTCTGGGTGCGGACGTGGACGACTCGGGCACCACGATCGAGCATCTGCTCCAGGCGAACCAGTCGGACCTCGAGTTCCTGTACGCGATCGCCCGGCGGATCGGCTTCGACTGCCGCGTCGACGACGAGACGCTCCTGTTCAAGAAGCCGGTCCCCTCGTCGGACGCGCCGGGCGAGGGTGACTTCTCGAGCGAGAACCCGGTGCAGCTGGTCTGGGAGGGCAACCTGCTCGAGTTCCGGGCCCGGATGAGCGCCGTTGCCCAGGTGCGCGACGTCAAGGTGCGGGGCTGGGACGTGAACGCCAAGGAGCCGGTCATCGGGCAGGCCCAGGTGACCGCCACCAACGCCGAGGTCTCGATGACGCCCGCCGACCTGGCGGACAAGGTCGGCGGCGGGACGATGACGGTCGTCGATCATCCTGTCGGCAAGCAGGAGCCGGCCGACGAGCTCGCCACGGCCCGCTCGCAGCAGGTCGGCAGCGCCGCGTTCGAGGCCACCGCGGTCGCCGTGGGCTCGCCCGCCCTCAAGGCCGGGACCGCGGTCAACGTGAGCGGCATCGACCCGGCCCTCGAAGGCAAGTGGGTCATCACAGGCTCGCGCCATGAGTTCGCCCACGGCTCGTACCGGACCTCGCTCGAGTTCTCCGGCCGCCAGGACCGGTCCATCCTGGGGCTCGTGTCCCAGGGCATGACCGGCGGCCACGAGCGGTTCTTCGGCGTCGCGATCGGGATCGTGACCGGCAACGACGACCCGGACAAGCTGGGCCGGGTCAAGGTCAAGTACCCGTGGCTGGGCGACGACGTCGAGTCCTACTGGGCCCGGGTGGTGGCGCCGGGTGCGGGCAACAGCTACGGCGTGATCTGGCTGCCCCAGGTGGGCGACGAGGTGCTGGTCGCCTTCGAGCACGGGGACATTGGCTCTCCGCTGGTGCTGGGCGGGCTGTGGAACGGCAAGGACAAGGTCCCGTTCGACTACGGCGAGGACCTCGACGCGGGCAAGGTCACCGCGTGCGGCTTCGTCTCGCGCTCGGGCCACAAGGTGCTGTTCAACGAGTCGAACGACGAGGCCTCGATCGAGCTGATGACCAGCGGCGCCAACGTGACGGTCGTGCTCGACGACAAGAACAAGAAGCTGATCGTCGACACCAGCGGCGACATCTCGTTCGCCGCCCAGGGCAACGTGGAGATCAAGGCCGACGGGACGATGAAGCTCACGGCCCAGAAAGGGATCGACATCGAGTCGTCGGGCGGAAAGACGTCGGTCAAGGGCACCACGGTCGCCCTCAACTAGGAAGCAGGACATGGCACAACCCCTCGTCATGGGCGACAAGATCCAGGGCCAGTGCGCGGTCCACCAGGTGCCCTCGCCGTCGGGCGCCCCGATGCCGTCGCCGTCCCCGCTGCCCTTCTCGTCGCCGCTGCTGCAGGGCCTCGAGCCGACCGTGACCATCGGTGGCAAGGCCGTCGCGGTCCAGGGCTCGTCCGGGTTCAACACGCCGCCCCACGTCGGCCTGCACGCATCCGACCCGTTCCTGCTGCCCAACACGCAGCAGGGCATGGTGATGAGCGGGAGTCCCACCGTGACCGCCGGCGGCAAGCCCGTCGCGACGTCCAGCTCGCAAGTCTCGATGTGCGCCCAGGTGCCCGGACAGCCGGTCGCCACCGTCAGCAACGTGACCGTAGCGTGAGGAGTCGGGCATGAGCGAGGAGTTCATCGGCCGCGGCTGGGCGTTCCCGCTCCGGACGGACGCCACGGGAGGCATCGCGCTGGTCAGCCGCGAGCGCGAGATCGAAGAGGCGATCCGGCTGATCATCGGCACCTCGCCCGGCGAGCGGCCGATGCGCCCCGAGTTCGGCTGCCGGATCCACGACTACGTGTTCGCCTCGGCGGACGGCACCACGGCGTCGGCGATCGCGGCCGAGGTCAAGACCGCGCTGCGCCGCTGGGAGCCGCGGATCGACGTCGAGGATGTCGTCGTGTCGTTCGACGCCCGCGATGCCGCCGTCCTGTACATCGACATCCGGTACTCGATCCGGCAGACGAACGACCGCCGCAACCTCGTATTCCCGTTCTACGTGATCCCGGGAGGAGACTGATCCATGGCCCTGCCGGTCCCCAACCTCGACGACCGCCGCTTCCAGGACCTGGTGGACGACGCCAAGCGCCTCGTCCAGCAGCGCTGCCCGGAGTGGACCGACCACAACGTGTCCGATCCGGGCGTGACCCTGATCGAGCTGTTCGCGTGGATGACCGACCAGCTCGTGTACCGGCTCAACCGCGTCCCGGACCGCAACTACGTCAAGTTCCTCGAGCTCATCGGCGTCACCCTCTACCCGCCCACGGCCGCACGCACCGCGGTCACGCTGTGGCTGTCGGGGCCCCAGCCGGACGTCGTGACGATCGCCGGCGGGACGCAGGTGGCCACGGTCCGCACCGACACCTCCGAGGCGATCGTGTTCACGACCGTCGAGGACCTGCCCATCGTCCCGAGCTCGCTCGCCCACCTGGGCTCGATGATCGACGGCAAGACCTATCGAGACCATTCGCCGGCGCTCGAGAAGGGCACCGAGGTGTACTGCTTCCAGAAGGTGCCGGCCCCCGGCGATGCCCTCTACGTGGGGCTGCCGGATGCGGTGCCCTCCAACGCCCTCCGGCTCCGGTTCGAAGCCGACATCGACGGCGTGGGCGTCGATCCCAACAACCCACCCCTGGCCTGGGAGGCGTGGACCGGCGACGACTGGGAGCCGTGCGAGCTCGACTCCGACACCACCGGCGGTCTCAACCGCGACGGCGACGTCGTGATCCACGTCCCGCGCACGCATGTCGCCTCGCTGATCGCGAAGCAGCGCGCCGGCTGGATTCGCGCCCGGGTGACCGACCTGTCCGAGGGTCAGCCGGCCTACAGCGCCTCGCCCAACATTCGTGGCCTGGCGGTGATCACGATCGGCGGCACGGTTGACTCGGTGAACGCGGACGTGGTCAAGGACGAGGACGTCGGGATCTCCGAGGGCGTGCCGGGCCAGCGGTTCACGCTCCGGCGCGGTCCGGTGGTCCCCGGCGACGAGAGCCCGGTGCTGGAGGTCAGCGGCGCCGAGGGATGGGATGAGTGGACCTACGTGGCGGACTTCGCCAACAGCGGCCCCGACGACCACCATTTCGGGCTCGACCTCTCGACCGGTGAGGTCCGGCTGGGTCCGGCGGTGCGGCTCGCTGACGGCGCGCTCCGTGGCTACGGCGCGGTGCCGGCCAAGGGCGCCCACCTGCGCCTGCGCGAGTACCGGGTGGGCGGCGGGCGGCGCGGCAACGTGTCGGTGCGGGCGATCAGCGTGCTCAAGTCGTCGATCCCGTTCGTGTCGCGGGTCGAGAACCGCCGGCCGGCCCGGGGCGGCGTGGACGGCGAGGACATCGAGAACGCCAAGGTCCGTGGACCGATCCGGCTGCGCGCCCGGAGCCGGGCGGTGACCACCGAGGACTACGAGCAGCTCGCGCGCGAGGCCGCCCCCGAGGTCGCCCGGGTGCGGGCCGTCGCCGCCGGCGACGGCGCCGACGCCGGGTCCGTGCGCGTGCTCATCGTCCCGTCCGCGGTCACCGAGCTCGGCCGGCTTCGCTTCGACCAGCTGGTGCCGAGCCAGGACACGCTCCAGAAGATCACCGATCACCTCGAGGAGAGCCGGGTCATCGGGACGCGGGCGATCATCGAGCCCCCGGTGTACCGCGGCATCACCGTGGTGGCCAGGCTCCGTGGCCGGTCGCGAGTCAAGCCGACCCGGCTCCAGGAGGAGGCCCTTCAGGCCCTGTACGAGTACTTCGACCCGATCACCGGCGGCCCCGACGGCACCGGGTGGCCGTTCGGGCGGCCGATCAGCGTGGGCGAGGTCTACTCCGTGCTCCAGGCCCTGCGCGGAACCGAGGTCGTCGAGGACGCCCGGCTGTTCGGGGCCGACCCCGTCACCGGCCAGCGCGGCCAGCAGACGCAGCGGCTCGAGCTGGAGCCGCATGCGCTGGTGTTCAGCTACGAGCACCAGGTCATGGTCGAGGGCGCCTGATGCGTGGGCTCGTTCCGGGGCTCGAGACGGCACATCCGCTCGGTGCCACGCTCCCGGCGCTGTACCAGGACGACGACTTCGCGCAGCGGTTCCTGTCGGGTTTCGACGAGAGCCTCGCACCGATCCTGAGCACGCTCGACAACTTCGACAGCTACCTCGACCCGTCGCTCACGCCGGGCGACTTCCTCGACTGGCTGGCCGGCTGGGTCGGGATCGCGCTCGACGACAGCTGGGACGATGGGCGGCGGCGCGAGATCGTGGCCCGCGCGGCCGAGCTGTACCGGATGCGCGGCACCGCGGCCGGACTGGCGGGCCAGGTGGAGATCCAGACCGGCGGGTCGGTCGAGATCGTCGAGAACGGGGCGACGGCCTGGTCCGTCGATCCCGGCGGCGAGCTGCCCGGGTCGGCCGAGCCGCTGGTGGTCGTCCGGGTGACGGTGCCCGACCCGAAGGCGATCGACGCCGGTCGCCTTGACACGCTGGTGTCGGCCGGCAAGCCAGCCCACGTCCTGCACCGGATCGAGCTCGTGAAGGGCTCCGCGTCGAAGGAATGATCGCCGGGGCATCCACGGATCCGGACCGGCCGGCGAGGCGGCCGACCGGGTTGGCGCAGCCGGTCCGGGTCCCCCTCCCCGTCGCCGCCCGATCCGTCTATCCTCAGCGCGTCCCTCACTGGAACGCCCCCGTACGGACTCGGAGAGCGCGCGCGTGATCATCTGCGGCAACTGCGGCCATCGAAACGACGACACGGACGCGTTCTGCGGCAACTGCGGGCAGTTCCTGGAATGGGTCGGCAAGCGCGACGGCGAGGCCGAGGCCGCCGGCGAGGGCGGAGGGCAGGCGGCGGCCGGATCTGGCGGCGGGGCCGGTACCACGGGCTGGTCGCCCTCCGACCGGGTCGTGGTGATCGAACCCGAGCCGGTGCCGGCGCCTGAGGCGGAGCCCGCGCCGGTGGCGGGGCCCGAGCCGGTGGTGGCGACGGAGCCGGTGCCCGAGCCGGAGCCGGAGCCCGTTCCGGTGGTGGCGACGGAGGTGGTGCCGGAGCCGGAGCCGGAGCCCGTTCCGGTGGTGGCGCCCGAGCCTGAGCCAGTCGCGGATGCGCCCGGACCGGTGACCATCACCGTCGAGCCGAGCGAGCCGAGCCTGCCGGCGCCCGAGCCGGTGCCCGAGCCCGAGCCGTCGCACGCTGAGGCGGAGCCGGTCGTGGCGGAGCCCGAACCTGAACCGCGCAGCCGGGCGGGCAGGGCCCGAACGTCGCGCTGAGGCGGAGCCAGGGCCTGAGCCAGCCCGTTCGCGCTGAGGCGGAGCCAGGCCGAACCGGCGCCGAGCCCGAACCCGCCCGAGCCGGTTGTGGCGGAGCCCGAGCCTGAATCGGCGCCTGGGCCGTTCGCCGCGGCGGAGCCCGAACCCGAGCCGAGTGTGGCGGAACCAGGGCCTGAGCCCGTCGCGGCGGAGTTCGAGCCTGAGCCGCTCGTGGTCGAGGCGGAGCCAGTGCCTCAACTGGCGGCCGACGCTGAACCCGAGCCTGAGCCACCCGCGGCCGAGCCAGTCGCGGCAGAGCCCGAGCCAGTCCCGTTCGCGGCTGAGGCGGAGCCAGAGCCCGAGCCAGTCCCGTTCGCGGCTGAGGCGGAGCCAGAGCCCGAACCCGCGGCCGAGCCCGAACCTGCGGCCGAGCCGGTCGCGGCAGAGCCCGAGCCGTTCGCCGCCGAGCCAGGACCTGAGCCGTTCGCGGCTGAGGCGGAGCCAGAGACCGAACCGGAGCCGTTCGCCGCTGGGCCAGCAGCTGAGCCGGTCGCGGCTGAGCCCGAGGCAGTCGACGCAGAGCCCCGGCCATGGCCCGAACTTGCGCCTGAGCCGGAGCCCGAACCGGAGCCGGTCGCGGCGGAGCCCGAACCGGAGCCGGTCGGGCGGAGCCAGCCCGGAGCCCGAGCCCGTCGTCGCGGCAGAGTCCGAGCCGGTGACCGTGACCGCAGAGCCCGAGCCCGTCGCGGCGGAGCCCGAACCGGAGCCGGTCGTCGCGAGCCGGAGCCCGAGCCGGTCGTCGCGGCGGAGCCCGAACCGGAGCCGGAGCCCGAGCCGGTCGTCGCGGCGGAGCCCGAACCGGAGCCGGAGCCCGAGCCGGTCGTCGCGGCTGAGCCCGAACCGGAGCCGGTCGTCGTGGAGCCGGAACCCGCGTCTGAACCTTCGATCGAGCCGACGCCCGCGCCACCGCCCCCGCCGGCCGCTCGCCGTGGCGGTCCCTCACATCGGACGTCCCACGTGCTCGGCCCCGCCGTCCCGGCGGCCGACCCAGGTGTGACCGTGCCGACCTCGGTGCCGTCGAGCTCGCCGTCCCCTGCCGCGTGGCCGGCACCGGTCGTGCCTGCGCAGCCAACGCCGCCGTCGCAGCCGGCGCCGCCGGCGGCCATCGTGCCATCGCCGCCGATCCCGCCATCGCAGCCAACGCCGCCGTCGCAGCCGACGCAGGTGCCCCAGCCGCCCCTCGCTCGACCCGTCCAGCCACCGCCCGTGCCCAGCCAGCCGATCGTTCCGCCGCCCGTTCAGCCGGGGGCCTGGTCGCCCACCCGGCAGCCCGAGGCACGGCCCCCGATCCCAGCCCAGCAGCCTCCCGCGCGTCGGCCCGACGCCCCCGTCCAACCGGTGGCCGCCACGGGTGGTGCGACGGCCGCCTCGGCCGGCCAGCCTGCTGCCCGCCTTCCGACGGCCGCGGTCGGGCAGCGCCCCAAGCCGGTCGCCAGCGTCGAGCGCCGCCTCGCCCAGCCCGGCGACCGGATCTGCGGGCGCTGCGGTGAGCCCAACGACCCGACACGCAAGTTCTGCCGTCGCTGCGGCGATAGCCTCGTGACCGCCCAGGTGGTCGCGGCGCCGAAGCTGCCGTGGTGGCGACGGATCTTCCGCCGGACGCCCAAGGCGCCGAAGCAGTATGAGGCGGGAGAGCGCGTTTCGAGCATGAGGCCGGGCGCTCCGAGCGGAGGGATCGGGGCGCGCGTACGGCAGCTGTTCAGGATCCGCACCCTGATCGTGGCGGGTCTCGGAATCATCGTCGCGATCGGGATCTTCGGCTACGTCGGGATCCCGTCCTTTCAGCGGTATGTCGCCGACGTGACCTCGGGCGGCCTGCCGGGGGTCGTCGACCACATCAAGACCTTCATCAACCCGCCGTACCTCCCGGTGAAGCCCAACCCCGGCGACATCACGGCCAGCAGCGAGCTGCCGGGCCACGAGGCGAGGAAGGCGTTCGATGGCGCCTACAACACCGACTGGCAGGGGAACGGCGCGTCGCCGTCGATCACCGTCAAGTTCGCAAAGCCGACGAACCTGAGCTCGGTCATCGTGCACATCGGGAACCAGGACGCGTTCGTCGACATGCGCCGGCCGGCCACGCTCGAGTTCGACTTCCCGGACGGCACCTCGCAGACCATCACGCTCAAGGACGAGCACGACCCGCAGACGTTCGACCTGTCGGCCTCCAACATCGATTCGATGACGATCCGCGTGACGTCGACCAACGGTCCCGACGGCACGCCGGTCTCGATCTCGCTGTTCGAGCTGTTCAGGAAGGGCTGACCGGCCCGCCTCCTCGCCCGCGGTCCGCCGCGCGTCGTCGGCCCTCGGTCGCCTCCCTCGCTGGCGCCGGACGCGCCCCAGATCCCATGGAGCGAGGGCAACGGCCGGCGTCGCGGTCAGGACGCCGCGATCTGTACCCCCTCGGCGACTCCGAGCCCTTCGAGGATGGCCGCGTACTCCCGCCGGTCCCGGGACGCGGCGCCAGGGTCCCCGGCGCGTTCGCGAGCCTCGATCAGGATCCGCCACAACGCGTCCTGGTAGCGATCGAGCTCGAGCCCGAAGCGGCAGGCGCGGACCGCCGTCGCCGAATCATCCGCCAGCAGCGCCTCCTCGGCGAGACCCCGGGCCGCCTCGACGGCGGCCTCGCGCTGATGATCGCGGGCCGGGACGAGCCAGTCGGCCGGCCCCTCCTCGGGCAGCAGGTCGCCGCGGTACTCCTCGATCGCCGCCGACAGGGCGGCGGCGGCCGGCTGCCCTCGCGAGCGGACCGCCCGCGCGTCCGCCAGGGCCGCATCGAAGCGCCCCACGTCGACGGCGGAGGCCGGGACGGCGAGCCGATACGCATCGCCGTCGCGCTCGACGAGCGCGCTGCCGACGGGCCGGGCAACGTCGTCGAGCCAGCGACGAAGCGAGGACAGCGCGACGTGCAGGCTCCGCGCGCCGGCGGCGGCATCAGCGTCGGGCCACAACGCCTCCTGCAGGACCTCGCGATGCACGAATGCGCCGGCATGGATGGCGAGCAGCCGCAGCAACGTCCGGACGCGTGGCTTCGCGCCGTCGAGCGGCACCGGTCGGCCGTCGATGTCGAGCCCGAACCCCCCGAACGCACGGATCCGCACCTCCGCGATGGGCGACGGTCCGGATGCCCCGGGCGCCGCCGCGCCCGGGCCCGGGTGCTCCGGGGCGGCGGCCGAAGCCGGATCCGTCCCCGCGACCCGCAGCTCCCCGGTCGGCACGACCAGTCCGGTGTCGTCGGCGAGGGCCTCGGCCATCAGCGCATAGTCCCCGGCGTGCGAGGCGTCGACCTCGGCGAGGGCGACGTAGGCGAGCAGGCGCGGTACCTGCGTCCCCGCGGCACGGCCCGCCGACTCGGCCACGAGCGCGGCATCGCGCGCGTCGGAGGTCCCGAGCGATGCCGACGCGAGGGCCATCAACCCGCGCGACCAGGCCTCGAGCACGCCGGCGCCCAGGCGGCGGAACGCGGTCGCCGATCGGTCGGCCGCCCGCAGTCGGAGCTCCGGGTTGTCGGATCGCGCCCAGGCCAGGGCCAGCTGCAGGATCGCGGGCGTCCATGGGTCGCGCCCGGCTCGCTGCAAGGGATCGGGATCGCGACCCAGGGCGCCGTCGTCGCTTGGCGGGCTTCCGCCGGCCTCGGCGTCGACGAAGCCGTCGAGGGTCGCCCGATCGAGCGATCCACCGTCGAACGAGCCGCCGCCGAGCACGGATCCGAGGGCACGACCGAGCCGCGCGAGCCACGGCGACCCGGCTCGCTCGGCCTCCTCCACGGCCAGGTCGAGCGTGGCCGGCGACCACGGATCACCGACCAGCCGGCCGGCCACCAGCGCGGCAAGACGCGCCACCGAAACGGCAAGCGGCCCGCCCTCCCCGGCGTCAGCGGCTTCCGAGAGCAGACGCCGGGCGTCGCCTGCCTCGCCGGCTGCGAGCGCCAGGAGCCCGCGCGCCACCGGGAGCGCCGGGTCATCGAGATGCGCCGGCTCGCGCGCGGCGAGCGCCGGCTCGCGAACGAGGCCCGTGCGCAGCACGCCGGCGGCATCGGGGGGTGGCATGGCCGCCGGATCCAGCCACGCGACGATCGCCTGGCGCTCGCGACGGGGCGCGTCGGCAGCCCGGGAGGGACCGAACGCGGCCTCGGCCCGCACGTAGCCATCGATCGCGGAGGTCCAGCGGCCGTCGTTCCTGGCGCGCCGGGCGACCGCGAGCGCGACCCATGGATCGTGACGTTCGATCGCCGGCGGCACGGCATCGATCCAGCCGCTGCGAACGGCAGCCGCGAGATGCTCGCCCTGGCGGCCGAGCAGCCGGCGCACCGCCGTCCAGTCCTCGGCACGGCAGTAGGCCCGCAGCGCCTCGGACAGCGCGCCGTCGTCCTCGAGCAGCTCACCGGCGCGGGCATGCCGGGCTCTCGCCTCGACCTCGCCATGGGCCTCGACCAGCAGGCGATCCAGGTGCTGGCGCAGCACCGAGTGATACCGGTAGACGTCCTCGGCGCCCTCGACGGGGACGGTGAACACGCTTCGCCTGGCCAGCTCGTCGAGCATCGCGCCGCTGCCCGTCGCGCCCAGCAGCCGGTCGCACAGCGAACCCGACAGCCGCCCCAGCACGCACGTGTCCAGGAGGAAGAGCCGGAGATCCTCGGGCAGCCCGGCGAGGACGTTCTGGGCGAGGTACTCGCGCAGCAGGCGGCCGCTCACGCCCGCGCTGCCGAGCACGCGCCGGCGCTCCTCGACCGACCGCCCACGCGTGGCGAGATGGAACAGCTGGAGGCCGGCCGCCCAGCCTTCGGTTCGTCGGGCGAGCACCGCGAGGTCCGTGGGTGGGATCGGATCGTGGTAGACGTCACGGAACAGCTGCTCGACCTCCCATGAGCGGAAGCGGAGGTCGTCCTGGCCGAGCTCGAGGACCTCGCCCGAGACCCGCAGCCGAGGCAGGTTGATCGATGGCGGAACCCGGCCCGCGACGACGATCGCGAGCCACGGTGGCGCGTAGTCGACGAGGCGGCCGAGGGCCGCTTCGGCGGCCGTGCCCTCGAGGGCGTGGCTGTCGTCGATGACGAGCCCCGCCGCCGCAGGGGCCGGGAACGACTCGAGCGACTTGGCAAGGTCCTCCAGGGTCTCCGACCCGCCCGGGAGGCCTGGCAGCGCGGCCACGAGCGCGGCCTCGACGTGCCGGACGAACGATGCCTCGTCGGCGTCCCAGGTCTCGGCGCGGTACCAGCCGACCGGAGCGTCGGTGCCCGTCGCGAACCTCGCGACGAGCGTGGTCTTTCCGGATCCGGCAGGTGCGACGACCAGCGTCAACCGGTGACGCCACGCCTCGGCAAGGCGTGCCTCGAGGCGCGTGCGTTGCAGCGCCTGCGGGGCCGGGATGCGGATCTTCGCCGGGACGACGAGGGGCACAGAAGCCGGTTCAGGCTCCTGAGCCGATCGAGCCGGACGCCGTCCGTCTCGCAATGGCGGTCTCCACCCTCACGCCGCCTGGGCGGCGACGGCCAACGTATGGTGCCACCCTCTGCGTGAACGGGTCCAGCCCGTTATCCACCACCCGCCCCGTGAGGGCAACCCGGCAGGCGTGCGTATTGGCTTGCCGAGCATCGCCGGACGAGATCGCGGAGAGCTCGGCAGGAGTTCGGCACCGGACGAGTTCGCGACAGGTCAGCGCCAGTCGGGCTGGGCGTTGGTTGCGCCCTGCACGCCGAACCGCTCGAGCTCCTCGCCCGTGGAGGCGTCCACGATCACGACCGGCGTCCCCGATTCGGCCCGGACCACGGCGATGGCCCGGCTGTCCGGTGACCAGGTGGGGTCACTCTCGTTGACGCTCACGTCGGTGAGCCTGCGCATCCCCGTCCCGTCCGGGTGCACGACGTACAGCGCCTTGGGGGCGCTTGCGTCGTCACGCCGCGTGAACGCGAGCCACTGCCCGTCGGGCGAGAACGACGGGTCGTCGTAGATGCCGGGGCCGAGGTCGAGCAGACGCTGCCGGTTGCCGTTTGCGTTCATCAGGAACAGCTGCGCGTGGCCGTTCCGCTGGGACGCGAAGGCGATCGTCGACCCGTCGGGGGACCAGCTCGGATCCCAGTCGTCCGCGGGATCGTCGGTCAGCCGGTTCGTGATCTTGTTGTTGGCCACCGGACGGGTGTAGATGTCGAGACTGCCGTTGAGCGCTCCCTGCTTGTGGGCCAGGGTGGACGCAAAGGCCACCAGCTTCCCGTTCGGCGACCAGGCGGGATGCCGATCGGCGCCGTGGTGTGTGAAATCGGGAACGCTGGGCAGGGTGCCGTTGGCGTTGATGATCCGGAGACCGTTCGCGGTGAGGTAGACGGCGGCCGATCGATCCCACTTCCACGACGGGTCGGACTGGTTTCCCGGGCCGTCCGCGAGCTTGTGCAGGCTGCCGTCGACGGCGTTCCAGACCCACACGTTCGCGTTCCCGTTCTTGGTCGCCGAGAACACGATCTTCCCCGTGAGGGGCGGCGGTGTCGGCGACGGCGTGGGAGACCCGACCGGAGGTGGCGTCGACGATGGCGAGGCCGACGCGCTCGCCCCGGGCGATGCCGGCTCGCTCGGTCCGGGAGTATCTGCGCCGCTCGGCGGGGCAGTTGGCGATCCGCCAAGGCCGATGGGCGACGATCCCGAGGGTGCCGTCGTCGCGGAGCCCGCGGGCGCAAGCCGGGGCAACACGAACACGGCACCCAGCGCGACGAGCAGCACGATCGCCGCGGCCCCGCCCAGGAGCGCGACTGGCGGGCCGGAACGGGGCGGGCGGGGCGGGGCGGCGGGCGGGGCCTCGGTGGAGGCCGGCGCGAGCTCGGTGGCACAGCTGCGGCAGAAGGTTCGGGAGGCCTCGTTCGGCGTGCCGCAGGCGGGGCAAACGATGACGGACCCGGGCGGCGGGCCGGGATCCGGCGGGGCGGGCTCGGCCGGCGGCGCCGGGATGACCGGCGGGATGGGTGCGATCGGGACGGTCGCGGTCGGCGAGTCGGCACCGGCACCGGGATCCGGTGTCGCCGGCTCCGCGTTCCACTCCAGGAACGAGCCGCACGACCCGCAGAACGCCGCGCCCGGCTCGTTCTCGGTCCCGCAGACCTTGCACACGATCACGCGTCCGGCACCTCCCCGTCAGCCTCCGACCAGGGCGTCAGTCTAGCGGCCGGACGCCAGGAGAACGTGACGGCTTTCCGCCACGTGGTCACGTCCGCGCCTTCGCTCGCTGGCCCGCGGAACGGGCTCCAGAAACCCGTTCCGCGTCTGGAGCCCAGCCGCGTAGACTTCCCGCGATGAGCGCCATCGCCACGCTTGCACCTACCGACCTGGCCGTCGATCCCGGCTCGCGGGCCTCGGCGACCATCCGCGTCCGCAACTCGGGCTCGATCGTCGATCGCTTCGACATCGACGTCGTCGGCGTGACCGGATGGGTCCAGGTCGATCCACCGTCGCTCTCGCTGTTCCCGGGTGCCGAGGACAAGGCGACCATCACCTTCTCGCCGCCACGCGCCAGCACCCCTCGCGCGGGAACCCAGACGTTCGGCGTCCGCGTCCGACCGGCGGCCGATCCGCGCGGCTCGACCGTCGAGGAGGGCCACGTCACCGTCACGCCGTTCAGCGCCGTCGGCGCGGAGATCGCACCCCAGACGTCGCGCGGCAGCCGCGGCGCCCGCCACGACGTCACCGTCACGAACGTCGGCAACGCCCCGGTCGAGGTCGTGGTGACGGCGGTCGACCCGGATCGCCGGCTGCTCCTCGAGGTCAACCCCGTCCGCGCGGTCGTCGCACCCGAGCAGAAGGTCGGCTTCGGGGTGTCGGTGCGCGTGGACGATGCGTTCCCGTTCGGCACCCGCCGCCCACGCCCGTTCGAGGTCAACGTCGCGCCCGGGCGCCAGCCGGTGATCCCGCTCCGCGCCACGCTCAGCCAGGGGCCGATGTTCCCGGGCTGGATCCCGCGCGCGGCCGGCATCGCCGCGGCAGCGGTCCTGATCGGCGGCGTCGCGTTCGCGGCCGGGGTCGGACCCTTCGCACCGAGCCCGACCCCCGCGCCGAGCGAGGTCGCCCTGGCCACCACCCCGCCGCCGAGCGTGTCCGGCTCGCCTTCGCCAACCGAGCCGCCGTCGGGCGATGCCTCGGCCAGCGCCTCCGCGTCGTCCGACGCGAGCCCCACCGCCCCGCCCACCCCCAAGCCCCTCAAGCTCGGCGACTTCACCCTCGAGGTCACCGGTGACGCCGTGACCCTCGGCAACGGGCTCGCGCTCCGGTGCCCGCCGACGGACGACAGCTGCCGCAACGAGGCCAAGGACACGATCCGCACGATCGTGACCGAGCTCCAGAACCCGTACTCGGGCGCCGGCATCCCGAGCACGCGGAGCCTGATCGTCGACAACACGCTCCCGATCGTCCTCCACGCGCCCCGCGACTTCCCGTGGCGGCAGCTGGGCGCGGGCGAGAGCGGCGAGACGCAGACGGCCGTGATCGACCTGGGGCCGCTGCTCGCCAACCCCTCGACCTACGTCTACGCGGTGGTCGATACGGCCGATGGGCAGGAGACCCGCCGGTTCCTGATCGACCCGGCGATCGCGACCCAGCTGTTCCAGATGCTCTATCAGCTGCCGGACCAGATGGGCGACGTGACGGCCGCGACGCCGCCGCCGGGGTCGAACATCGGCGACCAGCTGTTCGTGGGCAGCATCAACTGGAACGACATCAACTGGGTGATCCGGTCGCCGGCGCCCTGAGGCCGGGCGCTGGCCGCGTCCGGGCGACGGGCAGTCGGGCAGGGCCGGGTGCGGCGCGGGCGCTGGCCACGTCCGGATGGCGGGTGGCGGGCGGCGCGGCCGGGTGCGGCAAGCGCGGCGCGACACGACGGGGCGCGGCGCGACACCACCCGGCGCGACAACGTCAGGATGCCCGGCGCGACAACGTCAGGATGCCCGGCGGATGACCGCCGGGCATCTCCGCGGAGTCAGCAAACGGATGGTCGGTCGCTACCGGTCTCGCTCGGCGGCGCTGGCGAGGGCGGCCTGGGCCGCCGCGAGGCGGGCGACGGGGACGCGGAAGGGCGAGCACGACACGTAGTCGAGGCCGATCCGCTCGCACTTGTGGATCGAGTCCGGGTCGCCGCCGTGCTCCCCGCAGATCCCGAGCTCGATGTCCGGACGGGTGCTGCGACCCTTCTCCACCGCGATCCGCATCAGGCCGGCGACCGCGTCGTCGAGCGTCTGGAACGGATTGACCGGCAGGATGCCGTCCTCGATGTACTTGAGCAGGAAGCCGCCTTCGGCGTCGTCACGGCTGTAGCCGAAGGTCATCTGGGTCAGGTCGTTGGTGCCGAACGAGAAGAAGCTCGCCTCGCGCGCGATCTCGTCGGCGGTCAGCGCGCCTCGCGGCACCTCGATCATCGTCCCGAACTTGTAGTCCAGCTCGACGCCGCCGGCGGCCTTGTGGACCGCCTCGGCCTCCGCCTCGAGCAGGCGGCGCGTCGCGGCGAGCTCGTTCACGTGGCCGACCAGCGGGATCATGATCTTGGCGATCGGGTTGCCGCCCGCCCGCTTGACCGCGATCTGCGCGTTGAGGATGGCCCGGGTCTGGACCTTCACGAAGTCCGGGATCATGAGGCCCAGACGGCAGCCCCGGAGGCCCAGCATGGGGTTCTGCTCGTGCATCGACTTGATGGTCGTGAGCAGCTCCTTGTCCTCGTCCGACGCACCGCCGGCGTCCTCGGCGCGGGTCACCTTGACCAGCTGCTCCTCGAGGTTCGGGAGGAACTCGTGGAGCGGCGGGTCGATGAGGCGGACCACCACCGGCAGGCCGTCCATCGCCTTGAAGATGCCTTCGAAGTCGCCCTGCTGGAGCTTCTCGAGCTTGCCCATCGCAGCATCGAACCGGCCGACCGCCGCCTGCTCGTCCGCCGTGAGCGAATCGCCCGCTGCAGCCTTCGCCTTCGCGCGGGTGGCCACGTTGGCGACCAGGATCGCCCCACGGACGATCTCGAGCCGATCGCCTTCGCGGAACATGTGCTCGGTGCGGCACAGCCCGATCCCCTGGGCTCCGTAGCCGCGGGCCTGGGCGGCCTCCTCGGGCTTGTCGGCGTTGGTCCAGACGCCGAGGCGCCGGATCTCGTCGGCCCAGCGGAGGATCTGCTGGAGCTCGGGCTGGTCCTCGAACCGCGCCGACACCATCGGCAGGGCGCCCAGGTAGAGCGCGCCGCTCGAGCCGTCGAGGCTGACCCAGTCGCCCTCCTTGAACTCGACCCCGGTCACGTTGCAGTGGGCCTGCCTGCCCGCGTAGTCGACGACGAGATCGGCGGAGCCGGCGACGCACGGCTTGCCGATCTGGCGGGCGACGACCGCCGCGTGCGAGGTCGCCCCGCCGCGCGCCGTGATGATGCCCTGGCTGATCGCCATGCCGTGGAAATCGTCGGGCGAGGTCTCGATCCGGACCAGGATCACCTTCTCCCCGCGCTCGGCCCAGGCGACCGCGTCATCGGCGTCGAACACCGCACGCCCGACCGCGGCCCCGGGCGAGGCGTTGAGGCCGTTGACGATCTTCTTCGCACCCTTGAGCGCGGCCGGGTCGAACGTGTCGCGCAGCAGCTGGTCGACGTGGGCCGGCTCGATCCGGGCGACGGCCTCCTCCTTGCTGATCAGGCCCTCGCCGACCATGTCCACCGCGATCTTCACGGCCGCCGCGGCGGTGCGCTTGGCATCGCGCGTCTGGAGCATGTACAGCCGGCCGCGCTCGATCGTGAACTCGAGGTCCTGGACGTTGCGGTAATGCTGCTCGAGCTGCTGCCCGATCCGCCGGAACTCCGCGAAGACGGCAGGCATGTCCTGCTCCATCTGCGCGATCTTGGGCGCCGTCCGGATGCCGGCCACGACGTCCTCGCCCTGGGCGTTGGTGAGGTATTCGCCGTACAGCACCTTCTCGCCCGTGTTGGGGTCGCGGGTGAATGCGACGCCCGTTCCCGAGTCGTCGCCCATGTTGCCGAACACCATGGTCACGACGTTGACCGCGGTGCCCAGGTCGTGGGCGATCTTCTGGCTGTTGCGGTAGTCGTTGGCCCGCTTGCCGAACCAGGACGCGAACACCGCCTTGATCGCCAGGTCGAGCTGCTCGTAGGGATCGGTCGGGAAGTCCCGTCCGGTGGCCTCGCGGACGACCCCCTCGTAGGTTTCGACCAGACCCTGGAGATCGGCCACGCCCAGGTCGGTGTCCTTGGCATCGGCGCCGTGGGCTGCCTTCGCCGCTTCGAGCGGCTCGTCGAACTGCGCCCCGTCGACGCCCATGACGATCCGGCCGAACATGGCGATGAACCGCCGGTAGGCGTCCCAGCCGAAGCGCTCGTTCCCGGTCAGGGCGATCAGGCCCTGGAGGGTCTGCTCGTTGAGCCCGAGGTTGAGGACCGTGTCCATCATCCCGGGCATCGAGAACTTGGCGCCCGAGCGCACCGAGACCAGGAGCGGGTTGGCCGGGTCGCCGAAGCCCTTGCCCGATCGCTGCTCGACCTCCTTCATCGCCTCCAGCACGTCGTCCCACAGGCCGGCGGGGAGCCGCTTGCCGTTGGCGAAGTAGTCGTTGCACGCCGCGGTGGTGATCGTGAAGCCGGGCGGGGTCGGCAGCCCGGCGAGGGTCATCTCGGCGAGGCCCGCGCCCTTGCCACCCAGCAGGTCCTTCATCGTGCCGTTGCCTTCGGCGGTCCCGCCGCCCCAGGCGTAGATGTAGCGCTTGGCGGCGGCGTGGGGACGATCGGCGGTCGTGGTTGGGCTCTGGGCCATCGTGACGGGGCTCCTTGCTGACAGGGCGGGCATCGTGGGGACGCGGCCCGCGAAAGACACGATCTCGGGGACCCCGCGATTGTACGACGGTGCCCGTCGTCGGCCGGGTTGCGTACAGGTTGTGACCGCCCGGGCCGAACCGCCCGGGCAAACGGTCCATCGAGCGCGGAACGAAAGGCCCTCGAGGCCTTGGTGCCGCGCCCCGGGCGTGCCGGTGGCGCCCGCCGTACACTCAGCGGGTGGCCACCGTCCCCAGCCTGCGGCCGCACGCGATCCACCGGGAGCCCGATCCGTGACCGAACCTGAGCTCGACCAGCGCGTCATCGAGCCGGACGCCGAGACCTACAACGCCACGATCGTCCGCCGCGAGGACCTGACCCATGACCTGGCCTACTTCTGGGTGAGGATGGACGGGGAGCCGATCCCGTTCGAGCCGGGCCAGTACATGACGACCGGCGTGGTGACCGAGGGGCGGATCCTCCAGCGGCCGTATTCGGTCGCGTCCGGGCCTTCCACCGCCGGGACCGACGGCTACGAGTTCTTCGTCCGCCACGTGCCGATCATCCGGTTCACGACCGCCCTGTGGCGGCTTCCGGTCGGACATCGGATGCGGATGATCGGGCCCAAGGGCAAGTTCATGCTCGAGCCCAACGACCGGCGGACGCACCTGTACGTGTCGACGGGGACCGGCATCGCACCGTTCATCGCGATGATCCGGGAGACGATGGCCATGGGCCAGGCGCGCCGGACCGTGCTCCTCAACGGCTGCTCGTTCGCCGACGAGCTGGGCTACCGCAGCGAGCTCGAGGCCTGGGAGCGCGACCCGGCCTACCGGCTGACCTACCTGCCGTCGATCTCGCGGCCGGCCGATCCCCGCAATGCGGGCTGGACGGGCCTGGTGGGCCGGGCCGAGAGCGTGATCTCCCAGGTCTGCCGCGACCACGGGCTCAAGCCCGATCGAACGGTCGTGTACATCTGCGGCAACCCGGAGATGATCCTCAACGTCGAGCGCGAGCTGATGGCGCGCGAGTTCCCCGAGTTCCATGTGAAGAAGGAGCTGTACTGGCCCAAGGGCAAGGCGCCCGGGCCGGTGCCGGTCGGTGGCTGAGACTGCCGCATCGAGCCTGCGCCTCCGGCTGCGGCCGACCGCCGGGACCCGCCGGGTGTCGCGGGAGCCCGTCGCCGAACCGCCGGTCGGCCTGCCCGCCTGGTGACCTTCGGACCGCATCGCGGGGCCGGTGGCAGGTAACGCGGCCACGCCCGCTGGGCGACCATCGATGCAGGTGTCAACATATTCGTGAGGTCGCATGCACCCAGTCGTCGAGCGAGAGCAGCTTTCACCGAACGTCGTCCGCCTCGTCGTCGAGGCGTCTCGGATCGCGAAGGTCCGGCGTCCCGGCCAGTTCGTCATCGTCCGGAAGGGCCCGGGCGCCGAGCGCATCCCGCTGACGATCGCCGACAACGATCCCGAGGCCGGCACGATCACGCTCATGATCCAGGCCATCGGCGCCAGCACCACGGACCTGTGCGCGCTGCAGGTCGGTGACGCGATCACGGACGTCGCCGGCCCGCTGGGCAGCGAGACCGAGCTGCTCGAGCACGGCCACGCCGTGTGCGTCGGCGGCGGCGTCGGCACCGCCGTCCTGCTGCCCATCGCCCGCGAGCTCGCCCGCCGCGGCGTCCACGTGACCAGCGTCATCGGTGGCCGCTCGAAGGAGTGGGTGATCCTGGAGGACGAGCTGCGCGCCGTGGGCGACGTCGTGGCGTGCACCGACGACGGCAGCTACGGCCGGCCGGGGTTCGTCACCGAGGCGCTCAAGGACCTGCTCGACGCGGGCGGCGTGGACGCCGTCTACGCGGTCGGCCCGGTGCCCATGATGAAGGCCGTCGCCAACCTGACCCTGCCGTACGGGGTCGCCACGACCGTGTCGCTCAACGCGATCATGGTCGACGGGACCGGGATGTGCGGCGGCTGCCGGGTCACGATCGGCGGCGAGACGAAGTACGCCTGCGTCGACGGGCCCGAGTTCGATGCCCACAAGGTCAACTTCAACGAGCTGGCGGACCGCCTGACCACCTACCGCACGTTCGAAGCCCAGGCGCTCGAGAGGCAGGGTGCCTGCGCCACCACCGAGGTCAAGGCATGACCGAGCACGCGTCCCCCACCCCGGCGCCGGGCACCGATCCCGACGCCACCCCCAAGGCCCCGCTCAGCAACAAGGAGCGGATGGCGATCGGCCGGGTCGCCATGCCCGAGCAGGAAGGCGAGCTTCGCGCGACGAACTTCCGCGAGGTCAACCTCGGCCTCACCTACCAGCTGGCGATGCTCGAGGCCGAGCGCTGCATCCAGTGCCCCAAGCCGTTCTGCGTCGACGGCTGCCCGGTCCGGGTCAACATCCCGCGGTTCATCAAGCTGCTGCGCGACGGCGATCTGCCGGCCGCGGCGGAGAGCCTGCTCGACGACAACGCGCTGCCGTGCGTGACGGGTCGCGTGTGCCCCCAGGAGACCCAGTGCGAGGGCGTCTGCGTCCGCGCCAAGAAGGGCAACCCGGTCGCGATCGGCTACCTCGAGCGGTACGTCGCCGACTGGGCGATGGACCACCCGGCCGACATGGCCGAGCGTCGCCGGCCCACCAGCACCGGGCGCAAGGTCGGCATCGTCGGCTCCGGCCCGGCCGGCCTCACGGCCGCCGGCGAGCTCGCCCGCAAGGGCCACGACGTCACCGTGTTCGAGGCGTTCCACGCCCCGGGCGGCGTGCTGATCTACGGCATCCCCGAGTTCCGCCTGCCCAAGGACATCGTCCAGGCCGAGGTTGACCGGCTCAAGAGCGAGGGCGTCAAGGTCGAGGTCGACGCCATCATCGGACGGACCTACACGATCCCGGAGCTGCGTGAGGAGTACGACGCGCTGTTCCTGGCGGTGGGCGCCGGGCTGCCGGTGTTCATGAACGTGCCCGGCGAGAACCTCAAGGGGGTCTACTCGGCCAACGAGTACCTGACCCGGGTCAACCTGATGGGTGCCTGGAACCCGGACTCCGAGACCCCGATCCTCCACGGCCAGCGGGTCGTGGTCGTCGGAGGCGGCAACGTGGCCATGGACTCCGTGCGGACCGCGAAGCGGCTCGGCGCAACCGAGGCGACCATCGTCTACCGCCGCTCGGCCGACGAGCTGCCCGCCCGCGCCGAGGAGGCCCATCACGCCAGGGACGAGGGCGTGGTGTTCCACTATCTCGCGGCGCCAGTCGAGGTGCTGGGCACGGAGGACCGCTGGGTGGCCGGCCTCAAGTGCGTCCAGATGGAGCTCGGCGAGCCCGATGCCTCGGGTCGCCGCCGGCCCACGCCGATCCCGGGCTCGGAGTTCACCATCGACTGCGACCTCGTGGTCGTGGCGATCGGGACCCGGGCCAACCCGCTGCTGACCGGCAGCGCGCCCGAGCTCAACGTCAACGAGTGGGGCTACCTCATCACCGACGAGCACGGGATGACCAGCATGCCCGGCGTGTTCGCCGGCGGTGACATCGTTCGCGGGGCCGCGACGGTGATCCTCGCCATGGGTGACGGCAAGCGCTCCGCGGCGGCGATCGACAGCTGGCTCCGCGGTGTCTGGCCGCCCGAACCCGGCGAGGGAGCCGAGGCCGAGGCCAAGCCCCAGCCGAAGGCGAAGGCGGCCGCCACGGCCTGATCCCAGGGGATTGCCGGTCCGGGGGACGACAACCGGCGCCCGGATCCTGCGTGCGCCCGGGTTTCCCGGCCCCGGCGGCGTCAGGGGCCGTTGACCAGGCCGCTGGTGTCGACGACCTCGAGATCGGCGCCGGTAAAGCGGTCGAGCTCGTGGAGCACGTCGTCGTCGAAGCGCGGGTCGCTCATCCCCGACACGTACCACGGCGACCCGTTGTCGGCCAGGATCATCCCGTAGCGCTGCAGCGCCACCGCGATGACGCGGGCGTCGGGCGACAGGCCGCTCAGGTTCGCACCGGCAGCGAGCCGCACGCGAAGCCCCATCGGCGGCAGGCTCGCGCTGCTCGAGGACGACGCGAAATGCCGGGCGGGGTAGACGTACGCCTTGCGCGTCTGGGGCGCGGTGAACCGGAGCGCATGGGCGATCACGCCGGCGGCCACCTCGTCGTAGCGCACCAGGCCGGGCAGGATCGGCAGGCCGGCGGCGTCCGCGCTCGTCCAGCCGGCGGGCCGCAGGGCGTTGGACCCGAGGTCCCACTGGGCGCCCGAGCCGGCCCGCCAGGCGCCACCGGTGGTCTGGCGGACGTCGAACAGCTCGTACAGCCGGCAGCTGTCGCGGTCGACCGCGAGCAGGTGACGGTCCGAGCCACCCTCGATCAGGGGCGTCGCGGGAATGGGATACGGGCCGGCATCGGATTCGTCCGCGTAGTCGAAGGTGACCGCGCGGCGCGGCGTCGCGGCATCGACGACCTGGTACGGGATCCCGTATCCCGAGTACGAGCCGAAGTCCATGTGGAACGTCCGGCCGGTCCCGATCGACGCGATCAGGGTCGCGCTGTTCGAGGCGACGGGCAGCGCGTCGACCCGCTCGTTCCAGACGTTGTCGGCCGGGAACACCGTGCAACCGGGGGCACCGGCGAGCGTCGGACCGCTCCCGCCGGCCGCCGCCTCGTCCCCGTCCAGGATCCCGTCGCCGTCCGAGTCCGGGTTCATCGGGTCCGTCCCCCCGACCAGCTCCTGGAGCGTGGTCAGGCCGTCGTGGTCGGGATCCTCCTGGGCGTCGGGCGTGCCGTCGCCGTCGGTGTCCGCCTTGCGCGGGTTGGTCCCGACGTGCTGCTCCACAAGGTTGGTCAGGCCGTCGTGGTCGGGGTCCTCGAGGCCGTCCCGGATCCCGTCGCCGTCCGTATCGGCGTTCCGCGGCCGGGTGTGCGCCGCCTGCTCCGTGCGGTTGGTCAGGCCGTCGTGGTCGGGATCCTCGAGCCCGTCCCGGATCCCGTCGCCGTCGGTGTCCTTGCGCCGCGGATTCGTGTGGGCAAGGTACTCGTAGCGGTTGGTGAGCCCGTCGTGGTCGGGATCTTCGCTGCCGTCGCGGATGCCGTCGCGATCCGTGTCCTTGCGGTACGGGTTGGTGTGGGACTTCGTGCGCTCGAACCCGTTGGGCAGGCCGTCGTGGTCGCTGTCGGTGGCGCCCAGGGCGGAGCCCGGGAAGGCCAGCACGGCCGTGAGGATCACGCCGACGGCGATCGTTCGCCCCAGCCTGGAGCGGGTCCGACGTCCTCCACCACCTGCCATCACGCACCCCGACGTGGACGGCCGCGGCCGCCAGCCTTGCGTGCGTGGCGACCGCGACCCTGGTGACGATCGTCGGGGACGGCGGTCCGGGTCGCCATGACCCCGTAGTCCCGATCGGTGCTGGTCGGCACCGGAGCCGGGGCGACGCACACCATCCGCCCGGCTGCCACCCGGCCTGCGCCGCCGGTCAGCCGCCGGCGAGCACGCCGTACACCGCGAACCCCGCGAGCACGCCCAGGGCGACGGAGGCCAGCATGATCGCGTTGACGAGCGGCCGGGGGACGGTCACCGCCGGTCCTCCAGCTGGCGCATGACGGCGGCCTTCGCGGTCTCGTATTCATCGGCACCAAGCAGGCCGCGGTCGCGCAGGTCGGCCAGGCGCTCGAGCCGGTCGAGCAGCGCGGTCGAGCTCTCGGTCGAGCCGTCCATCGGGGCGGCCACCGGACTTGCCACCGGGAACGCGCCAGGGACGAGCCCCAGCCCGCCACTCGGGACCGACCCCCGACCGGGCAGCGTGGCCCGCGGAACCCCGCGCAGGACGCCGACCGCCAGCACGATCGGGCCCAGGGCCATGGCCTCGAACAGGATCCCGGGGATCAGCCAGCCCCACACCACGCCCTCGCCCGGCGGCGGGTTGAACCATCCGTAGTCGAGGAAGTTCCAGCCCAGCGACGCGAACAGGCCCGACCAGCCGATCAGGATCGCCGCCCCGGTCCACAGCCCGCCGACCTGGGCGCCGAACGCCATCGCCAGGGCGCCGAACCCGAAGCCCCCGAAGATCCCCAGCAGCAGCGCGGCGGCCGAGCCCTCCGGACATGACTGCGCCGACACGTACGGACCACCGTCGGCGCAAGCCCCGCCAACGTCCATCACCGAGCGCATGCCCAGGAAGACGAGCGTCACGCACATGACCAGGCCGCCGACGCCGAGGGCAAGCAGCACCACGTCGCGCAGTCGCGGATCCGCCCGTGGAGACCCGAGGCCGACCAACGGTTCGCCCTCCGTGCACCGCCGTTCGGCGGTCGTCGCCGCAGTCTAGCCCGCAGGGCGGGCGGCGGCGACGCGAAATCTCAGGGGCGGGCGGCGGCGATCCGATCGAGGATCAGGCGCTTGACACCCTCGAGCGGCACCCGCTCCTGGGTCATCGAATCCCGGTCACGGACCGTGACCGCGCCGTCCTCCAGCGAGTCGACATCGACCGTGACGCACCACGGCGTCCCGATCTCGTCCTGCCGCCGGTACAGCTTGCCGATTGCGGCGGTGTCGTCGTACACGGCCATCAGATCCCGCTTGAGATCGGCCAGCAGCCGGTGGCAGGTGTCCACGATCTCGGGGCGCTTCTTGAGCAGCGGCAGCACCGCGACCTTGTACGGCGCGAGCACGGGGTGGATGCCGAGCACGACACGCTTCTCGCCCCGGACCTCCTCCTCGCGGTAGGCGTCGATGAGGAACGTGAACGCGGCTCGATCCGCGCCCGCCGCGGTCTCGACGATCCAGGGAATGAAGTGCTCGCCGCTGGCCTGGTCGAAGTACTCCAGGTTCTCGCCCGACGCCCGCGCGTGGTTGCCGAGGTCGAAGTCGCCCCGGTTGTGGATGCCCTCGAGCTCCTTCCACCCGAACGGGAACCTGTACTCGACGTCGATCGCCTTCTTCGCGTAGTGCGCGAGCTCGTCGGGCGCGTGCTCCCGGAACCGGAGGCGCTCGGGCGTCACGCCGTAGGCCTCGTACCACGCCCGGCGACGGGGCAGCCAGTCCTCGAAGGCGACCGCGGCGTCATCGCCCGGACGCACGAAGTACTGCATCTCCATCTGCTCGAACTCGCGCATCCGGAACACGAAGTTCCCGGGGCTGATCTCGTTGCGGAAGCTCTTGCCGATCTGGGCGATGCCGAACGGGATCTTCTTGCGTGAGCTCTGCTGGACGTTCTTGAAGTTGACGTAGCTGCCCTGCGCCGTCTCGGGTCGGAAGTAGACGATCGAGCCCTCGTCCTCCACCGGCCCCATGTGCGACGTGAACATCAGGTTGAACCGGCGCGGGGGCGACAGCGGCCCGCCGTCGTTGGGACACGCCAGGCCGAGCCGGGTCACGATCGTCTCGTCGCGCAGGTCGGTGGCCGACAGGTCCTCGGCTCCGGGCAGCTCGTCGAGCCGGTACCGGCGATGGCAGTCGCCGCACTCGACCAGGGGGTCGCTGAACGAGCCGACGTGGCCCGACGTGACCCACACCTGGGGATGCATCAGGATGCCGGCGTCGAGACCCACGATGTCGTCCCGGTCCTGGACCATCGCGCGCCACCAGGCGCGCTTGACGTTGTTCTTGAGCTCGACGCCCAGCGGCCCGTAGTCCCACACGGCGTTGATGCCGCCGTAGATCTCGGACGACGGGAAGATGAAGCCCCGGCGCTTGGACAGCGACACGATCGTGTCGAGGTTGGCGACCGCGGGCGCGACGGCGTCGGGATCGAGGTTGGTGGATGACAAGGGGTGTCTCCGCTGATACGCGACCGTGGCATGGCCGCGCGGGACCCAGATGCTAGCAGTCCCTCGCCGACCGGGTCTCGTACGCTGCCGACCGGGCTCCCCAGGAAGGCCGGTCCGGCTCGCCGGGCGTGGCGTCTCCCGGGCCGGGCGTGTCGTCTCCCGGGCCGGGCGTGTCGTCACCCGGGCCGGGCGTGTCGTCGCCCGGGCCGGGCGTGTCGTCGCCCGGGCCGGGCTGTCGTTCCTGACCGCCGCACGGGCGGGGCGCGTCGCCGCCGGGGCCGGGCGGTCGTGCCCGGGCCGGGCTCTCGATCCTGACCGCCGCCCGGGCCGGGGCCTGCTTCGCGGGACCTCCGGCATCCCGCATTGCTCTCCCGGCGGGTGACTGGTGGCACGGTGTCGCGTGCTGCTCGCCCGGCGAGCTGCCTGTGGCGCCGACCGGTCGTTCCCCGCCACGAGCTGCTCGCCCGGCGAGCTATGCCCAAGGTCATGCAATGGGTCGCTCGCCCAGCGAGCCGATCGCCGGCTGTCTGGCGAGCCATGCCCAAGGTCATGCAATGGGTCGCTCGCCCAGTGAGCCGGTTGCCGGGCGAGCCGATCGCCGGCCGTCTGGCGAGCCATGCCCAAGGTCATGCAATGGGTCGCTCGCCGGGCGAGCCGATCGCCGGCCGTCTGGCGAAGGGTCGCTGCCGGCCGCCCGGCGAGCCGATGGCCGGCCGTCTGGCTGGGCGGGCTGCGGGCGGGGCCGCCGGGCGTCTCCCAGGCTGCCGGGCGGGCCACGGGGTCGAACGGGTCGCCGCCGGGCGGCCCGGTCAGCGCTCGGCGGGCAGGGTCGCGGCCAGCAGCCGGAGGACGTTCTCGCCCATGACCGCGCGGATCGCCGCCTCGTCCAGCCCGACCGCGAGCAGCGCGTCGGTGAGCCGGACGACGTGCGCGGCGTCGAACGGGACCGCCACGGCGCCATCCCAGTCGGACCCGAGAGCCACGTGCCCGGGTCCCACGAGGTCGATCGCATGGGCGATCGAGCGTGCGATGGCGGCGGCATCCTCGCCCCCGCAGGCGGTCGGCCAGAACCCGATCCCGACCACGCCGCCGCCCGCGGCGATGCCGCGCGCCTGGTCGTCGGAGAGGTTGCGCGCGTTGTCGGCGATCGCGCGCAGCCCGGTATGCGAGGCAACGACCGGCCGGGTTGCGACCTCGAGCGCGTCGTCGATCGTCGCGGCAGCGGCGTGGGCCACGTCGAGGATGATGCCGCGGGCCTCCATCCGGCCCACCATCTCGCGGCCGAGCGCCGTGAGCCCTCCCTTCCCGACTCCGTGTGCCGATGCGCCGAACACGGTGTCGGTGAAATGCGCGGGCGAGATCATCCGGAAGCCGGCGTCGGCCACGACGTCGACGTTCGCCGGGTCGCCGTCGAGGGCCGTCGCGCCTTCGATGGACAGCAGCCCGGCGGCCATCGCCGGCCGTGTCTCGCGGTCCACGAGGTAGCGGGCGAGGTCGTCGCTCGAGGCGATCAGGCGGAACGTCCCGCCCGACCTCGCCTCCAGGCGGTGTGCCGTCGAGGCCATGTACAGCGCGCGGGCGAGGATGCTGCGCCATGTCCCGGGCGGCCATCGCCGGGCAAGGGCGAGGCTGAGCACGTCGTCGCTCGTGTCCTCGTTCCCCTCGATGCGCAGGTGCCGGGGCACCTTCATCGCGTTCGACAGGACCTGGAGCACGACGCGGCCCTCGATCATGCGCGGGACGTCGACGTGCCCGCGGTCACCCCGCACGAGGAGGTCACGCCCGAAGAGCAGCGAGTCGGCGTGGAGGTCGGCAACGCGCAGGGTGGCGTGGAGCGTCCGCGCCCGGTCCGACACCGGCGTCGCGGGCTCGACCGGGGTCGGGTTGTGCCGACGCTCGGTGCGGGCAACCGCGGCGTCGAGCACCGGACGAGCCACGGCGGCCGCCCCCAGGACGACCGCCCCGACGGCCAGGCGCGCCCGTGAGATCCCCGGCATCCTCAGCCGCCGAACGCGATCCCGCGGGTCGGCCGGATCCGCAGCGGGACGTTGTAGATCGTCGCCATCTCCTCGGGCGAGTTGAGCGCCTCGACGATCCGGTCGCCGTACTTGGCGAGATAGGCCGCGTGCTCGGGGACGGGCGGCGTCGACGGGTCGACCCTCGCCTCACCCTCCACGATCACGACGTCGTTGCCGTTGCCGTCGTCATCGAGGTGGAGCGACACCCGCGGGTTGGCTTCGATGTTCTGGTTTCGCTTGGCGCGCCGGTCACTGTAGATCAGGATCTCGCCGCCTTCGGGCCCGTCCTCCCACAGGAACCAGATCGGGAAGGTCTGGGGCTGGCCGCTCGGGGTGACGGTCGTCAGCCAGCCGACCCTGTCCGTCCGCAGCCGCTCGAGCGCGTGGGCGTCGGCCTCGCTGCCGGAGTCGAAGACCATCGATGCCTCCTCGTCAGGCCGGCGCCGTCGTGGGGCCGGCCGTGCCGGTGGCGCCGGCGGTGGCGGTGGCGGTGGCGCCGGGCGCCGCTCGTACCTCATCCAGGAACGCCAGCGAGCGAGCATCCCGCTCGAGCGCCACGCGCATGAAGTCGCGCATCGCCGTCTCGACCTCGCGCTCGGCGGCGACCGTCAGCCGCAGCGCGGCGATCGCCTCGACGTCGAGCCGCTGGTACGCCTTGAGCAGCTTGAGCGCGTCGAGCGAGAGCGCGGTCCGCTCGGCGGGCGGACCGGGGCAACGCTGGCACACCACGCCACCCAGCGGCGGGACCCAGCGGAACGCCTCGGCGGGATCGAGCATCCGGTCACATTCCACGCAGCGGTCGACCTCGGGCCGCTGGCCGAGCTCGTCGGCCAGGTGCATCTCGTACCAGCGTGCGACGCGGCCGGGGGCCATCCCCGCGTCGAGCAGCTCGTAGGCGCGCCGCAGCAGCGCATACAGCGGCTCGGCGGCGTGGCGCTCCTCGAGGCTCCGGTCCGCGAGCTCGGCGAGGTACCAGGCGGTGGCCGCACTCTCCAGGTGGTCCCGCAGGGCCAGCCACGCGTGCCCGACCCGGACCTCGGTCACGACGTCGAAGGTCCGGCCGCGTGCCAGCGCGACGTTGAGCTCGGCGAACGGCTCGAGCGACCCGCCGATGCGCGAGGCCGGCCGGCGGATGCCCTTGGCGATCGCCTTGAGCTTGCCGTAGCCGGGGGTGATCAGGGTCAGGACCCGGTCCGCCTCGCCCAGGTCAAAGCGGGACAGGACGATCGCATCGGTGACGTATCGGCGGGGTGCGGGCACGCTCCGGACGGTATCACTCGCGCACGCCGCCCGGCTCGGCGGACACCGGCGCGGGCCCTCTCCAACAGGCTACTTTTCACGGACACGTTTGCGCCGGGAGCCGGTACACTGCTCCGACGATGACCGTGACCCGCGATCTCGATCTGTCCGTTCTCCTCGCCGATACCGAGGCCGAGATCCTGCGCGTGGTGCGCGACCATGACGCTCCGACCGCAGGCGTCTACGAGATGGTCCGCTACCACCTCGGGCTCGACGGCTCGGACGGCACGCGCGGCAAGCGCATCCGGCCGCTGCTGGGCCTGCTCGCGTACGCCTCGATCGCGGGTGACCACCGCGCCGCCCTGCCGGGCGCCGCCGCGGTGGAGCTCGGGCACAACTTCAGCCTCGTCCACGACGACATCGAGGACGGCGACGTCGAGCGCCGCCATCGAGCCACGCTCTGGACGGTCCACGGCATCCCCCAGGCGATCAACACCGGCGACCTCATCTTCAGCCTGTCGCGGATCGCCCTCCACCGGCTGACGGACCTCGGCTTCAGCGACGCGAAGGTCCTGCGCCTGATGCGCCTGTACGACGAGACGTGCGTCCTGCTGTGCGAGGGGCAGTACCTCGACATCGCCAGCTCCGCATCCGACGCGCCGATGACCGTCGAGCTGTACTTCGACATGATCGGGCGCAAGACGGCGGCCCTCATCTCGGCCTCGATCGAGGCGGGCGCGCTGCTGGCGACCGACGACGAGGCCGTGATCGGCGGCTATCGCCGCTTCGGGTGGGCGCTCGGTCTCGCGTTCCAGCTCAACGACGACCTGCTGGGCATCTGGGGCGAGCAGCGGCGGACGGGCAAGGAGCCGACCGACGTCGCGCGGCGCAAGAAGACCCTGCCCGTCCTGTACGCGTTCGAGCACGCCGGACCCGCCGAGCGGGACCGCCTGACGGCCCTCTACGGGATCGCGGACCCGACCGACACCGAGGTCGCCGAGATCGTGGCCATCCTCGAGCACACCGGCGCCCGCGACTTCACGCGAACCGAGGCGCGCCGCCACCGGGACCAGGCGATCGCCGAGCTCGGCGCGCTCGACGTGATCGACCCCGACGTTCGCGACCAGCTCACGGGGATCATCACCGGGGTGATCACGGCCTAGTCGCCTACGCCTCCTCGTCCGCCTCCGGCGCCTCGTCGTCCCTCGCCTCGCGCACGACCAGGACCTTGCCCACGCGGCGCCCGTCGGTGGATTCCACCGTGAGCCGCAGGCCGTCCACCTGGACCTCGTCGCCCGGGCTCGGGATGCCGCCGACCCGGTGGTAGACGAGACCGCCCACCGTGTCGTACTCGTCCTCGTCCTCGAGCTGGACCTTGAGGTCCCAGATGTCGAGCAGGTCATCGACCGAGGCGCGGCCATCCACCCGGGCGCGATCGTCCTCGAGCCGCTCGATCAATGGCTCCTCCACGTCGTACTCGTCCTGGATCTCGCCCACGATCTCTTCCAGCAGGTCCTCGATCGTGACCAGGCCGGCCGTGCCGCCGTACTCGTCGAGCACGATCGCAATGTGGACCTTGCGCCGCTGGAACTCATGGAGCAGGTCGTCGATGGACATGGACTCGGGCACGAACACGGGGGTGCGCAGCAACGTGCGAAGGTCCGGCAGCTCGTCGGACGAGGACTTGAGGTACGGCAGCAGATCCTTCGCGTACAGGATCCCGACCACCTCGTCGACCGACGCCTCGTACACGGGCACCCGCGAGTGGCCCTCCGCGATCAGGGTGTCGATGGCGTCGTCGAAGGAGGCCGAGCTGGGCAGGGCCACGATCGCGGTCCGCGGCACCATCACCTCGTGCAGCCGCCGCTCGCCGAGCTCGATGACGGCGTTGATCATCTGCTCCTCCTCGGCCTCGAGGATGCCCTGCTCGCCGCCGCGCTCGACGATCAGCCGCAGCTCCTCCGCGCTGATCTGATCCTCGGACGTCATCTCCACGCCCAGCCAGCGGGTGATCCACCGGGTGACCCCGGTCAGCAGGGCCACGACCGGCCCCACGAGGCGCCCCAGGAGGTCGAGCGGGCCGGACAGCAGCAGCGCGAACCGCTCGTTGTGGGCGAGCGCGATCGACTTCGGGACGAGCTCGGCCAGGACGATCGTGAACAGCGCCAGGATCACGGTCACCGCGATCAGCGCGAGGCCGTCGGCGGTGCCGCCGTCCATGCCCGCCGACTTGAGCGCCTTGGCCAGGTCGCCGGCCAGGCTCACGGCCGCGTAGGCCGAGGCCAGGAACCCGATGAAGGTGAGCCCGAGCTGGCTGACCGCGAGGAACCGGCCCGGATCCTCGAGCAGGCGGCGCACCCGCCGCGCGCCCGGCCGGCCCTCGTCCACCAGCTGCTCCACGCGGCTTCGGCGGATCGAGACCAGGGCGATCTCGGTGGCGACGAAGAACCCCTCGAGCAGCGTCAGGACCACCAGGAGCAGGATCGCCGCCAACGGGCCGCTCACGCGCCGTCCCCGTCGCTCACCCGCCGTCCCCGGTTGCCGGCGACGCTCGTTCGCCCGATGGCGCCGGTTCGGCCGGCGAGGCTCGTTCGCCCGATGAGGCCGGCTCGCCCGACGATGCCGGCTCTGCCGATCGCGCCTGTTCTGCCGACGATGCCGGCTCTGCCGATCGCGCCTGTTCTGCCGACGATGCCGGCTCTTCGGTCGCGGGCCGGGGCTCGCGGATCCGCGCGGGAACGCCGACCGCGAGCTTGCCCGCCGGCACGTCCCGGGTGACCACGGCACCGGCGCCCGTCTTGGCATCGTCACCCACCGTCACGGGCGCCCGGAGCATGGTGTCGACGCCCAGGAACGCCCGCTCGCCGATCGTCGTGCGGTGCTTGCGCACGCCGTCGTAGTTGGCCGTGATCGTGCCCGCACCGACATTCGTGTCGGCGCCCACGTCAGCGTCGCCCAGGTAGCTGTTGTGGTGCTGGCGGACGTGCTCCCCGAGATGGCTGTTCTTGAGCTCGGCGTAGTTGCCGATCTGGGACCGGCGGCCGACGTGCACGCCGGGGCGCAGGTGACTGAACGGGCCGATGGTGACCTCGTCCTCGACCTCGGAACGCTCGATCACGCTCGCCCACACCAGGCAGTCGGCACCGATCACCGAGTCGATGATCTGCGACCCCGACGCGATCCTGGTGCGCTCCCCCACCCGCGTCCGGCCGCGCAGGATCACGTTCGGCTCGAGCACCACGTCGCGGGCAAGCTCGACCGTGTGGTCCAGGTAGACCGTGGACGGGTCGATCATGGTCACCCCGTCGCGCATCCAGCGATCGTTGAGCTCGACCCGCATGTCCCACTCCGCGCGGGCCAGCTGGGCGCGATCGTTGATGCCGGTCAGCCGTCCGTCGTCCTCGACGTCGAGCGCGGCGACGATCCGGCCGTCGTCGCGCGCGAGCGACACGAGATCGGTGAGGTACAGCTCGCCCGTGACCGGCGACGGCGCGAGGCTCGGGATCCGGCGCCGAAGCCAGGCGGCGTCGAACGCGTACAGCCCGGCGTTGATCTCGGTGATCCGCCGCTGCTCGTCGGTCGCGTCCTTGTCCTCGACGATCCGCTCGACGGTGCCGCCCTCGTTGCGGACCACCCGGCCGAGCCCCGCCGGGTCGAGGGCGTCCACCCCGACCAGCGAGATCGCGGCGTGGTCCATGGCCCGCGCGTCGAGCAGCGCCGTCAGCAGCTCGGCTGCGACCATGGGCACGTCACCCGACAGGACCAGGATCGTCTCGACCCCGGCGTCAAGCGCGTCCACCGCGACCCGCAGCGCATCGCCCGTCCCGCGCGGGACATCCTGGACGACCGTGTCGGCCACGCCACGGACCAGCTCGCGCACCTTGTCAGCGTCTGGTGCACACACCACGACGGGGCGAGCCGCGGTCACGGCCGCCGCGGTCTCGACCACGTACTCGATCATCGGGCGCCCGCAGAGCGGGTGGAGGATCTTGGGCACCGCCGACCGCATCCGGGTGCCGAGGCCCGCAGCCAGGATGACGGCCACGGTGGGCCGCCCGGTTGGGCCCGAGCTTGACGGGGTCACAGGGACGCGCGTCCGCTGGACCGCGCGCGGCGTTCCGCAGGTGGTGCGGCGCCGTCGGCGCCCGGGGTGGTGTGTGGTGTGGTCATCGGAGGCTGGCCGATTCTGGGGTGGGTTCGGCGGGGGTGTCAACCGGGCCGCTGGTCAGGACGGTCTCATCGCCGTTCGGGCCACACGCCGGCGGTACACTCGGGAGATGCTGGCGCCGCGGCGCCGGGTCCGGATCGTGGGTCCGATGGGCACCGCGTCGCGCCCATCCCCCGTGGCCAGGCTCCTCTGGTCCGCGGTCGTCTCCGGCGCGCTGGTGCTGGCCGCGCTGGTGCTGGCCGCGCTGGTGCCGGTCGCCGGCGTTCGGGCCGAGGGCCATGACATCGCCATCACGGCCAACGGGTGCGAGCCGGCGGAGCTCAAGGTGGTCGCGGGCGAGCCGGTGACCTGGACCAACGACACGGACGCCGACCACGGCGTGACCGGCGACGACGGCGCGTTCGACAGCGGCACCTAGCCCGCCGGACCGCGCCGGACCCTGATTGCGGTGCAACCCCGCACCGGTACCAATGGCGGTCGAGCCCGAGCCCGCGTTCGGGTCAGCGCTCGACCCGGCGCGCGATCGCCTCGATCTCGACCCGCCCGGACTTGGGCAGCGCGGCCACCTGGACGGTCGACCGTGCGGGCGGCGGATCGGGCATGTGGGTGGCGTAGACGGCATTGACCGCCGCGAAGTCCCCCATGTCGGCCAGGAAGATCGTGGTCTTGACCACGTCCGCGAGCGTGAGGCCGGCCGCGTCGAGCACCGCGGCGAGGTTGCGCAGGGCACGCTCCGCCTGCGCCTCCACCCCGTCCACGAGGTCGCCGGTCTCCGGGTCGAGGCCCAGCTGGCCGCTGCAGAAGACGAGGCTGTCCGTGGCGATGGCCTGGCTGTACGGGCCGATGGCGGCCGGCGCCCCGGTGGTCGAGATGGACTGGCGGGTCATCGGTTCCTCCGTGCTTCATCCCTGCGGGCCACGATCCTGGCCGCCGAGACGAACGGCGGCCGCGGCCCCGGCGCGGGCAGCTCGCCGGCCGCGATCGCCGCCCTGACGAGATCGGCGGCTTCCCGCGCCTCACGGTACGTAGGATAGAGGGCCCAGTGGGTCGGCCCTGAGCCGGACAGCCCGATCGGGCGGCCCAGCAGCCGGATGAGCGCGCGCTTGAACGGCACCAGACCGGGCTCCAGGATCGCGGCAGCCGGGGCGAGGTCGTTCGCCGCGGCCAGCACCGACGCCCGCGCCAGCAGGTCGGCGACGCGCAGCCCGGTCCGCAGCTCGTCGGCGAGGTGCGCGGAGGCGAGCCGCGCGGCACCCCCCACCGGCCGTGCGCCGGCGTCGAAGGCGGCGAACGCCGCGGGCGTGGAGACGCCCACCGACGGGGTCACCAGCAGCAGGCCCGGGCGATCGCCGGCCGGATCCCCGTCGCGCAGCCAGCCGAGCGGCGTCAGGCGCTCGCCCCGACCCTCGACCAGCGCCGGGCCGCCGGCAAGGAAGAACGGGACGTCCGAGCCGAGCTCGGCCGCCAGCGAGACCCTCGCAGCCGCGTCCATGGTCACGCCCCAGGCCTCGAGCGCCGCCTCCGCGGCGGCGGCGGCGTCCGACGACCCGCCGGCGAGCCCGGCAGCGATCGGGATCCGCTTCTCGAGTCGGGCAGCCAGCGGCCGGAGCGGCTCGGATCGGCCGGAGGCCGGCTGCGCCCGGCGGCGGGCGAACGCGAAGGCCCGCAGGACGAGGTTCTCGGCGAGCGGCCCGGGGTCGAAGCCGTCGACATGGAGCGAATCCCTGCCGCCGGGTGGGGACAGCGAGACGGACAGCCGGTCGGCCAGGTCGAGCGGGACCATGACGCTGTGCAGGTCGTGGAAGCCGTCCGGCCGCGTGCCGAGCACGGCAAGCGTGAGGTTGACCTTCGCCGGCGCGAGGCGGATCACCGGCATGAGCCGCCGCGCCGGGTCTGCCCGGTCCGGGTTCGCCGCCATCGGGTCGAGCGTCACCTCCCGGCCGGGATCGGGCCGAGCGCCTCGGCCAGGGCGATCCATTCGCCGACCGCGACGGTCTGCGGACGGCGCTCGCGCGCGATGCCGACGGCGGCGAGCGCGGCGTCCACGTGCTCAGCCGGGATCGGAAGCTGGCGCGCCAGGACGTTGTGGAGCATCTTGCGCCGCTCGCGGAACGCCGCCTGGACGACCCGCCAGAGGTGCTCCTCCGCCTCGGGCTCGAGCCGGTCATCGAGCGCGTACGGCTCCAGGACGAGCACCGCCGACTCGACCTTCGGCGCCGGCTCGAACGCCTCGCGCGCGACCCGGAGGGCGACGCGGGCCCGGGCGTGGTACTGGACGAACACCGACAGGTAGCTGAGATCGCCGGGCGCGGCGGCAACCCGCTCCGCGACCTCGCGCTGGAGCATGAGCACGAGGCGCTCGGCGCGTGGCGGGGCACCGAGCAGGCGGTGCAGGACGGGGCTGGTGATGTGGTATGGGAGGTTCGCGACCACGTCGTACGGAGGCGCGATGAGATGGACGAGGTCCTGGTCCAGCGCGTCGCCCTCGATCAGGCGCAGCCGGCCGGCCTCGATCTCCGATCCGTACGCCTCGGCCAGGAACGCGGCCAGGCCCTGGTCGAGCTCCACCGCGGTGACGTTCGCGCCCGCGGCGAGCAGCCCACCGGTCAGGATGCCGAGCCCAGGCCCGATCTCGAGGACCGCACGATCCGGTCCGGGGTCCGCCTCGCGCAGGATCGCCTCCAGCACCTCGACGTCGGACAGGAAGTTCTGGCCCAGGCCATGCCGAGCGCGCAGCCCTGCGCCGCGCAGCGTGCGCCGCACGGAGGCCGGGTCGAGACGAAGATCGTCCCGCGCCCGGTCGCCGCGGTGGGTCACGACCGTCGTGGCCGGCTGATCGCTCACGACGCCAGCGGCAGCGACGGCCGCGCGTCGAGGTCGAGACCGGCCCGCTCGCCGGCCGCCAGGCGCCTCGCACCGGCGGCGCCGATCATCGCGCCGTTGTCGGTGCACAACGCGGGTCGGGGGATGACGAGCGCGAGGCCGCGCGCCTCGGCCTCGCCCGCGATCCGGGCGCGCAGCGCGGCATTGGCCGCCACACCTCCGCCGAGCAGGATGCCGCGGGCGCGGACCTCCTCCGCGGCCCGGATCGTCTTGGTCGCCAGCACGTCCACCACCGAATCCTGGAAGCCCCAGGCGAGCTCGGCGACCTCGGACGCTGGCAGCGTGCCCTCCCGCGCGTCGTCGGGCAGGCCGGCGTCGGCCCTGGCCCGAGCCACGATCCGGCGCGCCGCGGTCTTGAGGCCCGAGAAGCTCAGGTCGTACGAATCGCCGAGCCAGGCCCGCGGGAACACGCGGTCGCGAGCCGTCGCACCATCGGCCGCCCGCGAGATCGCCGGGCCGCCCGGATAGCCGAGCCCGAGCAGCCGGCCAACCTTGTCGAACGCCTCGCCGGCCGCATCGTCGACCGTCTGCCCGAGCAGGCGATACGTGAGGTGGTCGCGCATCTCGACCAGGAACGTGTGCCCGCCGGACACGACCAGGCCGACGAGCGGGAACGGCGGCACGTCGCGCTCCGCCTCGCCCGGGTCGAGCAGCCAGCCGGCGTAGACGTGTCCCTCGAGGTGGTTGACCGGCACCAGCGGCTTGCCATGGGCCCAGGCGATCGCCTTGGCGGCGTTGATCCCCACCAGCAGCGAGCCCGCCAGCCCTGGTCCATAGGTGACCGCCACCGCGTCGACGTCACGGAGCCCCACGCCGGCCGTCACCAGCGCCTCGTCCATCACCGGCACGATCCACCGAAGATGGGCGCGTGCCGCGACCTCGGGCACGATGCCGCCGGTCGGCGCGTGGAGGGCGATCTGGCTGGCCACGACGTTGGCATGGATGCGGCGGCCGCCCTCGACCACCGCGACCCCCGTCTCGTCGCAGCTCGACTCGACCGCGAGGATGAGCGGCCCGCTCATCGTTGCCCTTCGCGCGCCATGGTCGCGTCCGCCAGGCCGGCCGCCCCGGATCCGGCCGCTCCGCCCCCGGCGGACGGCGTGTCGGACGGCGGCGGCGAGGCGTCGATCGCGGCCCGCAGGCGTGCGATCCGCTCGCGCATCCCGGGCGACGCCAGCGGCTCGGTGGTCATGATCAACGCGTCCTCGCCGTTGTCGCTGTAGTAGCGCGGCCGGATCCCGACCGGCCGGAAGCCGTACTTCTCGTACAGCCGGCGCGCCGGCAGGTTCGACAGCCGGACCTCGAGGGTCGCCTCGCGAGCCCGACGGTCGACCGACACGTCGAGGAGCGCGAGCAGAAGCCGCTCGCCGATCCGCTGCCGGCGGTACCGCGGATGGACGGCGAACGTGGTGACGTGGGCCTCGTCGACCATCAGCCAGATGCCACCGTACGCGACGACGACGTCGTCCAGCAGCGCGACGAGGTAGTGCGCCAGCCGGTTGGATGCGAGCTCCTGTCGATACGCCTGGGGTGGCCATGGCGTGCTGAACGATGCCCGCTCGATGCCCTGGACGGCCGGCAGGTCGTCGAACGCCATCGGCCGGATCCGGAGCACGGGCACGGGTCCCGTGTCGGGCCGGGCAGCGGTCATGTCCCGCTCCCACGGATCATCTCCGGCTCCCCCGGCCGCCGCCCTCGCCGCCACCGGTCACCTCGACCAGGGCCTCGGGCACCGCTTCGCGCACGCCACGCGGCAGCGTGACGTACTCCGGGACGAGGGTCACGAGATCGTCCGGGTCGCCGGCCGCCAGGCGGGCGGCACCCGTCCGCAGCAGGGCCGCAGCGAGCCCGCCGAGCGCCGCCAAGCCGAGCTCCGCTGCCGGCTCGTCGGCCCGGCCGTCGAGGTCCACGGCGACCAGCCGCTCGTCGGGTCGCAGACCCGGGTCGGTGCCGCCCGGCACGATCCGTGGCCGCTCGCCCGGCCGGCTGAGCACCGCGTCTGCCGGCCCGGCCGGCTGGAGCAGGACGAGGTCGACCGGGCCCCCGCCGGCGCCGGTGTCGGCGGTCCCGGCGGCAGTCCCGGCGGTGCCGGTGTCGGCGGTCCCGGCGCCAGTCCCGGCGGCGGCAGTCGCGGCGGCGGTCCCGGCGGCGGTGGTCCCGGCGACGGCAATCCCGCCGGCGACGGTGTCGGCGGTCCCGGCGGCAGTCCCGGCGGCGGCAGTCCCGGCGGCGGCCAGCAGCGCCTCTCCCGTGGCGACCCCGACGATCGGGAGCCCCAGCGCATAGGCCAGGCCCTTGACCGTGGCGATCCCGACCCGCAGCCCGGTGAAGGCGCCCGGCCCGATGCCCACCACGAGCCCGCCGAGCGCGCCGGGCGCAACGCCCTCGTCGCGCAGCAGCGCGTCGATCCGGGCCAGCAGCTCCTCGCCGTGGCGGTAGCCGGCGACCCAGCTGCGCTCCGCCACGAGGGCCCCGTCCAGTCGGCCCAGGGCGATCACGGCGCGCCGGGTCGCCGTGTCGACGACGAGCAGCGGGCCGCTCCGAGCCGACCCGGCCGTCACGCGACCACCTGGAGGTAGCGGCGGTAGTCACCGTCACCGGCCCGGAGCGCGATCCGCCGCGGATCGTCGCCCGAGCCGTCGATGATGACGTCGAGCCGGGCGCGTGGCAGCGCCGAGCCGAGTCGCTCGGCCCATTCCACGATCGCGACGCCCTCGATCTGCCGGTCGTCGATCAGCCCGCCCGCGAGGGCGTCCTCCGCGTCGTCGAGCCGGTACAGATCGAGATGGAACAGCGGCAGCCGGCCCGCGTACTCCGTCATGAGCACGAACGTCGGCGAGCTGACCGTTCCGCTGACCCCGAGCCCGGCTGCGAACCCCTTGGCGAACTGCGTCTTGCCCGCCCCGAGCTCGCCGACGAGACATACGAGATCACCGGCCCTTGCCGCCCCAGCCAGGCGTGCGGCGAGGACGCGGGTCTCGGCGGCATCCCGCGTCGTCACGACGCGTTCGAAGGTGGCCGGCGTGGACATCGATCCGAGGGTAGCCGAACCTGCGGGCCCTCGCCCGTGGCCGCCGGCGGGCCGGCGGGGATCCGCGCCGGCAGACCGCCACGAAGCCGTCCCGGCGGCCGCGTCAGACCAGGCGCTCGAGGTCGCCCAGCGCGACGGCCTGCGGAGGCTCGTCGCCCAGCGCGACGAGCGCGGCCTCGAGCTGGACGCCACCGGCGAACCAGCGGAGGCCCGCGGGGCCAATCAGGCGTCCCTCGGCTCCCGCGCTCGGACCCGATCTGACACGCACCCAGGTCGGGTCCAGGGCGGGCAGCTCCGTCGCACCGTCATCGAAGACGAGGCCGGGCGGATCGATGACCAGCCCGACCTCCCGGCCGGCGAGCCGGGTGAGCAGATCGGCCAGCGGTCCCGGGATCCTCCGGCGCAACATCCCCTCGAGGGCGACCACGCCGAACGGCGGGGCCGCGTGCAGCGACGCCCGCTGACGACGCTCGGACGCCTGGAAGTCGTGCAGGTCCTTGCCCGACAGGCTGGCCACGACGATCCCGCGAACGCCCATCGCCCGGGCGCGGGTGAGCGCTTCCGCGTCGATCCGGGCCCCGGCGACGAGGATGCTCCCGGCTCGCCCGACGTCGATGCCACCCGCACGCAGGTCGCCGAACGGGTCGGTGGCCAGCTCGAGGCGGCCATGGGCAGGGGAACCCGCGGCGATCGCTCCACGGATCCCGAGGCCGGTGACCCTGACCACGATCTCGCTGCCGGGGCGCACCGCGACGACATCGCCGCTGACGGGCGACTCCACCAGGTCGCGTTGGTCGCCGGTGACGAGCCGCCACCGATCCCGGCGACCCGGGATCGGGGCCATGAGCTCCCCCTCGATCGCCGGGCCGCGGCGACCCAGCCGCGAGGTGACGGCCGTCGTGAACCGACGCCCTGCCGCCGGTCGCCAGGGAGCACCCCGGCCCGACGGCAGCCCGTCACCCGCCGCGGCGCCGGCCTGGGCCGTCGAGGCGCCGGTTGTGACCGCCACGGTGCCGGCCTGGGCCGTCGAGGCGCCGGCTGTGACCGTCGAGGCGCCGGCTTCGCCCGTGGGATCACGATCGGGCGCTCCCTCAGCCTCGGCGGTCGTCCCCGGCTCGTCGTCAGCCCCGGCCTCGGCAGCCGGCGCGGGCTCGGCGGCCGTCACCGGATCGACGCCGTCGGCGCGGGGCACGGTGACCTCCTCGACCCGGCGGTCGCGCAGGCGCTCGAGCAACGGCGCGCCGGGCGCGACGCGCTCCCCGGGCTCGACCAGCGGCCGATCGCCCGGCTGCATCGGAAACCGGACCTCGAGGTCCCGTTCGACGAACGGCCGCGACGGAACCTCACCCAACCAGCTGGCGTCGTCGATCATCGGTCGCCCCCGCTGACCCCGGTCATCGGTCGATCCCGGTCATCACGTCGCGCCGCCAGGCGGCCAGCACCTCTCGCCGGCGCTCCGGCCGATCGGGCAGGCGCAAGGGAATGTCGCGCAGGTCCACCAGCACGCCGGCCAGGCCACCGGTCGTCTCCGCCGCCAGCCGCCGGACCCGGACCCCGAGGTCCGCGGCGTCGCGAAGCCGGAGGTCGGCGATCGCGGTCGCGCCGGGCGCCAGGTCGATCCGCTCGATCCCGCCGGGCATGAGCTCGAGCTCGGTCTCGGTGCTCGCCGCCTGCAGGTGCAGGTGACCCGCGGGCCGGCCGGGGCGAAGTCCGGCCGGCATCACCACGGTGCCCAGCGGAACGACGAGCTCATCGCGCAGATCGCTCATGACCTGGCGGCGCTCGTCCGGGTCGGCGATGGTCCCCAGCGGTGCCAGCAGCCGCGCATGGTCGACGGCCAGCACCCGGATCCCCGGGCGGCGGACGGCATCGGCGAGGGCCAGCGCCGTCGCCTGCGCCGGCGCGGCGGCGAGCACGCCGCCCGCGGCCACCAGCGTCCCCGCGGGCGGCGGGGCGTCAAGGTGGCGCGTCGCGGCCACGAGTCGGGCCACGGCGGCGCGTGCCGCGGCAAGGCGGAGCTCAACGCCGTCACCGGCCGCATCGCCCCACGGCACCAGGACGAGGTCGCGCAACCGATCGCGAAGGCGCAGCCGATCGATCGGCGTCGTGAGCCAGCCCGCGATCGTGTCGAGATGCGCGTCGGTGAACCCGCGGGGCAGGAGCGCGGCTTCGGCGACGATCGACGCCTCGACCGTCGCGGCCGACCCGGGCACGTGCCGGGCGACGACCCGCATCCCGCACGACTGTCCGATCTCGACCAGCTCCACCGATCGCTGGAGCACCTCGGCCAGGGTTGCGGTGGCGGTGGCCAGGGCGCGCCGCCCGTCGTCGTCCGCCGCCCGCAGGCCGTCGAGGAGGTGTCGAAGCGGCGCACCGCCACCGGCATCGGGCCGGGGCGCCATGACGACCGGGCCGGGTCGGTCGGGATGGATGGCCACCTCGTACCGGCCCCCCGGCGTTGCCAGGCTGCCGGTGAGGACCAGCGCCACGTCCGGCCGCCGGTCCACGGCCGCGGCGACCTGCGCCGCAAGGTCGCCCATCACCGGTCGCTCGTCGGCCCCCGGCGGATCGCCCGCGCCGGCGAGGATGGCCGTGGTCCTCGGGTCGGCCAGCGAGGCGGCGACGGAGGCGATGGGGGCAGACTCGAGGACGACGCGCCGGACGCGCCAGCCGGAGAGCTCGGCGGCCGAGGCGAGCGGCGCGAGCGCGCGGCCGGTCGCCGCGACGACGACGACCTCCGGCGGCACGGAGGTGGAGCAGGCCACCTGCGGAAGGGATGCGGCGGCAGCGGGCTCGGTCAGACCGAGCGCCGCGGCGAGCACCGGATCTGCGTCGGCCAGCCGCCGTCGCAGGCGCTCGATCAGGGATTCATGGGCCACCGATGCCGGCCCGGCGGTCGCTCCCAGCAGCCGCCACCGCCCATCCACGCGGCCGATCAGGGCAGCGGCGAGCGTGGCCGTGCCGTGATCGAGGGTGACGAAGGCCTTCGGCTCGCTGCTCACCGGCTCGATGCTAGCAGCGGACACGTGCCGGCTGGTCTCAGCGACGGCTCGTCACCCGCGCTCCGATCGCCGGGGAGACACGAACGCGAGCCATCGGGCCGGGCAGGTTCGAGCCATCGGCCGAAGGGTTCAGGCGTCCCAGCCGTCCGCTTCGTCGAGCTCCTCGAGGCGATCGATGAGGGCCTCGATCCCGGCATCGTCGCGCAGCAGCTCGCTGGCCACCGGCGTCTCGCCGCCGAACAGGTCGCGCAGGACAGGATCGAAGAACAGCATGGCCTGGGCCCCGAGCGGCCGATACGGCCGGCTGGCTTCCAGGAAGTGGACTGCCGGTCCCGTGAGGCCGCGCAGGCGGATCTCGCGGGCGACCGCCTCGACCAGCGCCTCGCGACGCTCGTCGAAGGGCTCCATCGGCATGCTCACTGCGGCACCTCGCCCGAGAGCGGCGATCGTCCGGGTGTCCGGACCGGGGTCGCGGGCATGCCGGCGTCGACCCGGCCGGCATCCCCGGCGTCACCCAGTGCGGTCGCGAACGCCTCGTAGGCGGCAGCCCCACGCAGGGCGAACACCACGTGCTCGATGGTGGACGGGACGTGCAGCTCGTCGCGGACGGCGTCGACCGCGATCCGCGCCGCGGCCGACAGCGGGAAGCCGCCGAGGCCCGTGCCGAGCGCCGGAAACGCGATGCTCGCGATGCCGAGCTCGCGCGCCCGCATCATGACGCTCCGCGCGGCGCGCTCGATCGACTCGGCGTTGGTCCGGCGATCGCGATCGAGCGACACGGCGTGGATCACGTAGCGAGCGGCGAGACGTCCCGCCGGGGTGACGACGGCGCTCCCGACGGCCGCCGGGGCCTGCCGGATGGCGGCGAACTCGATCTCGTCGCCACCGGCGCGCTTGAGCTCGCCCGCCACGCCCGTCGACATCCAGAGTGAGGTCCCCGCGGGACTCACGATCGCGTCGACTTCGAGATCACAGATGTCCCCGTTCCAGAGCTCGATGCGTGCCATTCGGACCTCCCGCCCGCGAGGACCCGGACCTCCAGGGGCGAACCCGCGGCATGGTACACCCGGGGCATCCGACGGGACATTGAGGCGAGTACCTCATAGCTGATCGTCTCGCAGGTCGAGGCGAGATCGAACGCGGTGATTCGCTCGGCTCCCTGCGCACCGAGGAGGACGAATTCGTCGCCTTCTGTCACCGGTGAGCCCGGGACGTCGGTGACGTCGGCCATCACGGCATCCATCGCCACGCGGCCCACCAGCGGGACGCGGACGCCTCGGACGAGCGCCCACGAGCGGTCGGACAGGGCGCGTCGCCAGCCATCGGCGTAGCCGATCGGGAGCGTGGCGATCCGCGTCCGGCGCCGGGTCACGAAGGACGGGCCGTAGCTCACCCCGTGCCCGGCCGGCAGGTCGGCGACGCGGATGGGCCGCGCCAGCAGGGCCATGACGGGTTGCAGCCGTGACGCGGTCCCGGCGGCGATCGCCGGCGGCCGCAGGCCATCCGGGACCAGGCCGTAGATGGCGAGCCCGAGCCGGACGGCGTCCCAGCGCCGGACGTCGGCGGCCAGCACGGCGCCGCTTGCGGCAAGGTGCCTCCGGACGGCAAGGTCACCTGCGGCCGCGCCGCCGGTGAGGCGCGCCAGCGCGGATCCGTAGCGTTCGTCCTGGCGCCGTGCCCCGTCGAGCTGGTCGGCCGCCGCAAGATGCGTCCACACGCCCGCCAGGCGAACGCCCGGGGCGGCGCGGATCGTCGTCGCCACCCGGTCGAGGTCCTCGGGCAGCGCGCCGCCCCGGCCCAGCCCGGTCTCGATCTCGAGATGCACGTCGAGCGCCAGCTCCGGATCCGTGGCCGCGACCCGCGCCGCCTCCTCGAGCAGGCGGTCGGTGCCCGGGCCGCCCCCGACGGCAACCGCGATCCGACCGGCCATCGCCATGCCCGCGGCCTCGGGCGGGACCGGAAACAGCACCAGGATGGGCAGCGAGACGCCGCCGTCGCGAAGCTCCAGCGCCTCGTCGAGCGTGGCCACGGCCAGGCCGTCGGCCCCCGCCGCCTCCAGCGCCCGGGCGACCGGCACGGCCCCGTGTCCGTAGGCGTCGGCCTTGACGACCGGCTCGATCCCGACGCCCGGGCCGATCATCTCGCGCAGCGCCATGAGGTTGGCGCGCATGGCGTCGAGGTCGATCTCCAGCCAGGCTGTGCGCGGCAGGACCGGCAGCCCGGCGGCGGCGAGGCGACGCTCGATCGGCTCGCGAGCGGCGGCGGGGCGGCGCTCGTTCGGCTCGCGGGCAGCGGCGGGGCGGCGCTCGTTCGGCTCGCGGGCAGCGCTCCGGCCGGTCACGGCGCCGTCAGCCCCTCGCGGTCGGGTCCGTCGGTGCCCCGTCCCCGTCGGACGCCCCGGGTGTCACCGCATCGCCGTCGCGGCGCGCGCCGAAGCCGAGGCGACGCCCCGTGCGCTCTCGCTCGGCGATCCGGGCGAGCCGCCTGCGGCCGATCGGGAGTGCGTCCGGAAGGTCGCCGGCAAGCAGCCCGGCGTCGCCGATCCGCTCCCTCACGACGTCCCCCGCCAGCCCGTGCAGGTAGACACCGAGCCGTGCCGCATCGAACGGCGCAAGCCCCTGTGCCAGGAGCGCTCCGATCGTGCCCGCGAGCACGTCGCCGGTCCCGCCCGACGCCATCGCCGGGTTTTCGAACGGCGCGACGGCGAGCGCGCCGTCGGGTGCGGCGATCACCGTCCGTGCGCCCTTGAGCACCACCACCTGGCGCCACTCGGCCGCCGCCGCGGCCGCGGCACGCCCCCGTGCCTCGTCGTCCGCGGTGAGATCGCCGTCGGCGTCCGGCTCGTGACCGCTCCCGGCCCGCAGTCGAGCGAACTCGCCGGCATGCGGCGTCAGCACGCATGGCCGCCCAACCCGTGTCCACCAGCCGTCGGCCGCGGCGAGCGTCCGGAGCGCCTCCGCGTCGAGGACCACCGGCGTGCTGTCGACCGACCGGGTCGTCGACCCGGCGGGCCATGCCTCGGTCCGCTCCCCGGGTGCCGTCAGCAGCAGCCGGAGCAGGTCCGCCGCGGCGAGCGAAGGCCGCAGGCCCGGTCCGATCACGAGCGCGTCGTGATCGTGGTCCAGGACCTTGGCCAGCGCCGGCTCCGGGTCGACCTCCTCCACGTCGTCCTCGGGCAGGGCCATCGTGGTCGCCTCGACCACCTTGGCGGCGAACAGCGGCTGCAGCGATTCGGGGACCGCCAGGGTCACCAGGCCGGCCCCCGCCCGGCCCGCCGCGCGACACACGAGCAGCGCGGCCCCGGCGTAGTCGAGCGAGCCCGCGATCACCAGCAGCTTCCCGAAGCTGCCCTTGTGACCGCGCTTGCTGCGCTCGGGCACCAGCCGGGCCATCGCCTCGTCGTCGAGCGTCTGCGCACCTTCGGGCACGTCGACCGAGCCCGGGGTCGCCACGCTGTCCGGCGACGGGCTGCCGAACCCGACCGGACGGCGCTCAGCCACCATCCACCTCGCCGGCGACCGCCCGGGCATCGATGCCGTGGCCGGTTCCGTCGTCGTCGGGCGCCGGGCCGGACCCTCGACCCCCATCGTCCCCGGCGGCCAGCAGGCTCGTCGCCTCCTGGAGCCGCCGCATCCGCTCGAATCGGGCCAGCAGCGCCCGCTCGCGATCGTCGAGGCGCGCCTCGATGTCGGGCGGGAAGACATAGCGGCCACCGGCCGTGCGGATGCCGAACGCGACGGCCACGGCGAACTCGGCCTCGTGCGTGATCGACACCGCGATCCGACCCATCCCCAGCTGGTCGGCTCGCTGGGCGGCGCGTCCGTGCAGGCGGATGGCGGGCTGACCGGTCGGCAGCCGCTCCACCTCGATGTCACGCCAGCCGATCCCGCGCACGCCAAGCCCGAGCACCTTCGAGACCGCCTCCTTGGCCGCCCAGCGACCGGCAAACGTCTCGGCACGATCCCGGACATAGCGCCGCTCGGCGTCGGTCAGCACGCGTCGCGCGAACCGCTCGCCGAAGCGCGCCATCGCCGCCCGGATCCGGTCCACCTTGACGATGTCGATCCCGAGCTCGGTCGTCCCCTCCGGCACGACGCCGGCCGGGACCGGCGGGTCGGGGACCGGCGGGTCGGGGTCCCGGTCCGGACGTGCCATGGCTACTCGACCGTCACCGACTTGGCCAGGTTTCGCGGCTGGTCGACGTCGGTGCCCCGGGCGACGGCGGCATAGTAGGCGAACAGCTGGAGCGGGATCACCGCGAGCACCGGCGACAGCGCCTCGTGCGTCTCGGGCACCCAGAACACGTCGTCCGCGAAGCGCTCGATCTGGGCATCCCCCTCCGTGGCCACCGCGACCACCCGCGCATCGCGGGCCCGGCCCTCCATCACGTTGCTGATCAGCTTGTCGTAGCTCCGCGAACGGGTGGCGATCGCGACCAGCGGACACTCCGCGTCGAGGAGCGAGATCGGGCCGTGCTTGAGCTCCCCGGCCGCGTAGCCCTCGGCGTGGATGTAGCTCACCTCCTTGAGCTTGAGCGCCCCCTCGAGCGCCCCGGGCAGCGTGTAGCCGCGGCCGATGAACATGAACCCGCTCGAGCTCACGTAGCGGCGCGCGAGCTCGCCGGCGTGCGCGCTCAGCTCGAGCGTCCTCGCCGCCGCGTCGGGCAGGGCGCGCAGCGCGTGGCCCAGCTCCAGCTCCTGCGCTTCGCCGAGCCGACCGCGGGCGCGCGCGATGGATGCCGCGAGGATCACGAGCGTGGTGACCTGGGTGACGAACGTCTTGGACGCGGCGACCGCGATCTCGGGCCCGGCCTGCAGGAACATCACGGCGTCGGCCTCGCGGGTGATCGCCGAGCCCACCGTGTTGGTCACGGCCACGATGGGACAGCCGCGTTCGCGGGCGAGCCGCGTGGGGGCGATCGTGTCGGCGGTCTCCCCCGACTGGGTGACCGCGATCACCAGCGTGTTCGCGTCGAGCGGCGGGGGCGCGTAGCGGAACTCGGAGCCCACGGTGACGCGGGCGGGGATCCCGGCCCAGTCCTCGATCGCCGCAGCACCGACCAGGCTCGCGTACGAGGCGGTTCCGCAGGCGACCAGCTCCACCCGCGTGGCCCGGCGGAACGCGTCGGTCAGGGAGGCGACCTCCGGAACCTCGATCCGTCCCTCCGCGTTGACCCGGCCGGCGAGCGACTGGCGCAGCGCGGTCGGCTGCTCATGGATCTCCTTGAGCATGAAGTGGTCGTAGCCGCCCTTCTCGGCGGCCTCGAGCGACCAGTCGATCACGGTGGCCGGGCGCTCGCGCGGCACGCCGTCGACGCCCGTGATCGTGACGCCCCATGGCCGCAGGTCGGCGACGTCGCCCTCCTCGAGAAACACGACGCGGTTGGTGTGCGCCAGGATGGCGGCGACATCCGAGGCGAGGAACGATTCGCCCTCGGCAAGCCCCACCACGAGCGGGACGTCCTGGCGGGCACCGACCAGCCGGTCGTTCTCGCCGCGATGCATCACGGCGATCGCATAGGCGCCATCGACCAGGCGCAGCGCCGACCGCACCGCCTCGGCGAGATCGCCCGCGTACGCCTCCTCGATCAAGTGGGCCAGCGCCTCGGTGTCCGTCTCGGACACCAGCCGATGCCCGCGCGCCTCGAGGCCGTCGCGGAGCTCGCGGAAGTTCTCGATGATCCCGTTGTGGATCACGGTGATCTCGCCGGTGCAGTCCTGGTGCGGGTGGGCGTTGATGTCGTTCGGGCGGCCGTGGGTCGCCCAGCGCGTGTGGGCAAGGCCGATCGCCGCGTGCGGCGTCCGGTCGGCGATCGCCGTCTGCAGGTTGGCGAGCTTGCCCGCCCGCTTCTCGACGAACAGGTCGCCGTGCTCGTCGACGAGCGCGATCCCGGCGGAGTCATAGCCGCGATACTCCAGCCGGCGGAGGCCCTCGATCAGGATGGGTCCCGCCTGGCGGGGTCCGGTGTAGCCGACGATGCCGCACATGCGCCTGGGGGTTCTCCTGTGGTGCCGCAGCCCGGTGGCGGGCGGCTAGTGTAGACGCTCCCCTGCGAGCACCGCGATCGCGTCGGCGAGCTGGATCACCAGCGCCGGATCGCTGCCCTCCACCATCACCCGCAGGACGGGCTCGGTGCCGGAGGGCCGGACCAGCACCCGGCCATGCGGCGCGAGGCGATCCTGGGCGTCGGCGATCGTGCGGCGCAGCACGTCGTCGTTCTCCCACTGGTCGCGATGCCGGACCCGGACGGCGCGCTGCGCCTGGGGCAGCAGGGGGATGGCCGCGGCCAGCTCGCCCAGCCCGACGCCCGCGATCGTCATGACCCGGAGCAGCTCGATCGCGGTCACGATCCCGTCGCCCGACAGCGTGTGCTCGCGGATGATCACGTGACCGCTCTTCTCGCCGCCCAGCCCGGCGCCCGAGACGAGCATCGCCGCGAGGATGTGCTTGTCACCCACGGGCGTGCGCACGATCCGGCCGCCGGCCGCCTCCACCGCCGACTGGAGCCCGCCGTTGGACAGCACCGAGACGACCAGGCTGCCGTCATCCAGGACGCCGCGGGCCAGGCGCTCGAGCGCGATGATCCCCAGCACCTGGTCCCCGTCGACGAGCTCGCCGCCCTCGTCCACCGCCACGCACCGGTCGGCGTCGCCGTCGAGCGCGAAGCCCACGTCCGCGCCGGTCGCCCGCACCGCCGCTCCCAGGGCACGGGGATCGGTCGCCCCGCACCCTCGGTTGATGTTGTCGCCGTCGGGCGCGTCGTTGATGACCGTGACCCGCGCACCGGTCGCGCGCACGATCGCCGGCGCGACCTCGAATGCCGCACCGTTCGCGGCATCCAGGACGACGTGGAGACCGCCGGCCGACACCGCACGGGCGAGGGACGAGCGGTGTTCCACGTAGTGGCCGAGCAGCCCGGACGCATCCACCGCCCGTCCCACCTGCTCCGGGGGCACCGAGGGCAGCTCGTCCGCCTGGAGCACGGCCGTCTCGAGGTCGTCCTCGGCGTCGTCGGCCAGCTTGAGCCCCCGCGGGTCGAGCACCTTGAGCCCGTTGTCCTCCGCGGGGTTGTGCGACGCGGAGACCATGATCCCGGCCGCGAAGTCGCCCCGATCCGCGAGGAAGGCGAGCGCCGGGGTCGGGACGACGCCGACCTGGTGGACGTCGACCCCCATCGAGGTCGCGCCTGCCGTGATCGCCGCCACGAACATGTCGCCCGAGCGACGCGTGTCGCGGCCGACGATCATCGACCCACCGGGTCCCACGATCTCGTGGGCGGTCGCCCGCCCGAGCGCGAACGCCAGCGAGGGGCGGAGGTCGACATTGGCAATGCCGCGGATGCCGTCCGTGCCGAACAGGCGGGTCATGGATCTCCTTTGTACGTGTGAGTCGGTTCGGAGGGTCAGGGCACGGCAGACGGCGAGCCGCCGCCGGCGGTCGGCGACGGCGCCGTGGGCGACGAGCCCGGGAGCGACGACGTGGGGCTGGGCGACGGGCTTGCCGGCGGGGTCACGGTGACCGTGACGGTCGCCGGCGACAGCGCGGCCACGGTGACGCCGGAGGGAAGCGACGGCACGACCGGAAGGCTGTGATCGCCGGCCGCCAGGCCGACGACGTTGACCGCGACGACGAGCGGCACCGACGAGAGCCGGTCGAGGTCCGCGACCGACCCGTACAGGGTCAGCAGCACATGATCGTCCGAGAGCGCGTAGCTGAAGCCCGTCTCCCGGCCGTCGAGCCGCAGGCCCGCGGTATAGGTGCGGGTCTCGGTGACGGCCTCGACGTGGACGGTCACCCGGACCGACGCGGTGCCGGTCGGCACGACGCCGGTCGGGAGCGCGAGGGTGACGGTCTGGGTCACGTCGCTGGTCGCCCCGAACAGCGCCACGGGCGCGGTATCGGCCTCGTTGAGCGACGCCAGCTGGTCCCCGTCGCCGGTCACCGAGACGACCTGGGGATCGACCTCGACCGAGGCGATCCGGAAGCCCGGGGCCGGGTCGCCGGTGACGATCGGGTTGACCGGCACGGTTCGCGACTGCTTGTCGGTGAACAACGGGATGGTGACGTGGACGGTGCGTGGGTCGACCTCGACGCCCGTCACGACCTGGTTCGCATCATCCACCGCGCGGACGTCGATCTCGCTGTCGACGTCGAGACCGTTCGCATCGAGGCTGACGGTCGCCGTCGCCTGGACGACCTGGCTGACCAGCGAGGCGGCGCCGGTGACGGTCACCTGGGTCGGATCGACGGTTTCCGCTCCGACCTCGACGCCCGACGGGGCGGGACCCCGCTCCACGTGCACGGGCACCGTCTTGCTGATCTCGTCGTCGAGGACGATCGTGATCTCGCGGGGCTGGACCTCGACGATGGTGACCCGGGGATCGATCGCGGACACCATCACGCGCACGGTCGCCGGCTGGCCATCGGCCTTGACGTTGGTCAGGTCGACCGTGGCGTGGAAATCCTCGGCCCGCTGACGGGGCACGCCGGCCGGGGCGAGGTACCGGATCTGGTCGACGTCGTGGAGCGGCTGATTGGTGATCACCGTGCCCGTCGGGGTGTTGACCGGGACGATCGTGATCGGGCCCGGGATCGTGTTCGCGTCCTGCGAGGCGACCAGGCCCGCGTACAGGAGCGTGGCGAGCCCGATCGCCGCCACCTTGAGCGGCCAGTTGTGGACGATCAGCCCGACGACGCGCTGCGCACCGCGGCGCAGCCTCATTGATGGGCGACGGCGGCCGTCGTGCCCCCGCCCTCGTCGTCGTCTCGTGGCGGGCTCACCGGCGCGGCCGGCTCGGAGCGCGGCCGACGGCGCGACAGCCGGAGCGTGCGCGAGGCGCGGTCGCCCAGGCCGGGCAGGAGCCCCAGACCGGACGGCACCGACGGCGTCTCGAGCAGGGTCGTCAACGCGCGCGCCAGCTGCGCCTCGCTCGGAACGCGCACGATGCGCGCGCGCTCCACGACGCTCATCTGGCCGCTCTCCTCGGACACGACCACCGCCACCGCGTCGGTGTCCTCGGTGATCCCGAGCGCGGCCCGATGGCGCGTGCCGAAGCGCAGCGAGAGCTCCATGTCCGTGAGCGGGAGCAGCGCGGCCGCGGCGACGATGCGATCGTCGCGGATGACCACGGCGCCGTCGTGCAGCTCGGTCTTGGGCGCGAAGATCGTGCACAGCAGGTCGCTCGAGAGGTCCGAGTGCAGCATCACGCCCGTCTCGGCGATCTCCTCGAGGCCGGTCTCGCGCTCGAGCACGATCAGGGCACCGTGGCCGCGCCGCGACATCACGCCCGCTGCCCTGGCCACCTCGGCGGCCGTGTGCTCGATGCGACGCTGGGCGGTAGGCGCCACCAGCCAGCTGAGCGTGCCCACCCGCCCGATGCGCTCGAGGGCGCGCCGGAGCTCGGGCTGGAACACCACGACCAGCGCGAACACGCCCACGAAGGCGCCCGTCTGGAGCAGCTGGGTGAACAGCCGGAGGTCGAGGAACTGCGCCAGCGCGTAGATCCCCAGCAGGATCGTCACCCCGATCACGAGCGTGACCGCGCGGGTGCCCCGGATCAGGCTGAACAGGGCGTAGATCGCGATGGCCGTGATCGCGATGTCGAGCAGCGTCGTCAGCGTGACCTGCCGGACGAGCGACTCGATGAACGGGACCATCCTCGGGCGAGTGTAGCACCGGGCCTCGGCGCCACCGGCCCCCACCGGCCCCCCACCGGCCCCCCACTCCCGCGGCCCACACTCCCGCCGCGGGAGATCGGGCCGGGGGTCAGCCCCTCGCGATTCGCGCGTCGCTCACGGCTTCACGCACCAGCTGGTCGCCGTCGAGGGCTGCCACCCGGTCGAGCAGGGCGAGCTTCTCGGTCGCCAGCGTCCGCCAGCCGCGCGCGTCGTACAGCTCCACGAGCGCGAGGTGCAGCGCCACGTGGTCGGGAACGATCGACAGCCCGACGTAGCAGGCGTCGAGGGCGGCCTCCCGGGCGTCTTCGAGCAGCCTGGCCGCGGCGAGATCGAGCAGCCGCTCGACGGCCGCGTCCGGGTCTCCGGCATCCATCGCCGCCTCGGCAACCCGGGCCAGGCCGGCGGCGTCGGCATCGGGCGGCAGGGCACGGTCGAGCACCCGCCGGACCGTCGGGGTCGTGGCAGGCTCCGCGGCCACCGTCCCGTCCGTCGGCTCATCGCCCGCCGCCGCGCTCGCAGCCGCCTCCCCGGCCTTCGCGCCGTCATCGCCCGTTGCGGGACCCATGGCGGCCGGTCCCTGGAGCACCCGGACGGCCCGTTCGAGCGAGACGCGTCCCGGCTCAGGGGGCTCGGTCGCCCGCAGCCGCTCGACCAGCGCCCGCAGGATCCGCCGGCGGTCCCGTCCCTCGGCGAGCTCGAGACCCCGCCGCGCGGCGTCGACCGCATCGGCAAGCCGCCCGGCCCTGCCCCGGACCTCCGCGACGGCATCGAAGGCTTCGGCCGCCTCGTGGGGCCGGTCGAGCGCCGCCAGCGCCTCGGCCCGGCCGAGCAGCGCCGCCTCGTCACCCGGCGCCAGGCGCAGGGCGACGTCGAACTGGGCCAGGGCATCCTCCGGGCGCCGGCCGCGCAGCAGGGCCGTTCCGGCGCTGGTGTGCGGCGTGGCACGCTCCGGTGCGATCGAGGCCGCCTCCGCGTAGGCGGTGAGCGCATCGGTCAGCCGGCCCTGGAGGGCGGCCACGTGACCGCGCCGCAGCGCGTCCTTGTAGCGCTCGTAGAGCGCATCGCTTCCCGACCCGGCCATGGCTCTTGTCCCGCCCGTCCGCTACGTGCCGAGGAGCGCCACGAGGAGCGCTTTCTGGGCGTGCAGCCGGTTCTCCGACTGCTCGAAGATGATGCTCCTGGGGCCATCCATGACGTCGGACGTGATCTCCTCGCCCCGGTGCGCCGGCAGGCAGTGCATGACCACCGCGTCAGGCGACGCGGCGAGCAGCTCGTCGTTCACCTGGTACCGGGCGAAGGCGTCGCGTCGCTCCTCGGCCTCCGCCTCCTGGCCCATCGAGGTCCAGGCGTCGGTATACACCGCCGCCGCGCCGGCGACGACCTCGCGGGGATCCGCGGCGAACACGAGGCGGCCGCCGCTCGCCGCGGCGAGCTCACCCGCGGCGGCGACGATCCGCGCGTTGGGCGCGTACCCCGGCGGGTTGGCGAGCCGGACCTCCATCCCCATCGTCGCGCCCATGAGCGCGAGCGAGTGATAGACGTTGTTGCCGTCGCCGACGAACGCGAGCGGCAGCCCGCGCAGGTCGCCGAAACGCTCGTGAAGGGTGAACAGGTCGGCCAGCGCCTGGCACGGATGCTCGCGGATCGTCAGCCCGTTGATCACCGGGATCGACGCGCGGGCGGCGAGCTCGACCACGACCTCGTGCGGTCCGGTGCGGGCCATGATCCCATCGACGAACCCCTCGAGGTTGCGGGCCACGTCGCCGACCGTCTCGCGGCCGCCGAGCACGATGCCCTCGGTCAGGTAGATCGCGTGGCCGCCGAGCTGCGTCATGCCCGCCTCGAAGGTCACCCGGGTCCGCAGGCTTGGCTTCTGGAACAGCATCGCGAGCGTCCGCCGCTCCAGCGGCGGATGGGCGTGCCGCCGGTCGCCGGCAAACTCGGCCTTGAGCTCGGTGGCCAGCGAGAACAGCAGCGCAATCTCACCGGCGGCCAGGTCCGCCGCCGAGATCAGATCCCGCCCGCGCAGCGAGCGGTCAGTCGAGTCGATGGTCACGGATGCACTGTACGCTGCGGATGGCGCGGCGGGCGCAAGGCGCCCGGGAGGACGGGAGCGAGCGCACCCGAGCGAGCGTGAGCGACCGCCCGGAGCGGGCAACGCCGCGAGCGCCCGCCGGACGCAGCGCTACCGCTTGGTGTACTGGGGGGCCTTTCGGGCCCGCTTGAGCCCGTACTTCTTGCGCTCCTTCATTCGCGGATCGCGCGTCAGCAGGCCCGCCTGGCGAAGCGGCAGCCGGTTCGCCTCCGCGTCGACCTGCAACAGCGCGCGGGCGATCCCGTGGCGGATCGCTCCGGCCTGGCCGGTGATCCCGCCCCCCTCCACCTTGATCATCACGTTGAACTGGCCCTCCGTTCCGGTGATCCGGAACGGCAGGAAGAGCTCGGATTCGGCGAGCACGCCACCGAAGTGCTCCTCGGGCGTGCGGCCGTTCACGACCATCTCGCCCTCTCCGGGGATCAGGCGAACGCGGGCGACCGCCGTCTTGCGGCGGCCGGTGCCCCAGTAGAACGCAGGCATCGACATCAGGGCTCCTCGTTCAGGCCAGCGGCTCGGGCTTCTGGGCCTGATGCGGGTGGTCGGCACCCGCATAGACCTTCAGCTTCCGGAGCATCTGGGTTCCCAGGCGGTTGTGGGGCAGCATGCCCTTCACGGCCCGGCGGATGACCTCCTCGGGCCGGCGGGCCAGGAGATGACCCAGCGTCTCCTCCTTGAGGCCCCTCGGGTAGCCGCTGTGCCGCACGTAGACCTTGGACGACAGCTTGTCGCGGGTCACGGTGATCCGGCTCGCGTTGAGCACGATCACGTGGTCGCCCGTGTCAAGGTGCGCGGCGTAGGTCGGCTTGTGCTTGCCCTCGAGGACGCGCGCGATCCGCGTCGCGAGGCGGCCGAGCGTCTCGTCCGTCGCGTCGACGACGTACCAGCGTCGCTCGATGTCGCTCTCTCGAGGCGTATAGGTCTTCGCGCTCATTCCTCGTCTTCCTTGTCGTCCACCGTCCGTCGTCCGAGGGCGACGCGCCGGAGGCACAGCCCCTTTGCCGGGGCGGCTGCCCCGTTGAGCGCGGGCCTCGGGGTGGCCAGTGCCGCCCGAAGGCCCGCATCATCCAACGTTCCCAGACCGACCTCCAGCAGGGCGGCGACCATGCGCCGCACCTGACCACGCAGGAAGGCGTCCGCCCGGACGTCGATCGTCACCAGGCGACCCTCCTGCCGGACCCGGACCGCGTGAACGGTCCGGACCGGAGACCGGTCGTCGCCGGCGAACGCCGAGAAGTCGTGCCGGCCGACGAAGACCGACGCCGCTCTCGCCATCGCGGCGACATCGAGCGGGGTCCGCACCCCGAGCGCATGGCGCTCGTGGAGCGGGCTGCGCGGCCCGTTCCAGACGGTGTAGCGGTATTCCCGGTACCGCGCCGCGTAGCGTGGCTGGAACCCTGTCGGGGCCCGGCGGACGTCGCGCACCGCGACATCCGGCGGCAGCTGGGCGTTGACCGCCCGCTGGAGCTCCTCCGCGGTCAGCCGCCCGCGATAGGTGAAGGCGATGACCTGGCCCGTGGCATGCACACCCGCGTCGGTGCGACCCGCCCCGTCGACCGCCACCCGACCGCCTCCGGAGAGGCGGGACAGCGCGGTCTCGAGCTCTCCCTGGACCGTCCGGGCGTTCAGCTGAAGCTGAAACCCGGCGAGATCCGTTCCGTCGTATTCGACCGTTGCCCTGTAGCGCACCGGCGCGCCCTCTCGAGCGCCTTGCTCGTTCCCCATCCTCATCGGCCGGCTCCCCGTCGCATCGCTGCGTTGGAGCGGTGACCAGGACCGGGGGTTGCTAGACCAGTTCGACCTGGACGATCTCGGCGGCATCGCCCCGGCGCTGGCCGATGTGCACCAGCCGGGTGAAACCCGACTGGCGGTCGGCGTACTTGGGGGCGATGACGTCGAACAGCTTGCTCACCACCAGCGGCTCGTTGGGCATCTCGGACACCACGGTCCGGCGCGCCGCGAGGTCGCCGCGCTTGGCGAGCGTGATCATGCGCTCCACCTGGCCGCGAATCTCCTTGGCCTTGGCCTCGGTCGTCTGCACCCGCTCGTAGCGGAGCACGGACACAGTCAGGTTCCGGTACAGCGACATGCGCGGCCCGTGCTTGCGCGACAGCTTGCGCCCGTCGATCCGATGGGCCACGGCTCAGGCCTCCTCCTCGTCGTCATCGAACGGCTCCGTGCCGTCGAGCGCCTCGTCGAGGTCGGCGTCCGGGAGGATGAAGCCGCGCATCCGCAGGCGCTCCTTCATCTCGTCGAGCGACTTCTTGCCGAAGTTGCGCATCCGGAGCAGGTCATCGTCCTTGAGCTGGAGCAGCTGCCCGACCTTGACGATGTTGTTGCGCTTGAGCGAGTTGTACGCCCGCATCGGGAGGTCGAGCTCCTCGATCGGCATGTCCAGCATGTTGGGCGGCAGCTGCGGCACGCCGGTCGCAGCCCGATCCGGGGCGGCCACCGGGACACCGATCGTGACGAACGGCTGGAACTGCCGGACGAGGATGTCCGCGGAGCGCGAGAGCGCCTCCTCGGGCGTGATGGTGCCATCGGTCTCGATCTCGATCGTGAGCTTGTCGAAGTTGGTCATCTGACCGACCCGCATGCTCTCGACCCAGTAGTTGACCTTGCGCACCGGGGTGAAGATCGCGTCGACCGCGATGACCCCGATCGGGAGCGCCTCGCTGCGCTCGGCGGCGAGGTAGCCCACGCCGCGCTCGACCGTCAGGTCCATCTCGATCGTCACGTCGTCCGAGTCGATCGTCATCAGGACGAGCTCGGGGTTGACGATCTCGACGTCGGCGGATTCGGCGATGTCGGCTGCGATCAGCGGGCCCGCGCCGCTCTTGATGAGGCGGAGCTGGACGGGGTGGGTGGCGAAGCTCTTGAGGCGCAGCTTCTTGACGTTCAGGACGATCTGGGTGACGTCTTCCTTGACGCCAGGGATCGTGGAGAACTCCTGGTACACGTCGCGCACCTGGATCGACGTCACCGCAGCGCCCTCGAGGGACGACAGCAGCACGCGGCGCAGCGCGTTGCCCAGGGTGACGCCATAGCCCGCCTGCAGCGGGCCGGCCTCGTACTTCGCGTACGTGCCGGCCTCCGCGACGGGCTCGATCTGGGGGGTCTCGAGTTCGATCATGGAGGGCGGCTACCTCGAGTAGTACTCGACCACGAGCTGCTCGTTGAAGTCGAGCGGCATCTGGTCGCGGCGCGGCACGGCGATGACGGATCCGGCGAGGTTCGCCGGATCGAGGCTCAACCAGTCGGGCGCCTGGTGGGAGCCGAGCGTCTCGCGGACGGTCTTGAACAGCTCACGCCCGCGGTGCGACTCGCGCACCTCGATGCGGTCGCCGATCTTGAGGCGATAGGACGGCACGTTGGTCGGGACGCCGTTCACCGCGACGTGGCCGTGGGCCACGATCTGGCGGGCGGCCGCCCGCGACGGCGCGAAGCCGAGTCGGAAGGCGACGTTGTCGAGCCGGAGCTCGAGCGTCCGGAGCAGGTACTCGCCGGTGACGCCGGAATGGCGCGACGCCTCGAGGTAATAGTTCCGGAACTGCTTCTCGAGCACGCCGTAGACGCGCCGGACCTTCTGCTTCTCGCGCAGCTGGAGCCCGTAGTCGCCGACCTTGCGGCGTCGCACGCCGTGCTGGCCGGGCGGCGACGGACGCCGCTCGAACGCGCATTTCTTGGTGTAGCAGCGGCTGCCCTTGAGGAAGAGCTTCATCCCCTCGCGGCGGCACAGCCGGCAGACGGCAGCGGTGTAGCGGGCCATGGTCTCTCTGTGCTCAGACGCGGCGCCGCTTGGGCGGGCGGCAGCCGTTGTGCGGGATGGGGGTGACGTCGGTGATGGCGCTGACCTCGAGGCCGGCCGCCTGGAGGGAACGGATGGCCTGCTCGCGGCCGGCGCCCGGGCCTTTCACGTAGACCTCGACCTGGCGCATGCCGTGCTCCATCGCACGCTTCGCTGCACCGTCGGCGGCGAGGGCGGCCGCGTAGGGCGTGCTCTTCCGGGAGCCCTTGAAGCCGGCCACGCCCGCCGAACCCCACGCGATCACGTTCCCGGTCTGGTCCGTGATCGTCACGATGGTGTTGTTGAAGCTCGCCTGGATGTGGACGTGCCCCTGGGGGACGTTCTTGCGCTCCCGGCGCCGCTGCTTGACGGCGCGCTTTCGTTCGGCCATGCGTTAGCGGTCCCTCGTCACTTCTTCCGGCGGGCGCCGACCGTCTTCTTCGGTCCTCGCCGCTGGCGGGCATTGGTCTTGGTGCGCTGCCCCCGAACCGGAAGGTTGCGGCGATGGCGCAGGCCGCGATAGGAGCCGATCTCGATCAGGCGCTTGATGTTGAGCGCGACCTCGCGACGGAGATCGCCCTCGACCTTGAAGCTCCGGTCGATGACCTCGCGCAGCCGGGCAACCTGGTCCTCGGTCAGATCGCGGACCCGGGTGTCGGGATTGACGTTGGTCTGCTTGAGGATCTTCTGGCTGGACGACAGCCCGATCCCGTAGACGTAGGTGAGGGCGACCTCGACGCGCTTCTCGCGCGGGATGTCGATGCCTGCAATTCGCGCCATCGTGTCAGCCCTGCCGCTGCTTGTGCTTGGGGTTGGAGCAGATCACCATCACGGTGCCGTGGCGCCGGATGATCTTGCAGTTGTCGCATCGCGCCTTGACGGACGCTCTGACCTTCACCGGGTTCCTCGATTACTTCAGACGGTACGTGATGCGACCCCGGGTGAGGTCGTACGGAGAAAGCTCCACGCGGACCCGATCCCCCGGCAGGATCCGGATGAAGTTCATCCGGAGCTTGCCGCTGATGTGCGCAAGGACGCGGTGGCCGTTCTCGAGCTCCACCGCGAACATCGTGTTCGGCAGCGGCTCGATGACGGTCCCTTCGACTTCAATCGCGTCCTTCTTCGCCAACCTAGCTCCCTGGTCCGTTGCAGCACGAGTGCCGGCCCGGCAGGGCCGACACACGAACGCTGAGGATATCAAAGGCGACGGATTCCGACAACACCCGTGCGACCGCCTAGACCGTCGTGAGGATCTGGGGGCCGTCGGCGGTGACGGCGATCGTGTGTTCGAAGTGCGCCGACAGCGATCCGTCCTGGGTCACCACGGTCCAGCCGTCACCCAGCGTTCGGGTGGCCTCGGTGCCGAGCGTGAGCATCGGCTCGATCGCAAGGCAGATCCCCGGGGCGAGCTGCAGGCCCCTGGAGCGGGAGCGGAAGTTCGGCACCTGCGGGTCCTCGTGCATCGAGGTGCCGATCCCGTGACCGACGTACTGGCGGACGATGCCGTACCCGTGCGGGCTCGCCAGATCCTCGACAGCGGCCGAGATGTCACCGATGTGGTTGCCCGGGACCGCCGCCGCGATCCCGGCCATCAGGGCAAGGCGCGTCGTCTCGACGAGCGCGCGCGCGTCGTCGGACGCCTCGGCGGCACCACCGCAGACGAACGTCCTTGCGCCGTCGCCGTGCCAGCCTTCGTAGATCACGCCCACGTCGACCGAGACCAGCTGGCCGCTCCGCACCTCGCGATCGCCGGGGATCCCGTGCACGATCTCACGGTCGATCGAGATGCAGGTCGAGGCCGGGTAGGCATGGGGGTCGCTGGCGTCGTACTTGCGACCACCGAGGTAGTGGAGGAACGACGGGATCCCGCCGCACGCGCGGATGTGCCGCTCCGCCAGGGCGTCAAGCTCGGCCGTGGACACGCCCGGACGCAGGTGCTCCTCGATGAGGGCGAGCACCTCGGCGACGACGCGGCCCGCCGAACGCATCCGCTCGATCTCGGCCTTCGACTTGCGGGTCACCATCAGCGGTCGCGCCGCTCTGTGGGCCCGGGCGTCACGCCGATCGTCCCGGCGAGCGCGGCGTCGATCGCCGCCGCCACCTCGTCGATCGACCTCAGCCCGTCGACCGTCCGCAGGACGCCGGCGGCACGGTAATGGCCGATCACCTCGTCGAGCGCGCCCAGCTGCTGGGTCATGCGGGCGCGGATCGTCTCGGGCCGGTCATCGGGGCGCTGGTACAGCTCGGATCCGTCGAGGTCGCACACCCCGGGCACGCGCGGCGGGCTGGAGACCTCGTGATAGGGATGGCCGGCGGCACGGCAGATCCAGCGCCCGGACAGGCGCCGGATCAGCTCCTCCGCGGGGACGTCGACCAGGACCGCCGCGGCGACCTCGGATGCCCGCTCGACGAGCGCGGCGTCGAGCGCCTGTGCCTGGACGGCGGTCCGTGGGAAGCCGTCGAGGATCACGCCGCCGCCGCAGTCGGGTCGGGCCAGCCGGTCGAGCAGGAGGCCGACCGTGATCTCGTCGGGCACGAGCTGGCCGGCGTCCATGTAGCGGCGAGCCTCCCGGCCGAGCAGCGTGCCTTCGCGAGCGGCCGCCCGGAACAGGTCGCCGGTCGCGATGACCGGGATCCCGAGCCGCTCCGCCAGCAAGGGAGCCTGGGTTCCCTTCCCCGCACCGGGTGCACCCAGCAGCACGATGACCTGCATGATCAGTCCCGGGTGGTCGCCGGGACAGCGGCCGCGTCCGGACATCCGGACCTCATCGGATGAACCCCTCGTACTGCCGGATCAGCAGCTGGGCCTCGAGCTGCTTCATCGTCTCGACGACCACGGACACCACGATCAGGATCCCCGTGCCGCCGAGCGCGATGTTGCGGAACTCGGGCTGGACCAGCCCGACGAACGGGGGCAGGGCGGCAACGATGCCCAGGAACAGGGCGCCGGCGACCGTGATCCGGGTCACCACGCGGGCCAGGTAGTCCTGGGTCGGACGGCCGGGCCGGATGCCCGGGATGAACCCGCCGTTCTTGCGCAGCTGCTCGGCGGTCTCGTCGGGCTTGAACGTGAACGCCGTGTAGAAGTAGGTGAACCCGACCGTGAGCAGGAAGTACATCAGGACGTACAGCCAGGATCCGCTGCTGAGCCACGTGACGACACCCTGGGCGATGTCGCCGATCACGCCCGCGGAGCTGGTGAAGTAGGACGCGATCTGGCTCGGGAACAGCAGGATGCTGACCGCGAAGATGATCGGGATGACGCCGGCCTGGTTGACCCGCAACGGCAGGAACGTCTTGCCGCCCGAGTACATGCGCCGCCCCCGGACGCGCGACGCGTACTCGACGGGGATCCGGCGCTGACCCTCCTGGATGTAGATGATCACGGCCACCGCGGCGATGGCGAGCAGGGCGAACAGCACCAGGCGCGAGAGGTCCGGATTGTCGATGAACCCGGTCAGCGCACCCGGTGCGCGGCTCACGATGCCCGCGAAGATGATGAAGCTGACGCCGTTGCCGATGCCCTTCTCGGTGATCAGCTCGCCCAGCCACATCAGCACGACCGAGCCGGCGGTGAGCGTCACGATCTGGGTGATCGTCTCCCAGCTGCCCAGGTCGAACGGCGTCGAGAGGACCCTGCTGGCGTTGAGCAGGGCCAGGAACCCGTATGCCTGGAGGAGCGCCATCGGCACCGACAGGTAGCGGGTGTACTGGTTGATCTTCGTCCGCCCGTACTCACCTTCGCGCTGGAGCGCCTGCAGCGACGGGACGACGCCCGTCATGAGCTGCATGATGATCGAGGCGTTGATGTACGGGTTGACGCCCAGGGCAACGACCGAGAAGTTGGTCAGCCCACCGCCCGAGAACAGGTCGAGCAGGCCGAAGATCGCGTTCGTGTCGAGGAAGTTGCTGAGCTGCGTGCGGTCGACACCCGGGACCGGGACGTGGGCGAGCAGCCGGAACACGAGCAGGATCCCGGCCACGAACAGGATCCGGCGCCGGATGTCCGGCGCGCGGAACGCGTTGAGGAGGGCGTCGAACACGGGCGGCTAGCCGTTGCCGGTCGCGCCGGCGTCGTCGGTCGGCGCTTCGGCTGCGGGATCGGACGCCTCGGCCGCACTCGCCTCGGCCGCACTCGCCTCGGCCGCACTTCGCATCGGGCACGGTCTCCGCGGCCGCTCCGGACGCTGTAACCGGCGCCGCCTCGGAAGCCACGGACGCCTCGGACGCCACGGACCCTTCGTCCGGCGCGCCGGCGGCAGCCCTGGGCTTGCGTGCGCGCTTCGGCGCGGGCGCGACGTCGGCCGGCTCGGTGGTCGCTGCGCCCTCGGCGGGCACCTCGACGCCCAGCGCCGTGAGCGGGCTGCTCGGGATCTCGATCACCTGCGCGGTGCCACCGGCAGCCTCGATCTTGGCCCGGGCGCTCCTGGTGAACGCGTCGGCGAGCACGAACAGCGTGGCGGTCACCTCGCCGCCGCCGAGCACCTTGAGCGGCAGCCGGTCGCGACGCACCAGGCCGGCCTGCTTGAGGGTGTCGGAGTTGATCGTGACCGGTGCGCCCTTCTGGACCTCGAGCTTGCCGGCCTCGACGGCGGCGCTGATCGCGCCGACGTTGACGACCTCGTACTCGATGTCGTTGATGTTCCGGAAGCCCCGCAGCTTGGGGATCCGGATGTGGAGCGGGGTCTGGCCACCCTCGAACCAGGCGGGAATGGATGCCCCGGCCCGCGATCGCTGGCCCTTGGTCCCGCGACCGGCCGTCTTGCCCTTGCCGGCGGCGATCCCGCGGCCGACCCGCGTGCGCCTGGTGACCGACCCCGGTGCGGGGTGCAGGTCGTGGATCTTCATCAGTGCTTCTCCGGGGTCGTGTCGGCGGCCTCGGGCAGCTCTTCGACGGTCACCAGGAAACGAACCTGGCGAACCATGCCGCGGACGGCCGGGTTGTCCGGCAGGACCGACGTGCTGCCGATGCCGTGGAGCCCGAGCGCGCGGATCGTCGCCCGATTGCGGGCGATGTGGCTGATCGTGCTCCTGGTCTGGGTGACGCGCAGCCTACCGGGCATCGGCCACCTCCCGCGCCGGCGCGGCAGCCGGCTGACCCGGCACCACGAGGTGCAGCTGCACGCCTCGCTGACGCGACAGCTCCTCCACCGAGCGGAGCCCGCTCAGCGCGTTGAGCGTGGCGCGGGTCACGTTGACGGGGTTGGTCGAGCCGTGGACCTTGGCCAGGATGTCGCGCACGCCGGCAGCCTCGACGACGGCACGGACGGCACCGCCGGCGATGACGCCCGTGCCCTTGGATGCGGGCTTGAGCAGCACGCGTGCGGCCGCGTACTCCTCGCGCACCTCGTGCGGGATCGTGGTCCCCACCATCGGGACCCTGACGATGTGCTTCTTGGCGTCCTCGACACCCTTGCGGATCGACTCCGGGACGTCGCCCGCCTTGCCCAGTCCCACCCCGACGTGCCCGTTCCCGTCGCCCACGACGATGACCGCCGAGAACGAGAACCGGCGACCGCCCTTGTGGACCTTGGCGACGCGGTTGATCTGGACGACGCGCTCCTCGAGCGCGAGCTTGTTGGGATCGATACGTGCCACGGCGTGTCCTCTCAGAAGTCGAGGCCGGCTTCGCGCGCCGCCTCGGCGAGCGAGCGAACCCGCCCGTGGTACTTGAACCCCGCCCGGTCGAACACGACCGCGGCAATCCCCGCGGCCCTGGCGCGCTCGGCGATGAGCTGGCCGACCCGCTTGGCGTCGTCGGTCTTGGTGCCTTCGCCACCGCGCAGCCCCGGCTCGAGCGAGGAGGCGGCCGCCAGCGTGCGACCGCCGGCGTCGTCGATGACCTGGGCGTAGATGTGGTTGAGGCTGCGGAACACCGCGAGCCGCGGGCGCGTCGCCGTCCCGGCCAGCCGGAGGCGAAGCCGTTGGTGGCGCTTGGTGCGGGCCGCGGTGCGGCTGGCAATCCTGGTCATGGTCACTTCTTCCCGCCGATCTTGCCGGCCTTGCCCGCCTTGCGGCGGACCTGCTCGCCGGCATACCGGACGCCCTTGCCCTTGTACGGCTCGGGCTTGCGCGTGGACCGGACCTTGGCCGCCATCTGGCCGACCAGCTCCTTGTCGATGCCCACCACCGCGAGGCGGACCGGGCTCTCGACCTCGAAGCTGATCCCGTCGGGCGGATCGATCTCGATCGGATGGCTGTAGCCCAGGGCGAGGTGGAGCTTGTCGCCGACCTTCTGGGCCCGGTAGCCGACGCCGACGATCTCGAGGCCCTTGCGATACCCGCTGGTCACGCCGACGACCATGTTGTTGACGAGCGTACGGGTCAGGCCGTGGAGGCTCTTGTCGAGCTTGGTCTCCGTCGGCCGGCTGACCACGATCGAGTCGCCGTCGCGGGCGACCTCGATGCGCGGCGGCAGCTCGCGGGTCAGGCTGCCCTTGGGGCCCTTGACCGTGATGACCCGCCCGTCGAGCGTGACATCCACGCCGGCGGGAACGGTGATGGGAAGACGGCCGATTTGGGACATCGCGCTACCAGACGTAGGCGAGAATCTCGCCGCCCAGCTGTGCCTGCTTGGCCTGGCTGCCGGTCATGATCCCCTTGGACGTGCTGACGATCACGAGGCCGAGCCCACCGAGCACGCGCGGGATGTCGGTCTTGCGCGCGTACACGCGCAGGCCGGGCTTGCTGATGCGCTTGAGGCCCGAGACGACGGGCACCTTGCCGTCGACGTACTTGAGCTCGATCCGTAGCAGCTGTGCCGGGCCGGCGCGCTCCTCGCGGACGTCCGCGATGAACCCCTCCTCCTTGAGGATTCGGGCGATCTCACGCTTGGTGCGCGATGCCGGCACGATGACCTCCGTGTGCCGCGCGCGCGAGGCATTGCGGACCCGGGTGAGCATGTCGGCGATGGGGTCGGAGACGTTCATCGGCTCTACCAGCTTGACTTCGTGACGCCCGGGAGCTCACCGACCAGCGCCCGCTCGCGGAAGCAGATGCGGCACAGCGCGAACCGGCGCATGTACGCACGCGGGCGGCCGCACACCGAGCAGCGGTGATAGGCCTGCACCGGGTGATGCGGCTTGCGCTTGGCCTTGGCGATCATGGACTTCTTGGCCATTCGGACTCCTCCCCGCGCCCTACCCGGCGAAGGGCATGCCGAGGAGCTCGAGCAGACGCTTCGACTCCTCGTCGTTCTTCGCCGTCGTCACGATGCTGATCTCCAGCCCGCGGAGACGGTCCACCTTGTCGTAGTCGATCTCCGGGAAGGCGAGCTGCTCCCGGAGGCCCAGCGAATAGTTGCCGCGACCATCGAACGACCGCCCGGGCACGCCCCGGAAGTCCCGGATGCGTGGCAGGGCGAGACGCGTCAGCCGCTCCAGGAAGTCCCACATCCGCTCGCCACGGAGGGTGACCTTCACGCCGATCGGGTTGCCGGTTCGGACGCGGAACTGGGCGATCGACCGCTTGGCGCGAGTGACGATCGGCTTCTGGCCGACGATCAGCTGCAGGTCGCCGATCGCGGCATCGATCGCCTTGGCGTTCTGGAGCGCCTCACCGAGGCCGATGTTGAGCACGACCTTCTCGAGCCGCGGCACCTGCATCGGGTTCGTGTAGCTGAACTGCTTGGTCAGCGCCGGGACGACGTCGTTCTGGTACCGCGCCTGCAGCTGGCCGCTCATGCGCTCACCTCCAGCGGCTCGCCGCAGTGCTTGCACACGCGAACGCGACTGCCGTTGTCCAGCGTGCGGTGGCCGACCCGGGTGGGACGGTCACAGTGGCCGCACACGATCATCACCCGGCTGGCCGGGAGGGCCATCGCCTGGTCGAGGATGCCACCCGGATCGACGGTCGGGGCCGAGCCCGCGATCGAGTTGCTGCTGCCCCGCTGCCGCGGCTTGGTGTGCTTGCGGGCGATGTTGAGCCCTTCGACCACGACCGACACACCACCCTTGACCGAGGTCCGGCGGTAGCCGGAGCGCACGGAGGACGGCGAGGGGTCCTGGCGCAGGACGCGCTCCACCTTGCCCCGCTTGCCGGCGTCCTTGCCGGCCAGCACGACCACGGTGTCGCCCTTGCGGATCTCGGGCACCGCGGTGCGCTGCGGGACGGACCGGGCGGGCATCACAGCACCTCCGGCGCGAGGGACACGATCTTCATGTAGTTGCGATCCCGGAGCTCGCGGGCGACCGGGCCGAAGATGCGCGTTCCCCGGGGGTTGCCCTGGTTGTTGATCAGCACGGCCGCGTTCTCGTCGAAGCGGATGTAGCTGCCGTCCGCCCGGCCGTACTCCTTGGCGGTGCGCACGATCACGGCGCGCACCACGTCGCCCTTCTTGACCGGCGCGTTGGGGATGGCGGTCTTGACGCTTGCGATGATCACGTCGCCGACCCCGGCCGTGGTCTTGCGCGAGCGTCCCATGATCCGGATGCACTGGATCGTCCGGGCGCCCGTGTTGTCGGCGACGCGCAGTCGCGTCTCGGACTGGATCACGCCTCGACCTCCCCGGCCCCGGCGGCCGCGGGATCGATGCGCCCGTCAACCGCGGTCTCGCTCGCCTCGGCGCCTTCGGCCCGGCGGCCCGGGTGGGCGGACCGATGGATCGCCTCCGACGTCTCGACCTCGTCGGTCACGACGGTCTCACCGGCACGCTCCTCCCCCGCCCGGGACAGGACGGAGGTCAGACGCCAGCGCTTGGTGGCCGACATCGGCCGCGATTCCTCGATCAGGACGGTGTCCCCGATCCGCGCCTCGTTGCGCTCGTCATGGGCGGCAAACTTGGTCGTGACGCGCACGACGCGCTTGTACAGCCGGTGTCGGGCCAGGCGCTCGACGGACACGACGATCGTCTTGTCCATGCGGTCGCTGACCACGCGGCCGACCTTGGTCTTCCGGTGTCCCTGCACGGGGGTGGTGGCTCCTGCGGTGGGCATCCCGACGCTCCTACTCCGCCACTCGCGGCGACGTCTCGCGCTCGCGCTTGACGGTGAGGATCCGGGCGATCGTCCGTCGCGTCGCCGGGATCTGGCTGTAGTCCTTCAGCTGCCGGGTCGAGAGGGCGAACCTGGCCTGCCACAGGTCCTGCTTCGCCTCCCGAAGCCGGTCATCGAGCTCCCGGTCCGAGAGCTGCCGGATCTCACCGATCTCCATCGGTGACCTCCTTCGCGGAGTCGCGGATGACGACGCGGGTTGCCACGGGGAGCTTGTGCGAGGCGAGACGCATGGCCTCCACGGCGGCGTCGTGGTCCACGCCCGCCATCTCGAACAGGATCCGGCCGGGGCGAACGACGGCGACCCAGTGATCCGGTGCACCCTTGCCGGAACCCATCCGGGTCTCGGCGGGCTTCTTGGTCGCGGGCTTGTCCGGGAACACGCGGATCCAGATCTTGCCGCCGCGCTTGACCGACCGGGTCATGGCACGCCGAGCGGACTCGATCTGGCGCGCGGTGATCCAGGCAGGCTCGATGGTGGCCAGACCGTACTCGCCGAAGGCGACGCTGTGGCCGCCCTTGGCCATCCCGGACATGCGCCCCCGCATCACCTTGCGATGCTTGACGCGTCGCGGCATCAGCATGGCGTCACACCCCCTGCCCCGACGCGGCGGGGCCGGCGACCTGCTCCCGGCGCTTCCGCTCGACCGGGATCTCGCCGCGGTAGATCCAGACCTTGACACCGATCCGGCCGTAGGTGGTGTGGGCGTGGACCTGCCCGTAGCTGATGTCCGCACGCAAGGTGCCCAGCGGGATCCGGCCCTCCCGGTCCCACTCTCGACGTCCCATCTCGGAGCCGCCGAGGCGACCGGCGAGCGCGATCTTGACGCCCTTCGCGCCCGCCTTCATCGACCGCTGGATCGACTGCTTCATCGCCTTCTTGTAGGCCACCCGGCGGCTGAGCTGCTGGGCGATGTTGAGGGCCACGAGGTAGGCGTCGAGCTCCGGCTGGCGGATCTCCTTGATCTCGAGCTTGACCTTGCGCTTGGTCAGCTCCCCGATCTCGCGGCGCAGGATCTCGACGTTCTGGCCGCCGCGACCGATGACGATGCCCGGCTTGGCGGTGTGGATCGCGACCGTGACGTGGTTGATGCCACGCTCGATCTCCACGCCGCTCACGCTGGCGTTCGCCAGCCGCCGGTCGAGCAGCTGCCGGATCGCGATGTCCTCCCGGAGGAGGGTCGTGTACTCCTTGTCGGCGTACCACTTGGCCGTCCACGGTCGGGTGTAGCCCAGGCGGTAGCCGTACGGATGGACCTTATGTCCCATGCCTAGGCCTCCCGGTCGGCGACGACGATCGTGATGTGCGTCATGGGCTTGTGGATCGGGAACGCCCGTCCCTGGGCCCGTGGGCGCCACCGCTTGATCGTCGGGCCCTCGTTGGCGATCGCGTCCGCGACGAACAGCTCGTCGGCGGAGCGGCTCAGGTTGTTCTCGGCATTGGCGGTCGCGCTCTTGAGCACCCGCGCGACGTCGCGCGCGGCCGTCTGCGGCATGAACCGCAGCAGCGCGGCGGCCTCCTCCACGGGCTTGCCCTTGATCGCCTCGGTCACGAGGCGGGCCTTCCGTGTGGAGCCCCGGAGGTACTTGGCGGTCGCAGAGACGCGCATCTCGTCGGCTCCTCCTACCGCAGCCCGGCGGACCGGTCGGCGTTCCTGCCGTGCCCGCGATAGGTGCGGGTGGGCGCGAACTCGCCGAGGCGGTGTCCGACCATGTTCTCGGTGACGTACACCGGCACGTGCTTGCGTCCGTTGTAGACCGCGATCGTGTGGCCGATGAAGTCAGGGAAGATCACCGACGCGCGCGACCAGGTCTTGAGCACCCGGCGCTCGTTCCGCTTGTTCATGTCCTGCACCCGCGCGAGAAGCCGGGGCTGGACGAACGGTCCCTTCTTGACCGAACGTGACATGCGCTCGCTCCTCTGGCTACTTGCGGTGACGGCTGCGGACGATCAGCCGGCTGGTGGTCTTGCCCCGGCGCGTCCGGTAGCCCATGGCGGGCTTGCCCCACGGCGTCTTGGGCGGCATGCCCGTGGGGCTCTTGCCCTCGCCGCCGCCGTGCGGGTGATCGCGCGGGGTCATCGCCACACCCCGGACCTCCGGTCGCTGGCCCATGTGGCGGGCACGGCCGGCCTTGCCGAGGCTCTGGTTCTCGTGGTCGAGGTTGCTCACCTGACCCACGGTCGCGATGCACCGCAGCGGCACGCGGCGCATCTCGCCCGACGGCAACCGGACCGTGGCGAAGTCGCCCTCCTTGGCGAGCAGCTGGGCCGACGTGCCGGCGGATCGGACGATCTGTCCCCCACGGCCGGGCACGAGCTCGATGTTGTGGATGGTCGTGCCCAGCGGGATGCTCGCCAGCGGCAGGGCGTTGCCAACGCGTGCATCGACATTGGGTCCGGCGACGACGACGTCGCCGACCTTGAGCCCGTGCGGCAGGAGCATGTAGCGCTTCTCGCCGTCCCGGTAGTGCAGCAGGCCGATCCGGGCCGACCGGTTGGGGTCGTACTCGATGGTGGCCAGTCGCGCGGGCACGCCAAGCTTGTCCCGCTTGAAGTCGATCCGCCGGTAGTGCGCCTTCTCGCCGCCACCCCGATGCCGGACCGTGCGCCGGCCCTGGTTGTTCCGCCCGGAGCCGCGCTTCTGGGGCTCGAGCAGCGGCTTGTGCGGATGGTCGGTGGTGATCTCCTCGAACGTCGAGCGGGTCATCCAGCGTCGCCCGGCCGAGGTTGCCTTGTAGCTTCGGAGCGGCATCCCTACACCCCCTCGAAGAATTCGATCTTCTGGCCGGGGGCCAGGGTGACGACGGCCTTCCGCCAGGCGGAGGTGTGGCCGACGATCCGACCGCTGCGGGTGCCCCGCCGCTTCTCCTTGGCCTTCGAGGTGAGCACGTTGACGGCGACGACCGTCACCTTCTCCTTGCGGTAGAGCTCCTCGACGGCCGCCTTGATCTGGATCTTGTTGGCCTTCTCGTGGACGGCGAACGTGTACTTCCCGCGCGCGGACTCGTCGATCGACTTCTCGGAGATGACGGGTCGCAGGATGATGTCGGCGGCGCTCAGCTCGCTCACGCGTACACCTCCTCCATCCGGGCCAGCGCCGGCTGCTCGATCAGGACGGCGTCGGCGTTCAGCACGTCGACCACATTGAGCGAGTCGGCCAGGATCACCGTCACGGACGGCAGGTTGGCCGCCGACCGCAGGAGCGGCTCGTCCTTGGCCGGGGCGACGACCAGCACCCTTCGGGCGTGCCCGTCGCCGGCGCCCAGCGCCTCGAGCACGGCCACGAAGGCCCGGGTCCTGGGCTCGGCGTCCATGCCGAATCGGTCCACGACGCGGATCGCGTCGTCGCCGAACTTGGCGGTCAGCGCCGAGCGGAGCGCCACACGGCGCATCTTCTTGTTGAGCCGCTGCTCGTAGGAGCGCGGATGGGGGCCGAACACCACGCCGCCGCCCTTGTAGTGGGGCGCGACGCGGGAACCCTGGCGGGCACGTCCGGTGCCCTTCTGGCGGTACGGCTTGCGACCGCCACCGCGGACCTCGCCGCGGGTCCGCGTGTCGTGCGTGCCGAGGCGGCGTCCGGCGAGCTGGGCCGTCACGGCCTGGTGGAGGACCGCCTCGTTCACGGGTGCGGCGAACAGCGCCTCGATGAGGTCGACGGTCCCGACGTTGGCACCCGTGCGGTCGAAAAGGGTCGTCTGCGGCATGTCTACGCCTTCCGGACGAAGGTCAGCGTGCCGGGCGCCCCGGGCACGGATCCCATCACCAGGATCAGGTTCCGTTCCGGGTCAACGCGAACGACGCGCAGCTTCTTGATCGTGACCCGCTCGTGCCCCATGTGGCCCCCCATCCGGAGCCCCTTGTAGACGCGGCCGGGCGTGGTGCCGGGGCCGATCGAGCCCGGCTTGCGGTAGTTGTCGGAGCCGTGCGTCTTGGGCCCGCGCTTGAAGTGATGTCGCTTGACGGTGCCGGCGAAGCCGTGGCCCTTCGAGATCCCGGTGACGTCCACGAGGTCGCCTTCGGCGAACACGTCGGCCACGGCGAGCCGCTGGCCGACCGTGTAGTCATCCGCGTTGTCCAGGCGGAACTCGCGGATCGTGGCCACCCGCGGCAGGTCCTTGAGCTGACCGGCAAGCGGCCTGGTCAGCCGGCGGCGCTCGCCCGCTCCGAGCTGGACGGCGGTGTAGCCGTCGCGATCGGGCGTCCGGAGCCGGGTCACGGTGTTGGGCGTGACCGACACGACGGAGACGGCAACCATGGTGCCGTCCGGCTGGAACACCTGGGTCATGCCGACCTTGCGACCGATGAGGCCGATCGATTGCTCGCTCATCACATCTTGATCTCGATGTCGACGCCCGCCGCCAGCGAGAGTCGCATCAGGGCGTCCACCGTCTTCGACGACGGATCCAGGATGTCGATCAGCCGCTTGTGGGTGCGGATCTCGAACTGCTCGCGGGAGTCCTTGTCGATGAACGGCGACCGCAGGACGGTGAACTTCTCGATCCGGGTCGGCAGCGGCACCGGGCCGACGACGTCCGCGCCCGTGCGCTGCGCCGTCTCCACGATCTGGGCTGCCGACTGGTCGAGCAGCCGGTGGTCGTAGGCCTTGAGGCGGATCCGGATCCGCTGCTTCGCCATCTCGATCCCTATGCCGTGATGCTGGTGATGGCGCCCGCACCCACGGTCCGGCCACCCTCGCGGATGGCGAACCGCTGGCCGACCTCGAGCGCGATCGGGGTGATCAGGTCGACGGTCATGTCGACGTTGTCGCCGGGCATGATCATCTCGGCGCCCTCGGGCAGCCCGATGGCCCCGGTGACGTCGGTCGTGCGCAGGTAGAACTGGGGCCGGTAGCCGTTGTAGAAGGGGGTATGGCGGCCGCCCTCCTCCTTGGTCAGCACGTACACCCGGGCCACGAACTTGGTGTGGGGGGTGACCGAGGCGGGCTTGGCCAGCACCTGGCCACGCTCGATCTCGTCGCGCTCGATGCCGCGCAGCAGGCAGCCCACGTTGTCGCCCGCCTGGCCCTGGTCGAGCAGCTTCTTGAACATCTCGACGCCGGTGACCACGACCTTGCGGGTGGCCTTGACGCCCACGATCTCGACCTCCTCGCCGACCTTGATCACGCCGCGCTCGATGCGCCCGGTGGCGACCGTGCCCCGGCCCTTGATCCCGAACACGTCCTCGACCGGCATCAGGAACGGCCGATCGACCGGGCGCTCGGGGGTCGGGATGTAGGAGTCGACCGCGTCCATCAGCTCCTGGATCGGGAGGTAGGCGGGATCGTCGGGGTTGTCGGGCGCTTCGAGCGCCTTGAGCGCGGAGCCGCGGATGACCGGCACGTCGTCACCCGGGAAGTTGTTCTTGGTCAGCAGCTCGCGCACCTCGAGCTCGACCAGGTCGAGCAGCTCGGGGTCGTCGACCATGTCGACCTTGTTGAGGAACACCACGATGTACGGCACCTCGACCTGGCGCGCCAGCAGGATGTGCTCGCGGGTCTGGGGCATCGGGCCGTCGGTGGCGGCGACCACCAGGATCGCGCCGTCCATCTGCGCCGCGCCGGTGATCATGTTCTTGATGTAGTCCGCGTGGCCCGGGCAGTCGACGTGGGCGTAGTGGCGGTGCTCGGTCTCGTACTCCACGTGGGCGATCGCGATCGTGATCCCCCGCTCGCGCTCCTCGGGCGCGTTGTCGATCGAGTCGAACGCGCGGTACTCGGCGGCGCCCTTGAGCGCGAGGTACTTGGTGATCGCGGCGGTGAGGCTCGTCTTGCCGTGGTCGATGTGGCCGATCGTGCCGACGTTGACGTGCGGCTTCGTGCGCTCGAACTTCTTCTTGGCCATGTCCTCGTGGACTCCTCTGCTCGCTCGCCCGGGGCGAGCCGTCCTGTGTTAGACCTTCGACTTCGCGACGAGCTCGGCCGCCAGGCTCGGGGGAACCTCGGCGTAGTGGCTGAGCTCCATGGAGTAGCTGGCCCGACCCTGGGTCATCGACCGCAGGTCCGTGGCGTAGCCGAACATCTCGGCAAGCGGGACTGCGGCGCGGACGACCTGCGTCGATCCGCGGGGGTCCATGCCCTCGATGATGCCGCGCCGACTGTTGAGGTCGCCGATGACGTCGCCCATGAACTCCTCGGGCATGGTCACCTCGACCTGCATCATCGGCTCGAGGATCACGGGGCTCGCCTTGGAGACCGCGTCCTTGATCGCCATGGAGCCGGCGATCTTGAATGCCATCTCGGACGAGTCCACCTCATGGTAGGAGCCGTCGACGAGCGTGACCTTGACGTCGACCATCGGCACATTCGCGTAGATGCCCGAGTCGAGCGTCTCGCGGATGCCCTGGTCGATCGGCTTGATGTATTCGCGCGGGATCGTGCCGCCGACGATCTTGTCCACGAACTCATAGCCGCCGCCCTTGGGCATCGGCTCGACGTTGATGACCGCGTGGCCGTACTGGCCCTTGCCGCCGGTCTGGCGGACGAACCGGCCGTTGCCGACGGCGGCCCTGCGGATGGTCTCGCGGTAGGCGACCTGGGGCTTGCCGACGTTGGCCGCCACCCGGAACTCGCGCACCATGCGATCGACCAGCACGTCGAGGTGCAGCTCTCCCATGCCGGCGATCAGGGTCTGGCCGGACTCCTCGTCGGTCTTGACCCGGAAGGTCGGATCCTCCTCGGCGAGGCGCTGGAGCGCGATCCCGAGCTTGTCCTGGTCCGCCTTGGTACGGGGCTCGATGGCCACCTCGATCACGGGCTCCGGGAACGTCATCGACTCCAGGATCACCGGATGGTCGGGATCCGCGAGGGTGTCGCCGGTGTACGACTCCTTGAGCCCCACCGCCGCGGCGATGTCCCCCGCGTAGACCACGTCGATCTCCTCGCGGTGGTTGGCGTGCATCTGGAGGATGCGGCCGATCCGCTCCTTGCGGCCCTTGCTCGCGTTGAGCACGTAGGAACCGGCCTTGAGCGTGCCCGAGTAGACGCGGAAGAAGGCAAGCTTGCCCACGAACGGGTCCGCGGCGATCTTGAACGTCAGGGCGGCGAACGGCTCGGAGTCGTCGACCGTGCGCAGGACCTCGGCACCCGTGTTCGGCTGGAGGCCGATCACCGGGGGCACATCGAGCGGAGACGGCAGGTAGTCGACCACGGCGTCGAGCATGGGCTGGACGCCCTTGTTCTTGAGCGCCGAGCCGCACACGATCGGCACCCACTTGTACTGCAGCGTGGCGAGCCGGATCCCATGGCGGATCTCGGCCTCGGTGATCTCCTCGCCCTCGAGGTACTTGTGGGCGATCTCGTCGTCAACGTCAGCGACGGCCTCGAGCAAGGCGTCGCGATGCCGGGTCGCCTCGTCGAGCAGGTCCGCGGGAACGTCGAGGTCGTCGAACGTGCTGCCCAGGTCGTCGCGCCAGACCAGGGCCCGCATCCGGACGAGGTCGATCACGCCGCGGAAGGTGTCCTCGATGCCGATCGGGATCTGGATGGGCACCGGCTGGACGCCCAGCCGCTCGCGGATCATGTCGACGCAGCGCCAGAAGCTGGCGCCGGTGCGGTCGAGCTTGTTGATGAAGCAGATCCGCGGGACGCGGTAGCGGTCGGCCTGCCGCCAGACGGTCTCGGACTGCGGCTCGACGCCGGCCACGCCATCGAACACCACCACGGCACCGTCGAGCACCCGCAGGCTCCGCTCGACCTCCACGGTAAAGTCCACGTGCCCGGGCGTATCGATGATGTTGATTCGATGATCGTTCCAGGAGCAGGTCGTTGCCGCGGCGGTGATCGTGATGCCGCGCTCCTGCTCCTGGGGCATCCAGTCCATGGTGGCCGCGCCCTCATGAACCTCGCCCAGCTTGTAGATCTTCTTCGTGTAGAAGAGGATCCGCTCGGTGACCGTGGTCTTCCCAGCGTCGATATGCGCGATGATCCCGATGTTCCGCGTCCTCGCGAGCGGAACGGCGCGTGCCACGGTGCTCTGGCTCCTCTCGGCCGCGATTACCACTTGAAGTGGCTGAAGGCGCGGTTCGCCTCGGCCATCTTGTGGGTGTCCTCGCGCCGCTTCACCGCCGCGCCGAGGCCGTTCATGGCGTCGACGAACTCGCCGGCGAGCTTCTCGCTCATGCTCTTGCCGCTGCGCTTGCGGGCGGCCTGGACGAGCCAGCGCACGCCGAGCGACAGGCGGCGATCGCCCCGGATCTCGACCGGGACCTGGTAGGTCGCGCCACCCACGCGCCGCGGCTTGACCTCGATGATCGGGGTCGCGTTGCGCAACGCAGCCTCGAGCACCTCGAGCCCCGGGCGCTTGGCCTGGAACTCGGCTCGGGCGAGCGCCTGGCGCAGGATCCGGTCCGACAGGGTCCGCTTCCCGTCGCGCATCAGCTTGGCGCGGAAGCGATCGGTGACCCGATTGGACTCGACCTGGTACTTGGCCTTGCGCGGGATCGACGAACGGCGGGGCATCGAGCTACCTTCCGATCGCCGGGGTGGCCTTGGCGCCGTACTTGGATCGACCCTGCTTGCGATCCTTGACGCCGGCCGCATCGAGCGTGCCGCGAATGATGTGGTACTTGACCGACGGCAGGTCCTTCACCCGACCACCGCGCACCAGGACCACCGAGTGCTCCTGCAGGTTGTGCCCGATGCCGGGGATGTAGGCCGTGACCTCCATCTGATTGGTGAGTCGGACGCGCGCGATCTTGCGAAGCGCCGAGTTCGGCTTCTTCGGGGTCATCGTCCGCACCTGCAGACACACGCCGCGCTTCTGCGGGGCACCCGGAATCGGCACCTGACGCTGGCGCAGGCTGTTCCAGTTCTTGCGCAGCGCGGGTGCCTTGACCTTCTCGATCTTCGGCTTCCGCCCGTGACGCACGAGCTGGCTGATGGTCGGCACGGAGACGCGGCTCCTTTCAATGATGGTTGACGGCAGTGGTCGGTCCGGCGGTCAACCCGTTTGCCGGGGTCACGGCCGGGGACCGCCCGATGCGCTCGATCCGGTGCGCGGCGCACGGAACGCCGGGCCCCTCCGAGGCCACGAGCGCGGAGTGTAGCAGCGGCCCGATTTGAGTGTCAAACGTGCCCGGCCCGGGACCGGGCACGTTCTCCGCAGTGTCGGATTCCGACGGTCCCGGTCGGGGCTCAGCCCTCCTCGGATGCGTCGGCGAGGAACGGATTGAACTCCCCCTCATCGGCCGGCGCAGGCTCCTCGTCAGCGTCGGCAAGGAACGGGTTGGCATCCGGCTCGTCCACGTCGGCGCCGGCGATCGTCGCGGCCAGCGCGAGACCCGCCGTGTCGTCGTCCGGAGACCGCGTCCCGTCCTCGAGGAACGGGTTGTACTCTGCCTCGCCCAGGCCTTCGATGGCCTCGCCGGCGAGCGCCTCGAGCGCTTCCCGGCGCTGGCGCTCCTTGAGCGCCGCGATGTTCTGGGGCGCGCCCGTCCCGGCCGGGATGAGCTTGCCGATGATGACGTTCTCCTTGAGCCCGATCAGGTGATCCTTGGAGCCGTTGATGGCGGCTTCGGTGAGCACCCGGGTCGTCTCCTGGAAGGAGGCGGCGGCCAGGAACGAGGAGGTGTTGAGCGACGCCTTGGTCACGCCCAGCAGCACCGTCTGCGCGGTCGCCGGCTCACCACCCTCGGCAAGGACACGGTTGTTCGCCTCCTCGAAGTCGAGGCGGTCGACGAGCTCGGTCGGCAGCTGCTCGCAGTCGCCGGGCTGGTCGATCCGGACCTTCTTGAGCATCTGCCGGACGATGATCTCGATGTGCTTGTCGTTGATGGTCACGCCCTGGCTTCGGTAGACCCGCTGGACCTCCTTGACCAGGTAGCGCTGCACGGCATCCTTGCCGCGCGTCTCGAGATACTCCTGGGGGTTGATCGGGCCGTCCGTGATGGCATCGCCGGCACGGACCTCCTGGCCATCATCGACCAGCAGCTTCGCGCTGTGCGGGATGGCGTACTCCCGCTCCACGATGTCCTCGGCGCGAACCACCAGGCCGTCGTCGGTCTGCACCAGGAAGCCCTTGACGGGCGCGGCGGCCTCGCCTGCCTCCGACTTTGCCAGGACCTGCGCGACCTCGACCAGATCCCCCGGGGCGGCCAGCAGCTCGGCGCCGGCCGGCAGCGCCAGCGGCGTGTCGAACGACTCGCGGCTGGTCACCTTGACCTTGCGACCGGCGTCGCCGGCGATGACCTCGACGATCCCGTCGATGTGGCTGATCTCGGCCTTGCCCTTGGGGACACGGGCCTCGAACAGCTCCTCGACCCTCGGCAGACCCTGGGTGATGTCCTGGCCTGCGACGCCACCGGTGTGGAACGTTCGCATCGTGAGCTGCGTGCCCGGCTCGCCGATCGACTGCGCCGCGATGATGCCCACCGCCTCGCCGATGCCGATCATGCCGCCGGTGGCCAGGTTGCGGCCGTAGCACATCCGGCACACGCCGTAGCGCGACTCGCAGGCGAGTGGCGAGCGGACGAGCACCTCGTCGATGCGAGCCGCGTCGATCGCGCGCGCGAGGTCCTCGGTGATGATGTCGTTGCGGGCGACGACCACCGGAGGCTCCTGGCCCTTCTTGACCTTGACGGCAGGGTCGACGAGGTCGGCGGCCACGAGGCGGCCGACAAGCCGCCGCTGGAAGGCGTCGGGCTCGTCCGCCGATTCGGACCGGATGATCCAGCTGCCTTCCTCGGTGCCGCAGTCGTCCTCGCGGGTGATCACGTCCTGCGCCACGTCCACGAGACGCCGGGTCAGGTACCCGGAGTCCGCGGTGCGCAGCGCCGTATCGGCGAGACCCTTCCGGGCGCCGTGGGTGCTGATGAAGTACTCGAGGACGGTCATCCCCTCGCGGAAGTTGCTGCGCACCGGCACGTCGATGATCCGGCCCGACGGGTCGGCCATGAGGCCGCGCATGGCACCCAGCTGCCCGATGTTGCCCTTGTTCCCCCGGGCCCCGGAGTCGGTCATCATGCGAACCGGGTTCTCGTCGCCCAGCGACTCCATCATCCGGTCGGACACGTCCTTGGTCACCCGCTGCCACAGCTCGACGACCTGCTCGTACCGCTCGTCGTCGGTGATCAGGCCGCGCTGGAACTGGCGGTCGATGGAGGCCACGGCCTCGTCGGCGGCGACCAGCAGCTCCTTCTTGGTCTTGGGGACGACGATGTCCCACAACCCGATCGTCATTCCGCCGCGGGTCGCGAACTGGAAGCCGACCCGCTTGACGCCGTCGACAAGATGGGCCGTCTCGGCCGGGCCGAGGAGGCGGTAGCAGGTGTCGACGAGCCGCTTGAGGTCGACCCGCTTCATCGGGTCGTTTGCGTACCGGAGCTGGTCGGGCAGGATGCGGTTGAACAGGATGCGCCCGACCGTCGTCCGGACCTGGCGATCCACCAGGGTCTCGGTGTCGGGGTCCCAGGCGAGGACCACGACGTCGACGGCCTCGTGGAGCCGCACCGTGGCCCCGAGGTGGTGAACGACCGGCTCCGGAGCGCCCTCTTCGCGCTCCGAGGAGATCCGGCTCGTCGCCCCGAGCCCGCGGGCGCCGAGCTCGTACGCGATGATCGCATCGTCCTCGGTGGCGAACGCCTTGACCGCGCGGCCGCGGACCGACGGACCGTCCATCGTGAGGTAGTAGCAGCCGAGGACCATGTCCTGGGTAGGCGCCACGACCGGTGAGCCGTCGGCCGGCGAGAGCAGGTTGGCCGTGGACAGCATCATCGTCCGCGCCTCTTCCTGGGCGGCCGACGACAGCGGCACGTGGACCGCCATCTGGTCGCCGTCGAAGTCGGCGTTGAACGCGGTGCACACGAGCGGGTGGATCTGGATCGCCGAGCCCTCGACGAGGACCGGCATGAACGCCTGGATGCCCAGCCGGTGGAGGGTCGGCGCGCGGTTCAGGAGCACCGGATGGTCCTGGATGACCTCCTCGAGGACGTCCCACACCTCGGGTCGGACGCGCTCGACGATGCGCTTGGCGCTCTTGATGTTGTGGGCGAAGCCCTTCTCGACCAGCTGGCGCATGACGAACGGCTTGAACAGCTCGAGCGCCATCTTCTTGGGCAGGCCGCACTGGTGGAGCCGGAGCTCCGGCCCGACCACGATCACCGAGCGCCCGGAGTAGTCGACCCGCTTGCCGAGCAGGTTCTGGCGGAACCGGCCCTGCTTGCCCTTGAGCATGTCGGACAGGCTCTTGAGGCGGTGGTTGCCGGTGCCCGCGATCGCGCGGCCGCGCCGTCCGTTGTCGATCAGCGCGTCGCACGCCTCCTGGAGCATCCGCTTCTCGTTGCGGATGATGATCTCCGGGGCGCCGAGCTCGAGCAGCCGCTTGAGCCGGTTGTTGCGGTTGATCACGCGCCGGTAGAGGTCGTTGAGGTCCGACGTCGCGAACCTGCCGCCGTCGAGCTGGACCATCGGCCGCAGGTCGGGCGGGATGACCGGCAGCACGGACAGGACCATCCACTCGGGACGGTTCCCGGAGCGCCGGAACGCCTCGATCAGGCGGAGTCGCTTGATCGCCTTCTTGCGGCGCTGGCCCGAGCTGGTCCGGACCTCGGCGTGGAGCTGGCGCGACAGCTCATCGAGGTCCATCCGCACGATGATGTCGCGGACCGCCTCGGCCCCCATGCCGGCCCAGAAGATACGGCCCGTGCGCGAGCCGGAGCCGTACTTCTCGTCGAGCTGCCGGAACTCGAGCTCCCCGATCGTCATCAGCGGCTTGAGCCCCTCGATCTCGTCGCGCGCGCGCCGCAGCTCCTCCTTCTGACCCTGGGCCTCGGAGGCAAGCGACTCGCGCTCGGCGCGGAGGCTCTCGTCCATGGCCGCGACGAGGTCCTGCACCTTCTGCTCGGTGCCGGCCGCCTCGTCGGCCGCGCGCTGCTTCAGCTCGGCCGTCACCCGCTCGGTTTCGGACGTGACGATCTTGCGCAGACGCGCGGTGGCGTCCTTGCCGCCCGCGCCACCGGCGGCGACCACGACCTCGCCCGTGGGCGCGAACGCGATCGTCTCCTCGGCCTTCCCGCTGCCGAGGGCCTTGAGCGCAGCCTCGACCGCCTGTGCCTCGCGGACCAGCTCCTCCGTCCGAGCGGTGCGCTGCGCCTCGAGCTCACCACGGGTGGTCTCGAGCGCGGCCTGGAGCTCGTCGCGCTTGCTGCTGACGTCCGCCTTGAGCGTTGCCTCGAGCTCGGCCAGCCGCTCGCCGCCGGCACCGCCGCGGCCCTGCGACTCTTCGTCGAGCGCCTTGAGCGCGCGCTGGCGCGCCTCCTCGTCGACGTGGGTCACGATGTAGAGGGCGAAGTAGAGGATCCGCTCGAGGTTGCGGGGGCTGATGTCGAGCAGGATCCCGAGCCGGCTCGGGGTGCCCTTGAAATACCAGATGTGGCTGACGGGGCTGGCCAGCTGGATATGGCCCATCCGCTCCCGGCGGACCTTCGAGCGGGTGACCTCGACGCCGCACTTGTCGCAGATGATCCCCTTGTACCGGATCCGCTTGTACTTGCCGCAGTAGCACTCCCAGTCGCGAGTCGGTCCGAAGATCCGCTCGTCGAACAGGCCGTCCTTCTCCGGCTTGAGCGTCCGGTAGTTGATCGTCTCGGGCTTCGTGACCTCGCCCTTGGACCACTCCCGGATCTGGTCGGGGCTGGCCAGCGAGATACGGATCGCCGAGAAGTTGTTGACCTCGAGCATCGGTCTCCTCCGCGCCGCCGCGCCAGGTGGCAGCGCGATCGTGAAAGGGGCGAGCGGGACCGGGCCGGCCGGACGCCGGTTCCGCGGGGTCGTTCGCTAGTCTTCGAACCCGGCGAGGTTGATGCCGCCGAGATCCGGGAGCAGGTAGCCGGAGGCGTCGTCCTCCGCCAACGGGATCTCCTCGTCGTTCTGATCGAGGATCTCGGCGTTGAGCCCGAGGCTGCGCAGCTCCTTGATGAGGACCTTGAAGGACTCGGGGACGCGCGGTGGCTGGATCTCCTCGCCCTTGACGATGGCTTCGTACGTCTGGACGCGGCCCAGGACGTCGTCCGATTTCACGGTCAGCAGCTCCTGGAGGATGTTGGCGGCGCCATACGCCTCGAGCGCCCACACCTCCATCTCGCCGAACCGCTGGCCGCCGAACTGGGCCTTGCCGCCCAGCGGCTGCTGGGTGATCAGGCTGTACGGGCCCGTCGACCGGGCGTGGATCTTGTCCTCGACCAGGTGGTGGAGCTTGAGCATGTAGATCTGGCCGACGGTGATCGCCCGGTCGAACGCCTCGCCCGTCCGGCCGTCGCGCAGCTCGATCTTGCCGTCCTTGGGCAGGCCGGCCGCCTTGAGCGCCTCGGCGATCTGCCCCTCCGAGGCGCCGTCGAAGACGGGCGTCGCCGCCCGGTAGCCCATGACCGACAACGCCCAGCCCAGGTGGGTCTCGAGGATCTGACCGATGTTCATCCGGCTCGGAACGCCCAGCGGGTTGAGGATGATGTCGGCCGGGGTGCCGTCGGGCAGGAACGGCATGTCCTCCATCGGCAGGACCTTGGCGATCACGCCCTTGTTGCCGTGGCGCCCGGCCATCTTGTCGCCCACGGAGACCTTGCGCTTCTGGGCGACCGACACGCGAACGAGCCGGTTGACCCCGGGCTGCAGGTCGTCGTTCCACTCGCGCCGGAACTCGCGGATCTCGACCACCTTGCCGCGCTCGCCGTGGGGCAGGCGGAGCGAGCTGTCCTTCACCTCGCGTGCCTTCTCGCCGAAGATCGCGCGCAGCAGCCGCTCCTCCGCGGTGAGCTCCGTCTCGCCCTTGGGCGTGATCTTGCCCACCAGGATGTCGCCCGGCCGCACCTCGGCGCCGATGTACACGATCCCTTCCTCGTCGAGGTCCTTGAGCGCCTCCTCGCCGACGTTGGGGATGTCGCGCGTGATCTCCTCGGGCCCGAGCTTGGTGTCGCGCGACTCGATCTCGTGCTTCTCGATGTGAATGCTGGTGAACAGGTCGTCGCGAACGAGGCGCTCGCTGATCACGATCGCGTCCTCGTAGTTGCCGCCCTCCCAGCTCATGAATGCCACCAGGACGTTGCGGCCGAGCGCCAGCTCCCCGCCATCGGTCGAGGAGGAGTCGGCAATGGGATCCCCGACATCGACCCGCTGGCCGACCGTCACGATCGGCCGCTGATTGATGCAGGTGCCCTGATTGCTGCGGACGAACTTGAGCAGGCGGTATTCGTCGAGCTCGCCCGAGTCGGCTTCGACCTGGACGCGCTCGGCGGTCACGCTGGTGACGACGCCGGATCGCCGGGCGATCACCACCTGGCCCGAGTCACGCGCCGCACGGGCCTCCATGCCCGTGCCCACGATCGGGGCCTCGGGCTCGAGCAGCGGCACGGCCTGGCGCTGCATGTTCGAGCCCATCAGGGCGCGGTTTGCATCGTCGTGCTCGAGGAACGGGATCAGGGCGGTGGCCACGGAGACCACCTGCTTGGGGCTGACGTCCATGTACTCGATCTGATCGGGGCGCGCCTCCGGGAAGGTGTCCCGGTAGCGGGACGGGACCTTGTCCGCCGCGAAGTGGCCCGCCTCGTCGAGCGGCGCGTTGGCCTGCGCGACGACGTGCTCCTCCTCCTCGTCGGCCGGGAGGTACTCGATCTCGTCGGTGACGATGGGGCGGATCGGGAAGGCGAGCGCCTTCTGGCGCGCCAGCTCCTTGGCCGCGGCCTCCGTGAGCCGGTCACCCTTCTTGACGATGACCTTGCCGTCCTTGCCCGCGAGGTCGTTGCCCGCCTCGAAGTCCGTGAGGTTCGGGTCGTCGTGGGCGACGGTCCGCTTCACCTTGCGATACGGCGTCTCGATGAACCCATAGGCGTTGATGCGACCGTAGGTTGCGAGGGAGCCGATCAGGCCGATGTTGGGACCCTCGGGCGTCTCGATCGGGCAGATCCGGCCGTAGTGGCTGTGGTGCACGTCGCGGACGTCGAACCCGGCGCGCTCCCGCGACAGGCCGCCGGGACCGAGCGCCGACAGCCGGCGCTTGGACGTCAGCTCGGCCAGCGGGTTGGTCTGGTCCATGAACTGGGACAGCTGGCTGCCGCCGAAGAACTCCTTCATCGCCGCGACGACGGGTCGGATGTTGATGAGCGCGTTCGGGGTCGCCTTGTCGATCTCCTGGATCGTCATGCGCTCGCGCACGACCCGCTCCATCCGCAACAGGCCGATCCGGAATGCGTTCTGGATCAGCTCGCCGTTGGCGCGGATGCGCCGGTTGCCGAGGTGGTCGATGTCGTCCTTGGGGTGGAGGGCCCGATTGGACTCGATCAGGTGCCCGACGATCGCGGCGATGTCCTCGCGGGTGATCGTCCGCTGCTCGCGCGGCAGCTCGATGCCCATCCGGGCCGCGACCGAATTGAGCTTCTTGTTGAACTTGTACCGCCCGACTCGCCCGAGGTCGTAGCGCCGGAAGTTGAAGAACAGGCTCTCCACCAGCTGGCGGGCGTTGTCGCCGGTCGGCGGATCGCCGGGGCGCAGCTTCTTGTAGACCTCGATCAGCGCCTCGCTCGGCGTCTTGGTGAGGTCCTTGTCCAGCGTGTTGGCGATGAACGGGTGCTCGGGATCGATGTCGACCGTGCCGAACAGACCCGCGATCTCGTCGTTGGTCTCGTACCCGACTGCGCGCAGCAGGGTGGTCGCCGCGATCTTGCGCTTGCGGTCCACCTTGACCCACAGCTGGTCCTTGTTGTTGGTCTCGAACTCCAGCCAGGCACCGCGGTTCGGGATGACCTTGGCCGAGAACAGCATCCGGCCCGATGCGGGATCCTCAACCTCGCTGTAGTAGACGCCCGGCGACCTGACCAGCTGGCTCACGACGACGCGCTCGGCGCCGTTGATCACGAACGTCCCCATGTCCGTCATCCATGGGTAGTCGCCCATGTACACGCGCTGGCGCTGGATCTCCCCGGTCTCCTTGATCAGGAGCTCGACGTTCACGTACAGGGGGCGGCTGAAGGTGAGGTCCTTGGTCCGGCACTCCTCCTCGGAGTACTTCGGCGTCCCGAACTCGTAGTCCAGGAACTGGAGCTCCATCACCTTGCCGGTGAAGTCCTTGATGGGGCTGATCTCATCGAACAGGTCACGCAGGCCCTTCTCGATGAACCACTGGAAGGACTCGAGCTGGAGCTCGATGAGGTTGGGCACCTCGAACTTGTCGACGCTGACCCCGTCACGAACCTCGGCGATCCGAGCGTAGGAGAGACGGCCGGAAGGCGTGGCCGCAAGGGGTGCCGACGAGACGGACAGCATAAAGGACCGCTCCTTGGCGGAGGTTGGAGAAGGGGGGACGGCCGCGCTCACAGAAGGAGTAGGATACCGCGTTCCGTTCGCCTGTCAAACACCCGATGGGTCCCTGTCGAGCGTCAGCATTCTGTCCGACCTAAGGCGACAGCGACTTTGTCACCCTCGATCCCATGCAGACGAGGGAGACGATCACGTTGGATGCCAAGGCGCAGCAGCGCCTCTTGGTCCTGACTCATGTGCTGGCCGGCGAGCTCGACCCCGGTGAGGCGGCCGCGTACCTGCAGCTCTCGACCCGCCAGGTGAAGCGACTGGCCGACCGCCTGCGGTCCGAGGGAGCCGCCGGCCTGGTCCACGGCAACCGTGGCCGGCGGCCGGTCAACCGGGTCGACGACGTGGTCCGGGCGACGATCGTGGACCAGGCGCTCACGACGTTTGCCGGGTTCAACCCGGTGCACCTGGCCGAGACCCTGGCCGAGGGCGATCCGGCGATCCCGTCGGCCCGCACGGTGCAGCGGATCCTGACCGAGGCGGGGGTCGCGCCGCCGCGGACCCGGCGACCACCCGCGCACCGCAGCCGGCGCGAGCGGATGCCCAAGGCCGGGATGCTGCTCCAGACCGACGGCTCGAAGCATGACTGGCTCGAGGAGCGGGGTCCCGAGCTCACCCTCGTCGGCGGCATCGACGACGCGACCGGGACCGTCACCGGCGGCCGGTTCCGGGCCGCCGAGGATGCGGCCGGGTACTTCGAGATGCTGGTCCAGACGATCCGCCGCCACGGGCTCCCGCTCGCCCTGTACACCGATCTGTCGGGGGTGTTCATCAAGGACCCCAACCGGCCGCCCACGCTCGCGGAGCAGCTCACCGGACGGAGGAGCCTGACCCAGGTCGGCCGGGCGCTCGACGTGCTCGGCATCCGCTGGATCGGCGCCCGCAGCCCCGAGGCCAAGGGCCGGGTCGAGCGGCTGTGGGGGACGCTCCAGGATCGGCTCGTCTCGGAGTTGCGGCGGGCACGCGTCACCACGCTCGAGGGCGCCAACGAGCTGCTCGCCTGGTACCTGCCCCGGCACAACCGCCGGTTCGCGCTCGAGCCGGCGGACCCAGCGCCAGCCTGGCGGCCCTGGCCGTCGGACCTGCCACCCGAGGCCGTGCTGTGCTTCGAGTACCCGCGCCGGGTCGAGCGTGACGCGACGGTCAGCTGGGACGGCGGCAGCCTCTCGCTGCCGCGACGCCGCGGCGGGGCCGGCTGGGCCGGACGCCGGGTCGTCGTCCAGGAGCGGCTCGACGGCAGCCTCTGGGCGCGCGACGAGGGCGACCTGTACCAGCTCGTCGCCGCCCCGCCGACGGCGCCGGTCCTGCGGGCGCGCAAGGTCAGCCGGGTGCCCGAGCTCACCACCCCGCCCGAACCACGCGAGCCGAGCATCGATCCCGCGCCCTCGGCAGCCACGGCATCCCGGGCTCGTCAGGACCACCCCTGGCGCAGGTACCCTGCCGTCAGGCCCAAGCCACGGTGACAGAATCGCTGTCGCCTTGGCGGTCAGAGTCGCTGTCGTCCGACAACACCCGATGGGTCCCTCGACACTGCCGGACGTCGCACGAGCATCCGCGACGCCGCGCGGGCAGGCGGCTGGCGGGCAGGGCCGCGTCGCACCCAAGACGCCGAGAGCCGGCGGGCGGTGTGCGCCGCGCCGGCTCGAACGTCGCCACGACCGATGGCGGGGGGCGAGGTCCGGCCCCCCGGGACCTCGGCCCGGGGCGGTGGCAGGGCGTTGCCTGATCTCGACCCGGGCATCCTCCGGTCAGGACTCCGGATGCCTGCGGCCCGGGCCGCCAGAAGGCCCCGACTACTTGATCTCGACCTTTGCGCCCTGCTCCTCGAGGGCGGCCTTCACCTTGTCGGCCTCGTCCTTGGTCACGCCCTCCTTGACGGGCTTGGGTGCCGCGTCGACGAGGTCCTTGGCCTCCTTGAGGCCCAGACCGGTCAGCTCCCTGACGACCTTGATCACCGGGATCTTGTTGGGACCGACCTCTGTGAGCACGGCCGCGAACTCGGTCTGCTCCTCGACCTCGGCCGCGGGGGCGGCCCCGCCTCCGGCGGCGGGCCCTGCGGCGGCGACGGCGACCGGCGCGGCCGCGGTGACGCCGAAGCGGTCCTCGAACATCTTCTTGAACTCCGACAGCTCGAGGACGGTCATCTTCTCGAATGCCTCGAGCAGCTGGTCGGCGGTCAGCGTGGCCATGGTTGGGGTCTCCTGATGGTGGGCGCCACGTGGCGCGGGTGTGGTAGCGGTGCGATGGGGATCAGGCGGCGGCGCGCTGGTCGATGAGCGCCTGGACGAGCCCGGCGACGTCCCGAAGCGGGGCGTCGAACAGACCGGCGGTGGTCGCCATCGGGGCGGTGATCGTGCCGATCACCTCGGCGAGGAGCACCTCCCGCGAGGGCAGGCTGGCGAGGCGGGTCACCCCGTCTGCGTCGATCGCCGTGGCGCCCAGCACCCCGCCCGTGATCTTGACGATGCGGTATGGCCGCGTGGCGTCGATGACCGCTTTGGCCGTGGCCGCCTCGTCCGTCCCGAACGCGATCGCCGTGGGACCGACGAGCATCGGTGCGAGCGCGGACGCGGCGGCATGATCCTGCGCGGCGATGCGCATCAGCCGGTTCTTCACGACCCGGTAGCTCACGTTCTGCCTGCGCAGCGTGCGCCGGATCTCGCCGATCTCCCTCACCTTCAGGCCGCGGTATTCGGACACGATCACGGTCCGGCTGGCGTCCAGCTGGGCGCGCAGGTCCTCGATCGTCTCGCGCTTGGCCTCGGTCGGCATCGAGCCTCCTCGACCTCCTTGCTCCGGCGCGCAACCGGCGCGCGGCGGTGGGTGCGCCCCGGCCTGACGGCCGGTTGAGCCCCTGCGACGGGCCACGTGTGCAGGGGGCGCGACCCACCCGGGGGTGGGGCGATGCCATCTGCCTCGGCGTGCTCGCCGTCGTCCCCTGCCCTCGCCTCGCGGTCGCGAGAGCCGGTCCGGCCCGGCGGATCAAGCCCCGGGCGCCCGGCCGACCTCCCGGTCGATCGCGCGTCCTGCGGGCGCAGGCTGTCTGCGGCTGTCCGTCTCCTGAAGTTGTCGTCGCCGCTCGGGTGGTCCGGATCGGCGGCGACCGATGATAGCGGTTATGCCGACGCGGCCGCCAGCACTCCCGGGATATCCACCCGGATGCCCGGTCCCATGGTCGTGGCGATCGTCAGCGTCCGCAGGTATTGCCCCTTGGCGCCGCTGGGCTTGGCGCGATTGATCGCGTCGACCAGCGCCGCCAGGTTCTCGCTCAGCTGAGATTCCTCGAAGCTGGCTTTGCCGACCGGGACGTGGATGATTGCGCCCTTGTCCACCTTGAACTCGACGCGACCGCCCTTGACCTCGCGGATGGCGCGATCGAGATCGAAGGTGATGGTGCCCGACTTGGGGTTGGGCATCAGTCCGCGGCGACCGAGGATGCGCCCCAGGCGGCCCACCATCCCCATCACGTCGGGCGCGGCCAGGGCAACGTCGAACTCGAGCCAGCCGGCCTCGATCTTCTTGACCAGGTCCTCCGCGCCCACCTCGTCGGCACCGGCCTGCAGTGCCTCCTGGGCCTTCTCGCCCTGGGCGAACACGGCGACCCGCACGACCTTGCCGGTGCCGTGTGGCAGGACGACCGTGCCGCGAACCATCTGGTCGGCGTGCCGGGGATCCACCCCCAACCGGAGATGGGCCTCAACCGATGCGTCGAACTTGACGTTGGAGGTCTCCCTGGCGAGGGCGACCGCCTCCTCGAGCGGGTAGAGTCGGGTGCGGTCGACGAGCTTCGCCGCGTCCTGGTAGCGCTTGCCGTGCTGGGCCATCTGCTGTCGCTCCTTTCGGTCCGCTGGACCTGCCCCTTTTCCCTGACGTCGGTCCGGGGTGGCTCCCGACGTGCCGGTCGTGGCCGGCGGTGTGAGATCCGGCGATCCCGTACGAATGGCTGCGGTGGGCTCGCCTCAGTGCGCGACGGATGCTATGCGACGACCTCGATGCCCATGCTGCGAGCCGTGCCCTCGATCACCTTCATCCCCGCCTCGATGTCGTTGACGTTCAGGTCGGGCAGCTTCGTCTCGGCGATCTGGCGCACCTGATCCCGGGTGACCCGCCCGACGAGCGCCCGCTTCGCCGTCGAAGAGCCCTTGTCGACGCCGGCTGCCTTCCGCAGCAGGTCCGCCGCAGGCGGCGTCTTGAGGATGAACGTGAACGAGCGGTCCTCGAAGATCGTGATCTGGGCGGGGATCACCTGCCCGGCCTTGTCGGCCGTCCGCTCGTTGTAGGTCTTCGTGAACTCGACGATGTTGATGCCGTGTGGTCCCAGCGCGGTGCCGACGGGCGGGGCCGGGGTTGCCTTGCCGGCCGGCAGCTGCAGCGTCAGGACGATTCGGATCTTCTTGGCCACGGTTCGAGGGTTCCTTTCCTAGCCAGCCGGCGCCGAGATCGCGAGCTCGGCGAGTGCCGCGCAGGGCGGCGCCGAGCACGCGGGCGCGCGCACGGCGGGTGCGGATGGGAGGGGTGCGGATGCGAGCGAGCGCAGGCGCCAACCCAGCCCGGCACCGTCCGAGGTGGCGTTCGTCACAGCTTCTCGACCTGGAGGAAGTCCAGCTCGACCGGCGTCTCGCGGCCGAAGATGCTCACCAGCACCTTGAGCTTGTTGCGCTCGGGGTTGACCTCGTCGACCGTCCCGATGAACTCGGCGAACGGCCCGTCGGTGACCCTGACGCTCTGGCCCTTGGTGAACGCAACGCGGTACTTCGGCGTCTCCACACCCATGTGGCGCAGGATCTGCTTGACCTCGCTCTCGTCCAGCGGGATCGGCTCGCTGCGCATCCCGGGGATGTTGCCGCTGCCGACGAAGCTGGTGACGCCGGGCGTGTTGCGGACGACGAACCAGGACTCCGGGTCGAGGATCATCTCGACCAGGACATAGCCCGGGTAGACCTTCTTCTGGACCGTGTGCCGCTGGCCCTGGCGGATCTCGATCTCGTCCTCCATCGGCACCAGCACCTGGAAGATCTTGTCCTCCATGCCCATCGACTCGATGCGGTGCTCGAGGTTGGCCTTGACCTTGTTCTCGTAGCCGGAGTAGGTGTGGATCACGTACCAGCGCTTCTCGGGCGCGCGGGTCGCGGTCAGCTGCTCGGTCATGAGCCGAGGCTCGCGAGCGAGCGGACGACGTAGTCGAAGCCCGTGTCGGCCACGGTGATGTACAGGCCGACCACGAACGAGACCACGAACACCAGAACGGTCAGGTTGCGCACCTGGACACGGTTCGGCCACGAGACCTTGTTGAGCTCGGACCACGATTTGGCGATGAAGCGGCGGATACGACTCACGTCGTTGGCTCTTCGTCTTTCGTTGCGGGTGTGTTGGCTGGGCGGTGGATCCGGCGGCCGATCCACCGAGGACCGAGGCCGCTGTCCCCCGGGCCATCGGCCCGGGGATGGTGGCAGGGGCGATAGGACTCGAACCTACAACTTCCGGTTTTGGAGACCGGTGCTCTGCCAATTGAGCTACGCCCCTGCGGACGACGAGCGCCTTACTTGGCCTCCCGGTGCAGCGTGTGACGTCGTTCCCGGGGGCAGTATTTGAGGAGCTCGATCCGGTTGGGATCGTTCTTCTTGTTCTTGCGCGTGGTGTAGTTGCGCGTCTTGCACTCCGTGCAGGCGAGCTGGATCACCGGGCGCGCCTCGACTCTGGCCATGGCTTCCTATGCCGTGATGCTGGTGATGGCGCCCGCACCCACGGTCCGGCCACCCTCGCGGATGGCGAACCGCTGGCCGACCTCGAGCGCGATCGGGGTGATCAGGTCGACGGTCATGTCGACGTTGTCGCCGGGCATGATCATCTCGGCGCCCTCGGGCAGCCCGATGGCCCCGGTGACGTCGGTCGTGCGCAGGTAGAACTGGGGCCGGTAGCCGTTGTAGAAGGGGGTATGGCGGCCGCCCTCCTCCTTGGTCAGCACGTACACCCGGGCCACGAACTTGGTGTGGGGGGTGACCGAGGCGGGCTTGGCCAGCACCTGGCCACGCTCGATCTCGTCGCGCTCGATGCCGCGCAGCAGGCAGCCCACGTTGTCGCCCGCCTGGCCCTGGTCGAGCAGCTTCTTGAACATCTCGACGCCGGTGACCACGACCTTGCGGGTGGCCTTGACGCCCACGATCTCGACCTCCTCGCCGACCTTGATCACGCCGCGCTCGATGCGCCCGGTGGCGACCGTGCCCCGGCCCTTGATCCCGAACACGTCCTCGACCGGCATCAGGAACGGCCGATCGACCGGGCGCTCGGGGGTCGGGATGTAGGAGTCGACCGCGTCCATCAGCTCCTGGATCGGGAGGTAGGCGGGATCGTCGGGGTTGTCGGGCGCTTCGAGCGCCTTGAGCGCGGAGCCGCGGATGACCGGCACGTCGTCACCCGGGAAGTTGTTCTTGGTCAGCAGCTCGCGCACCTCGAGCTCGACCAGGTCGAGCAGCTCGGGGTCGTCGACCATGTCGACCTTGTTGAGGAACACCACGATGTACGGCACCTCGACCTGGCGCGCCAGCAGGATGTGCTCGCGGGTCTGGGGCATCGGGCCGTCGGTGGCGGCGACCACCAGGATCGCGCCGTCCATCTGCGCCGCGCCGGTGATCATGTTCTTGATGTAGTCCGCGTGGCCCGGGCAGTCGACGTGGGCGTAGTGGCGGTGCTCGGTCTCGTACTCCACGTGGGCGATCGCGATCGTGATCCCCCGCTCGCGCTCCTCGGGCGCGTTGTCGATCGAGTCGAACGCGCGGTACTCGGCGGCGCCCTTGAGCGCGAGGTACTTGGTGATCGCGGCGGTGAGGCTCGTCTTGCCGTGGTCGATGTGGCCGATCGTGCCGACGTTGACGTGCGGCTTCGTGCGCTCGAACTTCTTCTTGGCCACAGGCCCTTCTCACTCCGATCTTGGGGCGGTGCTGCCCGCCCGTGCTGGACCGCGTCTGCCAGAGGATGGAGCCCAGAACGGGATTCGAACCCGTGACCTCATCCTTACCAAGGATGTGCTCTGCCGACTGAGCTATCTGGGCCCGCGGAGACGCGGCCTGGCGCGCCCGACGCATGTTCCGTGCCTGTTGGAGCCGACGACGGGACTCGAACCCGGAACCGGCGGTTTACAAAACCGCTGCTCTACCAATTGAGCTACGTCGGCACGCACGCAGCGTCAAACAAGAGTAGGACTCCGCGAGCCGGGGAATGATACGGCCCGCCGACCGGTGCGTCAAACCTCGGGCGAGGCCTCGTCGCGCTCCCCGTCGTCCGGTCGCGACGGCCCCGCGAGCCCGACGTCGGTCGATGCGATCCCGATCGCGGACGGCCGGCGCGGCGCATCCGCGGACCCGCGCTGCGCGGCCGCCTCGTACAGGAGGATCGATCCCGCGACGGCCGCGTTGAGCGACTCGATGCGGCCGCGCATGGGAATCCTGACCAGCAGATCGCACCGCCGCCGGACGGCCGGGCCCAGCCCGCGACCCTCGCTGCCGACGACGATCGCGACCGGACCGCGCAGCTCTGCCTCGCGCGCGGTGAGCGGCGCCTCGCCGTCGGCGCCCACGATCCGGACGCCACGCGCGTGAAGGTCAGCGAGGGCGCCGGGCAGGTCGTCGACGGGAGCCAGCAGCAGGTGCTCGACCGCGCCGGCGGAGGCCTTGACGGCGGCCGGGGTCAGCGGTGCCTGCCGGCGGGTGGGGAACAGCGCGCCGTGGACGCCCGTGGCCTCGGCGCTGCGCAGCAGGGTGCCCACGTTCTGCGGGTCCTCGAGCGAGTCCAGCGCCAGCACCAGCGGTGGCTCGTCGCGCTGCGCGGCCAGCGCCAGCACGTCGTCGAGGCTCGCCCAGCGCCGGGGCGCGACGACGAGGGCCACGCCCTGGTGACCGTCGAACCCGGCGATCGCCGTCAGCGAGCCCCCCTCGACCTCGACGACCGGGATACGCAGGCTGGTGGCGTGGAGCACGAGCTTGTCGAGCGCCTGCCTGCGCTGGGGCACGACCAGCAGCCGGTGGGCCTCGCGACGCGCGACGAACGCCTCCTCGACCGGCCTTCGACCCGCCACGAGCTCCTCGTCCTCGCCGGGCCCGAGACCGGGCGGGAGGGCCGACGGCTGCCACCGGTCGGCCGGGATCGGTGCCCGGGGGCCACGATCGGCTGCCGCGAAGCCCGGCTGCCGCCCCGGCTCGGCCCGCCGGCCGAGCGGCGGTCCGGCCGACGGGTCGCGGCGCCCGTATCGCCGGGGCCCCCGACGGTCGTCGCCGGCGTGTCCGGGCCCCTCGAAGGCAGGCCGCGCCTGGCCCTCACGCGACGCTCGCCCGCGGTGCCCGCCGGCGTCCGGTCTCGGTGGCGTGGCACCCGGTGGCCCGGCCCGTCCGCGGCGCCACGGTCGCGGCGGGGGGTCGTTCCACGATCCAGGGGCGTCCTGGCGCCGGGGCTTTGGTGACCGTTGGTCCGCCGGCGACCAGCGCTGCGGCGATCCGGGCGGTGCATCGCGGTCGGGACGGGCCCACGGCGCCGGCCGATCGTCTCCCCGCTCCCACGGGGCACGGACGTGCCGGTCGTCCCGCTGTGGCCCGGGCCTGCCGCCTCGCTCGTCATGCCATCGGCGCCCGTCGGCAGGCGGCTCGCCCCGCCGGCGATCGGCGGGTCGGCCGGGCGGCCGCCCACCGGGGCCGCCCGGTGATCGTGTCGACCCATCGTCGCCCGGCCGCCTGTGGCTGCCCGGTCCGCCGCGCGACCTCGGACCGGGCCCCGGCTGGCGTCGCGCCCGGCGATCGGGCCCCGCGGTGGGCCGCTGGTCGTCCTCGGGCCGCTCCCCCTCCCGGTCAGCCACCTGTCCCGACCATCACCCGCCAGCGCTGGCCGTCGCGCGTGTCCTCGACCGCGACCCCGCGGTGCTGCAGCTCGTCGCGGAGCCGATCCGACTCCGCCCAATCGCGGGCAGCCCTCGCCGTCGCCCGGGCGTCGAGCAGCGCCTGGAGATCCGGGGCCAGCGACGTCACCGCCGGCGCGGCGATGCCCAGCACCTGGTCGAGATCGCGGATCAGCCCGGTCGCGCGAGCTGCGTCATCGGTCGAGAGCGACCGGGCGTCGATGCGTCGGTTGAGCTCACGCACGCCATCGAACACGGCGGCCAGCGCCGCCGAGACGTTGAGATCGTCGTCCATGCCGGCCTCGAAGCCCGACCGGATCATGTCCAGCAACGCCGGCAATGTGGCGTCGTCGGGACCATCATCCCGGTACGCGGCGAGCGCGGCGAGCAGGGCGTCGATCCGCTCCACCGCCGCGGCGGCGGCCACGAGCGACTCGTCGCCATAGTTGAGCGGGGCGCGGTAGTGGACCGAGATGAGCGCGTACCGGAGCGCTCGCGGCGAGACACCGGCAGCGATGAGCTCGGCGACGCTCGCGATGTTGCCCGTGGACTTGGCCATCTTCTCGCCGCCCATCCGCAGGTGCGCGCAGTGGAGCCAGGTCCCCACGAACGGCTGGCCGGTCGCGGCCTCCGACTGCGCGATCTCGTCCTCGTGGTGTGGGAACACGAGGTCCACGCCGCCGGTGTGGATGTCGAACGACGGTCCGAGATGCGCCATGCTCATCGCCGAGCACTCGATGTGCCAGCCGGGACGCCCGGGCCCAACCTCCGTGTCCCACGATGGCTCGCCCGGCTTGGGACCCTTCCACAGCGCGAAGTCCCGTACGTCGTCCTTGCCGTACTCATCGGCCTCGACGCGCTCGCCGACCCGCATCGCGGCCGGATCCAGCCGCGCCAGGCGCCCATAGGCCGGCCAGGACGCGATGCGAAAGAAGATCGAGCCGTCGTCGGTGCGATAGGCGTGACCACCTTCGATCAGCGTGGTGATCAGTGACGCGATTCGCGGGATGTGCTCCGTCGCCCGCGGCAGGACGTCCGGGGTGACCATGCCCAGGGCGTCGGCGTCGGCGCGGAACCGGGCGATGTAGCGATCGGCCAGCTCGCCGGTGGTGATCCCGGCTGCAGCCGCGCCGCGGATGATCTTGTCGTCGATGTCGGTGAGGTTCATCGCCCAGGTCACGTCCAGGCCCCGGTAGCGCAGGTAGCGGACCAGCAGGTCGGCGAACAGGAACGATCGGAAGTTGCCGATGTGGGCCGGACCGTAGACGGTCGGCCCGCAGCTGTAGATCCGGACACGCCCGGGCTCGAGCGGCTCGAACGGGCGGGTCTCACCCGACAGCGTGTCGCGCAAGCGAAGGGTCATCGGCGGCTCCGGACCGTCGCGATCGCCCGGGCCGAGATCGACCGGCCCGCCCCCTCGTCGCCGGCCAGGTTGCCGGTCGACGCCTTCACGTTGACCGCCGTCGGGTCGATCCCGAGCGCGCCCGCGATGGCAACCCGCATCTGGTCGAGCCGATCACCGAGCCGCGGCCGGGCGCCGATCACCACCACGTCCACCGAGCCGGCTCGCAGGCCGGCGTCGCGGAGCCGGTCGACCACGCCGGCAAGCAGGGCCGTGCTCGCGGCTCCGACCGGGGTCCTGGCATCGGCGGGGTACATGCGGCCGAGATCGCCCATCCCGGCGGCACCGAGGAGCGCGTCGGCCACGGCGTGAAGCACGACGTCGCCATCCGAGTGACCCGTCAGCCGCGGAGCGGCGGCGATCTCGATCCCGCCAAGACGCAGCGGCCGGCCCGGGCCGAACGGATGGCTGTCATGGCCGAAGCCGATGCGGACGACCTCGGGTCCGAGGGCATGCTCGACCCGGGACAGGTCGTCGGGCAGCGTCACCTTGAGGTTCGCGGGTTCGCCGGGGATCGCATGGACGGGGATTCTACAGGCCTCGAGCAGGGCCGCCTCATCGGTGAACTCGGGCGGCGCATCGGGCGGGAACCGCGTCCACGCGTCGAGCAGGAGGCCGCGACGGGCGCCCTGCGGTGTCTGAGCCGCGGCCAGGACCGAGCGGTCGACGGTCGCGTCGACGAGATCACCGGCCACGCGCTTGAGGGTCTCCGTGATCGGTACCACCGGGATGGCCGCGCCGTGCCGGACCGTGGCCGCCACGATCGCCGCGACCAGCCGGCGCGAAACCTGCGGCCGGGCGCCGTCGTGGACCAGGACGGGACGGTCGCGGCCGGCCGGGTCGATCCGGTCGAGGTGGCGCACGCCTGCGGCCACGGACGCCTGACGGCTCGGGCCGCCCGCGATCACGGCGGCCACACGGTCAGGGAGCCACGACGCGTCCTCCAGCGACTGGATGCTGGACGGTGAGACGACGAGGATGATGCGCTCGATCGCGTCGACGCCTGCGATCGTGTCGAGCGTGTGGGCCAGCAGCGGTCGCCCGCGAACCGGCGCCATCAGCTTGTCGATGCCGCCCATCCGGCGCGAGCTGCCGGCGGCCACGATCACCGCGTCCGCCACCGGCCGATCGAGCCCGCCGGTCACCTCAGTCCTGGTGCGGCTGGCCGAAGATCATCCGGCCGGCGACGGTCTGGAGGACCCGCGTCACGCTCACCTCGACGTCGCGATCGATGAGGCGGGCACCACCTTCCACGACGATCATCGTGCCGTCGTCGAGGAACCCGACCCCCTGGCCCGGCTCCTTGCCCTCCTGGATGACCTTCACGTGGAGCTCCTCGCCGGGCAGGACGGCCGGTTTGACCGCGTTGGCCAGCGAGTTGATGTTCATCACGCGCACGCCCTGGAGCTCGGCGACCCGGTTGAGGTTGAAGTCGTTGGTCAGCACGACCCGGCTGCGTTGCTTGGCCAGCTCGACCAGCTTCGCGTCCACCTCGGCGATCGTGGGCACGTCGTCCTCGACGACCTCGACCGGCGTTCGCTGATCGCGCTGCATCCGGGCCAGGATCTCGAGGCCCCGGCGACCTCGGTTTCTGCGCAGCGTGTCGGATGAGTCGGCGATGTGCTGGAGCTCGTCGAGGACGAAGCGCGGCACGACCAGGGTGCCGTAGATGAACCCCAATTCGACGATCTCCGCGATCCGGCCATCGATCAGGACGCTCGTGTCGACGACGATCCGCGGGTCGCCCGTCTGGCTCTCGCCGTTCCCGCCGGCACGACGGACCAGGCCGGCACCCTCGGCGGCCGCGATGAGGTCGAGCCGCTTGGCCACGGTCAGACCCATCATGCCCAGCCCAAGGAACAGCGAGATCCCGAGCGGGAGCCAGGTCCCCAGCGGACCCTGGATCTGGGCAAGCGGCAGGCTGAGCAGCAGACCCAGCACGAGCCCGACGAACAGGCCGAGGACAGATGCCACGAACTCGGCGGTGGACAGCTCCTGGACCTTGGTCACGAGCCAGCGCGCAGGAACGACCGTGAGGTAGGGCAGGATCGCGAACCCGACGATCATCCACGAGATCGTCCAGGCCGCCAGGATGAAGCCTGCGTAGCTCACCCCGGCGAACAGGCCGTCCGCGGCTGCGGCGAGCCCGAGGCCGGTCAACGCCCCGAGCGCGGCACCGAGGACCCGGATGGTCCGAATCACGCGTCTCCCCGATCGCTGTCGCACCCCGGTTCGTTCGACTGGTCGGGGCCGACCGAGCCTAGCACGCGGCGACGGGCGCCCGCTCCCATGCCGCCACGCGGCGACACGCGGCTCAGCCGCGCCCGCGCGCGACGGACGGGCGCTCCACCAGCGCGACGCGCAACGCGTCGGCGAGCGAGCCGACCACGACGACCTCCATGCCGTCGATGGCCGGGACACCGTCCCTCGCCCGGGAGCGCGGCACCACGGCGCGGGTGAAACCCAGCCTGGCCGCCTCGCGCAGCCGTCGCTCAAGGCCGCCGACCGACCGCAGCTCGCCCAGCAGGCCGACCTCGCCGATCGCCACCGTGCCAGGCGCCACGGGCCGGTCGCGCAGCGAGGACGCCAGGGCGGTCGCGAGCGGCAGGTCCAGACCGGGCTCGGTCACCGTCAGCCCCCCTGCGAGGTTGGCATACACGTCGTGGCCCGAGAGCCCGACGCCGGCCCGTCGGCCGAGCACGGCGACCAGCAGGGCGAGCCGGTTGCCATCGATCCCCGATGCCGTCCGGCGCGGCGACGGGGCACCGGTCGGCGCCACCAGCGCCTGGACCTCGACCAGCAGCGGCCGGGACCCCTCGAGGACCGGGGCCACGGCGCTGCCGGGGGCCGGTGCGTCATGGTCGGCGAGGAAGGCACGACCCGGATCGCTGACCTCGGTCAGTCCCTGGCCGCGCATCTCGAACACGCCGACCTCCTCGGTCGAGCCAAACCGGTTCTTGGACGCACGCAGCAGACGGAGCCCACCGGTGCGGTCGCCTTCGAGCCCGAGCACGACGTCGACCAGGTGCTCGAGCGTTCGCGGCCCAGCAAGCGTCCCGTCCTTCGTCACGTGGCCGACGAGCACGACGGGGATCCCGTCGGCCTTGGCCACCTCCATCAGCCGCAGGGTCGCCTCGCGGACCTGACCCACGCTCCCGGGCGGACCCTCGAGCTCGTCGGACGCCACGGTCTGGATCGAGTCGACGACGAGCAGGGCGGGCTGCCGCTGGCGGGCGAGGTCGGCGATCCGCTCGACGCCGGTCTCGGCGACCACGTGGACCCGGTCACCGATGACCCCGTCGGCCATGCCCAGGCGCCGTGCACGCAGCCGAACCTGGCTCGTCGACTCCTCGCCCGTCGCGTACAGGACCTGGCAATCCGCCGCGCGCTCATTGCCGCTGCCGCGGGCGACCCCCGCCGCCACCTGGAGGAGCAACGTGGACTTGCCGATGCCGGGCTCGCCACCGACCAGCACCACGGAGCCGGCGACCAGCCCGCCTCCGAGGACGCGATCCAGCTCATCGATCCCGGTTGGCCGGCGGATCTCGCCGCCGGGCTCCGACGAATCGGACAGGGCGACGGGCTGCGGGGAACCGACCATCGCGACCGGGCGCGGGCGGGGCTTGTCACGGATGACGGTCTCGACCAGCGTGTTCCACGCGCCGCAGGATCGACACTGCCCCTCCCAGCGAAGGACCGACGCCCCGCAGGACTGGCAGACGTACCGACTCTGGTTGCGGGCCACGGCCGGGCCCGCCGTCAGGCCTCGACCGGCGTCTTGGCCTCGGGTGCCGTGATCGTGAGCCCCTTCCCGTCCGGATCGAGGTCGACGACGATGGTGTCGCCCTCGTTGTACCGGCCGAGCAGCAGATGCTCGGACAGCGGGTCCTCGATCAGGTTCTGGATCGTCCGGCGCAGGGGCCGCGCGCCGTAGGCCTGGTCATACCCCAGCTTGATCACGTGCTCCTTGGCGGCCAGCGTGATGTCCAGGTTCATGCCCTGCGCCCGGAGCTGATCGTAGACCCGCTTGAGCATCAGATCGACGATGCGGGTGATCTCCTCGACGGTCAGGCTGCGGAACACGACCGTGGCGTCGATCCGGTTGAGGAACTCCGGGCGGAAGCTGCTCTTGAGCTCCGCCTGGACCTTCTCCTTCATGAGCTCGTACGAGGCGGCCGCCCGCGTCTCGACCGTGTCGCCCTGCTGGCGGAAGCCGAGGCTCGAGTTCGTCTGGATCTTCGCCGCGCCGAGGTTCGAGGTCATGATGATGATGGTGTTGCGGAAGTCGACCCGCCGACCCTTGGCGTCGGTGAGGTGCCCGTCCTCCAGGATCTGCAGGAGGATGTTGAACACCTCCTGGTGCGCCTTCTCGATCTCGTCGAGCAGGATCACCGCGTAGCTCTTGCGACGGACGGCCTCGGTGAGCTGGCCGCCCTCGTCGAACCCCACGTAGCCTGGCGGCGCGCCGACCAGCCGGCTCACGTTGTGACGCTCCATGAACTCGCTCATGTCGATCTTGATGAGCGTGTCCTCGGAGCCGAACATGAACTCCGCCAGGGCCTTTGCGAGCTCGGTCTTGCCGACGCCGGTCGGGCCCAGGAACACGAACGAGCCGATCGGCCGCTTCGGGTCCTTGAGACCGGCCCGGGCGCGCCGGACGGCGCGCGACACGGTCTCGATCGCCTCCTCCTGGCCGATCAGGCGCTGATGGAGGACCTCCTCCATCTTGAGCAGGCGCTCCAATTCCTCCTGCGCGATCCGGGTGACCGGGATCCCGGTCCACATCGCGACGACCTGGGCGATCTCCTCGTCGTCCACCTTGGGCGTCTCGCCCGAGACCGTGGACTGCCAGTCGGCGCGCAGCTGCTCGACGGATTCGCGAGCCGTCGCCTCCGCCTCGCGGAGCGTCGCTGCCTGCTCGTACTCCTGGGCGTTGATCGCCGCGTCCTTCTCCTTCGTGATCCGATCCAGGTCCTTCTGGGCGCTCCGAAGCTCGGGCGGCGCGGATGAGTGCCGCAGGCGCACCCGGCTGGCCGCCTCGTCGATCAGGTCGATGGCCTTGTCGGGCAGGTGCCTGTCGGTGATGTAGCGGATGGACAGGTCGGCTGCCGCGCGCACGGCCTCGTCGGTGATCTGGACCTTGTGGTGCTGCTCGTACCGCTCGCGGATGCCGACCAGGATCTCGATCGTCTGCTCGAGGGTCGGCTCGTCCACCATCACGGGCTGGAAGCGACGTTCCAGCGCCGCGTCCTTCTCGATGTACTTGCGGTACTCGTCGAGCGTGGTCGCCCCGATGCACTGCAGCTCGCCCCGCGACAGCGGCGGCTTGAGGATGTTGGCCGCGTCGATCGCGCCCTCGGCCGCGCCGGCCCCGACCAGGGTGTGGAGCTCGTCGATGAACAGGATCGCGTCGTTGGTGTTGCGCAGCTCCTCGATGATCTTCTTGAGCCGCTCCTCGAACTCGCCGCGGTACTTGGTGCCCGCGACCAGCGACCCGATGTCGAGCGTCAGGACCCGCTTGTTGAGCAGGATGTCGGGCACGTCGCCGGCGACGATCCGATGGGCCAGGCCCTCCGCGATCGCGGTCTTGCCCACACCGGGCTCGCCGATCAGCGCCGGGTTGTTCTTGGTCTTGCGCCCGAGGATCTGGATGACGCGCTCGATCTCCTTCTCGCGGCCGATGACCGGATCGAGCTTGTCGGCGCGCGCGGCCTCGGTGAGGTTGATGCCCAGCGCGTCGACGGTGGGCGTCTTGCTGGCGCGCTTGGTCTCCTGGGCAGGCCCGGCGGACGACGACTGGGACAGCACCCGGATGACCTCATGGCGCACCTTGTCGAGGTTGACGCCCAGGCTCTCGAGCACGCCGGCGGCGATGCCCTCGCCCTCACGGACGAGGCCGAGCAGCAGGTGCTCCGTGCCGATGTAGTTGTGGCCCAGCCGGCGTGCCTCGTCGATGGCCAGCTCGATCACGCGCTTGGCGCGCGGCGTGAGCCCGACCTCGCCCACGACCGGGCGGTCACCGCGACCGATGATGAACTCGACGGCGGTTCGGACCTTGGGCAGCTCGACGTTCATGTTCTCGAGGACGCGCGCGGCGACACCCTCGCCCTCGCGCACGAGCCCGAGAAGCAGGTGCTCCGTGCCGATGTAGTTGTGGTTGAACCGCTGCGCTTCGTCCTGCGCCAGCGTCAGGACCTTGCGCGCGCGATCCGTGAACTTGTCGAAGCGATCCATCAAGCCGAGCTCATCCTGTTCGGTCAAGGGGCCGACCGTTCGGCCATCCTAGCATCCAATCCCTGCATGAGCGACACCCCGAACGGGTGTCGCGAGGCGGCGGAGGTCCGGTCCGCGCTCAAGGTGATCTTCGCCTGTCAGGCCGGATCGGGTTTCGGACCCAGGACGTGATTCCGGTTCAGGAATCGCAACGACCCGCCAGGATCGGCGGGTCGTCGATGCCAGCGGACGGTGGCCGCCTGGACCCGGTCAGGCCGGCTTGTCGTCCGATGCCTCGTCCGTTTCCTCCGCGTCCGGGCTGACCGGCTCGGGCTCGGCGGCGTCCTCGGTCGCGGCGGCAGGCTCGGTCTCGCCGGGCATCTCGGGCCCGGCACCGCCGGGATCCTCGGCCTCGATCGGCTTCTCGGGCTCGGCCTCGATCACCTCCGGCTCGGCAGCTGCGACGCTCGCCTCCGGCTCGGCCGTGGCCTCGGGCTCCGCCGCGGGCTCGGGCTCCGGCTCGGCCATGGCCTCGGGCTCGGGCTCGGCGGCCGCGTCGGGTGCCTCGGCCGCAGTCGCGTCGGGTGCCACGGCCGCACTCGCGTCGGGTGCCTCGGCCGCAGTCGCGTCGGGTGCCTCGGCCGCATCGGGTGCAGCCTCGGCCACGGCCTCGACCTCCGCCTCCGGCACCTCCGCAGGAGCCCCGGCGGACGTCTCGATGGCTGCCGACGGTTCGGACAGCGGGACTGCCGGCTCGTCCACGGCCGCCTCGGCCGCGGCCAGCTGGTCCCTCACCTGCGCGAACGCGGCCGCGAGGGTGGTGTCGATGCCGCCCTCCGGCTCGGACAGCGTGTCGGACGCCGAGTAGCTCCGATCGGGCCGGTCGCGACGCTCGCGACGCTCACGGCGCTCGCCGACGACCGGCGCCGCGCCGGGCTCCGGCATATGGCGAACGGGAGCCTCCTCGGCCTGCTTGAGGCTGAGCCCGAGACGATGACGCTCCGAGTCGAGGCTGATGATCTTGAGCTTGAGGACCTGGCCCTCGTGGACCACGTCGCCCGGGTGGGCGACGCGCTGGTGCGACAGCTCGCTGATGTGGATCAGACCTTCGAGGCCCTCGCGCACGCGGACGAACGCGCCGAAGTTCACGAGCTTGGTCACCGTCCCGTCGATGACGTCACCGACCTTGAAGTCGGCGACGGTCGACTCCCACGGGTCCGGCTGGAGGCGCCGGATGGAGAGGCTGATCCGGCCACGCTCGTGATTGATGTCGATGACCTCGGCCTCGACCTCGTCGCCGACCTTGTACCCGGCCTCGGGGTTGTTGACCTTGTTCCAGGACAGCTCGCTCTTGTGGACCAGGCCGTCGATGCCGCCGAGGTCGATGAAGATCCCGAAGGGCGCGATCGAACGCACGTTGCCGGTGACCTTCTGGCTCACCTGGAGGCTGCTGAACAGCTCGTCGCGCTTCTCGCGACGCTCCTCGTAGAGGGCCACCTTCTCGGACAGGATCAGGCGGTTGGCCTTGCGATTGACCTCGAGGATCTTGAGCCGAAGCTTGCGGCCGACGTACGGCTGGAGCTTCTCGGCGATCTCCTGCGCGGCGTCACGAGGCTGCTCGTTCTGCGGCCGACGCGGGAAGTCGACGATCTGGCTGATCGGCACGAACCCCCGGATCCCGCAGTCGACGATCAGGCCGCCCTTGTTGTGGTCGATCACCGGGGCGTCGATGATCGTGCCGGCCTCGAACAGCTCCTGCATGGCGCGCCACTTGCGCTCGAGGCCCGCCCGGCGCAGCGAGAGGACGACGTGGCCCTCCGGCGACTCCGGCTGCAGGACGTAGACCAGGACGGTGTCGCCGATGTTGAGCTCGGGCTGCGTCTCCGCGTGCCGGCCGTAGAGCTCGCGGTTGCTGACGACGCCCTCGGACTTCGCCCCGATGTCGACCAGGATCTCGTCCTTGTCGATCCGGACCACGCTGCCCTCGACGACGTCGCCGTGCTTGAAGCTCTTGATGTCGGTTTCCTGCTCGGCGAGCAGCTCCTCCATCGTCGTCGGCTCGGGCCCGAGCGGCCGCGCGGGCGGTGTCTCGGGTGCCGGCGCGTTCATCGCCTCGGTACCGTCGGGTTCGACGCCAGCGATGACCGCCGACGTCGCTGCGGTCTCGGGCTCGGGGGCGGGCGGTGCCTGCTGCGCTGCAGCCTCGGCCGGCGAAGCAGCCTCGGCCGGTTCGACCGACTCGGCCGGTTCATCCCCCTCGGCCCCTGGTTCTTCGGCTGCGACCTCGACGACCTCGGACACCTCCGCCAGATCGGCGTGGCTCACGCCGTCCGGTGCGGTCTCGGGTGTCGCGCTCGTGTCGGTCTCGGTCCCCGTCTCGCGGGTGGCGGGCTCGTCAGCGACGGCGATCGCCGCTGCGGTCTCCTCGGACGCCTGGGGCTCAGCGGAGGCGATGGCCTCCGATGCCGGCGCGGTCCCGCCCTGCTCTTCGTCGGTCAAGGTGATCGTGTCTCCTGTCGTGGATTCCGCCCTGGAATCACGAGCGGCCGCCGAGCACGCCCGGGGCCGTCTTGGAGAGGGAGGTGGATCGTGGGTGACCTTTGTCCGGCGGTCCGCTCCTTCGCGCTGACGAAGACCTGAACGTTGCTCTTCAACTGTCCGTGCCCGATGGGCCGGGAGAGTCTAGCACGCAGGTCCGCGTGGGTACAATCGCCATCCGTGCCCGAGCTACCCGATCTCGACGTCGTCGCCGACGCGTTGCACGCGGCCCTCGCGGGTCGCTCCCTCGTGGGCGCGCGCGCGCTCATGCCGCTCGCAATCCGAGGTACGCCGGCGGAGCTGGCGGGCCTCGGCGGCCAGTCCGTCGTGCGCGTCGAACGGATCGGCAAGCTGCTCGACGTCCGCCTCGAGCGTGACCGGCTGATCGTGAACCCCATGCTCACGGGGCGCTTCCAGCTGGCCGGACGCGGCGAGCCCGCACCGTCGGGGACCGCGGTCGAGCTGGCCTTCGACCGCCGACCAACGGGCCCTCCGTCCGACGCCGCGGCCTGGACGCGTGGCGCCGCCTGGGCTCCCGATGACGATCGCCCGGTCGCCGTGCGCTACCGGGACCCGACCCAGATGGGCAAGGTCTACGTGCTGCCGCAGGGCGTGGAGCGTCCGGTCCCCGGCCTGGGTCCCGGCGAGCTGGGGCCGGACGCTCTCGATCCGGAGCTCACGCTCGACGTGTGGCGGTCGCGGATCCGGCGTCACCCCGGCGAGCTCAAGAACCTGCTCCGGAACCAGGCGTTCGTGGCCGGGATCGGCAACGCCTACTCGGACGAGATCGTCCATGCCGCCGGCCTGCAGCCGTTTCGCAAGCGCTCGACCCTGGCACCCGAGGAGATCGACGCGCTGTATGTGGCCATGCGGTCGGTTCTGGCGTCCTCGATCTCGATCCTTCGCGACCGCGTCCCGCCGACGTTCGAGAAGCAGGTCCGGGACCACCTCGCGGTGCACAACCGTGGCGGAGAGGCCTGCCCCCGGTGTGGCGGCCGGATCACCCAGGTGACGGGCGGCGGCTTTCCGACCGCGTGGTGTCGGGGGTGCCAGCGCTGAACGGCGTCGAGACACCCGCACGGAGCGGCGTCGTGGAGCGCTCGGAGCCCGTGCATGGCTCGTCGACGGTCAGGGGATGAGCAGGACCTGTCCGGGGCGGATCAACCGAGGGTTCGTGATGCCGTTGAGCCTTGCGATCGCCTTGACGGTCGTGCCGAAGCGGGCCGCGATCGAGCTCAGCGTGTCGCCGGAGCTCACCGTGTAGCGCTGCGACCCCGTCGGGACCGGCGAGGCTGTCGGGCGTGGCGTGGGGGCTGGTGTGGGCGCAGCGGAAGCAGGTGGTGGCGTCAATGCCGGCGAAGGCGTGGCGGCCGTGGTCGGCGATGCCGTCGCCGACGCCGCGCCCGAGCTGCCCGGGCCCATCACCGACGGGCTTGCCCCCGCGGCGACGGCTGCGGGGGACGCATCGTCACCACCGGTCGCCGACGGCGTCGCGCGCGTGACGACGATGATCACGAGCGCGATCACCATCAGGCCGGCCAGGACCAGCTGACCGCCGGTGCGCGGACCCCGGAACGCACCGGCCGGCAGGCGGCGTCGGGCTGGTTCGAGAACCAGGGGCGTCGTCCTGACGGACGGCCAGAGGAGCGAGCCGCCACCGGCCTTCGGGTCGTCCCGCCCGTCGAGGAGCCCGATCGCGGCGAGGTACGCGGCACAAGTCTGGTGTTCAGGCAGGAGGCACAGCTGTCGTTGCTTCTCGATCGGCAGCGGGGCCGGCGGCACCATGGCGCCGCATCGTTGGTCGCGATCCGGGAACGCATTTCGCCAGCCGCCCGGACCCGGACCCGCGACGAGGTAGGGGCAGACGTCGCGGACGGCCGTGGCGGCGACTGGCCGGCCCGTCCGCGACGTTGCCACGGTCGACCCGCCCCGGCGCGAATCGCGAGCATCGATCATGGCGCTGCAGGATACCCCGGGCGAACACGCGGAGCCTCTCGGGCGGCCGCCGTCCGACGCCGGCCGCGAGGTGTGCCCGGGGTTGCGGGGACGGAGGATCCTGGGCGGCCGTTTGCCAGGCGGGTGGCCGTCGGCGCGATCGCCCCCTCCGATCCAAGGCGCCGCGCCTGGTGCGCGAGTCCTGAATCGCCGCAGCCAGCTCCGTTAACGCAACAATCCCGGCGACGACCTATTTTCCCGAAAGGCTGCCCTCTCAGTATCTTCGGCGCTGGAGAGCTTAACTTCCGTGTTCGGGATGGGAACGGGTGTGGCCTCTCCGCCAGAGTCACCGGGATTGTCTGCGTCTGGACGACGACGGCAGCCGCCGACGCCGCGCGCTGCGCGACGTGGGCGCCGATCGAAGGAACACGATTGCCGTGGGAGACCCGATCCCCGGCACGCTGACCCCTGGTCAGGTGCTGGTAAAGAGGTCAAGCCCTCGACCATTAGTACGGCTCAGCTTCATCCGTCACCGGACTTCCACATGCCGCCTATCAAGCAGATGGTCTCTCTGCGGTCTTACCCGGTTAACCCGGTGGGGAACCTCATCTCGAGGCGAGCTTCGCACTTAGATGCTTTCAGCGCTTATCCCAACCGAACATGGCTACCCAGCGGTGCCCCTGGCGGGACAACTGGCACACCAGCGGTTCGTCCACTCCGGTCCTCTCGTACTAGGAGCAGCTCCTCTCAAGTTCCCTACGCCCACGCTGGATAGAGACCGAACTGTCTCACGACGTTCTGAACCCAGCTCGCGTGCGGCTTTAATCGGCGAACAGCCGAACCCTTGGGACGTACTTCCGCCCCAGGATGCCACGAGCCGACATCGAGGTGCCAAACGGTGCCGTCGATGTGAACTCTTGGGCACCATCAGCCTGTTATCCCCGGGGTAGCTTTTATCCGTTGAGTGATACCCCTTCCACTCGGAGGTACCAGATCACTAAGCCCGACTTTCGTCTCTGCTCGACTTGTAGGTCTCGCAGTCAAGCTCCCTTATGCCTTTGCACTCTTCGGCTGGTTTCCATTCAGCCTGAGGGAACCTTTGGGCGCCTCCGTTACACTTTAGGAGGCGACCGCCCCAGTCAAACTGCCCGCCTGACACTGTCCTGCGCCCGGCTTACGGGTCGCTGTTAGAACCGAAATCCAACAAGGGTGGTATTTCAACGTCGGCTCCACCGAGGCTAGCGCCCCAGCTTCTCAGCCTCCCACCTATCCTACACAAGCTGAACCCCAATTCAATGTCAGGGTGCAGTAAAGCTCCACGGGGTCTTTTTGCCCTAGCGCGGGTAACCTGCATCTTCACAGGTATTTCAATTTCGCCGGGTCCCTCGTTGAGACAGCGCCCAGACCGTTACGCCATTCGTGCGGGTCGGAACTTACCCGACAAGGAATTTCGCTACCTTAGGACCGTTATAGTTACGGCCGCCGTTTACCGGGGCTTCGATTCAGAGCTTGCACCCCTCCTCTTAACCTTCCGGCACTGGGCAGGCGTCAGCCCCTATACGTCAGCTTTCGCTTTCGCAGAGACCTGTGTTTTTGCTAAACAGTCGCCTGGGCCATTTCACTGCGGCTTCGATCGACCACTGCAAGCAGCAGTCGCGAAGCGCCCCTTCTCCCGAAGTTACGGGGCCATTTTGCCGAGTTCCTTAACGAGGGTTCTCCCGATCGCCTTGGTATGCTCTACCCGCCTACCTGTGTCGGATTGCGGTACGGGCACCTAGAGTCTCGCTAGACACTTTTCTCGCCAGCTCGGCTCACTCGAATCGGGCGGATGCCCTTTCATTCGCTGCTCGGGGTTGAATGAGGAAACGGATTTGCCTGTCTCCTCCCCCTACCGGCTTAGACGCGTATAGCCAAAACGCGCTCGAGCTACCGTGCCGTGTCATGCCCTTGCTCTCACCCCGGATCAGATCCTGGGTTCGACCGGCTGTGCCGGCCATCCCCCAGACTCCTACCCCGGGGCGACACCTTGCGGTGCAAACGACCCTTTGGTGGTTCCGGAATATCAACCGGATGTCCATCGCCTACGACGTTCGTCCTCGGCTTAGGCCCGACTAACCCTGAGTGGACGAGCCTTCCTCAGGAAACCTTAGGCTTACGGCGTGTGGGATTCTCACCCACATCTCGCTACTCATGCCGACATTCGCACTTCCGCACGCTCCAGCCGTCCTCACGGTCGACCTTCACAGCAGAGCGGAACGCTCCCCTACCACTCGCCTTGCGGCAAGTCCGTAGCTTCGGTGCCATGCTTGAGCCCCGTTGAATTTTCGGCGCAGATCCACTTGACCAGTGAGCTGTTACGCACTCTTTCAATGATGGCTGCTTCTGAGCCAACATCCTGGTTGTCTCGGCGAATCCACATCCTTTACCACTTAGCATGGACTTAGGGACCTTAGCTGACGGTCCGGGCTGTTTCCCTTTTGACCACGAAGCTTAGCCCTCGCAGTCTGACTCCCAGGCTCTGGAATTGCGGGATTCGGAGTTTGGTTGGGGTTGGTAAGCGGGAAGCCCCCTAGCCCATCCAGTGCTCTACCCCCGCGATTGAACGCCTGAGGCTAGCCCTAAAGCTATTTCGGGGAGAACCAGCTATCTCCGAGTTCGATTGGCATTTCACCTCTATCCACAGGTCATCCCCCAGCTTTTCAACGCTGGTGAGTTCGGTCCTCCACGGGACATTACTCCCGCTTCAACCTGCCCATGGATAGGTCACTCGGTTTCGGGTCTACTGCGTGCGACTAGACGCCCTATTCAGACTCGCTTTCGCTCCGGCTACGTCCTTCTCGGACTTAACCTCGCCACACGCAAGTAACTCGTCGGCTCATTCTTCAAAAGGCACGCCATCAGGCTACCGGATTTGAACCCGGCAACACCCTTTGACTGCTTGTGGGCACGTGGTTTCAGGTACTATTTCACTCCCCTTCCGGGGTGCTTTTCACCTTTCCCTCACGGTACTCGTTCGCTATCGGTCGCCAAGAGTATTTAGCCTTGGGCGGTGGTCCGCCCAGTTTCCCACATGAGAGACCTTCCACGTGGTACTCAGGTGGTCGATCCGGAGGTCGGTTCGCTTTCGCCTACGGGGCTGTCACCCGCTTTGGCCCACCGTTCCAGGGTGAGTTCGACTAGCGACCGGCTTTGTAACTCCGCAGGTGCCCGGCAGGGCTCCTGTGATCGACTCCTACAACCCCAGCTCAGAAACGGCTGCCGCCTATCACGCTGAACTGGTTTGGGCTATTCCCGTTTCGCTCGCCACTACTAAGGGAATGATCTCTTTTCCTCCAGCTACTGAGATGTTTCAGTTCGCTGGCTTACCTCCTCATGGCCTATGTGTTCAGCCATGGGTGACTGGGCATGACCCCAGCCGGGTTTCCCCATTCGGACATCCTCGGATCAACGTCTGCTCGCGACTCCCCGGGGCTTAACGCAGCCTGCCACGTCCTTCTTCGGCTCTTGGCGCCAAGGCATCCACCCCGTGCCCTGTGTAGCTTGACCTCCGCCAGCATCTGACCAGGCGGTCAGTGCGGGACGGGGTCGATCGGGGTTCTCCTTGATTTCACGGCGAAATCATGATCTTTCGATCGTTTCTTACTGCCGTCATCTATCCAGTTGTTAAGGTGCACCGCCGAAGCGGCGGGAAACAGCCTTGGTCGATGACCTGCTGCTCCCTGTTCCAGCGCTCGGCTGGTCGATGGGCTCCCGTCAGGGGGAGCACACGGATCAGGTGAGCGCTGCGTCTTGCTCCGGACACCGAACGACGGCTCGAGGACCAGCCTGCGAACCGTCGAAACCTGTCGCGTGGTGGGACCCGGAGGTCGTTCCGGGGATCAACCCGGAGCTATTCAATTCGACGCTAGTTGTTGACGCGAACCAGAGGACTGCCTCCGAACTGGCAGAGTTGGTGGAGACGAGGAGACTCGAACTCCTGACCCTCTCCTTGCAAAGGAGATGCTCTTCCAACTGAGCTACGTCCCCGCGCTAGCGGGCGATGCGGAGATGGTGGGCGTTTCTGGACTCGAACCAGAGACCTCTGCCTTATCAGGGCAGTGCTCTAACCAGCTGAGCTAAACGCCCCCCGAGCACCCGGCCTCGCCGGATACCCGGCGGGCTGCTGCACCGTTAACCCTGGAAGAGTGACAGGAACAGGGCCGTGGTTCGTGCCCGGTTACGGTGTCTCACCGAGTCGCGGTCGATCTCCGGCTTGCGCCGGCGCACCCCACTCGGCTGGAGATGCGATCGATCGGGCGATCAACCTGGGAGCCATCAACGCCATGGCCTCACCGTATGGCCATGGCTCGGATCTCCCTAGAAAGGAGGTGATCCAGCCGCACCTTCCGGTACGGCTACCTTGTTACGACTTCGTCCCAATCACCGACCCCACCTTCGACGGCTGCCTCCCTTGCGGGTTGGCCCACCGGCTTCGGGTGTTGCCAGCTTTCATGACGTGACGGGCGGTGTGTACAAGCCCCGGGAACATATTCACCGCCGTATGCTGACCGGCGGTTACTAGCAACTCCGGCTTCATGTAGGCGAGTTGCAGCCTACAATCCGAACTGAGACCGGCTTTAAGGGATTCGCTCCACCTCGCGGTTTCGCCGCCCGTTGTACCGGCCATTGTAGCGTGGGTGTAGCCCAGGACGTAAGGGCCATGCTGACTTGACGTCATCCCCGCCTTCCTCCGAGTTTCTCTCGGCAGTCCCGTGTGAGTGATACAACACACGGTAGGGGTTGCGCTCGTTGCGGGACTTAACCCAACATCTCACGACACGAGCTGACGACAGCCATGCAACACCTGTGGCCAGGCCCCTTGCGGGGCGCCGACGTTTCCGCCGGATCCCTGGTCATGTCAAGCCCTGGTAAGGTTCTTCGCGTTGCATCGAATTAAACCCCACGCTCCGCTGCTTGTGCGGGGCCCCGTCAATTCCTTTGAGTTTTAGCCTTGCGGCCGTACTCCCCAGGCGGGACACTTAATGCGTTAGCTTCGGCACTGGTGGGGTTGATACCACCAACACCTAGTGTCCATCGTTTACGGCTAGGACTACCGGGGTATCTAATCCCGTTTGCTCCCCTAGCTTTCGCGCCTCAGCGTCAAGAACAGGCCAGGAAGCCGCCTTCGCCACTGGTGTTCCTCCCGATATCTACGCATTTCACCACTACACCGGGAATTCCGCTTCCCTCTCCTGCCTTCGAGTCGATCAGTATCAAGTGACCCTCCCCAGTTGAGCCGGGGGCTTTCACACTCGACTTGAACGACCGCCTGCGCGCTCTTTACGCCCAGTAAATCCGGACAACGCTGGTCACCTACGTATTACCGCGGCTGCTGGCACGTAGTTAGCCGTGACTTATTCCTCAGGTACCGTCATCATCGTCCCTGAGAAAAGAAGTTTACAACCCGAAGGCCTTCATCCCTCACGCGGCGTTGCTGCTTCAGGCTTGCGCCCATTGAGCAAAATTCCCGACTGCTGCCTCCCGTAGGAGTCTGGGCCGTGTCTCAGTCCCAGTCTGGGTGATCGTCCTCTCAGACCACCTACCGATCGTCGCCTTGGTGAGCCGTTACCCCACCAACGAGCTAATCGGACGCAGGCCCCTCCCAAAGCGCCTCGCGGCTTTGATGACTCGATTGAACAAGTCACCGTATGCGGTATTAGCCACCCTTTCGGGCAGTTATCCCCCACTTCGGGGCAGGTCACCTACGCGTTACTCAGCCGTCCGCCACTAACGAGCAAGCTCGTTCGTTCGACTTGCATGTCTCATGCACGCCGCCAGCGTTAATCCTGAGCCAGGATCAAACTCTCCGCGAAAACCCAAACCTTGCGGTTTGGGTCAAAATCTCAAGAGCTTGGTCCAGGCACGTTCTCGTGCTGAAGTTCCTGTCACTCTTCAGTTGTTAAGGTGCAGCGCCCGGCCTTTTACCGCCCGGAGCGCGGACTGCTCATGATTGCGCAGTTCACCCCCCGTGTCAAACGGGGTTTCGGGGTTTCTCCCTGCCTTGACAGGCAGGCCGGCGGCCTCGTGGGACGAGGCACGGCGACGGATGGTACGGCCGGTGGTGACGGCTGTCAAACGTGTCTCCGCGACGGGTCGACGGTCCCGCCGCAGGCCTCGACGGAGCCCACAGCCCCGCCGCGTGGCCCGCTCAGATCGGGCTCTCCTCCACCAGGAGGATGAATGCGGCACCGCTCAGCCAGCACAGGAGCGCGAGCGTCACCGAGCCGTCGGCACCGGCCGGGCCGACGGCGACCAGCCAGACGAGCAGGCCGATCAATGCCGCGGCCAGCGCCTTGGCAAGCCGGAGCAGGATCTCGAACACCAGCTCGCGCATCAGAGCGCCCGCCGCCCCTGGAGTGCCCGGATCAGGGTGACGTCGTCGGCGTACTCGAGGTCGCCACCCACCGGGAGCCCGCGCGCGATCCTCGTGACGGAGCCGACCAGGCCTTCGAGCCGCTCGCCCAGGTACATCGCCGTCGCCTCGCCCTCAAGGGTCGGGTTGGTGGCGATGATGACCTCCTCGATCCGCCGGTCCTGTCGCATGGCCTCGTCCGCGCGGGCCAGGAGCTCGCTGATCCGGAGCCGATCGGGTCCGATCCCGTCGATCGGGCTGATCGCCCCGTGCAGGACGTGATAGCGCCCGCGGAACTCACCGGTCCGCTCGATGGCGAGCACGTCGAGGGGCTCCTCAACGACGCACAGGCGCGCCTCCTCCCGGCCGGGGTCACGGCAGATGGGGCACAGCGCCGAGTCGCTGATGTTGAAGCACTGCTCGCAGAAGACGACCTCGTCGCGCACCGCGACCAGCGCCCGGGCAAGGGCTCGGGCTTCCGTGTCGGGGGCGCGGAGCAGGTGGAAGGTGAGCCGCTGGGCGGTCTTGGGTCCGATCCCGGGAAGCCGGGCGAACGCCTCGATCAGGCGCGCGACCGGCTCGATGACGGCGGAGGCCACGCTCGGCGATTCAGAGCAGGCCGGGGATCCGGAGCCCGGCGGTGACCGCGGCCATCTTCTCCTCGGCCAGCCGCTGCGAGGCCTTGAGGGCGTCGTTGATCGCCGCCACGACGAGATCCTGGAGCATCTCGACGTCCTCGGCGTCGACCACCGACGGGTCGATCACGAGGCTCACGAGCGCCTGCTTGCCGGTCACGGTGGCCGTGACGACGCCACCGCCGGCCGATCCGTCGACCGTCGCCGTCTCGAGCTCGGCCTGGACCCGCGCCATCTCCTGCTGCATCTGCTGCTGCATCTGCATCACCTGGCGCTGCAAGTTGCCCATGCTCATGAACGGTGAACCTCCGGTGCGGCTGGTCGGCGGGAACGGATGATCGGGGCCAGTCTCGCCGATGCGCGCCGTGCCTGCATGCCCACCGTCGTCAGGTGACCTCGGGCGTGTCGGCGAGATCATCGGCGAAGATGCGGTGCGCTTCCGACAGGATGTGGGCGGCCTCGGGATCGGCCGGCAAGGGTGGCAGCAGGTCGAGGTTGGTGGCGACGCACCGGACCGCGACCGGATGGCCGAGGAAGGTGCCGATCGACGCCTCGAGCAGCGGCCTTCGTCGCTCGGCAACGTCCCGCAGGAAGCCCTGCTCCTCGGGGAACCCGAGCGTCACGGTCCGACCCTCGACGCCGATCGGGCGACAGGCCGCGATCAGCGGCTTGGCGGCCCGATTGCGCTGGGTGACATCGGCGACGACCCCTGCCCAGCCGGACCGCAGCCGGTCGAGATCGGCCCCGGGCTCGTCGCCGTCCGGTCCGTCCGATGGCCCGGTGTCGGACGCGGTCTGCGCGTCGGGCTTCGGCGCCACATCGGGTGCCGCCCTCATCGCGGCGGTCCCAGCCTCAACCGGCTCCGACGTGGCGGCCCCGTCGGGGCGTGCCGATGCAGCCGTCGGTACCGCGTCGGACACGGAAGGCGCCCCTGGCTCCGGCAGCATGGCGTCACCCGCTTCCCCGGATCCCGGCGGCGTGGCCGACGGCCGATCGATGCTCGACCCCTGACCGGCCGGGAGGTCGCGTGATGGAACGAGGGGCTGGTCGCGAATTCGCCTCGGGCGCATCCCGGCCGGCCGGCCGGCGCCGGTCGGCGCGCGGTTCGCGCATCGCGGGCGCTTCGCTCCCCGCCCCCGCGGGCTCGCCGCCCCCGGGGGCGGATTCGCGCGCGTGCGCGAGGCCCGGAAGCGTGGCCAGCAGCGCCAGGTCCAGCTGGAAGCGGAGACCACCGGGACCGAGCCGGGTCGGGTCGATCGCCCCGATCCTTCGCGCGGCAGCGGCCAGCCCCGCGTCCCCGGCTGCGGGCGACGCGAGGCCCTCAAGCAGCCGCACCCGGAGCGTGTCCACCACCTGGTCGAGGAACACCCGCAGGTCGCGTCCCCGTTCCTCGAGCTGATCCAGGACGACGATCCCGGCGGCCGCGTCCCCGGACACGAGCGACGCCACGAACCCCTCGACGAGCTCGGTGTCGGCGAGACCCAGCAGCTCGCGCACCGCGGACGTCTCGATCCGGTCGCCGGTCGACGAGAGCAGCTGATCGAGGATCGACTCGGCGTCGCGCATGCCACCCGCAGCGAGGCGTGCGACCAGCTCCACGGCGTCGGCATCGGCCTGCCGCCCATCGGCCGCCAGGATCCGCTCGAGCTTGCCGGTGATCTCGGGCACGCTCAGGCGCCGGACGTCGAACCGCTGGAGCCGCGAAAGGATCGCCGGCGGGAACTCCTGCGGGTGCGTGGAGGCGAACATGAACGTCACGAAGTCGGGCGGCTCCTCCAGGGACTTGAGCAGCGCGTTCCATGCGTCCCGGGTGATCTGATGCGCCTCGTCGAGGATGTAGACCTTGCGCCGGAGATCCGTCGGCACGTAGTTGAGCCGATCGCGCAGCTCGCGCACCGCGTCGATCCCACGATTGCTCGCGGCGTCGATCTCGACCAGGTCGAGCGCCCGACCCTCGCGGATCGCCACGCACGAGGTGCAGGCGTCGCACGGGTCGGCGTTGGGTCCCAGGTTCTCGCAGTTGAGCGCCTTGGCCAGGATCCTGGCCAAGGACGTCTTGCCCGTCCCGCGCGGTCCCGTGAACAGGATCGCGTGCGCGACCTGTCCGGTCGCCACGGCATTGCGCAGGGTGGCCACCACCGCTTCCTGCCCGACGATCTCGGAGAACGTCTGGGCGCGCCAGCGGCGATAGATGGCCTGGCGGGGTGTCCCTGCGGTCAACGACGCTCCTGCGGACGCGCGATAGATCAAGCGCCGTGCACCCTCCGTCGATTCGGCCACCCCCGCGCCCACCGACATCCGCGGCTCGGACCAGGCCGTTCCGCGGCACCCGGCGATCATCGCTGAGTGCTGCTTCCTTCCGGACCTGACACGGTTCACGAGCCGCCGCTGCGCGGGACCCGATCCTCAACGTCGCGAATGCCGTCGGCCTTCGGGAGCGCCGACCCTCGGGAGGGGATTCAGCCCTGCTGGAGCGGATTGCAGGTACAGGGCACCGCTAGTTCCCCGCCTAGCACGGCACGCCGGATGATAGCAGGGGCCTGTTCCGCGTCCGGTCGCCCGCTGCCGGCGGCCGGCGGCCCCGGCTGCCAAAGGGGCATCGCCGGTGCCGCCCCGGGAGATCGCGCACAACCCGTCCCGGACGCTCGAGGACCACGGTTCGCCGACGGCTCCGCGTCGGACGCCACGCGGGGCGGAGTGGATCGCAACGGGTGGCGGAGAGGGCGGGATTCGAACCCGCGATGGGTTGCCCCATACCGCATTTCCAGTGCGGCGCCCTAGGCCTCTAGGCGACCTCTCCAGCGGGACAGGATACCGGCGACCTCAACGCACATCCGGGATTTGCCCGCCCGAGGTCCGGCGGCGGCGCTGCGCGCCCCATCGGCCCGAGGCCTGGCGGAGAGGGTGGGATTCGAACCCACGGTGCTTTCGCACACCGCTTTTCGAGAGCGGCACCATCAACCACTCGGACACCTCTCCGTCCACAGGATAGCAAAGCGGTCCGGGGCACCCTCGGCTGCGACCCCCTGCCGCCGCGGGATGCGGATGCCCGTCAGGTGCGGGGACGCCGGCGGCGCCGGAGCTGACGGCGGGACGCTCAGGCGCCGGAGCTGACGGCGTTGAGCTCGCCCGTCAGCTCCTCGGCCTCCACCCGGCGGATCCCCGACACCACGTCGAGGCGGCGACCCAGGCCCGGGTGCTGTGCCAGCTGCAGGACGGTGCCGGCCGCTCCTTCGACCGGGTTGGGCACCGCGTACACGAGGGCGGCCACGTCGCACGCGAGCAGCGCGCCGACGCACATCGGGCAGGGCTCGAGCGTGGTGAAGATGGTCACGTCGGAGAGGCGGAGCGTGCCGAGCTTGCGGGCGGCCTCGCGGAGGGCCGCGATGACCGCGTGTGCCGTCGGATCGTTCGCCTCGCCGACCCGGTTCGAGCCGCGGGCGACCATGGCCTCGTTCATGACGGCGATCGCGCCCACGGCCGGTGCGCCGCGCTGCGCCGATTGGCGCGCCTCGGCGAGGGCCTCGCCCATGAACAGCTCGTAGTTCATGCCATCGATGATAGCGGCCGGCACCGGGGGCCGGCACCGGGGGTAGGATTGCCGCGGTCGTGCCGCCGGATCGACAGCACCGCGCCCCCAGCCCGCATCGAGACGCGCGACGCCGTTCCTCCAACCCGGCCCCGGGCCGGCTGTCCAGCGGAGCCAACCATGGGTTCACCTCGACGAATCGGCATCCTCACCGGCGGTGGCGACGTCCCCGGCCTCAACGCGGTCATCAAGAGCGTGGTCTACCGCGCCACCGAGCTCGGCTACGAGGTCGTCGGCATCCGACGCGGCTGGGAGGGGCTCACCCACCAGCGACGGGGACCTGAGCTCGACCCGGAGTACGTCCGCATCCTCGACCGGACCAACACGCGGGCGATCGACCGGACCGGCGGGACGGTGCTCCACAGCTCGCGCACCAACCCGCGCAAGATGCGGGTCGAGAACCTGCCGCCGTGGCTCGAGCCCGCGACGATCGCCGACAAGCAGGTCGCCGAAGGTGTGTACGACCTGACCGACCACGTGCTGGACACGATCGCCCACCTCGGGCTCACCCACCTGGTCACCATCGGCGGCGACGACACGCTCTCCTTCTCATCGGTCCTGCACCACCGTGGCCTGCCGCTGGTGGCGATCCCCAAGACCATGGACAACGACGTCAACGGGACCGAGTACTGCATCGGCTTCTCGTCGGCGATCACGCGCGCCAAGGAGCTGATCAACCGCCAGCGCACGACGCTCGGCAGCCATGAGCGGATCGGCGTGTTCCGCATCTTCGGTCGTGACGCAGGCTTCACCGCCCTGTACACGGCCTATGTCACGTCGACCCGGTGCGTGATCCCCGAGTTCCCGTACGACATCGACGCGCTGGCCGAGATCCTCAAGGAGGACCATCGCAACAACCCCAGCCGCTATGCGGTCGTGATCACCGCCGAGGGCGCTGTCTGGCAGGGCGCGCAGCTGGCCGACGTCGGCGAGGCCGACGCGTTCGGGCATCGACACAAGATGAACATCGGCGAGGTCCTGGCGGGCGAGATCAAGGACAGGACGGGGATCGAGGCCGTCAACTCGGAGCTGACCTACGACCTTCGCTCGGGCGAGCCGGACATGCTCGACTCGATGGTGGCCTCGACGTTCGCCAACCTCGCGATGGACCTCATCCGCGACGGCATCGTCGGGCGCATGGTCGCGATCCGCGACGGCAAGTACTCGCACGTGTCCCTGGCGGAGACTGCGAAGCCGGCCCGCCGGGTCCAGCTCGACGCCTATTCGACCGACCGCTTCCGCCCGATGTACGCCGATCGGCTGGGCGATCCGCTGCTGCTGACGCCGTCGCTGGGGCCGGCCGACGACGCGTAGCCGGCGGGCCCGGCCGCGCGGCGGCCGGTGGCGGCGTCGGTATGATCCGCCGCATGGACTGGCTGGGCGCGGATCGGCGCCGCCTCGGCACCGGCCTGCTGGCGTTCGGGATCGTCGGCGTGGTGCTTGCCGGGGTCACCGCGGCCGGGCTCGTGGGCGGCGCGATCGCTGCTCGCAACCTCGACGACCGCCTGGCGGCAGATCAGGCACAGCTCGTGGCCATGCTCGACCGGCTGACGGCGAGCATCGACCGCCTCGCCACGAGCACCGACCATGCCGGTACGACGCTGGCGACGACACGGGACGTCGTCACCCAGACCGGCGGGATCCTGACGGACATCGCCGCGACGACCGGTGGGCTGGCCGATGCGCTCGACATCAGCATCGTGGGCAGCCGGCCGTTCGCCGGTGCCGCCGGTGACCTGCGGGCGCTCGCCGATCGGGTCGGTGCCTTCGCCGATCGGACGACCACGCTCGCCGCCAACCTCGACGCCAACGTCACCGACCTTGCCGACCTGGCCGGGCGGACGCGCACGATGGGCCACGACGTGGCCACCATCTCCGGGCGGCTCACGGCCTTCGACCGCACGGCGGAGCTTGTCAACCTGGTGGTGGGCGGCATCCTGCTCGGCGGCCTCCTGGTGATCTGGGTCGGCGTCGCGGCCGCGCTGTGCGCGTGGGTGGGCTGGCGGCTCCGGCAGCCGGCGTCGGAGCCCGCGGATCAGCCGCCTGCGGCCGGCGGCTGAGCACCGCCGGCCGGGGCGCGTCCCTCCAGCGCGGGCAGCAGCAGCTCTTCGACCACCCGCGCGGTCGACCGGCCGTCGGCGACGTCGAACGACGCGGCGGCGAACCGCCGGACCCGATCGAGGTCGAACCCGCCCGACCGGAGCGCCGTCGCGAGGTCGGCTGCGGTCGCGTGCACCGGCCCGGGCAGGTCGGCCGGGTAGTCGAGATAGAAGCCACGCTCTTGCTCGTAGGACGTCTCGTCGGGCGCCAGGAACAGGATCGGCCGGGCGAGCAGCGCGAACTCGTAGATCGCGCTCGAGTAGTCGGTCACGAGCACGTCGCTGACCAGCATCAGCTCGTTGATGTCGGGGTCGGCGGAGGCGTCGATGACGAAGCCGGCAAGGTGGCCGGGGATCACCGTCGGGCGGCTGATGAACGGGTGCATCCGGAGGAGGATCACGTGGTCGTCGCCCAGCACCTCATGCATCGCCTCGAGGTCGAGCAGATCGTCGTAGCGCGCCCTCGCGACGGACTCGCCACGGAACGTCGGCGCGTACAGGATCACGCGCCGTCCATCGGGCAGGCCGTAGCAGCCGCGGATCCGCTCGAGCGCCGCCGTCCTTCGCCGGTCGTCGAAGAACAGGTCCGTGCGCGGGATGCCGAACCGGGACGTGAACAGCGACGCCGGCTGGCCGAACGCCTCCGCGTAGTGCGGTGCGACCGATGCGGAGGACACGAGCGCCAGGCTGTAGTTGCTGTGGATCGCAATGCGGCGCACGTAGGCCTCGTCGGCACCGAACCCCTTGTCCACGACGCTGTAGCCGAACTTCTTGAACGCGCCGGCCGCGTGCCACACCTGGAGCCGGAAGGTGCCGGGCCGCGGGCGGATCACGTACAGCGCAAAGAAGTAGTCGTCGACCACGAGCACCCGGGCGGCGGCCAGCTGGTAACCGGCCCTGACCGCGAACAGGAGGGCGCCGACCCGACCGCGAAGCCCCGGCACCGGTCGCGTCACGAGCCGCGTGACCGGAACCTCCGGGTGCCGCGCGGCGAGCTCGGCGGCGATGAACGCAAGGTTGCCCGAGAGGGCGGTCGCGTGGCCCGACGCCAGGACGATCCGCGGCTGCACGGGCCGCAGCGAGCCGATCGTGAACCCGGCCCTGACCGCCGCGATGCGCAGCGCGAGCAGCCGTCTCACGGCGCGGTGATCAGGTCGATGACGCGGTCCGTCGAGTCGCCGTCGAGGTGGTCGAAATGGCGCCGGGCGAACGCCTCGACCTTCTCGACCTCGAAGTCCTCGCGGCGGATCGCATCCAGCAGCTCGTCGAAGGTGCGCACGATCCGCCCGGGGACAAAGGTCTCGTAGGGCTCGTAGAAGTCGCGGCTCGACACGTAGTCCTCGAGGTCGTAGGCATAGAACAGCATCGGCCGGTTGAGGGTCGAGTACTCGTACACGATCGAGGAATAGTCGGTGATCAGGAGGTCCACCGCGAACAGCAGGTCGTTCGGCTCGATGGCGGTGGTCGAGCCGTCGAGCAGGCGGTCGCGGAGCGCGTCCGGGATGACGACCGGATCGCGGACGAACGGGTGCATCCGGATGATGCATACGGCGTCCTTCTCCACGCACATCGCGTGCAGCCGCTCCCAGTCGATCCGCCCGGTGTCGTAGGTCGCGGTCCTCGCACCGTACCCGCGGAAGGTCGGGGCGAACAGGTAGGTGTGCCGTCCCTGCGTGGCCGGGAACAGCTGCCGCATCTGCGCCAGCGCCTCGGTGCGATGCGCAGGGTCGAACATCGGATCGACCCTCGGGATGCCGGTGGGCACGACCCTGGCCTCGGGGATCCCGAACGCCTCGGCGTAGGTCGGGATGTCGTCGCGCGAGCTGACGATCGCCAGCGAGTAGTTCTTGTGCACGCTCCCGTACGGGTCGGGCGCGCCGGGCTTGCCCACCCGACTGTAGCCGACGGTCTTGAAGGCGCCAACGGCGTGCCACAGCTGGACGATCCGTGCGTCCCCGGCATCGAGGTGCTGGATCACGGGCTGGAAGTCGTCGATCACGATCGTGTCCGCGATCGCCAGCCGCCACGGCAGCCGCAGCCGGTCGAGCACCGAGCGACGGGTCGCGATCCCGGGCCGGAACATCGTCAGCAGCTGGTGGTCACGATCGAGGCCGCGCTCGACCATCCGGTCGTAGACCAGCTTGAGGTTGCCACCCAGCTCCGGCCGCGAGTCGGACGTGAACAGGATCCGATGCCCGTTGCGTGGCATGGCGCGTCGGGACAGGCCGTAGAGCGCGCGGAAGACCTGGATCCCGATCCAGACGCTCAGCCGGCGCAGCGGGCCGGGAGGCGGCGTTGCCCGACCGCGGGCACCGGCCTCGAGCCGTACCTCGAGGCCCAGCCTCGAGGGGGTGCCCTCGACGAACGGCCGCACCGCGATCGTGCGGTCCACCAGCTCGAACCGTCGCCCGGGCAGGGTGGACGCGCCCGGAAGGCGCAGCGGCAGGGGCCTGCGGTGCACGCCGCCACGCGGGCCGCGCTCGGTCGTCTCCAGGATCCAGCGGCCGGCCGCCAGGGGCTGCTGGCCGGGGCCCTGCATGACGTTGAAGCGGACGGTCAGGTCGTCGCCGTCGATGACCCACCCGGTTGGCGCCATCGTGGCGTGGACCGACCGATGACGGAGGCGTAGCGCGCCAGGATCGGGCAGGGCGTCCGCCGGATGCACCCGCAACAGCACCTGGACGCGCCGCCAGGCGAGCTCGTCGAGCGAGAGCTCGGGCAATCTGGGACGGCCGCGGGCCAGGGTGGGCGTGGTCGTCATGCTGGAAGCCAATCTTAGCGGCCGGCCCGTCGTCCATGCCGGGGAGCGCCGGCCACCCCCGGCGGCGGGCTTGGCGTAGTCTCTCCTCGGCAGCAGCCCCCGTAGCGGAGCGCCACGAGCCGATGCAGATCCACGCCATCATCCTTGCCGGCGGGGACGGCAACCGTTTCGGCGGCGACCTCCCCAAGCAGTTCGTCCGCCTCGCGGGCGATCCGATCCTGCTGCGCACGCTGCGCTGCCTGGTGGGGGCGTCGGTCGATCGGGTCGTGGTCGTCGCCCACGCCAGCTGGCTGGTGGACACGCGCCGGCTGGTCGCGGAGGCATCGCTGCCGATCCCGGTCACGGTCGTGCCCGGCGGTGCCACCCGCAACGAGAGCACGCGGAACGGACTGCGCGCGCTCGAGGCCGACGGCAGCGACATCGTCCTCGTCCACGACGCGGTCCGTCCGCTGCTGCCGCTCGAGGTCATCCAGCGCTCGGTGGAGCCCATCCTTTCGGGCCGCGCCGATGCGACGGACACGGTCATCCCGAGCGCCGACACCCTGGTCATCGTGGATGGCGACGATGTCGTCGAGATCCCCGACCGCAGCCGCTATCGACGCGGCCAGACACCGCAGACGTTCCGGGTCGAGGTGCTCATGCGCGCATACGAGTCCGCGGCTCGCGCCGGCGACCTCAGCGCCACCGACGACTGCAGCCTGGTGCTGCGACACGTGCCGGGCGTCCGCCTCGTGGCTGTCGCCGGCGACGAGATCAACCTCAAGATCACCACCCGCATCGACGTGGTCCTGGCCGACCGCATGCTGCAGATGCGCGTCATCGACCCGGTCGAGCAGCCGGGGGCGGTCCGCCCGCTCAAGGGGACCCGGCTGCTGGTGATCGGCGGCACGAGCGGCATCGGGCAGGCGATCGCGACCGCGGCAGAGCGACAGGGCGCCCGGGTCGAGGTGGACGGCGCGTCGCTCGGGCTCGACGTCCGCGACTACGCAGCGGTCGAGCGCCGCATCGTGGCCGCAGCCGACCGGCTGGGCGGCATCGACCACGTGGTCTGCACGGCCGGCGTGCTCCGGATCGGCACCCTGACCGAGACGCCGGTCGAGGACCTGGTCGAGGTCATCGACGTCAACCTCACGGGCGCGCTCAACGTGGCGCGGGCCGCGCACCCCTTCCTGCGCCGCACGCGGGGATCGCTGACCCTGTTCACGTCGAGCTCGTTCACGCGCGGGCGTGCCAGCTACGTCGCCTACTCGGCGAGCAAGGCGGCCGTGGTGAACATGACGCAGGGCCTGAGCGACGAATGGGCCGACGACGGGATCCGCATCAACGCCGTGAGCCCCGAGCGCACGGACACCCCGATGCGGCGGCGGGCGTTTCCCGACGAGTCGCGCGCAGGCCTGCTGGGTGCGGAGGCCGTGGCCGTCGCGACGCTGCGCCTGATCGGCTCCGACCTGACCGGACAGGTCCTCGACGTTCGCAGGCACGACGGCCCGCCCGACGACCCGTCGGCGACCGAGGAGCCGGCCGGCGTCCCTGCTGCCACGCGAGCGCCCGTGTCCGACCCTCGGTGAGCCTGCTCGAGTACCGGCTCACGGCCCTGGTCCTCGGCCTGCTCGCGCTCGGCTGCCGGCTGCTGCCGGTGCGCCGCCGGCGGGTGGTGCTGGCCACGGCGCGGCTGCCGGTCCTGGAAGGCAACCTCCGCCACATCCACGACGCGCTCCTTGCGCGCCGCCCGGACGCCGACGTCGCCCTGCTGCTGCAGCCGTACAGCTACCGGCTGACCGGCAAGCTCGCCTACCTGCTGCGCCTCGTCCGAGGCACGTACCTGGTCCACACGTCGGGTCTGGTGGTCGTCGACAACGCCTACCTGCCCGTGCACCTGGTTCCCCATCGCGCATCCGTCACGGTCGTCCAGGTATGGCACGCGGCGGGGGCGCTCAAGCGGTTCGGGGCCGACACCAGCCGGGGGCTGGACGAGCCCGAGCGCCGGTTCCTGCACCGCCACTACGACTACGTGGTGACCTCGGGCGAGGCGAGCCGGGAGCCCTGGTCGCGGGCATTCCGGACGCCCCTCGATCGCGTGCTCCCGCTCGGGACACCCCGAACCGACTTCTTCCTCGACCCCGATGCGGTGGCCGCGGCGCGTGCCCGGGTCATCGCCCGGCACCCGGCGCTCGAGGGGCGGCGGATCGTGCTCCATGCGCCGACCTTCCGGGGACGAGGTCGCGGCAAGCGGCCGCACGGTGACCTCGACCCCGCCCGGCTTCGCGCGAGCCTGGGCGCCGATCACGCCCTGGTGCTCAAGACCCACCCGAACCTCGATCCGACCGGGATCGACACGACCGGCTACGACCTGGTCGTCGACCGCGGCGCCGATATGAGCGAGCTGCTGGCCGCCGCCGATGTCCTGATCACCGACTACTCGTCGTCGGTGTTCGAGTTCGCCCTGCTGCGCCGCCCGATGGTGCTGGTGATGCCCGACCTCGAGGCGTTCGAGCGGGATCCCGGGCTGTACCTCGATGCCCGGACCGAGCTGGTCGGCACGCGGGCCGACGACACCGACGAGGTGATCGCCGTCATCCGTGAGGGGCGGTTCGACCTGACGGCGTACGACGCCTTCGTGGCCCGCCATATGGGTGGCAGCGACGGCCACGCGGCGGAGCGGCTCGTGGACCGGTTCGTGCCCGTGTCGCGCTGAGCGAGCCGGCCTGTGACGCCGTGCGACCGTTGCGCGACGCTGAGGTCCGGGCCGCCCGTGCGAGACAGGCTCGCGTCAGCGCTCGAGGGCGGCAGGGTGTGAGATGCAACGCTACCCTTCGCCCATGACCGGCAGGCCGCGCTCGTGCAGTCGGGACCGTGGGCTCCTCGACGCCGTCGCGTCGCTGGGCCGGCGATCGATCGTCGACCGATGACGCCTCCCGCGTGGCGAAGGCTGGGCCGGGCGCTGCTTGGGGGCAGGCGCACGCGTCGAGGCGGATCGGGTCCGGCCAGGTGGACCGCGCCCGCGACGACCGCGCGGCACGATCTCCTCACCGTCCTCCACGAGCGCCTCCGGCCGCGCACCTACCTGGAGATCGGCGTCAACGACGGCCGCAGCCTGGCGAGGTCGCATGTGCCGTCGATCGCCATCGATCCAGCGTTCAAGGTCACCGTCGAGATCCGCGCCGACGTCCACCTCGTCCGGGCAACGAGCGACGACTTCTTCGCCCGGCCCGATCCGCTCGGGCATTTCCGGGGCCGGGATCTGCCGCCACTCGACAACGATCCGGATGCCGTGCCGGCGATCGATCTCGCCTTCATCGACGGCATGCACCTCTTCGAGTTCGCCCTCCGCGACTTCATGAACGTCGAGCGCTTCGCGGCGCCGGCCAGCGTCATCCTGTTCGACGACGTGCTGCCACGGTCCGTCGACGAGGCCGCCCGGAACCGTGTGAGCCGAGCCTGGGCGGGCGACGTCTACAAGGTCATCGCGGTCCTTCGCCGATACCGCCCCGACCTGATCGTGATCCCCGTCGACTCCAAGCCAACCGGCCTCGTGGTCGTGCTCGCCCCCGATTCGACGAGCACCGTCCTCCGCGACGCATACGACGAGATCCTCGCGGCCAACGTCGTCGACGACCCGCAGCCGGTTCCGGGCGCGATCCTGCGTCGCGAGGGTGCTGTCGATCCGGAAGCCCTGGCGGCCTCGGCCGTGTGGCCGGCGATCGTCGAGGCCCGCGACCGCGGCCTGCCGCGAGGCGAGGTCGAGACGATGCTGCGACAAGCGCTGGGGTCGACGTTGCGCGAAGACGCGGGGACCGGGTAACCGACGGCTGAAGGAGGGGGGCCCGGCCGGCGGCTCCGGTGGTTCTGGCGCGCCCGGCGGGACTCGAACCCACGGCCTTCAGGTCCGCAACCTGACGCTCTATCCACTGAGCTACGGGCGCACGCGATGGCTGGCGGAGAGGGAGGGATTCGAACCCTCGGAGCAGGTTACCCCACTCGGCGGTTTAGCAAACCGCTGCACTAGGCCACTATGCGACCTCTCCGCACGCGCTGCGTCGGGTCCCGACGCCGCCGGAGGATAGCAGATCCGGTCTCCCGCCAGCCCCGGTCGGGCCGGCGTGCCACGATCGCGAGTCGCTCACGGCGGACGCTGACCTACGCGATGTTGGCCATGGCGGCGAGCCATGGCCGCACGGTCATCCGCAGCAGGCCCGCCGCCAGCGACGGATCCGGCTCGCCCAGCGCGCGGGCCTCCGCCTCGCTGGCCGCGCGGACGACGACGAACCCGCCACCCTCGTCGTCCAGAAACGGGCCACCGATGACCAGGCGGCCGTCCTCGAGCAACCGGCGCAGGTGCGCCTGGTGATGCTCGACGCCGGGCTGGCGTGGGAACGGAACGCCGTCGACCCAGGCCGGGCCGGGCGTGTGGACGAGCACGAAGTAGCGCCCGGTGGGATCGGGCTCGGGCGCGCCCGACCTGCCGGCGAAGCGGGCCAGCACCGGGACCCAGCCCTGGTCGTACCGGGCGCGCATGGCCGCCGAGTCGTCGCGCCGTTCCCAGCCGCGGTGCTCGAGCTCGACCCGGGTGCCACGCTCGCTGGCGGTGAACCGGACGGTGACCTCGGTCGCCTCGTGGAGCGGCATCCCCGGATGCCACGTGAAGCCGAGCTCGCTGCCGGGCGCCCAGGCGGTGATCCTGCCCCAGCGGGCCTCCTCGCCCGAGGTGCTGGTCTCGACGATCTCGCCGCCGACGCCCGCGCCGAGCCGGAGCCCGGCTGCTGCATCCCCGAAGACCGAGTGACTGGCCAGCGGCCACCACTCACCGATCGACCGCGTGAACAGGTCGAACGCGCGATCGGGCGGGCAGCGGACCTCGATGGTCTTGACCACCGGCGGCAGCTGGACAGTCGCGTCGTCGATCGTCATCTCGCTCATCTCCGGGTCTCCATCGTGTCGACGTAGGCGGCAAACGCGGTCAGCGCATCGCTCCACAGGCCGTCGAGCCAGGTGCGGAGGTCCGCGATCGCCTGGGGGCGCAGCGCGTAGAAGTTCCGGGTCCCGACCGGATGGCGGGTCACCAGGCCCGCCTCGGCCAGGACGCGCAGGTGGATCGACACCGCCGGGCGGCTCACGGGGAGCTCGCGAGCGAGCACCCCGACCGACTGCGGACCGCCGCGCAGCCGGGTCACGATCGCGAACCTGGTTGGATCGGCGAGCGCATCGAGCACCGCCGGTAGCGCGTCTTGCATCATTGGTAAGCTAGAACTTACCGAGTGGCCTGTCAAGCCGTGTCGTGGTGCGGATGCCGTCAGTGCTCGGTTACGCGTCGTGAGATGGCAAGGTCCGCGCAATCGTCGTTCATGGCTGACCGGGTCCGTCGGGCCTGGTCGCCCATGGCGTACATCCGGTGGATGGGCGATCAGGTCGACACCGGGAACCGCGGGACGCGTCTCGCAGGCTGAGCGCGCGAGACGCTCGCGACCCCTGGCCCGAGGCGCGTCGGCGAGGTTGACGCGGTGGACCGCGAACGGTACCGTCCGGAGCACCGATGTGCGCCATCTATCGCTTTACCCGCCCGGCATGACCGACCCCGGAGGCTGACGACCCGGGATTGCGGGTCGTGCCGGGTGAGCAGAGGTCCCAGACCTCTGCTTTTTTGTTCCCCCGTCGAGACGACGCGATCGCGACCAGCGCAGAGGAACCAACCAGATGTTCGTGGTGATGCGGACCGGGGCCACGGAGGCCGAGGTCAACGGCGTCAAGGGCCTGATCCTGGCTGAGGGCCTGACGCCGTTCGAGAGCGCCACGGCGACCCGGACGGTGATCGCGCTGGTGGGCGAGATCGGGCGGCAGCGGGACGACCTCCAGGCGCGGCTCGAGGTGATGTCCGGGGTGGCGGCGGTGACCCCGATCTCCAAGCCGTACAAGCTGGTCTCGCGCGAGTTCCAGCCCGAGAACACGGTGATCCGGGTCCTCGACGCGGCGATCGGCGACGGTTCGCTCACGGTCATGGCGGGCCCGTGCGCGATCGAGAGCCGGGAGCAGCTGCTCGAGACCGTCGAGTTCGTGGCCGCGCACGGGGCAACGGTCATCCGCGGCGGCGCGTTCAAGCCCCGTTCCAGCCCGTACAGCTTCCAGGGCCTGGGCGTGGAAGGGCTACGCTACCTCGCCGAGGCCCGCGAGCGGACCGGCCTGCCCGTGATCACCGAGGTGATGGAGCCGAGCCAGGTCGACATCGTCGCCGAGTACGCCGACATCCTCCAGGTCGGGACCCGCAACATGCAGAACTTCTCGCTCCTGCTCGCCTGTGGGCGGGCGGGGCGTCCCGTCATGCTCAAGCGAGGGTTCGGCGCGACGATCGAGGAGTGGCTGATGGCCGCCGAGTACATCGCCTCGGCCGGCAACCCGCAGATCGTCCTGTGCGAGCGCGGCATCCGCACCTTCGAGACGTCGACGCGCAACACGCTCGACCTCACGGCCGTACCCGTGCTCCACCACCTCACCCACCTTCCGGTCGTGGTGGACCCTTCGCACGCGACGGGCAAGCGGTGGCTGGTCAAGCCCATGGCGATCGGCGGCGTGGCGGTGGGTGCCGACGGGATCATGGTCGAGGTCCATCCGCGGCCCGGTGACGCGCTGTCGGACGGGGAGCAGTCGCTCACCTTCGAGATGTACGCCCAGATGATGGACGCGATCACCGCCGTCCACGAGCACGTGAAGGACCTCCATGGTGACCTCGATCGTGCGGGCATCGGGGCGGGCATCGGCGCAGGCGTCGATGCGCCAATCGGCGCACCATCCGGGGCGAGCCCCGGCGGCGGGGGCTGAGGACGATGGCGATCGTGCCGCACGGCGGGACCCCCAGCGCCGTTGGCGACGAGGAGGCGCTCGTCGTCAGGCCGGCTGCACGGCTGCGCGGCCGGCCGGAGCTCCCCGGCGACAAGTCGATCTCGCACCGGGCCTTGCTGCTCGCCCTGCTCGCCGAGGGCGAGAGCCGGATCGTGGAGGCGGGCGACGGGCAGGACGTCCGTTCGACCGCGCGGCTGATCGCCGCCCTGGGCGCCGGCGTCGAGCGCGTCCGCGAGCACGCCGGCCGCGTCGACTATCGTGTCGTCTCGCCCGGCGGGGCCGGGCTCGCCGAGCCGGCCGGCATCCTCGACTGCGGCAACTCGGGGACGACCGCCCGTCTGGCCGTCGGGCTGCTCGTCGGACGCCCGCTGTTCGCGATCCTCGACGGCGACGCCTCGTTGCGGGGACGTCCGATGGACCGTGTCGTCGAGCCCCTGCGGCGCATGGGTGCGGTGGTCGCGGGCCGACGTGACGCGTCGCGGCTGCCGCTCGCCATCAGCGGTCGATCGCCGCTCGACGCGATCAGCTACCAGACGCCGGTCCCGAGCGCGCAGGTGAAGTCCGCGATCCTGCTCGCGGGGCTCGCGGCCGACGGCGAGACGTGGGTGACCGAGGCGGTGGCCACGCGAGATCACACGGAGCGGATGCTCCGTGCCCGCGGGGTCGCGGTCGACGAGGGTTCCGCCCCCGACGGCCGGCACACCGTGCGGCTGGCCGGACCCGCGCAGGTCGCCGCGATCGACGAGGCCGTGCCCGCCGATCCCTCGGCTGCCGCGTTCTGGCTGGTGGCCGGCACCATCCACCCCGACGCCGAGCTGCTGCTCGCGGGAGTCAGCACGAACCCGACCCGGCGTGCCATCATCGACATCCTGCGGCGCATGGGCGCCGACATCGAGGAGCACGGCCGTCCCGGACACGCGGGCACGGGCGGCGAGCCCCTCGCCGACCTCGTGGTGCGATCCAGCCCGCTTCGGGCGGTCGACCTGTCGCCGGCCGACGTGGCAGCGGCGATCGACGAGATCCCGGTCCTGGCGCTGGCGGCCGCAGCGGCGTCGGGCACGACACACATCCACGGCGCCGGGGAGCTGCGCCACAAGGAGTCCGACCGCATCGCGGGGATCGCGGCCGGGCTCACCAGGCTCGGGGCGCGGATCCGCGTGGACGGCGACGACATCGAGATCATCGGTGGCACGCCGCTCACGGGAGCCGTCACCGAGACCAACGACGACCACCGGCTCGCGATGACGTTCGCGATCGCCGGCCTCATCGCCGAGGGCGAGACGGTCGTCCGCCGACCCGGGTCGGCGGCGATCTCGTACCCCGGCTTCTTCCGCGAACTCGAAGGGGTGCGAGCATGACGAAGCGCGTGGTCCTGATCGGCCACCCGGTAGCCCATTCGCTGTCCGGGGCGATGCAGCAGGCAGCCTTCGACACGCTCGGCATCGAGGCGCGCTACGAGCTGTGGGACCGGCCGCCCATCGAGCTGTCCGACGCGATCGGCGAGCTCCGGGCGGACGACGACTTCCTCGGCGCCAACGTCACGATCCCGCACAAGGAGCGGGTGGTCCCGCTGGTCGACCGGCTCACCGACGAGGCCCACGTCACGGGCGCCGTCAACACCCTGACCCGCGAAGGTCGCAAGCTCGTCGGGCACAACACCGACGTGCCCGGCTTCAAGACGGCGCTCGACCAGCTCGTCGGGCGCCAGAAGATGCCCCGGGCGGCGGTCGTGCTGGGTGCCGGCGGCGGTGCGCGCGCGGTCGTGTACGGCCTCATCCGCGAGGGCTTCCAGCGGGTCGTGGTGTTCAACCGCCATCTCCACCGCGCGGAGGGGCTGGTCAAGCACTTCGGTCGGAGCGCGGCGCACATGGAGCTGCGCGCCATGCCCTGGCACGAGTCGATCATCGAGGCCGAGCTGGCCAAGACCAGGGTGCTGGTGAACGCGACCTCGATCGGCCTGGCGACCGACGAATCGCCGGTGCCCGCCGAGATCCTGCCCGCGGACCTGCTGGTGCTCGACCTGATCTACGCGCGGACGCGGCTCCTGCGCGACGCCGCGGCGGCCGGCTGCACGGTGTCGGACGGAGAGACGATGCTGCTCCACCAGGGCGCCGCCTCGTTCACGCTCTGGACCGGACAACCCGCGCCGCTCGAGGCGATGGCCGGCGCGCTGGCCGATGCGAGGAATCAGGGGGTTCGCTCGGCGGAGGGCGAGCCGACCGGCGAGGCGGGGGCGACGGCGGACGGCGAGCCGGCGGCCGGAGCCCCGGACACGGCCGGGACGGCGGACACGGCCGGGACGGCGCCCGGAGCCCCGGACACGGCCGGGACGGCGGACACGGCCGGGACGGCGCCCGGCCCCACGCCGGGCTGACGCGACGGCGCCGAGTCGATCCGTGGACCGGTTCCGGTTCCTGACCTCGGGCGAGAGCCACGGCCCGATGCTGGGCGTCGTGGTCGAGGGCGTCCCGGCGGGGCTCGCGCTGACCGAGGACGACCTCGCCGTCGATCTGGCGCGCCGCCAGCGCGGGTACGGCCGGGGGGCGCGTCAGTCGATCGAGCATGACCGGGCCCGGATCCTGGCCGGGGTTCGTCATGGCCGCACGCTCGGGTCGCCGATCCTGCTCGAGGTCGACAACCGCGACTGGGTGAACTGGACCCGGGTCATGCAGGTCGGACCCCTGTCGGATGCGGAGGCGGCCGAGCTCGCCTCGCTCCGGGAGGACGGCAACAAGCGCGCCCAGGCGGTGACCCGGGTGCGCCCCGGCCACGCGGACCTGGCCGGGGCGCTCAAGTACGGCTTCGACGACGTGCGCAACGTGCTCGAACGCTCGTCGGCGCGCGAGACGACCGCCCGGGTGGCCGCCGGGGGCATCGCGCGGGTCTTCCTGCGCGAGCTGGGCATCGACGTCTGGTCGTTCACGGCCGAGGTGGGCGGGGTGGCCGTGGATCCGGCCCGCGCGACCCGATCGCGGGACGAGGCCGACGCCTCTCCGCTGCGCTGCCCGGATCCCGACGCCGAGGCGGCAATGGTCGCGCGGATCGACGAGGCGCGCACCAACGGCGACACCGTGGGCGGCGTGTTCGAGGTGGTGGTCCACGGCGCGCCGATCGGGCTCGGCAGCTATGTCCACTGGGACCGGCGGCTGGACGCGGCACTCGCTGCCGCGGTGATGAGCATCAACATCGTCAAGGGCGTGGAGATCGGGCTCGGGTTCGAGCAGACGCGCCGCTTCGGGTCGCAGGTCCACGACGTCATCGAGGGCCGGCGCGACGATGGCAGCTGGATCCATCGCACCAACAACGCCGGCGGGCTGACGGGCGGCGTCACCAACGGCGAGCCGATCGTCGTGCGCGGCGCGGTGAAGCCGATCTCGACGCTCGCGCGTCCGCTGCCCACCGTCGACCTGGTCACCGGCGACCCGGTGGAGCAGGCGCACTACGAACGGAGCGACATCTCGGTCGTCCCGGCGGCCGGGGTGATCGGCGAGGCGATGGTGATGCTCACCCTCGCCCGGTTCATGCTCGAGAAGACCGGAGGCGACTCGATGCCCGAGGTCATCGACACGCTGCGCCGCTATCGCGAGCGCCTCGGCGCCACGCGGCCGGGCGGCGCCCGGGAGCGGGAGCCCGTGCCCGTGCGAGGCGACCCGGCGTCCGGTCACGGCGCCGCCCCGGGCGGGCAGGCTCCGGCCGGGCGGGCCCCGGGTGGCGAGGCCCCGGGTGGCGAGGCCCCGGCCGGCGAAGCCGGAGGCGGCGGCGAGGCCGGAGGCGGCGGCGAGGCCGGCTCGGGTGGCGACGACTGACCCATGGACCTGATCCTCGTCGGCCTGCCGGGCAGCGGCAAGAGCGCCGTCGGCCGCCGGCTCGCCGCCCGCCACGGGGCGACCTTCATCGACCTCGACGAGCGGATCGAGCAGGCCGCCGGCCAGTCGGTGCGCGAGATCTTCGCGAGCGACGGTGAGCCGGAGTTCCGGCGCCTGGAGCGCGAGGCGGTCGAGGCCCTCGGCCCACCCGATGGGGCGCCCGGGCTGCGTCGCGTGATCTCGCCCGGCGGCGGCGCCGTCATCGACCCCCGAAACCGATGGCTGCTGTTCCGCGGCCGCCTGCCGGTCTGGCTCGACGTCCGCCCCGAGGTGCTCGGGCAGCGGCTGCGCAGCTCGCCCAACGTGCGGCCACTGGTCCAGGGTGCCGACCCCGTCGGCCGGATCCGCCAGCTGGCCGCGAGCCGCGAGCGCTTCTACGGGGCGGCGACGCGGGTCAACGGCGTCGTCGCCATGGGCGCGGTCATCGACGCGGTCGACCGGGCGGTGTCCGGCGGCGTGCCGTCCGGGACCACCCTGCTGCGCGTCGCGACGCCCATCGGCTCGATCGTCCTGGGCGAGGCGATCGCGGCTGCTGCCATCGGGGACGCCCTCCGCCAGCTCCGCGCGCGGCGCGCGGTGATCGTGTCCGAACCGGGGGCCTTCGCGGCGTTCGGCGCTGCGGTGGTCGCCGCACTGGAGGCCGCGGGCTGGCCGGTCGACGCGGTCATGCTGCCGGAAGGCGAGGCGGCCAAGACGCTCGAGGTCGTGGGCGACGCCGCCCGCCGGCTCGCGCGGCTGCGCGTCGAGCGCCGGGACCCGCTGATCGCGATCGGCGGTGGTGCGCTGGGGGACCCGGCCGGCTTCCTCGCGGCCACGTACCTGCGCGGCGTGCCCTGGATCCAGGTGCCGACGACGCTGGTTGCCCAGGTGGATTCGTCGATCGGCGGCAAGACGGGCGTCGACCTGCCCGAAGGCAAGAACCTGATGGGCGCCTTTCACCAGCCGGCCGCGATCGTGCTCGACATCGAGGCGCTGCGAACGCTGCCCGATCGCCAGCACCGGGCCGCGCTGGGTGAGATCGTCAAGATGGCTGCCCTGGGCGACGAAGCCCTGTTCGCGACGCTCGAGGCCGACGGGACGGCCGTGGCGCGGGGCGACGATGCCGCGTTCGACCGGGGGGTGATGGCAGAGATCGTCGAGCGCCCGGCGTGGGCGAAGGTCACGGTCGTGTCGGCCGACGAGCGCGAGCAGGGTGCCTCGGACGGCCGCGTCACGCTCAACCTCGGGCACACGGTTGCCCACGCGCTCGAGACGGTGGATGGCTACGCGACGCTGCTGCACGGCGAGGCGGTGGCCTACGGGCTGCGGGCGGCGACCCGGATCGGACGCACGCTGGGCGTGACGCCGGGCGCGAGGGCCGACCGGATCGAACGGCTGCTCGACATCCTTGGGCTGGGCCAGGCGCCACTCCCCCACTCGCCCGCGGCCGTCCTTGCCGCCTCGGACGCCGACAAGAAGCACGCGGGCGGCAAGCTGCGCTGGGTGCTGCCGACGGCGGATGGCGTGCTGGTACGCGACGATGTGCCGCGAGAGGTCGTCGCCGACGCGGTGGCCGCGGTCCTCGCCGGCACGCCCGCGCCGGCCCCGTCGTCCTCGCGGGGTTCGGGCGGCAGTGGATCGGCGTCGCCGGAAGTGCCGGCATCTTCGCCATCGGCTCCAGCCCGCCGCTCGCCGTCGGCCGCGGGGCGGGCGGGCCGGCGGGATGCGTCGTGACCCGCGTCCTGGTCCTGCAGGGACCGAACCTCAACCTGCTCGGCACCCGCGAGCCGGCGATCTATGGCACCCAGACGCTCGACGAGATCCACGCCGGCATCGCCGCCCGGGCCACGGAGCTGGGCCTCGAGGTCGCCGTCTTCCAGTCCAACCACGAGGGTGCGCTGATCGACCGCCTCCACGCCCGCGACTTCGACGCGGCGATCGTCAACGCGGCCGGGCTCACCCATACCTCGGTCGCGCTGCGCGACGCGCTGCTCGCGATCGAGCGCCCGTTCTGGGAGGTCCACCTGTCCGATCCCTGGGCCCGGGACGACTTTCGCAAGGTCAACTTCCTCCACGACATCGCGACGGCTTCGTTCGTGGGCATGGGGGCCCGTGGCTACCACCACGCGCTCGAGGCGATCGCCGAGCGGTTCGGGGGGAGTCGGTGAGCGGCCGGGGTCCCGACGGCGTGCGGCGACCGACGCCGGCCGAGCGCGACGACGCGGCCCGCGAGCTCTCGCGCCTCCGCGACGAGATCGACGGGCTGGACGCCCGGATCGTCGAGCTGCTCAACGAGCGGGCGCGGCTGGGCCGGGCCGCGGGACGGGCGAAGCAGCTGGCCGGCAGGCGCGCCATCAAGGACCCCGAGCGTGAGCGCGAGGTGCTGCTCCGCGTCGCGATGGGGAATGCCGGCCCACTCGCGCAGGCCGATCTGCTCTCGATCTACCGCCGGATCGTGGCCGTCACCCGTGGCCTGGAGTCCCGGGATCGCGCCCGCGACGGCTGAGCCTGCCGCATGACGCCGGCCGTCCCCGTCGATCCCCTGGCCGACCTCGCCCGACCCGGTCCGTCGGGGTCGGCGCACCCCGCGCGCGACGCGCTGCCGCGAGCACCCGTGACCCGCTTCGCGCCGGCGCCCACGGGCGAGCTCCATCTCGGCCACCTGGTCAACATCCTCTACACGTGGGGGATCGCGCGGGCGACCGGCGGACGGGTGATCCTGCGGGTCGAGGACCATGACCGGCAGCGGTCCCGGCGGACGTACGAGGTGGCCCTGCTCGACGACCTGGACCGGCTGGGCCTCACGCCCGACGAGCCACCGATCGCGGCCTTCCGGGCGGGGACGACGCCATACCGGCAGTCCGACGTGGCGGCGCGGTACGCGGCCGCGGTCGACCGCCTGCGAGCGGACGGCCTGGTGTACGCCTGCGACTGCGCGCGCTCGACGTTCGCCGCCTTCGAGCATGAGCGCGGCCGTCCGTGGCACGGGATCGGCTGTCCGGGCGGCTGCCGCGCTCGGGCACTCCCCGAGGAGCGGGGGCTGGGCCTGCGGGTGGCCGTGGGGGCGGGCTCGGAGCGCTGGCTCGACCTGCTGGCCGGCCCGGTCACCGACGAACCCGCGGCGAGCGGCGATCTGCTGGTCCGCGACCGGCTGGGAAACTGGACGTACGCGCTGTGCGTGGTGGTCGACGACCTGCGCCACGGGATCGACCTCGTGATCCGCGGCCGCGACCTGCTCCACGCGACCGCGGCCCAGATCCGGCTGGCTCGGCTGCTCGGCCGGCCGGTGCCGCCGACCTTCCTCCACCACCCCCTCGTCCGCCACGCCACGGGCGCCAAGCTGTCCAAGGCCCGCGGCGACACCTCGCTGCGGTCGTTGCTGGACGCGGGGCGGACGCCGGCGGACCTGTTCGGGCTCGCCGCGCGGCTGGCCGGGCTCCAGGCGGAGGCGTCACCGCTCGAGCCGGGGGACCTGGGCAGGCCATTCGCCGCGTGAGCGGCTTGCGTTCAGATCGGCGGCGGCTGCCAGCCCCCCGAAGCGGCCTCGACCACCCGCGCTCCGGCCAGCGCGACATCCTCGCGCCACGGCGGTGCGACGAGCTGGACGCCGATGGGCAGCCCCTCGGGTGAGGTGCCGCCGCGCACGACCGCGGCCGGCCAGCCCGTGAGGTTGTGAACGTCGCTGTAGGTGTCCCCGTACCAGTCGGCGTTGCTGTCCCCGTGGCGGATGGCCGGCAGCGGCATGGTGGGACAGACGATCAGGTCGACGTCGTGGATCCAGCGCAGCATCCCGGCGCGCAGCCCGTCGGCGAGCTCGACGAGCGCCGTCAGCTCGTCGCCGGGCAGCACCTTCGCCGACCGGACCCAGCTGCGGTTGACGTACGTGCCCATGCCCGGCGTGCCGGCGGCCGCGATCAGGCGGCGAAGCCAGCCATAGCCGTCCGCCCTCACGATCCGGTCCCAGGCGTCGTGGACGGCCGCGATGTCGGGTGGGACCCGCCATTCGATGGCGGCACCGGCGGACGCGAGCGCGGTCGCGGCCGTCTCGACGGCGGCCGACGTGGACGGGGTCGGCGGGCGGACCCCGTTGTCCGTGAACGCGACGACCCGCAGCGAGCCGATCTCCACCGCCGCAGGGTCGCCGAGCGGCACCGGCGCCACGTGGGGGTCCTCGCCATCGGGTCCGGCGATGATCGGGAGCAGCAGCGCGAGGTCGTCGACGCGCCGGGCCATCGGTCCCAACTGGGTGAGCGACTCGAGGATCCCCGCGTAGCCCGGCCAGTGCCCGGTGCGAGGAACGCGGCCGCTCGTCGGCTTGATCCCCGCGATGCCGCACACGTGCGCCGGCTGGCGGATGCTGTTGCCGGTGTCGCTGCCGATGTCGAATGGCGAGCCACCCGCCGCGACGATCGCCGCGGGTCCACCGCTGCTGCCGCCGGGCGTGCGCGTGAGATCGTACGGGTTCGACGTCCGGCCGTAGACGTCATTGTCGGTCTCGTTCGACCAGGTGAACTCCGGCGTGTTGGTCTTGCCCAGCAGGATCCCGCCGGCGGCCTTCAGGCGAGCGACGACGGTCGCGTCCCGCTCCGGGATCCTCCCCGCCCAGCCGACGGTTCCCGCGGTCGTCACCAGTCCCGCCGTGTCGAGGGAATCCTTGATCGTGAACGGGACGCCGTGGAGGGGCCCGGCCATGGCGCCCCGTGCGCGCGCCGCGTCGGCGCGGCGCGCGTTGCCGAGCGCCTCGTCGTCGAGGCGGACGACGGCGTTGAGACTCGGGTTGATCTCGGCGATCCGCTCCAGGCAGGCCTCGACGACCTCGACCGACGAGACGTCTCCGCGCCGGATGAGCTCCGCCACCTCGCCCGCCGTCCGGAAATGGAGCGGTGTCTCGCCCATCGGCCGAGTCTACGGCACCGTCGCAGCGTCCACGGCCCGGCCGGTGCCCCCCGCGACCGGAGCGAGCACCGGACCGCGGACCCAGCCCGGTCGTTCGAACAGCCCGGGGCGGTGGGTGAGCACCAGCAGGGTGCGCCCCGCGGCCACGACCTCGAGATCGGCGATGAACGCGCGCGCGGTCGGTTCGTCGAGGTGCTCGGTGGGCTCGTCGAGGATCAGCACGCGCACGTCCGCCAGCAGTGCCCGGGCGAGCGCGAGCCGCTGGCGCTGACCGCCCGAGAGCCGCGAGCCGTGCTCCCCGACGGGCGTGAGGAGCCCGTCCGGCAGCGATCGGACCCAGTCGAGCAGCCGTGCCGACGCGAGCGCTTCCTCGAGCTCGCCGTTCGGCGCCCCGGGCCGGGCGAGCCGCAGATTGTCGGCGATCGTGGCGTCGAAGATGTGGGGATCCTGCTCGCACAGCCCCACGGCCGCACGGACGGCGTCTCCCTCGCAGCGGCGGACGTCGACCGAGCCGTCGGGAACGGTCAGCTCGAGGGTCCCTGCCGTGGGCTCGAGGAACCGCAGGCAGGCCGCGGCGAGGGTGCTCTTGCCCGCCCCGCTCGGCCCGGTGACGACCACGCGCGCGCCGGCCGGGACGTCGAGGGCCGCCAGCAGGAGCGCGTCGCCGGCGGCTCCCGGGTACCGTAGCCGGAGACCTCGCGCCCGGATGCCGAGCGGGCCGCCGGGGACCGGCAGCGGGGTTTCGGGCTCGGGCACGGCGTCGGGGCGCAGCAGGACGTCGAGCAGCCGGCCCGCGGACGCCCCGAGCCTGGGCAGCTGGCGGGCTGCCGGAGCCAGCGGCGCAACCACCTCGTGGATCGTGATCGGCGTCAGCGCGACGACCGCCAGTGCGACGACGTCGAGCCGGCCCCCGCGCACGGCCACGATGCCCAGCACGAGGGCCACCCAGGTCGAGGCACCACCGGCGATGCCCGCGACCAGCCCGCCGACCCCGGCGCCGAAGGCCGACCGTCGGTCCGCCGCGGCCAGCCGCGCGTCGACCACGCGGACGCCCTCGATGGCGCGAGCCGAAGCCCCGGCGGCGAGGATCTCCGGCGCACCCTGCAGGACGTCCATGGCCGTGGCGGCGAGCTCGCCGCGCGCCGGCGCCAGCGAGCGCTCGGCGCGCCGCGCCACGATGCTCGCGGCCAGCGGCGCTCCGATCGCGGTCAGCACCAGGCCGGCCGCGACCGCCAGGCCGGCTCCTGGCACCAGCCACCCGATCAGCGCCACCGTGCCCGCCGCGACCGCGATCGCCGACCCATACGGCAGCAGCACGCGCAGCCAGAGATCGGCGAGACCGTCGACGTCGCCCACCAGGCGCGCCAGGAGATCGCCCGACCGCAGCTCGGCGAGCCCGGCCGGTGCCAGCACGACCAGCCGCGCGTACACCGTCGTCCGCAGCTCCGCGAGGACCCGGAACGCGGCGTCGTGGGCGGCCAGCCGCTCGGCGTAGCGGAGGACGCCCCGGGCGATGCCGAACGCGCGGACCGAGGTGACCGCCACGAACAGGGTGAGGATCGGTGGTTGCTGGGCCGCCTTCGAGATGAGCCAGGCCGAGGTCGCGGCGAGGCCGATCGCGGAACCGGCGGCGCCGATCCCCGCGAGGAGCGCGAGCCCGAGCCGGGGCGTCACCGGGCGACCCACCTGCAGGATCGCGAGCAGCGCCCTCATCCGCCCGGGCCCCGTGGCGTTGCCCTTGCCGCGTCCGGCGCGAGGCCGTCGGCGGATGTGGGCGTCGCATCGGATACGGCCGTCGCGGCCCAATGCACCTCCACGGTCCGGTCGGCGCCGGCCACCGCACCGGGCCGGTGTGCCACCAGGACGACGGCGGCCCCCCCGTCGGCGGCCCGGCGAACGGCGCGCAGCACGATCGCCTCCGACGCCTCGTCGAGGCCGGCCGTCGGCTCGTCGAGCAGCAGCACGGGCGTCCGGCGGACCAGGGCTCGCGCGATCCCCACCCGGCGGCGCTGGCCGCTCGAGAGGCCACTCCCCCGCTCGCCCAGCACCCGCCCGGCCCCGACCTCGGTCAGCCCGACCGCGGCCAGCGCCCGCTCGACCGCCGCGTCGTCGGCATCGGGCGCTCCCAGCCGGACGTTGTCCCCCACCGTTCCCGCGAACAGCCAGGGCACCTGCGGGACCCAGGCGACCTCGGATCGCCAGGCTCGCGGATCGATGCCCGCGACCGGAATGCCGTCGCTCGACCCCGCGTGCAGGGCGAGCACCCGGCCGTCGGTCGGCGCCACCAGCCCCAGGATCGCGGCCAGGAGGGTGGACTTGCCGGCGCCGCTCTCGCCGACGAGCACCACCAGCTCGCCGGCCCGGACGGTGAACGAGGCGGCGGCCGGTGCGATCACCTCGCGACCCGGCTGCACGACGCTCACGCCCTCCACCGCCAGCCCGCCGACGGCGATTGACGACGTGGGCAGGGCGCCCGCCGCCGTCTCGACGCCGGCAGTCGCCTCGGCGCCGGCGCCCGGCCCGGCGGGCGCGGCGTCGAGGATCGCGAACGCCGCCTCGGCCGCCTCGAGGCCCTCCTCGCTGGCATGGAACTCGGCCCCCAGCCGCCGCAGCGGGAGGTAGGCCTCGGGCGCGAGCACGAGCACGAACAGCCCGGTCTCGAGCGAGAGGTCGCCGTCGGCCAGCCGGAGCCCGATCCCGACCGCGACCAGCGCGACCGACAGGGTCGCCAGGAGCTCCAGCGCGAGCGCCGAGAGGAACGCGATCCGCAGCGTCGCCATCGTCGTCGTCCGGTACGCGTCGGTGATCCGGCGCAGGATCCCGACCTGCGCCTCCGCGCGCCCGTAGGCGCGCAGCGTCGGCAGCCCGGCGACCACGTCGGCGAAGCGGTTCGCGAGCCTGGCCAGCGCGAGCCATCGCCGCCGCCGGTGCGCGGCCGACATCCGCCCGATCAGGACCATGAACACCGGGATCAGCGGCACCGTCAGCGCGACGGTGAGCCCGGCCACGAGATCGACCGCGAACAGGCATGCGACCACGGCCAGGGGGACGATCACGCCCAGCGCGAGCTGGGGCAGGTAGCGCCCGTAGTAGGCGTCGAGCGCGTCGAGGCCGCGCGTCGCGAGCAGCGTGACCTCGCCGCTGGCGCGCTCCGCGGCCCAGCGCGGACCGAGCTCGACCGCCCTCGCCAGCAGCGCCACCCGGAGCTGCGACTTGACGGCGCCGCTGATCCGCTGGGCGACGACCTCGGCAGCCCAGGCGAGCAGGGCGCGGGCAGCCAGCACCACGGCCAGCAACGCGAGCACGGTCGCCAGCTCCGCCGGCCCGTCGCCGCCGACGAAGGCGCCGGCGATCGCCCGCGCGAGGAGCCGGGCCTGGGCGATCGCGAGCAGCGCCGTGGCCACGCCGAGCGCGACCGCCGCGACCAGCGCGACCGTTGCCGTGCGACCGGAGGCGAGCAGCCGGCGGTGAAGGGACGTCATGCGCGGCCGGGACGGGGACCGGTGACGCGACTGGTGGTCAGGGCCGGCCGTACGACGCCGCCCGGCCCATCGTCCGCATCGGAGGTCAGGGCTCGACCGAGACCCGCGGCACGGTCACCCGCTTGCGGAACACCCAGTAGGTCCATGCCTGGTAGCCCAGCACGATGGGCACGAAGATGACCGCCACGACGGTCATGATCGTGAGGGTGTAGTCGGTGGACGACGCGTTGCTCGTGGTCAGGCTGTAGGCCGCGTTGGTGGAGGACGGCATGACGTCGGGGAACAGCGCCCAGAACAGGCTCACCACCGCGAGTCCGATCGTGGCCGCCGACCCGATGAACGCCCAGCCCTCGTGCCGCATCCGGCTTGCGAGCAGCGCACCCAGGAACGCGAGCGCGGCGACGATCGCGATCGCGAACGAGATCGCGTCGCCCCGGATCGCGTTGGCCCAGACCAGGAACACCACGGCGACGACCGCCGTGACGAGGCCGACGGGCAACACCAGCGCCGTCGCCCGCTGACGGATCTCGCCCTCCGTCTTGAGGGCCAGGAACAACAGCCCGTGGGTGAGGAACAGCAGCAGCGTGGTCAGCCCGCCCAGCAGCCCGAACGGGTTGAGCAGCGTCAGCAGGTCGCCGGTGAACTGCCGGTCAGCGTCGATCGGGACGCCGCCCACGATGTTCGCGAACGCGACGCCCCACAGCAGGGCCGGCACGAAGCTGCCGACCGCGATCGCGAGGTCCCAGCGGCCGCGCCACATCGGCTCCGGTCGCTTGTTGCGGTACTCGATCGAGATGCCGCGCACGATGAGCGCGACGAGGAGCAGGAACAGCGCGAGATAGAAGCCGCTGAACAGCGTCGCGTACCACTCGGGGAAGGCCGCGAACGTGGCGCCGCCCGCAACCAGAACCCACACCTCGTTGCCGTCCCACACTGGCCCGATGGTGCGCAGGATCGCGCGCCGCTCGGGCTCGCTGCGGCCCAGGATCGGGAGCAGGATGCCGACCCCGAAGTCGAAGCCCTCGAGGACGAAGTAGCCGATCCACAGGATCGCGATCAGCGCGAACCAGACGGTCGTGAGCTCCATCGGTCTCCCCTAGTACCCGAGCGCCATCGTGTCGGGGTCGTGCTCGAACCCCTCGTCCGGGGTCGCATCCGGCAACCCGGCACGCACCCGGCGCAGCACCAGCCCGACCATGACCACGGCCAGGACGCCGTACAGGACGGTGAACCCGACCATGGTGATGAGCACCATCAGCGTGCTGTTGCCGGGCGAGACGGCCGTGGCGGTGGGCATCAGCCCGAACACGATCCACGGCTGGCGGCCCACCTCGGTGAACAGCCAGGCAAAGCTGTTCGCGGCCAGCGGCAGGAACGGCAGGAGGACCGCCGCGACGACCGCACCCCGGCTGGGCAGCCGGTTGCCGCGCATCGCCCACAGGAACCACAGCGCCGCGAACGCGGCCAGCGCGCCGGCGCCGATCATCCAGCGGAAGGTCCAGTAGGTCACCGGCAGGTTGGGCGTGTAGTCGACGCCCGGCGCGACCGAGGCGTAGGTCGACTGGTACTGGGCCCTGAGCTCGTCGATCCCCTCGACCTTGCCGTTGAAGTCACCGGTCGCCAGGAACGACAGCACGTTGGGGATCCGGATCGAGAACACGTCCTGGCTGCCGTCGAGGGTGCCGATGGTGAAGATCGAGAACGATGCCGGCTGCTCGGTCTGCCACAGGGCCTCGGCCGCCGCCATCTTCATCGGCTGCTGCTCGGTCATGATCTTGCCCTGGATGTCCCCGGTGACCGCGACCAGGAGCCCGGAGACCAGCACCATCCAGGCGCCCGCCTTGGCCGCCGTCCGGAACGGCGCGTCTTCCCCCTTCGTGCGCAGCAGGCGGTACATCGCGATCCCGGTGATGAACGCGCCGGCGGTCATGAACGCCGCCGCGATCGTGTGCGGGAAGGTGATCAGGGCCGTGCTGTTGAGCACGACCGCGAAGAAGTCCTTGAGCTCCGCCCGACCGGCCGCGTCGTTGACGACGTAGCCGACCGGATGCTGCATCCACGCGTTGGCGGCGAGGATGATGTAGGCGGACACGGCCGTGCCGATGGCAGCGATCCAGATCGTGGCCAGGTGGACGCCGCGCGACAGGCGGCCCCAGCCGAAGATCCACAGCCCGAGGAAGGTCGACTCGAGGAAGAATGCGAGCAGTCCCTCGATCGCCAGCGGGGCGCCGAAGATGTCGCCCACGAACCGGCTGTAGCTGCTCCAGTTCATGCCGAACTGGAACTCCTGGACGATGCCCGTCACCACGCCCAGGGCGAAGTTGATCAGGAACAGCTCACCGAAGAAGCGGGTCAGCCGCAGGTACGCCTCGTTGCCCGATCGATACCAGGCCGTCTGCAGCCCGGCGACCGAGAACGACAGCCCGATCGTGAGCGGGACGAACAGGAAGTGATAGACGGTGGTGATCCCGAACTGCCACCGCGCCAGGTCAAGCGCGCTCATGCCCTGCTCCCATCGACTCCCTCCGGCCGCCGCTGCGCGACGGGATGCGCACCCGGGACCTTGGTCCCGCCGCGCACGTGATCGGCGACCCGACCGTCGGGCCGCCCTGGATGTCCTCGCTGCCTATCGTGGCCGCCGGGAGCGCCGAAACATGGTGCCGGCGAACCATTTTCGATCCGTTGCGGCCGGTCGCGCCACCCCGCGCCTTGGGCCGCGGGCGACCTCACACCAGGCCGCGACGCATGGCCAGCAGCACGATCTCGAGCCGGTTGCGCGCGCCGAGCTTGCGTCCGATGTTCGCGATGTGGTTGCGGACGGTGAACACGCTGATCGTCAGCGCCCCGGCGATCTCGTCGATGGTCGAGCCGTGAGCGAAATGGCGCAGCACCTCGAGCTCGCGCCGGGTCAGCGACTCGACCATCGGGTCGTCGACGTCGGCCGGGGCCGGGCGTCGCGGGTTGGCCACGCGGGCGGCCGGGGCGACCTCGCGCAGCAGGTGGACCACGTGAAACGCCTGCTCCGGCCCATCCACCACGAGCACGCTGTTGGACAGCGACCGGACGCCGCCGTCGCGCGCCCGGGCGGTGACCTCGTAGGCGGCCGTCCCGCGGCCCCGCCGTGCGTTGCGGGTCACCGTGCAGTTCCGCCCGCACACCGGGTGGCCGTCGGGCTCGCGGCCCATCACCACCTGGTAGCAGGTGCGGCCGATGGCCTCCTCGGGCGAGAACCCGAGCATCCGCTGGGCGGCGCTCGACCAGGCGATGATCCGCTGGCGGTCGTCGGTGATGAACATGCCGTCGCTGGCCGCAAGCCGGCCCACCCACGGGTCGTCGACCCTGCCCGAGTCATGCCGAGGGACGCCGCCCGGGGCATGGGGCGACCCGATCCCGGGCGCCGGACGCGGCCCACGAGCCGCTGCTGCGGCCGGGGCGTCCTCGGTGTCCGTGGACGTCGCCGCAGGCGACCGTCTGACCCGCATCGAGCCTGGAACCTCCGCGCGTGGACGGCCGCCGATCCGGGAGCGCGGCGGCACTCGTCGCGCATTGTCCGCAAGGTACCCGGCGCGCCGCACGGCTGAAGCGCCCGAAAGGGTGGGCCACCCGGCCGGGGCCGAGCCACCGAGGAGCGGGTCAGGCTGGGTCCGTGCGGTCCTCGATCTCCCAGGCGTGGTCGAGGGCGTGCCAGGCGATCCGGCGGGCGGCATAGCGCGCCGGCCACTTCTTGCCGGCGAGCGGCGCGCCGTCGGACGGTGTCCGGAGCGCCTCGAGCATCGCGGTGCGCACGGCCGGGACGTCGAGCCCGCGCGTCCGGATGCCCATCACGCTCGCATATGCCTCGTCGGCACCGTTGACATGGTCGACGATCTTCGTCCGGTCGCGACCCCCGCCCCGGGGGCCCTTGCGCAGCTCCTCGGGCGCGGCGGCGGCCACCTCGTCGAACGTGGTCCAGGCCGCCTCCACGAGAGCGGCCAGTCGTGCCGCCCCCGCCTCGTCGGTGGGCTCGGCATCCGAGGCGCCGATCTGCCGTGGCACCCCGAACTCGGTATTGGCGTCGCCGGGCAGCCGCTCGACGGCGTCGATCTCGATCGCATCGACCTCGACGGCATGGCCGGCCCGGGCCGCCACGGGTGCGTACCGCGGCGCCGCGGCGAGGAACGCCTCGATCGCGGCCTCCTCCGTCCTGCCGGCCCGGCACCAGCCCGGCCAGTCGAGCGCGATCAGGAACACCTTCTTCGGGGCCGCCTCGACGGCCACCCGCACCTTCGTCGTCATCGCCCAAGTATCGGCGCTCGCCGGCCTGAACCTGTCATGGATCGCCGGTCCGTTCGGGCAGACGCTCCGGATCCGGCCTCGTCGCCTCAGCGCGCGGTCGCCTCACGCAAACGGGTCACCAGCGACGCGAGCGCCGCAAGCTCCCGGCCGTCCGGCCCCAAGGCATCGACCAGCGCCGACGCGACGATCACCCCGTCGGCGCCGGCCCGCGCGATCGCACGCACATGGGCGGGCCGGGACACGCCGAACCCGACAGCGACGGGCACGGGAGAGGCCGCCTTCACGTCACGGACCAGGCGGGCGATCGAGGGCGGCAGCGAGGTCCGGGCGCCGGTCACGCCGACCAGCGAGACGCAGTACAGGAAGCCCCCACTGCGGGCGGCGATCCTGGCCCGGCGATCGGGCGCGGTCGTGGGCGCCACCAGGTACACGACCGCGATCCCCGCCTCGGCGGCGACCGCCTCGAACGGGCCACCCTCGTCGGGCGTGATGTCGGCCACGATCACGCCGGCCGCGCCGGCCGAGGCCAGCGCGTTCGCCCGATCCCGCCCGTCGCCACCGCCGATCAGCTGGTTGGCGTAGCCCATGGCGACCAGCGGGACGGCAGGCCGGGCCGCGGCGATCCGGGCGACCAGCGCGAGGCTCCGGTCGAACGTCGCGCCGGCGGCGAGCGCGCCCTGCGAGGCGCGCTGGAGGGTCGCGCCGTCGGCGAGCGGGTCCGAGTACGGCAGCCCGACCTCGAGCAGGTCCGCGCCGGCGTCGATGGCCGCGCAGGCGATGGCGAAGCCGGCGTCGGCATCCGGGTAGCCCGCGACGACGTACGGGATCAGCGCCGCGCGGCCATCGGCGCGCGCACGGGCGAAGGCTCCGGCGATCCTGCGCGCGCCGGGCGTGTCGTTCGTGTGGGGGGCGGCGACGACGGCGGTCATCGGCCAGCCGCCTCGAACGCCTTGACCACGGCCTTCGGCGCAGTGCGGCGCCAGGCGGACTCGATGATCTCGCGGCTCACCTCGGGGTCGAGCGCATCCAGGCGAACGTTCACCCAGCCGAACCGCCCGACATAGGGCGCCCGCGACACGGCCTCGGGGAACGCCGCCATCAGGTCGGCCTGCTGCTCGATCGTCGTCCGGATGCTCGCCGAGCCGCCGTCCTGGCCGGTGATGAGGTAGATCCTGCCCCTCACCCGGAAGGTGACGTCGCCGGCATGCTCGGCGTCGCCCCAGGTCTCCTGCTCGTGGCTGCCCGGCAGCGACAGGCAGAACGCTCGCAGCTCGTCGATGGTCATCGCGCCGTCTCGCGAGGGGATCCCCACGGCTCGACGTCGGCGAACCGCTCCAGCGCCGCCAGGTCCTTGTCGCCCCGCCCGGAGAACCCGAGCAGGACCACGGCATCCTCGGGCAACGCCCGGCCCGAACCCTCGACCCCGGCCAGCAGCTTGGGCAGCGCCGCCACGGCGTGCGCGGTCTCGAGCGCCGGCAGGATCCCCTCCGTCCGCGTCACGGTCTTCATCGCCGCCACCGCCTCGCGATCCGTGGCCGTCGTCACCTCGAGCCGCCCGGCCTCGGCGAGCGCCGCCAGCTGCGGTCCCACGCCCGGGTAGTCCAGCCCGGCCGACGCCGAGTGCGCCTCGATCACCTGCCCGTCGCGGTCCTGGAGCATCAGCGAGCGCGAGCCGTGGAGGATCCCGGGCGACCCACCCGCGATCGCCGCCGCGTGCCGACCCGTCTCGACGCCGTCGCCCGCGGCCTCGGCCACCGCCAGCCGCACCGATGGCTCGCCGATGAACCGGCTGAGCAGCCCGATGGCGTTCGACCCGCCGCCCACGCAGGCCAGCGCGAGGTCCGGCAGCCGGCCCTCGACCGCCGCCAGCTGCGCGGCCGCCTCGTCGCCGATCCGGCGCTGGAGGTCGCGCACGATCGTCGGGTACGGGTGCGGGCCCATCGCCGAGCCCAGGACGTAGTGGGTGTCGCCGACGTTGGTCACCCAGTCGCGCATCGCCTCGTTGACCGCGTCCTTGAGCGTCGCCGTGCCCGACGTCACCGAGCGGACCTCGGCCCCCAGCGCGCGCATCCGGAGCACGTTGGGTGCCTGGCGGCGGATGTCCTCCTCGCCCATGAACACCACGCACGGCAGCCCCAGCAGCGCGCACGCGGTCGCCGTGGCCACCCCGTGCTGGCCGGCACCCGTCTCGGCGATCACGCGCGACTTGCCGAGGCGCCGGGTGAGCAGCGCCTGGCCCAGCGCGTTGTTGATCTTGTGGGCCCCCGTGTGGGCGAGATCCTCGCGCTTGAGGTACAGGCGGACGCTCGGCATCGACGCCGGGTCACCACGGGCGGCAGCGCGACGGCCGGCCGCGAGCCGGCGGGCCTCGTCGGCGACGGCCTGTGCCAGCCGGTCGGCGCGGTAGAGCGCGGTGGGCCGGCCCGCGTAGCGGCCAAGGAGGTCGTCGAGCTCGGCCCAGAACCGGGGATCCTGGCGGACGGCCCCGTACGCATCCTCGAGCTGCTCGAGCGCCGCCATCAGGGTCTCCGGGACATAGCGACCGCCGAAGTCGCGCTCCATCCCCCAGCGTCCGGCGGCATCGACCTCGAGCAGGCCGGGATGGACGGGCGTCGGGCGGGCAGGGACGTTGGGTCGGTGGCGGCGGGCGTCGCGGGCGCGCTTGGTGAACAGCAGCACCCGCAGCGGGTCCTTGCGCGCCCGCTGGCCGGGGGCGCGCGGTCCATCCGTCCCGCTCGCGACGTCGACCCCGGTCACCGGGATCGCGAGCAGCGCGGCACCCACGTTCGCCGGGTCGAGCCCGCCGGCGAGCGTCAGGGGCACCTCGCGCGCGACGGCCGCCGCCAGCCCGGCATCCACCCGGGTACCGGTGCCGCCCGGGAACGGCCCGCCGGCGGCGTCGAGGAGGATCCGCTCGGCCCCCGCGTCGAGGAATCGGCGCCCCCGCTCGGCCACCGCGTCCGGAACGTCGCCCGCCCCGACCCGCAGCGCCTTCCACGCCGGCCGGCCCAGGGCCGCGATGGCCCCGACCGGCTCGTCGCCGTTGAGCTGGACGGCATCCGGATCGACGGCCGCGATGGTGGCGGCGAGTTCGGCCGGCGGGAGGTCCGCGGTGACCAGGACGACCCGCGGTGCCGGCCGGTCGGGACCGGCCGCCATCCGAACCAGGCGCGCCAGGGCGGCGCCCTCGTCGATCGTCAGGACGCGAGACGTCCCCGGGACGTAGTTGAGGCCGATCGCGTCGGCACCGGCCCGGACGGCGGCGAGGGCACCCGCCTCGTCGGTGACCCCGCAGATCTTGACGAACGGCGCTCGGTCGGCCGCTGCGAGGTCGTCGGGATCCCTGCCTGCGGCGACGAACGCCCGGGCCGCGGCGGCCGGATCGTCGGAGCGCATCAGCGCCTCGCCGACGAGGGCGGCATCGAAGCCGGTCGCCCGCCAGCGCGCGACGGTGGCGGCATCGCGGACGCCCGACTCGGCGATCGCGAGGCGGTCCCCCGGGATCGCGTCCCGCAGCCGCACGGCCCGTTCCGGGTCGACGTCGAGCGAGCGCAGGTCCCGGTTGTTGACCCCGATCAGCCGGGCGCCGCTTTCGAGCGCGGCATCGAGCTCGCGCTCGTCGTGCGCCTCGACCAGCGGCTCGAGACCGAGATCGAGCGCCCGTGCGGTCAGCGCCGCCAGCCGCCGCACCGGGTGCAGGACCGCCAGCAGGAGGACGAGGTCGGCGCCGGCACCCCGCAGGAGGGCGAGCTGGCGCGGATCGACGACGAACTCCTTGGCCAGGACCGGGATCGCGATCGCGGCTCGGACGGCGCGCAGGTCGTCCACCGAGCCGCCGAACCAGTGCGGCTCGCACAGCACGGAGATCGCCGCAGCCCCGCCGGCGGCATACGCGCGTGCCCGCGCGACGGCGTCGTCCTCGGCGGCGATCGCGCCGGCCGACGGCGAGCGACGCTTGACCTCGGCGATGAGGTGGAGCCCGGGCGCGGCGAGGAGCTCGGCGACCGGGCGCGGCGCCGGCGCGTCCCGGACCAGCCGCCGCAGACCATCGCGACCCAGCGCATCGAGCTCGGGGCGCACGTCCGCGGCCCGGCGGGCGGCGATCTCCCGCACGACGCCGCCGCGCGACCCTGCGCTCGCCGCGGAGGGGCCGCCGCGCGTGGTTGCCGGTCGAAGCGACACGGTCATGCCGTCGCCCCTTCGGCCTTCGCCGCCTCGGCCTTCGCCGCCTCGGCCTTCGCCGCCTCGGCCGCCGCGCGCTCCTCGCGCAGCGCCGACAGCAGCTGGTGGCCCAGGCCCGCGTCGATGGTCAGCGCCGCCTGGTCGATCCCGTCCTCGAGCCGGTCCACGGCGCCCGCGACCAGCAGCGCCGCCCCCGCGTTGAGCAGCACCACGTCCCGCCGCGCGCCGGGCTCGCCGCGGAGCACCGTCTCGACCATGCGCGCGTTGTCCGTCGGTGTCCCGCCCGCGAGCTTCCTGGTGGCGGTCACGGTCAGGCCGAGCGCGGATGCCGCGATGACGTGCCGCTCGATCGTCCCGCCCTCGACGTGGTAGAGAACGCCCGAGTCGTCGAGCGGCAGCTCATCCACCCCGTCGCCGTGGATGACGAAGGTGCGCTCGGTGCCCAGGCGCGCGGCGACCTCGGCGATCCGCGCGGCCGCCGAGGGGTCCCCCACGCCGATCAGCGCACGCGTCGCGCCGGCCGGGTTGGTCAGCGGGCCCACGAGGTTGAAGGCGGTCCGCACGCCGATCTCCCGCCTCGTGGGTCCGGCGTGCCGCATCGCCGGATGGAAGGCCGGCGCGAACAGGAACGCGAAGCCCAGCTCGCGGAGCGAGCGGGCGGCCGACGCGGCGTCGTGGTCGATCCGGATGCCCAGCGCGTCGAGCACGTCGGCCGAGCCCGATCTCGAGGTGATCGCCCGGTTGCCGTGCTTGGCGACCGGGATCCCGGCCGCGGCCACGACCAGCGCCGCCGTGGTCGAGATGTTGAACGTGCCCGAGCTGTCGCCGCCGGTCCCGACGACGTCGATCGTGCCCTCGGGCGCCTCCACCCGCAGCACCCGCTCGCGCATCGCGCTCGCGAAGCCGGTCAGCTCGTCGACGGTCTCGCCGCGCATCCGGAGGCCCATCAGGAGCGCCGCCAGCTGGGACGGGGTCGCCTCGCCGTCCATGACCGCGCCCATGGCCAGGCGGGCCTCGTCGGCCGCCAGGGTCCGTCCATCGACGATCGCCGCCAGCGCGGCCCGAACCTGGTCGCTCATCGGGTCGCTCCCGCCGCCTGCAGCCCGGCGCCGGCCGCCGGCGCCGTCTCGCCCTCGGCCTCCTCCGCGATCCCGCGCGTCGCGAACGATCCCGTCGCGGCATCGAGCCGGGCGGCCTCGCCCTCGCCGGCGAGGCGCAGGAAGTTGGCGAGCAGGTGCGGTCCGTCGGGCGTGAGCACGGACTCCGGGTGGAACTGGACACCCTCGATCGGCAGCGTCCGGTGGCGCAGGCCCATCACCACGCCGTCGTCGGGGCTGGTCGCGGTCACGTACAGCTCCCCGGGCAGCGTCAGCGGGTCCACGCACAGCGAGTGGTAGCGGGCACCGGGAAAGCGGTCCGGCATGCCCTCGAGCAGGCCGGCCCCGTCGTGGGTCACGATCGAGGCCTCTCCGTGGACGAGGGTCGGGGCCCGGACGATGGCGGCGCCGAACGCCACGGCCATCGACTGCATCCCGAGGCACACGCCGAGCAACGGGATCCGGCGCTCGGCGGCGACCTCGATCGTGGCCACCGAGACACCCGCGCTGTCGGGATCGCCGGGTCCGGGCGAGATGACGATGCCGCGCAGGTCCGCCACGGGATCCGCGGCCAGCGCGTCGACGTCAGCCCGCGTCAACGCGTCGTTGCGGACCACCCGGACCCGAGCGCCCGTCGCCTCGAGCGCCTGGACCAGGTTGAACGTGAACGAGTCGTAGTTGTCGATGACCAGGATCATCGGACGCCCACCTCCGGCGCCGCGGCCGTCCCGGCGCCGCCATCCCCCGCGTCCACCGTGGCCGGCCGAACCGCCGTCTGGTCGGGCGCCGCAGCCAGCTCGATCGCCCGGCGCATCGCGGCGGCCTTGTGCTCGGTCTCCTCGAACTCCGACTCGGGCACGCTGCGGGCGACGATCCCGGCACCGGTGTGGACGTGCGCCTGGCCGCCCTTGAGCACCGCGCTGCGGATCGTGATCGCGGTGTCGAGGTTGCCGTCGTAGCCGAGGTAGCCGACCGCACCCCCGTACAGGCCGCGGCGCTCGTTCTCGGCGGCGGCGATGAGCTGCATTGCCCGGATCTTGGGCGCACCGGTCAGGGTGCCGGCCGGGAACACCGCCCGCAGCGCGTCGAGCGCATCGAGCTCGGGGCGCAGCCTGGCCTCGACGTGGCTGACCAGGTGGAGGACGTGGCTGTAGCGCTCGACCTCCATGTACTGGGTGGTGGCGACGGTGCCCGGCCGCGCGACGCGGCCAAGGTCGTTGCGCCCGAGATCGACCAGCATCACGTGCTCGGCGCGCTCCTTGGGGTCGCGCCGCAGCTCGTCGGCCAGCCGATCGTCGTCGGCCGGCGTGGCGCCCCGCGGGCGGGTACCGGCGATCGGGTGCGTCGTCATCCGGTCGCCCACGACCTGGAGCAGCAGCTCGGGGCTGGCGCCCACGACCTCGAACGACGGCGTGCGCGTGAAGAACAGGTAGGGCGAGGGGTTGACGCGGCGGAGGGCCCGGTACAGGGCGACGCCGTCGATGGGGTTGCCGTCCGGTCCAGCCGGCAGGTCGAACGACTGGCGCCGGGCGAGCACGACCTGGATGGCCTCCCCGGCGGCGATGGCGTCCTTGGCGTGCTCGACCGCGCTGATGTACCCGTCCCGGCCGAGCGAGGTCTCGACCTGGGCCACGGCGGCGACACCGGCGCCGTCGGACGCGCTGGAGCGGCCGAAGGCCGCGGTCATCTCCGCCTGGCTCGGGCGCGCCGTCCGCTCCAGGGCCTCGAAGATGGCCCGCTCGGCGATCCGGTAGCGGCCCTCGAGGTCGGGCGCCTCGGTGTGGAGCGAGGCGATCGCCGACAGCTGATGGGTCAGATGGTCGAACACGAGCACGAGGTCGGTCTCGATGAACGCCGCCAGCGGGACGTCGACCGGGTCGCGGTCCGGGCGCGGGACGGACGGCTCGAAGGCCCCGACGGCGTCGTAGCTGAGCGCGCCCACGGCACCGCCGGTGAACCGCGGCATGCCCTCGAGGGGCACGACCCGGCGGCGGGGCACGAACGCCCGCAGCGCCGCGAGCGGGTCCGGCGTGTCGGTCTCGGTCACCGGGAGGTCGGGGACGTAGTCGACGACGCCGACCGGCCGGGTGGTCGTCCGGGCGATGCCGTCGCGCACCTCGAGCAGCCGGCGCGGACCGATGCCCAGGAAGCTGTAGCGGCCCAGGCGCTCGCCGCCCTCGACCGACTCCAGCAGGTAGGCCGGCGTGCTGCCGTCGTCGAGCCGCAGGAACGCGCCGATCGGGGTCTCGAGATCGGCCGTGCGACCGGCGCGCAGCAGGATCGTGTCCGCGGTGGCGGCGAGACGCCTGGCTTCGGTGAGGCTCAGCGGATCGGTCATGGTGCGGTCCATCCCTTCGGCGTCGACGGCTCGGGGGCCGCCGGCGCCCGAGAATCTGAAAACGACCTTCGTCTGCTCGGGACGAAAGGTCGTCGTGCCTTCCGCGGTGCCACCCTCGTTCGGCGGTGTGCCGCACTCTGACCGGCGGATCGGATCGCCCGGGCTGGTGCCCGCACGACCGATCGATCGGCGCTGCCCGTTATCGCTGGCGCTCTGCGCCGGAGCCTACTGGTCGTCCGCTCCGTCGTGGCCGCTCTCGCGTCCTCGTCCGTCGCCCCGCGTTCGGTCCGGGGGCTCCCGGGTCCATTCGCCGCCGCCGCCATCCCGGCTCGCACCAGCCGCCGGGTCTCTGAGATGGCGCTCGAGGGGTACTCGTCCCGATCGATGCCCGTGTTCGGTTGTGGGCGGGAGTCTAGGGGCGGCCCGCGACAGCGTCAAGGCCGGGTCAAGGCCGGCGGCACATGACGTCCGCGGAAGATGACGTCCCCGGCATGTTGGCCACGCTGCCAGGCCACGCGAAGGAGCGCCGGCTGCCGGGGCCGTCGGTGGATGCCACAGCTGCCGGGCCTGCCGCTGGAATGCCGGGGCCGCCGCTGGCCTCGCGGCGGCCGCGCCCGTCGGTGGATGCCACTGCCGCGCCATCGCTGGAGCCTCAGCAGCGAGGCGGCCACGCCCGCCGCTGGAACGCCCGGCGTTCACAGTGGCGGCAATTGCGGTCCGTGGCTCGCGAGGCGTTCCGTCGGGCGGTCATGGCCGCGAATTGGTTCGCCAGGCGTCCCATCCGGCGGCCGAGCCGTCGACGCTCGCCTCGCAACCGCTGCAGTGAACGCGTGGCGGTCCAGGCCATGCGTGCCCGCGGCCCGCGGCGTGCGGAGCGAGACCACCCGGGATGCCCCTCGTCCCAGGGCGGGATCCGTCCGCCGTCCTGATCCGCCGTCGCTGACGGCTTCAACGGGTCGCGGTCGCGAGTCGCTCCGGGAACAGGCCGGCGATGCCCGCCACGCTCGCCTCGCACACGCCGCGCTCCGTGACCAGGCCCGTGACCAGCCGGGCGGGAGTGACGTCGAACGCGTGGTTGGCGACCGGGGTGTCGGCGGGCATGATCGCGACCTCGACCAGCTCGCCCCGGGCATCCTCGCCGCGAACGTGGGTCACCTCGCGCGGTGCCCGGCGCTCGATCGGCGTCCCGGCCAGCCCGTCGTGGCTCGCCCAGTCGATCGTGGAGGACGGCAGCGCGGCGTAGAACGGGATCCCGTTGTCGTGCGCGGCGAGCGCCTTGAGATACGTGCCGATCTTGTTGGCGACGTCGCCGTTGGCGGTGGTCCGGTCGCTGCCCACGATCACGATGTCGACCAGCCCGTGCTGCATCAGGTGACCGCCGGCGTTGTCCACGATCACCGTGTGCGGGACGTCCGCACGACCCAGCTCCCATGCCGTCAGCCGCGCACCCTGGTTGACCGGGCGCGTCTCGTCGACCCAGACGTGGACGGGGATCCCGGCCTCGCGCGCGGCGTAGATAGGCGCGGTCGCCGTGCCGCGATCCACGAAGGCGAGCCAGCCCGCGTTGCAGTGGGTCAGCACGTTGACGGTCCGGCCCGTCCGCTCGTGGATGGCGCGCAGCAGGGGCAGGCCGTGCTCGCCGATCCGCCGGCTGGCATCGGCATCCTCGTCCGCGATCGCATCGGCCTCCTGTCGCGCCCGAGCCATCAGCGCAGCCGGATCGGCGATCCCCGAGAGCACACCCAGCTGGCGGTCGACCGCCCAGCGCAGGTTGACGGCGGTCGGCCGGGTGGTGGCGAGCCGCTCGCCCGCCTCGGCCAGGGCGCGCTCGATGGCGGCCCCGGCGACGCCCGCCGCGGCGATCTCGAGCGCCGCGAGATACATCCCGTAGCCGGCCGCGGCGCCGATGCAGCCCGCGCCGCGCACGCGGAGCGTGGAGATCGCGTCGGCCATGCCTTCGACCGACGCGATCCGGGCGATCTCGAACCGGAACGGCAGGGCGAGCTGGTCGATGATCGACACGGCGTCGTCGCCGGCCGCGATCCAGATGGTGCGATAGGGCTTGCCGTCGACGTCGATGGCGAGGCTCCTGCTGCTGGCTCCTCGGCTGCCATTGTGCGCCCTGACCCGGAGCGCCCACCTCTCATGGAGATCGCAGACTGGGGCGCCACCCTGTCCATCATGCGTACGATGCCTTCGCCGACGCTCGAGTCCGGATCGGGGACGTGGCCCCACCATCGCCGCCGACCCGTCGCGGCGATCGAGGCCAGGGGACGGCGGCTCGTCTTCGCCCAGGCGATGGACGCGCTGACGTTCGTCGCGTTCTACGTCCTGGTGGGGCCGGCCGTCCATGCCGAGCGAAACCCGCTGATCCTCGGGCTGATGGCACTGGGCGGCGTGCAGCTGGTGGCGATCGCGAAGGTCGGTCTGGCGGCCCTGGTTGCCCGCCGGATGCGGCTGCCCGCGAGCCCGTCGAGGTTCCGGCTCATGCGGGTCGCCTATCCGGGGCTGAGCCTCCTGCTCGTCAGCCTGGCCGTGGCGAGCGGCATCGTCGGCGCCGGCTTCAACGCGGCGGCGCTGGTGGATTCGATCGTTCGCTGATCGGGCGCCAGGGTCCTCGCGTCAGGCGACCAGCTCCGGTGCGATCGGCACCTGGTCGATCACGATGCCGTGCACGCCGCCGAGGAGCGTCTCCAGTCGTGCACGCTCCACGCTCGGGATCTCCAGATCCACGAGCGCCATCTCAGCGTCGTCCAGGGTCGGGCGCGCGAAGGCGGTGACGTGGAGCGTCGAACCGGCGAGGAAGCGGACGGCTTCGCGGGCGTGGCGCGACGACGCGAAGGCGACGGTGAGACGCACTCCTCCAGGGCCGGCCACGGGTCAGCCTCCCACGTCGAGCGGAGGCGGCAACGCCCTCGCCACGCAACCAACGACGCCAGGCACCGACGCAGCGCGAATGGGCCGATGGATCAGGGGCGAGACGATGACCATGCCAGTTCCCCGCAGAGAGCTCCTGGGTCGACCGTAGCCGAAGAGAACTGGCCCGCACAACGACCCCGATGTCCGCGATCCCCCGGACCTCGGAGGCCCCCCGGTCGAGGGGTCACCGAACAGGGTGCGGAGGGCAGCGACCCATCCGAGGCTCCGGCCGGCTGGGCGGGAGGTGGCGCGCCCCGAGGTGGTGGAGCGGGGCGGCGCTCTGGCGGCCCATCCCGGCCGCAATCAGGTCGCCCGTGGCGTGCCAGTCAGAACGTTGGGGTTGATCGACTGGCGATTGCCTGAGACGAACGTAGAACACCGAGCGATCGCGCTCCATGGACGCGTCCCGATTGATCTATCGGATCCCTGCGCGGCATCCGCCATGCGTGCTCCAAGCGACCTGCCAGTCAGCCAAGCGCCTCCCTCGAACGCGGTCGCGGGTCTGCGCGCGACCGGCGCCACCTCGTCCATGCGGCCTTTCACTCGGCAGCGAATGGGGCTGGCTCCACAGCCCGGCGAGAGAGGCTCAGCCGGCGAACGGCGCTGCCGGCAAGCCGCGGACGCCAGGTCGGCACCGGAACAATCCACCCGCCAGCGGCTCTCGGGCGAAGTCCGCCGGCCCGAAGTCTTCCGTCGCTGTCGTGATGTACAGGTCGCCCAGGTCCTCCCCGCCGAAGGTGCAACTGGTCACCTGGGACACCGGCAATTCGATATTGCCGAGGATCGTACCGTCGGGACCTATGCGGGTCACGCAACCCGCGTTCCATCGAGCCACCCACAGGCAGTCATCGGCGTCCACTGTCAGGCCGTCGGGCAAGCTATCGGTGTCAGGGAAGGCGACGAGCGGGTGGCCCTCGCCCATGGCACCCATGTCGGGGTCGTACGGGAACGCTCGAACCTCATGCCACATCGAGTCCACGAAGTACATGCGCCGACCGTCCCTGCTCCATCCGAGACCGTTCGGGATGGCGAGGCCGGTGAAGCGCTCCGTGACGCCAAGGTCAGGGTCGACGCGCAGCAGGACGCCCCCGCCCGCTGCACCGTCGGGCGCCATGCGGCCGACCCAGAACCGGCCGCCCGCGTCGCACTTCCCGTCGTTGCATCGAGTCGGCGCCCGGTGCCCCGGGATGACCAGCAGATCCGTAACTTGACCGCTGTCGACATCCAGCACGGCCAACCGATCGGCGAGGGCCAGGAGCAGCGATCCGTCCCGGCGGAGCGCGACGGCGCCAACGGCCGCGCCGACCGAAATCGGGGTGTCGCGGCCTTCATGCGGCTCGAAGCGATGCACGATCCCGGCCGTGATGTCGACCCACCAGAGGACGCCTCGGGCAGTGTCCCAGACCGGCCCCTCGCCGACCTCGGCGTGTGCATCCACCAACAGCGTGAGCGTGTCCTGTCCCTGCATAGGGATCACGAAGTCGCCTCGGGTTCGAACTCGGTGACCTCGTCTTGACGATCTTCATTGGGGGCGACCGCCGCGAGGAGCTGCAATGGCTCGCCGCCCAACACCCGGATCGCGTGCCTGGCGCCTCGCTTGGCGAGCACCAACTCACCGGCCTCGACCTCGCGCTCGGGATGGTCGTCGATCGTGAAGCCCGCGCGACCACGGAGCACCAGGAAGATCTCCTCGGCCCATGCGTGAAGGTGGGGGACCGTCGCGAAGCCCGGTTGCCATTGCAGCAGCACGACGCGCAGCCCCGAGGTTCCGACGAGGGGAATGCGCCAGGAAGCGGATCCCTGCGCATCCGCGAGCTCTCCAAGTCGGCTGAATGGCTGATCCAGTGCTTCACCCTCGCGCACGTACGGCACGTGAGCCTCCTACCTGCCGAAGTACGAACCTACCGCGTCGCTCAAAGTTCGTAGATCCGGGCAAGGATCCCGCCATCGACCATCAGATGGGTTCCGTTGACGAAAGACGAGTCGTCAGAGGCCAGGAAGACCGCGACCCTGGCGATCTCGTCGGTCGATGCAATCCGTCGCATCGGGTACTCGTGTTCCACGCGGCCGCGAAAAGCGACTGGATCAGGGTGTGCCTCGAAGTAGACTCGGTTGAGCTCCGTGTCGACGTCGCCCGGACAGATCGCGTTGCATCTGATCCCGGCTTCTCCGTACGTGACGGCGATGTTGCGGGTGAGCCCCAGCAGCCCCGCCTTCGTCGCGCCGTAGACGGGGAGGAGAGGGTCGGCGACCCAGCCAAGCACCGATGACAGGTTAACGATCGCCCCAGTCTTGCGGGCGATCATGGACGGGAGGACTTCGCGACACAAGAGGAACGAGCCGAGCAGATTGACGTTTACGACGGCATGGAAGTCCTCGACGGTCACGTCCGTGACCCGAGCTTCCTTCTGCACGGCGGCGTTGTTGACCAGGACGTCGATCCGCCCGTGCTCATCGAGCACTGATCCCACAAGCCGCTGCACACTTGATTCCTGGGAGATGTCACCGGCGACGAATTGCATGCGCCCACCGTCGGCAACCACATCCCGCGCGACCTGCTGGCCGAGTTCTTCGTTGACATCGATCCCGACCACGATGGCCCCTTCGGTGGCGAACTGGCGTGCGATCGCACTGCCGATGCCCCGAGCGGTCCCTGTGACGATCGCGACCCGATCCTGGAGGCGTGTCATGACTACTACTCCTCGCCGCTCACGCGGCCGTCGAAGGAGACGTCCGTGACCGCTGTAAGGCCCTCGTAGGCGATGAACCGGACCTCCGTCTCAAGCGTCTCGCCCGGCTCGAGGCGGCGCTGTCTCCCGGCCTCGATCACCTTGTCGAGCCGTCCGGGAAAGGCCGTCCACGCCTCGAAGGCGGCGGTGTAGATACCTCGCCACCCGCCGTAGACAGACCACAGCCAGACGACCGGGAAGACCTCCTTGTCGAAGGCCATCGCAAAGCCGGAACGGGTCCCCGGATCCGTGACGGCGAGCCATCCGGCACGCAACCTGGTCAGGAAGTGCTGTTCGACCGCCGGTGGCTCCGGCGTTCGAGCGACGCTCAGGTCCAGCGTAGCGCCGCCGCGCTGGGGCAATTCCGGCCAGGCGTACCGAGTTCCATCCGGAGCGTCCACCCCCCGGCCGCCTTCGTAGAGCGCTTCTGCGGCCGGAGCCTGGATCCGGGATCCCGGGCGTACGTCAAGTCCAGGGTGGATCCCCCACATGAAGTCGAACGGTTCGTAGCCGACGTTTGTCAGGCGGTGCTGCGAGCGGACGAATGGCTCGCCCGCTCGCAACTCCATCCAGCGATCGATGCGGAGTGGGGTGATGATCCCGCCCGCCGACAGATGGACGCGCGCGACGCCGGGCCCCCGATCCTCGATCTCGTACTGCCAAGGCTGTGACCAGAACTCGCCGAGGAACGGCAGGGTCTCGTCACCGATGGCACAGGCGTGGCCGGTCGGTGCCACCTCGTCGATGCCGCCGGTCCACCAGTCATCGACGTTGACACCGAACACGGGCGGCCGGACGTCGAATCGCGGATGGTGGTAGAGGAGATCACGACCGGCACGTTTGGAGCTGAACTCCCACACCTTGGCGCCGTGGCCAGGGAGGACGGTCACACGCAGGCGGCTGTTCTCCAGAACGAGCGCCACGAAGCCGCGCAAGGTCCAGTCGTCGGATGCTCGGGCAGTGCCTTCGAACCCGAAAGCGCGCGTTTCCATTGGTCGTCAGGCGTCGGCGCCATCGACAAGAGTCGCCGGCGGTGCCACCGACTCGTCGAATACCAACGCCTGCTGGGCGAACAGCGCCGGCCGCCGCATGCGGAGCACGAACACGTAGGCAATGCCGAGGATCGCCATGAGCAGGCAGAACAGGATGATCGCCGGGCCCTGTCGCCAGTCTTCGACGTTCCACAGGCTCTCGAAGAACGCCTTGTAGAGAACGTAGGCATCCACGATCAACCCGATGATGGGCGCAATGACATTCGTCACGATGTTCCGCTGCTCGGGCTGAATCCGCGTGAAGTACAGGATGTTGGCCAAGTTGACGAACAGGTACGTCACGAGAGCAAAGAAGGCGATGCAGCCGGCCCACCACACGAACGACGCGAGGAAGTTGCCGTCAAGCCAGAACGGCCACACGAGCGTCGCGAAGAGTGAGAACACGAAGACCAGGTGCGTCGCATTCCACGGGGTCTTGAATTGTGGATGGAGCCTGCCGAGCGGGAGCGGCAACGTTCCTTCCCGGCCCATCGCGTACAGCACGCGGGTTGAGCCAATTGCGCAGGCGATGAACACACCGGTCGTGGCCGTGAACGCGGTCAGGATCACCAGGATCTCGCCTCCGCCCCAGTATTGCTTCGCAATCGGGGTGACCGGAGTGACGCCGGAGTTCACCAGGTCGTTGACCTGGCTCATCGGCACCGCGATGCTGAGGCCCCACGTGCCGAAGATCCAGAAGGCGGCCACGGAGAAGAGGGCGATGATCGTGGCGCGCGGAATGAGGGTGCGCGGCGATCGCGTCTCCTCTGCGACGGTGCTGATGACGTCGAATCCCGTGTACGAGAGGACCATGATGATGAGCGCGAGACCGATGTCCTTCGCGCCACCTATCTGGCCGGGATCGAACGGGGCAAAGCTCAGATCGCCCTGGCCGGCCTTCGTCAGGATGACCGTCAGGGCAAGCCCACCGGCGACGAGGCTCTCGAACAGGATCAGGATGACCGTGCCCCGGACCGAGACCTGGATCCCGCTGTAGACGAAGATCGCTGCGACCCCGGTGACCAACAGGACACCGATCGCGCCCCCGATGTACGTGCTCACACCGGTGATGCCGAGGAAGCTGAGCAGCTCGTTGAAGTACAGACCGAACAGGTACGGCTGGAGGATCACGGCCACGATGTAGTAGCCGATCAGGATCCAGCCGATGAAGATCCCGGCAGCCGGCGTCAGTGCTCTCCAGAGCCAGGTATATGCGCTGCCCGATGAGGGCATCACACGCGCGATCGACGCATAGCTGATTGCTGATGGCAACGCAATCAGCAGGCCGAGCGCGAAGATCAACGGGCTGATGACGCCGATGTCCTGGGCCAGCGGTCCCCAGTTGCCGTACAGGCCCAGCGCGGGCGACATCATGATCGCCCCGAGAGTCGCCGCCCCGACCAGCCCGACGGCGCCCCGTTGAAGGGTCGTCGAGGTGGGTGCGCCCACCTTCTCGCTCATTCGAAGGTACCTCCGCCCTACGATCGCCCTCTTGACCTTGTCGTCAGCCTCAACAACGCGGGCGATCGCGTCGGTTGGGCACGATTGTTTGGGACGCGTCTCTGGCTGGCGCCAGCGCGACCGCTCGGAATCCCTCAGCTTCCCGGGCGTTCCTCCTTCCGCTACTGCCTCACCTTGATTGGGGGGACTGGATGTGGCGCACGGCTGCCTCGATCCGGTCGAGCGCGAGCTCGAGGTCTTCCCGGGAGTGGGCAGCGGACAGACCGTGATGCCAGGCGTAGTGGAAGTAGATGCCGCGGTCGAGAGCAGCGGTATAGAACGCGAGCTCCCGGTCCCGATCCACGTGGGTCACGAGATCCCGATAGTCGGTGGGTTCTCGGTCCAGGCCGAAGAGCAGGCTGAAGCGTGCACCGAGGGCCTGTACGCGGACGCGCTCGCCATGGCGGTCGAAGATCGCCTGGAGCTCGGGGTAGAAATAGCTCTCCAGGCGCTCCATGCTCTCGTAGAAGCCAGGTGCCGTGATCACGCTGAGGAAGGCGAGACCGGCGGCGACCCCGACCGAGTGCGCGTTGAACGTGCCGCTGTGCACGGCGGGTCCAAGGGGTGCCACGGCACCCATGACGTCGCGGCGCCCGGCGAACGCGCTGAGCACCATTCCGCCGCCCAGACACTTGCCGAGCGTGCACAGGTCCGGAGTGACGCCGGACCAGGCCTGGATTCCGCCGGCGCTCGTCCGGAACCCGGACAGGATCTCATCGAAGATGAGGACAATGCCGGAACGCAGGGTCAGCTCGCGGACGCCGGACAGGTATCCAGGGGCCGGAAGGATCGTGCCCGAGTTGTAGTTGACCGGCTCCATGATGACCGCGGCAATCTCCGAGCCGTATTGCCCGATGACCCGCTCGAGCGCGGCGAGGTCGTTCCATGGCAGCACGATCACATCGCCGTAACCCGAGTGCGGCATGCCGGCGCTCTGTGCCACAGGCGTCGGGTCTGATGCTGGACCCGCGTCCTCCAACCTCGGCCACATGCTGTAGCCGAGGGCGTCGCTGTATCCATGGAAATGGCCTTCGAACTTGACCACGCGATCACGTCCGGTGAATGCGCGGGCGGTTCGAACCGCATGCCATGTTGTTTCCGTCCCGCTGCCCGCAAAGCGCACCAGGTCCGCCGACGGCACGAGCTCGGTGATTCGCCGGGCCAATGCGGCTTGCCGTTCGGTCTCGAAGGCGCACAGGACACCCTCGTCCAGCACCTCCTCCACCGCGCGACGAACGGCCGGATGGCCATGACCCAGCAGCGCGGCGCCGAACGAGGTGTTGAAGTCGATGTACGTGCGACCGTCGACATCGATGACGCGGCTGCCATCGCCACGGCGCGCCATGAACGGGTGGCCCAGCGCAGGGTGCAGTCTGGCCGCGGCCGAGACACCGCCCGGCAGCACCCGTTGGGCTTCTTCGAACAGGGCCTCCGCGCGGGATCGACCTCCGAGGATGCGACTGCTCATGGCGCTGCTTCCCCGGCCGGACGACGCGCGACCTGGTCCAATCGGGCGGCGACGAACCGCTGACGCTGGCGACCCAGCCCGGTGATCCCAAGCTCGACGGTGTCGCCGGGCCGGAGATACGGATGATCCGGCAATCCCAACGCCACGCCCGACGGAGTTCCGGTGTTGATGAGGTCACCGGGCTCCAGGACCATGAACTGGCTGAGGTAGCGGACGATCTCTGCGACGCCGAAGATCATCTGGCGCGTGGATGAAGATTGCCGCCGTACGCCGTTCACATCGAGCCACAGCTCGAGGTCACCGGGATCCGGGACTTCGTCCGTGGTCACCAGCCACGGTCCGGCTGGATTGAAGGTCTCGCACGACTTGCCCTTTGTCCACTGTCCACCGTGCTCCAGCTGGAAGGCACGTTCCGAGACATCGTTGGATACGAGGTAACCGGCGACCGAGGAGAGGGCGTCTGCCGCCGGCTCGAGGTAACGACACGTGCGACCAATGACGACGCCCAGCTCGACCTCCCAATCGGTCTTGGTCGCGCCGGGCGGGATGACGACGTCGTCCTCGGGACCGCCGAGCGTGTTGGGCGCCTTGAGGAAGACGATCGGCTCCGTCGGCGGTGCATCACCCTTCTCGGCGGCGTGATCCACGTAGTTCAGGCCGATGCATACGATCTTCCCGGGCCTCGCTACTGGAGCTCCCAGCCGAGTCCTGGGCATCGCAATGGCGCGCTCGGCGTGCACCTTCGCGTGGCGGCGAACGCGATCCATCCCGTCACTCGCGAAGAATGTCGGATCGAAGTCGTCGATCACGTCGGACACGTCGAGGACGCGCCCGTCGTCGAACCAGACATGGGGTCGCTCGTGACCGAAGGAGCCGAGACGGGCGAGCTTCATGTTCGATCGGACGACGGAGCAAGGATTGCCCTGAACAGAAGACCCTTCGAGCATCTCACCCTGCACCTACCCGTCAGCCGTGCGAGATTCGGTTCGAGATCTCGGCCGCCACAGCGGCGGTGCGCCGGCCGGCCCATTGGAGGCGCGCATCATCGCAGCGGGCTCGGGGCATCGATACGCTCAGCGCACCGATGGCCGTCCCGCCCGCGAGGATGGGAGCCGCGACGCAGACGACGCCGATCGCGACCTCTTCGAGATCGACCGCATACCCGATCGATTGATCCGCGATGGTGGCCCTGAACTCGCGTGCGGTTCGAGGCGTTCGCTCGGTGAATGCCTCGAAGGGCTCCGGGCCCAGCATCAGCTCGAGCTGCGCTGGATCGAGGTGGGGGGCGATCGCCCGGCCAAGGGCGGTCGCATGCACCGGTGCGATCGTGCCCGGGCCCTCCGCCATGCGGAACGCGGAGGGACTCTCGAGCACTTCCACGTACAGGAGGCTCGACCCTCGTACCGCGGCCAGGTTGACGGTTTCGCCCGTCTCGGACCGAAGCTCGGTCATCAACGGCCGAGCGGCCATGCGGATGTCGAGCGAGTCGATGATGCTCAGCGCCCATCGGATGGCGGCCTGTCCCGGCTGGTAGCCGCCGTGCGGCAGCTGCTCCACAGCCCCGGCGGCCTGCAGCGTCGCGAGCAGCCGGAACGCGGTGGACTTCGACACGCCGGCGGCGCGCGTGGCGTCCGACAACGACACAGGCTGGTGCTCGGCGAGCTCATACAGGATCGATAGCGCGTTCGTCACCGCCGCGATCTCATACCGCGTCCCTGGTGCAGTCGGTCGGGAAGCTCTCGCGGGAACCATGCAGGCCGTCGACTCCTCGCTCCTGACTTCGGTCATCGACCTCGACCAACGCCTGGCAACGGGCCGCGGCGCGGTCCAGACAGCGATTGACCCTCGGATTACCCGGCTGGTAGCATGGCGCCTGTTTCCGGAGAGTGCAACCTAGGTTTCGGTGATCAAAACCGAGGGCGCCCGTGACGCAGCGTGACGACAGCACAGGGGTATCTGCCTACCCGAGGTCGGCGGAGCTGTTTGTCGAGGCGCGGCGCGTCATCGCGGGCGGGGTCACGTCAGCGATCCGGGCCGGTGCCCAGCCGCATCCGCTGTACATCGAGCGGGGGAGCGGGGCGTCCATCTGGGACGCCGACGGCAACCGATACGTGGACTACGCGCTCGGCTACGGACCACTGATCCTGGGCCACGCGCCGGCTCTCGTGCGTGAGGCGGTTGGTCGGCAGCTGGAGCTGGGCACGACATTCGGGTCGCAATCCCGGCTTGAGATCGAGGTCGCGCAGCTGATTCTCGATCTCGTGCCCGGCGCTGAGCAGGTGATCTTCAGCACCACCGGCACGGAGGCCGTCGCGAGCGCCATGCGGGTCGCGAGGGCGGCGACCGGCCGGTCCCTGGTCCTCCGGTTCGAGGGTCACTACCACGGCTGGTTCGATGGCATCCTGACGGGCATCGCCCCCGGCGATGAGCCGCAATCCCAGCCAGTTCCCGGCAGCGGAGGGATCCCTCCCGCCGCCCAGTCAGACTTGCTGGTAGCGCCCTGGAATGACCTGACGGCCGTGCGGAACCTCATGGCTGACCACCGTGGACAGATCGCGGCGATCATCCTGGAGCCGCTCCTGGTCAACGGAGGGCTGATCCACCCCGTTCCCGAGTTCCTCGCTGGCCTGCGGGACCTGGCGACGGAGCATGGCTCGGTGTTGATCTTCGATGAGGTGATCACGGGCTTCCGCATCGCGCCCGGAGGCGCGCAGGAGCGCTACGGTATCCAAGCCGACCTGGCCGTGTTCGGCAAGGCGATGGGGGCCGGTGTGGCGATCAGCGCAGTTGCCGGTCGGCGCGACGTGCTCGAGGTGGTCAGCGATGGGGTCGTCGTCCATAACGGCACCTTCAACGGCAACGTGCTTGCCCTGGCGGCCGCCGCCGCAACCTTGACCCACCTCCGCGACGGGCGCGACACGGTGTTTCCGAGACTCGAGGCATTGGGCGATCGGCTCGCCGCGGGACTACGCGCTCTCGGGACTCCCCTCATCGTCCGCAATCTTGGCCCGATCGTTCACACGGCCATCGGCGAGCCGACCGACGTCCGGTCGGTCCGTGACCGCGCGAGCGGAGACATCGCGGCTCACTCGGCGTTCGTCGAAGAGCTCCTGCCACGCGGCGTTCACGGGACACCGCGTGGACTGTGGTACGTGTCCACCGCACACACCGAGGCAGAAATCGACCGAACCATCGAGGCGGCAGCTGTCGCCCTCCTTGCGGCGCTCGCCCCTGATTGATGTGAAGACGACCGCGGCTGGCGCGGTTTCTCGAGCCGGCCTTGGCTGGCGGTCCGATCTGAGCCCGATCGCTCATCATCCACCCAGCGAGTCTTCGGATGCGTACGGGCCTCCCGGATCGCATCGAGCATGAGAGGAGCACCCGCGACATGAAGGTCGTCGATCTCCGTGGCATACCGGTGACTGTGCCGGCGGTGGCGCCGTGGCGCTGGAGCATGGGCATCGAGACCGGCACGACGCGGACCATCATCGAGCTGGTCACGGACGAGGGCATCATCGGGATCGGTGAGACCTACGGTGGATCGGCGACCGTGCACGCGCTGGAGGTTGCCAAGCCGTTCGTCCTTGGACTGGATCCGCTTGAAACCGGGGTCCTGCAGCACCGCCTTGGGGTGTTCAGCATCGGCTACGAGACAACCGTGCCGGCCACCGTCCGAGCGGGTATCGAGACAGCCTGCCTGGACGCAGCGGGGAAAGCACTCGGCAAGCCTGTGTCGGCGCTGCTTGGGGGTGCCGTGAGAGAGCGGGTCGAGGTGGCGGCCTACGTCTTCTACATGTACGGCTCGACCGCGAACAACTTCGCTCCCGTCGATTCCGCGGAGCGAATCCTTGACCGCACGGAGGAGCTCGTGGCCCGCCATGGGTTCCGGGTCGTGAAGCTCAAGGGTGGCGTCTACCCACCGGCGGAGGAATTGGCCGCGTTGCGGCTCATCCGCGGGCGATTCCCGGACGCCCCGCTCGTGTGGGACCCAAATGCGGCCTGGTCGGTCGAGACGACCATTCGGATCGGCCAACAGATCATCCACGAGGGGCTGCCTCTCCAATGGCTCGAGGATCCGTGCCCAGATCTCGAGGGCATGAGCCAGGCGCGACGATCGGTGCCCATCCCATTCGCAACCAACATGGTCGTCGTGAGCCGCGACCAGATCGCGCCGGCCGTACGCATGGCTGCCGTCGACGTCATCCTCGCTGACGTTCATTACTGGGGCGGCTTCCGCGCCAACCAGCGGGTGGCGGCGATCTGCGAAACCTTCCGGCTCGGGCTGGGTATGCACAGTGATCGAGAGCTCGGCGTTTCGACCGCGGCGATGGTCCACCTGGCGGCAGCCCTGCCTCACCTCGGTTACGCGATCGACAGCCACTATCCGGATCAGATGGATGACGTGATCGCCGAGCCCTGGGTGTTTCGTGACGGCCATCTGCAGGTACCGACGGGCCCCGGCCTCGGGGTCGAGCTCGACCACGACAAAGTTGCGTACTACCACGACGTGTTTGAAAAGCAGGCAGAGGTGAACGAGTTCTACGACCCCAACCAGCCTGCCTGGGTTCCAGCCCTGCCGATCTTCTAGCTCGTCGGCGCTGACATCTGGCCGGGCTTCGGTCCCCCTCGCCGAGGCCCTTCAGCCGTCGGTGCGCGGGGACGTCGGGGCCGGGAGGGCGGTCTCGACGACCTCGAGCCGCGGTCCCAGCCGGCCGCACACCAGCCCGTGTCGCCGATGTCGCGACGCAGGACACTGGCGGAGCGGGAGGGATTCGAACCCCCGAGAGCTTGCGCCCCTGCGGTTTTCAAGACCGCCGCCATCAACCACTCGGCCACCGCTCCGCGGACGAGCATAGCAGCGGCTTCGGGTGCCGCCCCCAGGGCAGACCGATCCCGGCTTCGAGGTCGGGGGGTCAGCCCTCGATCACCACCGAGCCGGCGATCAGGTCGTGCCAGCCGCGGCGTCGCTTGTCGATGAACACCCAGATGAACCCGATGTACAGGACGATCCCGTTGATCCAGTAGCCGATGAGACGCAGGATCGCCGAACCCCAGGAGAGGGGCCCGCCATCCGCATCGCGCACGACGCGGATGTGGACCATCCGCATGCCCGGCGTCTGGCCGCCGTTCACCCAGAAGTACGGGAAGTACGCGAGGTAGACGAGGAGCAGCAGCAGGACCAGGAGCAGCGAGCCCCCGATCGCCGCGCCGGCGTTGTTGCCGGCCGCGGCGACCCCGATCACCGTCCCGAGCACGATCGAGAGCACCAAGGCGAACACGATCAGCACGATGTTGTCGATGATGTAGGCCACGAGGCGGGCGCCGTAGCCGGCGAACCGCACGCCCGGCGCCGGGCCTGCCTCGGCCGGCGGCGACTGCCAGCTGCCGGGAGGCGGGCTGCTCATCGGCGGGCTGCTCGTCGGCGGTTGCGGCGATGGCGGCTGGGGTGCGGGCGGCTGGGGTGCGGGCGGCTGCTGCGGATCCATGGCCTCGATCCTCCCTGGACGCTCCGTGCCGACGGCATACGCTCCCTCAGCCCGACGCCGGCCCCCCAATCCTATCGGTCCCGAGGTAGGGCCGGAGGACCTCCGGCACACGAACGCTGCCGTCCGGCTCCTGGTACACCTCGAGGATCGCCGCGACGATCCGCGCCAGCGCGAGGCCCGACCCGTTGAGCGTGTGGACGAGCTCGGGCCTGGCCCCCGGTGACGGGCGGTACCGGATCGCCATCCGGCGCGCCTGGTAGTCACCGAAGTTGGAGCAGCTGCTGACCTCCAGCCAGCGCTCGACGCCCGGGGCCCAGACCTCGAGGTCGTATTTGCGACGCTGGACGAAGCCCATCTCGCCGGTGCTCATCAGCAGCACCCGGTACGGCAGGCCCAGTCGCTGGAGCAGCACCTCGGCCCGGCCGGTCATCCACTCCAGGGCCCCCGCGCTGTCGTCGGGCTTCTCGAACAGCACCATCTCGACCTTGTCGAACTGGTGCACGCGCAGGATCCCGCGCGTGTCCTTGCCGGCCGCGCCCGCCTCGCGCCGGAAGCACGGCGTGTAGGCGGCGTAGCGGATCGGCAGCTGGGCGGCGTCGAGGATCTCGTCGCGATGGAGGTTGGTCACCGGGACCTCGGCCGTGGGCACCAGGTACAGGTCGTCACGGGTGACGACGTACATCTGGTCCTCCTTGTCCGGGATCTGGCCGGTGCCCGTCGCGGACGCGGTGTTGACCACCGCGGGTGGCCAGATCTCGGTGAAGCCGTGCTCGGACGTGTGGACGTCGAGGAACCAGCTGATCAGCGAGCGCTGCAGGCGCGAGCCCAGGCCCTTGTACACGGGAAACCCGGAGCCCGTGATCTTGGCGCCACGCGCGTTGTCGATGATGTCGAGGGCCTCGCCGACCTCCCAGTGCGGCCGGCGCGCCCAGGCGGCTCCTTCGGCCGCCCGGACCTCGTGCTCGCCCGGGTCGCCCCACGTGCGAACCGTGACGTTGGCCTCCTCGCCGCCCACCGGGACGTCCGGATCCGCGGGGTTCGGGATCCGGAGCAGCAGCTCCTCGAGCTCCGACTCGGCGGCGGCAAGGTCCGCGTCCAGCTCGTCGATCCGCGCCCCGGCCCGGGTCGAGGCCGCGCGCAGGTCGGCGACCTCGGGTCCGCCGGGAAGGGCGCCGGCGCGGATCGCGTCCCCGATCCGCTTCGAGGCGGCGTTGCGTTCGGCCTTGAGCGAGTCCGACTCCGCCTGCAGGTGCCGCCGGCGCGAATCGACCTCGAGCGCACGATCGACCGTCCCCGGATCCTCGCCCTTGTCGACCGCCCCCTGCCGGATCCGGTCCGGCTCCTCACGAAGTCGCTGCACGCCGACGCTCATGCCATCGCCTCCCCGACCATCCCGGCCTCGCCCAGCCGCCCGATGACGAAGTCGCGCTCGAGGCTGGCGAGCAGCCATCCGGCACGCGGCCCGTTGGGCCGGCCGAGGAAGACGAGGTACAGCGCGTTGAAGGCCGCCTTCGCGTCGAGCGCGTGCTCTGCGGCGACGGCAAAGATCGCCGACTGCCACTGCTCGCCCGAGGCGGGCGCATCGCCCTGGGCCGCCGCCGCGAGCGCGCGCAGGAACCCCCGCTGCTCCGGACGCAGCAGGGCCGCCTCGACCGGCAGGCTGTCGCGGCGGATCTCGAGCCGCGCGCGCTCGGGGGCGTAGGCCTCGAGCCAGTGGCGGACGGCGTCCAGCCGCACCTCCAGCTCCGCCGACTCGGCGCCGGTCAGGGGTCCGCCCTTCTCGGCCGCGACGCGCTCGGCCACGTCGACCCCGGGGACCTGGACGAGGAGGGCCAGGTGCGCGAACGGCGGCCGGTAGGCACCGGCGGCCGCCACGACGTCGGAGTCCGGATCGAGCATCGAATAGCGGAAGATCGACTCGTGGCCGGACGGCAGCTCGCCCTTGACCTCGCGCCCCGCCGTGGCCGAGGCCAGCCGATCGAACTCGTCGAACAGGCGCGGGATGGCGTCCGTGCCCTCGGGATCGAACTCGATCGCGCTTTCGGGGCGATTGCGCACGAACAGGAACCGGAGCTGCTCGGGCGGGATCACGGCGCCGATGGTGTGCGCGGCCGCGCCGCGGCCCTTCGAGGTCGACATCTTCCGCCCCCCGATGTTGAGGAACTCGTACGGGAAGTTGATCGGCGGCTCGCGCTCGAACACCTCGCGCGCGATCGCATCCGACCGGTCCCGTGAGCCACCGGCCGTGGCGAGGTCCTTGCCGTTGGGCTCGATGGTCACGCCGAACAGGCTCCACTGGGCCGCCCACTCGAGGTTCCAGGGGAGCTTGGCCGCTCCGCCGAAGGGCGAGATCCTGCCCGTCCAGCCGCAGCCCGTCGCCCAAGCCACGAGATCGGCACGGCAGGCCACGGAGACCGTCTCACCGTCCCAGTCGGACGCGATCGTCGTCCCGACCTTGCCGCAGCTGGGGCAGATCACGCCCAGCGGCAGCCAATGGTCGGGGTGCTGGACGTTGGCGACCCGCCGGTACACCTCGCGGACGACCGCGGCCCGGTCGAGCGCGATGCGGATGAACGGGTCCAGCTGCCCGGTCGGGTAGATGTCGCTCATCCAGTAGTAGCGGTCGGGGTGGATGCCGAGGCCGGCGAAGGTGTCGATGAAGATGCCGGCGAAGTGGCGCGCGTAGCTCGCATGGCAGTCGCCGGCGGGGTCCGGCACGTGCGCCAGCGGCCGGCCCATCTCCCGATCGATCGCGTCGGGCGACAGCAGCGCCTGGGCGTCCATCGGGTCCAGGTCGTCGACCCCGTAGAGGAGCGTCGTCTCGACGCCGCGCGCGCGCAGGGCGCGGGTGATGACGTCGAGGATCACGGGGCCTCGCAGGCTGCCGACGTGGACGGTGCCCGACGGCGTCTTGGAGTCGTTGACGACCTGCGCGCCTTCGACCGAGGCGGCCAGCTCGTCGGCCCAGTCCACGCTACCCACTCCTCCTTCGTCACCGCCTCGCCCTCCGGCGGCCGAGGCGATGATCGCCGATTGGGGTGGCGGGTGCGGCGCTAGCTGATCTCGACGATGGTGTACGCGAAGTCGCCAGCGGGCACCTTCACGACGACCTTGTCACCCTTCTTGCGGCCGAGCAGCGCACGGCCCACCGGCGACTCGTTGGAGATCCGGCCGTCGGCCGGCTTGGCCTCGGCGGAGCCCACGATCATGAACGACTCCTGGCCGTCCTCACCGGTGACCTTGACCGTGGAGCCGATCTGGACGTGGTCCGTCGAGGTGTGCTCGTCGATCAGGGTGGCGTTCTTGATCATCGACTCGAGCGCCTGGATCCGGCCCTCGACGAACGCCTGCTCGTTCTTCGCGTCCTCGTACTCGGCGTTCTCGCTGAGGTCGCCGTGCTCCTTCGCGTCGTGGATGCGCTGGGCGATCTCGGGACGCCGAACGGCGAGCATCTCGTCGAGCTCCGCGCGGAGCCTGTCGAGGCCGTCCTTCGAGATGTACGTGGTCTTGGTGTTCACGCGGGGTGGTACTCCCGGGGCGCGGACGCGACGAGCGGGCGCCCGCTCGGTCGGCGGTGGAACAAAAGAACCCCGGGCGCTCCGCGCGCCGACGAGGTCCGTAAGGTCTGCGGAATGGTATCCACGGGCGCGCGGTTCGTCAAAGGGTGGTCGTCAAAGGGTGGCCGGCGACCGGCTCCCGATGACGAGCGCCCGAAGGACCGGTTGCCGTCGCAGGGGATCGCCGTCGCCGGCGCCGATGGACTACCGCTCGAGGTGACCCAGCTCCTCGAGGCGCCGCCTGACGCGGCCCAGCCCGCCGCGATCCGCGAAGGCGACGAACACCGTGTCGTCGCCCGCGATCGAGCCGACCACCTCGGGCCAGCGTGCCCGGTCGAGGGCGGCCGCGAGGGGATGCGCGGATCCCGGCAGCGTCCTGAGCACCAGCATGGTGCCGGCGTCGCGGATCTCCACCGGCATGTCGCGCAGCAGCGTTCGGATCCGCTCCTCCCCGCTCGTCTCCGCCTCGCGCAGCCGGGGTGGGATCGCGTAGGCCTGGGTGCCCCCTCGCCCGGCCTTGACCAGCCCGAGCTCCGCCACGTCCCGGCTGATCGTCGCCTGCGTGGTCCGGAAGCCGCGCTCGCGGAGCGCGGTCGCCAGCTCCTGCTGCGTCCGGATGGGCCGCTGCTCGACGAGGTCCCGGATCGCCCGCTGCCGGAGCTGCTTCATGACCTCCATCGCGAGACCCCCTCCCGGCGCCTCAGCGCGCCAGGAACACCGCCACCACGATCACGGCCAGCACCACGCGATAGGCCACGAACACGTTGAACGACCGGGTGCGGACGTAGCGCAGCAGCACCGCGATCGCAACCATCCCGGACAGGAACGCGGCCACCACGCCGACCACCAGCGGCGCCACCTCCACGCCGGTGACCTCGCCCCGGAGCAGCTTCAGGCCTTCGTAGGCGAACGCCCCGAGGGTCACCGGTGTCGCCATCAGGAACGAGAACCGCACGGCGTCCGGGCGGTCGAGCCCCGAGAACAGGGCGGCCGAGATCGAGATGCCGGACCGGCTCACCCCCGGGATCAGCGCCAGCGCCTGGGCGACGCCGATCCCGATCGCGGCCCGGAACGACAGCCCGTCGATCGTCCGGGTGCGCCGCCCCCAGCGATCGGCGAGCCACAGCACGACGCCGGCGAGGACCAGCATGATCGCCACCATGCCCGGCTGGCGGACGTTCCGCTCGATGATGTCGTTGAACAGCAGGCCGACGATCGCGGCCGGGACGGTCGAGGCCGCCAGCAGCCAGGCGAGCCGCCGATCGGGGTCGCCCCGGAACGAGCGGTCACGGATGGCGGCCAGCCCGGCCGGCACCAGGCGCATCCAGTCGGCGCGGAAGTAGACCAGGAGGGCGAGCAGGGTACCCCCGTGGAGCACGACCGAGAACGCGAGCGAGTCGATGAACGGATCGTCCCAGCCGGCCAGGTACGGGACGAGGATCAGGTGCCCCGACGAGGAGATCGGCAGGAACTCGGTGAGCCCCTGCACGATCCCCAGGATCAAGGCCTGGACGATCTGGTCCATCGCTCAGCCGCCGTGGCGCATGGCGTGCCGAGGCGAAGCCGCCGGCGAGGACGTGCGCGCAGCGCACGTGAGGGTGCGCGAGCGACCGCCCGGACCCGGCAACGCACGCATCGGCCGTCAGGTGCCGCGGCCTAGCGGATGAACAGGGGGGCGAGCACGAGCGTGATCGTCGCCAGCAGCTTGACCAGCACGTGGAGCGATGGGCCGGCCGTGTCCTTGAACGGGTCGCCCACGGTGTCGCCAACGACGGCCGCTGCGTGCGCGTCGGTCTTCTTGCCGATGACGTTGCCCTCGTCGTCCTTGAGGTTGCCGGCCTCGATGTACTTCTTGGCGTTGTCCCAGGCGCCGCCACCGTTGTTGAGCACGGTCGCCAGCAGGACGCCGGCGATCGTGCCCACCATCAGCAGGCCGGCGACCGCCTGGTAGCCGAGCAGCAGGCCGACGGCGATCGGCGTGCCCACCGCGACCAGGCCCGGGGCCACCATCTCGCGCAGTGCCGCACGCGTGGTGATGTCCACCACCCGCGCGTAGTCCGGGCGCTGGGTGTAGTCCATGATCCCGGGCATCTCGCGGAACTGGCGCCGGACCTCGACGATGATCGACTGGGCGGTGGTGCCGACGGCGCGGATGGCGAGGCTGCTGAAGAAGTAGGCGAGCATGGCCCCGATCAGCGCGGCGACGAACACGCCGACGTCGGCCAGGTTGACCGCGGTGAGCAGCTGGACGCCTTCCTTGCCGGCCTTGATCTGGTTGCCCAGGATCAGGTTGACCTTGTCGATGTAGGCCGAGAACAGCAGGAAGGCGGCCAATGAGGCCGACGCGATCGCGTAGCCCTTGGTCAGCGCCTTGGTGGTGTTGCCGACCGCGTCGAGGTGATCGGTGATCTCGCGCGCCCCGGCCTCGGACCGACTGAACTCGGCGATGCCGCCCGCGTTGTCCGTGATCGGACCGAAGGTGTCCATGGCCAGGATGTAGGCGCAGGTCATGAGCATGCCCATCGTCGCGACCGCAGTGCCGAAGATGCCGCCCACGTCCTTGCCGTCAACGTTGGTAAGGTGCGCCTGCGAGCCCAGCCAGTGCGAGGCGAGGAGGGCGACGCCGATCGAGATCGCGGTGACGGCGGTGGTCTCGAACCCGACCGCGGTGCCACTGATGATGTTCGTGGCCGGCCCCGTCTTGCTCGCCTCGGCGATCTCGCGGACCGGCCGGAACGTGCCCGCCGTGTAGTACTGGGTGATGTACACGAACGCGACCGAGGTGGCCAGGCCCACGATGCCGGCACCGAAGAACCAGACCCAGGCCGGGAGACCGTTGGCTCCCGTGGTGTCCGCGGTGCCCATCATCACGAAGGTCGTGATCCCGAGACCGACGACCGACAGGATCGTCGTGACCCAGTAGCCGCGGTTGAGGATGTTCATCGGGTTCTCGTCCTCGCGGCCGCGGATGAAGAACGCGATGGCCACGATCGTGGCCAGCAGGCCGAAGGCGCGGACCACGAGCGGGAAGAAGATCCAGGACTGCGGGCTCGGCCAACCGGCCGACAGGGCGATCCCGTACACCGCAACGCCGAGGATCATCGCGCCGATGTTCTCGGCGGCGGTCGATTCGAACAGGTCGGCGCCGCGACCAGCGCAGTCGCCGACGTTGTCGCCCACGAGGTCGGCGATCACGCCCGCGTTGCGGGGATCGTCCTCGGGGATGCCTGCCTCGACCTTGCCCACGAGGTCGGACCCGACGTCGGCCGCCTTGGTGTAGATCCCGCCGCCGAGCTGCGCGAACAGGGCCACGAAGCTGGCGCCAAAGCCGAAGCCGACGATCAGGAACGGTGCCTGGTCGACGGAGACATCGCCCAGCAGGGCCTGGTAGACGGTGAACACCCCCCACACACCGAGCAGCGACAGCGAGACCACGAGGAAGCCCGAAACGGCCCCGCCGCGCATCGCGACCTGGACCGCCTCGACGAGGCTGCGGCGGGCCGCCGCCGCCGTGCGGACGTTCGACCGCACGCTGATCTCCATGCCGATGATCCCCGACAGCATCGAACAGCCCGCACCCACCAGGAACGCGATGGCCGTCAGGCTGCCGATCGGGGCGCCCGCGAGCTTGGGCACGTCCGCCACCTGCTCGGTCTCGACCAGCGTGATGACGATGCCCAGGATCACAGCGGCGCCGAGGGCCAGCAGGCCGATCGTCGAGTACTGCCGCCTGACGAACGCGTCGGCCCCTTCGCGGATCGTGTCCGCGACGTCCACCATCGCCTGGGTTCCGGTGTCACGGGACAGCACGTCGCGTGCCAGGTAGAGCGCGAACAGGACCGCGGCAACGCCCGCGATCGGGATGATCCAGTGGAGCGCGTCGGCCATCAGGGTTCGCTAAGCCTCCTACGCGGAGTGGACGCCGGTGACGGATCGGGTGGTCGGCGGCGTTCCTGCCGCTGGGCGGGTAGCGACATCGCACGACGACATGGGGCATTGCCGACGGAGGCTCGGAACGCAGGGGAACCTGCGCGTCGGCGGGTGGAGTGTATGCGTGGGCCGATGCACGGGTCAAACGCCGCTTGCCTGCCCGACGGGCCGCGGGCGGGGCTGCCCCGGCAGCGATGCACGGCCGTCGCGTCCGGTCCGATGACCGGGCCTTGCGCCGGGGATCAGGGAGGCCCGCCTATACTCCACCGTCGTGAACCGACGCTCCGCGCTCGGGTGCCTGGTCGAGGTTGCCGAGACCCTCGTCCTGACGCTCGTGATCTTCTTCGTGATCCAGAACTTCGTCGCCCAGCCCTACCAGGTCCAGCAGAACTCGATGGAGCGGACCCTCGAGCCCGGGCAGTACGTGCTGGTCGACAAGCTCACCCCTCGATTCGACAGCTACAAGCGTGGCGACATCGTGGTCCTCAACCCGCCGTCGTCCTATACGAGCGATCCGACGCCGTACATCAAGCGGGTGATCGGGGTGCCGGGCGACACGGTCGAGATCCGCGACGACGGCATGGTCTACGTCAACGACACGCCGCTCGTCGAGACGTACACCTACACGAACTCACAGGGCATCCACGAGCCGACGCTGCCGCAGGGGCAGGCCCGCTGGGTGGTCCCGGACGGGGAGCTGTTCCTGCTCGGCGATCACCGGCGCGCATCGGCCGACTCCCGGTTGTTCGGCATGGTCGACATCTCCGAGGTGATCGGTCGGGCGTTCCTGCGCTACTGGCCGATCAACGAGCTCGGATTCCTGTCGACGCCGTCCTACCCGGGCGTCCCCGCGGCTGCGCCTTGACCGGCCGACCAGGAGCCGCGTGACGCTCGCGCTCGTCGCCCTCGCCGCGGTGGTCGCCGCGGGTGGCGTGGTGGCGGTCAGTGCGCGGGAGCCCAGGTTCGCGGCCCTGGGATTGCTGGTGGTCCTGGTCGGGACGGCATACGTCGCGGATCCGCTGCCCGACACGGACGCGATCGCAGCTCGGCTGACGGGTGCCGTGCTCGCCGGGTACCTCGTCTGGGTGGCCCTGCGCCGACCGGGTGCGCCGACGTCGGGCTGGCAGATCGGGTGGCCTGGCGCCGCGGCCATCGCGGCCGTCGCGTTCATCGCCGGCTGGATGGCTGCGGGAGCCCTGGGAACCGAGCTCGCCGCGGGATCGGGCGAAGGACCGGGCGCCGGTGCGGCCACGACGCTCGCCGCCGGCGGGCTGGTCCCGCGCGCCGCGATCGCCGCCGCGGCAGCCATGATCGCGCTCGCCACGGCTCCCGTCCTCGTCGCGCGCGACGCCCTCCGCCTTGGCCTCGGCCTCCTGCTCCTGTTGGCCGCGGCCGAGCTGCTGCGCCACGCGTTCGCGGCGGCACCCGACCCGGTGGTCGAGCTGGCGATGGCCATCCTGGTCGCCACCGCCGGCGCATCGGTCGCAGCGCTGGTGAGCGCCACGTTGCGGGCGCACGGCGACCTGCAGCTGCGCCCCGGCGCGGGCCGCGCGGCCGCGATCCGCCATCGGACCGCCGATGAGGCCCATCCGCGGCGGGCACGACCGGACGGCGCCTCGTGACCCCGCTGCTCGCGCTGCTCTCGATCGGCGCGCTCGGGGCGACGGGCTCGGCCTGGGGGCTGTCGCGGTCCGGCCGGAAGGCCCGGCTCGGGGCCGCGCTGGGCGTGGTGGCGCTCGGGCTCGTCGTGATCCTCGCGCTGTCCGTCGACGGATCAAGCAGCGCATCCGGCGGTGGGCTGGCCGGCACGGGCGTGCTGGGCGACCGGCTGGCGGCCACCCGCTACCTGCGCCTGGTCGTTGCGCTGTGGGGCCTGGATGCTGTCCTCATCGTGTTCGTGGCCTGGCTGACCAGCGGGCTGGCCGGCCTCCGAGGCCTCCTGCCGGCGTCGCTTGCGGCGATCACGGGGGGCGCGATCACCTTCGCGGCCACCGATCTCACGCTGGGGGCCGCGGCGGCGGGGGCGACCGGGCTCGCCGCGATCGTCGCCCTGCTGCTGTCCTCGCGTCCGGGGTCGGTGGAGGCCGCGGCGAGCGAGCTGCGCGTGTCGCTCCTCGGGCCGGCGCTGCTGATCGCGGTCGCGGCCGGGGCACCGGTCGCAGCCGCGCTCGTCCTGCGCGGGTTCACGGCCGCCGACACCGGGGCGGTGGCGCCCCCGGAGCCCGGTGCGCTGGTCGGCATCCTCTCGCTGACCGTCGTCCTGGCGGTCGCGATCCGCTTCGGCGCCATGCCGTTCCACTTCCGGGTGCCGCGCCTCGCGGACGCGAGTCCCGCGCTCGTGCTGCCGCTGACGCTGGCCTGGATCCCGGTGCCACTGGGGGTGGTCGCGCTGGCCATCGTCGACCGGCTGCTGGCGCCGCTGCCGCTGGCGCTCGAGGGCGAGCGGTGGATCGTGGTCGGGATCGCCCTGCTCACGCTCGCGGCCGCCGCGCTGGCGGCCTTCGTGCAGGATGACCTGCGGCACGCGGTGGGCTACCTCGTGATCGCCGACGGCGCGCTGGTGCTGCTCGGCCTGGCCTCGCTCGACCGGTCCGCGTGGGGTCCGGCGCGGACCTGGCTCGTGGTGCTGGCGGCATCGAAGACGGCGATGCTCGCCTGGTCGGCCGTGGTCGAGGCGCGCTTCGAGACCCGCAGCATCCCGGATCTCCGCGGCTGGCTCCGCCGGGCGCCGATCCTCGGGATGGCCCTCGTCGTGGTGACGGTTGCGACGTTCGGGCTGCCCGGCTGGGTCGCCTTCGCCGCGCGGGGCGACCTCGTGAGGCTGGCGACCGGCTCGCCCTGGGATGCCGTGCTCGTCGTCGCCGGCATCGCCACGCTGCCGACCTACCTGCGGCTGCTTGGGGTGGGCACCGGACCGGCGACGAGCAAGGTCAGCAGAGCCATGCCGGAGCGGATCGTGCGCGGCTGGCGGCCCGCGCTGCTGCCCGTCGAGCACGAGGGGCGGCAACCGGGAACCGGTGGCACGGAGCGCCCGGCGCGCGTCCGGTCCCGTCCCGCGGCGGATGGGGATGCGGACCGAGGTGACCGGATCGAGCGCGGTGGCGTGCCGGACGGTGGCATGCCTGACGGTGGCGCGGACGTCGCCGCCGCGCGCGCCGCGCGCTGGACCGGCGGGGCTGCGGCCGCGGGCGCCTGGGTGCGCCGGCGGTCGCGCGTGGGGGCGCCGGCGGTGGGTGGACCGATGATGGCGGCGGGCACGCGCATCGCCGGGTTCGGGCGGGCGCTGGGGGCCGCGATGCGGCGCGACCAGACGGAGCTGGTGGCGGCCGCGGTGCTGGCGCTCGCGATCCTCGCCGCGCTGACCTCGTGGGGCGCGCTGGACATCTCCGGTGCGGCGGCCGAGGCGGCGCCCATCGTGTCGGGCCCGTCGTCCGACTGACCCTTCCCGGTCGACGCCGGCCGTCTTGGTGCGCGCCTCAGTCGCCCGGGGCGAGCACCCAGCGGTCGATCTCGCGCTCGTAGTCGAGCAGCTCCTCGGGGCGGAACCAGAGGGCGAGCTCGGTGGCCGCCGTCTCCTCGCCGTCGGAGGCATGCACGAGGTTCTGCGCCGTCTCGACGGCCAGGTCCCCGCGGATCGAGCCCGGGGCAGCCTCGTGGGGCCGCGTGGCGCCGTTCATGGCGCGCACGACGGCGATGGCATTGGGCCCCTCGAGTGCCGCCGCGACGAGGGGGCCGGAGGTGATGAACTCGACCAGGCCCGCGAAGAAGGGCTTGTCCCGGTGCACCGCGTAGTGCCGCTCGGCCAGGGCACGGTCGACCTGGACGAGCTTGAGGCCGACGAGCTTGAGCCCGCGGTCCTCGAACCGGCTGAGCACCCGGCCGACGAGCTGGCGCTGGACGCCGTCGGGCTTGACGAGCAGGAGGGTTCGCTGGACTTCCGCCATGGGCTGGTGCAGCCTCTCGAGCGTGGGCGGCGCCGGACGACGGGCCGCGGGGTGTGGATGGTCGCGGGCCGGCGATCCGCCTGGCGTGGGGCCCGATGCGGACGCGGTGCGGAGGATCAGGGTAGCGCGTCGAGCCGGCGTCCGGGCGAGCTCGATGAGCGGCCGGCCCGGTCGTTTCGTGACGCGCGGAGCCGTTCGGCCGGGGTTGGGGCGCGGTCGAAGCGGCCTTGGGAGCCGGCTCCGCGCCGGCAGCCGTCCCGTCAGGTTCGGCCGGTTGCCTCCGCGTCATCGGGGTCGGCGGCGGCGTCCTCGTCGTCGCCTTGGCCGCCGCCGTCGGACCGTCCCGCTCCGGGCATGCCGGCTCCGCGGGCGACGTCGAACGCCACCAGCGCCTCCGGCTCTCGCCCGAGGATCCGCAGCGCATCGCCCGCGAGCAGGGCGAGCGACGGCTCGGTCGGCAGGGTGCCGACGGCCTCGAGCACCTGGCCGGCGAAGCCGGGGTCGAGCCGCAGCGCGACGCCGAGCCGAACCGCTGCCAGGTCGTGGTCTCCACCGGCAAGCGACGCGCGCCCGCCCGCGAACGCGCCGGCCGCCGCGGCCGTGGCAGCGGCGGCGGGGGCGGCGACGCCGGTCGCGGCGGCGGTAGTCGTGGTGGCGGGTCCGCCGGGTGTCGCTCCCCGATCCGCCACGGGCGCGGTGACGTCGCCGGGCGTGCCCGGCGGCGGGCGCAGACCCCCGGGGCTGCGCACCGCCCGCGCGGTAACGTCGGTCGAGGGGGCGTCGGGCCAGATGTCGTGCCGGGGCAGGCCAGCGAACAGGGCGGACAGCGAGCCGTCGGCCGCCGCCGTCGCGCGAGTCGCGAGGCGTCGTGCCTCGGTGGTTCGTCCGTCGGCCGCCACCGCCTCCGCGGCGATCGCGAGCATCAGGGGCAGCGCCGACCCACGCTCGACAAGCTCGGTGGCGACGGCACCGGCGGCATCGAGATCACCGGTCCGCCAGCGCGCCTCGGCAAGATCCGCGAGCCCCGCATCGTCGAGCGCCCGGCGATGTGCCAGCGCCTCGAGCTCCGCACGCGCGAGGTGGAGCAGCCCGGTTCGCAGGTGGACGCCCGCCAATCGCAGGACCGTGGGCCGCTCGCCGGCGGCCCCGGGCGGCGCGTCGTCGACCCCGGGCGGCGCGTCGTCGGCCCCGGGCGGCGCGTCGTCGGCCGCGGGCGGCGCGTCGTCGGCCCCGGGCGGCGCGTCGTCGGCCGCGGGCGGCCCATCGTCGGCCGGGCGCAGATTTGGGAGGGACGGCGACGGATCGACGGGGGCTTCGGCCGTGGCCTCGTGCTCGTCCGGCACCGGCGCGACACCGGGTCCGTCCGGGCTCGGTCGACGGCGTGCCGTCATCCCGGCAGCCGCAGGTGTCGTTCGAGGGCGCGGAGGTGACGGGCCGGCGCCACGACCGCCATCCGCAGGCGCTCGTCGTCGGCGAACAGGTCGCGGGCCAGGCGCGAGACATCCTCGGCGCGCACGCTCGCGACCGCCGCGAGGGCCTCGTCGAGCGTGAACACCCGGTCGTGGAGCGCCTCCTGGCCGCCGATCCACGATGCGAGGTGGCGCGTCTCCTCCATTCGCAGCTCGAGCCCACCGCTCAGATACGCTCTGGCCTTCTCGAGCTCCGCGTCCGGCACGCGCTCGTCGCGCAGCCGGGCCAGCTCGAGAAGGATCGCCTCGATCGCCGCCGGCAGCTCCGCCGGATCCACCCCGGCGGAGATCTCGAGGGCACCCGCATCCGCGTACTCCACGATGCCCGAGCTGACGTCGTAGGCCAGGGCCTTCTCCTCGCGGACGGCGAGGAACAGGCGGCTCGACATGCCGTCGCCCAGGACCACGTTGAGCATGGCCAGGGCCCACGAATCCGGGTGATCGCGCGGCAGCGCCGGCACGGCGATCGAGAGCTGCGCCTGCGAGGTGTCGCGACGACCGGTGAGGACGCGCGGCCCGGCCGGCAGGACCGGCGCCGGCTCGAAGGCCGGAACCACCCCGTTGCCCGTCCCGAACGCGACCCGTGCGAGATCGACGGCCTCCTCGTGCCCGATGTCGCCGGCGACGGCGACGACCGTGTTGGCCGGGCGGTACATCGTCTCCCAGAAGGCCCGGATGGTCTCGGCGGGCAGCGCGCGGATCCCCGCCTCCTCGCCGCAGATCTCGCGGCCCAGCGGCCCGTCCCCGAACAGCGCCTGCTGGATCAGCATCTGCGCGTACTCGCCGGGATCGTCGAGGTAGGAGCGGATCTCCTCCACGATGACGGTTCGCTCCTGCGCGATGTCAACGTCCTCGAGGCGGGGCCGGGCGATCAGCTCGCCCAGGACGGTCATCGCCGTGGTCGCCTCGCGGCGCGGCACGCGCGTCCAGTAGACGGTCGACTCGCGATCCGTGGCGGCGTTGGCCGAGCCACCCACGCCCTCCACCGCCTCGGAGATCGCGCGGCTGGACGGATAGCCGGCGGTGCCCTTGAAGGTCAGATGCTCCATGAAATGCGCGACGCCGGCCTCGTGGCTCGATTCGAGGCGCGAGCCGGCGAGCACGTAGGCGGCCATCGAGACGGATCGGGCGCCGGGCAGCGTGGCCGAGATGACGCGCGGGCCGTGCGGGATCCGGGTTCGTTCGAACATGGCGACCGATGGTAGCCCGGAACCGGGTGCGGAGGAGGTGCGGCGAGCCGCGGATGCGACGGGCCTCGCCCCCCATCGATCGGACGGGGAGGTCGAGAGGCCCGGCGGCGTCGTGCCACCGGGCCTCGTTGAGGCGGACCGGCCCTCCCTGCCCCGGGGGGCGGCCCTCCGTCCCCGGGGCGGAGCCTCCGCTACTTGACCAGGACCTCGATCCAGTCCTTCGCGAAGTAGATGACGAACGCGATGCTCACGGCCCACATCAGCGGGTGGATGTCGGCCAGCTTGTTGCGCACGACCTTGAGCAGGACCCAGCTGATGAACCCGGCGCCGATGCCCACCGTGATGTCGTAGGTGAGGGGCATCAGGATCATCGTCAGCAGCGCCGGGAGACCCTCCTCGAGGTCGGCGACCGGGATGTCCTTGACCAGCGTGAACATCAGATAGCCGACCAGGACGAGGGCCGGCGCGGTGGCCACGCCCGGCACGATCAGGGCGATCGGCGAAGCGAAGATCGCGATCAGGAACAGGACGCCGGTCACGACCGAGGCAAACCCGGTACGCGCGCCCTCGGCGACGCCGGCGGCGCTCTCGATGTAGGTGGTGTTGGACGACACGCCGCCGAAGCCGCCGGCGATCGCCGCCACGCTGTCGACGATGAGCACGCGCCCGACGTCGGGCACGGAGCCGTCCTCGTTGGCCAGGCCCGCCTCGGCGGCGATGCCGGTGACGGTGCCCATGGTGTCGAAGAAGTCGCTCAGCATGATCGCGAACACGGTCAGGATCGCGGTGATGAAGCCGAGCTTCGTGAACACCTGGAACGGATCCTGGATCCCCAGCCCGAGGGTCGAGAAGTCCGGACCGACGACGAGCTTGTCGGCGGCCGGGATCGACGAGACACCGGTGATGACCGCGATGACCGTGGTCACCAGGATGCTGATGATCAGCGCCGCGCGGATCTTGAGCGCGTACAGGGCGAACGTGATCAGGAGGCCGGCAAGGAAGACCCATTGCTGGATCTCGGTGAGCGGGCGCAGCTGGACGGCCGGGATGCTGCCATAGGTGCTGTCCTGGCCGGCGATCAGGCCGCCGTTGGCGAGCCCGATGAACAGGATGAACAGGCCGATGCCGACGCCGATCGAGCGCTTGAGGGCGAGCGGCACGGCGTTCATGATCGCTTCCCGGAGGCCCACGGCGACGAGGATCGTGATCGCCACGCCCTCGAGCACGATGACGCCCATGGCGCCGGCCCCGTCGAGGCCCTTGGCGGTGAGGCTGAACGCGACGAGCGCGTTGATGCCGAGGCCGGCGGCGATCGCGAACGGATAGTTCCCGACCACGCCCATGGCGATGGTCATGATCCCGGCGATCAGCGCGGTGCCGGCGGCGACGGCCGCGGAGTCGAGGCCGAGGGGCTGGGCGATGATGTTCCCGTTCACGAACAGGATGTAGGCCATGACCATGAACGTGGTCAGGCCCGCTCTGGTCTCGGTGGTGAAGTCCGTCCCCCGTTCGGCGAACTTGAAATACGCGGCGATGCCGCCAAGGCCGCCTGACGGCGCGGCCGATGACTGGGCACTCATCGGTGGTACGGAGCCTCCCTCGCTGATCGTTCCTCCCCCAAATCCCCGGCAGCGCCTACTCCTCGGCCCCCTCCAGGCCCTGGAGCTCCATCTGCACGAAGCCCGAGGTATCGAACTCGAGCTGGCGCGGACCCAATGGGCTGTCCGCGTCCTCGACCGGCGGCACGAACTCGAGGATCACCCGCTCATCACCCTGGACGAGGGTGTAGACGAGCAGCTGATCGGGCCGTGTCTCGAACTCGAGATGCTCGAACGAATCGACGTTGATCGTGATCGCGATCGGCGTGAAGTACGTCGACACCTCGGGCTGGTCGGCCACGATCCGCTCCACCCAGCCGGTCCCGTGCGCCACCAGCTCGCGGCCCCGGAGGTACCGGTACGAGACGGTCTGCTTGACGATCGGGCGCAGCAGGTGCTGAAGGTCGGATCGGCTGGTCACCAGGCCGTGGTTGACGAAGAACTTCGCGGGCGGATCGGTCGGCACGATCGGCTCCCACCTCTCGCTTCGATGGGCGCTGGGACGGCGACGCGCCGCCTTCCCGGGGGCGGCCCGACAGGTGGATCGTAGCGGACCGCGAGGGTTGTGGGACGGTGACGATCGCACGCGACATGGCGGCGTCGAGACGTGACGAGGGCGAGGCACGGTCGGCCAACCGGGACGGGTCGAGTCGCAGCGACCGGCAGGCCCATGAGCCCGCACCGACGGTCGGACGCGGGGGCACGGGCCGTATGATCGTGCGTGATGCTCCTCGCCCTCGACATCGGGAACTCGAACGTCACGCTCGCCCTCGTCGACCACGGCTCGCTGGTCACGACGCGCCGGGCGGCGACGCCGCAGGCTGCGACCAGCGACGCGCTCGAGCTCCTGCTCGCCGGGCTCATCGGTCTCGACGGCCGAACGCTCGATGACCTCGACGCCATCGCGGTCGCGTCGGTCGTGCCGGGGCTCACGGCCGCGCTCGAGGCGGTTGCCGCGCGACGGCGAACCCCGCTGCTGATCGCATCCGCGGGGACCGTGCCGCTCGCCATCCGGATCGATCGTCCGAGCGAGGTCGGCGCCGACCGGATCGTCAACGCGCTGGCTGCGGCCCGCCTGTACGGGACGCCGGCCGTGGTGGTGGACTTCGGCACGGCCACGACGCTCGATTGCGTGGGCCTCGACGGGGCCTACGTCGGCGGCGCGATCGCGCCCGGTCTCGAGCTCGGCCTCGACGCCCTCGCCGCCCGGACGGCCAAGCTGCCGCGGATCGAGCTGCGGACGCCGGACCGGGCGATCGGCCGGGACACGGTCGCGGCGATGCAGTCCGGCACCGTGTTCGGCTACCAGTCGCTCGCGTCGGGGCTGCTGGCGCGCGTCCGGGCGGAGCTCGCCGACCTGTCGGGTGTCCCGGCGGCCGACATCCACACGATCCTCACCGGCGGCCTGTCGGCGGCCCCCTGGGCGACCGGCGTCGACGGGGTCGACGTCATCGATCCCGACCTCACGCTCAAGGGCCTGGCCATCCTCCACGCCGAGGTCGCCGGCGGCGATCCCATCGAGGCCCTCAAGCGGTGACGGAGATGACGCCGGGCGCAGCCACGCCGGGCGCGCCACGGCTGGTGGGCCGGCTCATCGGCCTGGGCGTGTGCGGCTCGATCGCCGCCTACAAGGCCGTCGAGCTGCTCCGGCTGCTGACGGCCGAGGGCGCCGACGTGGTCGTCATGCTGACACCCGCGGCGGCGCGGTTCGTCGGTCCGCTCACCTTCCAGGCGCTGTCCCGCCACCCCGTCGAGACCGACGTCCTGGGCCTGCTCCCGGACGAGCGGATCGGGCACATCGTGGTCGCGGACTCGGCCGATGCGGTCGTCGTCGCGCCGGCGACGGCCCGCTGGCTGGGAGCGATGGCCAGCGGGCTCGCCACGGACCCCGTGGTCGCCGCCTGCCTCGCGACATCCGCGCCGGTGGTGTTCGCACCGGCGATGGACGGCGACATGTGGACGCACCGCGCCACGCGCGACAACGTCGAGCGCCTGCAGCGCGACTTCGGCTACCGGATCGTGCCGCCCGAGACCGGCTCGCTGGCGTCGGGGCAGTCCGGGGTGGGCCGCCTCGCCGAGCTCGGCGCCATCGTGGACGCGGTCGTGGACGCGGTTGCCACCCGGCCCGTGCGAGCGCCGGACCCGGCCGCGCGACCGCCCCTCGTGGGTCCCGCCCGGGCGCTCGATCTGGACGGCCGCCGGCTGGTCGTCAGCGCGGGCGGCACGGCCGAGCCCATCGACCCCGTCCGGTTCATCGGCAACCGCAGCACCGGCAGGATGGGTGCGGCGATCGCGCGAGCGGCGCTCGATCGCGGCGCCCGGGTGACCGTCGTCGCGGGCCGCACGGAGGTTCCCATGCCCGGCGAGGCGACGGTGATCCGCGCCGAGACGACGGCGGCGATGCGGGACGCCGTGCTCGAGACCGTGATCGAAGGCCATGCCGATGTCCTGGTCATGGCGGCGGCGGTGGCCGACTTCCGGCCGGCACGCCCGGCCACGGCCAAGCTCACCCGCGACGGTCCGCTGACGGTCGACCTCGAGCCCACCGAGGACATCCTGGCCGAGGTCGGGGTGCGGGCTCGCGAGCTCGACCCACGCCCGGTCATCGTGGGCTTCGCCGCCGAGACCGGGTCGCTCGAGCGAGCATCCGACAAGCTCCGGCGCAAGGGCGCCGACCTGCTGGTGGCCAACGACGTCGCCGAGGCCGGTTCGGGGTTCGGGACCGACACCAACCGGGTCGTGATCCTGGCGGCGGACGGGACGCGCGACGAGCTCCCGCTGCTCACCAAGCGCGAGGTGGCCGACCGGCTGCTGGATCGCATCGCGGCCGCGTTGGACGAACGGGACGGGCGAGCGCAAACTCGCGCGGAGATCACGGAGGCCCATCCATGAGCGCCCAGAACGAGACCGTCCGCCGCCTGACCATCGTCGACATCGCGAAGCTGTACGCCGAAGGCACCCGGCTCGCCACGATCACCGCCTACGACTTCCCGACGGCGGCCCTGGTCGACGAGGCGGGCATCCCGCTGATCCTGGTCGGCGATTCGCTGGCGCAGGTCATGCTCGGCTACGAGACGACCGTCCGGGTGACGATGGAGGAGATGCTCCACCACACCAAGGCGGTGGTGCGGGGCACGAAGCGGGCGCTGGTCGTGGCCGACATGCCGTTCCTGTCCTACTCGACGCCCGAGGATGCGGTGGCCAACGCCGGCCGGTTCCTGCGCGAGGGTGGCGCCCAGGCCGTCAAGGTCGAGGGCGGCGTCCGGAGCGCCCGAATGATCGAGGCGCTCGTCCGGACGGGGATCCCGGTGATGGGGCACATCGGCCTGACGCCACAGGCGATCAACGCGATCGGCAAGGTCCGGGTCCAGGGCAAGTCGCGCGACCAGGCGCGCCAGGTGATGGCCGACGCCCTCGCGGTCCAGGAGGCGGGCGCGTTCGCGATCGTGCTCGAGCTGCTGCCCGGGCAGCTGGCGGCGGCGATCACCGACCGGCTGCACATCCCGACCATCGGGATCGGGGCGGGGGCCGGCTGCTCGGGCCAGATCCAGGTGATCACCGATACGCTCGGCTTCGGCGACTGGGTGCCCAGGCACGCGCGCCGGTATGCGGACCTGCGGGGGACGATCCTTGCGGCGATCGGCCGGTACCGGGCCGACGTCGAGGCCGGCACGTTCCCGGGTGAGGCCGAGACCGTGCTGATGGACCCGTCCGTGCTCGACGAGGTGCTCGGCCGCGGAACCGCCGACCGCGCGGACGCGCTGGCGAACATCGCCGGGATCCCGCTCGACCGCGACCTCTGATCCTCGGGCCGACGGCTCGCGAGCGCGTCGCCCCAGACCCCGGAGGGGACGAGTGAACGTCATTCGGACGCGGGCGGCCCTGCGCGACGCCCTGGCCGCCGCGCCGCGGCCGATCGGGCTGGTGCCGACCCTGGGCTGGCTGCACGAGGGCCACACCTCGCTGGTCGGCCGCGCACGCGCCGACAGCGCGACGGTGGTCGTGTCGATCTTCGTCAACCCGCGTCAGTTCGGCGAGGCGGCCGACTTCATGCAGTACCCGCGGAACGAGGCGCGCGATCTCGCCATCTGCGAGGCCGCTGGCGTGGACCTGGTGTTCGCGCCGTCGGTCGACGAGGTGTATCCGCCCGGGTTCGACACCTCGGTGGCGGTGGGCGCGATCGCCGAGCCGCTCGAGGGCGCGGCCCGTCCGGGCCATTTCGACGGGGTGGCCACCGTGGTCGCGATCCTGTTCGCGCTGGTCGGTGCGGAGCATGCCTACTTCGGGGTCAAGGACTACCAGCAGGTGCGGGTGATCCAGCGAATGGCGCTCGATCTGGCGCTGCCGACCGAGGTGGTCCCGTGTCCCACCGTCCGCGAGCCGGACGGCCTGGCGCTCTCGTCGCGCAACGCCCGGCTGACGCCGTCCGGCCGCGCCGCGGCCCCGGTCCTCCGGCGCGCGCTGCTCGCCGGGGCGGCCTGCGTCGAGGGCGGCGAGCGGGTCGGCGACGCCATCCGGTCCGAGATGCGCCGGGTGCTCGCCGGCGAGCCGATGGCCGAGGTGGACTACGTGTCGGTGGCCGATCCGGACACGCTGGCGGAGCTGGCGACGGTCCCCGGCCGTGCGCTGCTGTCGCTGGCCGTGCGGATCGAGGGGGTGCGCCTGATCGACAACGAGCTCGTGGCATGACGGGGTCCGATGGGGAGGCGGAGGGGCCGACCGGCGCGGGACCGACGGGCGAAGGCTGGCGGCGCGACGGCAACGGGCCGTTCCTCGTGCTCGTCGTCGCGGTCGCGGTCATCCTGTGGCTCGCCCGCGGCGTGCTCGCCCCGTTCGTCGTCGCCGCGGTGCTCGCGTATGCCTTCAGCCCGCTCATCGGCGCCGCCCAGGCGCGCACGGGCCAGCCGCGGGTCGTCGTCGTCGCGATCGGGTACCTCGTCGCCGCCGCGATCATCGTCGCGCTGCTCGCGCTGCTCGCGGAGCAGGTAGCCGTCGAGCTCGCGAGCCTGGGCACGGCGGGTCCCGATTCGCTCGCCACGACGTTGCGCCGGCTGGCCGGCGCCGACACGATCGAGGTCGCGGGCCAGCAGATCGCGATCGCCGATGTCGCGCGCGAGGTGCAGGCACGCGCCGCGGGCCTGTTCGCCTCACCCGGCGACGCCGTCCATCTGGCGGGCCAGGCCGGTGAGGGCGCGCTCCAGGCGCTGCTCGCGGTGATCGTGACCTTCTACTTCCTGGTCGACGGCGCATCGTTCGTGGACCGGGCGCTGTCGGTGCTGCCGATCCGGCACCGGGAGCGGACGATCGCCCTGCTCGGCCGGATCCACGTCGTGCTCGGCAAGTGGCTGCGCGGCCAGCTGCTGCTGATCGCTCTGGTCACCGCCGTGGTGTACGTCGTGCTGGGCCCGGTGCTCCACCTGCCATACGCGCTGGCGATCTCGGTGCTCACCGGCGTGCTGGAGATCATCCCCCTCGTCGGGCCGCTGGTCGCGACCGGCATCGCCGCGATCGACGCGTTCGCGCACGGCGGGGCAGGGCTCGCCGTGGTCGTGATCGTGGTCTACCTCGTGATCCGCCAGGTCGAGGACCAGGTGGTGATGCCGATCGTCATCGGCCGCGCCGTCCACCTGCACCCGGTGGTCACGATCTTCGCGGTCCTGGTCGGGCTGAGCGTGTACGGCGTGCTGGGCGGGCTGCTCGGCGTCCCGATCGCGGCCGCGCTCAACGTCGTGTTCCGCGAGCTGTATCCGCCGGAGCCGGAGGCCGCCGATCCCCCGACGGCGCCACCACCGGCCGGTGAGCCGGCCGCGTCAGCGGCCGAGGGGGGCTGACCCGAGGGCCATCGTCGCGAGGGCGGCCGTGGCCCGCTCCCTCGCCGCCGGATCGCCGGGCCGGACCCGGTCGAGCGCCAGGAGCGCTGCCCCGAGCACCGGCGGGGCCTGGAGCACGCGGACGTCTGCACGCGGCGCGACAGCCCGGACGCGGGCGGCGACCAGCGGCCTGAGCAGCGCGTCGGCGCCCCGCGCCACGCCACCCGCCAGGACGACCGGAACCGCCTGCCGGGTGAGCCCGGAACGCCGGATGGCGGCAATCGCGAACGACGCCACCTCGTCGGCGAGCGTGGCCATGATGCCCAGCGCGACGGCGTCCCCGCCGGCGGCCGCGGCCACCACGACCGGCGCCAGCCCGTCCAGCCGCTCGGAGGAGAGCCGGCCGCGGTACAGGGCAACCGTGACATCGATCGGGCGCCGCAACCCCAGCGCGGCCGGCACGACGCGCTCGAGCACGGTCGCCGGCCCCCGGCCGTCGCGGGCCCGGACGGCGGCGCCCAGCCCTTCGACGCCCAGCCAGCCACCCCCGCCGCGATCGCCGCTGATCGGCCCGAGGCCCGCGAACCTCGCCTCGCGTCCCCCCCGCGACACGCCGATCGCATTGATGCCGCGCCCCAGCACGACGGCCACGCCCCACGGTTCGCGCGATCCGGCACGCAACGCGGCGTGCGTGTCGTTGCGGAGCACGATCTCGTGGGCCAGCCCCGACGCACCGTGGGTGGCGGCCAGCAGCCGGCGGTCGGACGGCAGGTCCAGGCCGGCCAGGCACAGGACGGCGATGTCGGCCAGCGGCGGCTCGCCGGGGTCGAGCCCGGCCTGCTCGGCGGCCTGCCGGGTGAGCGCGACGAGTCGCGGGCCGGCCTGCTCGGGCCCGATCTGCTGGTGCGAGACCGTCGGCCCGTGGAGCACCGCGAGCAGCGTCCCGTCGGAACGCAGCAGGGCGACATCGGTCTTGGAGTTGCCGCCGTCGACGGCGACGATCGGGATCGTCATCCGGCGCCCGAGGCGCCGGGCGCTCCGGCCGTCGACGGCCGCCTTCCGGGCAGCGCGTCGAGCCCGTCGAGGCGCACGAACACCCCGCCCTGGCGGCGCAGCTCGGCGATCAGCGACGGCAGCGCCCGCGGCGTGGGCGCGGGCCAGCCGTGGAGGAGCACGACGGCCCCGTCCCCGTGACGCTCGACCCCGCGAACCACGCGGGTCGCCAGCAGGCGGGCCGTGACGCCGGACCAGTCGCGGCCGTCGACGTGCCAGCCGACGTCGCGGTAGCCGAGGCCGTCCAGCCGATCGATGAGCCGCGCGCTGCCCGCGCCCGCGCCGAACGGGCAGCGGAACCAGGGCCGCGGATCGACACCGGTGGCGGCCCGGATCGCCGTCTCGGCCGCCCGGACGTCACGATCGATGCCGTGCCGGGTGAGGAGCGTCATCCGCGCGTGGTGATGCGAGTGGTTGCCCACCAGGTGCCCGTCATCCGCGATCCGGCGGGCGGCCGACGGATCCGCCTCCGCCCAGCGGCCCTGGACGAAGAACGCGGCGGGCACGGCGAGCGAGCCCAGGACGTCGAGGATCGCCGCCGTGACGCCCGGCATGGTCGGCCGGTCGGGATGCTCGGCGTCGAAGGTGAGCGCGATCCGGAACGACGATCCCGATCCGGCGGCACCGTCGCCGCTCACTTCTCCACCCCGGTGATGACCACGCCGCGCACGAAGATCTTCTGGAACACCAGGAACAGGACCACCGGGATCACCATCGTCATCAGGGTCCCGGCCTGGACGTAGGCCGGGTTGCGGTAGTGGATCCCGTTGAAGCGCTGCAGGCCGACCGCGAGCGGCTGAAGATCGGGCTTGGTGGACAGGTAGATCAGCGGGTTGAAGAAGTCATTCCACGAGTAGACGAGGTGGAAGATCGCGACCGCGATCACCACCGGCCAGGCCTGGGGCAGGATGACCGAGACCAGCGTCCTGAACGGCCCGGCGCCGTCGATCGAGGCGGCCTCGTCCATCTCCCGCGGGATGGTGAGCAGGTACTGGCGGAGCAGGAACACGTCCCACGCGTTGGCGAAGAACGTGGGCACCAGCAGCGGCAGCCAGGTCCCCACCCAGCCGAGCTTGGCGAACATCGTGTACGTGGGCACGATCGTGACCGCGGCCGGCAGGAAGATCGTCGCGATCAGGATCGTGAACAGGAACGACCGTCCGGGGAACCGGAACCGGGCGAACCCGTAGGCGACCAGGGTGCACGACGTGACCGTGCCCACCATGCCGATCAGCGAGATGACGATCGTGTTGAACAGCAGGCGCGGGAAGTCGATCAGGTCCCACACGTCGGCGTAGTTCTGCCAGGCGGGCGAGAGCACCCAGGCGCGGTCGAGCGTCCGCCACGAGCCGTCCCAGGTGATCAGCCCGGCATCGGGGTTCGCGGGGTCGACGAACTGGCTCTGCTGACGACCAGGCGTCACCAGCGCGAGCTGGCGGACGCCCCCGTCGAACGGGACCACGTACACGTCGACGTCCTTGCCCTGCCAGGTGAACGTCTGCGGCACCGACGGCAGGAACGGGGAGCTGGTCTCGGACAGCTGGGCCGGCGTCTTGAGCGACACCATCACCGAGCGCAGGATCGGCGACAGGAACGCCGCGAGCACGACCACCAGGACGAACGTCAGCGTGAACGAGGTCGCGAGCCGGCGCGGCCGCCTCGGTCGGCGCAGGCGGAGCCCGCCGAACCGGGCGGCGCCGGTGCCACCGGAGGCGCGGATGTGGGCCGAGGCGCTCATGGCTCAGCGGCCTCCCGCGTAGTAGACCCAGCGACGTGAGGTCCGGAACACGATCAGGCTGGTGACCAGCGTCACGATGAACAGCAGCCACGCCAGCGTGGCGCCGTAGGCCATGTTCTGGTAGGTGAAGAAGTTCTTGTACAGGTAGAGGTTGAAGAAGAACGTGGTCCCGCCCGGCTCGCCCGTCCCGTTGTTGAGCACGAGCGGGACCAGGAAGTACTGGAGCACGTCGACGATGCCGAGCACGAGCGTGTAGAAGATGACCGGCGACATCATGGGCAGGGTCACGTGCCGCAGCGCGCCCCACCAGCCGGCGCCGTCGATGCGGGCGGCGTCGTACAGCTCGCTCGGGATGCCCCGCAGCCCGGCCAGGTTGACGATGATCCCCGACCCCACGCCCCAGATGCCGATGAACACCAGCGCCGGGTAGATGAAGGTCGTGTCGTTCACCCAGTTGGGCGGGCTCTCGATGCCCGTGAACCGGAGGAAGGCGTTCACCCAGCCGGTCTCGAGGTTGAGCATCCCCTGCCAGATCAGGACGCCGGACACGAACGGGATGACGTAGGGCAGGAAGAACAGGACCCGGAACACGCCCGGGCCCTTGAGCGCGCGGCTGTTCAGCGCGAGCGCCAGGATGAACGGCAGGACGATGGCGATCGGGAGCTGGAGGACCGCGAAGCGGACCGTGACGGCCAGTGAATCCCAGGTCTGCTGATCGGCCATCAGCGTCTGCCAGTTCTGGAGCCCGACGAACGCCAGCGGCTGTTCCTGGGCCAGGTTGATGTTGGTGAACGTGAACGCGAGCGAGGCCACCATCGGCGCCAGGGTGAACACCAGGAACCCGATGACCCAGGGGGCGAGGAACAGGTACCCCCAGCGGGCCTCGCGCCAGCCGAGGGCGGTCAGGCCGAACGGCGATCGGCGTCGCCGGCCGCCGGCCGGGGTCGAGGGCGCGGTCATCGGGCTCGCCTCCACACGCTCATGCCGTCTCGGTCCGGGGATGACCGGTCCGGTCCTGCCGGGCCGGACCGGTCCATCCTTGCCCGCGGCGTCGCCCGGTGGGCGGCGCCGCGGCAGCTCACGGCTGCTTGTCCCAGATCGCCTGGATCTCGGCCCGCAGCGACTCCACCTCCTGGTTCATGTCCAGGCCCTGATCGGTCTGCCACTTCGTCGTGTACTTGCCGCCCGACCCGACCAGCCCCAGCGTCTCGTTGTACGCGGGCATGTACGACTCGAAGTTGGGGTTGTCGGCGTACTGGATGCTGTCGATCGCGACCTGCCAGTCGGGCTTCTGGGTGAACGTCTCGTCCTGGCCGGCGAAGAACGCATCCTGGCCTGCCGTCCGGGCGGGCATGCCGCCGTAGGTGGCGAGCAGCTCCGGGGCACCGTCGCCCAGCAGGTAGGTGAGCACCTCGAACGCCTGATCGGGATGCTTGGTGCCCTTGAGGATGCGGAAGGTGTCGGCGTTGAACGCCGAGGTGACCTGCCCGTTGTAGCTCGGGATGACGCCGATGTCCCAGTCGCCGTTCAGACCCTCGAGCCCGTACGTCGACCACAGGAAGTTCTCGCTCATCGCGATCTTGCCGGTGAAGAACGGGTAGTCCTCCGGGTTGATGTCCGGGCTGCTGAACACGGGACCGGTCATCGAGATGTGGTCGGTCCACATGCTGTCGTACCAGAACGACCATGCCGCCTTCCACGCGTCCGGGATCTGGGCGGTCTTCCCGTCCGCGCCACCCGCCAGGGCGCCCGCGCCGAAGTAGGCGCCCATGCCGCGCAGGTCGTCACGTTGCGGCTCGAACCCCCACTGGACGATGTGCTTGGGATCGAAGCCCGCCTGGGTCGCGTCCCGGCCCTTGTTGTCCACGGTCAGGATCCTGGCGATCTCGCGGATCGTGTCGTACGTCCAGTCGACCTGGCTGCCGTCGGGCATCGTGTACTTCGCGCCGTACTGGTGCGGCGGCTCCTGCAAGCCGGCTTCCGCGAACAGGCTCTTGGAGTAGAACAGGACCGACGGATAGATGGCGAACGGGATGCCGACCTGGCCCTCGTCGAGCTTGTAGATGTTCACCGCGTCGGCCGGGAAGCCCGACAGGTCGTAGCCCGTCGAGCCGATCAGCGGCGCGAGGTCGAGCCACTGCCCATGGAAGGCGTTGGCACCGCCGATCCCGACCGGACCCACGATGTCGGGCCCGTTGCCCGAGGCGATCTCCGTGGCCAGCGCGTCGTTGGCGCCCGCGTAGGGCACCGCCTCGAAGGTGAGCTTGATGTCCGCCTGGCTTGCGTTGAACTCGTCGACGACCTGCTTCTCGACGTCGACCTGCTCGGGTGCGTCGCCACCGCCCAGGCAGCAGTACCAGCGGATCTCGGTCTGGCCCTGGCTCCCGGGTGTCGCCGGCGCCGCCGTCGGCGTGGCGCCGGGCCCGGATGTCGCGCCGCCCGGCGTCCCCGGGGCGGTCGTCGGGTTGCTGCCGCCGCAGGCGCCGACGACGATCGCCAGCACTCCCATCGCGGCAAAGCCTCGGAACGCTCGCATGGCCTCCTCCTGCCCGGGCATGGACCGCCGACCGCCGGCGGGGCGTCAGGGTGTGCGCGAGAGTCGCCCCAGGGTGGCTTCGGCGGCGCCCGGGGCCGCCTCACCGGACCTGAGACCGGAGCGGACGACGACCCGCTCCACGTAGTAGCGCGTCCGGTCGCCGCGGACGAACGACCGCGCAAGCTCGACCGGCCGGCCGGATCGGTCGAAGGCGATCCCTTCGATCAGCAGCGCCGGGCGGTCGGGCTCCACGCCGAGCAGGTGCGCCTCGCGCGCCGGCAGGGCGATCGGCTCGAGCGCCTCGCGCGCTCGCACCACCGGCGTCCGGTAGCGCTCGGTGAGCAGCTCGTACAGCGAGCCTCGCTCGAGGTCGCTCGCGAGCAGCCCCGGAAACCGGGCCTCGGGCAGGAACACCTGCTCGAGCAGCAGCGGCTCCCCATCGGCCATCCGGAGCCGCTCCAGATGGACCACCGAGGCGCCCACCGCGACCTCCAGCGCCTCGGCGACGGCGACCTCGGCCGGCAGGGTCCGCGCGGTCACCACCCGCGTCGACGGGTCGTGCCCCAGCTGCTGGAGCTCCTCGGTGAACGACATCGTCCCGTCCAGATCGAGATCGATCGGCGGCCGGGTGACGAAGGTGCCCCGGCCCTGCGCCCGGTCCAGCCGCCGCTCGCGGGCCAGGTCGCTCAGCGCTCGCCGGACGGTGATCAGGCTGCAGCCGTAACGGGCGGCGAGCTCGCGCTCGGGTGGCAGCCGGTCGCCGGGGTGCCACTCGCCCGCATCGAGGGCGGCGCGCAGGTCCAGGTACACCTGGTGGTGCAGCGGAACCGGACCGGCGAGGAGTCGGAAGCGTGCCATCGGCGGCGACGTTGCCCTCTTGCTGCGGCCGAGGATGCTGCTAACGTTATAAGCAATCTGTCAAGCGTACGCTGCCACGGGGCAGCAGCCGAGGTGCAGGTTCGATGGGCCTCAAGGTCGCGGTCGTCGGCGGGGGCAGCACGTACACCCCTGAGCTCGTGGAGGGGTTCGCGAGACGGGCGACCGTGCTGCCGATCGACGAGCTCGTCCTCCAGGACCCCGATGCGGAGCGGCTGGAGATCGTCGGTGGGCTCGCGTCGCGCATCCTGGATGCCGCCGGCTGGCCGGGTCGCCTGGTGCTCACGGGACGCCGCGACCAGGCGCTCGACGGCGCCGGGTACGTGCTGATCCAGCTGCGCGTCGGCGGCCAGGCCGCGCGGCTGGTGGACGAGACGCTGCCCCACCGGTTTGGCGTGATCGGCCAGGAGACGACCGGCCCGGGCGGCTTCGCGAAGGCGCTGCGCACCGTGCCGCTGGTCCTCGAGATCGCGGAGGAGGCCGGCCGACGTGGCGCGCCGGGAGCCTGGATCCTTGATTTCACCAACCCGGTCGGGATCGTCACCCAGGCCCTGGTCGACGGGGGTCACCACGCGCTCGGCCTGTGCAACGTCGCGATCGGGTTCCAGCGCGGGTTCGCGCGCCGGTTCGCCGTGTCCCCGGAGCGGGTTCGGCTCGACCACGTCGGGCTGAACCACCTCTCCTGGATCCGGGCCGTGCTCGTCGACGGCGTCGACCGGCTGCCCGAGCTGCTCGACGCCGGCGACCCGATGGTGACCGCCGACGATCACTTCGGGCTGGACCTGGTGCGGGCGCTGGGTGCCGTGCCCTCGTACTACCTGCGCTACTACTACGCGACCGCCGACGTCCTCCGGGAGCAGCTCGACGGGGCGAGCCGGGCGAACGACGTGATCGCGATCGAGCGCGAGCTGCTGGACCTCTACCGCGATCCCACGCTGGCCTCCAAGCCGGCGCTCCTCGAGCAGCGGGGCGGCGCCTACTACAGCGAAGCCGCGGCCGCATTGATCGAGTCGCTCCACACGGGCGACGGCGCGATCCATGTCGTGGACGTGCGCAACGACGGCACGATCCCGAACCTCGCGGACACCGACGTCGTGGAGGTTCCGGCGCGCATCGATCGCGACGGCGCCCACCCGCTGCCCACCGACCCGCTCGCCCCCGAGCTGCTGGGGCTGGTGCGCCACGTGAAGGCGTACGAGCTGGCGGTGATCGAGGCCGCGCTGCGGGGCGACGATCGCGACGCGCTGCGGGCCCTGATCGCGAACCCGCTGGTGCCGGCGTCGGTGGCGCCGGACCTCATGGACGCGATCATCGAGGCCAACCTGCCGTACCTGCCGCGGTTCCTCCACCCCCACGGGTGATGTCGTCCCGCCGGGGCGCGAGTCAGGCGAGGCGGGCCTCGGTTGCCGCCGCGAGGAAGCGGTCGATCTCCAGGAACTCCCAGACCAGGGCCTTGATGAGGGCGATCTTCTCCGTGTCCGCGGCGTGGGTCTTGACCAGCAGGTCGTGGACCTCGGAGGCCACCGTGTAGGTGTCGTCGTCGACGAGCGCCGCGAACATCCCGGCGTGGCGGATCGCCTCGACCACCTCCGGGCGTGGCACGTAGCCGCCGGTCAGCACGAGGCCCACGGCGGCGCCTTCGGGCCCGGCCTCGACGACGCCGGGCGTCTCCCCCACCAGGGCGTCGATCGTGGCCGCCCGCGGCCGCCCGGACAGGTGCGCGGTCGTGATCGTCAGGATCACGTCCTCGCGGTCGCCGGGAACGATCACCAGCGTCCCGGGCCCGACCCGGGCGAGCATGTGGTGCGGCTCCATCGCCCCGATGGCCACGTTCGCGATCACGCGGTCGAGGTCCGGCCCCGGGTGGATGACCTGGCCGTGGACCCCCTCGAGCACCATCTCGAGCGTGGGGTTGGACAGGATCGGGCGGTACGGGAGCACGCCCAGCAGGGGGATCCCGTGCCGGGCGAGGCCCCGCTCGAGCGTCCGGGCGATCCCGGGCTGCTCGTCGATCCGGACCTTGTTCACGATCGCGCCCGCGACCGGCACGCCGTGCGCGGCGAAGTGCGAGGCGTTGAGCACGATCTCGTCGATCGGCCGGCCCACCCCGCCTTCCGACACGATCACCGCGGGCGCCCCCAGCATCGCGGCCACGACCGCGTTCGACAGCCCGATCACCGCCCCGACGCCGGCATGCCCGGTGCCCTCGATCAGCAGCACGTCGCGCTCGGCGAAATGGCGCTGCGCCCCGACGATGCGGGCACCCAGGTCCTCGACCACGTCACCGGCGATGTAGCGCTTGGTGAAGCCGCGCGGGATGTGGACCGGGCTCATCACGGGATACGGGTCCGGGAGGTCGAAGGTCGTCCGCATCAGCACGGCGTCCTCGTCCGCGGGGTGGCCGTCCTCGATCACGGTCCGCTGGCCGACGGGCTTGGTGAACCCGGTCCGGTACCCCTTGCGCACGAAGCCGTCGAGCAGGCCCAGCGAGGCCGTCGTCTTGCCGCGGTTCTGGCCGGTCGCCGCGAGGTACAGCTGGCGCATCGGCGCGCCGCTACGGGTTCCGGACGAGCGGGCCCGCTGGTGCGCGACCGCCGGCACCGGGGGCGACCGGGCTGCCGGCCTTCACCACGTCGAGCAGGGCGGGCAGGGCGTTGACCGCGTTCATGATCCGGAGCTGCCAGGGGTTCCGGCGCGCCAGGGCCCGGCGGTCCATCTCAGTCGCGGGTGGCCGTCTTGCGCTCGATCAGCTGGACCGCTTCGCGAAGGCGGGTGATCGCCTCCTCATCGACGGCGTCGGGCTCGAGGTATGGACCCAGCCGCTCCATGATGTCGGTCACCAGGCCCAGGAACACGCCCGCGTCGGCCACGAAGAACTGTGGCTCGTTGTTGTAGCGGACCATCGTCAGCCGGCCCTGGAGGACCCGCCGCTCCTCGACGTGCGCGACCTGGGTGCTGAAGTTGTGGCCCTGGATGCCGTCGGGGTTGTTGAGGAAGTTGAGCGCGTTGTCGATGGCCAGCCCGAAGCGGGCGCGCCAGGCGACCAGCCGCTCGTGGACCTCGGGCGGGATCCGGACCTCGGCCACCTCCTCGAACACCTCGGGCGCCACGGTCAGCAGGCCGACCAGCGTGGTGCCGGCCCGCGCGCCGAGCATGACCTGGAGGCTTCGCTCCAGCGTGAACACCTCGGAGTCGAAGCGGGGGCTGGTGATCACGTCGGTGAGGAGGTCCTCGACGTTGTCCAGGCTGCCCGGGTCGTTGAGGGCGCCGGAGAGGTGGAGGATCTCCTCCTTGAACAGGAACTTCTCCTCGTGGTCGAGCATGGCCGGATGGTAGCAGGCGGTCTGGCGCCGCCGAACCTGCGAGACGAGCGGCACGCATCGGATCCGCGGGGGACCCGGCGGGGGCCGATCCGCTTCGCGGGACGATCGTCCGCGGGTCCTCGCGTCCGTCGCCGGACACGAAGCGACCCGCCTCCTCCCGGCGGGTCGTTTCGTGCTTTCGCGGCGGCTCACCGGCGGGCCGGGGAGCCGCAGAGGAGGCGACTTACGGGTACAGGCCCCGCAGCGCGGTCGCGTCGGCCACGCGCTGGACGGCGTTGAGGTACGCGCCGGTGCGCATGTTGACGCCTTCCTTGAGGGCCTGGCCGAGGACCTCGCCGAACGCCTTGACCATGATGGTCTTGAGCTTGGCGTTGACCTCGGTCTCGGTCCAGTGGTCGCGATTGAGGTCCTGGACCCACTCGAAGTAGCTGACGGTCACGCCGCCGGCATTGGCGAGGATGTCCGGGATGAGGAACACGCCGCGGCTGTAGAGGATCGCGTCGGCTTCGGGGGTCGTCGGGCCGTTGGCGGCCTCGGCGACGATCCTGGCCTTGATCTTGGCCGCGTTGGCAACCGTGATCTGGTTCTCGAGCGCCGCCGGGATGAGGACGTCGCACTCGGTCTCGAGGACCTCGGCGTTGGTGATGCCCTCGGCGCCCGGGAAGCCCTTGACCGTCCCGTGCTCGCCCTTCCAGGCGATCACGCGGGCGATGTCGAGGCCGGCCATGTTGCGGATGCCGCCCTGGGAATCGGAGACCGCGACGATCGTCGAGCCTTCCTCGACCATGAGCTGGGCCGCGATGGCGCCGGCATTGCCGAAGCCCTGGACCGCGGTCCGGGTGCTCTTGAGGTCGATGCCGAGATGCTTTGCCGCCTCGGCGATCGTGTACACGCAGCCGCGCGCGGTGGCCTCGTTGCGGCCTTCCGAGCCGCCCAGGCTGATCGGCTTGCCGGTGACCACGCCCGGGACCGTGTAGCCCACGTGCATGGAATAGGTGTCCATGAACCAGGCCATGATCTGGGGGGTCGTGTTGACGTCCGGGGCCGGGATGTCGCGCTCGGGGCCGACGAGGACCTCGATCTCGGTGAAGAACCGGCGGCTGAGGTGCTCGAGCTCCTTCATCGACAGCTGCTTGGGGTCGACGATGACGCCACCCTTGCCGCCGCCGTACGGGATGCCCACGACCGCGCACTTCCAGGTCATCCACATGGCGAGGGCCTTGACCTCGTCGAGGGACACGTCCTGGTGGTAGCGGATGCCGCCCTTGGCGGGGCCGCGGCCGAGGTTGTGCTGCACGCGGTAGCCGGTGAAGACCTTGACGCTCCCGTCGTCCATCTGGACGGGGAAATGCACGGTGAGCTCACGGCGCGGCTCGCGAAGCACCCGGCGGAGGCCGGGATCAAGGTTCAGCATGTCGGCAGCAAGGTCGAACTGTTGCTGCGCGACGTTCCAGGCGCTGATCGGCGCCGCAACGTTTTCCGTCGTCATGGAACGGAGGGTCCTCGTGGCGGGACGGTGGACGCCGTCCTCGATTCGATGGGTCGTCTTCCGGACGACCCTACGGGGGCGCGCGTCGCGGGCTCGGGCGTGGCATGACCGAGGGCGTGGCGCACCGCCTCTGAAGGCGAGTATAGCCACGGACGGCCGTCGACCATGGGCCGGTCGTCACTCTGCCGCAACCAATCTGTCACCTGCGCGCACCTGTCCGATGGCAGGGTGCCGGACGCCCGCTCCGTGGCCACCGGGCCCGCGCGGCATGCCTCGAACGCGTGGCGGGGACAGCGACGCGGGGGACAGCGACGCGGGGACGGCGGCGGCGGCGACGCCAGAGCGTGCCGGGACCTTGCCGTCAGTGGCGTCGGATCACGACCGCGCCCACGCACCCCGGGCCCAGGTGCGGACCCACCGATGCCCCGATCGTCAGCGCCGGCACCTTCGCCGGGTCGAGCCCCGTACGCTCGATGAACTGGCTTCGGAAGGCCTCGACGTCGGCGCCGGTCGTGTGCAGCACGGTGGCGCGCTCGATGGGCGAGGCGGTCAGCAGCTCGAGCGTCCGCTCGCGCGCCCGGATCCGCGTGCGCACGCGATCCGCGTTCTCCACGATGCCGTCCTGCACCGTGATGATGGGCTTGATCGAGAGCATCGTCCCGACCGCGGCCCTCGTCCCGCTGATCCGGCCGCCACGCTTGAGGTACTCGAGCGTGTCGAGCGCGACGAACAGGTCGACGTCGGACCGGCGGTGCTCGATCACCCGCGCGATCTCGGCGGCCGACACGCCCTCGGTGGCGAGCTCGGCCGCGATCTGGGCGAGCATGCCCTCGCCCATCGACGCCGAACGGGTGTCGACGACGTGGATCTCCCGCTCGGCGAGCATGTCCCGGGCCACCTGGGCCGACTTGAGCGTGCCCGACAGCTCGCCCGACACGTTGACGCACACGACGGCCTCGGCTCCCGCGGCGAAGGCGGCCTTGAACGCCTCGAGAAAGTCGCCCGGCGCCGCGGCGGCCGTGGTGGGAAACGGGGCCTCGGGAGCGGTCATCCGCTCCCAGAACTGGTCCGTCGTGAGGTCGACGTTCACGCGGAACGACTCGGACCCGAAGCTGACGATCAGCGGCACGACCGCGATGTCCTGGCGGGCGGCCAGCTCGGGCGGCAGGTCGCTGACGGAATCGGTGACGATCGCGACGTGGGACACGGTCCTGGTTCCTCCTCCCGGCGACCACCGGGCCGCGGCCAGCGCGACGGGAACGCCCCGTCGCTCCCGATGATACGAGGCGGCCGACGGCGGGCGTGGCCGACCCGCTACGCTTCGCCGGTGAGCCGGTCCCTGATCGCTGTCCTCATCGGCACGTTCACGCTCCGCTTCAGCACGGGCCTGACCGGGGTCATGCTCACCTACTACCTCGCCGACCTGCCCGCGCACGGCGGAGCGCCGGTCGGGTCGTTCGAGCTGGCGCTCGTCGCCGCCGCCTTCTACGCCTCGGAGCTGGTGTTCTCGCCCGTGTTCGGGATCCTGTCCGACCGCTTCGGGCACCACCGGCTCATGCAGCTCGGCCCGCTGTTCGGGATCACGGCGGCGATCATGACCTGGGCGACGAGCCACCTGGTGGTCCTGGGCGGCACCCGCCTGCTCGAGGGTGGGGCGACCGCCTCGAGCGTGCCCTCGATCCTCGGGTTCATCGCCGCCGCGACGGCGGGTGACGAGCTGCTTCGCGGGCGCTCGGTGGCCCGGTTCGAAGCCGCGACCCTGTCCGGCCTGCTGGTCGGGTTCGTGGTCGGCGGCGTCCTGTGGAACTGGCTGGGACCGGTCGCCTTCCTCGCCAACGCGGCGCTCTACGCCGTCTCGCTGGCGATCTACCGCTACGGGGTGGATCCGCACGCCGACAGCTCGCGCGCGACGGCGGGCCGGCTTCCCCTGGCACGCTATGTGGGGATCCTCCGCGGCAGCCACGTGTGGCTGCTGGCGCCGACCTGGATCGCGATCAATGCGGTCCTGGGCCTGTACACCACCCAGACCATCTTCCAGCTGGTCCGCGAGCCGAACCCCCGGTTCGAGGGCCAGATCCTGATGGGCGGCTTCGACCCGGCCCAGGTGAGCCTCGGGCTGGCGGTGGGTGGCCTCCTGTTCTTCGCCGGGCTGCTGTACTGGGGAGGCCGGTTCAAGGCGCTGCGCCGGACGACGATCATCCTGTACGGCATCGGTGGTGGAGCCGGGGTCATCGCGGCCGGGATCGCGATCAACCACACCGGATCGATGCCCCTGATCCTCCCGATCGGCCTGGCGGTCATCGGCGCGGCCGGGCTGTTCCTGCTCGCGGGCGCGACGCCGGCCGCGATCGGGCTGCTGGCGGACATCACCGAGGCCTACCCCGAGGATCGTGGCGCGATCATGGGCCTGTACTCGGTGTTCCTGGGGCTCGGCCAGATCCTGGGCAACCTGCTGGGCGGGGCCGCGGCCCAGGTGCGCGGCCTCGACGGCATCTTCGTCGCCTCGCTCCTCCTGCTGGCGATCGCCGTCGTGCCACTGTCTCGGCTGCGCCGGTACGAGCACTACGTGGGCGGTCCCAGCTCGCCGGCGGTCCTCGGCGAGCGGGTCTGACCCATGACCGTCGCCCGGGGTGCCCGCGGCGCCGTCGTCGCGCCGCATCACCTCGCGACCACCGCCGGGCTGGCCGTGCTCGCGGCCGGCGGCCACGCGGTGGACGCTGCCATCGCGACCAACGCCGTCCTGGGGGTCGTGATGCCGCACGGCTGCGGGATCGGTGGCGATGCCTTCTGGCTGGTCTGGGACGAGCCGGCCGGCGAGCAGGTCGCGCTCAACGGGTCGGGTGGCGCCCCGGCCGCGGCATCGGCTGCGCACCTTCGGGGCCTCGGGCTCGACCGGATCCCGCGGCGCGGACCGCTGGCGATCACGACGCCCGGTGCGGTCCGCTCCTGGGCCGACGCGCATCGCCGATGGGGACGCCTGCCGCGGGCAGCGGTGCTGGCACCGGCGATCGAGCTCGCGACGTCGGGGTTTCCGGCCTCGGGCGACCTCGCCCGGGCGGCCGGGGGGATCATCGGCGAGACGGCGGCCGAGCCCTGGGCCGAGGGGCTGCGCTCGGTCTGGCAGCCGGCGGGCCGGCGCGTCGGACCGGGCGACAGGGTCCGGCTGCCGGCGCTCGCGACCACCCTGGGCGCGCTCGCCGACGAGGGCTTCGACGCCTTCTACGACGGTCCGCTGGGCGAGCGGATCGCGCACGCGCTGGCGGCTGCCGGGGCACCGTTCGGGGTCGGCGACCTGCGGGACCACCGCAGCTCGTGGGGTACGCCGATCGCCACCACGTATCGCGGGATCCGCGTGACCACCCACCCACCCAACAGCAGCGGCATCCTGGCGCTCGAGATCCTCAACGTGCTCACGCGGTACGCGCCGCCGCCGGGCGCCGCGTTCGGCGACCGCGGCTGGTCCGACGCCGCCTGGCCCCACCTCCAGCTCGAGGCCGCAAAGCTCGTGTTCGCGGACCGCGACGCCCACCTTGCGGACCCCGCCGTCCGGGACATCCCGGTCGAGCGCCTGCTGTCGGCCGCCCATGCCACATCGCTCGCCGCACGCATCGACGCCGGCCGTGCGGATCCCTCGCCGGCGCCCGTTCGCACCCTGGTCGGCGGCACCGTGTACCTCGCGGTCGTCGACGCCGCGGGCAACGCGGTCAGCCTGATCCAGTCCAACGCGGCAGGGTTCGGGTCGGGCGTGCTCGACGCGGCGACCGGCGTCCACTTCCAGAACCGCGGGGCATCGTTCTCGCTCGATCCCGCGCATCCGAACGTGCTCGAGCCGGGCAAGCGGACGGTGCACACGCTGCTCCCCGGCATGCTGTTTCGGGACGGTGAGCGACGGCCGTGGATCGTGGCCGGGTCGATGGGCGGCGACGTCCAGCCGCAGGTCCATGCAGGACTGGTGTCCGCGCTCGTCGACGGCGGCGTCGACATCGGGACCGCCATTGCGGCGCCTCGGGTGCTGGTCGAGCCCGCCGGCTGGCTGGCGCCGCCCGTGGACGTGGTCGCGGACGGCGACCTCGCACCCGGCGTCGAGGCCGGCCTGGCCGCCCGCGGACACCACCTCCGACGGGTGCCCTTCGACGGCTCGCTGGGCCATCAGCATGCGATCGAGCTCGTGGACGGGGGGCCTGCCGCCGGGGGGTCGCTGGCCGCGACGACCGATCCGCGCTCGTCCGGGGAGCCGGCCGTCCGCTGAGGCGGCGGCGGCCGACGGGCCGTTCGGCGGGTCGATGGCCCCGGGGCGGTCGTCGGGCGCCCGATGGTATCCTCGGCCGGCCGGTGGCAGGCTGCGCTCACACCGATCTGCCGCCGGCCTCGTGTGACATGGAGGCGCGAGTTGACCTCGAACGTCGGCCAGAACTACCCGTATACGAGCGAGACCGAGAGCGAGCGATCCGGGCGGGTCGCGGCGCTGGTCGCCGCGCGGGAGGGGCTGTCCGACACGCTCCAGGCGGAGACGACACCGCTCGACGAGCACGAGCGATGGTGGGTCTGGAAATGCCCGACGGCCGGCTGCCGGGGCCTGCTGCACGCGGCCGGGTACGCGGCCGAGAAGCACGCCCTGTTCGTCGTCTGCGACGGGACCTGCGCGAAGACCTTCCTTCGCTAGGTCGCGGCGTCTCGGCGTGACCGCCACGCCGCCGTTCCCACGCCGCCCATGACCACGCCCTCGATCCCCGACCTTCGGACCGCCCGTCGCCGGCTCCTGCTCGACACCGTGGGCATCGCGGTCTCGGTGATCGGGTTCGGGCTGGTGTTCGGTCTTGCGGCCCGCGGCGCCGGCTACTCCCCGATCGAGGCCAGCGCGATGAGCGTGTTCGCGTTCGCCGGTGCCGCCCAGTTCGCCGCCGTGGGGTACGTGGCGGCCGGCCTGCCCTGGCTGCCGATCGTGATCCTCACCTTTGCCCTCAACGCGCGGCACCTGCTGTACAGCGCGTCGCTCGCGCCGCGGCTGCGCACGCTGCCGCTCCTCGAGCGTGCGCTGATGGCGCACGTGCTGACCGACGAGGCCTTTGCGCTCTCCGCCGCCCATTTCCACCGGCTCGGGCGGGTGGACGCGACCGGGTACTGGATCGGCGCCGTGGTCGGGGTGTTCATCCCCTGGAACCTGGCCACCATGGCCGGCGTGCTGCTGGGCGGCGCGATCCCGGACCCGACGGTGTTCGGGCTCGACGTCGTGTTTCCCGCAGCGATGGCCGGGCTGGCCACCGGGCTCGTCACCGGCCGCCGTGAGCTCGCGGCTGCCGGGGCGGGGGCAGCGATCGGAGTTGGCGCGTCGGTCCTGATCGGACCATCGATCGGGATCATCGTCGGCGGCCTGGTCGGACCGCTGGTCGGCATGGCGGTCCCGGAGGGCGGCACCCGGCTGCAGGCCGAATCGGACGCCAGCGCGCACGCGATCGACATCGAGCAGGCGGTGGCCGACGCCCGATCGTTCGGCAGCCAGCCGACGGACCACGTTCGATGAAGCGCCGACCTCGGCCGGTCGCCAGGAGGCACGGACGATGAGCGCCGGCCTCGGCCGGTCGCCGGGAGACCACGTGCGGTGAGCACCGAGCTCGTCCCGCTCGCGCTGCTGATGCTGGTCGCGACCTACCCGTCACGGGCCGTTCCGCTGCTGGTGCCCGGGATCGAGCGGCTGCCCGCGCGGGCGCTGCTCTACCTGCGCCTGGTCGGGCCTGCCATCCTGGCTTCGCTCGCGGCGACCAACACGCTCGTGTTCGAGGCGCCCGACGGATCGCAGGTGCTCCGGTTCGGGATCGAGGGCGTCGGCGTCCTCGTGTGCCTGGGGCTCACGGCGTGGCGACGCAGCCTGTTCCTGGGGCTGGTCGGCGGGGTGGGCCTGGTCGCGGTCGCCCGGACCGTGGGGGTCGCGTAGCCGGAGGTCGCGTAGCCGGAGGTCCCGCGCCCCGGGGTCCCTGCCGCCCGGCCGTCGCCTGCGGCCGGCCGGTCACGCGTGTCGCGCCTCGGCCTCGACCTCGACCAGCAGGCTCGGCCGCATCAGGCCGGCCACGACGACCAGGGTCGCGGCCGGCCGGACGTGGCGGAAGATCTCGCCATGCACGGCGGCGACCGGATCGGCGTCGGCCGGGTCCACGACGTACATCCGCGTCCGGACGACCTCATCGAGCGTGAAGCCCGCCTCGGCCAGCGCGCCCTCGATGATCGCGAACGCCGCCCGCGCCTGGCCCGCGGCATCGCCCGGGTGGAGCGATTCGCCGTCGGGACCGGCATCCGTGGTGCCACTGACGAAGCATGCGTCGCCCGCCGCGAGGGCCCGCGAATAGCCCGCCGACGCCTCCCAGGGGCCGCCGCTGGCGACCTGGCGGCGGGTCATGCGCCGGGCGCGGACGTCGGGGGCCTGACCGGTGTCGCGGGTGTCGCGGGTGTCGCGGGTGTCGCGGGTGCGGGTGTCGCGGGTGTCGCGGGTGTCGCGGGTGTCGCGGGTGTCGCGGGTGTCGCGGGTGTCGCGGGTGGCTGAGCCGCCGCGCGCGCGAGGCGCTCCGCCCGCCACGCCCGGATCTCCGGGTCGCGCCCGATCGCCGCGATGAGCGAGGCGAGGAGGATCGTGCGGGGCACGATCGAGGCAACCTCGAGGTACTCCCCGGGGGCGTGGTCGAGGCCGCCGATCGGGCCCAGGCCGTCGACGGTCGGCACGCCCAGGCCGGCCGTGGTGTTGGCGTCCGAGGCGCCGCCGGTCGCGGCGTCGTGGAGCTCGAAGCCCTGGCCGGCGGCGAGCTCGACGGCCAGCCCGACGAGGTGGGCGGAGCGCTCGAGCTTCTCCATCGGCCAGTGGCGACCGCCCTCGACGACGTCGACGGTGATGTCGGGCGCGGTCCGGGGTCGCGCGAGCTCCCGGATGGCCGCCTCGACCTCGACCAGCGCGTCGCGGGCGACCGCGCGCACGTCGACCTCGATGGTGCACCGCTCGGCGACGACGTTGGGCCGCGTGCCGCCGGCGATCACGCCGGCGTTGACGGTCACGCCCGGCCGCGTGCCGTTGAGCGCGTGGAGCCCGGTGACGATCCGGGCCGCCTCGAGGATCGCGCTGCGGCCCTTCTCGGGCTCGATGCCCGCGTGCGCCGCCCGGCCGTGGACGGTGATGGCGAGGCCCACGTTGCCCTTGCGCGAGGACACGATGTCGCCGTTGGCGCGGGCGCACTCGAGGACCAGGCAGGCATCGGCCTCCCGGGCCAGCCGCTCGATGTGCGGCGTGGACGCCGGTGAGCCGATCTCCTCGTCGGGGTTGGCGACGAATACGAGCCTGGCCAGCGGCAGCGCCCCCAGCGCCTCGCTGACGGCGACGATGGCGTACAGGCCGGTGAGCAGGCCGCTCTTCATGTCGGTGACGCCGGGCCCGGTGGCGATGCCCTCCCGGATCGCGAACGGCCGCTCGGCGACCGTGCCGGGATCGAACACGGTGTCGAGGTGGGCGATGCACAGCAGCGTCGGCCCGGTGGGGTCCGCGCCGACGAGCTCGCCCACGATCGTGTCGCCCAGCCCGAGGTCGTTGGGGTGGGCCGTGACGCTCGCACCCAGGGCTGCGAGACGGTGGGCGACCCAGCGCCCGATCGTGTCGACGCCGGCCTTCGTGTAGCTGCCGCAATCGACGTTGACGAGGTCCTCGAGGTCGGCGAGATAGGCGGGAAGGTCGCGCTCGATCCGCTCGCTCAGCGCCGCGAGCTCCGCGGCGGTGAAACGGGGGCGGGGTTCGGCGGCCATGCGTCGATTGTATGGGCGGCCGGGTTCGCGGTCGGCGTCCCGGACCGGCGGCGCCCGGCGCGGACCAGGACGCCTCCCGGGCGCTCGTCACGCTGCCGTGCAACCGGAGGGGCCGCGGGCCGCACGCTCACGTATGCTCCCCTGATCGTGCGTCTCAGCGAGATCCGCCTGCTGGAGGGACCGAACGTCTACCGGCTCGAGCCGGTGGTCAAGGTCGAGGTCACGGTCGGGCGGACGCGCGCCTGGCGCGGCGCGCGAGACGCCCCCGCACGCACGCTCGTCCACCTCGGCCGCACCGTCCCCGCCCGCGGCTGGCCGGATGCGGTCGCCGACCTCGTCGCGTGGACGCGCCGGTTGCGTGCCGACCACGGCGAGCGCGCCGGCCCCGTCGAGGTCCATCGCGGGTCGGATGCGGGGGCCTGGATCGTCAGCTGGCCGTGGCAGGGCGCGGAGCGGTCCCGCACGATCGCCGAGGCCGCCTACGACCTCGCGACCCGGTCGGTCTCGGCCGGGCGACGGGTCCGCCTGACCAACACCCAGGCACAGCTGGTCGGCCGGTGGGAGGCGCGGATCGGCGAGGCGCTGGCGACGCCGCCGACGTGGATCCGCGACGACGTCCGCCGGATCCCGACGATCTCGATCACCGGGACCAACGGCAAGTCGACCGTGACCCGCCTGATCACGCACATCCTGGTGCGGGCCGGGCGCCGGGTGGGCTCGACGACCTCGGACGGGATCCTCGTCGACGAGCGGCTGGTGGACGCCGGCGACTGGACCGGGCCGGGCGGTGCCGCCGCGATCCTGCGCCGGGTCGACCTCGACGCCGCGGTGCTCGAGACGGCACGCGGCGGGCTCATCCAGCGCGGGCTGGGCTACGAGTCGAACGACGCCAGCGTGTTCACGAACGTCTCGGCCGACCACCTCGACCTCCACGGCATCCACACCCTCGCCGAGCTGGCCGAGGTCAAGGCCACGGTCTGCCGTGTGACCCGGGCCGATGGCTGGGTGGTGCTCAACGCCGACGACCCGCTGGTTGCCGCGGTCGGGCGCCGCGTACGGGCGCGGGTCGCGCTGTTCTCGCTCCGCCCGGGATCCCCGCCGGTCGCCCGCCACCGCGCCGCGGGCGGGCGCGCCTACCTGGTGGCGGGCGATCGCCTCGTGGAGTGCGAGGGACCCGTCGAGCACGACCTCGTGGCCGAGGCCGAGCTGCCCATCGCGCTCGGCGGGCTCGCCCGCCACAACGTCGCGAACGCGCTCGCCGCGGCGGCCGGCGCGCGGGCGCTGGGGGCCACCCGGGCCGAGGTTGCCGAGGGCCTGCGCCGCTTCCGGCCATCGACCGAGCTGTCGCCCGGCCGCCTCAACCTGTTCCGGGTGGGCCGGCGGACCGTGATCGTCGACTTCGCCCACAACGAGGCCGGGACGGAGGCGATCCTCGACGTGGCAGGTGCCATCGCCGGCGGGGCGGCGGGCCGGGCGGCGCCCGTGACCGCGATCATCGGCACCGCGGGCGATCGGCCCGACGACTCGCTCCGTGGGATCGGGCGGATCGCGGCGGAGAAGGCGCAGCGGGTCGCGATCAAGGAGACGCTCGTGTACCTCCGTGGCCGGGATCGCACGAGCATCGTCGAGCAGCTGCTGGCCGGGATCCGGGCGGGCGGCATGGATCCGGCGACGGTGCCCGTCTACGAGACCGAGATCCAGGCGCTCGAGCGCGAGCTGGGCGCAGACGGGTCGGCCGCCACGGCCGACGGGCGCAGCGACGCGCCGCGGGTCGTGGTGCTGTTCTGTCACGCCGAGCGTGACGCGGTGTTCGCGCTCCTCGAGCGCCTCGGCGCACGTCCGGTCGACCTTGCGGACGGCCTGCGCGAGCTCTCGCCACGGCTCGCGGATCGCCGCCGCGCCTGACGCGGATCGGGTCGCCCGACCTTTGACGGTCGGTGGGCCGTGAGCCAACGTTGCTGCACCGTCACGGAGGTGCGGAAACGCCATGTCCGAGTCGCGCCATCCAGGGGCCCGAGGCGTCGTTGCCCGGCTGCTCGGCTCCGTTCGTCGTCGGAGCGACGCGGTCCCACCATCCGCCGCGGCCGATGCCAGCGAGGCATGCCCGGGCTGCGGCGAGGCGACGGTGGTCGGCAGCGTGCTCTATCGGATCGCGTGGCGACGGTCGGGCCCGACGGGTCGCGTGCCTTCCGGTGCGCCGAGTGCGAGGCGAGGGCGCGCGGCGTGACGGACGACCTGCCGCCCGACGCGGACGTGGGCACGATCGCCGACAACGGCGCCATGGTCGGGGTCAACCTCCTCGGCGGCGGAGGGTTCTGACCCCCGCCGGCCACGCCGGTCAGCCCAGCGGGGCCTCGAGCTCGCCCGGGTCGGCGAACGCGGTCGCCCCGGCGGCGCGTCCCGCCAGCGCCATCGCCGCGCGGTAGACGCCGACCGCATCGTCGGCGCACACGACCACGAGATCGCCGGGTGCCGCCCGGCGGAGCGCTGCCCTGACCGCTGCCGGCTCATCGAGCACCTTGTCGATGCGGGTGGTCCGCGCCCCGCCATCGGCCCGGACCGCCCGGGCCCCCAGGGCCACGTTCCCGGCAGACACCCCGGGCTCACGGCCGCGGAGGTTCTTGTCCTCGCGGATGATGATCTCGTCGAACGCCGTCGCGGCCAGCGCCCCGTACTCGTGCTGGTCCTCGTCGCGCCGGTCGCCCGGGATGCCGATGACCCCGATCGCGCGACCGGTCCGGGCAGGCGGGCTCGCGGCACGCCCGCCGGCCCCGCGGGTGCCGGGCTTCGCCCCCGGTTCCGCCATCATCCGGTTCACGAAGTCGGCGAGCTGGCGCATCCCGTCGACGTTGTGGCAGTAGTCGATGACCACCCGCGCCCCGCCGACCTCGATCAGGTTGAGCCGGCCGGGCGCCTGGAAGAACGAGGTGGTGAACGTTCGCAGGCCCTGGCGGATGTCGTGGAGGTGGGCGCCGGCCGCCCAGGCCGCGGCCGCGGCGGCGAGCGAGTTGGCGACGTTCATCCGGGCGCGCCCACCGAACGTGCCGGGCATCAGGTGCGTGTACAGCACCGGCATCTTTCGCGGCCCGTGCTTGAGCACCATCAGCTCGCCCTCGGGCGTGTCCTCGAGGCAGAACGCGGCGTTGCCCCGCGCCGTGTGGCCGTCGATGCGGTCGAAGCCCTCTTCGCCCTTGACCTTCGACATCGAGAACAGCACGACCTGCCCCGCGCAGTGGCGGCCCATCCGGTAGACGTGCGGATCGTCGGCGTTGAGGACCGCCGTCCCCGACCTCGGGACCGCCTCGACGAGCACGCCCTTGACGTTGGCCAGCTGCCCGACGGTCTCGATGCCGCCGAGACCCAGGTGATCGCCGGTGACGTTGGTGACCACGGCGACGTCGTTGCGGTCGTAGCCCAGGCCCTCGCGCAGGATCCCGCCGCGGGCGACCTCGAACACCGCCGTGTCCACGGTCGGGTTCTGGAGGACCATCTGCGCCGAGCGCGGGCCGCTCATGTCGCCACGCTTCATCAGGCGACCGTCGATGACGATGCCGTCGGTCGAGGTCATGCCCACCCGCCGGCCCATCAGCTTGAGGATGTGGGCGACCATCCGCACGGTCGTCGTCTTGCCGTTGGTGCCGGTGATCGCGACGATCGGGATCCGGGCGGGCGAGCCCGGCGGGAACAGCAGGTCGATCACGGGCTTCGCCACGTACTGCGGCTCGCCCTCGGTGGGATGGGTGTGCATCCGGAACCCCGGTGCCGCGTTGACCTCGACGATCCCGCCGCCCGTCTCGCGGACGGGCTCCTCGATGTCGGGGCAGATGAAGTCGATGCCCGCGATGTCGAGGCCGACGACCCGGGCCGCCGTCTCGGCGATCTCCACGTTGTCGGGGTGCGCCTCGGTGGTGCGGTCGATCGAGGTGCCGCCGGTGCTCATGTTGCCGGTGAGGGCGAGCTTCACGAAGGCGCCGGCCTCGGGCACGCTGTCGAGCGTGCAGCCCTGGGCCGCGAGGACGGCGTCGGCGGTCTCGTCCAGCCGGATCCTGGTCAGCACCTTCTCGTGGCCGATGCCCCGCCGCGGGTCGGCGTTGGTCGCGTCGACCAGCTCGCGGACCGTGTGCTCGCCATCGCCGGTGACGCTGGCCGGCACGCGCTCGGCGACGGCCGCGAGCTTGCCGCCGATCACGAGGCAGCGGTAGTCGCGCCCGGTGATGTACGTCTCGACGACCACGTCCCCGCCACGGCTCTGGCGGACCGTGTCGGGCCAGGCGCCTCGGACCGCGGCTTCGTCGCGCAGGTCGAGCGCCACGCCACGGCCGTGGTTGCCGTCGAGCGGCTTGATCACGCACGGGAAGCCGAGCCGCTTCGCCGCCGCCACCGCCTCGTCCTCGGTCTCCACGACCTCCGAGCGCGGCACGGGGAGCCCGGCCGAATCGAGCAGCCGGTTGGTCAGCTTCTTGTCGGACGCGATGTCGACCGCGATGCCCCCGGTGCGGCTGGTCATGGTCGCCCGGATCCGCTGCTGGTGGACGCCCTGGCCGAGCTGCACCAGGCTGTAGCGGTCGAGGCGGATGTACGGGATGTCGCGCCCGGCGGCCTCGTCGAGCAGCGCCTGGGTCGACGGCCCGAACGCGAGCCGCTCGGCAAGCCGGATCAGCCCCTCGAGCTCCTCGACGAGGTCGAACGCGAAGGCGGGGTCGTTAGGCGCGACCAGGTGGTTGACGAGCCCCACCGCCATCCGCCCGGCGGCGATCCCGACCTGCTCCTCGCGGTACTCGAAGATGACGTTGTACCGGCCGTACTCACCGGTGCCGCGCGTCTTGCCGTGGCGGACGTCGGTGCCGGCCAGGTTCTGGAACTCGAGCGCGATGTGCTCGGTCACGTGCCCGGCCCACGTCCCGTCCCGCAGCCGCGTGACGAAGCCGCCGCGGCGACCGAGCGAGCAGGCGTGGTCCTCGAGCGTCGGCAGCAGCTCGACCAGGGCGTCGACGAAGCCCGGGATCGTGTTGGACGGGAACTCCTCGAGCACGCCCAGATCGACCACCTGGCGGATGACCGGCTCCCGGGCCCAGTAGTTGGGACCGCGCAGGACCCGGGTCTCGACGATCCGCAGGGTGGGCTCCGGGCGGCGGCTGGTGCGGGCGTCCGACGAGCGCCGCCGGGTGGCTGCCGTGCTCGCTGCGGCGGCCTTCGGCGGGCCGGATGCGCCGCGCAGGCTCGTGGATGCCGCGGCCCCGCCGACCTTCCGCCTCCGGTTCCGGGTCCTTGGAGCGGGGTCCTCCTGCGCCACGTTCGTCCTCCTGGTGCGGAACGTGCAGTGTACGAGCCGGAATGGCCCACGGTGCGCCGCGGTACGCCGCGGTACGCCGCGGCGGACGGGCGGGGCCAGCCGTGGACGGCAAGGCCGATGCGTTGCGGGATGGTTGCCGGAGGCCGCAATGACCGGGAATGGCCACCGGCCAGCACTTGGCCGTGCGTGCACCGCGGTGCAGCATCGGCAATGACTCGAAGTGGAGGTTGCCAGGCGGGGCGCCGATGAACAGGTTGCATCCGGACAGGATTGGTCGGCTGGGACGCGTGGCTGCGTTGGCGGTCATCGTCGCAGTCGTCCTGTCGTTCGGCCTCATCCCCTCGCTCGGTCAGGACACGGCCAACGGCGTGCTGCTCGGGGCGACGCCCGCGGGCGACCCGGTCGCGCTCCTGGGCACCAGGCTGGGAGACACCGGCTGCCCGAGCGCGCCGCTCGCGATCGGCGAGGGTCGCACGGTCGTCTGCCCGGAATGGACAGCCGTGACGCTGCCCGACGGCCTGGTGCAGGTGGTGTCGCTGTATGGCCCGGGCAACGGCTCGATCGATACGTTTCGGGGCGAGCTGCCCCAGGGGCTGCACTGGGGCGACGGCGTGAACGAGATCGTCGCAACGCTTGGGCAGCCGCAACGGCTCAGCAGCGCCTTCCAGACTCCGACCCTGGTCTACATGTTCCGTGGCCTGCGGTACGGCTCGCTCGAGCTCAGGCTCAGCCTCGGTGGTCGGCTGCAGCGGATCAACGCCTGCCTGAAGCGCTAGGCAGCTGCCCGAAGCGCCGGACCCTCGGCAACGGCGCCGGGATGAGGTCGCCCGTGCCGGTGGCAGCCGTCGGGGCACCGATGCCGGCCGGCGTCAGCTCGAGGCCGCCTCGCCCTGGATCGCATGGAGCTGCGGCGTCGGGACGCGCACCCGGCGCTGGAGGTCGAACCGATAGCCGGCCGGCAGCGAATGCAGGACGACGCCGCTGATCATCAGCGGCCGGTGCCCGCGGATCTCCCACGCGTCGGTCTCCGACGCGGCCCCGTCGACCACGGTGATCGACCCGCGCCCGATGACCTCCATGATCTGGTCCGGCCCGACCACGCCCGCCGTGTCCTCGTCGACACCCAGGCCCAGCAGGCTCGGGTTCTGGGCGATCACCGACAGCAGCCGCCCCAGCCGGTTCCGCTGCTGAAAGTGCTGGTCGACGATCACACCCGGGAGCAGCCCGAGACCGGCCGCGATCTGGGCCATGCGGTGCTTGGGGGTCGCCCCGGACGCGCCGAACGCGATCATGTGCGACGAGACGGCGCTCGCCCCGGCCGACGTCCCGGCGACCACGGCACCCGCCTCGAACCGGGCGGCGATCGCCGTGGCGAGCCGGGTGCCGCCGATGGTCGACGACAGCCGGAGCTGGTTGCCGCCGGTCAGGAAGATGCCGCTGGCGTCCCGGATCGCCTGGGCCGCGTGCTCGTCGTTGGCCTGGGTGCGGGCCACCGCGTGGAGCGACCGGACGTGAGCGGCGCCAAGATCCGTGAACACGGCCTCGTATCGAGCCCCCGCCTCCGGCCCCAGCGAGGACGCGGAGCTGATCACGGCGATCCGGGCGGCATCGCCGCCGGCAAGCGTCACGAACCGGCCGAGGATGACCCGGTCGCGGACCTTGTCCTCGGCGCCGCCGATGACGATGACGGTGCCGTGCGCCATGGTCGCGGAGTCTAGCAGCGCGGCGGCCGTCGATCGTGTCCCGCCCTGGTCCCGTGCCGCGGGCTCGCCGACGCGCGAGAATGCAGCCGATGAGCACCAGCGCCTCGATCCTGCGGCGTCCGGCGCGGCGTGCCGGTGTGGTCCGGCGGGCCCTTCGCCGCGAGGCGACCCGGCTCCGCGCGCCACGCCGGATCCTCGCCATGACATTGCTCATCGTCGTGTTCGCCCTGGCCATCGCCGGCATGACGGCCCGCGGCGACAACGCCGGCGCCGATGCGCAGGCCTACTGGGCCGCGGTCCGCATCTGGCTCGAAGGGGGCAACCCGTACCACCCCACCGGGCCGTTCCTGCCCTACGTCTACGCCCCCTGGATGCTGCCCCTGTTCGCACCCTGGGCGCTCCTCCCGTGGGAGGTTGCCTGGTTCGCCTGGCGCGGGGCGACGATCCTGCTGCTCCTGTGGTCGATCCGCTGGGCGTACGCGAGACGGCCGCTGCCGACCGCGGTGCTGATCTCGATCCTCGCCTTTCCCATCGCCGCCAACCTGGACACGGGCAACATCGATCTCCTGCTGGCCCTGTTCCTGTTCGGGGCGCAGTTCGTGGACGGGCGGTTCGGCGGCCTCGTGTGGGGTCTCGCGACCTGGATGAAGTGGATGCCGGCGCCGCTGTGGCTGACGTTGCCGGCGAAGGCGCGCGGCTGGGGGCTCGTGTTCCTGGGGCTGTCGGCGGTGCTCTCGCTCGCGATGCTGCCGCTCACCATCGTCCAGCTCCAGGTGCTGTTCGGCTTCGGCGAGCGGCCGGTCCGCGCCGACTATCTCGTGTTCGTGTGGGCGGCCGTCCCCTGGTGGTGGCGCCACGAGGACCCGTTCGCGTTTCTGCGACCCCGCTCCTGGCCGCAGGCGACCGCGTTCCAGCTCGCCCGGGCCCGGGCGGGGGTGCGGCGTTTCGTCGCCCGACCGAGCGACACCTCCCGCAAGGCGTGGCAGGCATTCGTGCCCTGGCTCCGGGTGTTCATCGGACTGGACGTCGGTCCGGCCGGCCGGGGCGCGCACCGGGCGCGGCACGAGGTCGCCGAGATCGGCGACTGACGAGGTCCGGCGGACGGCCGGCGAGCGCGACGGACTGCCTCAGGCGGTGGCCAGGTCGGCGCGAGGTCTGCCTCAGGCGGTGGCCAGGTCGGCGCGAGGTCTGCCTCAGGCGGTGGCCAGGTCGGCGCGAGGTCTGCCTCAGGCGGTGGCCAGGTCGGCGCTCGCCGCGGCCCGGCGATCCCGGCGCGGCTCGACCACCGGGCGGAGCGTGACAGCGGCCGCGGCATAGAACGCGACCCCCAGCGCGAACACCACGCGCGGGCTGAGCTCGTAGAACCCGGCCCGGGTCACCAGGTCGAGCACGACGCCGCCGACGGCGAGCCCGAGCGTGGTCGCGGAGGCGGTCGCCACGTTGCTCAGCCCCATGTACCGGCCTGCTGAGGCACGCGGGATGATGTCGGTCATGAGCGCCCAGTCGACGGCCAGGAACGCGCCCGCGGACGCCCCGAACAGGAACCCGCCAACGAGCGCGACGGGCACGGACGGCGCGATCGACGCGATCGCGATCCCGACGCCCCCGATGCCGCAGGCGGCCCAGATCACCGGCTTGCGCCCGATCCGGTCGGAGATCCGCGAGGCCGGGATGACGGCGAGCAGGTTGGCGGCCACCACGGCCACGAGCACCAGGATCTGCGTCCGGTTCGCGTCCTCCTGCACCATGCCCAGCGCACGCCCGAGGAAGATCAGCACGAAGTTGGCGAGCAGCGCCCCGCCACCCAGGAACAGCAGCCGCGAGACCAGCAGCCACACATATGACCGCTCGCGCAGGATGTCGGTCGCCCACGCCTCGCGCGCGATCGTGCCCCACGACCGGCCGTGCCGCTGCCGTGGCGGCAGGCCACGGCCCACGCGGAGCACCACGCTGGCCATCGCGACCAGCTCGACGGCCGCGATCGCGAGCAGCGCCAGCGGCATGCTGTGGAACCCGACCGCGAGCGACACCAGCCCGAAGCCGGTGACGTTGCCGATGATCTGCATCAGCCCCACGAGCCCGCTGGCCATGCCCACCTGTGGCTCAGCGACCAGGTCCGGCACATAGCCCTGGAACGGGCCGCGCGCCGTGTTGGTGCTGAGCTGCAGCAGGATCACGAACGCGGCCAGCGCGACCACGTTGTTCGCGGTCGCGATCCCGGCCAGGAACACGAGGTCGAGGAGCGAGCCGGCCACGATGAACGGCTTCCGCCGGCCCCAGCGGCTGACCCAGAAGTCGCTCACGTAGCCGACCGTCGGCTGGATGACGATCGACACCGCCGCCACGCCCAGGCCGATCAGGAACATGGCCGTGCCCACGTCGTCCCTGGGCACGAACCCGTCGAACTCCAGCCGGTTGGTGTTGAACTGCCCGACCCCGGCGTCGATCGCGGTCAGGCCCAGCCAGTAGGCCGAGATCCGAAGCAGGTGCGAGATCGGGAGGAGCGCGGTCGGGCGAGCGCCGGCCTCGGGATCGTCGCCGACCAACGCCGCGCTCGCCGCATCCGCGGGCTCGTCCACGACCGTCCTCTCTCCCCCGGCTGGGTCCCGCGGATCATAGGCGAGCCTGCCCGGCACCGACAGGCCCGAACGGCCCGAACGGCCCGAACGCCCGAAACCGGCGAGATGTCCGGCTCGCCGGTCCGAAGGTCCCGTTCGGCGGCCGGGCCGCCGGTCAGCGCGTCAGTCGAGATGGCGGAGGTCGGGCCAGATCACCGACCACGGCTGCGCCATCGAGGGACAGACCTGGACCGGCGTCCCCTGCTCGTCGTTGGGCACGCCGAATCCGTTGTCGACAACCGCCCGAGGCTCGCATCGCCCGAGCATCGGCGCCCAGGACGACGGCCACCATTCGCCCACCAGGACGATGAGCGTCCGGTCGTCGGGCGGCGGTCCCCAGTCCCAGTAGCCGTTATGGCCCGACACGACCGGGGGCAGCCCCTGACCGAGCAGCTCGATCGCGCCGGCCTGGCCGTAGTTGGCGGTCAGGATGACGGCCCGGGCGCGCTCCCCGGGTGACAGCGTGTCGACGACGCCGGTCACGGTCGCCACCAGCTGCGGCCAGCCCACCTGGGCGCCGGCCTCGTGATAGACGTCCGGGATCGGCGTCGCCCCGAGCGACGAGAGGGGCACGATCGGCAGCGCGAGGAGCCCGGTCAGGACGCCGGTCAGCGCGATCACGGCGCCCGCGACGACAGCACGGATGGGCAGCCGGGCGCGGGCCAGCCAGCCGTCGAGCTGGATCGCACCGGCCGCAGCCAGGAGCGGCAGGAAGCCCACCGCGTAGTAGCTCTTGCCGTTGGTCGCGACGACGACCACCAGCACCGCGATCACGGCCCAGCCCAGCGGGCGCCAGGAGAGCGCCGACCGGTCCCGGAGCAGCCACCAACCGCCCGCCAGCAGGATCGGGAACGTGAACGTCCCGAGCAGCAGCATCAGCTCCAGCGGCAGCTTGGTGCGGTTGTCGCCGGCGCTGATCCGCGACGCCATGTCGAGCTGCGGGAACCCGTGCTGCGCCTGCCAGGCGAGGTTGGGTGCCCAGAGGACGACGGCGAGCGCCAGCGCGAGCCAGGTCCACCGGCCGCGGACCAGCTCCCAGCGCCGCGCTGCGAGGAAGCCGGCGGCGAGGCCGAAGCCGAGGAACAGGACCGTGTGCTTGTTCTCGAGACCGATCCCGGCGACCAGGCCGACCAGCAGCCACTGGCGCGGGTCGGCACCGGCCAGCAGCCGGACGACGAGCCAGGCGATGACCGCCCAGGCGAGCAGGTCGTAGGTCGTGGTGCTGTCGAGGTGACCGGCGGCGAGGAGCCCAGAGACGGCGGTCAGCAGCGCCGACAGCGCCTGGGCGCGCGTCGAGCCGCCCAGCTCGCGGACCATCATGGCGGCCAGCACGACGACCCCGCCCGCGGACAGTGCCGGCAGGATCCGGATCGCCGTCGGCGTCAGGCCGAACAGCGAGACGGCCGCCGCGGACACCAGCGGCGTGAACGCCGGCTGGTCCGGATAGCCCAGCGCCGGATGCCGCCCGGCCACGATGAAGTAGAGCTCGTCCCGGTGGAATCCGTACTCGTTCGCCAGCAGGAGCAGCAGCGCGACCGTGACCCCCGCCACGACCAGGATCGGCGTCCACGCGACGTCGATGCTCGCGGCGCGCTGCCGGCCTCCCCCGGTGGCGACCGAGCGCGGTGCGACGACTCCCTCCACCTGTCCACTCCCTCACGGCGTCGCGGTCCACCCGGTCCACGTGAATCGGGATCATTGCCGGGCCGTGAGGCGTCGCCAGTGCCGTTCGGCACTCGCTCGTCGGCGCGGGTGGCGTGAACGATTCATCGCCGGCCCGCGCCTTCGCGAGACCCCGTCGCCGCCGTCCATGGCGGCGCGCTCGGGCCCGGGCCTGACCGTCAACCCCGGCGGCGGATGATCTCGCGCTCCCAGCCGGGGAAGTAGGTGCCGATGACCGGCAGGTCGAAGTGGCGGAGGATCGATTCCTTGGGCTCGCGGACGAGCAGGAACGCGAACGAGCGGCGCACGAGATCGTCCGGTGCGACGTCATCGGGCGCCAGGCGGGCGAGGTCGGGCGCCGTGACCGTCACCTCGTGGCTCGTGGACGTCGTGCCCTCGGTCACCGTCACGTGGCACGTCCAGCCGCCGGCGGCCGGGTCGCAGCGGACGTCGATCCGCGGTTCCACGTCCCGAGCATGGCACGAATCGGCGGTCGGCGACACCGTCGGAGGCCCGTGGCATCGTGGGGGCGTCGCTGACGCGGGCCGTCCGACAGGGCCCCGGCCAGGGGCGAGCCAGCTTGATGGAGGACGGTCATGACGCGAGCCGGCATCGTGGCCGTCGCGGCGGTGTTGCTCCTTGGCATCGTGCTCGCACTCGGGATCGCGATCCTCGGTCCAGGCGGGTCGCCCGGTGACGCGACGCGACCACCCGGCGAGGGGCAGCTGCTCGACCTGCCGACCGTGCCCGGTCAGCCGCAGGTCGCCGGCGCCCCGGTCGCGTGTGCCGGGGTGGGGCTGTCCACCGTCCTCCGCGGCGACCCGGCGGACCCACGCGTCGCCTGGCTCGAGCGCCTCGACGACCGAACCCGCATGGACGTCGTCTGGCCGGCCGGCTACCGGGCCCGGTTCGCGCCGGGGCTCGAGATCCTCGACGCCACCGGCACGGTCGTCGTGCACGAGGGCGATGCCGTGGAGGGGGCGTGCGTCGTTGGCAACGACCAGCTCGAGATCGTGCCCGACCTGCCGATGTTCGCGGTCGCATGCGGTCCCATCCCGGTGACCGAGTGCGTGGGCGGCAACCTCACCTACCAGGTCCGCGAGACCCTGCGCTCCCTGTTCCCCGGGCGCGACCCCGACGTCGTCCGGTTCACCACCCCCGATGGCGCCTACGTCGTCACGTTCGCCGACGGCGGCCGGTACGACGGGCACGTCCGGCCCGGCGGCTGAGGCTCGTGAGGGCCGGGGCCCGGCGGGCGGACGATACCCGGCCGGGGAAACCGGCCGGGCAGGTCGCGGTCAGGACCGGGCCGTCGCGGCCCCCGGCTCGGCGCCGATCGACTCGCCGTCGGCCGGCTGCCCGAGACGCATCAGGAAGCGCACGAACAGGGCACCGCCGGTGAGCGCGAACAGCGCGAGGCTGGTCCACAGGATGGGTCGGGCCAGGCCGTTGAGGACGCCCGTGTCGGGGTTGATCGACATCAGCACGTTCTTCGTGAAGTCGAACCCCTGGTCGGCAGCCTCCATGCCGTAGATCTGCGGGACGATGTAGAGGACCGACGCGATGACCAGGAGGATGCTCTGGAGCCGGAAGTCGGACGGGTTGTCGTCCGGGTCGCGGATGAGCTTGACCAGGGCCGCCCAGAACAGCACCAGCGTGGCCACCGGCGCGGTGATCCCGAGACCGTCGCCGCGCAGGTAGACGTTGGGGAACAGGAACACCACCGACAGGCACAGCGTGATCACCAGCAGCGCGTCGCGGGTGAGCACGTAGGACAGCCACCAGACGTCGCCACCGAACCGGAGCGTGAGCCTCTGGAGGAAGCGCAGCACGTACGGCCGCGCGAAATGCAGCGCCAGGGTGAACGCCCAGATGATGGGCAGGACCGCGGCGACCGACAGCACCATCCAGTTGGAGCCGCCGTTGGTGATCGCAGCAGCGAGATCGTCTCCACTCAGCATCGGTCTCTCCTCAGGCCGCCTTCGGCCGGCGCATCGACAGCGAGAAGTTGTAGGCGACGGCGACGAGACCGAGGACACCGGTCGCGGCCGCGGACAGGTAGCACAGCGGCAGGGCCAGGCCCGGGTTGCTCGACGAGACCAGCGCGCTCGAGAGGTCCGCCAGGCTGGAGCCATGGAGGAGCGTCGTCTGGGTTCCGAGCAGATACGGCGTGAGATACAGCACGGCGCCGATCCCGATCAGGACCACCTGCACCCGCATCCACGCCAGGTCCTCGTCGCCCTTCGTCATCAGCTTGATCACCAGGGCGGCGAACGCGCAGACCGCCGCCAGCCCACCGGTGACCGGGAGGTTCTGCCCGGTGATGACGTCGGGGTAGAAGTAGATGAAGCTGCCCAGGAAGACGTTGAGCAGCACGAGGTCGCGCAGGGCGACGTAGATGATCCACCACAGGTCGGCACCCAGGCGGAGCGTGAACTTGCCCGTCGTGCGGACCATGTACGGGCGCGCCAGGTGGAGCGCCACCGAGAGGATCCACAGGATCACGAGCGCCGCGGCGATCGTGCCCTCGACGAAACCCTCGCCGGCATCAAACAGGCCGGCGACCTGGTCGGCGTTCACCGAGCACCTCCATTCGAAGACGGGGCGGACGAGGCCGCCGGGGTTGTGGCTGCGGGGATCGGGGCGATGGGGCCGGCGCCGGGTGCCGCCGGGTGCCGGCTGTCGGCCGGGCCGCGTCCCGCGAGGACGCTGACCGACGGGCAGCCGTGGACCGCGTCGCAGCGGAAGCAGCGCGAGGCCTCGGCGCGTGCCGTCGCTTCGTCGAAGCCCGCCTGGTTGGCGGTGAACGTCGAGATCTGCACCACCGGCAGGGCCGGGTGCGCCCGGGCCCGACCGGCCAGGTCCAGCTGGAGCCGGAGCTCGGGTGGTGTCCGGTAGCGGACGGTGGCGAAGATCTCGGCCTCGCCGTCCGCCGCACCGGCGAGATACTCGTGGATGGAGGCCGCCGCGCGGCGCCCGGCCGCGACCGCCTCGATGATCGTGCGGGGTCCGGACACGACGTCGCCGCCGGCGAAGATGCCGGCCCGGCCCGTGGCCAGCGTGCGCGGATCGGCGACGATCCCGGCCCAGCCGCTGACCTCGATCCCGGCACCCTCGGGGAGGATGGACGGGTCCGGCTCCTCGCCGATGGCGACGAGGATCGCCGAAGCCGGCAGCTCCCGGGTCTCCCCGGTGGGCTCCCAGGCCGCGCGGCCGCCGGTCGAGCCGGCCTTGACCGTCGCGCCGGGCCGCTGGACGGCGCTCCGCAGCGCGACGACGCTGCCGTCGCGCCCGACGACCTCGGTCGGTGCCAGGCCGTCGAGGATCGCGATGCCCTCGCGCTCCGCGGCCTCGATCTCCTCGACCTGGGCCGGCATGTCCGCGCGGCCGCGGCGGTAGACGATGGTGACGGTCGTCGCCCCGCTCCGCCGCGCGGATCGCGCGGCGTCCATCGCCGTGCTCCCGCCGCCGACGACGATCACGTCGCCCGACAGCCGCGGGTGCTCGCCGAGGTTGACCTCCTTGAGGAAGCGGGTGGCCGGGATCACGCCCGGCAGCTCGTCGCCCGGGACGCCCAGCCGGCGGCTCTTGGAGGCGCCGGTCGCGAGGAAGATCGCCCGGAAGCCCTCGCGCTCCAGGTCGGGCAGGCTGAAGTCACGGCCCATCGCCGTGTCCAGCCGGAGCTCGACCCCGAGGTCCAGGATCCGGCCGATCTCCTCCTGGAGCACCTCGCGCGGAAGGCGGTACTCCGGGATCCCGATGGCCATCATGCCGCCCGGCACCGGCATCGCCTCCATCACCGTGACCGGATAGCCAAGGCGGGCGAGGTAGTAGGCGGCCGCCATCCCGGCAGGCCCGCCGCCCACGATCGCGACCTTGTCGGCGCGCCTGGTGTCGGGCGGGGCGACCTTGGGCAGCCGGCCATGCTCGGCCGCGAACCGCTTCAGGGTCCGGATCGAGATCGGCTCGTCAAGGACGCCGCGCCGGCAGGCCGCCTCACAGGGGGCGGTGCAGATCCAGCCGCAGACCGACGGGAACGGATTGACCTCGGCCGCGACGGCGTAGGCCTCGTCGTACCGGCCCTGGCCGATCAGGCCGACGTAGCGGCCGGCATCGGTGCCGGCCGGGCACGCCTCCTGGCACGGCGCGATGGGCGAGGCGGGCGGCTGGTCGACCATGGTCATCCAGGTCTGCCAGGGCTTCGGGCGCGACCGCGTCTGCCAGCGGAACAGGCTGCCCCAGGGCGAGTCGTGGACCGGCTTGAGCGCCTCGCGGGTGACCTCCGAGAGGGGCATCCAGGCACCGCCGCCTGACCCGGCCGCGGCCGGCCGCTCGATCGGACCCTGCCGGGCCGCGAGCGGGACGGCGCCGTCGACCGTGACCAGCGTCATCACGTCGGGCGGGCACTCGCGGATGCAGATGCCACAGCCGATGCACTCGCCCACCTGCAGCGGGTGCTCCATCATCCACGGCAGCGGCCGTCCACCGGGTCCAGGCCCCGTCTCGATCCCCGCCAGCTGCGGGCGGGACATGTCCAGTGCCTCGACCGGGCAGACGTCCATGCACACCCCGCAGGTGATGCAGCCGCCCTCGTCGATGTCGATGCGATAGCCCATCGCCGCCTCCTTCTGGCGGTTCGAGCATCGGCCCGCGAGCCCCGGCGCACCACGCCCGTCCGGACGGGCGGGCGCCCCATCCTTTCGGGTGGGCGCCACGGGCGGCATGGCCCGGGCCGGCTGGGCTCGGCCGTCAGTGGTCGGCGAGCAGGCCCTCGCGCATCGCCCGCGCCACCACCTCGGCCCGGTTCTGCGCGTGCAGCTTGTCGAGGATGTTGCGCAGGTGGAACTTCACCGTGTTCTCGGACACGCCGAGCGCCGCAGCGATCTCCTTGTTGCGCAGCCCGTCGACGACCAGCCGGAGCACGTCCAGCTCCCGATCGGTCAGGTGGTCCGGACCGCGGATCGGCGCATCCGCCGGTCGGTCGACGCGCGCGAGCTCGGCCAGGATGCGCGCTGCGATCGCCGGCGTGATCGCCGCCTCGCCACGCGCCACGGCGTCGAGCATCGTCCGCAGCTCGCTCGACTCGAGGTTCTTGAGCAGGTAGCCGCGGGCGCCGGCCTTGAGCGCGGCGAACAGGTCGTCCACGTCCTCGCTCGCCGTGAGCATCACGATCGGCAGCCCCGGCGCCCGGCCGGCGATCCGGCGCGTGGCGTCGAGCCCGCCGCTGCCCGGCATCGAGACGTCCATCAGCACGAGGTCAGGGCGGAGCTCCAGGGCGCTCAGCACGGCGGCGTCGCCGTCGGCGACCTGGCCGACGACGTCGTGGCCCCACGCCGCCAGCAGCGAGGCCAGGCCGTCGCGGAACAGCGCATGGTCGTCGGCCAGCAGGACCCGCACCTCAGCCGCCCGCGGTCCCGGTTCGCGAATCGGCCGCCCCGCCGACCCGTGCCGGACGCTCATGGCCGGCGAGATCCAGCGCCAGCCGGACGCCCACGCCGCCGGACGGCCGCTCGCGTACCTCGAGCGTCGCCCCCACCGCGGCGGCCCGCTCCTGCATCGAGCGCAGGCCGTAGTGCGGCACGTCGGCCGGCGCTCCAGCGGCCGAGAGCCCGCGGCCGTCGTCGTCGACTGCGAGATCCAGCCGGCCGTCGACGATCGTCATCGAGACCCTCACCCGGCCGGCCGCGGCGTGCTTGCGGACATTGGTCAGCGCCTCCTGGACGATGCGGTAGACCTGCGCCTCTGTCTCGGCGTCGAGCCGAAGGTCGCGGGCCGCCGGCGGGATCGAGCAATCGACGGTGAACCGCGATGCCTGCGCGACCCGTCGGGCATGCGCCTCGACCGCCGCGCCCAGCCCCTGTCCGGGCTCCAGCGGGCTGCGCAGGCCGAGGATCGCCTCTCGCACGTCGACGTACACCGCGCGGGCCGCCGCGCCCAGCTCCGCCACCTGCGTGCGCGCCTCGTCCACCCGGCCCCGGGCGAGGAATCCGTCGACCGCCTGCGACTTCGTGTTGACGTAGCCCAGGACCTGGGCGATCCCGTCGTGCAGCTCGCGGGCGATCCGCTCGCGCTCCTCGATGACCGCGAGCTCGCGGAGGCGCGTCTCGAGCCGGGCATGCTCGAGCGCGATCGTCGCCTGGTTGGCCAGCGAGGCGAGCGTCTCGATCTCGTCGGCGTCGAAGCCGCGCGGCGTCGCGACGCCGATCGCGAGCAGGCCGATGGTCTGGCCGCCACGCTGGAGGGGCGCCGAGAGGCGGACGGTCGCGGTCGCCGGGTCGACGAAGGCGAGGATCGCGTCCGCGCCCGTCGCCACGGACGCCTCGGCGGCGTGGACGGCGCGGGTCCCGGCGGTCCCGGTTCGGCCGGCCGTGGCCCGGACCTCGAGCCCGCCCTGGGCATCCTCGAGGAGGAGCACCGCGACGTCGGCCGCCAGCAGCTCGCGCGCATGGGTGACCACGGCCTCGAGCACGAGGTCGACGTCGGTGAGGGCGGCGATCTGGACGCTCACCCGGTGGAGGGCGCGGGCCGCTGCGCCGCGCGCCTCGAGCTCGGTGTTGCGGGCGCGGAGGACGCCGGTGAGGGCGTCGATCCGGGCGAACACCAGCCGCGCGAGGACGGCGCCGATCAGCAGGACCGCGACGGTGACCAGGATGGTGTCCCATGGAAACGGGAGCGCTTCGTCGAGCACCGTGTCGCTGAGCAGCTCGAGGACGAGCACCACGCCCGCGGGCACCAGGATGACCATCGAGCGCAGGCCCAACGACGGGCGGGCAGGCGCGCGATGGGCGAGCGATCGGGAAACCGCGGACCGGGTGGTCACGATCGACCCAGCATAGCCCTCGGGCGGTCCCGCTCCCCGGGCTGGCAGCCCGGGCACCAGAAGGTGAGGCGTGGCAGGTCGGCGCCCTGGCGCTCGACCCGGACCAGGCTGGTGCAGCGGGGACACGGGCGCCCCGCGCGACGGTAGATCCGGCGCGGCCGGCGTCCGGTGGCGGCCCCGGCACGAAGCATCGCCCGCGCACGCTCGACGACGTGCTCGAGCGACGCGTCATCGATGTCGCGAACCGGCGTCCACGGGGAGACGCGGGCCTCCCAGAGCACCTCGCTCTTGACCTCGTTGCCGATCCCGGCGAGCGCCCCCTGGTCCAGGAGCGCCTCGGCGATCGATCGGTCGGCTCGAGCGGGGTCCCGCAGCCGGCGGATCGCCGCCTCGAGATCGAACGGGTCCTTCAGCAGGTCCGGTCCGAGCCGGGAGAGGGATGGATGGGCGGGCTCGGCCCGCTGCTCGAACAGCTCGACGGTCGGGGCATCGAAGCACACGGCCACCGACCCCGGCACCTCGATGACCAGCCGGGCCCGCGCCGCCGGGCGCCGCCACCGCTCGCCCGGGCGGTAGCGGTGCCAGGATCCGTGCATCCGCAGGTGCGTCCGGACCTCGAGCCCGTTGTCGAACCGGATCAGCAGGTTCTTGCCGGACGCCTCGACCGCGGTGACCATGGCGCCGACCAGGCGGCCCGCCTGCGGTCCCGGTGGTCGGGCGGAGGCCGCCGGCGCGCTCGCCGCGGTGACCCGACGCCCGACCAGGAACGGCCGAAGCCCGGCGGCGGTGCGGGCAAGCGTGTCGCCCTCGGGCATCGGTCCTGCTCCGGGCTGGGTCGCCGATCGCGTCAGCCGGCCGGCCGGACGGGCGTCTGCCGCACGGGCGTCTGCCGGACGGGCGTCGGGCGGACGGGCGTCGGGCGAGGGTAGGCGCGGTCCACCGGCGTCGCCGGACGCAGCAGGTAGCCACGGTAGCCGGGGACGAAGCCGGCGTCCTTGAGCGCCTCGTGGAACCGGGACGTGGCGACCGGTGCACCGTCGACCTTCGAGACCACCAGCTCGCGCACCCGGCCGTCGTCGACGAGGTCCGCGAGGCTGCCGAGCGCGGCCGCCAGGGTCGCGCGATCGTCGCCCGCGGGGAGGACCTGGAGCGAGGTGCCGCCGCGATCGACGTACAGCACCGCCTCGCCGTCGACGAGCGCGACGTAGGCGCCGGCGGCGCGCTGGAGCGGACGCCGGTCGTCGGCCCCGCGACGCGGCCATGGCAGTGCCGCACCGTACGGGTTGGCGGGGTCCGCCGCCGCCAGGAGGCGCACGACGCGACCCAATTCGCCGGCCGTCTCGCCCGGCTGGTCCCGGAGCGCCCTGAGCCGGTCGACGGCCCCCGGGAGGGCGAACTGGGCAGCCCCCAGGCCGTCCACGAAGTAGCCGCGCCGGACCCTGCCCGCCTCCTCCATCGCCCGGAGCACCGGGTACACGGCCGAGAACCCGCCGTCGATCGGCTCGGCGGCGACGGCCTCGCGGGTGACCACGCCGTGCCGCTCGAGCAGGGCGAGGGCGAGCGCGTGGAGCCGCTCGGTCCGGGTCACGGCCGGCGCCTCGTCGGGCAGCTCCTCTGCCACCAGCGACCAGCGGCCCGCCGCCTCGGGTGGCCCGAGCGAGGTCAGGCGCCCCGGCCGCGGCCGTCGATCCCGCGCGGGCCGCTTCCAGCGCAGCGAGCGGAGGGGTGCGAACGTGTCGTTCGTGACCTCGCCCGACCAGACGAGGTCCCACAGCGCGTCGAGCACCTCGCGGTCGGATCGCCCGCCGACAGCGCCGTACAGCTCGCGGTAGAAGGAGGCGCCACGGCGCCGGAGGTGCGCCCGGATCCGCTCGTGCAGGTCGTCGGCCGGGCGCTCGACCCCGTCGGGCGGACCTGCCGGCCTGAGCAGCTCGCGGCCCGGCCGGTACAGCACCACCCGCCCGTCGTCGCGGCCGAGGCTCCCGCGCCCCACCCAGGCGACCTCGCCCATCGCGCCCAGCTCGTCCAGCAGCCGGGGCTGGTAGCCCGCGACCCGCGCCGGGAGGACGTCGCGCTCGAGGACCGACGCCGGGATGGGCAGGCCGGCGAGCTGGTCGACGACCTCGGCCAGGCGCTCGAGGGCGGCGGGGCCGCGGAGCGGCAGGATCGACGACGCGGCGATGGACGGAGAACCGGCGATGGACGGAGAACCGGCGACGGACGGCGATCCGGAGCGCGGCGGAGAACCGGCGACGGACGAGGAACCGGCCATGGACGGTGAGGCCGCGACGCCCTGCCAGGCCGGCAGGAACCGGGCGAGCGTGACCGGGTCCACCGGCTCCACCTCGCGCCGGAGCACCGCCAGCGAGCGCCGGCGGAGCAGCCGGAGCACCTCGGGATCGCAGTACTCGCGCTCCGCGCCACCCGGCCTGAACTCGCCCGAGAGCACCGTCCCACCGGCGACCAGCCGGTGCAAGGCGTCCTCGACGGCCCCCACCGGCAGTCCCCACCGGCGGGCAGGCTCGACGCCCAGGAACGGCCCGTGCGTCCGCGCGAACCGCGCCAGCAGCCCGTCCATCGCCCCGGTCACCGGCCCGAGAAATGCCTGTGGCACGCCCGGCGGAGCGGCGACCCCCACCCCGTCCCGGTAGCGGGCCACATCCTCGATCGCGATCCAGCGGTCCTCGCCGCCGATCCGCGCCCGGACCGCGCGCCGCGACGACGCGAGCTCGGCCAGGTGGAGCGACGCCTCCACCCGTCCCCCGACGGTCCGCGCCCCCGCCTCGTCCAGCGAGAGATCGCCCAGCCGCCGCAGCAGGTCGTGGACCTGGTCGGCGGTCCGCGCGTGGCGCTCCTCGGCCAGCGCCTGGAGGCTGAGCTCGAGGTCGGCCAGCGCATCGGGATCGAGCAGCTCGCGCAGCTCCTCCTGGCCCAGCAGCTCGCGCAGCAGGTCGCGATCGAGCGTCAGCGCCTGGGCCCGCCGCTCGGCCATCGGCGTGTCGCCGTCGTACATGTACGCGGCGATGTAGTCGAACAGGAGCGAGCTCGCGAAGGCTGACGCGCGCGCCGTCTCGACACTGTGCACGGCCACCTCGCGCCGCCGGACGCCGTCGAGCACCTCGCGCAGCGCGGGCAGGTCGAACACGTCCGCGAGGCACTCGCGGTACGTCTCCACGAGGATCGGGAAGCTCCCGTAACGCGACGCCACCGCCAACAGGTCCGCGGCGCGCTGGCGCTGCTGCCATAGCGGCGTGCGGGTGCCGGGCCGCCGGCGTGGCAGGAGCAGGGCGCGGCTCGCATTCTCGCGGAACCGGCTGGCGAACAGGCTCGACTGGCCCACCCGCCCCACGACCAGGTCCTCGACCTCGTCGGGCTCGGGGAACAGGAGCTCCTCCACGCCCTCGAGCGTCGCGTCGCCTTCGGGCAGCCGGATCGCAATCCCGTCGTCGGACCAGATCGTCTGGACCTCGAGCCCCAGGCGCTCCTGGAGCCGGGCTTCGAGCGCCATCGTCCAGGGCGCATGGACGCGACCGCCGAACGGCGTCAGGATCACCAGCCGCCAGTCGCCGAGCTCGTCGCGGAAGCGCTCGATGACGATCCGGCGATCGGTCGGCAGGGCGCCGGTCGCCGTCTGCTCGTCCTCGAGGTACGCGAGCAGGTTCTCCGCGGCGAGCTCGTCGAGATCATGCTCGACACGCAGGCGTTCGGCCGCCCTCGCCCGACCCTTCGCACCCGCGGCGAGGTCCGTCTCCACCCCGCGCACGAAGGCGCCGATCCGGCGCCCGAGGTCGACGGGCCGGCCCACCGTGTCACCCTTCCAGAACGGCAGCTTGCCGGGCACGCCCGGCGCCGGGGTGACGAACACGCGGTGGGGCGTGATCTCGGCCACCCGCCAGGAGCTGGCGCCGAGCACGATCACGTCGCCGTGCATGCCGGCCCGCAGCTCGTACACCATCTCCTCGTCCAGCTCGCCCACGCGCCGGCCCGGGGTGCCGGCCTCGCCCTCGAGGAAGACCGGGAACAGGCCGCGGTCAGGGATCGTGCCGCCGCTGGTCACGGCGACCGTGCGAGCATCCTGCCGGCCCTCGATCGTGTCGGTCAGGCGGTCCCACACGATCCGGGGCTTGAGCTCGGCGAACTCGTCCGAGGGATAGGCGCCGGCGAGCATGCCCAGCACCCCCTCGAGGGCTTCGCGGGTGAGCGTCTCGAACGGGGCGGCGCGGCGAACCAGCGTCAGCAGCTCGTCCACGCCGAACCGCGCGCCGATGGTCATCGCGACCAGCTGCTGGGCAAGCACGTCGAGCGGGTTGCGCGGCAGGACGGTGGGCTCGATCGAGCCCTCGTGCATGCCCTTCACCACGACCGCGGTCTCGAGCAGGTCGCCGCGGTACTTGGGGAAGATCACGCCCTTGGACGGCTCGCCGACGTGGTGGCCGGCCCGGCCGATCCGCTGGAGGCCGCGGGCGACCGAGGTCGGGCTCTCGACCTGGACGACGAGGTCGACGGCACCCATGTCGATGCCGAGCTCGAGGCTGCTGGTCGCGACCAGCGCGGGCAGCCGGCCGGCCTTGAGCTCCTCCTCGATCTCGAGCCGCTGCTCCCTGGCGATGCTGCCGTGATGGGCACGCACGAGGTCTTCGCCGGCAAGCTCGTTGAGGCGCTGCGCGAGGCGCTCGGCGAGGCGGCGGCTGTTGGTGAACACGATCGTGCTGCGGTGCTCGCGGATGAGCTCGAGGATCCGTGGGTGGATGGCCGGCCAGATGCTGGTCCGCCGCTCGCCGCCGACCACCGGGCCGCCCGGCTGCTCGTCCATCGGCAGGACCTCGCCCAGGCGCGCCATGTCCTCGACCGGCACCACCACCTGCAGCTCGAGGGGCTTGCGCGTGCCGGCGTCGACGATGGCGACCACCCGATCATCGCCGACGCCGCCGAGGAACCGGGCGATGGTCTCGAGCGGCCGCTGCGTGGCGCTGAGACCGATCCGCTGCAGCGAGGACGCGTCGCCCCCGGCTTCGCCGCCCCGGAGCCGCTCCAGGCGCTCGAGGCTGAGCGCGAGGTGCGCCCCGCGCTTGGTCCCCGCGATCGCGTGGACCTCGTCCACGATCACGTGCTCGACGCCGCGCAGGATCTCCCGCGCCTGGCTGGTCAGCAGCAGGTACAGGCTCTCCGGGGTGGTGACCAGGATGTCCGGCGGGTGGCGGACGAGGTCGCGGCGCTCGTCGGCCGGGGTGTCCCCGGTGCGGCTGCCGATCGAGATGCGAGGCGGCTCGTGGCCCAGCCGCCGTGCCTCGAGGGCGATGCCGGCGAGGGGCGCCCGCAGGTTGCGCTCGACGTCGTAGGTGAGCGCCTTGAGCGGACTGACGTAGAGGACGCGGACGGTGCCCGGATCCTGGCGGGTCGGCGCCGGGCGCGGGTCCTCCACCAGGCGGTCCAGGCACCACAGGAAGGCCGCCAGCGTCTTGCCGCTCCCGGTCGGCGCGTGGATCAGCGTGTGGTGGCCCTTCGCGATCGCCGCCCAGCCCTGGGCCTGGGCCGGCGTCGGCGCCTCGAACGTCGCCTCGAACCAGGCCCGGACGGCGGGCCCGAACGGCGCGAGGGGATCCTTGGTGCGCGCGGCCACGGGACCGCGAGTATAGGGCGCGACACCTATTTCGTACAGATGTTCTGTTGCCGCGCCGACCGCCGTCGCCATAGCCCATCGACGAGCGCCCCGCCGCCCGTCGCCATTCGCCCACCGACGATCGCCCCGTCGCCCATCGACGATCGCCCCACCGCCCGTCGATCGCCCCGTCGCCCTATTGCCCGTCGCCCCGATCGCCCCATCGTGTCGCCCTGTCGCCCCTCGCCAAAGCCCACCGCCCGATCGCCCACCGCCCATCGCCCGATCGCCACGGGCGAACGCTTTGCGACCGAGGCAGCTGTAGACGTAGCCCAGCGCCCGATCTGATCGCCTGTGGCGATCAAGCGGCCCCGAAAACCCGGGTGACGGCCGGTTGAGTGGCGGTTGAGACGCAAAGCGTTCACTGGCAGCGATGACAACGTCGATCGTGAACCGCCGCCAGCTCCGGGGCCGTCGCCGCGACCTGTTTCGGGCACTCGGCCTCGAGCTCCGACGGTTGCGGGAGGATGCCGGCAGGTCCCAGGCGGCGGTCGCACGTGCGTCCGGCGTCGCCCAGTCGCATCTCTCCGCAATCGAGGCCGGCACAGCCGAACCGAGCCTGGAGGTGCTCCTGGCGATCGGCGAGGCGCTCGGCGCGGACCTCTCCGTCCGGCTGTTCCCCAACACGGGCCCGCGCATCCGGGACCGCCTCCAGATCGCCATGAGCGAGGCGCTGATCGCGGCCCTCCATCCGCGCTGGCAGGTCGCGCCGGAGGTCCCCGTCTACCGGCCTGTCCGCGGCGTGATCGACCTCGTGCTCCGCGACCGGTCCGGTGCGGACGCGGTTGCGACGGAGATCCACAGCCAGCTTCGGCGGGTCGAGCAGCAGGTGCGGTGGGCGGCCCAGAAGACCGACGCCCTGGCCGCCCTTCCGGATCTCGAAGGGCGCGCGGTCGGACGGTTGCTGGTTGTGAGGAACACGGCGGCGATGCGGGACGCCGTGCGCGCGGGCGCCGGAACCCTGGCGGCGGCCTGTCCCGCGCGCGTCGAGGAGGCGCTCGCTTCCCTGCGCGGCACTGTGCCCTGGCCGGGCGCGGCGCTGATCTGGGCCGCCGTCGAGCGAGGCCACGCTCGCCTGCTCGAGGGGCCGCCACGGGGCATCGCGGTGGGCCGATGACGACGGGCCGGCCCGAGCCCGGGTGTCAGCGGGGGGTGATCCGCGGCATCCGGCGCATCAGAGCCACTCCGGGCATCAGAGCCACCCAGGGCATCCAGAGCGGCATCGGGGCCCGAGGATCGGCGGGCCGAGGGATCTGCGGGCCCAGGGGGCTGCGGGCCGAGTGGATCGGGCCGAGGGCATCTGCGGGCCGAGGGGCATCTGCCGGCCGAGCGGGTCTGCGGGCCCAGGGGCATCGGCCTAGGGGGCTGCGGGCCGAGCGGATCGGCGAGCCGAGGGGCATCAGCGGGCCGGCGCGCGTCAGGCGGGGGCGTCCAGCCGGTGCCGGACGACCGCGTCGAGGGCGCGCATCGCGCGGTCGGCGGTGCGGAACACGGGGATTCCCCCGGCTTCGAGCGCGGCGATGAACGGCTCGTAACGCGCGCCACCGTCGACGATCGCCACCCACGCGAGCGACGTCCGGGCCCACAGCTCGACCAGGCGGGCGGCGACGGCATCGGGGGCCGCCAGGTCCTCGTCGTGGCCCCGTCCGGCGGGCAACGTCCGCAGCGCCGCGGTGAGCGGCACGATCCCCACGGCACCCACGTCGACCCCGGGTGCGGCGAAGATCGTCTCGGTGAGGCCGGCGAAGACGGCGTCGTCGGCCATCGGGGTGGCGTCGATCGGGTTGTGGACATCGACCACGCTGCCCGCGCCGGCGCCGGCGAGCAGCTCGCCCAGACGTCCGCGGGTCGGACCGTCGAGCTCGGCGAGCGAGAGCGAGCCCAGGTTGTCGCCGATCGCCACGCATTCGAAGCCGGCGTTGGAGATCGCCCCCAGGCGACGGCCCTCGATCGCGCGACCGGCGAGGAGGGTCGCGGTCCGGACCAGATCGTCGAAGTCCTCGAGCGTGTCGGCCACGAGCACGCCGACCTGCCGCGCCAGCGCTCGGACCACCGTCACGTCGGACGCGATCGAGGCCGTGTGGCTGGCCGACGCCGTCGCGCCCGCGGCGGTGCGGCCCGCGTGGTAGAGCACGACCGTGCCCCCGCGGGCGCGGATCCGGGCCGAGGCCTCGAGCGTCCGGCGCGCATCGAGCGGGCGGAAGCCCTCGACGTACACGCCGAACACCCGGATCGACGGATCGTCGGCGAGATGGGCGACGTGGTCGCCGACCGTGAGGTCCATCTGGTTGCCAACCGTGATCAGGTAGCGGGGGTGGAGATCGGGCAGCCGGCCGAGCCGCGCGATCGCGAACGCGCCGCTCTGCGCGATCAGGGCCATGGGTGCCGTGGGCTCGGCCGGCGCGGCCAGCTTGGTTGCCGGGATGAACATCGTGTCGATGCGTCCAGGAACGGACCGGAAGCCGAGGCAGTTGCCGCCGTTGAGCAGCGGACCACCGTCCCGCCGTGAGCGCGACGTCTCGAGGGCCGCCCGCATCCGGGCGACGATCGCCTCGCTCCCACGCTTCTCCTCGAGGCCGCCGGGGATCACCAGGATCGTCTCCGCGGCATGGCGCTCGATCACGGTGGTCACCACCTCCGCAGCCTGCGCGGCGGAGACGGCGACGACGAACAGATCCACCTTCGCGGGCAGCGACGCGAGATCGGGCACGCAGCGGCAGCCGTCGATCGACTCGGCGCCCGGTTTGACGACGGTGATCCGATCGGCGGAGAACCCGTCGCGCAGCAGGTTGCGCAGGATGACGTGCCCGGGGTTCATCGACGCCGACACGCCGATGATCGCGATCGACGCCGGCTCGAGCAGCTTCGACAGCTTGGCCACCGGCCGCGGATGGGCGACGGTCCGGCCCGCCGGCGTCCGGTGCCGGGAGGTGCCCGCCTCCCCCACCCCGATCGAGGCGAGCACGTCGAGCGCCACCAGCCGTCCGTCCGCGACCACCAGCGGATTGATCTCGAGCTCCTCGAGGTCGTCGGGGACGCAGGCGTCCGCGAAGGCGAGCAGGCGGCGCACGGCGTCGAGCAGCGTGTCCATCGGGAGCCTGGCTGGCCGGCCACGCTGTGAGGTGGTCGCCAGCCGGACCGCCGTCGCGGCACGGAGCACGGTGGGCTCGGCTCCTGCCGGCGTCAGCGCGGGCGACAGGATCGCGATCTCCCGTCCCGGGACGAGATCGGCGGCGATGGCCTCGGCCTCGGTGCCACCGACGCCGACGCTGACCACCGGACCCGCATCGGGGGTCCAGCGCACGGACGCCAGCAGCTCGCCGCCGAGCCCAGGATCGTGGGCCACGTGCTGGGCGATCATGAAGCCGTCGACGTCGACGATGCCGGCGGCACCCAGCCGGGTCTGCATCGCCTCGATCGTGGCGCGCACGGGAGCCGCCTCGCGTGCGATCACGGCGACCCCACCGACCTCGGTCTTGTGGACCACCGACGGCGCGACGACCCGCACCACCACCCGATCGCCGTCGAGGCCCGCAATCGCCCGGTCGACCTCGCCCGGATCGACCTCGCCCCGGGCGTTCACGGGCACGAACGCGGCGCGCGGGACGGCGATCCCGATCGCCTCGAGGATCTCGCGAGCCTCGGGCTCGAGGAGCGTCGTACGGTACGCGGCGCGCGCCTCGGCGACGATCGCGCGAGCTCGCTCGAGGTCGATCCCGGGAGTCGACGGGGCAGTGGTCATCGCGCGACAGCCTACCCCCGGGCAGCATGCCCGACCGGGAACGGGAACGCGGCGACGGGCGGGGGACGCAGACCCTCGCGAACAAGGACGAACCGGCGGGCCAGGGGGTGCCCGCCGGTTCGTGTGCCCGGTTTCGGCGATGCGGGGGGAGGGGGAGGTTGCTCCGCACCGCCGAAGGTGTTGGCTGTTTGACCATGAGTTTCGGCCACGCCTCCTCCGGTTCCACGTGCCCAAAGGCCCGTGATTCCGTGACGCTGCATGACTTCTGGCCCGGTTGGACCGCTGCAAAGGTCCCGCGACCGTGCTCCGATGCACGGCTCGGTCCGATGCACGGCTCGCGTGGAGCGCGGCCCAGGTGGAGCGCGGCCCAGGTCGCGAGCGCGGCCCAGGTGGAGCGCGGCCCAGGTAGCCCGGCGAGGCCCGGCGAGGCCCGGCGAGCATCGGCGACCCTCGTGTCGAAGCATCGGCGACCCTCGGGCGTGGCGGCTGTTACCATCCGCCCATGGGCTCCGACCTCGTCATCGTCCTGATCATCGTGCTGATCGTGGTCATCATCTGGCGCGGCCCGAAGACGCTCCCCCTGATCGGCCGGGCCTTCGGCCAGGGTGTGCGCGAGGCGCGCAAGGAGATCGAGGAGATCAAGTCGGACGTGACGGACAAGGGCGGCGACACGCCGTCCTGAGTCCGCGGCGCTGCCGGTGGCGCCGATGCCGTCCGGCGTATCGTGGCGCCCCGCGCTGCAGCCGGGGCGCTAGAGCCAGCGGTGCGCGGCGAGGCGCACCCGCGAATCCAGCAGGTCGATCGCGCGCCTCGACGCGTCAAGCGCAGCCTGGTCGACGGCCTCGGGGATCGCCCGCGCCGGACCCGGGCCGTCGAGGTCGCCCACCAGCACCACCCCCGCCTCGGGCACCTCGTAGGCCACGTGATCCGGGTGCGTGCCGGGGCTCGCGTGGGCGTGGATCGGCACATCGGCGAGGTCGATGAGCTGACCGTCGACCACCGGCTCGATGTCGCTCACCAGGACGCGCCGGGCGCCTCGCGCCGCCAGCACCGGAATGCCGAGCCGGAGGGAGAGTCCCTCCGCCCCGCCCGCGTGGTCCGGCACGGGCGCGGTGAGCAGGACCCCGGCCAGCCGGGCTCCGAGGCGCGCGACGATGGCGGCGATCTCCTCGGCCGCCGCGTCGCTCGGATCGCCCGGATCGACCACGACCAGCCGCCGACGACCCACAAGAAAGGTGTCGACGGTCTGGCCGGCGATGCCGCCCGCGCCCGCGAAGCGGATCCTGGCGATCGATGGGGCGGGACGATCCATGACCGGCGCCGCCGGTCCGCCGGCCGATGGATCGGCGGCCAGGTGGTGCCGGACATCGTCGAGACCGCGCGCCGCCGCCAGCTGCTGGAGGGTCGTGCTGGTCGGCGTCCACAGCTCGATCCGTCCGTCGGCCATCGCCTCGAGCGCGGCCCGCGGCGTCATCCACGCGTGATCCGCCACCTCGCGCGGGTCGAACGTCGGGACGCAGCCCTCGGGGAGGCACGCGACGAAGAACCGGGCGTCGAACCGGCGCGGGACGACCGGGGGCGTCACCCAGCGTGACAGTGGCACGAGCCAGTCGGCGCGGAGGTCGAGCCCCGCGCGGAGCACGGCCGCGGAGAACGCCCCCGGTGGCTGCCGCGCCGGTGCGGGGCGGGCGGCCGGCCCTTGGTCCATGGCCGGTGCGGGGCGGGCGGCCGGTCCTTCCATGGCCGGGGCGAGGGCAGCCGGCCCTTCGTCCATTGCCGCGGCGAGGGCGGCCGGCCCTTGGTCCATGGCCGCGGCGAGCGCAGCCGGGTCCGCCTCCACCCCCGTCGGCCCGGTGGCCAGCAGGATCCCGGCCTCCTCGAACAGCTCGCGGATCGCCGCCACCGCGAACGAGCCCGCGTGGAACGACGGCAGCGCCTGCCCGCCACGAAGCCGGGCCAGCAGCAGCGGATCGTGGTCGGCGGGATCCAGGGCGCCGCCGGGGAAGACGTGCAGCCCGGGCCCGAACGCCATCGTCGAGGGCCGGCGGGTCAGCAGGACCTCGGGACCGTCGTGGCCGTCCCGCATGACGACCACCGTCGCGGCGAGACGGATCGGGCCGGGAGACGGGTTGCGGGACCGCTCCCGCCGGCCGTCGCCGGTCGCCGGCACCCGGGGCGGCCGGTCAGCCGCCATCCGCGGACCGGTCGAGGTCGGTCGCCGGCACCGGGGGCGGCCGATCAGCCGCGGACCGGTCGAGGTCGGTCGCCGGCACCGCGGGGCGGCCGGTCAGCCGCCATCCGGGGACCGGTCGAGGTCGAGCCGAAACGCCAGCAGCCGGACACCGGGCGGTGGGTCGGGGTCCCGCTCCGGCACCCGCACGAACCCGAGGCTGCGATACAGCGCGTGGGCGGACGTCATCACGGGCGTGGTCAGGATCACGATTCCGGTCCGCCCGGCCGCGTGCGCACGCTCGATGCACGCCTCGACGAGCCGACGTCCGATCCCCTGGCCCTGGGTATCCGGCGCCACGCCGAGCATGCGGAACCCGGCTTCGCCCTCCCGCTCCTGCTCGGCGAACGGGTTGCCGGGCCCAGGAACGTAGGTCACCGAGCCGACCACGCGCCCGTCCGCGCCCACGGCGACCAGCACCGGGCAATGACGCGCCCGGCCGGCGGCATCCCGCACCCGGGCGAGGTAGGGGCGATGCGGGTCGCCCGGAAGCGCCAGGTACGCCTCGACGACCACCTCGCCGGCTGCCTCCAGCTCGTCGGGGCGCGCCTCGCGAATCTCGTGGACCTCGTGGACCTCGTGGACCTCGCTCATCTCGCTCATCGGATGCCGGATCAGCCACCGGCCTCGAGCAGCAGCGCCTCGAGCGCCTCCGGCTGGTCGACCGGCAGCCGGCACGAGAAGTCCTGACACACGAAGGCCGTCGCATGCCCCTGGAGCGCGAAGCGGCCCCGGAGCAGCGGTACCGCCGATGTCTCCGATGCTGCGGACGCGGCGAGGACCCGGAACGGGTGATAGCCGCGATCGGCCACCCCGAGCAGTCGCCCGACGCCGTCGTCGCCGGCCCCGCGCGCTCCTGCGGCGTCGTCGGCGGGCCCGCCGACGATCGCGATCTCGGTGATCCCCGCCTCGCGGAGCTCCAGCGCACACAGCCACTGCGCGAACGCGGTCGGGTATCGGCCGACGACCCCGGCGACGGTTGCGAGCGCCGCGTCGGCGGCCGCGCGATACCGGGCCTCGCCCGTGAGGGCCGCCAGCCGGAGCAGCACGGTCGTCGCCATCGCGTTGCCCGACGGCGTCGCGTTGTCCTGCACGTCACGTGGCCGCACGACCAGCGGCTCACCGTCGTCGGGGGTGTCGTAGAAGCCACCGGCCGGATCCGGGAACCGGGCGAGGATCACCTCCGCCAGGGCAACCGTCTGGCGGTACCAGCGCTCGTCGTGACCGGCCTCGTACAGGGCGAGCAGGCCGTCTGCGAGGCAGGCGTGATCGGCCAGGACGCCGTCGGCGGTGGCGCGGCCGTCCTTCCACGATCGACGCAGGCGTCCGTCGGCGGTCAGCAGCCCGCCGAGCACGGCTTCGGCGGCCGCCGTCGCGGCCGCCAGGTAGCGCGTCCCACGCTCCGCCAGGTCCGGATCACCCGATCCGCGCAAGGCGCGCGCCGTGTCTGCGAACGCCGCGATGGCGAGCCCGTTCCAGCCGGCCAGCACCTTGTCGTCACGGGCCGGCTGGGCGCGCCGCGAGCGATGGTCGAGCAGGGCCGCACGGGCGGCGGTCAGGGCGGGGCCGACCTCGCTCGCCGGCATGCCCAGCCGGTCGCCGACGGCGGCGTCGTCCGCCACGCGCGAGAGGATCGTGCGCCCCTCCCAGTTGCCGGTCTCGGTGACGCCGTAGGCGGCGGCAAACGCCGGATACGCGTCACCCAGCGCCGCCCGGATCTCCGTCGCGGTCCAGGTGAAGGTGGCGCCCTCCTCGCCACCCGTGTCGGCGTCCTGGCTGGCCGCGAACGCGCCGTCCGGTGTCCGGAGCTCGCGCAACAGGTAGTCCAGCACCCCGGTCGCCGTCCCGAGCAGCTCGGGATCGCCGGTGACCGCCCACGCGTGCGCGTACACCCGCGCCAGCTGCGCGTTGTCGTACAGCATCTGCTCGAAGTGCGGGACCAGCCAGGCGGCATCGGTCGCATAGCGGTGGAAGCCGCCACCCAGCTGGTCGTGGATGCCGCCCGCTGCCATCGCCGCCAGGCTCCGGCGCGCGATGGTCAGCCAGCGTTCGTCGCCGGTCGCGAGATGGCGCCGGAGGAGGAGCTCGATCGTCATCGGCTGCGGGAACTTGGGTGCCGTCCCCCACCCGCCGTGGACGGGATCGAACGTCTCCGCGACCGAGGCGGCGGCGGCCGCGAGCACCGCCGACGGTGGCGTCTCCGTGGCCGTCCCCCCGGCGGCCTCGGTCCGCTGCGCCCGCACCAGCGCCGCGACGAGCTGCTGCCCGGCTCGCTCGACCTCGGCCCGCTGCCCCGTCCACGCCTGCCGCACGCCCTCGAGGACCTGGCGGAACGAGGGAAGCCCATGGTGCGCCGTGCCCGGGAAGTAGGTCCCCCCGTAGAACGGCCGGCCGTCCGGCGTCAGGAACACGCTCATCGGCCAGCCACCCTGGCCGGTCAGCGCCTGGACGGCGCCCATGTAGAGCTGATCGATGTCGGGCCGCTCCTCGCGATCGACCTTGATCGCCACGAAGTGCTCGTTGAGCAGCGCGGCCGTCGCCTCGTCCTCGAACGACTCGCGCTCCATGACGTGACACCAGTGGCAGGCGGCATAGCCGACCGAGAGGAACACCGGTCGATCCAGCGCCTTCGCGCGGGCAAGGGCCTCGGGGCTCCAGGGGTACCAGTCGACCGGGTTGTGGGCGTGCTGGAGCAGGTACGGGCTGGTCTCACCGGCCAGCCGGTTCACGTGCGGCTCGCGACCCGGCGCGTCGGCCATGCGCTCGATGGTACGCGGGGGCTCGTCGATCTGTCCGAGCCGAATGCGTCGACCGGCGGGCGGTGCCGCCGGGCACCGGGTTCTGGCCGGTGGTGCCGGCGTGCGCCCATAGAGGCCGAACCGATCTGGTCAGCCAGCCGTCCCGGCAGTAGGCTGTCCGGGTCACCGCTGGCCCGCCGCGCCTATCGGAGACGGATCGCTGAACCGGATCATGCGGGCGACCACGGTCGCCGTCATCGTCGGTGCTCTTGCGGCAACAGGTGCCATCGCACCCGCGCTGGCCGCTGTGCCCGTGCCCAAGGTCGTCCTCATCGTCGGCCCGGTTGGCTCCCTGACGGACCTCTATCGAAGCCTGGCCAACGAGGCCGCGGCCGAGGCGGACGCGGCCGGAGCCGAGGTGGTCAAGGTGTACTCGCCCGACGCCACCTGGTCGGCGGTGCGTCATGCGGTCGAGGGCGCCTCGATCATCGTCTACCTGGGCCACGGCAACGGCTGGCCGAGCCCGTACCGCGACTCGCTCTATCCGCCGACCCAGAACGGCTTCGGCCTCAACCCGGTCGCCGGTGGCGACGACGTGGCGCACCAGTACTTCGGCGAGGCCGACGTCGAGCGCCTGCACCCGGCCGCCAACGCCGTGGTCGTGCTCAGCCACCTGTGCTATGCGTCGGGCAACAGCGAGCCCGGTCTGCCCGAGGGCGGCCAGGACGTCGCGATCGCGCGGGTCGACAACTTCGCCGCCGGGTTCATCCGGGCCGGCGTCCAGGCCGTGGTCGCCGAGGCCCACGCCTCGCCGGCGTACTACGTCAGCGCACTGCTGCAGAGCCAGATGAGCATCGAGCAGATCTGGCGGCGGGCGCCCAGCGCGCACGGCAACACGTTCACGATCTCGAGCACGCGCTCCCCCGGCTACACGGAGCGGCTCGACCCGGATCGGGCAACGGGCGGCTACTACCGATCGCTCGTGTCCCGGGGCGTCACCGCGGACGACGTCCGGTCGGGCGCGAGGGGACGCACCCCGGGTGAGGTCACGGACCCGGCGCTCGAGCCCTCGCTGATCGCCCAGGGGATCCGGTTCGGCGATCTCGAGCTGGCCGCGCTGCCCGTCGCCGCGACGACCACCGAGCTCACGCTGCCGGTCCCCGACGGCGGGGCGGCGCGCATCCCGGCCGGGGCGCAGGTCAGCGTCCGCTGGGATCCGATCCTGCTCGATCCACAGCCCACGAACCAGGTCAGCGGTCCGCAGGTGTCGCCGGATCCGGGTGCATCGGCAGACCCGGGTGCGTCGGCCGACCCGACGGCACCCACATCGCCGGATCCGGGTGCGTCGGCCGACCCGGCGGCATCGGCCTCGCCCGATCCGGGTGCGTCGCCGGACCCCGGCATCACCCCGGTCGAGCCGCCGGACGTCGACCTGGTCGCGCCCGAGCAGGTGGGCACGGTCGTGACCGCGACCCGGGTCGAGCGGGCGGCCGACGCGCTCAGCCTCTCGGTGACCTATCCGTCCGAGCCCGGCCTGTATCGGCTGGTCGCGACGCTCCACGCGCCGTCGGGCATCGCCTACGACGCGGCCACCCAGGCGCTGCTGACCCCGGTGCTCGTCCGGGTGGCCGGGCCGGTCGCCGCCGCCTACGGCGCCCCCGCCTCGCTCTCGATGGACACTGCCGGGACGACCTCGGTCGCGGTCAGGGTCGTGAACGCCGGGTCGGAGTCCTGGGACCTCCAGACCTCGCAGCCGCCGACCGGCCTGGCCGAGGCCCTGCTGTCGTGGCTGCGGACCTCGCGTGCCCCGGCGAACCTCGTCGCGACCTGGGTGTCCACCACCGGCCGGCCCGTGCCCGAGCCCGCGGTCGCGGTGCTCGCCCCCGAGACCGCGGCACCCGGCGGCGACGCGATGGTGACGATCGATCTCGTCGCGCCGTCCGAGCCGGGCGACTACCTGCTGCTGCTCGACGTCGTATCGCCGGCCCTCGGCTCCCTGTCCGCGCACGGCAGCGCGCCGGCGCTGATCCGTGTCTCGGTCTCGGGGGACCCGGTGGCCGTCCCGGACGCGACGCCCGGCGAGTCACCGGCCGCGTCGCCGCTCGCGTTCCCGCCGTCCGCTGCGCCGGACGCCGGGGTCGTCGCCTCCCCGTCCGCCCCGTAGCGGCGCGGGCGTCCGCGGACGCCACATCGGCCGGGCCGACGCCCCGGGATCCGGTCGGGCTCCGGGAGCCGGTCGGGCTCCGGGCCCGTGGCGGCGGATGCGGGCTGGGCTACTCTTCGCCCTATGCCGCCGCGCACGCGTCCCGGAGGGCGTTCGACAACGATCGCCGGCCCGCATCGACCGGCCGAGGATCTCGGTCCGGACCACGATCCCGGTCCCGAGGCCGCCCGGAAGCGGCTCGCGGCCGCGTCGCACGGGCCGGGCCCCGGGACCTCGCTCGAGGACGCCGCCGCGACCCCGCTCGAGCTTCGCTCCGGCCATCACATCCGGGTGGGCACCGCGTCCTGGACGGATCCGACCATGACGGCGGCCGGCGTGTTCTACCCATCCGACGCCGACACCGCCGAGGAGCGCCTGGCGTTCTACGCGTCTCGCTTCCCGGTGGTCGAGGTCGATGCCACGTACTACGCCCTGCCGTCGCGCCGCCTGGCCGAGCTGTGGATCGAGCGCACCCCGCCCGACTTCGTGTTCGACGTCAAGGCGCACGCGTTGCTGACCGGCCAGCCGACCGAGACGAAGCGCCTGCCCAGGGCCATCCGCGAGGCGCTCCCGCCGACCGTCGCGACCAGGCCCAGGCTGTACGCGAAGGACCTGCCGGGGGAGCTGCTGGCCGAGGTCTGGCGCCTGTTCGCCGACGGCCTCTCGCCGCTGGCCGAGAGCGGTCAGCTGGGTGCCGTGTTCCTCCAGTACCCGAGGTGGTTCTTCACCTCGTCCGAGAACCGCGACGCGATCCGCGAGGCGCAGGCGGCGCTGGCGCCCTTCGGGCTGCGGGTGGCGGTCGAGTTCCGCAACGCGAGCTGGTTCAACGAGAAGAACGCCGAGCGCACCCTGCGGTTCCTCGAGGACGAGGGCATCCCGCTCGTGATGGTCGATGGGCCCCAGGGCTTCAAGTCCTCGGTGCCGCCGGTGGTCGCGGCGACCTCCCCACACCTCGCGGTGGTGCGCTTCCACGGGCGGCGGACGGCCACCTGGGAATCGATGCGCGGCCTGCCGACCGTGGAGCGCTTCCGCTACCTGTACCAGCCCGACGAGCTGCGGGAGTGGGTGCCGAGCGTGATGAGGGCGGCGGCCGGTGCCGACGAGACGCACGTGCTGATGAACAACTGCTACGCGAACTACGGCTCCACCAACGCCCGTGAGCTGGCGGCGATGCTCGCCGAGGAGCTCGCCGGCGCGGGCGACGGTAGCGAAGGAGGCTGACCGATGACCGACCAAGCGGTGCCCGGCTTCGAGCCCAGCGTCAACGGGTTCGCCTACCCCAATGCGTGGCCGTCCGGACCCACGCTCCGGCTGGGCCCGATCCGGACCCCGATCCTCGGCTTCGGCGACGCCTCGGCCGGGCTGTGCGGGGGCATGGTGATGACGGTCCGCGACCTGTTCGAGGCCGGGGTGGCGATGCCCCATGATCCCCAGCCCGGGAACGGCAGCCCGCGCTTCGACGCGATCGTGCGGCGCCAGGTGGAGTCGCTCGACTGGGGCCGGGTGCCGCTTCGCTTCTTCGACCTCCAGGCATTCCGGCCCGATCCGCCGAGCGGCCTGGCGGCCCTCATCCGACGGCGGACGCCACGCGAGATCGCGTATCGCGACGAGTGGCCGCACATCCGCGATGACATCGATGCGGGCCACCCGTCGACCCTCGGGCTCATCCGGGTCAGCAGCGCTTCGCCGTGGAACCTCACCCACAATCACCAGGTGCTGGCCTTCGGCTACCACGAGACACCGGCCCAGCTGCGGATCTCGATCTACGATCCCAACCACCCGGGCCACGACGATGTCGAGCTGGTCGCCGCCATCGATGGCGACGCCTCGCGTCCGTGGCACGAGCGGCTCCACCTGAGCCAGTCGACGGGCGAGACGCTGCTGGGCTTCTTCCGCCAGCGGTATCCACCCCCGCAGTCGGTTCGCGCCTGGCGTTGACCCGCGGCTCGCCGGCGCGGGCTGCCACGAACGCGTCGGGCCGCCGGGCGTCCCCGACTGCGCCGGCCGGCCGGCGCCGCTCCTCCTTCGGCACCAACCGGCCGGCACCCGATGCATTCGCCCCGGCCGCGTGCGCGGTTCTCGCGGGTCCCGTGCCCGCCGGCGCCGCGCCTACCGGTCCAGCCGGGCGGCCCGGTCGAGGAAGGTCAGCAGGGCGTCGACCTGGCTGGTCGCGGGCAGCGCGCTCGCGGCCTCGTCGGCCGTGTCGGCCACGTCGCGGATCGTGTACCCGTCCGCCCAGCGGCTGCCGCGCAGCACCTCGGCCGCGGCGGCGACCAGGGCGTCCAGCCGGAAGGTGGCCGGCGCCGCGCCGAACGAGCCAAGGATCGCGTCGGGACGCACGTCCTGGGCGATCTCCTCGGTCCGGCCCGTGTCGGGATCGGACCAGCGCAGGCTCACCGTCGCGATCCGGTCCGACCGGCTCCCCTCCCCGGTCAGCCGCAGCGCGTACAGCGCGGTCGAGGCATGCCCGGCACCGATCGCCCCGGCGTCCACCCGGTCGTCACGGAACGAGGCATCGGGGAGTGCCCGGTTCTCGTACCCGATCAGCCGGTACGCCTCGACCACGTCCGGGTTGAAGTCGACCTGCGCCCGGGCATCGAGGGCCACCGTCTCGAGCGTCGAGGTGAGCGCCTCGCCGAACAGCCGGCGTGCGTCGTCGAGGGTGTTGAGGTAGGCGTAGAAGCCGTCCCCCTGGTCCGCGAGCTGCTCCATCAGGACGTCGTTGTAGTTGCCCATCCCGACGCCCACCGACACCAGCTGGATGCCCAGGCTCGCATCCCAGCTGATCCGGCGCAGGATGTCGGCGGGGTCGGTGTTGCCCACGTTCGCCACGCCGTCGGAGGCCAGGATCACGCGGTTGATGCCGCCCTCGAGGAGATGATCGGCGGCCAGCCGGTAGCCAAGTCGCAGGCCGGCCTCGGCGTTGGTCGACCCGTCCGCCCGCAGCCCGTCGATCGCGTCCAGGATCTCGGCGGCGTTGCGCACCGAGGTCGGCTCGAGCACGATCCGGGCGTCGGTGCCGTAGGTGACGATCGCGACCGTGTCGTGTGGCCCAAGCTGGTCGACGAGGTAGGCGAGCGACTGCTGGACCAGGCCCAGCCGGTCCTCCCGGCCCATCGAGCCCGAGGTGTCGACGACGAACGTCAGCGCCGCGTCGGGCCGGGCACGATCCCGGACCACGCGGGCCTTGATGCCGATCCGGAGCAGCACCTCGTCGCGGGCGAGGAACGGGCTGGGCGCGCCGTCCGCATGGATCGCGAAGGTGCCGTCCTCGGGCGGGGCGTAGCCCTGGTCGAAGGCGTTGACGAACTCCTCGACCCGCACCGACGCGGGATCGGGCAGGTTGCCGTCGTCGACGTACCGCTGCGCGATGGCGTACGACGCCGTATCCACGTCGAGCGCGAAGGTCGACTGCTGGTCGCGGTCCGTCGGGACGAACGGGTTGACGCCGGGATCCTGGTAGGTGACCCCGTCGTACGGCGTGGCGCCCGGTGCGGCGGGCCGCTCCGGACGAGGGGTGGGCTGGTGATGGGCCGGCGGCTGCTGCGCCGCAGGAGCCGGCGAGCTGACGCTGGAGCTGCAGGCCGCGGATGCCAGGGCCAGCGCTGCGACGAACAGGAACGGCCTGCGCATGGCGCAACCTCCCGTTGGGAGCGGCGCGAGCCGACTCCGGGCCACGAGGCGGGACCGGCGGTCCCGCGAGGTCCCGATCGGCAGCGGGGTTCGCCGCCGGCGGGCCGTGACGGTGAACCGGCACTGCCGTCGACCGTCACCGGCATCGTGGTCCCGGCGCGGGTCTTCGGGCAGCGGCCCAGCCCGGCGGCCGCGTTGCGGGAGATCCCGGAGCCCGGTTCGGCTCGTGCCTGACGACCATCGGCCCTGTCGTCCCGGGGTCCGCGCGGGGACACTGCCCGCAAGGACGACCGCGAGGGCGAGCCGCGAACCCGCTGCCCACGACCGCAGCCATGGCTCGACCGTCGGGTCTCGTCAGGCGACGACCAGCTGCGAGGAGCGTGCCGTGCCAGCCAGCGCCATCCTGTTCGAGCGTCCCGGGACCCGCAGGGAGGAGCTGGCCGGCAGGCCGGGCAACGTGCGCTTCCTGCACGTCCCCGAGCGCCGGTTCGTCATGATCGACGGCGACGGGCCGCCCGCGGCGACGGCGTTCGCGGCCCGGATGCCCGGCCTGTACGGGACCGCCTATACGCTCCGATTCGCGCTCAGGACGCGGGGTGTCGAGGAGAAGGTCGGGATGCTCGAGGGCCTGTGGTGGACGACCGATGGCACGACCGACCTCGACGCCATCTTCGCGGGCGACCGGGCGGCCTCCGACGACCGCTCGACCTGGCGCTGGACGCTGCTGATGGCGCTCCCCGACCAGGCCACGCCCGCGGAGCTGGAGGCGGCGCTCGAGCGGGGCCGGCGCAAGCTCGATCCACCGTTCCGCAACGGGCTCCGGATCGAGCCCTTCGCCGAGGGCGACGTCGCCCAGCTCCTCCACCTGGGCCCCTACGCGGAGGAGCGGCGGTCGATCGAACGGCTGCACGCCGAGATCGGCTCCGCCGGGCTGCGCCCGACCGGCCGCCACCACGAGCTGTACGTGGGCGACCCGCGCCGGAGCGACCCGGAGCGGTTGCGGACGATCCTGCGGCAGCCCGTGACCACGGGCTGACGCCCAGGATCCAGCGGCGGCCGATCTGACGCGCTTGGATCCGGCGGCAGCCGATCTCCCGCCCTCGATCCGGCGGCGGCCGATCTGACCTCCGGGATTCGACGGCGGGCGACCCGCGCCGGAGCGACCTGGCGGCCGGGGGCCGAGGCGGCCGATCAGGCGGCCGCCGACCCGGCGGCCGGAGCCGAGGACCGGAGCGCGAGCGCGCAGCGGCCGTCGTGGTCGATGCAGCCCACCAGGTGGCCGGGCTCGACCTCGGCGAGGCGCGGCGCCCCCTCGAGCGACGGCCCGTGCGCGGCCAGGATCGCCGCGTGATATCGGCATTCCTCGTCGCCCGCCATGGGCCCGCCCGATGCCTCGCCGCTCGCCGCCAAGCCGGATCCCCAGCGCTCGTTGAGCCGGGGCACCGACGCCAGCAGCATCCGCGTGTAGGGGTGGACCGGGTTGCCGAACACGAGCGGCGTCAGACCCGTCTCGACCACGCGCCCCCAGCGCAGGATCAGCGTGCGCTCGCTGATGTAGTTGGCCAGCGACAGGTCGTGGCTGATGAACAGGATGCCCAGGCCGCGTGACTTGAGGTCGCCCAGCAGGTTGAGCACGTCGATCCGGGTCGAGGCGTCGAGCATGCTGATGATCTCGTCGGCCACCAGCAACCTCGTGTCGAGCAGCAGCGCCCGCGCGACCAGGATCCGCTGCAGCTGCCCGCCGCTCAGCTGGTGCGGGTACTTGTGGAGCACCTGGCCGGGGTCGAGCCCGACGCTCCGCAGCGCGTCCTCGATCCGTGCGTGCCAGGCCGCCTCGGGGACGCCGTGGCCGTACGTGCCGTGCAGCAGCGCGAACACGTGGTCGACCTTGAAGATCGGGTTGAACGAGCTGAACGGATCCTGGAACACGCCCTGGACCGACCGGTAGTAGTCGCGCAGGGCATCGCCCCGGAGCCCGGAGACGTCCGTCCCGTCGAGCGTGATCCGGCCCGCGGTGACCGACAGCAGCCGCAGGATCATCTTGCCGATCGTGGTCTTGCCGCTGCCGCTCTCGCCGATCAGCGACACGACCTCGCCGGCCGCCACCGTGAGATCGACGTCGCGGACCGCCATGAAGCGCCGGCCGCCGAAGGCGCCCACGCGGTAGGTCTTCGAGACGCGCTCGAGCTGCAGCATCAGGCCACCTTCCAGCAGGCCACGGCGTGGCCCGGCGCCACGGTCTTCACCGGCGGCTGCTGCTCGCACTGCGCGTCCGCCAGCGGGCAGCGGGCGCGGAACCGGCAGCCGGCCGGCGGGTTGAGCAGCGACGGCGGCGTGCCCGGGATGCCGGCCAGCCGGTGCTCGGCAAACCGGACGCCCATCTCGGGCAGCGACCCGATCAGCATCCGCGTGTAGGGGTGGAGCGGCCGCTCCATGAGCTCCCCCGTCGGCGCCTTCTCGGCCAGCCGGCCCGCGTACATGATCGCGAGCGTGTCCGAGATCTGGTACAGGATCGAGACGTCGTGGGTGACCACGATCATGCTCCGCACGAACCCGCGATCGCGGAACTCCACCAGCGACTGGGCGACGGCCTTCTGGCTGGCGACGTCGAGCGCGGACGTGATCTCGTCGGCGATCAGCAGCGACGGGTCGAGGAGCGTCGAGATGACCATCACGAGACGCTGCTTCATGCCGCCCGAGAGCTCGATCGGGTAGCGGTCGAGGACCTGCTCGGCGAGCCCCACCAGGGCCAGACGCCGGCGCAGCTCGACGTGAACCTCGCCGGTCCGTGCGCCGCGCGACTCGAGCACCTCGTCGATCATCACCCCGATCCGGCGGGTCGGGTTGAGCGCGCTCATCGCGTACTGGGGGATGATCGAGACCTGGCGGTAGCGGAACTCGCGCATCGCGTCCGCGTCGCCGATCGGCAGCTCGACCCCGTCGAGGACGGCCCGCCCGCCGACGTGCCGCATCCGGCCGTCGAGCCGGACCAGGCTGTTGCCGAACGTGGACTTGCCGCAGCCGGACTCGCCCGCGAGCCCCATGATCTCGCCGTCGGCGATCTCGAGCGTGAGGCCGTCGAGCGCGCGCACGTCACCCGCGAGGGTCCGGTAGTAGACCTTGAGGTCGGTGACCTGGAGGCTCACCTCAGGACTCCCGGAGCCGCGGGTTGAAGATCTCGTCGAGCCCCACGTTCATGACGTACAGCGCGCCGACGATCACCGTGATCCCCACGCCGGGCGGCACGAACCACCACCACAGCCCGAGCTGGAGGGCGCTCCAGGCGACCGAGTTGTACATCATGAGGCCCAGCGACACGCCCTCGGTGGGGCCCAGGCCGATGAAGTCCAGCGAAGCGGCGATCAGGATCGAGCCGCCGAACAGCAGGATGAAGGTCATGAACAGGTAGGAGCTCATGTTGGGCGCGATCTCGGCAAAGATGATCCGCCGGCCCGGCACGCCGCTGATCCGGGCGAGGTCGACGAACTCGCGCGCATTGAGCGAGAAGGTCTGGGCGCGGATCGCCCGCGCCGCCCACGGCCACGAGGTGAGCCCGATGAAGGCGGCCTCGACCCACAGCCCGCGCGCCCGGAGGAAGGCCGTCGCGACGATCAGCAGCGCGATGGTGGGGATGACCAGCACGACGTTGGTGATCATGTTGAGGATCTCGTCCACGAGGCCGCCGCGGTAGCCCGCCACGAACCCGACGGTGACCCCGATGACGGCGGCGATCCCGCCGCCGGTGAGCCCGACCACGAACGACGACCCCAGGCCGTACACGAACTGGGCGAACACGTCCTGGCCGAAGGTCGTGGTCCCGAACCACCAGTCGCCGTCGGGCGGGGCGTTGAGCGGCCCCACGAACGCGTTGGGATCGCCGGGCCGGATCAGCGGGCCCACCAGCGCCAGCGCCACCAGCGCGACGAGGATCACCGCCGAGACCAGGATCTTGCGGCTGCGGAAGACGAAGTAGCGGACCTCGCGCGCTCGGCCGACGTCCTCGACGACGGCGCCGGCGGGCTCCACGAGGGCGGTCATGCGGTTCCCCCGCTCATGCCCACCCGGGTGCGCGGGTCGAGCCGCACGTAGGCGATGTCGACCAGGAAGTTGGCGATCAGCACCCCCACGATGACGAACAGGAAGATGCCCTGGAGCAGGAAGTAGTCCTCGTTCTGGACCGCGGCCAGCAGCAGCTTGCCCAGGCCCGGGTACGAGAACACGATCTCGGTCACCAGGGCGCCGGCGACGATCACGCCAAGCTGCAGCGCAAGCCCGGTGACCTGCGGCAGCACCGCGTTGCGGAACGCGTACCGGCGGACGAGGCCGCTCGGCGCGCCCAGCGCATCGAGGTACTTGGAGTAGTCCGCGTCCAGCTCGTAGATGATCATGTTGCGCATGCCGATCGCCCAGCCGCCGAACATGACCGCGAACAGCGACAGGAACGGCATGAACCAGTGCGCGAACAGGCTCGAGAGGAAGGTCCACGAGAGCGCCGGCTCGAGCGCGTAGCTGTAGCCGCCCGAGATCGGGAACACGCGGAGCACCGAGCCCAGGATCCAGGCGACCATGATCGCGAGCCACATGTAGGGGGTCGCGCTCAGGATGTAGCCGATCGGCAGCACGGCGTCGTCGACGAACCGGCGGCGGGCCGCGAACGCCCCGAACTTGTTGCCTGCCCACCAGCTGAGCAGGATGGCCGGGATCAGCAGCGCGAGGGTGTAGGGCAGCGAGGCCAGGATCACGTCGGTCACCGGGCGGCCGGACAGGTAGACGCTGCGCCCGAGGTCACCGTGGAGCATCGAGCCCCAGAAGTTGAGGTATTGCTGCACGACCGACTGGTCGAGCCCGAACAGGCTGTTGTAGTAGGCGATGAGATACGGCACGGCTTCCGGCGCCACCTGGTGGCGGGACAGCAGGCCCTGGACGGGATCCCCGGGCATGAAGCGCGGGATCATCCAGTCGACCGTGGCGGCGACGAAGAACGTCAGCGCGTAGATGAGGAGCTTGCGCCCGAAGTAGCGTCGCACCCGGTCTTCTCCGTGGAGACTCCTGCAAGCGGCCCCTCCCGCCGGAGGCGGGAGGGGCCCGGAGGAGCCGGTTCGGTTACTGGCCTGCGGGGGTGATCTGGGTGAGCATCTTGACGGCACCCATCTGCCAGTACCCGTTCCAGGTGGCCGGCAGGACGTGGTTGCCGTCGTCGGACGGCCAGCCGGTCCAGACCACGTTGCTGACCTGGGACCACAGCCCGTTGTACCAGAGCGGGATCACGGGCATGTCGGTCAGCGAGATCTTCTGGAGCTGGCTGGTGATGGACTGCATCGTCGACACGTCGTCGACGGGCGTCTTGTCCAGCTGCTGCACGAGCGCCCAGGCGGCCGGGTTCTCGTACGAGCCGTAGTTGCGGTTCTTGCCGGCGCCCTCCATGAGCGGCATCCGGAACATGTAGTCGTAGTACGTCCACGGCGTGTTCGACATCTGGACCTCGTTGTTGACCGCGAGGTCGAAGTCGCCGCTGTTGCGGGCGTCCACGAGGCCGTTGTAGTCAACGATCCGGGCCTCGGTGTTGATGCCGACGGCCTTGAGGCTGGACACGATCACGTCGCGAGCGGCCTCCCAGTCGGACCAGCCGGTGGGAACCATGATCGTGAGCTTGATCGGCGAGCCGTCCTTGTTGGCATAGAACCCGTCGCCACCCTTCTTGTAACCGGCGGCGTCGAGGAGCTGCTGGGCCTTCTTGGGGTCGTACTTGAAGCCCAGCTGATCACGCTGCGCCGCGTCGATGTACTTGTCCCAGGTCGGCAGCAGGCCCGTCGGGTCGGCTGCGGCGACGATGTTGCCGTACACCTTGTTGACGATGTCGGGCACGTTGACCGCGTAGGCGAGCGCGAGCCGGAACTGCGCGTCGTCGGTCGGCGGCTTCTTGTCGTTGGTGACGAGCCAGGCGGTGTTGCCCGACAGCATGTACGGGGCACCCTTGAAGTAGGTGCTCACGTAGCCGTTGTCGACCAGCGTCGCGATGCCCGGCAGGAAGTTGTTGGAGAGGTCGATGCCGCCCTGCATCAGCAGGCCGAGCGCCACGTTGTTGGCGCCGTTGACGATGTCCACGATGTACTTGGGCTTGACGTCCAGGCCGAGGGCCGCGGTCGCCCACCAGCTGTCGTTCTTGACCCAGACCATCCGGTCCTCGGACGCGGTCTTGTACAGGTAGGGGCCGGTGCCGACGCCGTTGGCGTTGGTGTCCTGGAGGATGTCCTCGTTGGCCTTGGACTCCCAGATGTGCTTGGGCAGGATCGGGCTGTTGTAGGTCCAGGTCGCCCACTCCTGGTAGGCCGGGTTGCTGAACTTCACCACGACGGTCGAGTCGTCGGTCGCGGTGGCATCGGTGACGTAGTCCCAGATGTTGGAGCCGACGGCCTTGATCCTGGCCAGGCCGATCGTGAACGCGACGTCCTCGGCCGTGAACGGCGTACCGTCGCTCCAGGTGACCCCGGACCGGGTCTTGATCGTGTAGGTGGTGGCATCGGTCCAGGACGCGCTCTCCGCGAGCCACGGGTCGAACGTGTCGGCCAGCGGGTCGTAGAGGAACAGCGTCTCGTACTGGAGTCCGACGACGCCCGTCGCGGCGTTCGGGTCAAGCGGGTTCCACGTTGACGGCGGGCCCCACTGCTTCCCGGTGGTGTAGAGCGTCTCGTTTCGCGGATACTCTTCGGTGCCAGCGCTCGTTGGCTCGGGAGTCGCTTCCGGGGCGGTCGTCGCCGGTGGCGGGGTGCTTATCCCCGTCGCCGGCGCGTTCGTCGCACCCGACGAGCCGCAGGCGCCGACGACGATGCTCGTGACCGCGAGCATCGTCGCCATCCGTTTGGTGAATCGCATTGGCATGCCTCCTCGACTGCTAGCGGTTGGCCGTGCGCACATGCGCAGGCCCGTTCGGCGTCAGGTGCGCGGGCCACCTCCCACTGTCGACTGGCGGATGACGAGCTCGGTCGGGAGCAGCACGCGCCGCGGCGCGCCGTCCCGTTCGCGGATGAGCTGGAACAGGCAGTTGACCGCTTCCTCGCCCTGCTCGCGGACGCCCTGGCGAACGGTCGTCAGGGGCGGGTCGAGCCGGGCCGAGAACTCGAGGTCGTCGAAGCCGGCGAGCGCCACGTCCTCCGGGACGCGGAGCCCGCGGGCACGGATGGCGTCGAGCGCCCCCTGCGCGGTGGCGTCGTTGGCGCAGAACATCGCGTCGACACCCTGGTCGAGCAGCGCCTGCGCCCCGATCACGCCGGACGGCGCGTTGAAGTCACCGTCGACGACGAGGCCGTCGGTGGGCAGGCCGGCGCGGTCCATCGCCCGCTGGTAGCCGATCAGGCGATCCTCGGCGTGGACCGTGCGACGCATGCCCGAGATGTGGCCGATCCGCCGGCGGCCGATCGACACCAGGTGGGTGGTCACGATGTCCGCGGCGTGGACGTTGTCGACGTCCACGTAGCTCGCGGTCCGGTCCGCCTTGCGGTGGCCCACGAGCACGGTGGGCACGCCCGAGGCGAGCAGGCCGTCCACCAGCGGGTCGTCGAGGTTGTGCGCGGTGACGATCACCCCGTCGAGCAGGCTCATGGACAGGATCGTCTCGAGGGTCTCCTCCTTCGAGCGATTGCCCAGCCACAGCATCATCCCGGCCGTCACGTCGGACAGCGCGCCGCTCATGCCCTGCATCAGCTGGGCGAAGTAGGGATCCTGGAACAGCAGGTGGGAGTCGATGTGCATCACGACCCCGACCACGCCCGAACGTCCCGAGGCGAGCGACCGGGCGGCCATGTTGGGCCGGTAGTTGGTCTCGTCCAGCACCGCCTGCACCTTCCGCCGGGTGTGCTCCGAGACGCTCCCCCCGTTCATGACACGCGAGACGGTCGCTCGGGAGACCCCGCTCAGCTGCGCGAGCTCGTCGATCGTCCGGGCCATCGGGGATTGCCTTCCTCGGTTCGGGTGCCGGGATGCGCCTGATGCCTCCGGATTGGAAGCGCTTCCAAAATAGGCCTTCCGTCGCAACCATGTCAAGCGTAAACTGGCACCGATGCGCTACGATCGCGGCGCCGAACTTGATGAGATCGCTTCCACTCGAGGTGCATTGTGACGCGCCAGGAGTTCCCGGCCGGCTTCGCATGGGGCGCCGCGACGGCGGCCTACCAGATCGAGGGCGCCGTCCGCGAGGACGGCCGCGGCGAGAGCATCTGGGACCGCTTCGCGCACGAGCCCGGGCATGTCGAGGGTGGCGACAACGGGGACGTCGCCTGCGACCACTACCACCGCTACCGCGAGGACGTCGCCCTGGTCGCCGACCTCGGCCTCGACGCCTACCGGTTCTCGGTGTCCTGGCCCCGCGTGATCCCGGACGGCAGCGGGCCCGTCAACGCCGCGGGCATGGACTTCTACGATCGCCTCGTCGACGAGCTGTGCGCGCGCGGCGTCGCCGCCCACGCGACGCTGTATCACTGGGATCTGCCGCAGGCGCTCGAGGATCGCGGCGGCTGGCCGGCGCGCCGGACGGCGGAGGCGTTCGGCGCCTATGCCGACGTCGTCGCCCGCTGCATCGGTGACCGGGTCGCCACCATCGCGACCATCAACGAGCCGTGGTGCGCGGCGACGCTCGGGTACCTGACCGGGCTCCACGCTCCGGGTCGCCAGGAGCCGTCGGCGGCCCTGGCCGCAGGCCACCATCTGCTCGTCGCCCATGGCCTGGCGGTCCAGGCGATGCGGGCCGCGGCGCCGGCCGCGCAACTTGGGATCGTGCTCAACTTCGAGCCCAAGCATCCCGCCACCACCCACCCGCTCGACCTCGAGGCGGCGGCGATCGAGCACGACCTCTACAACCGCTGGTACCTCGACCCGATCACCGGCGGTGACTATCCCGACGGCGGCGTCCGCGCGACCGGCTGGGCTCGGGGCGAGGTCCGCGACGGTGACCTGGCGCTGATCGCGACCCCGATCGACTTCATGGGCGTCAACTACTACACGACGCGGACCGTGCGCTCCCCGCTCCTCCCGGAGCTGCCGCCGTCCGAACCGCTCGAGCTGACCGACATGGGCTGGCTGGTCGATCCGGAGGGTCTCACCGAGGTGCTCGAGCTGGTTCGCGCGAGGACCGGCGACCTGCCGCTGTACGTGATGGAGAACGGCGCCGCCTACGACCGCGACCCGGTCGATCCGACGCGTGATCCGGAGCGGGTCGCCTATCTCCGCCGCCACGTCGAGGCAGCGCGGGTGGCCGTCGAGCATGGCGTGCCGCTCCGCGGCTACTTCGCCTGGTCGCTGCTCGACAACCTCGAGTGGCACTCGGGCTACGGGTCGCGGTTCGGCCTCGTGGACGTCGACTTCGAGACGCAGGAGCGCCGCGTTCGCGACAGCGGGCGGTACTGGGCCTCGCTGGCAGCCGCGGGACGGGGATCCGCCTCGTGACGGGTGTCGGCGCAGGCGGGGCCGCGAGCCAGGCGCCGATCCCGTGGGAGGACCGGCCCGCCGGCTCGAACGCGGTCGCGTGGCGCTCGACGCGCAACCCGATCATCCCCCGCGACCTGCTCCCCCGCTCGAACAGCATCTTCAACTCCGCGGTGGTCCGGTTCGGCGACGGGTTCGCCGGCGTGTTCCGGGTCGACGACACCGTGCGCACCATGAACCTCCACGCGGGGTTCAGCACCGACGGCGCCACCTGGGACATCACGTCCACGCCGATCGCCTTCGAGCCCACCGACGCTCGCGTCGCCGACATCCAGGCACCGTTCGTCCACGCCTACGATCCACGGGTCACCTGGCTCGAGGACCGGTTCTGGGTGACCTGGTGCAACGGCTACCACGGCCCCACCATCGGGGTCGCCTGGACCCGGGACTTCGAGACGTTCCACCAGCTCGACAACGCGTTCCTGCCGTTCAACCGCAACGGGGTGCTGTTCCCGCGCCGCGTCGGCGGGCAATACCTGATGCTGAGCCGGCCCAGCGACAGCGGCCACACCCCGTTCGGTGACATCTACTGCTCGGAGAGCCCCGATCTCGTCCACTGGGGCCGCCATCGCCACGTGATGAGCCCCGTCGCCTGGACCTGGCAGTCGACCAAGGTCGGGGCGGGGCCGACGCCGATCGAGACCGAGGCCGGCTGGCTGCTCGTGTACCACGGCGTGCTGACGTCGTGCAACGGCTTCGTGTACTCGATGGGCGCAGCGCTCCTGGACCTCGAGCAGCCGTGGAAGGTCATCGGGCGCGGACGCGACTACCTGCTCTCGCCCCAGGTGCCCTACGAGCAGGTGGGTGACGTGCCCAACGTCGTGTTCCCGTGCGCCGCGCTGGTCGACCGCGACGCCGACCGGGTGTCGATCTACTACGGCGCCGCCGACACCGTCACCTGCCTCGCCCACGCGCACCTGTCCGAGCTGGTGGCCTTCGCCCGCGGCAGGTAGCGCCTCGCCCGCCGCGGCCAGCGCCTCGCCCGCCGCGGCCAGCGCCTCGCCCGCCGCAAGCCAGCGCCTCGCCCGCGGCAGCTGGCGCTGGCGCGCCTCGTGGACGCCTACAGCGGCGGCAGCACCTGGCGCTCGTCCTGGATCCCGGCCCACAGGTCGCCGAGCTCGGCCACCCGGTCGGGCAGGGTCCGGATCGTCCAGCGGTCGGGCCGCAGCTCCGGATCATCCAGCTCCACCCAGCGGATGGGCGCGGAGACGGGGGCACCCGCGCGAGGTCGCACCGCGTACGGGGCGACCAGCGTCTTGATCGCCGCGTTCTGCGTGTAGTCGAGCCGCGCCCGGCCGCCGCGCTCGGACTTGGCCCACTCCCACGACACGAGGTTGGGCACCGACGCGCCGACGGCCCGCGACAGCCGCTCCACCCACGCCGACGTGTCGTGGTACGAGTAGCGTCCCCGCTCGATCGGGATCCAGGCCTGGATCCCGCGGCTGCCGGTGACCTTGGGCCAGGCGCGGATGCCCAGGTGCTCGAGCGCCGTGCGGTAGAGCCGGGCGATGAGCAGGGTCTCGTCCCAGGTCGTCGAGGTCCCGGGGTCGATGTCGATGAGGGCGAAGGTGGGCGTCCACGGATCGGCGATGGTCGAGGTCCAGGCGTGGATCTCGAACGCCGCCTGGTTGCCCAGCCAGCACAGGGTCGCCGCCCGGTCGGCCACGAGGTGATCGTTCGGCGCCCGGTCCTCGCGCTCGCGGAAGCCCTGCTCGTGCCAGATCGTGAGCCAGCGTGGCGCATGCGGCGGGATGTCCTTCTGCCAGAACCCCTTGGCGCCGGCGCCGTTGGGGAACCGCTGGAGGTTGAGCGGCCGGTCGGCCAGGTGCGGCAGCATGGCGGGCGCGATCCGGGCGAGGTAGCCGATCAGCTCGCGCTTGGTGATCGGCGGCTCGTCGACGCTGTCGCGGGGCGGGAACAGGACCTTGTCGAGGTTGGTCAGCTTGAGCTCCTGGCCCGCAACCGCCCAGGTGCCCTCGCCGCGGAGCTGGTCGAGCGCGGCAAGCTCGGCGTCGCTGACCAGCCACGACGGATCGGGCGGCTTCGCGATCGCCACCGGGTCATCGGGCTCCGCCGGCGTTGCGCGCATCGCCCCCGAGGCTGCATCACCCGGCATCACCGCCGCAGCCCCGGCCGGCGGGTCCTCCGTGACGGCGGCCTTGCGGTCCGCGACCGAGGGATCGATCGCGCGCTCCCGGACGACCTCGAGCGCATCGCGGCCGCGCTCGAGACCCTTGAACGACGTCTGCCGGACGTGACCATCACGCGTCCACCCCCCGATCTCGGCCCGGATCACCAGCTCCGGGCGCACCCAGTGGATGCCGGCCAGGTCCCCGCCCCAGCGCCCGCGGTAGTCGGGCGGCGGCGCCGGGTCGAACGGCGGCGTGTCGGTCTCGATGGCGTCGAGCAGGCCACGCAGCTCGCGCCGGACCCGCGCGTCGAACCCCGAGCCCACCTTGCCTGCGAACCGCAGCCGCTCGTCCTCGTACACGCCCACCGCCAGGGCGCCGAGATCGGCCGCGCTGCCCGAGCCCGGGGTCCAGCCCCCGACCACGAGCTCCTGCTCGGGGCGCGCCTTGATCTTGAGCCAGCTCGTCGACCGCCGGCCCGGCTCGTAGCGCGAGCGGCGATGCTTGGCCACCAGCCCTTCGAGGCCCTGGCCCCGGATCGCCTCGAAGAACGCCATGCCCTCGGTCTCGATATGCCTCGCGAGCTGCACCCGCGCGTTCGGCCGCAGGACGAGCTCGAGCAGCCGCTTGCGCTGCTCGAGCGGGACGTCGAGGAGCGACCGGCCGTCGAGGTGGAGCAGGTCGAACGCCTGGTACACGAGCGGCAGCGGTCGCCCCATCCGGCCCGAGCTGATCCGCTCCTGGAGGAGGCTGAAGTCGGGGTGCCCGTCGGCGTCGAGCGCGACCAACTGTTACCCCGGCTACCCGCCGGGGCCAACTGCCAACTGTCAACTGTCCACTGAACACTCGGAGGTCTAATGTTCAAACCCGTTTCATCCAAGCTCGACGTCCCAGCCATGGAGGAAGGCGTCCTCAATTTCTGGGAACGCGAGCAGATCTTCAAGAAGACCGTCCGAGCAGTCGAAGGGCCGCCCCGAGTATGTCTTCTATGAGGGCCCGCCCACGGCCAACGGTCGCCCCGGCGTCCATCACGTACTGGCACGCGCCTTCAAGGATATGTTCCCGCGCTACAAGATCATGCGCGGCTTCCATGTCTCGCGCCGCGGCGGCTGGGATACCCACGGCCTGCCGGTGGAGATCGAGGTGGAGAAGAAGCACGGCTTCACCAACAAGCATCAGATCGAGGAAATGGGCATCGCCAAGTTCAACGAGGAATGCCGCAAGTCCGCCTTCGAATACATCCACGACTGGAGCAAGCTCACCGATCGCATCGCCTACTGGGTGGACCTCGAAGATGCCTATGTGACCTACACCAACGAATATATCGAGTCGGTCTGGTGGATCCTCAAGAGCTTCTGGGAGAAGGATCTGCTCTACAAGAGCTATAAGGTCGTGCCCTACTGCCCCCGCGACGAGACGCCGCTCTCCGACCATGAGGTGGCTCAGGGCTACGATCAAGCCACCGATCCCTCCGTCTTCGTGCGCCTCCCGCTTGTGGAGAAGAACGATACCTCGCTGCTCGTCTGGACCACCACGCCCTGGACGCTTCCCGGCAATGTGGCTGTCGCTGCTCATCCGGACGTGGAGTACGTCACCATCGAGCGTGAGCATGATGGCGGCACCGAGAAGCTCATCCTCGCCAAGGCCCTGGTCGAGAAGGTCTTCCGCGACGAAGAAGTGAAGATCCTCGATACCTTCAAAGGCCGCAAGCTCAAGGGTCAGAAGTACCGTCCGCTGTTCACCTTCCTGCCGCCCGATAAGCCGGCCTATTTCGTCGTGATGGGAGACTTCGTCACCACCGAAGATGGCACCGGCCTCGTTCACATGGCCCCTGCCTTCGGCGCCGAAGATATGCAGATGGCGAACGAGCACAACCTGCCGATCCTCATGACGGTCCTGCCCGACGGCACCTTCGTCCCCGAGGTCACGCCGTGGCGCGGCGTCTTCATCAAGGATGCCGACCATCAGATCATCGAAGACCTGCGAGCCCGCGGCCTGCTCTTCCGCCAGGAAGACTACACTCACACCTATCCCTTCTGCTGGCGCTGCGGCACGCCCTTGATGTACTACGCCCGCGACTCCTGGTATATCCGCACCAGCAAGTTCAAGGATCGCCTCGTCGAGCTCAACAACACCGATCAACTGGGTACCCGACCATATCCAGCGAAGGGCGCTTCGGCAACTGGCTGGAGAACAATATCGACTGGGCCCTGAGCCGCGAGCGCTACTGGGGCACGCCTCTGCCCGTCTGGGAGTGCGCCGATTGCAACCATCGCGACTGCATCGGCTCCATCCAGGAGCTGTCCGATAAGACCGGCCGCGACCTGAGCGACCTCGACCTGCATCGGCCCTACGTCGACGCCGTCATGTATCCCTGCCCCGAATGCGGCGGCGAGATGGTCCGCGTCCTCGATCTCATCGACGTCTGGTTTGATCTCGGGTTCCATGCCCTAGCCCAGTGGCACTATCCCTTCGAGAACCAGGATAAGTTCAAGTCTCAGTTCCCCGCCGACTACATCTGCGAGGCGGTCGATCAGACCCGCGGCTGGTTCTACTCCCTGCACGCCATCAGCACGCTGCTGTTGGACTCGGTCGCCTACAAGAACGTCCTCTGCCTTGGCCTCATCCTCGATGGCGACGGCAAGAAGATGTCCAAGAGCCTCGGCAACATCGTCAACCCCTGGGATGTCATCAAGGTCGACGGCGTTGACGCTTTCCGCTGGTATCTCTACACCGCCACGCCGCCCGGCAACGAGCGCCGTTTCTCCGTCGAGCTTGTCAGCGAGGTCATCCGCAACTTCACGCTGACCCTCTGGAACGTCTACTCGTTCTTCGTCACCTACGCCAATCTGGATAAGCCTGACCTGGATACCATCCGGCCCCACAGCACGAACATCCTGGACCGTTGGCTGCAATCGGAGCTGCAAGTCCTCGTGCGCGACGTTACCACTGCATACGAGAACTACGATGTCACCGGCGCGACGCGCCCCATCGAGGCCTTCGTCGAGAAGATGTCCACCTGGTACCTCCGCCGCTCGCGTCGCCGCTTCTGGAAGTCCGGCTCCGACGCCGACAAGCAGGCCGCCTACGGCACGCTCTACACTGCTCTGGTGACGCTTAGCAAGCTGATCGCGCCCGCCATGCCGTTCCTCGCCGATGAGCTTCATCAGAATTTGGTCTGCGGCGCCGATCCCTCCGCACCCCAATCGGTCCACCTCTCCGAGTGGCCCAAGTACAACGAGGCCCTTGTGGACGAAGGCCTGAACCGGGACATGGCTCTTGTCGTCAAGCTCGTGTCGCTCGGTCATGCCGCACGCCAGAAGGCCAATCGCAAGGTTCGCCAGCCTCTTCAGGAGGTCGCATTCTCGCTCGGCAATGCTTCAGAGCGCCATGCCGTCGAGGCCTTCGCAGACCTGATCGAGGACGAGCTGAACGTGAAGCATGTCCGTCTCCTTGATACCAGCACGGAGGCCGTCTCCCATTCCATCAAGCCGCTGCCCAAGCAGTTGGGTCAGAAATATGGCAATAAGTTCCCGGCCCTGCAAAAGGCGCTGGTCGCCATGGATGCCGAGCAGGTCGCGCAGGCATTTCTGAGTGTCGGCTCCGTAAAGGTCACCGCCGGTGGCGAACCCTATGACATCCTGCCGGACGAGGTCGAGGTCCGGGCGCAGGCGAAAGAGGGCTTTGCCGTTGCTGAAGAAGGTCCCTATGTCGCCGCGTTGGTGACCGAGCTGACTCCCGCCCTCGTGCAGGAGGGCCAGGCCCGCGAGTTCGTGCGCCGGGTGCAGGACCTGCGCAAGGCTGCCAACCTTGAGGTAGCCGATCGCATCGACCTTTTCATCCAGGCTTCGCACACCTTGCAAGCCGCCATCGAGACCCATCGCGACTACATCATGACCGAGACATTGGCCGTTTCATTGGCCTTCCAGGAATTACCCGCCGGCGCCCCCAGCGCACAGGACGAGTTTGACGGAGAGAAGTTCAGCGTCGCGCTTCAAAAGGCCTAGCATGGAGATCGAGTTGGTGACGGGCGTGGATGATGAGCTTTGGGATGCGTTCCAACGGCTCGTCCCTCAGCTCACGTCCAATAAGCCGCCGCCATCCCAGGACGATCTCCGTGCGCTGGTCGCATCCGACTCCAGTTCGCTCCTCATCGCCCGCCGCGCCGATGGTCGCATTGTCGGCGCGGCCTGCCTTACGGTCTATCGTGTTCCCACCGGCGTGCGCGCCATCATCGAGGATGTAATCGTGGACGAAACCGCCCGCGGCTCCGGTCTGGGCGAAGCGCTCACTCGCCGCTGCCTCGACCTCGCTCGCGAAAAAGGCGCCGCAGCCGTTACGCTTACGTCGAACCCGGCTCGTCAGGCCGCCAATCGGTTGTATGTGCGTATGGGATTCAAGCGCCGCGAGACCAACGCATATATTTACCCGCTTTCGCCAACCGGTGGGGTCTCTGGCGCATTGGGCCGTGACGATATGAACTTAGCTCAGCTCCTCATGCGGGGTGTGCGTCGATACTCTGCCCGATGACCGGAGAACACCTGGCTCAGGGCGTCTACCAGTTCATCCACGGCATAGGCCTCTTCGTTGTTCAGAACGATTTGGATCTTTCTCTGGCGCTCCTGCAGTTGACGCATCTTTTCACAAAATAGGTCAAACGTTGCCTGGCTTGTATCTTGTTTAAGCTGTTCTGAGGCGCTGTGGGCTTCATCGACCGCTTGCATCGCATTGTGGATGTACTCAATGATCTCATCCCAATCAGTCATGGCACACGCTCCTTTCCGCCTTGACCCCCTCCTTCACAATAGCACGCTATGATCGCGATTTCAAGTAGTCTTCGGGCGTATCCAGATCCTCAAGAATAGTAGGGGTATCCAGCTCCACGTAATCAATGGCTTTGGCATCTTGCCTCAGGAAATCGCGTGGCGTTTCCGGTGAGCGCATCCCGAATATTGACTCCCACATTGCTCTTGTCACAAGCCACGGATGGCCCCTCCGCATCTTATAGCTCGGGACAACAAGCGGCGCGCGCGCTCTGCTCATACCTCTCCACGATGGCCCGGATAGTGTCCTCCCGGATCTGTGGCTGATCTCCCAATGCGATCAACGCCGCCTCCGCGTCGGCAGTCATTGCCCGCAGTCCTGTCTGCAAGGAGCTGAGCATTTCCTGGCTGGCGTAATCCTCGTTGAAGACCGTTCTCGCCTCTGCTGCCTGAGCGATTTGCTCAGCGCCTTCCCGATTGCCGCCCGTTACTACGACTACTTCCTCGATCCCCGCTGCCTTGAAGACCTCGATCACCCGCCCGAGCACCGTTGTCCCGTGCCAGGGCAGCATCATCTTCGGCTGCCCCATGCGCTTCGACTGTCCCGCAGCCAGGATCACGGCGGCGATCATAGCGTATCGTCCTCCACAATTCGCCGGTAGTCCTCCTCGGTATCCACGTCCAATAGCAGCCGGTCATCATGCCATGGCATGAACTCCACGCGATGTTTGGAGAAGACCGCCCGTCCTCCCACATCGCCCTCCAATTCAAGCAAGTCCGGGAACGTGACCCGGTCGAACAGCACCGGGTTCGCACGTTGCTCCATCATCACCAGCGGGGCCACGATCGGATGCAGTTCCGCCGCGTGCGTATCGATCAGCGCCGCAATCACGTCGAAGGTGATCTGCGGTTGGTCGCTCAGCAGGAACACCGCCGCTCCGGTGTTTGCGCTCAACGCTCGCAAGCCTGCCCGCACCGATGAAGCCTGCCCGGTCTGCCAATCGGCGTTGCTCACGATCAGCACATCCAGCCCCTCAAGTGCCGCTTCAACTTTTTCTCCCTCCGCCCCCGTTACAACGATCACCGGCTTCAGCCCGCCAGCTAGCCCCATCCTTGCGACCGCTCGGACGAACGGCTGCCCGCGCCAATCGAGTAGTTGCTTGAGCCGCCCAAACCGCTTCGCCTCACCCGCAGCCAGCACGATCCCCGCCACCCGTTCATGGCATGCATGCACTTCGCCGTTGCCCAAGCTGGCGATTACCACCCCGTCGAATCCCGTCAGCAGCCCTGGCACCATTCCGCGCGCTTGCGCTTGCAACTCCGGCGTATCTGCCTGGTTCAACAGCACCACGCCTCGTGCAGCCTCTGGGATGTTCTTTCGTCCCCCCTCGGCGCTCACGAGCAGGCGGGTCAGCGCTTCCGTACCGATGGGCTCGCCGCTTGGTAGCCCGCTGATCCGCGAGAAGACCTCGGCTCGTTGCACCACATCCTCTGCAAGTGGCTTGCCGAGCGCTGAGAGTCCTGCCACGACCACCACCAGGTCTGCGAAGGCCGGGATCGCTGGCTCATGCTCGGCCGGCGCTTTAAGCGGCTTCTGCCGCGATCCGTCCGCCTCGATGAGTAGGGGAATGTGGTGCTTTTCTGATATATCGTGTAGCCATAATAGGACTTCCTCCGTAACCCCCTCGGTCCGCTCATCCTCGCCGACCGGACCGGTGACCAATATCACGCCGCGCGGTTCCATGTCCGCCAGGTCGGCGGGGCTGTGCGCGATGATATGTTGGTCTGCCAGGGGGATCTGCCACGCGCCCAGGTGGGTGGTGGCGGTTACGATTACAGGCGCCGCCAGCTGGCGGGCCAATTGGAATATGGCGGTGGTCTTTCCTCCGGCGCCGACGAACGCCGCGCTGAATGCTCGTTGCCGCTCGTCGTCCCGTTCCCTCTTCGATCTGTCGACGACGAACCGCTCAGGTAAGAGTTCGCAGTGCCTGGGCGAGGTTCATGCCCATAGACGCGTGCGGACCTCGGGTCTTGTCAGGAGCGCTTCGAGCACACCGCCGCCCACAGCCAACGCCTTGTCGGAAACCAGGCTGCAAAGGCTTGGGTCGTCGCGTGGGTCAAGGTCGCCGATCTTCATTCCTTTGGATGCCATGAGGCCCGGCCGCAGTAGTCCTCGGAGCACCCCGGCAAACGGAGCGGCAATGGCTTCCTCTCCAACAGCCGCGATCGGCTTCCCCGGCTCAAAGTGCTCCCCGATGTGTGCCGTGGATTGGAAAACGCCGTCTGCTGGAGCGCGTAGTACCCGGCGCACATCGCCTTCCGGCTTCGCCGTATCCGTCAGCGACTTGCCGGCCCAGATCACCCGGCCCAGCATGTGCCCTCTTTGAGTCTCGATGACCACATGGCAATTAGTGGGGGCTTCGAACCCGGGTCCCAACCCAATGTACAGCGCGGCAGTATGCGACAGTCGCTCGGGCGGCCGCTTGAGCATGCGCGCATCGACGATCGCCATCGGGTGCAGCGAGCGCGCCGATATGCATTCGGGATCCACCAGCACCGGGATTTGCCGCTTGGAGAGAACGTTGATGATCTTGAGCGTGTCCGTCGGGTCGCTCACGGAGCGCGCCGTCACACCCTCGACGATAACCTGCCCCTCGTAGATCGCCTCCGAGAACGACACACTGCGCCGTACCGAGAGAGGCTTCTCCAGTTCGGCGATTACCACGTTGAGTCCGGCGTGCACCAGACGCAAAGCCACGCCGCTTGCGAGGTCACCGCCGCCGCGTATCAGGATCAGTGCTGGCATCAGCGCCTGTTCGGGCCTTCGCCCAGCACGTGGCCGAACGTGTACAGCGTAAGATAAACGAACATGAAGAACAGCGTATACAGGGAGATGAATCCCAACGAGCGCAGGCTCGGGTCTGCAAGCCAATCAGGAATGGTCGCCGCGATCTGTCCGGGATTCTGGAAGATGTCCCAGCTATTCAGCCGGTTGAAGCGCCCCAGGTAGATGCCCGACGCCCGTGAGGCATGCCACGATTACCACGAAGACCCAGCCGGCGGACCGTCCGATCTGCCGCTTGATGATCTCCTGCATGAGTGCCAGCGACACGATCCCCAGCAGCATGCCGGTCCATGAAAACCAGATAAGCACCAGCACATCGTACCAGCGTGGCACGTCAAATGCGCCCTGTCCCAGGTGCTGAATGTCCGTCAGGATGTAGGGCGCGTTTGGGAAGAAGATCAGCCACAACACCGCGAACGACGGGATTACGAAGTTCATGAGTTTCCGTCGCCAGGACAATATATAGGCCAGGTAAGCCAGGCAGAACGGGATCCACGCGAGAAAGAGATTCCAGATGAGGTTGGTGTAGTGGTATGAATGGCTGTAGGCGATGCGTGCCGCGACCAGCGCGATGCAAAGAACCGATGCCGCCGACAGCAGGACGAATACCCCCATCTTATACTTGTGATCGGTGTATGTGTGTTGAAGTCTATGCAGCATGATCAACTCAGGAAATCCAATAGGATCGGATGGGTTACATCCGGCTTCTCGCAGTTGGGAATATGGCCCGCGCCCTCGATGATATGGAATGCAGCCCGCGGCACGAGTTCGAGGATCGGTCGGCTCTGCGCGATCGGCAGCGTCCGGTCCTCCCCGCCCCACAGCAGCAATACTGGCATGCTGAGCTGCCCAAGCTGCTTGTATATTTTGGGGAAGCCGTTCACCGTCTTATTGCGCAGAGTGGATAGGATGGCCCGCTTAAAGCCTCTGAACTGCATCTGCGTTCTGTACCGCTCGCGGAAGCTCTCCACTTGCGCGGGATCGTAGAAATCAGATGCCAGGCTCTGCACCATTTTTTCGGTGCCGAGCAGGCCAAGGATCAGCTCGCTGATGCCGGGCAGCAGAGCGGTCTTGTAGAGCAGGTTGAGCGGCATCGGCTCCGTGCCCACCGGGTCTATCAGCGCCAGGCGCCGCACGCGCTCCGGGTGCTCCACGCTGAACGCAGATGCGATCGCGCCGCCCATCGATAGGCCGACGAGGTCCACCGTTTCCAGCTTCAGTGCATCCAGCAGGTCCGTAAGCTGCCGCACGAAAAGTTGTATGTCGTAGGCTGTACGCGGCCGGTCCGAGAACCCGCGCCCGAACAGGTCGTAGCGCAAGCACTTGCCGGCCCGCGGAAATCAGCGCCTCGAATGTCGGGTCCCAAATGTAATAAGGCACAGAAAAGCCGTGGATCAGCACGACAGTCGGCAGGGCGGAGCCTGGCGCGCTCGCCGAAGCTCGAAGTGTGTGCACCCCTGCGACAGGCGTACAAAAGATCCGCCTGCGGCCGCGCGCGTGGCTCATCGAGGTCTCGTGTCTCTCCTCGATAGATGAAGTCCCAATTCATCTCTTACTTTTTAGCGCTCTGTATACACGCTCCGGTGTGAATGGGAACTCGTCGATCCAAACTCCGGTGGCGTCATGGATGGCAGCGGCAATGGCCGGCACGAGCGGCAGGAACGGGATCTCGCCCAGGCCGCGCGCCCCCCAGGGCCCGTTCGGGATCCGGCGTTTCCACAATGACCGAGTCCACCTCGCCCGGTATATCGAGGATGGTCGGCAGCAAATAGGTGCTCAGCTGGTCCGAAAGCACCCGCCCGTCCCTCGTTTTCATATCCTCAGTGATGGCATAGCCTTGTGCCTGGACAACCGCGCCCTCGATCTGACCGATCACGAGCTCCGGGTTTATGGCCTTGCCCACGTCGTCGGCTACCACCACCCGCAGCACGCGCACGTGCCCGGTGCCGGTATCGACTTCGACTTCAACTGCCTCTGCCGAGTAGGCGTAGGAAAAGTTAGGCGTGGAATAGCCGGTCTCCTCGTCAAAGTGCGTGGTCATCGGTGCCAGGTACGTGAACTCGGCGATTGCCGGCCTCTCCTCGCCCTGCCATTTCTTGCAGCGCGGCCTCGGCTGCGCCCTTGATGGCATTCCCAGCCATGTACGTCATGCGCGAGGCAGAAGAGGATCCGGCGTTGCCTTGGTCGGCGGAATCCGATGTGATCACCCTTACTTGCTCAAGCGGCACACCAATGACTGCCGCGGCCATTTGGGCCATTACGGCATGCGTACCCTGTCCTACTTCTGCACCGGCGTGGTGCACGAGCACTTGCTCGATCTTGCCATCGCCGTGGATCTCCACCTTGGCCCAGGAATTCTCCTGATACCCAAATGAGAACCCCACGTTCTTGAATCCGGCGGCAAAACCCTGACCTCGTACCACATCGCCCGCGACGGAAGCCGCAGCTGGTTTTGGCTTCCACCCGAACTTCGTGGACGCCGCCTCGATAACCTGTGGGACGCTCACGGGTCCCGGTGCGGGTGTGCCAACGGCGAGCGTGAGTCCGTCACGGAGTGCGTTGCGGAGCCGGAATTCCACCGGGTCCATGCCGAGCTTCTCCGCCAGTTTATTCATCTGCCCTTCGGCCATGAACAGGGCCTGCGGCGCTCCGAACCCACGGAACGCCGCGCCGGGCACATTGTTCGTGTAAACGCCGTACACGTCGGTCTTGATGTTGGGAATGAAGTATGGCCCGCTCGAAGTGATCGCCGCGTTGCCGAGCACCTTGTTGGAGGTGTACATGTACGCGCCGCCGTCCCCGATGATCTCATTCTCAGCCGCAACCAGCTTCCCATCCTTCGTCGCGCCCCATTTGGCATGAAGGAATACCGGATGACGCTTTCCGTGCCCGATGATCGACTCACGCCGGCTCCAGATGATCTTGACCGGTCGCTTCAGCTTCCATGTCGCTAGCGCCAGCACGATCTGCACCGACAGATCCTCGCGCCCGCCGAATGCGCCGCCAATCGCCGGGTAGATGATTCGGATCTCTTCCTCCGGCAGCCCCAGGGCGTGAGCCACCGAGCCGCGGTCCGCGTTCGTCCACTGTCCCGCGCACACGATCGTAAGTCGACCTTGCTCGTCAAAGTAGGAGAGTCCGGCTTCCGGTTGCAGGTACGCATGCTCCTGCCCCGGCGCCTTGTAATCGCCCTCCACGATCACGTCGGCTTGCGCGAATCCGGCTTCCACGTCTCCCTTCCGGATCTTGTAGCGCACGCAGACGTTCGTGTCGCCGCGATCTGGATGCAGGATGAACGCGCCAGGCTTCATGGCTTCCATGGGGTCGCTCAGCACCGGCAGGTCCTCGTAGTCAACGCGGATCAGCTTAATGGCCGCTTCGGCTTCTCTCTCTGTGGCAGCCACTACGACTGCCACCTGGTCTCCAACGAAGCGCACGCGGTCGCCGTATGCATTGGATGATCCGGGTCCGCAGAGCACGGGCTGGTCCGGGATCTGAAGCCCATATTCGTTGACAGGAACATCCTTGGCCGTATAGACCGCCGCCACCCCAGGTGCACACTCTGCGGCCTGCGTGTCGATGCTTTTCACGCGGGCGTGCGGGCGCTCGGCGAAGAGGGTCTTCATGAACAGCATGCCCTCCATCGAAAGATCGCCGGAATATTCTGCCTGGCCCGTGACCTTGCTGCGCGCGTCGGGTCGCGGGGAGGAATCTCCAATTGACGTCATGCTACTCTCCATACTTCGGGAATCGATCCTGCCGCCCGGCCTGAGTAGCCGGGAAAAATCCGCGTTCTTTGTGTGGTCTGATCTCGTCTTTGGCCCCTCAAAGAACCGGCATTTGGTTCAACCTGATTTAGCAGGCTTATTATACAACTCTTGAGATTGCTGTTTTGCCGTGGCTGCGGTATATTCTCCGAGTGCCGAATAAGATGCCAATAAGCGACTACGCCAAGCTCTTCCAAAGGTCTGGAACCGAGTCCAACCTCCGCTTTTTATGGAGCCGGTTGGCGGAGCATGACCTGACCCGCTCGGAAGCCCTCGCCATGGTCAGCGCCGTGCACCGGGACCTGAGCCAGTCCGAGGCCGACGATCCCAGGCTCTACGTCTCGTACGCACGCTTCATGGGCAGCCTCGAGCGTGATATGCCCGCCGTTCATGAACATGTGGTCACCACGTGGGTGCAAAGCCGCCATCCTGAGCGGCCCGCGCTGTCGTCCCCGCAACCTGCCAGCCCTGCCTTGCTCCGGCCTGAACCGGCAGTGCCCGACGATGCCCCTCTGATCGAAGGCGACACACTGGAAAGCGCCCCTCCTGCCCGGGCTTTAGCGGATACGGGTCTGCGGCAATTCATACGAGCCGTCCAGATGGATGTCGGCGCAGCAGAGGGGCCTGAAGAACCTGGTGAGCCGGGTGAACAGCATTCCGAATCCGCGGGCTCCGCTCGCGAACCCAGGAGTGCTGTGGCCGCCGAAACACAGGATGAAGACGACCCCCAGGAAGACGAGGAGCCTGACCCGCGTTCAAGCGAGAAACTCGAAGGCGCGGCGGAAGAAGAAGAGCCGGTCGAGCCGGACGATCGGGAGGGATCTCGCGACGAACAGGAGCTCGAGCCTGAAGAACTGAACGATGAGGAGCAGTCCCGCGGCCAGGAGGCCGAGGAGCAGGAAACAAGCGTAGAAGAAGACCAGGGCCCAGAGTCCGAGGAAACTTCTGATGCGGAGCCTGGCTCTGGGGGTGGAGGATCCCGCCTCGGTGGTGCTGAGAATCCTGCCGCGGAAGAAACTGAGTGGCCCTCAGAAGAGCATTTGGAACCGGCGGAAGATCTGGAGGAGTTCGAGAGCGGTGAGTCCGAAGCAGCGCCGCCTGAGTAGGTATCATCCAGGCGGAATGCCATATTAAAGAAAAAAATGCACGGCTTGCTTCTCTGCATGCCGTGCATTGTTCTTCAAAAGCTTACCTTTTATAGCGCTTGGGGGCCACTTTCGGCGGTGGCATGTCCAGTGGTCCATAGCGTGGCGGTCCCATGTATCTGTAGATCAGCGAATATAGGAGGGAAAGGAGCGTTCCCAATGCCACGATCAAAATGATCGCGATCAGGAGTATCGCGTAGAGGTTAGCCTGAGACTCGATAAACGCCACTACGGGAACGAGCCCCTGCAATTTTGAGAACAATGCCGGCATCACCGGGTAGCCCATTAGCTGGTAGGGCATGGGCCAGTTGAGGCCGACTGCCATCTGCACGATCAGTACCGCCATCACGTAAGATAGCACCGGGACTCCCACGATCAGCAGGCAGCCTACCCCGCGCCAAATGGGGGATGCGGTCTCTTTCTCGCGCTGCGCCCTGCGTTGGCTGGCGATGGTATATTTCGTCATGGAACCTTTCAGGCGTGAGCCAGAGCCGCGTCCTCGATGGCTCGTACGATCTTATAGTAGCCGGTGCAGCGACAGAGATTGCCCGTAATTGCCTGTTCGATCTCGTTGCGGGATGGGTGCGGTTTTTCTTCCAGCAGCTTGGCTGCCGACATAAGGAACCCGGGCGTGCAATATCCGCACTGCACTGCGCCGTCCTGGATGAATGCTTGTTGAACGGGGTGCAGTTGTTCGCCGTCTGCCAGGCCTTCCACCGTGACGATCTGCGCATGGTGAGCACGGGGCGCGGGCACCAGACACGACATGACCGCCTTACCGTCCAGGAAAACCGTGCAAGCGCCGCATTCGCCTTCCGCACAGCCCTCTTTCGTGCCGGTGAGCGCACCTTCCTCCCGCAGCAGCCGCAGCAGCGTCTTACCATGCCCGCTCGTGAAGGTATAAGCCTTGCCGTTGATCGTGGTCTGGATGGGGCCGTCCCACTCATAGGCGAGGCCATCACCCGGAGCATTGGCCTCTTCTGACGAAGAGTTGCCCCACAGCAGCACCGGATCTTCCGGGAAGCCGCTGCGTTGCGTATCATCGCGCACCGCGCGCAGCCCGCGCCCGGTGATTACCTTGACCATCTCCGCGCGGTAGTCTGCCGATCCGCGGATGTCCGTAATGGGCGTGCTCGCGCCTCGGGCCAGTTCCGCCGCTTCTGCGATTACATCGTTGGTTAGCTCACGGCCTGTGAGGTAACTCTCGGCCTTCGCGGCGTGGATGATCGTTGGAGACACAGCACCCAGCGTGATCGATGCGGATTTCACCCTCCGTCCATCGAATCCCACCACCATTGCCACGTTCACAAGCGAAATCGCCTGGGCGCGGCGCAATGCCAGCTTGACGAAGGTGCCGCGCTGCTCGGCGGTTAGCGCCGGGAATGAGATTTCCAGCAGCATTTCGTCTGGGCGCATCACGGTCTTGCGCACACCGGTGTAGAAGTCTGCCAGCGCGATCTGTCGCTCACCTTTGACCGATGCGAGCCTTACAGAAGCGCCCAGGGCCATCAGCGGGGTAATTGTGTCGTTGGCCGGAGAGGCCGTGATCACATTGCCCGCCACAGTTCCCCGGTTGCGGATTTGGGGAGCGCCCACTTCCCAGGCTGCCCGTGCCAACGGATACGCCCGGCTTCGGATCAGCTCGGATGCCACGCAATCGTTGTGCGTCACCAGTGCGCCCAGGTGGATTACGCCATCGTCGTCCAACTCGATTCGATCGAGGCCCGGGACGCGCGTTATATCGATAAGCGTATCGATGCCTCTTCGTACACCGCGCTCCAGCTCGAGGATCAGGTCGGTTGCCCCGGCAACCAGGCGCGCGTGGCCTTCCTTCTCCTTCAACATGCGCAGGACTTCGTCTACGGAAGTCGGCTGGAAATATTCGTGCCACATCGTCATGAGGAGCTCAGTGCCGCCTTTCTGAATGGAGATGAGTCATGGAACTTCCCGGCTAAGCTTTGGAAGCGGACTATTTTGCGCTGCCGGTGAAGGCCTCAGAGCGCCGGTTGAACGTCTCGACCGCTTGCCGCCCGAGGGTGGTGATATTGCGGATGGCAGCGGGCAGGGCCGCCTCGTCGCCCAGGCTGGCTTCGACGTTGTCGAGCGCATGCCCGATCTGGTCGCCGAGGTCGAAAAAAGCCAGGTCGAAATTGTAGAGCTGCTCCAGTTCCTTTTGGTTGATCTTCACCGCGTCGAACACGCCCGAATAGCCGCGCGCCGCAGTGCTGATCTTGTCTATGAAGGTGCGGAGCTGGAGTGCCGCCTGCTCAAGGTCGTCCACATACTGGATCTTGCCGGCGCTTACGAGGTCGACTTGCAGGTTGGATGTGCGAGTCCAAAGTTCTCCGAAGCGGCGTGCTATTGTGTCGCGTACCAGCTTGTCGGCATCCCGCCGATTCTGTCGCTCCACATAGCCGTTGAAGCCAGGAATATACGAGGCCAGCCGCTTGAAGGGGTCCATCTGTCCCGTCACGTTCTGAAACATGTCCGTCATTTGTGCCTCCTGCGATGATCTACGGAGAAGTCCGGGATTCGCCTCATCCATTATACCCTCGTCGCCTGTCGCATAGTCTTTGCTGCTCTCGCCGGAGCATCGTGCAGCACCGCGCCTGGCTGAGCGTGGCGCTCATTTGTGCCCGGAGCAAGCCGCTTCGACCAGAATGGCTGCATTCCAGCGACGTATCCAACAGGACTGCGCCCAGATGCGGAAGAAAAATCAAGACGCAGTATAATTAATCAATATTATTTGCATACTTTGTGACAAGGAGTGCACGCATGTCTGAGCTGAATGAATTGATGATCGCTATTGAACATAGCGCCATGGTCGAGGGAAGTGCGGTCAAGGTAAAAGATCCCGTGCGGTTCCGCGCAAATGTTGGCAAGCTGGTGGAATTTTCTGCGCTGAAGGTTGGCGAGCTGCAGGGCTGGGCGCGCTATATCGTCCGCGGCGCCGCACTGGACCTGGGCATCTTCCCCTCGTCGATCCAGGATCTGTACCTTGCTCGCGGGCGCGGCGACGCGCCCCTTACATTCACAACCCCGGCGCTCAACCTGCGCGTGCTTGTCCTATGAGGCCGCTCGCGCTGTGTTCCGCACCGCGAAGAAGATGAATGCCGGCGCATTCATCTTCGAGATCGCCCGTTCCGAGATCGGCTATACCGCCCAGCGGCCCGGCCGAGTATTCCACCAACATTCTGGCGGCCGCCATTGCGGAGGATTGGAAGGGCCCGGTCTTCATCCAGGGCGACCACTTCCAGATGTCTGCGAAGAAGTATGCCAGCGATGCTCAGGCCGAGATCAACGCCGTCAAGGACCTCGCCCGCGAGGCCATCTCCGCCGGCTTCTTCAATATCGATATTGACACCTCCACCCTTGTCGACGTTTCGAAGCCGAGCGTCCCCGAACAGCAGGAGACGAACTTCAGCCTATCGTCGGAGTTCGCCGCCTTCATCCGCGACTTGGAGCCGAAAGGCGTGACGATCTCCATCGGCGGCGAGATCGGCGAAGTGGGCGGGCATAATTCGACCGAAGAGGAGCTGCGCGGTTTCATGGACGGCTTCAACGCCGGCATGAAGAAAACGCGCGCCCGGAAAACCGGGCTTGAGCAAGATCAGCATCCAGACCGGCACGTCCCATGGCGGCACGGTCCTGCCGGATGGCACGCTGGCAAAGGTTAACATTGATTTCGATACTCTTCGCGAGCTCTCACGCGTGGCGCGCAGAGACTACAAGCTGGGCGGCACGGTCCAGCACGGCGCCTCAACGCTTCCGGAAGATGCCTTCCATAAATTCGTGGAGAACGAGGCGATCGAAGTACATCTGGCGACCAACTTCATGACGATGTTCTACGAAGAGGCGCCCGGCTGCCCTGCGCCAGGAAATGTACGCCTGGCTCGACAAGAACTCCGCCGCTGACCGCAAAGCCGGCATGACCGACGAGCAGTTCTACTACAAGACCCGCAAGAACGCGCTGGGCGCCTTCAAGGCCCAGATCCACGGCTGTCGCCAACGCAGAAGCAGACAAGCTCGAGCGCTGCCTGGCAGGCCCAATTTCGAGAAACTATTCAATCTGCTCGGCGCGAAAGATACGCGGCAGTATGTGGACAAGTTCGTGAAGCCCGTGGCCGTCGCCGCCGGACATGAAGTTCTATCTCGGCAAGGAAGTCAGCGAAGCCATGGCAGACGATCTGCAGGACTAGAAAGAGATCGATCCGACCGGATGATCCGGGGCGCCATGCCGGTATCTGACCAGGGCATTAAGCAGGAACGCTACACACTAATTCCCCGCACCGCGATTTTCTTGCGGCGCGGGGATTTTATCTGTTGCTGCGCGGCTCCGCCTCGAAGAGGCTGTGGGCCGGCAAATACAATTGCCTCGGCGGGCACGTCGAGCGCGGCGAAGACGTCCGATCCTCGGCAAGCCGTGAGTTGCGTGAGGAATCAGGCCTGGACGCAGACCTCTGGCTCTGCGGGACAGTTGTGATCGACGCGGGCGAGAAAGGGGTCGGCCTGTACGTCTTCACCGGCGAGAGTCATGGCGGCGAGCCGCAGCCGTCCAAAGAGGGCGTGCCCTCATGGATCGAATATGACCGTATCAAGGAGTTGCCGGTCGTCGAGGATCTGCCCGCTCTGCTTGCCCGCATCCATGCGATGAAGCGGGGCGACGCCCCCTTTTCAGCCCGTTCGCGCTATACTGAACAAGGGCGCCTCATCATAACCTTTTCCGAATAGTCCGGTTCTCAAGCCCGACAAATGAATGTGCGTGGCGAAGGCCACGCACATTCACTTGTCGGGTAGATTCCGAACAGCGCGAGAGGAGGGCGCTGCCGATCTCAAGGGATAGTGTAGGACTCGAGTTCGGTGGTGGAGTTCAGGGAAGTTGCAAGGAATTCGCCGGTCTCGACAGATTTCACCCAGCCAACTCCGGGTGCAAACCAGAACGTTGTGTTGAGCGTTGCTGTTAGCGGAAGAGGGATTCCCTGGTAGTTGGCCGTCACGCTCAACGTGGTGACACTCTCCACCTTCATTGCATCGAACGTTCCTGCGGGCACCGTAACGGATTTAGTGCCGATGGCCTGGGATGCCGTGGATACGTTGCCCTTGACCGTGGCGCTCAAATTGCCCTGGCTTAGCGAGCCGTCAACGTCAAAACCATAAGGCCACTTCATGCCCGCTTCTACCTTGGCCGGCAGCGTGACACCGGACACATTCGAAACAGTCAGGTCCACCTTGATGCCTTGCAGCGAAAGTGCGAGACCTGTCGGTCCGGTGCCCAGCGCAACCAGCCCCTCGGGCTTGCAGGCCCAGTCCTGCTCCGCGGTTCCGGTGTCGGCGACCTTCGTGGATGTCGAAAAGCCATCTGGCCGCACTTCGGTTATGGTTGTGGTGAACGTTGAAGGGCTGACTGGGCCGCCCGTGTTGCGATACGTCCAGTCGCTCCGGCTTTTACGGGTGCCAGCGTGTTTGCACACAGTCCGGTTCCAATGGGAGTTCGCGGTAGGTTGAGTAGGAGTAGGGGGATTGGCGCTTGGCTGGCTGGTTGCCGAAGGAGTTGGGGGCGTAAGACTGCCGTTGCAGGCCGCCAGAGCGAAGCTGAATAGGATGGGGATTAGAGATCTGTTAGAGGTTTTGGTGCGCATTCTTACCCCTCTTAACTGCCATGAGTGCATCTTGTTACGTACCCTGAGCACTCACTCATCATCGAAGCGACGCGGCTTTTGAGACGCAATTGTCCCTCTACATTATCCAGGATGGCGACGGTTCCCTGCCCAGACCGGAAGCGTGATCATGAACGTGCTGCCCTGCGTGGGCCGGCTTTCCACGGCGAGTGTGCCATGGTGTTGTGCGATCACCTGTTGCGTGATCGATAGACCGATCCCCGGGCCTCCGAACAGATCATCTCCGCGTCGCTCCATATGGTAGAAGCGGTCGAAGATATGCGGAAGCGCCTCCGGCAATATGCCAATTCCCTCGTCTCGAACAGTGATCGTCACGGTCTTTTCGTCGCAGCCGAACGTCACGTCCATATTGCCGCCATGCGTGCTGAACTTGATCGCATTGTCGATCAAGGCTGCGATGCGCGCTCAAGAGATTTGGCGTCCCCTGCGACTTGAGGCACATCCTTAATTCCCGCGGTCTTCATCATCACGTTCTGATTCCCGGCCTTCTCGTCATATAGGAATTGAGCCTGCATTTCGAGATCAACTCCTCGACTTCGGCGGGAGTGATGCCAGGGAAAGCTCGTGGGATGATCCGGCTGGGGGCTCGGGTGCTGGTCATGGACGCTCGGAATTCCCGTGAGTTTACATAATTTCCACGCCGGACTCCCCTGCCAATTGGTAAGGCTTGGCCTTGGTCCTAGAGCTTGTACCCGATCTTTCGCAGGAACTCTTTGCGCGTCGTGACATCATCTTCCTTCTCAAGGCCTTTGGGCGAAAAACCGTCTACGACCCCCAGGATGCCGCGTCCCTGCTCTGTTTGTACGATTATCACTTCGGTCGGATTCGAAGTCGCGGCAGAAGATGTGCACCACTTCCGGCACTGTCTGGACAGCATTTAGCACGTTCAACGGAAAGTACCCATCCGCCAGGAACAGGATGAAGGTGTGTCCCGCGCCGATGCGCAGCGCATTCTGCTGTGCAAGTTCCAGCATCGCCTGGTCCGTGCCGCTGGAGCGGATGAGGCAAGTCGCCGGATGCCTCGCAGAAGGCCAGTCCGAACTTGATGCCGGGAACGGCATTGACTAGTGCCTCATGTATGTCCTCGACGGTCTTGATGAAATGGGATTGGCCCAGGATGAAATTTACTGTTTCAGGTTTTTCGATTTTGACGATGTTCGTTTCCATTGCTATCTATCTCCGCGATGTTGGATGTCCTTTGGTATGATTGTAGCAAGAAATTTCATGAGCCGCCATGGGGACAAATCCGTGGAGTGCCAGGTTCAGAGGGGAACCACGAGAGAAGCAGGTCTCCTGAGAGGAACCACTGTTGATGAAGAGTTGTTGCCGTGTTGCTGCTGTCACATTGTTCGGGCTCGTGTTGTTTGCCTGTGGGACTGGGCCGGTCGTGCCGACCGCGTTGGTTTTCCCAACGGCCGGATCGAATATCGCCCCCGCAGCTTCGTTGCCCCCATCTCCCACAGCAGGTCCCACCGCCGCGCCCACGCCTCCTCCTCTTGTGCCGGACTTCCGGCATATCGTCATTATTGTCTTCGAGAATAAGGAGTTCGGCACGGTGATTGCCAGCCCGAAGATGCCATACTTCAACCAGCTTGCAAAGTCATACACCCTGCTGACCCAGTTCTACGCGGTCACGCACCCGAGCCTGCCCAATTACCTTTCGATGATCGGCGGCGATACGTTTGGCGTTACCTTTGATTGCACGAGCTGTATCTATGACGCGCAGACGCTTCCCGACCTCATCGAGGCCAGCGGTCGCACATGGAAGGCCTATCAGGAAGATATGCCTTCGCCCTGCTTCGCTGGGCCAGAGTCCGGCAGCTACGCGATCAAGCACAATCCTTTCGTTTATTTCAAACGTATCCGGCTGGATACTGCGCGTTGTGCGCGCAGCGTCGTGCCCCTGAGTGACCTCGCGATTGACGCGGCCTCCGGCTCGCTGCCGAACTACATCTTCATCACACCGAATGAGTGCAACGATGCCCACGATTGCGAGATCTAAGACCGCTGACGGCTGGCTGCAAACGCTCATGGTGCCGCTCCAGGCCGCCCTCGATCTCGAAGGCGATCCCTATCTGATTGTCCTCACTTGGGATGAAGGGCAGGGCAATCACTCATGCTGCGGCCTGCCCGCCGATGCCGGCGGACGCATTGCGACAGTTCTGATTTCTCCGCAGGTCAAGGCCGGCTTCCAGGACGGAACCCCGTACACGCACTACTCGCTCCTGAAGACTATCGCGGAATCATGGCATATGCCCTATATCGGCCACGCCGCCGATCCGGAGAATGTGCTCATCACCGCGCCCTGGAAATGATTACCTTCAATTGCCTGCAGCTACCCTTGTCGATCATAAAAGACCAGCAACGTGCTGCCGTATTTCCGTTGATCGAACTCGTGCAGGTTCTTGAGTTCGAGCGCTTTGTATTCTTTGGGTGCGATCTGTGCGATCACCCAGCCATCGTCCGCCAGCCAGCCCATGTGCTCGTCCAGGCTCAGGAGCGCTTGAGACCATAGCTCATGAAATTGCGGCGGCGCAACGTAGATGTAGTGATAGGTCTTATCAGGGGCTGAGGACAGGGCTGCGAACGCGTCCCCCCGGCGCACCTCCGCCCGCCTCTCCAGACCGCACAGCGCCAGGTTCGCCTTGATGGTATCCACCGGCTCCCGGTTCAGCTCGGTGAAGCGCACGAAGCCCGCACCTCGGCTCAGCGCTTCGATGCCCACCGCGCCCGTGCCCCCGAACATATCCCACCATGCCGAGTCCAGCACATCCATGCCGATGATATTGAAGAGCGCCTCCTTCACCCGGTCGGTGATGGGGCGCGTCATATCACCCGGCACTGACTTCAGTCGCCGGCCCTTGGCGGAGCCTCCAATAACCCGCAGGCTCAATTGGCTCTCTGCTTTTCGCTTGGCTATGGCGGGCCTCATGCAGTCGCAGGCATGCTGCTGTCGCGCGCCGCGATCAGGTTCCCATACGGCGCAATGATCGGGACGACGCATCCGGTGCTCAGTAGCAGCCCCTTGCCGCCGGTCTGTTGGATGGCGTCCCGGCTCTCGCGCCGGATCTCGTCCGGCGTCTGATAAGCCAGTGTATCGCGCCCGAGCCCGCCGCACACCACCGACGCCTGCGACGTCTGCATCACCTGCGAGGCCTGCGCCTCTGCGAGGGTCGGCGGTGTCTCGCGGTCATGCCAGTTCAGGATGTGCACGGGGTAGTCCGCAACCGCCTCGAAGTACACGTCCGCGCCATGGATGTGCAGCATATTGCACCACAGCCCCTGTGCCGCCTCCAGCACCGATAGATCGAGCACGCGGCTGTATCGAACGAACTCCTCTTCGGAGAGTAGGCTCGCCTGCGCGTGTTGCACCGCATAGAACATGCCGTCGATGCCGGTGTCCAGCGCTGCCTCGACAAACCGGCGCGCCGTCTGCGCGATGATCTCCAGCCCTCGCATAACGGCCTCCGGATGCTTGCGAAGATGCACGAGCAGCATGTCATCTGCCGCCAGGTGCTTCGCTTGCGCCAGCGGACTGAACACCGTCTGCAGCATCGGCGTATCCGGCCCAAGTCCCGCGCGGATGGCGCGCAGGCATGCCAGTTGTGCGCCGAGATGGCCCGCGGTCGGCTCCAGCAGCGGCAATCGTTCCCAGTCGCCCGGCTCGTTGATCACATGCTTTATGTAGCGGCGTGTGCCTTCGCTGTGGCCTTCCCAGGTGTCGTCCGCGCCCCAATCTTTGAGGCAGAACGAGGAAGCCGGCGTGACCTTCACGAGGTCAAAATCGAACATGCGTTGATACGCTATGTGTGCCGCCGCCAGCGCGTCCGGCGATTGGTCGTCCACCGGGAAGTGTCGCCACAGTGCAACTGGCGTGCGGTCCGGGCGCTCGCCCGCGATGCAAGCCTGCAGTCGTTCGCGATGAGTTGTCATGGGATGCCCTTTATCATGCAGAAGGTTGCACCGGCCCGGCTGACCGTCACCAGTACCCGCGCATCATGGAATGTCTGTCGATCTTCGTTGGTTCGGGTGTTCACCAGCACGAAATCACCGGGCCCGATCTGTGACTTGGCCCCGCGTTCATCGAGCACAGTCACATTGCTGGCGGCATAGGGTTGCGCCACCTCCGCCTCGCGATGCACGTATAGCTTCACCGGCTGCCGTTTCCAGTCTGGTTGAACTCTTGCACAGCCTCTTTGTAGCACGTCAGCCAGTAATCGGTCTCGTAGTGGCGGAACGCTCCGCCAGTCCCTCCGATGAAGGAATTGTAATAAGTATATTCATAAGGATGCAGCCGGGCAATGCCCGTCAGCCCCGGCAGCAGGATGGCGGCGATCAGCACTGCGTTTACAGCGCCTCTTCGCAGTTTGGTGAAAACCAGCTCCAACGCGAAACCGCCGATGATAAAAATGGGCGGCAGGATGAACAGGAAATGCCGCATCCCATCGTAGATCGGCGGTCGCCGCAGCACCTCGTACGCGAGGGGGATCAGGAACCAGGCTAGCAGCAGGAGCAGTTGCACCAGTCGGCGGCGATCCGGCAGCAGCTTTCGAACGGCCGCGATAGTCCCGACGATAAAGAGCGGCCACACGAACTCCGTCAGCGTGAAGAGCAGGAAGAAGGGCAGGTAGCGTCGAGGCAGGTCGTACGCGTGATAGACCTGGTCCGCAAACAGCACCGGCAGCACCGTCGGGTTCGCCGACATGAACTGAAACGCCTCGACGAACCGGCTCGGCGTCTCCCACAGGTAAGGCCACGCCGCATACATGACCACTACTGCTATCCCCGCATACAACGCCATCCATATCACCCCCTCTCGCCGAGGGCGCTGCGTGACGAAGTATGCCAGCACGAGCAGTCCCGCCAGCGGACCCAGCACGCGGTTCGCGGTGGCGATCCCAAGCATGAACGCGGGCAGCAGAATGTGCCGCAGCTTCTGCCCGGAGGTTTCTGCCGGCGAATCTGTCAGTTGGTCCACCATTCGGAATCCAAGCCACACGGAGCCGGTCAGGAACACCAGGAACGGCATGTCCTTTGGGTTGATGAACGCATGTCCCCACAGCAACGGCTGAAAAGCGAACAGCGCGGCCGCCCCGAAGGCCGCCCATGGCTGCATCAGCCGCTCCGCAAGCCGATAGACGAAATAAACGCCGAGCAGGAATGTGACGAAGTTGATCAGGTGCCAGGCATCGGCCATGTCGATATGCAGCGCCTCGAGCAGGGCGACCGGCTCACGAGCCAGCAGTAGATAGCCCGGCCCGCGGTTCTTGTGGTCATCGCCGCTCGGTCCGTATGACTGGTTCAGGTCAAAGTGTCCGCTGAACCAATTCGCCGGTGTATAGGCATAGCCGAGCGCCTCGCCATATTTGTAGAAGAGTGGTTCATCCCATGTGAGCCCGTAATCCCTGAATAGAAAAAGGCCGATCACCAGGGTGACGGCCAATAAAAGCACGATGGGCTTCCTGAGCGTCGATAGCAAAAAGGTCATTTCTTCGCAGCCAGCCGCCTCGCCTGCCGTTCACGGCCCTCAGCCAGCTTGCGCTTATCGTCTTCATTCTCGGCGAGCAGCGGAGGCACGGCAACGGGCTTCCCATTGTCGTCAAGTGCCACGTACACGAGATACGCCGTGTTGGTTTCTAAGCGCTCGCCGGTGATCGGATTCTCCGAATGCACTAGCACTTCCGCCTCCAGCGAGGTCCTGCCCACGTACGTGACCTCGGCCGTCAGCAGTACCAGGTCGCCGATCTTGATCGGGTTCCGGAATGACATCGAGTCGATTGCGACCGTCACAACCCGGCGCTGTGCATGGCGCATGCAGGCCAGCGCGCCTGCTTCATCCACGAGCTTCATGATCCAGCCGCCGTGCACGTTTCCGATCGTGTTGGCGTTCTCGGGTTGCATCAGTTGGGCGAGGCTGATCCGTGAGGCACGGATGGGCTTGGCTTGCAAGAGCTTCAGGCATAAGGCGCTCCTCAAAGGGCTTCTAGGCGTCCGGGTTTCGTGATGGAAATCTGCTAGGGCATGTCCTCGCGCATTTCACCTGCGTCAAGCGGGTGCAGGCGCTCCGGTTCGTCAAGCAGCACGTCGATCAGGCTGCTGCTGATCTCGCTCATCAGCGGGGCAAGCGGCACGATTGCCGGAGGGTATAAGCGCGGTGGAGCGGTGGGTATTCTTACGTACGCCACGCGCGATCGTAGCGTCGCCGTTGCCCGTTTGCGAAGGATGCGCGGGTCATTGGTGAGAAAGCCGACGTAATACCCGAGTACCGAATACACTTCGCGTTTCTGCGTTACGAATCCGACCCATTCCCCGTTGCGGTTGAAAAGGTAAGGATATTCAAGGAATGCTTCGGCGTCGCCTTTGGAGTTGTAGACTGGGATGAGCGCCATGGTCCGCCTCTAGTTCATTCCACGTCATTATACGTCCAATAACGATTGATGAAGAAGTTCCACAGCATCACGATGCCCACTGCAAGCGCCAGCGTAAGGTTCCGGGCTATGAATTCCGCCGTGATCGGCCCATGCGGCACCGAGGACTTGAGCACGTCCAGTAGCAGCGGTTCGACGTAGTGCAGGATCGGGATGCGGATCGCGACGCCCGCCAGGTTTACCAGGAAGAACATGCCCAGTTGGTGTGCCAGCCTGCGCGAGCGTGACTCTGGATAGGTCCAGTAGCGGTTCCAGATGAAGTTGCTGATGACCGCGCAGGTGAACGAGATTGTTCCCGCGTAGACCAGCGGCATGTTGAAGAAGTGCGACAGCAGGTTGGCAATGCCGAAATCGATCACCGCGCCGAAGGCCCCCACGGCCATGAACTTTAGAAAACGGGTCCGCTCGACCGGACTGTTCATAATGGCGATCATGCAATGCCCAATTTTTGCTTGAAGTAGGGGATCGTGTTTCGCAGCCCTTGCGCCAGCGTGATGGTCGGGTCCCAGCCCAGGATCTCGCGGGCCCGCGTAATATCCGGCTGCCGGCGCTGCGGGTCGCGTGCGCTTCGCGCATCGGGCACGAATACCGTCCCGGCCTTGTTGCCTACCACCTCGTTGATCGTCTCTGCGAATTGGATCAGCGTCATTTCAACCGGATTGCCGATGTTCACGGGCAGATGCTCGTCAGATAGCAGTAGCCGTACGATGCCGTCTACCAGGTCGTCGACATAGCAGAATGACCGGGTCTGCTTGCCGTTGCCATAAAGCGTCAGCGGCTGGCCTAGCAGCGCCTGCTTGAGCAGGTTCGGGAGCGCGCGTCCATCCTCCAGGTCCATGCGTGGCCCGTATGTGTTGAAGATGCGGACGATGCGCGTGTTCACACCGTGCTGCCGGTGATACGCCATCGTCAACGACTCCGCAAACCGCTTGGCTTCATCATAAACCGCGCGCGTGCCGATCGGGTCCACATTGCCGGCGTACGTCTCCACCTGCGGGTGGACGAGCGGGTCTCCGTAGATCTCGCTGGTGCTTGCCAGCAGGAAGCGCGCGTTGTGTGCTTTCGCCACGCCCAGCGAGTTGTGGGTGCCCAGCGCGCCGGCTTTCATAGTCTGGATTGGCAGGTTGAAGTAGGCCAGCGGCGATTGTGGGTTGGGGCTGGCCGGCGAAGCAAAATGCAGCACCGCATCGATCTTGCCGGGCAGAAAAATGTAATTGGAAACGTCGTGGCGGAAGAAGGTAAATTTCTCGTTGCCCATCAAGTGGGCGATGTTGTCCCGGCTTCCGGTCACGAAATTATCGAGGCCGATCACCTCGTGCCCGTCTGCAAGCAGGCGGTCGCATAGATGAGAGCCCAGGAAGCCGGCCGCGCCGGTGATAAGAATTCGCATGATGTCCTCAGGATTCAGAATTTTTGCGTATCAAATGATCGCCTCCCCCCGTTTGCCTGCCGCTGCGCTTGCGCACGAACAGGTTCACGCTCGATGAGGCGAGATTACTTCCAATCGATCTTCGTGATTAAACCATCTCCGGTGATCTGATAGGCTTGCCCGTTGCCGGTGTCGATCAGCCATAGATTGCCCTGGTAAACGACTGCGACGAAATCGCCGTTCTGACCTTGTATCGGCTGCGGCGCCCAGACGGGGTTCTGTGGCTCAAGCCCCGCCGAGTCAGCGGATGGGAACATTACGCGCCGGTTCGATCCGTCGCGGTCCATCACCACGAGCCGGTAGCGGCTGGTCTCGCTCTGCTGTGGAAAGATGGCCTGCAAGTACGCCAGTGAATACGCCTTCTCCTGTCCATTCGAGCGCGCCGGTGATGCCGTCAGGTAAGCGAACATGCCCACCTGCTGCGTCAGTTCCACCTTGGCGTCGTTGGCGAGCGATGTCGCCTCCAGATCAAAGTACGGCGACTCTTCGTCGGTCACCGGCGCGGGCGCGGCCGTGTGATTGATGTAGTACAGTGTCTTGCTGCCGTCGCCGCCCCACGCGATCCCCGGCACCCAGGCCCAGTCGCTGTGCGTTTGGAGTGGGGTCACCTTTAGCAGCGGCGAAAGATATCCGCCGTCCTGGCTCACCAGCCCAATTCCGTCTGGGCGAGCGTACGCCAGTCGGCCGTCGCCCGAGAACGCAAACGATGCGCCCCACCAGCCGTAAACACCCCCGCTATTCGCGTCCAGGAACTTCTGCGGCTCGCCGCCCACTCCCACTTTGTAGAGATCGTTATTCGCCTGCCAGCCGGGGGACGTGCCGCGCGGTTCCACGGTGGAGTACGCCACCGTGTTGGACCCATTCGGGTACCAGGCCGCGAAATGCACAACGTTTGCCGCCTTAAGCCAGATGGGGTTGGGAGTGACGGATTTCGTGCTCACCGCCCACAGTGTGTTGATCTGCTGGTCCGCCGGCTTCTTGGACTTCCGTGTAAAAAGCAGGTAGCCTCCATCCGGCGAAAGTGAAAGGATTCGGCCATCGAGGTCGCCTGTGTTGACCAGCAATCTGCGGTTCGCCGTCGAGGTGTCCATGATCCAGGCATTGCCACCCGCTAGATAGGCGATCTTGCCCGGTATCGGCAGCGGCGCGAACGACGCCTGCGCCCCGACCATCACGATCTCCGGCGTAGTGTCCTGAAGCATCACCGTCTTCACAATGGACCGGCTTGTCTCCACGCCATCTTCAAGTATGCTCCGGTACGTTACTTCTTGCTGCCCTGTCACGCCGGCCTGCACCAGCCGCTGCTGTCCGACGGGCAGGGACTCGTTGCGCACCACCTGCCGCTCGAATGGCACGGTCTGCGTCTCGGTTTGGAATTTCTCCAGCACGCGTGTCAGTTTGATGGCGTCGCCGCTATTCAGCACCGCGTAAAAGCGGCGGTTCCGATTTATCCAGCTCCCCCGGTGTGATCCCCGCCTGCTGCAATGCCTGTGTGACGGTGCTGCCGCTCGGCACATCTACGTCGCGGGTTCCTTCCGTCTGCGGTGATCGCAACGCTGATCTGCGCGCGTCCGGCCTGCGCGAGCTCGCAGGATGTCAGGCTCAACACCAGTGTTATGGCAAGCATGGTTCGCTGCCAGCTCTGTTGGAAGTTCGTTCGCTTTTGCACTGGTATAATCCGCCCTACTTGACCCGGCCCGTGACGGTCATGCTGCCGTCTTCGATGCTGATGCTCTCCAATCGAAAGCCGGTGGCGATCGGTCCGAGCCAGCCCGTGAACGCCTCTCGCACAAAAGCGCTGACCGCATCGTTCAATGCCTGCGGCGCCGCGAGCGGACCAAAATCGGTCTGCGTCACCTCGATTTTGGCTTGGCCGTTTTCATCGATGCTCGCTTGCAGCGTAATGCTGACGTTCGCGATGAAGACGCCGCTTCGTGCCTTGCCGAAGATCTTCATCTGGCCCGCGCGCAGCAGCACCCGCGGCTCGGTAATGACCGGCTTGGTCTCCTGCGCCACCTTCTCTGCCAGGTACGCCGTCAGTTGTGCTTCGGTCAGGTGCAGGGAGATGACGCCCGATGTCGCCCCGTCTTGGATCGCCTGCTGGATCTGCTCTTGCAGGCTTTGAGCATCTTGCGTCGAAATGGGAACGGTTCCGGTGGGATAGGCCGGGCCCCCGACGAAAATGGAACAAGCCAGGGTCGCGGCGAGAAGAGCGCAGATTGCGCTAAGAATTCCTTTCTTCATGGTCATCATTTTACAGAGGAATTACCCGGAGTTATTATAGCATGGGCGAAATTGAAAACAGTGACATGCCGCTCGCCGCGGAGATCGAGGCCCTCCTCTTCGTCGCAGCCGAAGCCGTCGCCCCCTCGCAGCTCGCAGAGGCCTTGGAAGTCAGCGTCTCCTCGATAGAGCTGGCTCTACAGGAGCTCGATGCCGCCCTGCGCACACGGGGATTGCGCCTCCAGCGGCACTCCGGGCGTGTCCAGCTTACCACCGCGCCCGAGCTTGCCGCCTCCATCGAGCGCTTCCTCGGCTTGGAGGCCACCAGCCACCTCACCCGCGCCGCCCTGGAAACCCTTGCCATCATTGCATACCAGCAGCCCATCACGCACCCCCAGATCGATGCCATCCGCGGCGTGAATTCAGATAGCATGCTGAAGAGTCTGCTGAACAAGGGCCTGATCTACGAATCCGGCCGCACCGACGGCCCCGGTCGCCCGATTCTCTACGTCACCTCTCCGGCCTTCCTCCAGCATCTCGGCCTGAACTCCATCGCCGAGCTGCCCACCCTCGAGGTCGCGGAGGAGATTCCCGAGCACGACGAGATGCTGAAAGGCTGAGGTTTGCTCCCAACTCCTCGCTAGATTATCAGAGTCCCTTGCCGGCTAGAGGTTCTATTGTTATCACCTCTGGTCGGCCGGTCAAGAGCGTCAGGGCCTCGGGAATTAGTTCCCGCGCCTCTTTCGTTTGTAACGCTGCGTCATGGGCGTCGGCCGAAGTCCAGATTTCGGTGACCCACGTGATTTCGCTCTGCTCCGCGTCCTTGTTCACGATGTACACGCGGCATTCCGGGATCGACGCCATCGCATCGGCAGCCGCCGAAAGCAGCTTGATCAGCGCTTCACGATCATTCTCTTTGGTAATGAACTTGGTGTAATACCCGATCATCGGCTCCTCCGGGGCACATTATGGAACATCAGCCCACAGTCGGCGGCGTTGCTAGATTGGCCGGTATAGTGTACTTTGTCGACGCTGTTCCGGAACGCACCTCGCCTGACCGCTTGTACCTCAATTCTGTGGTATGGCCCCCGCCATCCACAGTCATGATCGTGGAACCTGGCTGGTCGGAACAGGTACCGCCCATGCAGTTTCGTACAACGACCCGCTGCGCATCGGCTCCCGCTATCGCGGCGTTAAGACTCCATCGGCTGTCATTCCCAACTTGCGTCACGGCTTGAGAGCAGTGAGCTTCGACACTAAGCTGCTGATACCCAAATAGATCTCCCCAAAGCCTATGGCTAAGCCCAGCAGCTTATACTAAATTGACAAATATCGGGGGAATTGCCTCCAATAATAGATTACGAAAGCATCGACTAGTAGACCCAATGCAACCAGCACTGCGGAAATTGGATAACTCGCGAAGATCTGCAGATATCTATCCATGAACTAGGCTCCTTGCGGCTGAGACGGTGTCAATTGGGAATTGTCGTGAGCGAATGACCAAAGCGAAAGCGAGAGCTGTGCGATAGAGCGCAGCCTAGTGTATACCGCGCTTCGCTCCCGGCTTTATAGGGTAGCTCCGAAATTTCCACCCCTTGGTCATTCGTACGCGAAATCTGATCGTTGCCTCACGGAATAGGCTAACCAAAACTGTAATGAAGTCACGGGCCAAACATAAATCTAATCTCTTCTGACCTAATCGGAAATTAACTGCTATTCAAGAGCAATGTCTCAAATGGCTCTTGCGACAATTTTGGTTCCGGCCTTATTCATAATTTGATGTGAAGCATCCAAGATCGAATTTCCTGACAGCCCTGGACAAACCTATGTGCTTCCCTCACTGGCCCCGCGCACTGGCCCCGCGCGGCCTAGCCATTCCTATCGGGTGGCGATACTGTACGGCCATGCCTCCAGGGCTGGCTGAAGCCGAGAGTGGTCAGCGCGCCGGCTAGTGCCGCAGCGCCGTGAATGTCATGCAAAACGATCAGTACTGCATTTGCTCCCAGCGCCGCTAGCGCGCCGATGATGGCAATCTTGTTGTGTTGCCGCATGAGGCTGATGATGGCAATCCCCGCCGCCACGCTGAAGTTGCCGACTGAATTTCCGGCACCTATCGGCTGCCATGCAATGCCCGCTAGCTCACCGATTACCGCCCCCGCGAAGAATAAGATGAGCATCCGCTTGCCGCCCCAAAGTTGCTCTGCGATGGCGCCGACAAGCAGCAGGCTCAACAGGTTGAATACGGCCCCGCGCACCCCGCCATCCTGCACGAAAAGCGCAGTAACCATCCGCCACCATTCCCCCCGCAGGATCTGTTCGTAGTCGCGTTGAAGCCCCGGAAGCATCCATGGGAAGAAGAACTGCAGGCTGCTCGGCACGGCAATTGCCAGCGCCAACAATACCGTGGTCAGCGGCGCTCGCCGGGCGGTTTGCTCTGATGCGCGCTCGGCGCCCCGGTCTCGTCCTCTCAGCCAGATCGAGCCAGCCATGTACGCGCCATACAGGCCCACAACGTAAAGAGTTGGAATCGCGTACTTCATCTTCGTGTTCTAGCAGGTCGCATCATCGCTTCCAATACCTTTTCACCACCCCTAATTCAATATTCCTGCTCTCCCGCTCTTTCCTCTTTCTCGTTTCCCCGCACTCCCGAATCACAACTGGCGCGCCGTAAACCCAAGGAGTGCGCATCTTCCCACTCCGATATTTGCGGCCGAACTTTGTAGGTCCGGCTGCCGTAGCGCACTCCGGCGGAGGCCCCGCTCCCCGCGGGGCTAGCCCGACCCATCCTTGCTATCGTCAACCACATTCTCTATTCTCTTTTCTCCCAAACATTGTAGTACTAATACAAGGGCGTACACGGGCGTACAAACTCTGCCGTTGACACTAGTACGTATGTTCTATATCATGATTGCATGAGACTGCTTTCGCCTTCATCTCAACTAGCCGAGAACGATACCTTCATCTGTCCGCGTCCTGTACCCCGGCGCGTTACCGCCGCTTCCGAACTCTCACCCTCACCGACAACTGGTCATCGGCTACCGCTCACTATGAACTGTTTTCTTCGTACGGCCAACCGAATGTACCATTCGACCCTCTATTCGAACCTCCCCTCTTTCGCAACCCATTTACCCGTAATTTACGGCAAGCAAGCCCCATTCGAACCTCTTTTTAAGCACCCGATTTTCATCTTCGCCCCGGCCTACGATCTCATCGGGCCTCTGCATTTGCTCTTGGCTGAGGGCTGAAAGCTGATAGCTCCTAGCCCGATGATAAAATCACAACACGCAATGAACATCCTGCCAGGGAGGGCATCCTGGCATAGCCTGAGAAAAAGAATCGGCGAGGAATAACATCATGCAGGAACGATTGCAAAAGATCTTGGCGCAGGCGGGCTACGGCTCCCGGCGCGGATGTGAAGAGCTCATCACCGCTGGGCGCGTGCGTGTGAACGGGCAGGTGGCCGAGCTGGGCCAGAAGGCCGATCCCGCGGCCGACCATATCAGTCTCGATGGCAAGCCCATCGCCGCTCGCGAAGCCCTCACCTACATCGCCATGTACAAGCCCCGCAACGTGATCTCCTCCGTTGACGATGAGATCGGGCGCACCACCGTGCGTGACCTCATCCCCGAAGCGGGGCATCTCTATCCAGTCGGCCGCCTCGATTGGGACAGCGAAGGCCTGCTCCTGATGACCAATGATGGAGAGCTGACCAACCGTCTCACTCACCCTCGCTACGGCCATCAGAAGGAATATCGCGTGCTCATCGCCCGCCACCCCGACTCGCAGCAGATGGAAGCCTGGCGCCGCGGCGTTGTTCTGGAAGATGGTGAAAAAACAGCGCCCGCCGACGTTTACGTCGAAGGGCGCGCTGGCAAAGGTGCCTGGTTGCGTGTCACCATGGGCGAGGGTCGCAAGCGCCAGATCCGCGAGACCGGCTCGCTCCTCGGCCTGCCCGTTGTTCGCATCGTCCGCATACGCATCGCGTCCTTGCTATTGGGGACTCTCAAACCCGGAGAATGGCGCCACCTCACTGACCGCGAGATCGATGAGCTAAAGGGCCGCAAGGTCGCGCCCCCGCCGCGCCGCGCCAGGCCTGGCAGGTCCAGCCGCTCCACTTACAAGAAACCGGCCGGTCGCCAGTCCACTTCGCCCTCGCGCTCATCCGCCAAAGCGGGTCGCTCCACGAACAAGAAACCCGACGATAGACACGCTCCTTCGTCCAAGCGTCCACCGTCCCGGCGCAAGTAAAAGAATTATTTCGCGAATTCAGTCAGTATGCGGGCCATGTGGCGCGCATGCTTTAGATACAGGTCAATGCGGATGTTCTCGTTAGGCGCGTGCGCACGTGTATCGGGATGTCCCAACCCCGCCGTCGCCACCGGCAGGTGCAGGTCATGCACGAACGGGTGACTGGGCCCCGAGCCTCCGACCAGCGGCACCAACTGCATCGGCATCTCGTAAACTTCCTCCGCCGCGGCAGATACCAATTGGATGAATGGGTCATCGGGCTGGTTCGCGCCGGAGGGTCGCCGCCCAGGTCCGTGATCTGCACATCGGAGAAACCCTGCTCATCCAGGTGCGCGCGCAGCTTCCTTCGGATGTCCCCCGGCATCTGGTTCGGCACGAGCCGGAAGTCAACCTTGGCAGATGCCCGCGCCGGCAGCACGGTCTTTGACCCTGGCCCCTGGTAACCCGAGGTCAGCCCGCAGATCGTGCAGGTCGGCGTAAAGACTTCCTCCACTCGCAGGTCCATGCCGCGCGATAATCCCCTTGAGGAACTGTTTGACGCCATAGCGCGACGTGTATTCGTCGGCCACTTCCGGCATCGCGCTCATTAGCTCGAGATCGCGCGCCGACGGCTCTTGACCTTGTCGTAGAACCCCGGAATCCGGATCTCCTCGTCCGGCCCCTTAAGCGTGCTCAGCGCCCACACCAATCGCCACGCCGCGTTCGGGAAGATCGAGCCGCCCAGGCCCGAATGCACGTCCGACGTTGGCAGTCTCGACGCTCAGCTCCACGTAGCAGATACCGCGCAGGCCCAGATACTGCATCGGCACGTCGCGATGGTCCACCCCGCCGAACTCCCAGATGCAGGCATCGGCCTTCAGCCGATCCTTGTTCTGCCTGATGAATTCGAACAGGTTAACGCTGGCAGTTTCCTCCTCGCCCTCGATGATGAATTTAATATTGCAGGGCAGTTCGCCGTCCGCATCCAGCAGCGCATCGATCGCAAACAGGCGGGCTGACGATGTGACCCTTATCGTCGCTCACGCCGCGGCCGTAGAGCTTCCCGTCCCGCAGAGAAGGCTCGAACGGCGGCGTCTCCCATAGCTCCAGCGGCTCGGGCGGCTGCACATCGTAATGGTTATAGATCAGCAGTGTCTTGTCCGACTTGCCGCTCCGCTCTCCGAACACCACCGGCGCGCCCGGCGTGTTCATGACCTCCACCTTGAAGCCGCGCCTCTTGAGCATCCCGGCCACCAGGGCGGCACACTCTTTCAGCCCAGTTCTGCGCACCCACGCTTGGCTGCGCTACGAGCTTCGATAGCTCGTCGATGCTGCGATCAAGGTTCTTTTCCAGGTACGCGTCGATCTTCTTGTAGTTAGGCATCTTTCTCTCCTTATGCGGCGTTGGATTCGGCTCGTCGCTTTGTCGCTTCCGTGGAATGCTGACTTCATCTTAATATAGCCCGAAAGCCACGTGATCGAATACGCTCCGGCGAATGCAATCAGGGTCATCTTGATCACCTGTCCGATCCAACAGAAGAGCAAGAAGCGCCAGAGCGCCATCTTCGAGACTCCGGCCGCCACTCCCGGCGATATCGAAGAACGGGTTGGGGATCGGCCGCGAAGAGCGAGGATGGCCCAGCCGCCGTACTTCGAGACCCAGGGCCCGATGCGCTGGTAGACCTGGGTCCTCTCGATCACTGCCTGCCCGCTGAAGCCAGCCAGATAGCCCGATAGCTCGCCCAGCGCGCCGCCGGTGCCCGCGGCAAGTGCGACGCCGAGCCGGGTGGAAGATGCTGCCCATGGCGAACACGACCGCCACGCCGGGAGCAGGCAGGAACACCGTGGCATTGGCAAGCAAGGCTATCAGGAATATCCCCGGATAGCCGTAGGCCGCAAAACTCCGGATGTGATCGCGGATATCGTACACATAGACGGTGATGGCGATGACGGCCAGCAAGCGCCAGGATGCGCAGGACGTTCGTCAGTAGGCTCGAACGCCGGAGACGGTTCGCCGTTGCGCTGGAGCCGCCTCGCTCAGGCGGACTCTTCAATGGTGACTTCAACGATCTTCACCGCAGGGGCATTGCGTGCGCCGGGGGTCGCGGGCCGGGATCGACATAAGCACGTCCATGCCCTCGACCACCTGGCCGAAGATGCTGTGCTTGTTGTCCAGCCACGGCGTGGGGACATGTGTGATGAAGAATTGCGAGCCGTTGGTCCCGGGGCCGGCATTGGCCATGGAAAGCATTCCGGGCTTGTCGTGCTTGAGGCTGGGATGGAACTCGTCGCCGAACTTATAGCCCGGTCCGCCGCTGCCGGTGCCCGTGGGGTCGCCGCCCTGCACCATGAAATCGTTGATGACCCGGTGAAAGATCAGGCCATCGTAAAATCCTTCACGTGCCAGGAAGACGAAATTGTTAACGGTCTTCGGCGCCTTGTCGGCGAACAGTTCGACTACCATGGTGCCCTTGTCGGTCTCCATGCGGGCCTTGTACTTCTTCTTCGGGTCGATCTGCATTTCAGGTGCGGACTTCCATTGTTTTGCCATTTGCTCTCCGTAAGTAGTAGGATTTTATTCTGAGCGCTCCGCATTGAGATCAGACGACTGTGCCCAGAATTCATGCAGAGATGTTCAGTGCCGGAAAAGATCTAACCGAGCAGAGTTCTGGATGCGGGCGGCCACCATGTCCAGCGCCGCGGTATTGAAGCCGCCTTCTGGGATGATTACATCTGCATAGCGCTTGGATGGTTCGACAAACTCGAGATGCATCGGACGGACCGTGGACTGGTATTGCTTGATGACCAAATTCGGTGGTTCGACCGCGCTCCTTTAGATCTCGCTCCAGCCGCCGGATGAAACGGATGTCGGCATCGGTGTCGACGAATATCTTGATGTCAAACAGCGCTCGCAAGGGAGCATCCACGAAAATGAGGATGCCCTCCACAAGGATAACCCGATGAGGAGCCACGGTGAAAGTCTGGTCGGTGCGGCTGTGTGTGGAAAAATTGTAGATTGGCACCTCCACGGCCTTGCCGTCGCGCAGGCTGGTGACGTGCTCGATCAGCAGCTCTGTCTCCAGTGAATTGGGATGGTCGAAGTTGACCTCCGCCCGCTGCGTGGGGGGCAGGCCGGTTAGATCCTTGTAATAGGAGTCGTGCTGGAGAAATGCGATCCGGTCAGGGCCGACGCGATTGAGGATCTCCTGCGCAACCGTCGTTTTTCCGGACCCCGAACCGCCCGCAATCCCGATGACCAGTGGGCCGGGATGCATCATGCCGAGGATTATACCTGTAGAAGAGGCCACTGCATTCGCTGTCAGAGAAAGCCCGATCACCAGAAGAAAAGGATTCTTGCCTTGGAATGGCCGTACCTGTGCGATCTTGGCGCCCTGTCGGTTCCAGGCAGCTCACAAAGCGACTACATTCCTGCCATGTAAGCAAGGCCCACCGTGCCGGGACCTGCATGCATTCCGACAACCGGGCTCACCGACGAAAGTACAGTTTCCACTGCATTCAGCTCTTTGCTGGCACGTTCAAGAAGTTGACGTGCTTCCTGCTCCGCGTTTGCATGTAAGGTAGCCAGCCGGATATTGGATTGCCCCTTCACCTGTGCCGTGACCAATTCGAGCAGACGGTCCAAAGCCTTGCTCTTCGTGCGCACCCGATCCTCCGCCTCCACACGCCCATCCTTTAGGGCCAGGATGGGCTTGAGGTTCAAGCGCAGAGCCGATGAAGCGCTGCGCGCCCCCGATGCGACCGCCCCGATGCAGGAACTCCAGCGTGTCCACCGCAAAGTAGACGCCGACATGATCGCGGCTCTTTTCCACAAGTGCCTGACATTCCTCCAGGCTGGCGCCCTGCTCGGCAGCCCGTGCCGCGGTAAGCACCTGAAATCCCATCGCCATTGCCGTCGAGTGGCTATCGACGATAGTCACCTTTTCGGCAGTCGTTCCCAGTGCCTCGCGAGCCTGGATGGCAGACTGCATTGTGCCGGACAGCTTCGCTGAGATGAAGACCCCCATGACCGTGAAGCCTTGATCCGCCAGAGACTGGAAGGTCTCCTGCATCGTCACGACGGATGCCTGCGATGTGCTGGGCATGACCTTGGTATTCCTGAGGCGGGCGTAGAACTCATCCGGTTGAATATCGATGCCATCCCGGAAGGTTTCTTCGCCCCATATCAGCACCTGCGGCACGACCGTAATACCGTGTTTCCTGGCGAGTTCAGTGGGAATGTAGGCTGTGCTGTCCGTGACAAATGCGAGCGCCATCGGGTTCCTCCGTAAGAATCATACATGTTCCCTAGTATATCAACCCCCCGAGGCCGCTGTGACGGTGCACAAGGGCAGGGAAGGGCCTTATGATATAATCATTTCCGGCAAGCCCAGGTCGCACGCAGATTGCATCGAGGAGTTCTCACTTGGCCTTCAACCCCATAAACTGGCTGTTAGGCCTGTTCTCACTGGACATCGCGATAGATCTTGGCACCGCGAATACGCTTGTTCACGTGCGAGGCAAAGGAATCGTTATTAATGAGCCCTCGTGGGTGACCATCGACAAGCGCTCCCGTTTACCCCTGGCAATAGGACTTGAAGCGAAGGAAATGGTTGGGCGAACCCCCGGAAACGTGGTGGTGGTGCGCCCTGTCCGCGATGGTGTGATCTCCGAGTTCGACGTAACCCAGGTAATGCTTGAGTATTTCATCGGAAAGGTGCATGAACAAAGCGTAGTCCCGCTGCCGCGTCCCCGTGTGGTCGTAGGGATTCCGACCGGCGTAACGGAAGTGGAGAAGCGCGCGGTATATGATGCAGTCATGGCATCCGGCGCACGGCAGGCGATGCTTCTTGAGGAGCCGATTGCGGCTGCGTTGGGGGCGGGCCTGCCGATTAATGAGGTGCGCGGCTCCATGGTAGTGGATATTGGCGGCGGTACGACCGAAGTGGCGGTGATGTCAATCGGAGGCGTGGTTGCTTCGAGGTCTCTGCGCGTAGCCGGCGACGAGATGGACCAGGACATCGTCCAGTATCTCCGAAACAAGTACAATCTGCTGATTGGCGAGGGCATCGCAGAGCACGTGAAGTGGCGCATTGGTTCGGCATATCCACTACAGCCCGAAAAGACTGCTGAGGTCCGCGGCCGAAACCTTGTGACGGGTCTGCCGGAATCGATCGAAGTCTCTTCAGTGGAGATCCGGGAAGCGCTGGCAGGCTCCGTGCAGGTGATCATCGATACCGTCCGGGATGCGTTAGACGAAATCCCGCCCGAGATTGTCGCCGACCTTATGGATATTGGCATCTGCCTGGCAGGCGGCGGTGCGTTGCTGCAGGGCCTCGCAGACCGCCTTACGGATGAGCTAAAATTACGTGTGTGGGTGGCCGAAGACCCGCTGACCTGTGTTGCCCGCGGTGCAGCGGCCATCTACGAAGATTTCGATGTGCTTAGCCGTTATCTTGTCGGTCTAGAGCGCGGCAGCACCCGTCACAGCGTCTAGTGCGAACGGTGCTCTCCGCAGCAGACTAAACTCCGTCTTAGATGCGAGCGTGACGTTCCTCAAAAATGAAATACCTGTTCTCTAGAACATTGCAAACTACTATCGCGTTCTTGATCGTTGGGGGAGTCTTGGCGTTGGCGTTCGGCGGCTATTTCAGCTCTGCTTCGAATCAGGTGACGGGAGGTTTGGTTTCGGTCCAGGAGTGGTTCGCGACGCGCTCCCAGGCTATCCAGGAATTTATGGGTGCGCCACGCGATCTCGTTAGTCTGAGGACCCAGAACGCAGAGCTCTCGGCAGAAGTGTCGCAACTACAGGCGCAAGTGATCGATCTGCAACAGCGCGTGAATGAGACCGAGATCCTCGCCGCATTGGTGGATTTTTCGCGGGCGAGCCCGGAAAGCAGTTACAAGGCTGCTTCAGTCATCGGTCGTGATCCAAGTCCCTTCCTACACTACGTCATCATCAACCGTGGTTCCAATGAAGGCATCCAGCGCGGCATGCCGGTGGTGACCAATGAAGGTCTTGTGGGACGGGTCGATGCCGTTATTGCAGACGCAGCGCGGATTCAACTGGTGACGGACTCGGTTTCATCTGTAAATGTGCACCTGAAGAATGCCAACACCGATGCTGTGCTTGTGGGTTCCGTGACCGGCGATGTGTCCTTGGACCTAATCTCGCAGGATGCCACTGTGAATGCAGGCGACCTGATCCTGACGTCTGGTTTGGGTGGCGGATTTCCACCTGAGCTGATCGTGGGCCAGGTTGTAAATGTGCGTAAGCTGCCCGCGGAGTTGTTTCAGCAGGCGACGGTCCAGCCCGCAGTGGATTTCAGCCGCTTGCAGATCGTTCTCATCATTACCAACTTCCGGGCGATCGACACCACACCTCTGATACCTACGGCTTCTCCCTAATATGCGCAACTTGGTTGCTATCCCGCTACTGGGGCTGGTAGTCATCGCTCAGTCAGCGATCGTGCCGGCGTTTACCATGTTGGCGGGTTTCGCGGATGTGATGCTGGTGCTGCTGGCCGCGTGGGCCCTGCAGGAAGGCGTGAACACTGCTTTTCAGTGGGCATTTCTCGGAACCCTGATGATCAGCTTTGTCTCGCATCTGCCCTGGTTCATTTATTTAGGCGGTTATGTCGGCGTGGTGACGCTCGCGCGCCTCCTGCAAAGGCGTGTCTGGCAGGTACCCTTACTGGCGATGTTTACTGTGACATTCCTGGGAACTATCCTTATGCATGTGCTCTCCTTCAGCTATCTGCGTTTATTCGGAAGCCCGCTTTCGTTGAGTGACTCCATGGGGCTGGTAACACTGCCCAGCGTGCTGCTCAACCTTCTGATTGCGATCCCGGTGTTTGGCATCATGCGGGACCTGGCGCGTTGGGTCTTCCCAACCGCGGAGGCAGCATGAGTTCATCGACCTCCCCCGGCACCGTTCGCTTTGAGACCTGGCGACTTATGGTGGTGTTCATTGGGATCCTGGTTGTGCTGGTATTGCTGATCGCGCGCCTACTTGCTCTGCAGGTCTTTGGCAGCCAGGAGTGGACCGACCTGGCAATAGAGAACTACACCAAAGATATCAGCACCGCGGCCGTGCGCGGGATCATTTATGACCGCAACGGATCGATCCTGGCGCGAAACGTCGCATCGTACAACATTGCCATTACGCCGGCGTATCTGCCGGACGACGACGCGGATGTGCAAAGGATCTATCGAGCGTTGTCCACGCTGACCGGCATCCCGGTGAACCAGGGGACACTGGAAGAAGCCAAGCTATTCGCGCCCTGCGTGGAAGGCCCGGGAATTTCGCAACTGGTTGCTCTCGGAGACTCGCTGGCTCCTTATAGCCCGGTGGAAGTGAAGTGCAATGTCAACGAGGATGCTGCCAGACTTGTGGAGGAGCACTCATCCGACTGGCCGGGCGTGGCGGTTGAGATCAACCCTATCCGTGACTATCCGACCGGTTCGCTCACAGCCAATGTGTTGGGCTACCTGGGACCCATCCCAGCCACCTTGGAACAGGAGTATAGGGCTAAGAATTTTGTTCCCAACCGTGACAAAGTCGGGCTATGCGGGCGTCGAGCTATCTTTGCAGGAGATACTGACTGGCACCAACGGCAAACGTGTCGTCCAGGTGGATGTGGCCGGCAAGGAACTCCGGAACCTTCAGCCGCCCCAGCCTCCGGTGCCGGGGTTCAACGTCACGTTGACATTAGACACGCGGCTCCAAGCTGCTGCTGAGGCATCACTGCAGCGCGAGATCGATTTCTGGAATCATTGGTTCTACGGGAATACCGGGCAGCAACGTATCTCGAGCGGGGTGGTGATCGCAATGAATCCGAAGACCGGCGAGATACTTGCCATGGTGTCTTATCCGACATACGAGAACAACCGGATGGCGCGCATTATCCCGTCGTACTACTATGACCAGGTGAGCAAAGACCCACGGCACCCGCTGCTGAACAATGCGATCCAAAGCGAGTATCCGCCGGGATCTGTCTTCAAGCTTTCGGCGGCGAACGGTGCGCTGAATGAAGGCGTGGTCTCCGGCCCCAACCAGGTAATATTTGCGCCGGGCAAACTGGAACTGTGCGAGCAATTTACACCGAATGAGCCGTGTGGGCCGAATAACACACGGCCTTTCGTCGACTGGGTCTACGATACTCGGCCACAGGGCTTCGGGCAGATCGACTTTCTGCACTGCATCGCCTACTCCAGCAACGTGTGCTTTTACAAGCTGGGCGGCGGCTTCGGCGATGAAATCCCGAACGGCGGGCTGGGCATCTTCCGGCTCGGAGAATATGCGCGTGCGTTGGGCTACGGAGCCAGGTCAGGTGTGGAGCTGCCGGGTGAGGCGAAGGGTCTGATCCCAGACCCGCAATGGAAACGTATCAACCAGGGAGAGAACTGGTCCACGGGCGATACATATATTGCCACGGTGGGGCAGGGTTACGTGCTGGCAACGCCACTGCAAGTGCTGATGTCTGGCGAGACGATGGCGAACAGCGGCAAGCTGATGCAGCCGACGGTTGTCCGGCAGATCTCCGACAGCGAAGGCAAAGTGCAGACCGTGTTCTTCAATCCACAAGACTTCAGCCTGTGGATGCCCAAGCTGGTGACCGACCAGGAAGGCCGTGCCCATCAGGCGTGGGCCAACCTTACGGCCTCGACCACCGCGGATGAGCTGCCTGCGGGAAGTTATCAGATCTCGCCATTCGTGCCCGAACCTCAAATGGGATATCACAAAAGATCCGCGCATCGAGATTTTCAATTGCGGCGGAGGGAACTGCCTGCCGACCAACTCAAAGAAGGTCGTGGATAGCGAGCGTGGTGAAGAACGTGCAGGCAGGGATGCGCCTCGCCGTGACAGACCCGGGGGGCACGTTGCATAAGGTGTTCACGCAGGATTACCCGCTGCCGATCGCGGTTGCCGGCAAGACCGGGACCGCTGAGTATTGCGACGATGTGGCCCTCAAGGCCAACCGCTGCCAGTTCGGGTCCTGGCCCACGCATTCATGGACGCTGGCTTTTGCTCCGTATGAAGATCCGGAGATCGTGATCATGGCATTCGAGTACAACGGCGGCGAAGGCGCGTCGGTCGCTGCGCCAGTGGTCGGAAGGCTGATGCAGGCTTACTTCGAGTTGAAGTCGATCGATCTGGCAAAGAAGGGCGGGGGGTAAGGCGAGAGAACTGAGCGGTTAGGCGCCAGGGCCGCCAAGAGAGCGAAGCATCAGCGATGGCAGAGCCCGTGCATCGTCTTGAGGGATCGCGTGGCCGATCTCCCATGCTATAATCTGCGCATATTCATCGGCAAAATGAACGATCTAACCTCCATCATACAGATCAAGGGTTTGCGAGACAGCCTGCTAGTCTCGCTGTCCGATGCGTCCTGGGAAGTGCAGAGCGCGGCCCTGCTCGCGCATATCGACGGGCAGCCGGCGTTCTTTCAGGGCGCGCGGCTGGCACTGGACGTTGGCCCGCAGGTGCTCAAGGTGAACGAGATGGTGGAACTGCGCGACCGTCTTTCGGAGCGGAGTGTTTCGCTGTGGGCAGTGGTGAGCGAATCGCCAACGACGGAAAAGACCGCACAGTTACTCGGGCTGGCGACGCGGGTCTCGAAGCCGCGCCCGGAGGAACAGTACAGCCACGCGGTCCAAAATATCACCGATGAGACCGCCCTTTTTCTGAACAAGACGCTGCGATCAGGAACGCGCGTGGAGTTTGCGGGGAACGTAGTGGTGTTGGGCGATGTGAACCCAGGGGCAGAGATCGTTGCGGAGGGCAGCGTGATCGTGTGGGGACGGCTGCGGGGCGCCGTATCGGCGGGGTCGAAGGGCAATGCAAACGCAGTGGTGTGCGCTTTGGACTTATTCCCCATGCGTCTCCAGGTTGGAGATGAATCGTTGAGTGCTGCGGACAGGAAAGAGACCGGAAAGCCGGAAATGGCTCTCCTCCGCGACCGCAGCATCGTCGTTGAATCCTGGCAATCCGGCAGCATAGGATAATTCATGGCCTCTCAAGTGATCACGGTCTCATCGGGTAAGGGCGGCGTGGGCAAGACGACCACCGTGGCCAATATTGCGGTGGCCCTGGCAGCAGGCGGCGCCAGGGTCGTTTGCCTGGACGGCGACATCGGTCTGCGAAACCTTGACGTGGTGATGGGGCTTGAAAACCGCATCGTCTACGACATCGTGGACGTGATCGAGGGGCGATGCAAGTTGCGGCAGGCAATGATACGCGATAAGCATTTGCCGGAGCTGCACCTAATCCCGGCGGCGCAGACACGAGACAAGAACGCCGTGTCTCCGTCGGATATGATCCGGGTGTGCAATGAGCTGCGGCCGGACGTCGATTACGTGCTGATCGACTCGCCGGCGGGCATCGAGCGCGGGTTCCGTAACGCCATTGCCGCCGCCGACCGAGTGCTGGTGGTGACCAACCCGGAAGTGTCCGCCGTGCGCGACGCGGACCGGGTGATCGGCATCCTGGAAGCTGAAGAGAAGCGATCGTCTGCATTGATCATCAATCGGTTGAACCCTGTGCTGGTAAAGCAACATGACATGCTCTCCGCGGAAGACGTGCTCGACCTGCTGGGAATCCCGCTGATCGGCGTGGTGCCCGAGGACGAGACCGTGCTGGTGGGCTCGAACCGCGGGACGCCGGTAGCGTTGGACCTGAAGAGCCGGGCGGGGCAGGCGTTCCGGAACATCGCCAAGCGGATCAAGGGTGAGGAAGTGCCATTCCTGGATATGGACAAGCAAGCCGGCCTCTGGAGCCGCCTCCAGAAGATCACGGGGAGGCGATAATGAACTGGTTTGGGTTGGGCCGTAAGCGCAGCGCACAAAATGCCAAAGAACGCCTGCAGCTCGTGTTGATCCATGACAGGACAGACCTGACGCCGGATGAGTTGAACGCGCTCAAGGATGAGATCCTGCAAGTTATCTCGCGGCATATCGAGATCGATTCGGAAGCGGTGCAGATCGCGGTGGAGCACGACGGCCGGTCGCAGCGGCTGGTGGCGGATATCCCTCTCAGGAGCGTGACACGCCATCGCGCGGGATAGCTTATGCGCGGTCTTTCCTGGAGAAACTTCGATTTCCTGCTGCTGGGCGCAGCTGTGCTTGCCAGCGCGTTCGGGGCCATGATGATCCGGTCGGCGATCGCCGGCAACGAGAATCTGGCGGGCTATGATACCCGCCAGGTTTATTTTGCCGCGGCGGGTGCGATCGTCATCATTATCCTGGCGAGTATTGATTACCGTTACTGGCTTTCGATCCATTGGCCGATCTACATTGTGATGATGCTGTTCCTGATGTCGCTATCAGGATTGGGGCAGGCGGCGTTCGGCGCACAGCGCTGGTTCCAGGTGGGCGTGCTGTTCGTCCAGCCTACCGAGTTTGCCAAGCTGGTGGTGATCCTGGCGCTGGCGCGATACTTTGAGAAGACGCAGAATGAGCCGCGCGACCTGCGATGGCTGATCCAGAGCCTGGTGTGGGTGTGGGGGCTGGTGATCTGGATCCTGCTGCAGCCGAACCTATCGAACGTGATCGTCGCCATGTTCATCTGGGTGGCGATGGTGTGGATGAACGGGGTCAAGGTCAAGCAGATCGCGTGGCTGGGCCTGGCGGTGGTGGTGCTTGCCATCATAACCTTCCCGCTGCTGCAATCGTATCAGCAGGCACGCGTGCTCAACTTCATTCACTCGGACCCGAACGCCCGCAACGGCGCGACCTACAATGTTTCGCAGGCGCTGATCGCGATCGGGTCTGGGGGGCTGTTCGGCAGGGGCTATGGGCATGGGACGCAGACCCAACTGCGGTTCATGAAAGTGCGGCACACGGACTTTATTTTTTCGGCGGCGGCGGAGGAATTTGGGATCGTGGGGGCGGTGCTGGTGCTGCTCATGGAAGCGATCATTATCTGGCGCTGTTTCCGCGCCGTGCAGAAAGCGCGCGATCTTTCGGGGGCGATGCTTTCGTTCGGCGTAGCGATGCTGTTGTTCTTTCAGAGCGCCGCGAACATTGCGGTCAATCTGAACCTGATCCCGGTATCGGGGCTGCCACTGCCGTTCATCAGTTATGGAGGCTCGGGGTTGATGGCGCTGATGATCGGGATCGGGCTGGTGGAAAGCGTGGTGATGAGACATAAGCCGCTGGACTTCTAGGGGATCTTTGGATTCGGGAGAGCAATGACAGATCACATCAAGCCGGCGCGAGTGCGAGTGGCGCCATCCCCCACGGGGCATATGCATTTGGCAACCGCGCGCACGGCACTCTATGACTATCTATGGGCGAGAAAGACGGGCGGCAAGTTCGTGCTGCGCGTGGAGGACACAGACCTCAAGCGAACGGTGCCCGGCTCGGAGCAGGAGATCATGGATGGGCTGCGCTGGCTGGGACTTGAGTATGACGAAGGCCCGGATGTAGGCGGGCCGTTCGGCCCGTACCGGCAGACCGAACGGCGTGACATCTACACCCAGCACGCGCGCATCCTGGTGGAGAGCGACCATGCTTATCCGTGCTTCTGCACGCCGGAGCGGCTGGAGAAAGTGCGACAGGAGCAGAGGCAGAAGAATGCTCCGCCTTATGATGGGCTGTGCCGGCGCATCGATCCGGATGAGGCGGCGAAGCGGGTGGCGCAGGGCGAACGGCACGTAATCCGGTTCAAGATGCCGAAGGAAGGAACCACGACCGCGCACGACATGCTGCGCGGGGACATCCTGATCGAGAACAAGAACATCGACGACTATGTGATCCTGAAATCGGACGGGCTGCCGACGTATCACCTGGCGGCGATGGTGGATGATCATTTGATGGAGATCACGCATGTGCTGCGCGGGGCGGAGTGGCTGAGCACGTTCCCGCTGCACGTCAACATCGTGCGCGCTTTCGGATGGGAGGAGCCGGAGTGGGTGCATCTTTCCCTGTTCCTGAAGCCGAGCGGCAAGGGCAAACTGTCGAAGCGGGATGCAGCAGAGGCGATCAAGGATGGGTACTCGGTATTCGTCAAGGATATGCAAGACCTGGGATTCATCCCCGAGGGCGTGCTGAACTGGATCGTGCTGATGGGCTGGGGCGTGGCCGAGGATGACGTGCTGAGCATCCGGGATATGGTCGAGCGGTTTGACCTATCGCAGTTGACCGTCTCGCCGGCGGCGATCAATTTTGCCAAGCTGGACCACTTCAACGGCACACACATCCGGATGCTATCGGACGCGGACCTGGCGAGACGCATCAAGCCTTTCTTTGAGAAGGCCGGGCTGAGCGGTGACGGATGAAATGCTGATGAGGGTAACGCCGCTGCTGAAGCTGCGCCTGACGACGCTGGATGAGGCTGTGGACATGGCGGGCTTTTTCTTCCGGGGCGATGTGCGGCCCAATGCGGAGGACCTGATAGCGAAGGGGCTGACACGCGAGCAGGCGCTGGATGCGGCGCGCAAGTCGCTGCGCGCCCTGGAGCAGATCGAGCCGCTGACGGTGGAGAAGGCAGAGCCGCCGATGCGTGCGCTGGTGGAAGAGATGGGGCTTTCGGCGGGACAGGTGTTCGGCATCCTGCGGGTGGCGGTGACGGGGCAGAAGGTGAGCCCGCCGCTGTTCGAGAGCATGGAAGTGATCGGGCGAGAGGTCGTGCTCCGGAGGATCCGGACGGCGATCGAGGTTTTGGAGCAGGCGGCGTAACGAGGTCCGCCGATCTTTGGGAAGGCTCAACATGAGGAGAATGGGATGAGCGAACAGAAGGAACATTTCCTGGGGACTTATTTCGACCGGGAGGCCGTGATACGCGTGGCGCGATGGGTCGCGATCCTGTCGTGGGTGGTGGCGGGGATCTATCTGCTGGACGTGGTGATGAGCATCGGAGTCTTCGCGCTGCAATCCGTGCGCGGCTTGCTGCCGGGCATGGGGTTCACCGATATCCTACAGAATGTGGTGTTCATCCTGGAACGGCCGCTGCACGGGGTGCTGTATTTTGCGGCGATGCAGGCGGTGAGCAAGGGGTTGCTGATCATGCTGGACATGGAGGACAACACCCGGCGGGCGGCGAGGAAGTAGGGGAGGGCTATTCAGTTGTTAAGGTTCGGTTGAGAGTCCCGCTGTCGGGATCTCAGCTTCGGCTACAGCCGTCAGACTAAGCCCAAAGCGGAGTCTCCGCCCCGCTGAAGCGGGATCCCCAAATCGGGGATGATGTCTCCGTCCCGCCTTCGGCGGGATCTTCGCTGCTTCGCTACGACTTCGCTCCGACTGTCAGCTTTCAGCTAAGAGCAAATACAGAAGTATCGGCGATTCATATCGCTGACCTGCGAACGTCGCCGAGTCGTCCGCGGGACATGCGCAATAGCGGCTGGATGCCGGGTCTGCGAGTCGTCTCGCTGGCATGCGCAATGGCGGCTTCGGATGCCGCATTCCGCGACATTGCGTGATAAAGAATTCGAATGAGGTTCGAATAGTACTTGCGGATAGCCTTGTGAGCGCAGTCTGCTGCTATTAGAGAGACGGAACCGTAGGCCAAGGGCGATATGTGTTTGGCGACTATGCGACGTGGCGGGGATAAGAATATTAACGGGCGAAAAAACCGCGCGACTGCACGCTTCGCGTGGAGAGCGGCGAGCCGAGAGGGCTGAGCATGGGATGGGGGTGTGAAAACGGGTCTGGACTATCCCAGCGAACAGCGCATGACGGAAGCCGGCTGGAACCAACTCGTCCGTATTGAATAGCGAGGCGGGAAGGGAATCGGAGCGGCGTCCGGGGGACAGCTGTGCGGGTGCGGAGCGCGGAGGCCTGGCTGGTTGGAAATGGAGTTGCTGCGGGGAAACGTGGGGATGCATGGAACTATGATACAGAACATACGTGCTAGTGTCAATGACGGAGTTTGTACGTCCTTGTACGCCCTTGTATTAGTACTACAATGTTTGGGGGAAAAGTGGAGAAAAGAGAATAGAGAATGGATCATGGTTGATGACAGCAAGGGCGGGTCGGGCTAGCCCCGCGGGGAGCGGGGTCTCCGCCGGAGTGCGCTACGGCAGCCCGACCTACGAAGTTCGTGGGCAAGCATCGGCGTAGGACAACGCCCACACTTTCGGCTTTCGGCGCTCAGTCGTGCTTGGGGAATGCGGGGGAGAGAAGGAAGAGGAAGTAGTAGCGCGTGGATGGCAATTTTGAGGGGGCGGTGGAACGTCAGTTGATGCGATGAATGGATGAATGATGGAAGGGAGGGGGCGGCCCTTGCCCGCGTGCGTTCGGCATGTTAGAATAACGCCCGTTACTTGAATTGCGGCCTCGCCTAATAGCGGGGCAACTGAATCTGAACCAGTTAAGACAGCTTTGGGGATTGGTGCAACGGCAGCACGTCGCGCTCTGGACGCGAAAATTGAGGTTCGAATCCTTAATCCCCAGCCTTAGTATGATGCAGGAATACCGCTCTTCAGCGGTATTTTTGTTTGT